>CAYMRL010000001.1:0-698788 GCA_964392895.1 uncultured bacterium
TCTCTTAGTCGCACATGTCGCGACTCATATGTCGCATATGTCGCGACTCACAACATTGGTCGGGGCGAGAGGATTCGAACCTCCGACCCCATCGTCCCGAACGATGTGCGCTACCAGGCTGCGCTACGCCCCGACGCAAATATGAAGTCTAAGTGATTCGAGCCCCGAAGTCCAATGGCGAGGTCTGTGCCTGGGAGCTAGTCCTGCTCGTCGAACCATCCGACGCTCGCCAGCGCACCCGCTGCCGTCTCGGCATCGAACCCGCGCCGTGCCAGGAACGCGAACGCCTTCGCCTTCGCGCGGTGAGCCGTCTCCGCCGCCGGCACGTTCTGCTCGGCATCGGACCGCGGCCGGTACCGCCAAGCGCTCTTCTCCAGCAGCCCGACAGCGGCCGCCAACTGCTGCGCGGGGTTCAGCTTCCCGACCTCAGTGTTTACGAGCTCCGCCTCGACGCCGCGCCGCCGCAGCTCCTGGGCCAGCGCCAGCCGGCCGCGCGCCGACTTTCGACTCGCGACGTACTGCTCGGAGTAGACGGCGTCGTCAGCGAGCCGCAGCTCGACCAGACGCTCGAGCAGCTCGTCCGCCAGGCCTGCCGCCCCGCGCCGCTCGAGCTTCCGCCTCAGCTCACTGAGCGTGTACGACTGGCGTCCCAGCAGCAGCAAGAGGTACTCCCAGGCCTGCTCGCGCGTCTCCAGCGGGCGAGGAGCCCGGCGCCTGGGCGGCTCCTTGGTGGAGGCGCTCACCTGAGCACGCTGACCGGATCGAGCCGGCTGGCCCGCCGCGCAGGGAAGATGCCGGCGATGACGCTGGTCGCGAGCGAGACGGCGCATACCCACAAGAGATCGGGGACCTGAACCTCGACCGGCAACTGGGTGATGAAGTAGAGATCGCCGGGCAGTGGGAACGGCTGGAAGCGGAAGTAAGCGCTCACCAAGACCCCGAGCAGCGCACCGAGGAGCGTGCCGGCGCCGCCGAGCAGGAAACCTTCGAGCATGAACACGCGCAGCACCTGTCGCTCGCTGGCGCCGAGAGCGCGCAGGATCGCGATCTCCTCGGTCTTCTCGGCCACCGTCAGCACCAGCACGTTGGCGATCCCGAACGCCGCCACCAGCACGATCAGGAACACGACGACACCGATGACAGCCTTCTGCAGCCTCAGTTGGCTGACGAGGCTGGCGAACAGGCTCTCCCACGACAGCGGTCTGAGCCCGTGCCTGTCGGCCAGGTCGAGCCCGACGGCTTGCGCGCGCGACGCGTCGCGCAGCCGCAGGTGGTAGCCGGTGATGCCTTCGACGCCGAGGAACTCCTGCAGCGCCGGGATGGAGAGGTAGGAGGTGGTCGCGTCGATGAGCTCGTTGCCGACCCTGAAGGTGCCGACGACGGTGAAGGTAGCGGTGGCGCCGTTGACCTCGCGCACCAGCACCGAGTCGCCGGTCATCACGCCGAGCTGCTGCGCCAACGACGCCCCCAGCACGATCCCTTCGCCTCCGGAGAGCGCCTGGGCCTGCGCCTCGATGACGGCAAGGTCGAGCACTCGCGATTCCAAAGCGGGGTCGATCCCCAGCATCTGGGTGTAGGCGGCACGTGCGCTGATGCCGAGCGAAGAGCTGGCGCGCCGGGCGATCAGCGCCTGACCTGCCAAGAACGGCGCCACGGCCGACACCTGCGGATGCTCGAGGAAGCTCGCAGCCAACGAAGCATCCTCTGTCAGGAGGTCGCCGGAGAGGTAGCTCTGCAGTGAGAGCATCGGTGTGGCGCGCAGGGTGGAGGTGATGAGTTCGTCGATGAAGCCGTTGGTGAGTGACAGCGCGGTGATGAGCACCATCACGCCTACGGCCACGCCGAGGACGGTCAACACCGACTGCAGCCCGCGCCGGCGCATGTGTCGCCACGCTAGGTAGGGAACGAGAGCGCTCACGCTCCTAAGGCTAGCGAATCGAGAGTAGTCTGGGGGTTGCTTCGAACGCCGAGACGGGTTGCGGCTCGAGTTCCGGACCGTGCCGACCGAACCTCACTACCTCGACCTCTATGCGCCTCACGCCCCAGTTGATGGCCGTCGAGTACTCGGGGAACCACACGTCGAGCTGCTGGGTCTTGCGCGCGTGCATGGTGTCCTCGACGACGAACAGGCCTTGCGAGTCGAGCAGAGCTTGGAAAGCTCCGGCCCCGCGCCCGGTGTAGTAGCCGCCGAGGTCCCGAAGGCGCACGAGCGAGCCGTACGGTAGGTCGGTGCCTAACAGGTCGCGGCTGACGGCCACGATGCCGAAGCGGGTGCGGGCGCCGGTGGACGTGATGAACGGGGTGGAGTCGGTCTGGCTGACGTGGGAGTTGTAGCCGGTGGCGCGCAACTCGAAGCTCGGGTTGGCCGTCGGGCCGAAGGCGAGCGTCTCGTGCGTGGCGGCTACCGGCTCGTCGAGCACGACGGCGTAGGGGGCAAGGCTCACGTCTACGACGCCGTTGCTAACGACTGGGGCCGGGTCTAGATCCGGCGCGCTAAAGGCTGTGATCAGAGCGGTTACCACTAGGCCGAGGGCCAAGAGCTTCCCGCTGATGTGCAGGGCCATCAACGACTCCCAACCGCGAGATGTTAACACCTTCACATGAGAGTTGTCGTCTTCCAGGGTGATGCCGCCCTCATGATGGCTAGGTAAAACGGGCTCTGGATGGGAACGTGACGCTCGCGGCTTCGGCCATTTTCTTCGGTGATAGCTTGAAGACGGCACGCGTTCTACCGCTTCGTTCTGTGCGCAGCACGGACGATCGGACACCACCCGGTGCCGGAGTCAGGAACCAGCGTTGGCTTTCTTCTTTGGACTTCTAGCGGCTCCGACCATCCTGCTGAACGCCATCCTGGGCGTGTTGCCGTGGCGTAACCGCCAACGGCTCGCGGTCGACTCCTTCGTGGTGAGAGGCCCTGACCGCTTCGCCATCGTGGTGCCGATGTTCAACGAAGAGGCCGGCGCGCCGGGGACGATCTCGTCCCTGCTGTCGCAGACCGAGGCGCCTGACGTCATCGCGATAAGCATCAACGGCGGGCGCGACGCCACGGCCGCCGTCGTGAGGCGTGAGTTGGCGAGCTTCGGCTACTCGCAAGTGCACCGCACGCCGCTGGCGGACACCGACGCCTACGCCGAGAGGTGGCAGTGCTCGAGCCGTCCGCCCGTGATGATCGTCGAGTACAGCCTGCCGACCTCAAAGGCCGACAGCATCAACTCGCTGGTGGTAGGCGGGATGCTGCACGCTGAGCGCGTGATCGTCGTCGACGGCGATACCGTCGTAGATCCCGGCTTCGTCGCGGCGATGAAGGATAGCTGTTACCGGCTGCGCCGCGTCGAGGACCCGGGCGCGGATAGCTGGAGTTACGTCCTCGAGGACGTGGCGCTCCAGTCGGGCGCCGTGCTCTCGCTCGGGAGCTCGAGGAGGCCTCTAGCCCGCTACCTGGCCCTCGCCAGGTCGGCCGAGTACGCCTTCGCCACGCTGATTCGAACCGGTCAGAGCCGTCGCATCGCCGGGCCGGTGTTCGGGCGCTCGCGGCTGTACACGGTCGTCGGTTGCGGTTTCACGGCCCGCGTCGACTGCTTCCCGATGCCTTCGGACACCCTGACCGAGGATCACGACTTCACGCTGTCCGTGCAGTCGCTGCCGGCGACCGCCAAGACGTTCGGCCCACGCGACATCGCCGGGTTGGGTTTCAAGGTCTACTCGGGCGGCGAGCAGGTCGCCTTCACCAAGGTCGTCGAGGCGGAGGCCGAGATCACGCTGCAGCGCAGCTCCGACGCCGTGCTGGTTCCCGGTGCGCAGATGCGCACCGAAGACCCGCACAACCTCGCCGCCTACCTCAAGCAGGTCGAGCGTTGGAACGGCGGCGGCCTGGAGTCCGCGCTGAAGCGCCTGGTCGCCACCTCGAGCGAGCAGCGCGTGTCCGGCAACGTCAAGTTCGCCTACATGGCCGCTCAGCTCGAGAACCTGGTGGGGTTGGTGCTGCTGCTGGCCGTACCGGCGCTACTGGGGCTCAACCGCTTCGTGCCGTCACTGGGCATCGCGCCCGGCACCCTGGTGCCGTGGCTGGCGCTGGACGCCTCCGCCACCGCTACCCTCGTCGCGATCGGTTACGCCAAGGTGTACAGGGCGCGAGGAGCCGGAACCCTCCTGACGCTGTTCGCGTCGGTTGGGAGAGCCCTCCTCGGCGTCGTTCCGCTGATCAGCCTCAGACCGCTGAACGCGCTGGCGTACGTGACCGCGCTGAGCCGCGTGCTCACCGCTGAGCGGTTCAAGAAGCCGATGCGCGAGACGCTGCCGGCCCACCTCCGCAACACCGCCGCGGGCCGCATCAGCATCACCTGGGAGAGGCCTGGTCTCGTCAACGCGCGCAGCATCCCGGCTCGCACCGCCGGCATGGCCGTGTCGCTGATGCTGTGGGGTGTGCTCGCCTTCGCCGGCACCGCGCTGATCGGCAACCTGGCGCGCCCCGGCTACCGCGCCACCTGGGACCTCATCTACGTCGCGAACCCTCTCGACCAGGACGACTATCTGCTGCTCCCGGTCAGCGGTCCTGCCCCCGAGGTCGCCGCGTTGCCGTACTGCTCGCCGGAGACGGTCAGGATCGCCGCGACCGGTGAGCGACGCCTCGAAGGCTCGGCCGCCGAGTACCAGGAGCTCTCGCCGTGGGGCGTGCTGATGCTCGCCCGCCTCGCTCCGCTCCTCACCGATCTCGAGCGCTCCGCCACCTCCTACGACGTCTCCGCCGGTTTCCTGCTGCGCGTGCTGCTCAACGAGTCGTTCCTCGACCCGCTGGCCATCGGGCCGACCAACGACGTCGGGCTGGCGCAGATGACCTCGGACGCCCTCACGCTGCTGCGTTCAGTCTCCGACGACCCGCGCTCGAAGTTCCACAACCCCGGCCTGTTCGCGCGGGACTTCAGCCTGTTCGACCCCGTCTTCTCGATGTGTGGCGGAGCCGCCAAGCTCGCCTGGGCGTCCGATCAGTCCGGCGGAGCCGACGAACGCGTCGCTTACGCTCGCTACATCAACCCGCTCGACGGCGTCGTCAACGGCTCTGTCAACGCTAGGATCGCCGGCTCGGTGGAGTCGATGGCGGAGCTCGCCAAGCTCACCGGTCTGCTCGGTGCCACCATCGCCGCTTACCGCCAGGATCCCGAATCCGTCGCCGAAGCCGAGCGTCTGCTTCTCGACGTCAGCAGCGCGGTGGCCGACGGCTCGCTCGCGCTTGGAGACGCTTACCGGGCATCGGCTGAGCTGGTCGCGAGGTTCAAGGTGAACGACCGCGAGTTCTACGCGGCCGTGGTGGCGCGGCTGTTCGAGGACGCGATCGAGGTCGGCGTCGACGACGACACCTACCTGGCCAGCAGCAACCTGTAGAGCCCTCCGCTGAACGAGGTGAGCAGCACGGCGCCGTCGGGTGCGTCGGTGATCGAGGTTATCGGCACGCCGGCTTCCAGCACCAGCTCGACGCCCCGGGACTCCAGATCCAGGCTCCACACGCGGCCTAGCGCGAAGTCGGCGAACAGGAACCTGCCGACGAGAGCGCCGAGAGCCGTGTCGCGCACGACCACGCCGGCGACGACCGCCACGCCACCCGCTGGATCGATGTGCGGGTGACCGTAGTGGGCCAGCGGGTCGATCATCAGTCGCTGTGATGGGGTTCCGCAGTCGGGATCGGCTTTGGTGACGCCGTCGTAACTCAGGAAGCAGGCAGGACCTTCGCGGCTCGGCCAACCGTAGTTGCCGCCTCGGACGACGTCGTTGATCTCCTCGAACAGGTCCTCGCCCACGTCGGCCAGGAGCATGCGCCCGCTGTCGGGGTCGATCCAGAACTTCCACGGGTTGCGGAACCCGCGCGCGTACACCTCGGTTCGGATCGAGGGTTGGTAGCTGGTGCCCACGATGCGCAACACGTTGGGAAGCGAGAACCGCACGACCTTGCCACGGAGCGTGGCGTCCGACTGCGAGATCGCGCCGGCGCGCTCGCCGAACACCTCGTAGCGCTGACCGGTCCCGATGCTTAGGTAGACCAGGCCGTCAGGCCCGAACGCCACTTGACCGCCGTGGTGGAACGGGTCGACTATCGCGACGCGAACCAGCTCGACCTCGCTGCCGCGGTCGGCCGACGACAGCTCCGGGTCGGTATCGAACGCGCTGACGACGAGGTCGCCAGAGCCCTTCTCGGTGAAGGCAGCCAGCAGTTGACGAGGTCTACCAGCAGCGGTGGCGGTAGCGTCGCTCTCCAGCGCGATGGTGAACAGGCCCTGCTCGCCCTCCTGCGCCGTCACGCGGCCGGCGAGGCTCAGGAACGGCGCCTCGCGCACCACGCCGCCCTCGACCAGCTCCACGACGCCGTCGAGGCGTGCCACCAGCACGCGGCCATCCTCGAGGGCGAGCGCATGCACCGGCAGGGTGAGACCGTCGGCGAGCAGCGCCAACTCGTAGCTTCGGTTCTGGGCGAGTGCGACTGACAGCAGCGCGGCCGCGGCGATGGATACGGCGGCCCTCTTGAGCGAGGTCACGCGACCTACCTTAGCGCGCTGTCCGCCGACGCGAAGAGCGCCTCTGGCCGGCTCGGGAGGCGCAGCAGAGCCGCCTTGAAGGCATCCGCGACCTCGGCGTCGGCGACGATGCGCCAGTCGGTCTCCTTGTTCTCGTCGAACCACACGAGAGCCGTGAGCCTGTCGAACGCCGTGCTGGCGAACATGTCGGCCACCCACGCTGCCTTGTCACCGCCGTCGGAAGAGCTAGCCATCTCAGCGAACCACACTGGCTGGCTGCCGAGCGTGGTGATGCGGTCGTAACCGTGCCTGAACACCTCTTCGAAGCTGCGCCAGGTCGTCCAGGGGCGCGCGGTGCCCCAGTTGTAGCCGTCGAGCGCCAGCACATCCACGACGTCAGGTCCTGGGTAGTACGCCTCCATGCGGTTGGCTTCGGTGGCGGGCTGGTCGCTGACGTTGGGGCTGAAGACCCAGCGGACGTTGTCGGCGCCCTCGGCGGCGAAGACGGCGGCCATGTGACGCCATGCAGCCTTGAGGCCCTCTGGATCGCCGTTCCAGGAGACCCAGTCGCCGTTCATCTCGGGGAAGGGGCGCAGGAACACCGTCACGCCGGAGTCGCGCACACCGCGCGCCCAGGAGCGGAGGTAGTCGTCGTGCGCTCCGCCGGCGATGTCGCGCAGCTCGCGGCCGTGCGGCTGCCAACTTATCAGCGGCAGTCTGCCGCCGGTGGAGACGGCGGCGACCATCTCGGGGTAGTAGTCGTTGTCGAAGTTGGTGAACCAGTGGACGATGTCGAGCTGCCTGCCGAGCTCGCCTTCCAGCTTGGCGATCGGCTCCAGGCCTTGCCAGACGCCGCCGTAGGTGAACGCTCCGAACATCACGCGCTCCGCCACGGGCGTCGGGGTCTGAGGGTATGCGGCGCCGACATGAACGGCCGGCGCGAACGGGTGGTTGGCGGAGGTGAGCCCCGGCGCTTGCAGCATCAGCAGCGCCAGCGTAACCGCGAACAGTGAGTTGTGGCTGCTGTGGGTCACCGAGCCCGGCCCGTCTGGCGACTACGCCAGTACTAGGGGCACCTGACCGGGTGTTGGGTTCTGAAGCGCGCTGCCGCTCCTAAGAGACGGCACGCGGTCCATTGGCCGGTTGCGCTACTAGCTCCACCTGACCCAAGCGCCCAAATGCAGGCCAGGTTTCACAGCTTCCAAAGGCGAGCCTCGCGGCTCGTTGCAGCTACCTTAGCAGGCGCAGCCGACATGCGCGGTGTAACCTGTCACGCGCCCCGCGCGCCACGCGCCGAGCCGACGAAGATGCCCGATTCTGACGCGAACCATGAGCAAGCCGACCCGCCCCCCGGCTTCGGCTTCGAGACGCTGAGCACCAGCGGCAGCATGCGCCTCGGCCGGCTCGACACGCCTCACGGCAGCGTGATGACGCCGGCGTTCGTGGCTGTCGGCACGCAGGCGACGGTCAAGAGCGTCACCCCGGAGGCGGTACGCCGGACCGGCACCGAGCTGCTGTTCGCGAACACCTACCACCTCTACCTGCGCCCCGGACCCGAGACGGTCGCTGCTCACGGCGGCCTGCACCGCTTCATGGGTTGGGACGGACCCATCCTCACCGACTCGGGCGGGTTCCAGGTCTTCTCGCTCGGCGCCTCCATCGAGCACGGTGTCGGCAAGGTGGCGAGCATCTTCCCTGACGAGAGCCCTAGCGGCCACCGCGGGGCGCGTGCCACCACCTCCGGCGGTGGCACGTTGGTCAAGGTGGGGGAGGACGGCGTCGAGTTCCGCAGCCACATCGACGGCGACAAGCACTTCTTCACCCCCGAGCTGTCGATCGCGGTGCAGCGCGCGCTCGGCGCCGACATCGTGCTCGCCTTCGACGAGTGCACCAGCCCGCTGCATGACGAGGCTTACACCGCCAAGTCGATGGAGCGCACGCACCGCTGGGCGAGGCGAAGTC
The DNA here is from genome assembly GCA_964392895.1 of uncultured bacterium. Classification (GTDB taxonomy): domain Bacteria; phylum Deinococcota; class Deinococci; order Deinococcales; family Trueperaceae; genus CAYMRL01. Next base: position 8,466 of record CAYMRL010000001.1, read on the forward strand.
TCGACGCGTTCCGCGGCTCACACGACCGACACGGTTACCAACAGGCGCTGTACGGGATCGTGCAGGGCGGCGCATACGAGGCGCTGCGCAAGGCGAGCGCGGCGGAGGTCTCGCGGCTCGGGTTCGACGGCATCGCTATCGGCGGCAACCTCGGCAGCTCCAAGGCCCAGATGCACGCCGTGCTCGACTGGACCGTGCCGCTGCTCGACCCCGCTCTCCCACGCCACCTGCTCGGCATCGGCGACGTGGAGGGGATCTTCGAGGCCGTCGAGCGCGGCGTCGACACCTTCGACTGCGTGATGCCGACCCGCAACGCTCGCGCCGGGACGCTCCTGGTGTCGCCAGGCGTGGAGGGAGTGAGCAGGGGCGCTTCGGGCGTCAACGCCGGTCTTAGGCTCAACATCTACAACGCGCGTCACGCCCAGGACCTGCGCCCGGTCGAGGACGGCTGCGGCTGTTACGCCTGCGTCAACTTCTCGCGCTCCTACCTGCGGCACCTGTTCAAGGCCGGCGAGCAGCTAGCTCAGCAGCTAGCCACCATCCACAACCTTCACTTCATGGCGCGGTTGATGCAGCGCGTGCGTGAGGCGGTGGCCGACGGCAGCTTCCCTGAGCTGAAACGCGAGTACCTGGGCGCGAGCTAGAAGTTCTTCTCGATCAGGTCGATGGTGGTGCCGTCTTGCGTCACGAAGCGCACGATGCCGACGGTCGGCACGAAGTAGATGTCCTGCAGCGACTGCGCGCCGTTGCTCGTCAGGGTCGTCTGACGGATCAGCAGCGCGTTGAAACGACCGACCGAGGTGGCGACGCCGCGCAGGCCGATGACCTCGGAGCTGAGCGTCAGGTTGAACCCGGCCATGCGGCTGGTGCTGGTCCAGGTCGAGCCGGGTGCGAGCGGCTCAGCAGGGTAGACGAGGAGGCCGGGTTCGTAACCGAACACCTGGCCGCCCGCCGCGATGCCGTGGCTGAACACGCCGTCGGCGCGGTACTCCAGGTAGTCCTCGGAGACCGGCACGCCCTCGTAGTAGTGGGTGAGGACCAGCACCTCGCGACCGTTGATGGTGCGCGGTCCGCTGAGGGTCTGCGTCTCGCCCGACGAGTAGGTCCAGCTGAGGCCGGGAGCGTGCGGGTAGTACTGCTGCTGCGCCGCGGCCAACGACAGCGCGGCGGCCGCCAGTAGCGTCAGCAAGATCCTCAGGCGACGAGCCATCACGCCGATCCCTTGCGCAGCTGCGCGGCGCGCTCGGTGGCTTCCTCGACGGCGTCGATCAGCGCGAACCGCAGCCCGTGCCGCTCAAGCGTGCGCACGCCGGCAATGGCGGTGCCGCCGGCGGAGGAGACCTCATCCTTGAGCTCGCTCGGGTGCTTGGTCTCGAGCAGCTTGGCGGTGGCGAGCAGCACCTGGCGGGCGAGGTCGCGCGCGACGCGCCTGTCGAGTCCCACCCTGACGCCGCCGTCAGCCAGCGCTTCGGCGACGACGGCCGCGTAGGCCGGCCCGGAGCCGGCCATGCCGGTGAAGGCGTCGAACAGGCGCTCCTGCAGCTCGAGCACGCTGCCGACGGAGCTGAAGAGGCTCCTGGCCATCGAGACGTCTTCGGCGGTCGCCTCGGGGAGCGCGCACAGCGCCGTGGCGCTGACGCCCAAGCTGGCACCGAGGTTCGGCATGGCGCGCAGCACGCGCTGGCTGCCGACGCGCTTGGCGATGGTGCTGGCCTCGACTCCCGCCATCAACGAGATGAAGGCGGCATCGCGGCGGGCGACGAGTGGCGCGACACCCTCGAACGATTGCGGTTTTACCCCGAGCAGGATGCGCTCGGCGCGCTTGAGGCCGCTGTCGTCGAGGGCGCGGACGCCGAAGCGTTCGGAGAGCTCGGCGGCGCGTCGCGCGTTCGGGTGGTAGATGCCGACCTCGGTGTGAGACAGCACGCCTGCGGCGATGGCTCCTTGCATCACGGATCCGCCCATGCGGCCGGCGCCCACGATGGCCAGCTTCAAGGTAGCGCCGGTGGCATCAGCATCGGCTTGAGTCACGACGTCCATAATAGCGGCGCTCCCGGGGCGTTCTTAAGTACATTCCGCACAGGCTCTTTACCGTTCACTCGTCAGCTCACCGCGCAGGTCGCTGGGCATGGCCGCGGCCACCTCGGCTGGCGTGAGCCCCTTGCCGAACAGCCAGGTCAGCTTGCCCAGCGCCGCTTCCGGCGTCATGTCCTCGCCGCTGATCACGCCGGCGCCCTCCAGCGCAGCGCCGGTGGCGTAGCCGCTCATGTCGACGTGGCCACGCAGGCACTGGGTGCAGTTGACCAGGACCACCCCGCGCGCTGTCGCTTCACGGATGCGCGCGAGCAGCGCTGGATCGCGGCTCGGCGCGTTGCCTGAGCCGTAGGTCTCGAGTACCGCGCCCTGCAGCGGGGCCCTGAGCAAGTTGTCGAGGAGCTCGGCGCGGATGCCAGGGAACAGGCGGATGGCGGCGACGTTCGCCTCGGCGAGGTCGGCTACCCTTAGCCCACCCGTCTGCGGCGCGCGCAGCGCACCGGGCCTGAAGCTCACCTCGACTCCTGCCTCGGCGAGGGGAGGCTCGTTGGGCGAGTCGAACGCGTCGAAGCCGCTGGCCGACACCTTGGTGACGCGGTTGCCGCGCATCAGCTTGCCGCTGAAGTAGACGCAGACCTCCGCGAGTTCCGCTCTCGCGGACAGCAGCAGGGACGTGATCAGGTTCTCGCGAGCGTCCGAGCGCGGCTCGATCAGCGGCACCTGCGAGCCGGTCAGGATCACCGGCTTCGACAGGCCCTCGAGCATGTACGAGAGGGCGGAGGCGGTATAGGCCATGGTGTCGGTACCGTGCAGCACGACGAAGCCATCGAACTGCTCGTACCGCCGCTCTATCGCGCGAGCCGTGTGCAACCAGTCGGCAGGGGTCATGTCGGAAGAGTCGAGCAGCGGCTCGAACTCCTCGAGCACCACCTGCGGCATCGACTCATGACTCAGCTCAGGGAGGCGCTCGAGCAACTCGGCGAGATGACCCCGGCTCGGGGCGTAACCTCTCGCGCCGCGCCGCATCCCGATGGTGCCGCCGGTATGGAGTAACAGGGTTGTACGGGGGGTCAGATTATCCCCGGAGGAAGCTGAGCCGGAGGGGGCTCAGGCAGGTTGCGCGGCCGTGGCACGCCCGCCAGCGGCTTGACCATGCCGTTCTCGTTGCAGCCGACGTAGAACGGGCAGCGCAGACACTCTGACCAGACGCGCGGGTGCAGGTCCTTTGTCTTGTCTATGAGCGTGAAGCCGCAGCGCTCGAAGAACCCGACCTCGTAGGTCCAGGCGAACAGCAGCGGGATGCCAACGCGCCGCGCCTCGACCTCGCAGGCCTCGACCAACGCGCGGCCGACGCCCGAGGAGCGAACCTCCGGCGCGACGGCCAGGCCGCGCACCTCGGCGATGTCGCCCCACAGGATGTGAAGCGCGCCGTTGCCGGCGAAGCGCGGGCCGTCGTCCGTCATCACCTCGGCCACGAAGAAGTCGCGCAGGTTCTCGAAGATGTTCTGCATCGGGCGCACCAGCATGCGGCCCTGGCTCGCCCAGTAGCCGATGTTCTCGAAGATCAGCGGCACGTCCTCGGAGCGGGCAGGTCGGACCGAGACGGTGTTGGCGTGGGTCGCTGCGCCGGTTGTCTTCGGTTCAACTAATGTCATGGCCCTCTCCTTCACTGCTTAGATCTTGGGCTGCAGCCGCGAGCTCTCGCTTGGCTGCGTCGATCTGCTCTTGAACTCGACTCCGAGCGGTGCCGCCGTAACTGGCCCGAGCGTCGACGACGTTGTCGAGATCGAGGGCGCGGTACACGTCCTCGCTCAGGCTCGGCTCTTCGGCGCGCAGCTCGTCTAGGGTCAGCTCTTCCAGCGGCACGCCGCGATCCAACGCCCTGGCGACGAGCCTGCCCACCACATGGTGAGCCTGTCTGAACGGCAACCCCAGCCGCACCAGGTGGTCGGCGAGGTCGGTGGCGTTCGAGTAGCCGCGCGCGGCCGCCTGGCGCATGCGCGCTGCGTTGAAGCGCGCGCGCGGCAGCATGGCGCGGTAGATGAGCAGGCTGTCCTCGGCGGTGTCGAGCGCGTCGAGCAGCCCCTCCTTGTCCTCCTGCATGTCCTTGTTGTAGGTGAGCGGCAGGCCCTTCATCACGGTCAGCAGCCCGACCAGCGCGCCGTAGACGCGGCCGGTCTTGCCCCTGATCAGCTCGCAGGCGTCGGGGTTCTTCTTCTGCGGCATCATCGAGCTGCCGGTAGTGAACGCGTCGGGCAGCGTCACGAAGCCGAACTCCTGGCTCGACCAGATGATCAGCTCCTCGCTCAGGCGCGAGAGATGCATCATCAGGATCGCCAGCGCCGAGAGCGTCTCGAGCGCGAAGTCGCGGTCGGACACGGCGTCGAGCGAGTTCGCGGCGACGCCGGAGAAGCGCAGCAGCTCGGCGCTGCGGTGCCTGTCGATGGGGAACGTGGTGCCCGCCAGCGCCCCGGCTCCGAGGGGCGAGACGTCGGTGCGCTCGAGCGCGTCGGCGAGGCGTCCGGCGTCGCGCTTGAGCATCTCGTGGTAGGCGAGCAGATGGTGTGCGAGCCGCACCGGCTGCGCAACCTGCAAGTGGGTGTAGCCGGGAAGGATCGTGTCGACGTGCTGGGAAGCCAGCTCGACGATCACCCTCTGGACGTCTTGCAGCAGTTCGATAAGGGCGCTGACGCGGCGCTTGACGTGCAGGCGCATGTCGGTGGCGACCTGGTCGTTGCGGCTGCGGGCGGTGTGCAGGCGCGCGCCGGCAGAACCGATGTCCTCGGTGAGCAACGCCTCGAGGTTCATGTGCACGTCTTCGTAACGCTGCTCGAACTGCACCTCGCCGGCGGCTACCTTGGCTTGCAGGCGTACCAGGCCCGCTTCGATGGCGGCGCCGTCGTCCTCGCTGAGGATGCCCTGTTCGGTCAGCATCCTCGCGTGGGCGAGGGAGCCCAACAGGTCCTCGGCCGCGAGCTTCTGGTCGAAGCGGATCGAGGCGTTGACGCGCTCCATGAGGGCGTCGGTGCCCTCGCTGAAACGGCCGCCCCACATCGTTGCGGACGGTGCGTTCTTCAGCTTCTCGTCCTTGTCAGCGGCCATGATGCCCCTGCTTCTGCCAGACGCCGCCGACGCGCTTGCTCAGCACCAGGCTGCCTTCCTCCGTCGGGTGGTAGCCCATGCGGCTGTAGTAGTGGAGCAAAGCCGGGTTGTCGACCTCGAGCGTCAAGCGTTTGACGTTGCCCTTGATGGCCATCGCCTCGAGCTTCGTCATCAGCCAGCGGCCGTAGCCCTGCTCGCGCTCGGTGACGCGGGTGGCGACGCGCTCGACGTTCCAGCCCTCCGGGTCCGACGTCCACCTCACCGCGGCCAGCACCCGGTTGGAGGCGTCGGCCACCACAAGAGCGAAACCCGAGTTCAGGTACGCGGCCATGCCGGCAGGCGTGGCGTCGGAGTCGGGCTTCGCCTCCTGGTACAGCTCGGCGAGCGACGGCGCGTCCGACAGCTCGGCCTCGCGCAGCAAGACCTTGGGAGCCTCGACGCCCGGCTTGACTGGTAGCGCGCTGGCGGCCGGCACCTCAGCGGGCCTGCTCGTCAGCCAGTTGTTTGCGGATGCGCAGGCGCAGCGCGTTGAGCTTGATGAAGCCGTCGGCGTCGGCCTGGTCGTAGACGGAGTCCTCCTCGAACGTGACGACGTCCTGGCGGTAGAGGCTGTTCGGCGAGCGGCGGCCGAGGACGGTGGCGGTGCCCTTGTAGAGCTTGATGCGAGCCTCGCCCGTGACGGGCTGCTGGATGTCGTCCATCAGGCGCTGCAGAGCCTCGCGCTCGGGCGAGTACCAGAAGCCGTTGTAGACGGCGGCGGCGTAGCGGGGGACGAGGTCGTCGCGGAGCTGCAGTACCTGCCGGTCGAGCGTCAGCGACTCGACCGCCTTGTGCGCGTGGAACAGCAGGGTGCCGCCAGGCGTCTCGTAGCAGCCGCGCGACTTCATGCCCACGAAGCGGTTCTCGACGATGTCGACGCGCCCCACCCCATGCTTGCCGGCGATACGGTTGGCCTCGGAGAGGAGGTCGAACGGCGACATGCGCTTGCCGTTGATTGAGACGGGGTTGCCGTGCTCGAACGCGATCGTCACGACCTCGGGTGTATCGGGCGCGTCCTCGGCGTCGACGGTCAGCTTCCACATGCCCTTGGGAGCCTCCGCCCAAGGATCTTCGAGCACGCCGCCCTCGTACGAGATGTGGAAGAGGTTGGCGTCGGTCGAGTAGGGCTTCTCCTTGGTGACCGGCACATCGATGCCGTGCTTGGCGGCGTAGGCGATGCAGTCCTCGCGACCCTTCAGGTCCCACTCGCGCCACGGCGCGATCACCTTGATGTCCGGCTTGAGCGCGTAGGCGGAGAGTTCGAAGCGCACCTGATCGTTACCCTTGCCGGTGGCGCCGTGAGCGACCGCGTCGGCGCCCTCCATCTCGGCGATCTCGATCATCTTGCGGGCGATGAGCGGCCGCGCGAACGAGGTGCCGAGAAGGTAGTAACCCTCGTAGATGGCGGCAGCGCGCAGGACGGGGAAGACGAACTCGGAGACGAACTCCTCCTTGAGGTCGATGGCGTAAGCGGCGACGGCCCCGGTGCGCAACGCCTTCAGGCGCGCCTCCTCGACCTCGTCGCCCTGGCCGATGTCGGCCGTGTAGGCCACGACCTCGGCACCGTAGTTCTCCCTGATCCAGTGCAGGATCACAGAGGTGTCGAGGCCTCCCGAGTAGGCCAGCACCACGCGCTTGATCTTGCCTTCCTGTCCCATCACGCCTCCAAAAAACTAGAACCGCACTCTTCACCGACCGGGCGTACCGGTCGCGCCGTCGTCAGCATCCGTCCGACATAGGACAGCCGACGACGCGTCCCAACCCTGCGGCCCCTACGGACCAACCGGCATGAGCCGGCCGGCGCCGCGGGCGCCGCTTAGCTAGGTCGGGATCGGGTGAAGGTGCGGGTCATCAGGGTCTGGTGCCACCGGCGAGGTTATGCAGCTCCGCCGGATAACGATGCAACTTTAGCAGTCCCGATGGGGCAGGTCAACGGACGCGGCTCGCAAGGGCACGCCGACGGACTGCTCAATACGGGGCGTGGGGTCCGCTGCCATGAGCGCTCGAGTGGCGCCAAGCATCGACTGAACCAGTCCTAAGGTTACCGACTTTGAAGCCGCATGCTGACAAGGGATTGCTATGTCGCCAACTCACCCTGTGCAGATCCGAAGTTTATTCGGACGCCAGGCGCTAATCGGAGGCTCTGACCAGGTAGGACGTCTTGAGGAGGCTGTTGGTTACGAGTAACAACCCACTTCTCGGCCCCCTCGTTGCGTAGTCCTAGAACGGTCGGGCTAGTAGGATGAGCTACGACCTCACCTATCTTCTGGTCCAGCGCGGGGACGGCGAATGCATCGATGTGGTGGGGGCGAAGTAAGGCCCCCTCTCTTATCACTATCTGGTAATCGTTGACGAGTAGCCTCAACGGGGGATTGAGTTCCTGCTTGCATGACCAACAAGTCGCCTTATAGACCCCACCTTCTGATTCTGACTCATCGAAGAAATTGTCCCTGCCACAATCTTGGCATGGGTACACGGAATCTATGAGACGACTCATGGTCTGTCGCCAGACCGACTCCACGACGCGCTGGTTGATATCAGTCAGCCCTCGCGTGAAAGCCTGCTCGAACTTCTCCTTAAGGAACTTCGGATATATGGGCCAGAAGAGGAGCGCGTTGGCGCCACCCTCCCTTGCCGTAGGGTCGTTGGCGGGCGCTTCGACTGCCTCATTGCGCTTGTCGCTAGGGTCGAAAATGTACACCGGGTTCTCGCCGAACAGACGCCGACGCGCTGGAAGATCCAAACACCTGATGTCGAGTATCTGCTTGCCCATCAGAGGGTGCTGAATGAAGAGCATATAGAATAGGAGAACGGCCAAGGAATGAAGATCCGTCTTGGTGCTTGGAGCAGCTTGTCCTAACACCAGCTCGGGTGCCATGAAGTCGGGTGTTCCCCCAATGGCTCCGGGGGCCCCATCAATGTCGACATTGTCGTTGTCACAGATCAGCACCTCTCCGGATTGAGCGTCGAAGAATACGTTGCCGAAGGATATGTCCCGATAGCAGAATCCGCGCGAGTGGAGTTGGTAGTAGCCATCAGCTAGGTTGAAGCCAGCAGTAGCAAGCGCGTAGAAGCTCGGGTCTGCCCGGCCGACTACGAGGTCCATGATGCTCTGGTAGTTGGAGGGTCTAAGGCCCATTACGTAGCCGAAGCCGTTCTGGGTTTCAGACGTAGTTATCGACATTGGCCAAAGAAAGCGTTGATTCGGCGGGCCTGCGTTAACTGCGCGCTCCAGCCTGCTCCGAAGACCCGAGTCTGCCTTCAAGTAATGAGGAAAGTACCATTTGACTGCTACCGGAGTGGACTGCAATTGACCGCGATAGACCTCGCCTTGGGTTCCTCCACCAAGGAAACTCTCTATCAAAATCGTCAAGTTGCCAGACTTAACAGTCTTCGATTTGGACAAGAGTTGATGCATCGAAGTCTCCTTGTGCCAAGCGACGAGCGAATAACCGCAAACTACTTGGTTCCTTAAAAGCGTGCAATCGACTCTCGGAAATCGAGCTCGCCCAAGTCCATTCCACAATGCCGAGCGGTAACAAGCTACTCCTTAGGGATCCAAATGTCGTCGAGATCGCCTAGGTTCGGAGCTCGTGTAACGGGCTCACTAGAATCCGTCCCCAAATGTGGTTCTCTCGAGTCTATCGAGGTCTCAATTGCTTCGGAAGATGTCGCTCCTTCGAAGTCACTGACGCTGTCTTGTATTGCATCGCATTGATTACCTACGGGATTTGACGCGACCGCACGACCGTTTGCGGAATCACTGACAAGCTCAACGAGATCGTCGTCTTCAAGGACCGCTTCCCCTGGCGTCTTGCTGACTGATAGGTCGAAAATAAGCCCTACGGTTACGTCATCCCCGCTCCCATGAAGCGTTGTCTCTTCAAGCCAAGCAAGGAGTCCGAGGTCTAGAGATCGGTGACCCTCGTCTTTAGCGTTCTGTGCGTAGGCTTCACAAGTACTTAGGAAATCGCTTTCGCTGGCAAACGACTTAGAGAAGCCATCGGTCCCGATGAAGATCATCGACGGATGGTTATCAGGACTTAACGCGACGAACTCCGCCTGAAACAAACTCGGTGCGTCAGGGAGGCATAGAGAGTGAGTGGCCTCTCCGACTTCGTTTGACGCTGCGAGGGCTCTCAGGGCGCTACCTTCTGCTGTAACCGTCACCACGTCGATATCGCCCAGAGATGCAAAAGCAATGTATGCATCCGAAACAACGGCGAAACCAAGAGCTGCTCCGTACGGCCTCAGACGAGGTTCAAGTCGGTTTGGACTCGAGGGAGTTGGCCGGTTGTGTTGCATACGAATGTCCGAACGCTGACCACTGGATACAATCAGTGCCTCTTGGTCATTGTAGGGGTTTGAAGCGATATCCTTCTCCACATAATCGATCCACTTCTTCACTATCAACTGTGGCAACTGCTGCTTGAACAGCATCCTGCAGTTCTGAAGATCTACGCCGTCGACTATCGTCCTAGGTAGCAGAGTCACCATCTCCTGCAACGCGTTTGCCGCCGCATTGACTCCAAAAACGGCCCCCCGCTCGCTTCGAAAGTAGCGCTCAGCTCCATGACCATCCGCAACTGCTACGAACGCCCACGTCAAATTCGATCCGCCAGCAATCAAGGCCTCTGTTTGTAGTGCCAGCGCGTCCTGATTGGGCAGACCCAATCTAGAGTGGTTTGCCCCTACTGTGCTGCAGCCCGTTGCCCACCATCTAGGCTTCATAACGCGGCTACTCTACAGTCACCACACGTCGGAGATCGAAAGGCCAGCATTGTCTTCATCATCTGTCTGCGGCGGAGTAGGCAAGGGAACGTTAGAGGTCGGGGGAGACGTATCGCCTGTGATCTGACTCGCTGGAGCAGAAGCTGCCTGCACGGCCACCGTCGATGCCCACGTGATGTACCGCACTAGTGTCTCCGCGTTGTTCGCCTGGAGGGGTGCTATCTCTGGATTACCAATGAAGCGGCTTAGGATCTCGGTGTTCGCATCCCGTCCCATGGCAATCGCAAGCCTCACGGCACGCTTGCCCCAAGGTAAGCCCATCAACTTAGTGAGTCCACCGCTGAAGTCATCCGTCGGATAACCGTCCGTGATCAGGACCAAGACAGGCGGCAGGGCTCGTTGATCCATTGGTGGTACGTTGAGTTGGTCCGCTACAAGATTTAGGGCCGCACCCATGGCAGTCATCCCGTCGGCCACTAGAGGCGACCACTCGAAATCCTCGACGGGAATGGGCGTCGACACATGCCATTGGGCGCCACCTGAGAACTTTACCGCCCTGACCAAAACATTCGCATTCGGGTTCGAGTCTGCCACTTGCCTCATGTGCGGAATCGACTCTGAGATGGCATTGTTCAACGCTTGAATCTTGCCATCCTCATTCATTGAGCCAGAGCAGTCCAGTATCCAAATGAAGTGCAGGGGACGTTTGGCAAGCTCGGCGCCGGGTCGGTTTGACATGCTCCAACTCCTTAAGCCTTCTGTAAGTCCGTTCCTTGTATCATTTCAGCCGTCTAAGAGCAGGAGTTGCAGGAAATGATACTTGGGCCAATGGCGTGTGCATGTCTGCGTTGAGCGCGGTCGCAGCTCAGAGGCTTGTCGACCTTGTCGAAAGGTATCGCGAGGCTCTATGGCACGATCCAAGAACGAGTGAGGGCATACTACGGGACGCACTCCCTGGCTTCGAGCGTGAGCGTCAAGCGCTCTGGCTGGGCGTTCAGGTGGGTTTCCCTAGCCAGCTATCGAAAGCACAGAACCCGACTGAGGCTACTTACGCGACTATTCGCGCTCAAAGAGACTTGTCGAACATCCATCTAGTGTCCCGCGAGGACTCTGAGTGGATAACTGATACCTGGAGGAGCGCGCTGGACGACTTCAAACGCTCCGTAGTGCCAACTTCACCATTCGTCCCGCCGACTCAGGGTAGAAGGGCTGTCTACGGTTCTAACTTGCCTCTCCCTCAGACAGGGAAGGAGCACATCTTCACTCCAGAGCCCCCTAGTCGTCACGTAAGAAGGCATAGAAGCGCAATGTACGCAGGTTTGGTTACAATTCTAATACTGTCTGCGCTCGCTGCAATCCGGCGCCTTCTTTCTGGAGCTTAAGCATGAGATGGAGGCCAACGGTAGCGTGTTTCTTGATGCTGTCCTAAGCTCGACCGATTTGCTCATTCGAGCCCTAACCTCAAATAGTCCCTTGGGGTGGGTAATCGTCGCACTCATATCGTTCATCGGAGTACTCACTGTTATTTACCTGCTAGGAGTACAGCGTTACTCGCGATTCGAACGAGAGAATCTAGCTGTTGCAAGGAGACGAATTGCTGATCTGGGGGGAGTTACCTCGCCTATTCCAGACGAGGATGTTGTCAAGGAGATCTCTTCACTTCCTGATGGGGCGACACGGACGGTGCTGTCAGTTCTTCGATCCATGAGAAGACTCCCTAGCCCAAGCGTCTCAACTGCGATTGGCGTGACCTCACAGCAGGAGTTGGACCGTTTGGCGCGGTTCCGCCCGATACCGAACAGTCTAATGATGCTCGGACTCTTTGGAACTGTAGTCGGACTTTCCGGAGTTATAGGCACACTCGGACCTCAAGTCAGCGCGGCCTTGAGTATGGAGAACTCGCTTCTCCTGTCTGAGGCTCTTGGCCAAACACTCTCCGAGATGCAAACGGCGTTCTCCTGCACAATGTATGGGGTCCTCTTCTCAGTTGTCGTGGCCGCCACATTGGCGCGCACGACCCGCCGTCTAGCTGAGCTGTTAGAAGACATTGAGTTGGCCGCTGTGCACGTCTTCGCTCCAGCCCTCTTGCCGATGAGCCAAGAGTATCAAGTCGCCGAACTTCGCGAGGTGCTTCAATACAGCCAGCAATTCCTAACAAGCTTCAGGGATTCGATTCGCGAATCGTCAGAGAGCTTCACCGCTGTGCTAATTGCTGCAGGTGAGACTACAAGAACCAGTATTCAGGGTCTGAGTGACACTACGACCACGATGTCTACACTCTTGAGTCAGATTTCGGCCGCTGTTCTTCAGAGTTCCGAAGCCCTCCAGACTACCAACGCAACAACAGCCCGAGAAGCGAGTGCTCTAACGGACGCGACGGCAAGTCTCGGTGAGCGGCTTGACCGCTTCGAGGATACGCTGGTTCAGGAGCGTCAGGCCGTTGGGATAGAACGGAAAGCCAACATTGATCGCTTCTCCGAAGTCTCGTCCTCGCTCGTTTCTCAGTTGGAAGCAATGCAACATGCCTTCACAACTACACTCGACAAGAACCACGCACTCACTGAAGACTCCCATCAGGCTATCAACTCGGCTATCCGAGAGAACTCGCTTTTATTCTCGGGCGTAGAGCAAGCAATGAAGGATTTCAGACAGGTTTTGATATCAAATGACGATTCGCTTGCGGCTAACTTGAGTGCTATTAGACGATATCAAGAGGCCCTTGTCCGAGCAGTGGAGGTTTTGTCGAATGGCGGCCAATCGATATTGGAATCGGACTTGCACGAAAGCGGTAGTAGTGGCTCCGCCGTCAGTGAGGTGCCGGGCAGTGTGCAAAGAGCGTCTGACAAAGCAGGTGGAGAGGCGCCTCGTTTAACCTTCAACGAGATTGATGGGCGTGACAACGAGTGGTGAACCGCTCGAGCGCGAGGCACGACTCTGATGTCACCAATCCCATTATCGCCTTTGCGGATGTGCTCTTAAGCCTGGTGCTCGTGCTTGCGTTTGTTACGTCCGCAATAACTCTTGCTGGGAGAGTGGGCTGGGAGAACGTCAGGTACAAAGAGTCTCAACAGCTGGTCAGAGATGCCGTAGCAAGAGCGCTCGATCTGGACGTACGACCCAGAGAGGAGGTAGGGCGAAACGACCCTCCTGGAGTACAGCGCTGGGTGTACGAGACGAGCCAGATTTTCCGGGCCGATTCGATGGAGCTCTCTGCTCAGGGCATTGAGGTTCTCGCGCGTTTCGCAACTGTCCTATGTGAGAACCCATACTGGCGACGAATAAGGATTGAGGGACACACTCAACCGCCGCTAGATTGGCTCGACAACGACTGGGAACTGTCTGCGACTAGGCCGGGGCGCATAGCTCGTGTGTTCACAGAGCTAGGCGCGATCTACCCGTGGTGGTTAGGCATCGGGGGACGTGCAGGTCAGAACCCCATCTTTGAGGACCGTTTGGATCCGAGGAACGAGCGTGTTGAGATTCTGTTGGAGTACAACGAGGGACCGTTGTCCAACCAACTGGGATCCCTAGAGGACCGGTGCCGACGGCGCCTATAGTCGCCCTGATTGTGTCGATCCAGTGACTTCGAACTCAACGCGTCTTTGACAGAGTCTGTGCCCGGAGCTGGAGCGGACGAGCTTCCATAAGTCTACCGGTTTGGTCGTGAGGCAAGCGCCGCCGCACTCAGCACCAGCAGCCCACCGACGATGGCCAGCACCCCGAGACGCTCCCCAAACAGGGTCGCAGCCAACACCGCCGCCACCACAGGCTCGATGGTCGCGACCAGCACGGCGCGCGACGCCTCGACCTGCCGCAGGCCGGTGAAGTAGAGCCGATAGGCGAGGTAGGTGCAGAACAGCGCCATCAGCCCGAGGTCGAGCCACACGCTCGGTGGTGCCGAGAACGCCGTGAACCGCACGAACGGCAGCAGGCCTAGCGCCCCGACCGGCATGACGATCGCGTAGATGGTCACGACCGGATACCGGCGCAGCAGCCACTTGCCGAACAGGTAGTAACTGGCGTAAGACAGCCCGGATACCAGTCCCCAGCTGATCGAGGCGACGGTGACGCGCATGCCCTCGCCGCCACCCTGCGCGACCATCGCGACGCCGACGATCGACAACCCGACCAGCACGCTCTTCTGCGCCGTCAGCTTCTCGCCCAACAGCAGCGCGGCGAGCAGCGCCACGAAAGCGGGCGCGGTGTAGAGCAGCACGAAGGCGAGGCTGATGCCGCCCTCGTCGATCGCCACGTTGAGGGCTGTGTAGAAGAGCGACACGCCTATCAGCGCGAAGGCCAAGAGGCCGAGAGCATCCGAGGGGCGCTGCAACTTGAGCGTGCGCGTCACGAGTGCTTGCACGAGGAACGCCAGCCCCGCCAGCGCCGCCCGCCAGAACGCGATCTCGATCGGAGGTACCCCGTGCTCGAGCACGCGCTTGGAGAACACGCCGATCGTGCCCCACAGCAGCGCGGCGCCGAGCACGTAGAGGTAGCCGGTGCTCCTGCCCTTGGGCGAGTCGCCTATCACACGTGCGGGCTGTCCGCCACCCTCATCCCGTAAGCCCGCGCCGTGTCGGGCTCGGTCACCCGCAGGCGCGTCATGCGCGCACGGTACGAGCGGTACTCGACGACGAACGCGACCACGTTGATGACGTAGATGACGATCATCGCGATCAGCGCGACCTGCTCCGGGATCACTGGTCCGGAGCCGAGCAGGAAGTAGCGCCTCAGCAGGTCGGTGCCGAAGATCGCCCACGGCACCAGCAGCAGCACGCCCCAGAGTTCGTCGGCGAGACCGGTGCCGGGGAACAGCAGCGCCAGCAGGTGGTAGAGGAACGTCCGCGGGGCGTTGCGCGACTGGCGCGGTCGTGGGATGAGGAACCAGATGACGCTCAGCGCCGCCCACAGGAGGAACAGCACCACAGCTCCGATCCACAGCCACTGCGGGCCGAACGCCGGGTCACTCGTCAGCGTCGTCCACGGGTTCGTGAACGCGGCGCCGAGAGCCGCTCGGTAACCGCCGGCGTAGGCGTCCTCGATCCGTCCCAAGCCCGGCGCCGCCAGTTGCGGAGCCGAGGGGCGGTAGGCATCCAGCAGGCGTGACGGGTTGTCGGTGGTCAGCCCGAGGTTGAACGAGGCCTCGGGGTGGCTGGGGCTCAACGACAGCGCCAGGCGGAACATCTCGTCGTCGTTGCGTAGCACGCCAAGGTTGTTCATGGCGTCGGCGTTGTCGGTCAGGTCCTGGTAGAGACGCGTGGCTGTGGTGATGTCGCCACTGGTATGCGCCGCGTACGCGTTCACGAAGGCGGTCGAGGCGTTGTCTGGCAGAGCCGAGAGCACCTCGCGCGCGATCGGAGTCGCCAGCGAGCCGCCGCCGAGCCTGGCATCGAGCGCAGCCGCGCGCTGCGTCCAGCCGTGAAGCCCTACTAGGGCCAACACCGCCGCGAAGAGCAGCACCACCACGAACTTCTCCACGAACGCGGCGTGCCGCACCACGTTGAGCCGAGCCAGCGGCGACGGCTTGCGGCCGCGGTCGGCGTTCTGCCTCAGCAGCAGCGACTGCGGGCGCCAGTACTTGGCGGCCAGCGTCAGGTTCAGGGCGAGGATGGCGACGAGCAGCGCCGCCACGGCCAGCCAGCCGCCGCGCCCCAGCGCCGCAGCGCCGTCGCGCAGCGTGGTGGCCAGGTTGAAGCCGTGGCCCTCGCCTGCGCGCTGGCGCCAGGTGTTCGCTTCGCTGTCGCGTCCGAGGCGGCGCAGCTCGGTCGCGTAGTCGCGCAGCACCGTCTCGTTCGGAGCCACCGCCGATCCGCTGAGGCGGTAGAGCCAGGGAGCCCAGAAATCGGCGGCATCCATGTCGCCGCGCGCCAGAGCCGAGCGCATGGCGTCGAGCGGGAAGCCGTAAGCAGCCGAGGTGGCCTCGTCGAAGAGCAGGGTGCCGCGGTAGCCGCGGTCGACGAAGTCCTCGAGCGCGGCGTCCATCGCCTGCGCCGCCAGGTCGGGGCGCCTGTCGGCTCCGCTCATGAGCTGGCGAGCCAACTGGGCGCGCTCGTAGAACGTCTCGGCCCGGGCGAGGGCCCCGCTCAGGAGCGTGGTGGCTCGCGTCGACTCGGTGCGCGCCGCGGCCACGTACAGCCACGGGTTGGTGGGATCGACGAGCAGGCGCGCGATCGGATCGTCGACCTGCGCCTCGGCCCTGAGCCAACCGTAGAGGGCGAGGTCAGGGTCGAAGGCGAAGCTGCCCGAGGGGCCGGCGTCGGAGACGGCGATCTCTTGGCGGGTGCCGTTCGAGTACTCGACCGTCACCAAGATGGATCCGAGTTGTGTCGTGGCGGTCAGCGGCTCGACAGACACCACCTGCGCCGGCAGCCGGTGCCTTCGCGACACGTCGCCGGTCGCGAGGTTGGCGACCAGCACATGGTTGCCGTGGCCTAGGTAGACGCGGTCGTCCTCTACGAGAGGCTCGGCGCTGGCGCCGCTGCCGATAGGGAAGTCGAGCTGCCAGACGGGCTGGCCCATCAAGCTAGCGACGAAAGAGCCGTTGTCCAGCGCGACGTCGATGCCGAGCCCCGTCGACGGTGTGACGCCCGGCAAGATCGGCTGCGCCGGCTCCTCCGGCGCTTCGGTCTCCTGAACCGCCGTTCCTGATTCGGTCTGCTGTGCGCCGGCGTCCTCGACGTCCTGAGGTTGATCCGGTTCCTGCTGTTGACCAACGGCACCGCCGGCCTCTTGCTGGTCGGGGTCTTGCGGCGCGGCTTCTTGCCCTTGTGCG
Organism: uncultured bacterium; assembly: GCA_964392895.1. Classification (GTDB taxonomy): domain Bacteria; phylum Deinococcota; class Deinococci; order Deinococcales; family Trueperaceae; genus CAYMRL01. The sequence continues at coordinate 25,141 of CAYMRL010000001.1, forward strand.
TCCTGTGACTCGGTCTCCTGCGCTTCGGCACCCTCGGTGCCGGCCGGCGCCTGGCCGGCATCTGTCTGCTCGGCTGGCGTCTGCTCGTCCTGTGTCGGCTCTGTCGGCTCCGACTCGTCCGCTGTGCTCGGGGCGACCGGCTCCTCTGCCACTGCTTCCTCGTCGGCCGGTTGCTCATCGGTCGGTTGCTCGACAGCCGGCTCCTCATCGGTGGGTTCGCCTTCGGCCGGTTCGCCCGCGGCCGGGGGAGACGTCGAGCCGGGTGTCTGCCCCTGCGACGGCATCCGCGACACGCCCGCCGCGACCTGCACGTTGAGCGTGGCATCCAGGTCGGGCCCCGTGACCGTCAGAGCCCACCGACCCGCGTGGTTCAAGGGGAAGTCGATGCTGAGGCGCCCGCCAGGGTCGGCCTCATGCCCGTCAGAGGCGACCTCGCCATCTGACTCGACGGGAGGCGTCAGGGTCACGACGTACTCGCTGCCTGGCCGCAGGCCTGACGCTCTGACGGTGAGCGTGTCGCCGACGCGGTAGTTGAACGAGTCGAGCGAGATGGAGGGTGAGCCCTGCGCCGCTGAGGCGGCCAGGGCCATCATGGCGACCAGCGCTAGCAGCGCCAGGCCGGTGAGTGTCAGTGTCGCCCGCGCGCTGCGCACGCGCGGCGCGGCATGGTGCTTCTTGAGCATGAGACGACTCTACAGCAGACCGGTGTTAGGGCTGGCCTGAACGAGTGAAGTTGCACCGCGTTCACGGCTGGGTCGCTGCTATCATCGGTCGATGCCGCCGCTGCCGTGGCCTGAGCTTCGCCATCCCTTCGACCCTCACGGCGCGACCTGGTGGATCCAGGAGTTGACCGAGGATGCCGGGGCCGCCGTGATGGCTCCCAGCGTCAGCGCCGATGCGCTGGCGAGGCGCTTCGATGCCGTGTTGGGGGCTGAGGGCTGGGGCTTCGCGCTGCAGCCGTTCGGATCCAAGGCCATGATCTGCAACCTGAGACTCGGTGGCGTCGAGCGCGCTGGGGTCGCCGAGCTGTCTGACGATGTGAAGTTGAGCGCCGCGGCGCTGGGCGAGAGAGCCCTGGTGCTCGCAGCGGCGGCGTTCGGCATCGGTCCCTCGCGCGACGACAGGTTCTGGTCGGTCGTCGACTACGACAGCGAGATGGGCGAGCCCGTCTACCTACCGAGTGAAGAGCTGTGGGCCGAAGCCATGACGGTAGGTACATCGTTGGGGGAGGCCGAACCGGCTCGGCACATGGCGGTGGAACCCGCCGCAGTCACGTCGCCACCCGCCGCCGTCACCGCCGCGCCCGAGCGCAGCCAGGGCGCACAAGCGATAGACAAGCTCGTCGAGCGCCTCAACGAGGAGGGGCTCGGACGGCAGGCCGCGCGCCTGGTGGTCGCGCACCACGGTTACGGCCGTAACCCGGACGAGGGCCGTGAGCTCTACTCGAAGCTGCGAGCGTTGCTGCTCGAGAAGCGCGGCGCCGGCTCGTGATAAAGGTCGTCGCGATAGGCGACGTGCACGGTCAGTGGCCAGAGCTGTGGCGTGTGCTTAAGGCTGCGGCCGCCTGCACGCAGACGCTGGAGCCGACGCCCGCTGTGGTCGAGGGTCGCTACCAGGTCGTGTGCATCGGCGACCTCGTTCATTACAAGGACGAGCGCGACTACGCCACGGCGGTGGGCGAGGAGCCGTACGACTCCAGCAACCCCGACCACCTGCGCCGCGCCGCCAAGGCGCAGATCCGCGAGCTGTACCGCTTCAAGCGCTACGTCGATGCCGCGGCCGGCAACGTGTCGATAATCCTCGGCAACCACGACGACAGCGCCGTCGAGCACCGCTTCGAGCTGTCGACGCGCGGCGGTCTGCGGCACGTCGAGTTCGACGAGACCAAGGGCGGCGCGGCCATCCCCGACGATCTGAAGGAGTGGTTCAGGTCGATGCCGCGCGAGAAGGTGTTCCACGGCGTGCAGTTCGCGCACGCGGGGCCGCTGCCTGGGATGCAGGAGTTCGACGATTTCTTCTATCACGACCCCGATACCAAGACCTGGTGGTTCAACAAGCCGCAGCTCGTCAAGCAGGCTGGGCACCGCTTCGGCGTCTACGGCCACACCGTCATGAAGGACGGCATCTACATCGACAAGGAGAACTCCTTCGCGATGATCGATGCGCTGAGCAAGCTGCAGTTCCTCGAGATGCTGCTGAGCGAGGACCGGCTCGACTACTCGGTGATGCAGCTTTAGCTCCATGGGTAGCGAGATCTTCACAGCTCGTTTCGCCAAGGACGGCCGAGTTCGCGTCTTCTGGGAGGGCAGGTGCGTGCTGACGCTCGGCGGTGAGCGTGCGGCTCAGCTCAGGGCCGAGTTGGACGGCGCCTCCTTCGAGGCTCAGCAGTACGCGCTTCAGCGGGTCACGGGCAACTTCAAACGCGGCAACGAGCGTCTCATCAGCGGGAAGCGGCGCGGGACCTCCCGCGGCGGCCCGACCGACTAGGGCTGAACGCGATGACCGAGTTGAAGGGTCTGGTCACCGACCGGGTGAGGCGCGTCGCCTCCCTCACGTCCGAGGGCCGCGCCTGGCTCGAGCAGCTGGCAGGCTTCGTCGAGGAGGTATCGCTGAGGTGGCGCCTGCGGCTGGGCAAGCCGCTCGAGCACGACGGCTTCACGGCGCTGATAGTTCCGGCCGAGATGGTCTCGGGCGAGCAGGCGGTGCTGAAGCTGTCGTTCCCGCACATGGAGGGTAGGGACGAAGCGGCAGGCTTGCGGTTCTGGGATGGCGATCCGACCGTGCGCCTGCTCGCGTCGGACGAGCGCAGTGGAGCGATGCTGCTCGAGCGCTGCGTCCCCGGGCACAGCCTCAACGAGCTGCCTGCGGCCGAGCGCGACGAGCGGCTCGCGCGTTCGCTCACCCGACTCTGGCGCGTGCCGGGTGAAGGGCGCACGTTCAGACCCCTGGCCGAGATGATCGCTTACTGGAGCGGGGAGACCCGCGCAGACGAGGAGCGCTGGCCGGACCCGGCCCTGGTGCGCGAGGGGTTGGCGGCGCTCGAGGAGCTCGCGAGGCCGAGCCCTGGCGACACGCTGCTCGGCACCGACGTGCATGCGGGCAACGTCCTCGCCTCACAGCGCGAGCCCTGGCTCGTCATCGATGTCAGGCCGTTCTTGGGAGACCCCGGCTACGACGCGACGCAGCACATGTTCGACCAGTTGGAGCGCGTCGCCACGGACCCGGTCGCGTTCGTGCGGAGGTGGGCAGGGCTGCTGGGCCTCGACGAGCAGCGTGTCAGAGCTTGGGCGTTCGCGCGGTTCGCTGCTGAGAGGCGCGAGACCGACGTGGAGTGGCGCAAGGCCCTCGAGGTCGCGCGGCGGCTGAGTGCCGGCTAAAGCCGGTAAGAGCCGGTTAGAGCCGACTAGAGCGAGTACCCGCCCCGATCGTCGTCGCGAACGAGCTCGCCGTTGCGGAGCACCAGCGTGCGGCGCCGGAACCTGTCGACGAGGTCGCGGGCGTGCGTGGCGACCAGGACGGTGGTCCCGCGCAGGTTGATGTCGTTGAGCAGCTCGAGGATCTCCATCGCCGTGTCAGGGTCGAGGTTGCCCGTCGGCTCGTCGGTGAGGAGCAGCGGCGGCTCGGTTACGACGGCGCGCGCGATGGCGACGCGTTGCTGCTCGCCGAGGCTCAGCTCGATCGGGTACGCCTTGCGCTTATGCACCAGCCCGACCTGCCGCAGGGCCGCGAGCGCCTTCTGCTCGTAGTTCCCCTTGGCGGCGGTGGCGCGCAGGGTGAAGGTGAGGTTCTCCAAGGCCGACAGGTGGGCGAGCAGGCGGTGGTCTTGGAACACCATGCCGATGCTGCGCCGCAGGTACGGCAGTCGCGACTCCCGCATGCGTGCCACGTCGTGACCGTTGATGGTGACCGTGCCCTCGGTCGGCGTGATGCGCCTCAGCATCAACGACAGCAGCGTCGACTTGCCGGCGCCGGAGTGCCCGGTGATGTAAGCGAACTCGCCCTTGCGGATCAGGAAGTCGACGTTCTTGAGCGCGTGGGCATGCGCCCGCGGGTAGGTCTTGGTGACGTGGTGGAACTCGATCATCGCGCGCCCACGGCGTCGAGAGACGTTACGGAGTCGAGTAGCACGTCGAAGGCCGCGTCGGCATCGATGGTCTCTAGCACGGTCGTGTTCGGTTCGCGGCTCAGGCTCCCGCGCCTGTCGACGACCGTCATGCCGCGCGTGAGCTTGCCCGCCGTCTCCACGGCGACATGCCGACGTGTGGACGTGAACAGGTGCGGGTCGGTGACGGCCAGGACGGCGCACGGGTCGTGCAGCGGCCCGCCGCCGGGATGACCGGTGTGCTTGAGGTACGCGGCCGAGAAGAACGTCAGCAGGTCGGCTGCGAAACTCGCCGCCGCGCCACCGGCCGCGCGCAGCCTGGCCACGCGCGCCTCGTTCATGCGGAACTGGTGGGTGACGTCCAGGCCGGCGAGTATCAGGTTCGCGCCCGACTCGAAGACGATCTGCGCCGCCTCGGGGTCGGCCCAGATGTTGAACTCGGCGGCCGCGGTCGTGTTACCTGCGCCGTAGGCGCCGCCCATGATGCTGATGCCAGCGAGGCGCTGCGCCAGAGACGGCTCTAAGCTCAGCGCGATGGCGACGTTGGTCAGCGGCCCGACGGGCACCAGCCACAGATCGTCGTGCGCCTCGGCGGCGGCCAGTATGGCCTTGACCGCCGGCACCTTCGAAGCCTCTCTCGTCAGGGGCGGCAGAACTGGACCATCTAGACCGGTCTGTCCATGGATGTAGGGAGCGTGTTGCGCCTCGCCGATTAGCGGCTTGGCGGCGCCGGCGTGGACCTCGACGTCGATACCGGTGATCTGCGCCGTCAACAGCGCGTTGCGCAGCGTGCGCTCCAGCGGTGCGTTGCCGCTGACGGCCGTGATCGCCAGTAGGTTGGCGCGGCTCGCAGCCACCATGATGGCGAGAGCGTCGTCGTGACCCGGATCGCAGTCGAGTATCAGCGGCGGGCGGCTGCTCACGGGGTCAGTCCGTGCTTCCAGGCAGTGGAGCGGTCGCCAGCGACTCGTCCGAGGGCAAGACCATCGCTGCCACCACCCGGTCGCCATCGTCGATGCGCTTGATGGTGACGCCTTGCGACGAGCGGCCGTAGAGGCTGACGCCGTCGACCTTGGTGCGGATCAGGTCGCCAGACTCGGAGAGCACGAACAGCTCCTCGGTGCCGAGGACCTGGTTGAGGCTGACCACGCCGCCGGTGCGGTCGGTGAGCTTGTGCCCGATCACGCCCTGACCGCCGCGGCCCTGCAGCGGGTACTCGGAGAGATGAGTCCGCTTGCCGAGACCGCTCTCGCTGACCGACAGCAGCTCGGCCAGCGGCTTATCGTCCTCTTGGATCACGGCCATGCTGACGACCTCGTCGCCGTCGCGCAGGCGGATGCCGATAACGCCCTGGGTGGCGCGGCCGGTGTCGCGGACGTCGGCCTCGGTGAAGCGGATCGCCTGCCCACGCCTGGTGCCGAGCACGATGTCGGCTTTGCCGTCGGCGATGCGCACGGCGATCAGCTCGTCGCCGTCCAGCAGGTTGATCGCGACCAGACCGGCGGCGTTGATGTTGCCGTACTCGCGGATCTCGGTGCGCTTGATCAGGCCGTTGCGGGTCGCGAAGACGAAGTAGCCGTCGGCCTCGAGGCTGCGCAGGGCGAGGACCGTCTCGACCTTCTCGCCCTCGACCAGCGGCAGGATGTTGCGGATGTGGTTGCCGATGGTGGCGCGCTCGGCTTCCGGCAGGTCGTAGATCTTCTCGCGGTAGACGCGGCCGCGGTTGGTGAAGAACAGCAGGAAGTCGTGGGTGCTGCCCACCAGCAGGAGCGAGTTGACGTCCTCCTCCTTGGCCTTCTGCGTCGTGACCCCCCGCCCGCCGCGCGACTGCGAGCGGTACGAGGAGAGCGCCGTGCGCTTGATGTAGCCGCCGCGGGTGAGCGTGACGACCATGTTCTCCTCGGCGATGAGGTCTTCCTTGCCGATGTCGTCGGTCAGGTCGACGATCTGGGTGCGCCTGCCGTCGCCGAACTGCTTCTTGACGGCCTGCAACTCGGTGCGCACGACGCGCCACAGCTCGATGTCGGTGCCGAGGATCAGCTCGAGCCTGGCGATCTCCTCTTGCAGCTCGCGGTACTCCTCGTTGATCTTCTCGCGCTCCAGGCCGGTGAGGCGCTGCAGGCGCATGTCGAGGACGGCCTGAGCCTGCACCTCCGACAGCCCGAACTCGCGCATCAGGCCTTCCTTGGCCTCGGGGCCGTCCTTGGACGAGCGGATCAGGGCGATGACGGCGTCGAGGTTGTCGAGGGCGATGAGGTAGCCCTCGAGGATGTGAGCGCGCTCCTTGGCCTTGCGCAGCTCGAACTCGGTGCGCCGCGTGATGACCTCGGCCCTGTGGTCGAGGTAGTGCCTCAGCATCTCCTTGAGAGAGAGAACCTTCGGGCTGCGGTCGACGATGACGACGTTGTTGACCGCGAACGTCGTCTGAAGCTGCGTGTACTTGTAGAGCTGGTTGAGGACCAGCAGCGGCACCGAGCCGCGCTTGAGCTCGAGCACGATCCGCATGCCTTGGCGGTCGGACTCGTCGCGCAGGGTGGCGATGTCCTCGATGCGCTTGGCGCGCACCAGACCGGCGATCGTCTGGATGAGCGAGGTCTTGTTGACCTGGTAAGGGATCTCGGTGATCACGATCGAGGCGCGCTGGTTGTGGTCCTCGATGCGAGCCCTGCCACGCACCCGCAGACTGCCGCGGCCGGTCTCGAACGCCTGCTCGATCCCCTCGCGGCCGAGGATGCCGCCGGTGGGGAAGTCCGGGCCGGTCACGTGCTTCATCAGCTCGCGGGTGGTGAGGTCGGGCGAGTCGATGAGCGCGATCAGACCGTCGACGATCTCTGAGAGGTTGTGAGGCGCCAGGTTGGTCGCCATACCGACGGCGATGCCGGCGGCGCCGTTGACCAGCAGGTTGGGGACGGCGGCCGGCAGCACCTCGGGCTCCGACAGCGTGCCGTCGAAGTTCTCCCTGAAGTCGACGGTCTCCTGCTCGATCTCGGCGAGCATCGACTCGGCGAAGGCGGTGAGGCGCGCTTCTGTGTACCTGTAAGCGGCGGCGGGGTCGCCGTCGATGGAGCCGAAGTTGCCCTGGCCGTCCACCAGCCGGTAGCGCAGGTTCCAGTCCTGCGCCATGCGGACCATCGCGTCGTAGATGGCGCTGTCGCCGTGGGGGTGGTACTTGCCGATCACCTCGCCGACGACGCCGGCGCTCTTGGAGTGCTTGCGGTTCGACGCCAGCCCCATCTGGTGCATGGCGAAGAGGATGCGGCGCTGCACCGGCTTGAGGCCGTCCCTGACGTCAGGCAACGCGCGGTCCACGATCACGGACATCGCGTAGTTGATGAAGCTCGACTTGATCTCGTCAGTTATCTGAACGCTGACGACTTCCCCTTCGTTCACGAAGCCTCCATGAGCCGCGGCCGACGACGCCAGAGGGCGCCAATCCGCGCGGCCCGACGTGCGATTCTAACACCCCCGGGCGAGGCGACCGCGCCGCTCTGGACGGCACTTGCCGGGGTGGAGTGGGCCGATGTCTCGGCAGTTCTCCCCGCAGCTTGCGTGGTAGCTTGCCCGCGTGATCGAACGCTACTCGACGCCCGAGATGACGCGGCTGTGGAGCGAGGCCGAGCGCTACCGGACCTGGCTCGAGGTCGAGCTCGCCGCCATGGAGGCGTTCGAGAGGCTTGGCGACGTCCCGGTTGGCAGCGCGGCGCGGCTGCGCTCACGGTTGGAGGGCGCCCCGCTGGACGCCGCCTTCGCCGGCAGGGTCGCCGAGCTCGAGGCCGTGACCCGCCACGACATCGTCGCGTTCACGCGGGCGCTGACGGAACTGTTCGGCGACGACGCTCGCCACGTCCACTACGGCCTGACCAGCACCGACGTGGTCGACACCGCGCAGAACCTGCTGCTGAAGCGCGCGCTGGCGGTGATCCTCGCCGACGCCGAGGCATTGCGCGGCTCCCTGCTGCGTCTGGCGATCGAGCACAAGCACACCGCCGCCATCGGGCGCACCCACGGCATCCACGCCGAGCCGACGAGCTTCGGACTGAAGTTCCTCAACTTCGCGGCCGCGCTAGACCGCGACCTCACGCGCCTGCGCGCCGCCGAAGAGGCCATCTCGGTCGCGATGTTGTCGGGCTCGGTCGGCGCCTATGCGCACGTGCCGCCGCAGGTCGAGGCGGATGTCGCCCGCTCGCTTGGGCTGGTGGCCGACCCCGTCACCAACCAGACAGTCGCCCGCGACCGCCACGCCGAGCTGCTCAGCGCGCTTGCCATCCTCGGCACGACCATCGAGCGAGTGACGCTCGAGATCCGCCACCTGCAGCGCACCGAGGTGCGCGAGGCCCAGGAGGGTTTCGCCAAGGGGCAGACGGGCTCCTCGTCGATGCCGCACAAGAAGAACCCGATCGCCAGCGAGAACCTCGCCGGCATCGCGCGGCTGCTGCGCTCCAACCTGCAGGCCGGACTCGAGAACGTCGCGCTGTGGCACGAGCGCGACATCAGCCACTCGAGCGTCGAGCGCGTCATCCTTCCCGACTCGACCACCTTGGCCAGCTACGCGCTGCGCCGCCTGAGACGCGTGCTCGACGACCTCGTCGTCTACCCGGAACGGATCGCGGCCAACCTCGACTCGCTCGGCGGGCTCGTCTACTCGCAACGCGTGCTGCACGCGCTCATCGCCAAAGGCTTGAGCCGCGAGGCAGCCTACGAGATCACGCAGCGCAACAGCCTGCGCAGTTGGGAGACAGGGACGCCGCTGCGCGAGCTCATCGGCGCCGATCCGGAGAGCACGCTGACCGCCGCAGAGCTCGCGGAGGCTTTCGATGCGGGCTGGTACCTGCGGTACGTCGACGAGATCTACGCCCGCTTCGACTTGTGAAGCGGCGCGCTTCGGGCTGTGAAGCGGCCCGCCTGAGGCTGTGAGCCCGCACCGGTCGGGTATCATCCCGAGGTGATGGATGCCCTACGACGCGGTGCGCAGCTCTACGAAGGCAAGGCCAAACGCGTCTACGCCACGGACGTCGACGGTGTGCTGCTGGTCGAGTACAAGGACGACGCCACGGCCTTCAACGCGCTGAAGCGCGGGGTAATCCAGGGCAAGGGAGCCATCAACAACGCCGTCAGCGGCCGCTTGATGAGCTACCTCGAGGCGGCCGGCGTCCCGACCCACCTGCTCGAGGTGAGAGACGGCGTCGAGCAACTCGTCAAGCGAGTCGAGATCATCCCGCTCGAGGTCATCGCCCGCAACCGTGCCGCCGGCAGCTTCGCCAAGCGCTACGGTGTCGAGGAGGGCGGCGAGCTCGATCCCATCGTCATCGAGTGGTGCTACAAGAACGACGCGCTCGGGGACCCGTTCATCAACGACGCGGCCGCCGTCGCGCTGGGGTTCGCCACGGTCGACGAGCTGGAGGAGCTGTTCGAGCTGACGGTGCAGGTGAACGAGGCGCTGAAGGCCTATTTCGCTGCCGCCGACCTCGTCCTCGCAGACTTCAAGCTCGAGTTCGGACGCACAGCCTCGGGCGAGCTGATCCTCGCCGACGAGATCAGCCCTGACACCTGCCGCTTGTGGGACGCCGGTAGCGGCGAGAAGCTCGACAAGGACCGCTTCAGGCGCGATCTCGGTGGTGTCGAGGAGGCCTACGCCGAGGTGCTGCGCCGCATCATGAGCGTGGACCCGGAGGCAGTGCTGGCGGGACTGTCGGCCGACGACGGTCACCTCCATCACGAGCACGACGCTGGAACGCACAGAGCTGTCGTGGACGTGATGCTGAAGCGCTCGATCCTGGATCCGCAGGGTCGCGCCGTCGAGGGCACGCTCAAGCGCCTCGGGCACGCCAACCTGAGCGACGTGCGGATAGGCAAGCGCATCGAGCTGAGTGTGACGGGCACGCACGACGAGGCCGAGGATCTGCTCCTGAAAGTCGCCGAGAGCGTCCTGTCCAACCCTGTGATGGAGGAGTTCACCGTCGAGTTCTTGGAATAGGCCCTAGGGAGGTAGCCCTGCACCCGCTCGCGACCGAGATCACCGCCGCAGAAGAGAGCCTCGCCGGCTACAGGTGGGCCGCAACCGGGCCGGAGCCAAAGACTCCCGTCGTCCTGATCCACGGCTACGGCGAGCACGCCAGGCGGCATGCCGTCCTGGCCAAGGCGGCCTCGGAAGCTGGACACGACTTCTGGTCTTTCGACCTGCCAGGCCACGGTGTGAGTCCAGGAGCGCGAGCCGTGATCCGCGGCTACTCCGAGCCGCTCGCCGCCGCCAAGCGCGCGCTGCGGCGGGCCGCCGACATCGGCGGGTCGCTACCGATACTCATGGGCCACAGCATGGGAGGAGCCATCGCCCTGCGGCTCGCTCTGGAAGAGCCGGAGCTGATCCGGGCGTTGGCGCTCAGCTCGCCGTTCCTCATCGACGCTGTGCAGAGGCCGAAGATCCAACTGAGCGCCGTCAGGCTCCTAGCGCGCATAGCGCCGGGGATGCCCGTCGTGAGACCTGACGAGACGCGCATCTCACGCGACGCCAGCGAGGTGGAGCGCTACCGCACCGACCCCCTCAACCACCACGGCGGCGTGCCGGCCATCACCGGCGTGACGCTGCGTAACGAGGGCGAGGAGCTGCTGGCACGCGCGGCCGAGCTTGCCGTCGACACGCTCGTCGTTCACGGCACTGCCGACGGCTACGCCAGCATCAGCGGCAGTCGGCGGCTGGCCGCGAGCAATCCGCGCGTTCGGCTCATCGAGATCGAGGGCGGCTACCACGAGCTGCACCACGACCCGCCCGACACAGGTGTGCCAGACGCGGTCAGGCGCCACTTCCTCGAGTGGTTCGCGCGCTGAGAGAGCTGCTTAGCGCAGCGCTGCCGCCAACTGATCGAGCGCCTGGCTGAGGATCTCACGGGTAGTGGCGAAGTTGAGACGCGCGAAGCCGGCGCCGCCCTTGCCGTAGTCGGCGCCCTCGTTGAGACCGACCTTCGACGCCTCCATCAGCGCCTTGGCCGGCATGTCGGGGAACTTGCTGCCGCGGAAGTCGAACCACGAGAGGTAGGTGCCTTCGGGGGCGTAGTGACGCACGGACGGCATCTGGGAGGCGACGAACTCGGTCACCAGAGCGCGGTTCTCGCCCAGGTACGCCAGCACGCTCTCGAGCCACTCGGCCGACTGCGTGTTGGCGGCGAGGGCGGCCTCCTGAGCCAGGACGTTGGGGCCGTGGTAGGTGCCTTGCGAGCCGGCCTTGAGCCTGTCGAGCAGCGCCTTATCCGAGGCGACGGCGAAGCTGATCTGGAGACCAGGCAGGTTGAACGCCTTGCTAGGCCCATAGAGCGTGATGGTGCGCGCGGCGATCTCGGGCGAGATCCCGGCGATGGTCAGCATCTCGCCCTCGAACACCAGGTCGGCGTGCAGGTCGTCTGACACCAGCCACAGGTTGTGGCGCAAGACGAAGTCGGCGAGCGCCTCGAGCTCGGCGCGGGTGAACACCCTGCCGACCGGGTTATGGGGGTTGCAGAGCATCAGCATGCGCGTCGCAGGCGTGACAGCGGCTTCGAGGGCGTCCATGTCGATGCGGTAGCCGGTGCCGTCGTCGACGAGCTCCACCTCGACAGGCACGCGCCCTGCGCTGGTGATGGCACGCTTGAACGGTGGGTAGAGCGGGGTCAGGATCAGGATCTCGTCGCCCGGGCCAGCGAACGCCCTGGCGGCGTAGTCGAGGCCTATCGAGGTTCCCTGCAGCGGCAGCACGCAGTCGGTCGGCGGCCGGTAGCCGAAGAGCTTGAGCCTGTCGGCGACGGCGTCTTGCAAGCCCGGCACCGCGTTGGGCATGCCGTAGCCGAGGTCGTCGTCGTCCAAGCGCAGGCGGATCGCTTGCTTGATCGGCTCGGCGATGCGGAAGTCCATCTCGGCGACCCACAGGGGCAGCACGTCGGCGGGGAAGTACTTCCACTTGGCGCCGGTGCGCGCGCTCAAGCGCGAGAGCTCGATGTCGTGACAGGGATGCTGTGCCATGCGTGGCAGGTTACCAGTGCCACTACACTCTGGTGATGCAGCTGAAGATCACTCCGGCGCCATGGGCCAAGCAGATGATCAGCGACGCGACCGACATGGACAGAGCGCCCCTCGCGCTCGAGCCGGGTACGCCGCCGCTGACGCTCGACCTGCCCGATGACGTCTACTTCCAGTACGCGTTCGTCGACTCGTCGGGGCGGGTGAAGCCCGACCCGCTGTGGCCGCACACCACGAAGAACCTCTGGTACGGAGACGTCAGCGAGGTCAGGGGCCAGGCCTACCGTCCGGACCCGCTCGCCGACGTGCCCGCCGAGCGCGCCAGCGGTTCGCTCGAACGTCTGCGGCTGCAGAGCTCCGCACTAGCTGGCGCCATCCGCCGCGCGACGCTTTACACGCCGGCCGGACTGGACGGCGTGAAGCTACCGCTGGTGATCGTGCAGGACGGCGTCACCTTCATGCGCCTCGGCAGGATCGCCGCCGTGTTCGAGGAGCTACTGGCGCGTTCAGAAGCGCGGCCGGCGCGGCTGCTGATGATCGAGCCGATCGACAGGTTAGTCGAGTACGCGTTCAACGACGCCTACACGAGCTTCGTCCTCGAGGAGCTGATACCTCATGTGACGACCAGGCACCCGACCTCGCCTAGCCGGGTGTGGCTTGGCGCTAGCCTCGGCGGGCAGGCGTCGGCGTACCTGCATGCCAGCACGCTGGGTGAGGCTGACGCCGTCGTAGCCCTGTCGGGCGCGTTCCTAGGCGCTCCTGACGATACCGACCACTACCGCAGCGCCCGCTCGTGGCTGCGCGAGTGGTTGGCCGCTCGGAGCGACGTGCCGGGTCGTTGGTTCCTGGACGTCGGCAGCCTGGAGTGGCTGCACGACATCAACGTCGAGGTGGCCGCGCACCTCGAGGCGAAGGGCGCCGAGGTGACCCTGAACGTGCGCAGCGCCGGCCACAACTGGGTCGCCTGGAGGGACGCATTGCCCACCGCGCTGCGCTTCGCCTTGGGTAGCATGTGAGCCATGTCGTTCCGCATCGAGAAAGACACCATGGGCGAGGTCAGGGTCCCCGCCGACCGCTACTGGGGCGCCCAGACCCAGCGGTCGGTCGAGAACTTCAAGATCGGCGGGCAGCGCATGCCCATCGAGCTGATCCGCGCCTTCGCCGTCCTCAAGAAAGCTGCCGCGCAGGTGAACGTAGGGCTGGCGGGACTCGACCCGGCCAAAGCCGAGCTGATCGGCCGCGTCTGTGACGAGATCGAGAGGGGAGAGCTCGACGACGAGTTCCCCCTGGTCGTGTGGCAGACCGGTTCGGGCACGCAGTCGAACATGAACGTCAACGAGGTCATCGCCAACCGTGCGGCGGAGCTCAGCGGGCAGCCGCGGGGTGGCAAGGAGCCGCTGCATCCCAACGACGACGTCAACAAGAGCCAGTCGTCGAACGACACCTTCCCGGCCGCGATGCACATCGCCGCCTACCACCTCCTGGTGACCCGCACGCTGCCGGCCCTGCGGGCTCTGCAGGCCGCGCTGGAACGCAAGGCGGGCGAGTTCTCGTCGGTCGTGAAGATCGGCCGCACGCACCTGATGGACGCCACCCCCGTGACGCTGGGGCAGGAGTTCGGCGGCTACGCCACGCAGGTGCGCAAGAGCTGCGAGGCCATCCAGGCGACCCTGCCGCACCTGAGCGAGCTGGCGCTAGGTGGGACCGCTGTCGGTACCGGTCTGAACGCCCCCAAGGGGTTCGCCACCGCGGTTGCTGCCAAGATCGCCGAGCTGACCGGTCACCCGTTCGTAACGGCCGACGACAAGTTCGAGGCTCTGTCGGCCAACGATGCCGTCGTCGAGGCCTCTGGCGCCCTCAAGCGCACGGCCGTCGCGCTGATGGCCGTCGCCAACAACATCCGCCTGCTGGGTTCCGGTCCTCGCAGCGGCATCGGTGAGCTGAGCCTCCCAGAGAACGAGCCCGGCTCCAGCATCATGCCTGGCAAGGTCAACCCGACCCAGGCCGAGGCGCTGACGATGGTGTGCGCGCAGGTGATGGGCAACGACGTCGCGGTCGGCGTTGCCGGCTCGCACGGGCACTTCCAGCTCAACGTGTTCAAGCCGGTGATGATCTACAACCTGCTGCTGTCGGCCCGCCTCCTCGCCGACGCTGCGGACAGCTTCCGCGAGAACTGCGTCGACGGCATCACCGCCAACGAGCGGCGCATCGCACAACATCTGTCGAGCTCGCTGATGCTGGTGACCTCGCTGAACCGGAAGATCGGCTACTACAAGGCTGCGGAGATCGCCCAGAAGGCGCACCGCGAGGGAACGACGCTCAAGGAGGCGACCCTTGCTCTCGGTTACCTCACGGCGGAAGAGTTCGACGCGGCGGTCGTGCCGCAGGACATGGTCTAGCGCCGGCTGGGTCGCGACCCGCGGCGCTCACGGAGGTCGTTCGGCTGCTCAGCGCCTGTTGTCGATGATCTCCGCGTCGAACGGCAGCTCGCGCAGGGCGCTCACGTCCAGGCCGCGGTCGGCTCTGAGGTTCTCGGCGTTCAACACCGCCAGTACCCGTCCGCCCGTCTCCATGAACACCAGGCGGCGCGGCAGCCAGTCGCTGACAGGCACCACCGCCTCGACGTCGAGGATCAGCGCCGAGGGGTCGTCGTTGCTGAAGTGCAGGGTGTACGCCGGGCCGTGGGGGCTGTCGCCGAAACCGACGACGCTGGCTTCGTAACCGGCGAAGATCGCGGCCAGGTCGAAGCTGATGTTGGCCGAGGCGCCGTCCTCGCTCGCCGGTAGCAGGCCACCGAGCGCGTCCGGGTCGTTGGAGTCGAACACCATCACCTGGTGCGTCAGGAAGGTGTAGTTGTAGACGGCGTCCCTGTCGAGGATTATCTCGTTGTCGGCGAGAGCGTCGGGCTGGAGGATGTACGCGCGCGCCACGACCTCGGACGGGACGATCTCGAAGTCGACCTCGAGAGCGATGGTCGTGCCGTCGGGGTCGGTGATGCTGCCGGTGAGCAGGAAGCTGACGTCTTGCAGGTCGCTCGCGGCGCCGGCGATGTTGTCGAGGATGGTATCGACGTCGAGCTCGGACTCTTGGGCCAGAGCGCTGGTCGCGATAAGCAGTGTGAGGAGGGCAGCCGAGGCGAACTTTCGCATAGTCGAACTGTAACGCGGCTGCATGAAGGCGGATTTAAGAATCGCATCACGAGGTCTTTATGAGCGGTGCTAGGCTTCGACCGTGAAAGGAGGCGGACCCGAATGAGACGTAATCTCGCTCTGATCGCTTCAGTGTTCGCCCTAGCCGCCTTCGCGCAGGCGTTCGCCCAGAGCTTCGTGGTCAGCCCTCAAGCCATCGTCGTCAACCCTCGCCCCAGCTTCGGGGTCGAGGTGTGGCTCGATCGCGACACCAGCGGTAATGGGTCGCCGAGCTACCAGATCGGTGAAGAGGTCAGGATCTCGGTGCGGGCCAGTGAGGCCGCCTACATCTACGTGTTCGACGTCAAGGCCACCGGTGAGATCACCCAGATCTTCCCGAACCGCTACGAGTCGAACAACCGCGTGTCTGCCAACCAGACCGTAACGATGCCGCCGAGCGGCGCCCGCTACGTGTTCAACATCGCCCCCCCGCGCGGCCTCTCGAAGGTGATCGCCGTCGCGAGCCGGTCGCCCTTGGACACCAGCACCATCGCCAGGTTCGAGTCCGGCAACTCGGACTTCGCGCAGAGCAACATCGGCGAGGACGGCTTCATCCGCTCGTTCGGGATCATCGTCAACCCGATCCCGCAGCAGGACTGGGTCACGGACACCGCCATCTACTACGTCGGCAACGCCCCGAGCCAGCCCGAGTTCGCCACGCTGCGCCTCCAGTCGAACCCATCGGGCGCCGAGGCTTACGTGAACGGCTCGTTCGTCGGGTTCACGCCGGTCGATTTCGGTGTCAGGTCGGGCCGCCACGAGGTGCGTTACGAGCTGGCCGGCTACCAGCCGTTCGTCACGACCGTCGACGTCGCCAACGGCCAGAGCCAGACCGTCAGCGGCACGCTCAGCCGCGTCCAGACCGCCGGCTCCGTCAACTTCACCTCCAGCCCCTCGGGCGCCGACGTCTACGTCGACGGCCGCTACGTCGGCACCACGCCGACCGCTTCGCTGCGCTTCGAGCCCGGCACCTACACCGCGCGCTTCGAGGCCCCCGGCTACCAGTCCTCCACCGTGCGCTTCACGGTCCAGAGCGGCCGCGATCAGACGGTCAACTCCAACATGACGGCCACCCTCGGGTCCGTCGTGGTGCAGGCCAACGTCGGCGGCGCCCTCGTCTTCCTCGACGGCAGGCAGGTCGGCAGCATCCCCAACGGCACCGGGCGCCTCACGCTCCCGAACATCGCCGTCGGCACGCACGAGCTCGTCGTCATCGCCCCCGGTTACGCGACCTACATCACCTCGTTCAGCATCTCGCCCGGACGCACGGTCGAGTTGAGCGTCAGGCAGTCGCGCTTCTAGTTAACGCTGCCACGAACCAGTGACCGCGGCCGGCCCACCGTTGCGAGGTGGGCCGGCCGCGTCTTTGAAGCGTCCTCGCGCGGCTCTTCCCAAGCTGAAAACGCACTTCGGGAGAGCGGCGTGCGGGCTACAATCCTGCGATGAACCAAGGCGAGGGCTACTAAGAAGTGGCCACGACAGCGGTCGTGCTCGCCGCGTCAGGTGCCGTCGACCCGCTCGTGATCGCTGCCGGTGTCGAGAGCAAGGCGCTCTACCCGCTCGGCGGCAAGCCGCTCGTCTCATACCTGCTCACGGCGTTGCGAGAGGCGTCGGGCGTCGGGCAGGTCGTCTATGTCGGACCGAGCTCGCCCGCTCTGAGCGGCCTGCATGACGTCGTGGTTCCCGGCGGCGCCCGCCTCATCGACTCGCTCTTGGCCGGCCTGGCCGCTGCTGCAGAGGCGGGCGGCGACAAGCTCCTGCTGTGCGCGTCCGACATCCCCTGGGTCACGGGTCCGATGATCGAGCGCTTCCTGAGGCAAGCACCATCCGATGCCGCACTGGTGTTCCCGGTGGTCAGCGAGGCCGCCGCCAGCCGCGACTTCCCCGACCAAGCCCGCACCTACGTGCGCGTCTCAGGCGACCGCGTCACCGGCGGGAACATGATGCTCATCGACCGGGCGGTGCTTCCCAAGCTGCTGCCACTCGTCGAGAGGGTGTACATGGCGCGCAAGAACCCGCTGGCGCTGGCTGCCATCGTCGGCTGGAGCACCCTCCTCGCCCTGCTGTTCGGGCGCGCGACGTTCCAAGGCCTCGAGGCTCGTGTGGGTCAGATCCTCGGTGCCAAGGTCAGCGCGCTGGTGACCGAAGACGCTGCGCTCGCCGCCGACGTCGACAAGCTCGAGCACGTCCCCCACACTGTCTCCACAGACAGCTCCTCGCCAGACAGTTCCTCGCCAGACAGACCCTCGGACGCGAGGGCGGGCGCCGGCTACGTCAGCGCCGCACCGATCGAGACGGAGTAGTAGATGAGACGACCATCACAGATCCGCGTCGCCGCCCTCTTGGGAGCCTTGGCGGCCGTCGCGTTCGCCCTGCTCGTGTCGCTCCTCGCCTCACTGCTGCTCGGCGGCGGCGGGCGGCTCGGTTTCCGCGACTTCAACTTCGTCGGCATCGTCGAAGGCATCGTGTTCGTGCTCGCCTACTCCGGCGCGCTCATCTACGTGCGCAGCGCGCTGAGGCTGCCCAGCCCGGCGTTGCTCAGCTTCGGTCTGTCGGTGCCGCCGACGGCCGGCGCGGCCGCCACAGAGGTACCCGTCGTCGAGGCGGCCCAGGTCGTGCAGACGCTCGCCGAGAACCGCGTCGTGATCGTCACTCAGGACGGCGTGCCGGTTGGCGTCACCGGGTTGTTCCGCGACCGCATCATCTCGTGGGAAGAGCTGGTGAAGGCCCCGTCCGAGGTGGCAGTCACCGAGCTGCGCCGGCTGCTCGCCCACGAGCAGCTGGTGGTCGTCACCGAGGGGAATCAGGTCAAAGGTGTCGTCACGCAGGAGTCCTATCTGGCAGGACTGTGGGGCAGCATCCGCTGACCTGAGCTAGCGGCGCCAAGGCGCCATGAGCTCGGCGAGCCGCGGCAGGTCGGTCGCCAGCACCTCGCTGTCGGTGCGCCATGCGAACACGGGCCCGATGCCGCCGTACTCGAGCGCCACGAAGCGCGGTACCGGCCAGGCGCCCGCCGCGATGCGCTGAACGACCCTGTCCATCAGCTCCCAGTCTCGTGTCGTGAGCGGCATGTGGTCGCGGAGGCTGCCGTCGAGCTCGCGCACACCGCTGACGTGCAGGTCGACGAGCGCCGCCGTCGGCAGCTCCTTCAGGTAGCTCTCGACATCTGCGCCGAGCGTGTCAGCCGTGATCACCGCGTGCGACAGGTCTAACAGGAGTCCGCAGCCGCTCTCCCGCACCAGGTCGCTGAGCAGCCTGGGGTCGACCCCGGCTTGCAGCAGCCCACGCTCCGGGCCGCGGTACGGCAGGTTCTCGAAGACGAGGTTATCGGCTCCGAAGCGCCGCGCGAACGGCCCTAAGTCCGCGAGCAGACCGTCGAGGACGATCCTGCGGGCTTCGGTGCTCACGTCGTCGACGGCTACCTCGCCGAAGCGCTCGCGCGAAGGCGCCACGTGGAAGTTGAGGCACGGGGTGGCCGTGTCCGCCAGAAGCTCCGCGACGCGGTCGAGGTCGGCAGTCGCGATGTCAAGGGTGCCGAGCTGCAGCGGGAAGTGGACCTCGACGGGTCTCAGTTCGCGTGCCACCTCGATGACCTCGTCCCAGTCGGGCACCTTGAAGGCGTCGAAGTCGATGCGCCCAGCGGTGAGGAGATCGGCGGCGTCAGGCGAGAAGTTGACGGCGAGCCGCATGCTCTAGGAGGCGGCCAGGGGAGAGTACGGCTGCGCGTCGATGCCGAGACTGTTGTCGAGTAGCTGCCCCGCCTGCAGGCGCAGGTCGGCGGCGAGCGCGATCATGGCGCCGTTGTCGGTGGCGAGAGCGGCGGGCGGGAAGTGCGTCTCTATCCCTGCAGTCGCGAAGGCTTCGCGCAGGCGCCGGTTGGCAGCCACGCCGCCGGCGACCACCAGCCGCTTGGCGCCGACGCGCCGCGCCGCGCGCAGCGTCACTTCGACGAGCGAGCCGATCGCGACGCGCTCGAAGCTGGCAGCCAGGTCGGCGTGTGAGACGTCGGGTTGGCGCTGCAGCTTCAGCGCGACGGCGGTCTTGAGCCCGCTGAAACTGAAGTCGAGCGTGTCGTCGCCGTGCATGGGCCAGGGGAGATCGACGGCCGTATCGTCGCCGCTGGCAGCCAGCTCGGACAGCGCGGCGCCGCCCGGGTAGCCGAGGCCGAGCAGCCTGGCGACCTTGTCGAAGGCCTCACCGGCGGCGTCGTCGCGGCTGCGACCGAGCTCGACGATGCTGCCGAAACCCTGCACGTAGAACAGGGCAGTGTGGCCGCCGGACGCGATCAGAGCCAGGAACGGCGGCTCGACGCTGCTACCGGCGGCGGCCGTGGCGGCCGCGATGTGCCCTTCGAGGTGATGGATGGCCACGAACGGTACGCCCATGCCCCAGGCGAGAGCCTTGGCGTAGCTGAGGCCCACCAGCAGCGCGCCGACGAGACCAGGCCCGTAGGTGGCGGCGACGATGTCGATGTCAGACAGGCTCAGTTGCGCCTCGAGCAGTGCTTTCTCGACCACCTCGTCGATGACCTCGAGGTGCTCGCGGCTTGCCGCCTCCGGCATGACGCCGCCGTAGCGCCTGTGCAGGGCCGTCTGCGACACGACCACGTTGGCGAGAACCAGCCCGGAGTCGGTGATGCCGACGCCGGTGTCATCGCACGACGTGTCGATGCCGAGGACCTTCACGTTCCGGGATGCTAACACCGGACTCTCACGAACGTTTGTGCAGCACGTAACCTGTCGCAGGCGCGCGCGTCATGACCAGACCGGCGTCTCCCACGAAAGCGCGCAGGACCTCTTGGCAGGCAGGCAGGTGATGGTCGTCGACGACCGCGCCGACGGTCGGTCCCGCACCCGACAAGAACGCCGCCCAGGCTCCGGCCGCTCGCAGCTCCGCGAGCGCTTCGCTCAGGCCCGGCACCAACCGTGTCCGGTACGGCGTATGCACGACGTCGAGCGACGCCGTCGCCAGCAACTCGGGCTTGTCCAGCGCTGCCGCAGCCAGCCACAACGCCGTCCGTGACGACGTCAGCACCAAGTCGGAGCGCGGGTAGCTGTCGGGTAGCGCGGCCCTCGCCTCCGAGGTGGGCAGCTCGAACGCCGGCGACGCGAATAGGAAGCGCCACGACGGGGGTAGCGGAAGGCTGGCGGCGTGGAAGTCGCCGCTCTCGTCGACCGCTGCCACGGTCAGCTGGCCGTAGACGGCCGGACCGACGTTGTCAGGGTGACCTTCGTGCGCGGCCATCAGCCGGAACACGCCGTCGCGCCCGAGCGGCTCGCCGAGCAGCCCGTCGGCGAGAGCGCCGCCTGCCACGAGAGCCGCCGAGGAGGAGCCCAGCCCCCGCGCCAGCGGGATCGGGTTGCTCACGTGCAGGGAGACTGGCGGCGGTTCCAGTCCCAGCGCGGCGTACACGCTTCTGAAGCCCAGATGAACGAGGTTGCCCTCGGCGCGCGGAGTAGGCCCCTCGCCGAGGTAGTGGAACTCGTCGCGCTCAGCCGGCTGCAGCATGACCTCGAGGTAGAGGTCGACCGCGATGCCGAGCGCGTCGAAGCCGGGTCCTAGGTTGGCGCTGGTGGCTGGAACCCTGACGCGTAGCACGTTCGGCAGGCTACCACCGACCTACAACCGCTCTACCACCACCGTCCTACCACCGCCCGCCGGAGAGGCGCCTCAAGGCTAGCGGCAGAGCCTCGGCGAGATCGGAGGCGATGAGCGAGCGCCCCTTCTCCTCGGCTGCCAGAGCGCCCGCCAGACCGTGCGCCGCCACGCCCGCCGCCACCGTGGTGAAAGCGTCTTGACCGGTCCTGGAGTTTGCCGTGGAGTTTGTAGCGGGGTCGGCGAGCAGCGCGCCTAGGAGACCTGCCAGCACGTCGCCGGTGCCGCCTGCGGCCATGCCCGGGTGACCGAAGGTGCTGACCGCCGCGCGCCCGGCGGGCTCGGTGATCACCGTGGTCGGACCTTTGAGGACACAGATGCAGCCGAGGCGCGCGCTGATCTCACGAGCAGCGGTGAGCGGGTGCGCTGCGACCTCTTCCGGAGAGGTCGCCAGGATGCGGGCCGCCTCGCCGGCGTGTGGCGTGACCACGCGGGCTGCCGTGCTGGTCGATTCTCCGAGCCGTCCCTCGGCAACGCAGTCGGCCAGCACCGCCGGGTCGAGCGCCGCAGCGTCGATGACGACAGCCGCGTTGGGCGCCCACGCCAGGAACTCGCTCAGGCGCGCTGCTACCGAAGGAGCGAGTCCGGGACCGACGACGAGCGAGCCGGCATGCTTGGGGCTCAACGTCTGGGGCGGCCAGATCTGCGAGTCCCACCTGACGAAGATCGTCTCCGGCCACGCTCCCGCGAGCCGGCCTTGTCCGACCTGGGTGACGAGCCCGGCACCGCCACGCCACGCTCCGCGGCAGGCGAGCTCCGCCGCTCCGGGGTACTGCTCGGAGCCTGCGACGATGCACACCGTGCCGGCCGAGTACTTGTTTGCGTCGGGAGCACGGTTGGTCAGCCATGCTTGGACGGCAGGCACGTCGATCAGCAGCGTGTCGGAGCCGGCATCCATGAGCTCGGCAGGTATGCCGAGGTCGACCAGAGCGGTCTCGCCGTACGCGGCTCTCGCCGGATGACACAGCGCGGCGAGCTTGTGGCCCGCGAGTTGGATCGTGAGGTCCGCCGTCACGTGGGGGCCGGGCGCGCTGGCGCTGTCGGCATCGAGGCCGCTGGGTACGTCAACGCTGACGACCGCAGGGCGCACCGCGCCGTTCAGCAGCGCCACGACGGCGGCCAGCTCGCCTGCGAGCGCACGTTTCATGCCGATCCCGAACAGCGCGTCGATCACCAGGTCGGGTGCAGGGCTCAGGAGTTGCGACAACAGAGCGGGTGTGAGCGGACGACACACGCCGCCGCGTGAGACGAACGACGCGCGCTCGGCTCGAGCCTCGGCGTTGCGAGGCTGATCCGAGACCTCGAGCACCTGGACCGCCAGACCACCTCCGAGCAACCTGGCGGCGACACCGTAGCCGTCGCCGCCGTTGTTGCCGGGGCCGCACAGCACCACCGCCGTTCGCGCGTCAGGGAAGCGCTCGAGGACGGTCCTGACCACCCCGTCGGCGGCGCGGCCCATCAACTCGCCGGGACTGATGCCTGCCGCCTCGGCAGCCCTGTCGAGGGCCTGGATCTGGGCGGAGCTGTAGACCTTCATCCGATGGGCCTCGATTGGGCCGGCTCTAGGCTCCTCAGGCCAGCGCGGCGTCGATCGCGGCGAGCACGTCCTCGCCCAACACCAGCTCGGCCGCGGCGAGGTTCTGCTCGAGCTGCTCGACCCGCGTGGCGCCGGTGATGACGCTGGTGACGCCGGGCTGCCTCAGCACCCACGCGAGGGCCAGCACCGAGCGCTCGACACCGAGACCGTCGGCGATGGGCTTGAGCGCGCGCACCTTCGCGAGGTTCGCGTCGGTCACCCAGCGCTGCTTGAACTGCGAGAAGTTCGCGAAGCGCGTGCCGTCAGGGACGCCGTCGTCGTACTTGCCGGTGAGGATGCCCTGACCGAGCGGGCTGAACACGACCAGGCCGATGCCCTTGGCGGTCGTCGTCGGGAGGATCTCCGTCTCGACGCGCGCGCGGCTGATCATCGAGTACTCGGGCTGCTCGACGACGGGCGCGACGAGACCGTTCGACTTCGCGAAGGTGTGCGCCTCGGCGATCTGCGCCGCCGACCACATGCTCGTGCCCCAGTAGTGCGCGCGGCCCGAGCGCACCACGTCCGAGAACGCCTCGACGATCTCCTCCATCGGGGTCTCGGGATCGAAGCGGTGGGCGAAGTAGATGTCGAGGTAGTCGACGCCGAGCCGCTCCAGCGACAGGTCGATCGACTCGAGGACGTGCTTGCGGCTGAGCCCGCGGTCGGTGACCACGTCGGACATCGGCCAGAACACCTTGCTGGAGAGCACGTAGTGGTGGCGCGGCACGTCCAGGTCGGCGAGCACCTCGCCCATGATCACCTCGGCGGCGCCGTTGGCGTACACGTCTGCGTTGTCGAGGAAGTTGACGCCGGCTTGCAGCGCGCGCTCGAGGATGGCGCGGACCGTCGCCTTCTCCGAGACCGTCTGTCCGTACGTCGTCCATGCTCCGATGCTGACGGCGCTGAGCTTCAGGCCGCTGTTGCCCATCCTGCGATACTGCATGTTCGCCTCCTGCCGGCCATCGTAACTGCGCGGGTGGCTTTCTCAAGCGTGTCGACGGGACACGCCGCTCGGCATGCCGTGCTTCTCAGCTCTGTTGGCGTGTGAGCATCGGGCCCAGCGGGCGGCCGCCGAGCAGGTGCATGTGGAGGTGGTAGACCTCCTGGCCACCGTGCTCCTTGCAGTTGACCAGCAGGCGGTAGCCGCGCTCCAGACCCTCCTGCTCGGCGATCTTGCGCGCGACGGTGAACATGCGTCCCAGCGCCGCCTCGTGCTCGCTGCCGACGTCGGCGGCGGTGGCGACCAACTCGTTGGGAATGATCAGGATGTGAACCGGCGCCTGCGGGTGGATGTCGCGGAAGGCCGTGACCAGCTCGTCCTGATAGAGGATGTCGGCCGGGATCTCGCGCCTGACTATCTTGCTGAAGATCGTCTCTTCTGCCATGGGGCGAGTTTACGCGGAGCTAGGCGGTGCTAGCCGGCGCTGGCCTTGAGCTCAGTCATCGTGAACAGCGCATCGAGCCTCACCCCTGCCGCGCCGAGAGCCTCCGGCCCGCCCGCTTGCCGGTCTATGACGCACAGCGCAGCCTCCACGATCGCGCCGCGCTGCCTCAGGTCGTTAGTGGAGATCACGACCTGACCGCCCGAGGTGACCACGTCCTCGATGACGAGGAGCCGCCTGCCGGCCACCTCGCCGCCTTCAGCGAGCCGCATGGTGCCGTACGGTTTCGCCTCCTTGCGAACGAACAGCGTCGGCAAGCCGGTGACCTGCGAGAGCATGACCGCGAGCGGCACACCGCCGAGCTCGAGCCCGGCCAAGGCCTCGACGCCGGCCGGAACGCGCTCGGCCATGGCCTCGGCGATGGCCCTCAGCAGCTCAGGGTCGGACTCGAAGAGGTACTTGTCGAAGTACTCGGTGGCCTTGGCGCCGGAGCGAAGGATGAACTCGCCGGTTATGTGCGAGCGCTGGAAGATGGCGCGCGCGAGCTGATCTCTGTTCACGCTCGCGATGCTAGCAACTGCCACGCTGCCGGTGCCCGGGCTAGGCAAGGGTGGGTGGGTACGTGCTAAGCTACGACGCCTTGTGGGCTGGCAAGCTCACCTCATACCCATGCCAACGCGCCCGCCAGAGGGCGGGCATCAGAAGGAGAAAGACATGCCGCGCGTTTGTGCCGTCACCGGCAAGAAGACGAGGAGCACCACCAGCAGCACCCGCAAGGGCTCGCCCAAGCGGCGTGGCGGCGTCGGCCTCAAGCAGGTCGGCGTGCACAAGACGACCCAGAAGCCGAACCTGCAGAAGCGCACCATCTGGGTCGAAGGCAGGCCGGAACGAGTCTGGCTCAGCGCCAAGGCGATCCGCCAGCTCGATCCGACGGTCTTCGTCAACCCCAACAAGCGCGGCTGACGTCGGCTTGGGCGCCTCACGCGCCCTGAGTGTGAACCCAACCAAGAGCCCCGGTCTAACAGCCGGGGTTCTTCTTTGCCCCGAGGCTGGTCTGGTTTTCGGCTGCGCACACGGCGCCGCTGAGATAGCATGACACTGATGAGAACCGATTCTCAGCAAGGTGGCGAGGCGATGATGGAACCGCCAGCGCCGCCGGCGCTGCACGTTCACAACGTCACGGTGCGCTTCTCCGACGCGACGGTCCTCGAGGACGTCAGCGTCGACCTCGCCCTCGGTCGGTTCCTCGCGATAGTCGGACCCAACGGGGGCGGCAAGTCCACCCTGATGCGAGTCGCACTCGGGCTGGTCAAACCGCAGAAGGGCCACGCCGCGCTGTTCGGCGAGGACGCTGGCGAGCGCCCCGACCTGATCGGTTACGTCCCACAGCTCAAGACGTTCGACAGGACGTTCCCTGCTACCGCCGCCGAGCTCGTCGTCACGGGCTTGACGCGCCGTTGGCCGGCGCGCGTCGGTCAGCGAAGGCGCGCGATGGCGGCGAACGCCTTGGCCGAGGTCGGCGCCAGGCAACTGCTCGACCGACCGCTACCCAGGCTCTCGGGTGGCGAGCTGCAACGGACCTTCCTCGCCCGCGCCCTGATACGGCGCCCCAAGCTCGTGCTGCTCGACGAGCCTGCCGCCGGCGTCGACTTCCTGGCCGAGCACGATCTCTACGACCTGCTCGAGCGCTACCAGGCCGAGTCGGGCGCCGCTGTCGCGATGATCACCCACGACCTGGCCGCCGCCCGCTACCACGCCGACGACGTGCTGGTCCTCAACCGCCACGTTCACGGCTTCGGGTCGCCTGCCGAGGTGCTGACTGAGGAGTGCCTCAAGACTGCGTTCGGGCACCGGCATCACGATCACGGCGTGGTGCCGGGTTAGTCGCTGTCAGCGCCGCGGCCAGATCTCGTCGACGCGCCGCCTCACGCTCTCGTCCATCACCAGCTTCTCGGGCCAGTCGCGCTCGAAGCCCTCGGAGGCCAGCTTCTGGGTCGCGTCGGCCGCGAACACCTGGCGGCCGTCCGGCGTGTGCAGGATCCTGATGTCTCGCTCCGGGTCGATGTTGTTGAGGAGCGTCCACATGCACTCCTCGAAGTCGCGCGGGTCGACCTCTGCGCCTAACGCCGCCACGAGCCTCACGCCGTTGGTCGCCCCCGGCTGCGCCACGGCCCAGTCGAGGAGCTCGCCGCCTTGCCCGGCGCGACTCTTGTCGCAGGTCAGGAACCAGATTCCGGCAGGGGGTTGGTGCTGGTCGACGACCTCAGCGTGCTTCGGCAGCTCGGCGGCGGCGCGCTCGGAGTTGGGCTCGAAGCCCTCCGCGCCACCCTCTTCTGCATGCTTGCGAGTGCCGTCGACGATCAGCTTGCTGCCGTAGCTCCAGGCGCGGCTGGCGTGGTCGAGCACGTCGATCGGTCCCTTGGCGAACTGGCTGTCGCGCCCCGGCACCGCCTGAGACAGGACGCTGCGCCAGAAGCCCAGGTGGTCCTTGACGTCGGCGCCGGGGTCGTCTGAGACGAGGATCACCTTGGCGAACATCATCTGGCCTAGACCTAATAGGCCGTTGCCGACCTTGTAGGCATGGCCGGGGAAGCGCTTGTCTATCCTCACGTTGACGAGGTTGTGAGCGATGCCGGCCGGCGGCATGTGGTAGTCGCGGATCTCCGGCAGTATCAGCTGCGCGGGCACCAGGAAGATGCGCTCGCTCGCCTCGATCAGGTAGGCGTCCTCCATCGGCGGCGGTCCCACCACGGTCGCAGGGTAGATGGGGTCGGCGCGGGAGGTGATGGTCGTGACGTGGAAGGCGGGGTAGAGGTCGGGCAGCGTGTAGAAGCCGGTGTGGTCGCCAAACGGCCCTTCGACGAGCCACTCCTCGCTCGGGTCGACGTAGCCCTCCAGGACGTACTCGGCGTGCGCGGGCACGTCCAGGTCGACGCTGACGCCCTTGACGACCTCCAGCGAGCGTCCGCGCAGGAAGCCAGTGAGCGAGAACTCGTTGAGGCCCGCGACCGGCGGTAGCGGAGCCGTGGCGGCGTAAGTCAGGGCCGGGTCGCCGCCCAGCGCCACCGCCACCTCGAGCCTGACACCCTTGCGCTTGGCGTTCTCCAGGTGCCTGGCGCCGGTCTTGTGGCGCTGCCAGTGCATGGCCGTAACGTTCTTGCCCATCACCTGCATGCGGTACATGCCGATGTTCAGGTCGCCCTCGATCGGGTCGCGGGTGATCACCAGCGGCAAGGTGATGAACGGGCCGCCGTCCTTGGGCCACGTCGTCAGCACCGGCAGCTTGCTCAGGTCGACGTCGTCGCCGCGCAGCACGCGCTCCTGCACCGCCGCGGTCCTGACGCGCTTGGGCGGTAAAGAGGTGACTTCGCGGACCTTGGGGAGGTTGGAGAGCAGGCCGAGCATGCCGCCGCCGACGCGCAGGTCGAGGAGCGCCCTGATGCGGTCGCCGATGTCGTCGAGGCTCTCGACGCCGAGGGCCAGCGCCATGCGCTCGCGCGTGCCGAACAGGTTCATCGCCACCGGCACGGCGTGGCCGCGGATGTTCTCGAACAGCAGCGCGGGGCCGCCCTGCTTGACGGCCCTGTCTGCGATCTCCGACGCCTCGAGGTAGGGCGAGACCTCCTGGCTGATGCGCCTGAGGTCGCCGCGGCGCTCGAGCTCGGCTATGAACGCGCGTAGGTCGTTGAAACGCGGCCTCAAGCCGGTACCCAGGCGTCCGACGCGGATGGCCCTACTTCGGAGACGACGGCAGAGGTCGCCAGTCTCGCGGCCAGAGCCGTCTTCAGCTCGTCGAGCCCAGCGCCACTCGCCGCTGAGACGCACACTGCCCCGAAGCGCTCCGCCAACGAGGCGAGCACCTCGGGCTCGGCGGCGTCAGCCTTGTTGACGACGACCATCCGCGGCGGCTCCAGCTCGAGCTGATCGAGGATGCGCTCGACGGCAGCCACGCGCTCCGGTGCGCCGGGTGAGGCGCCGTCGACGACGTGGAGCAGCAGGTCGGCGTGGTGCAGCTCTTCGAGCGTGGCTCTGAACGCGTTGACGAGCTCGTCGGGCAGGTCCCTGATGAAGCCGACGGTGTCGGTGAGGACGACCTTGCCGCCCCACTCGCCGAGCTGCGGCAGCCAACCCTCGCGCGAGGTCGGCCTCAGCGTCGCGAACAGCGCGTCCTTGGCCAGCGCCTGCGCGTGCGTCAGGGCGTTGAACAGCGTCGACTTGCCGGCGTTGGTGTAGCCGACGAGCGCGACCACCGGTGTCGAGGATTCCGTGCGCTGCTTGCGCGTCTCGGCGCGGCGCTTGCTGATGTCCGAGACGGCCTTCTCGAGCCACGCCAGGCGGTCGCGGATGCGGCGCCTGTCGACCTCGAGCTTCGTCTCGCCGGGGCCGCGCGTGCCGATGCCACCACCGAGACGGCTCATCGCCTCGCCGCGGCCGGCCAGGCGCGGGAGCTGGTAGTGAAGCTGCGCCAGCTCGACCTGGAGCTGCGCCTCGCGACCGCTGGCGTGCTGCGCGAAGATGTCGAGGATCACCTGGGTGCGGTCCAGGACCTTCAGCCGGGTGGCGGACTCTATCTCGCGCGCCTGCGCGGGGCTCAGCTCGCGGTCGAAGACGAGCAGGTCGGCGTCCTCGTGGAACGCCAGCGAGACGACCTCGTTGAGCTTGCCGGCGCCGACGAGCGTGCGGTGGTCGGGTCTGTCGCGCTGCTGGAAGCTGGTGGCCGCCACGATGGCGCCGGCGCTCCTCACCAGCTCGCGCAGCTCGGCGAGGCGCGCCTCGCCCTCGGCACCCTCGGTCTTGCTCGCCAGGCCGACGAGCACGGCGCGTTCCGTGCTGCTGCGCCTCACCGAGCGAGCACCGCCGGCGCGCGCCAGCTCCTCCTCGAGCGCCGCGATGCGCGCCTGAACGTCCAACGACTCGATGTCGCGGATCGTCGTCGGCGCGTCGATGAGCCAGTCCTCCTCGTCGGCCGAGTCGGGGGCGATGGTCGCGAGCTGGCCGGTCAGGGCGGCCGTCTGGTTGGCGGGCGGATCGACAGCGACGATCGCGTCGAGGCGGTTGAGGAACAGCGTGGTGAGGTCGGCGCGCGAGAGACCTCCCGGCTTGAGGTGGGTGTGAACCAGTCGCAGTCCGGCGAGGCGCGACTCGGCCTCGCCCGCGAAGGGCGGCAGGGGGGTGTCAGCGGCGTCGCCGACGGCGACAGTCACGATGCGGCCGCGCCTGTCGATCAGCAGCGAGACGCCGCGCCCGACCTCGGCGCTCAGCTCGCTGATGGCGCGAGCCAAGTCGACCGTCAACGCGGCGTCAGGCGGCACGCGTCGGCGGTAGAGGTTGCTGAGGCGTTTGACCTGGTTGTTCTTCAGACCCTGCGTCTTGCCGTGCACCTTCTCTATGAGGCGGTTCTCCTCTCCGCTCTACGACGGGTGTAGGAATCGATTCTAGCGCCGTTTTGGCGTGTGATAGCCTCGCCACGATGCCGATTCTGACGCCCGTCACGCGCTTCAGCAGGCCGCTGCTGGCGGGCTTGGCGGCTTTGCTGTCGCTCCTGGTCGGCGCGGCCGAGGGACAAGGCGCCGTGCTCGGTTGGGACGAGCCGGGCGTCCGCTACGTCGAAGCTGCATCGCTGGCGGTGGCCATGGGCGATGTGGCAACGGTCGACGGCGACGTGCTCACCTGGCGCGGCGCCGAGGGGATCGCCACGTTCTTCTTAGGAAGCTCGCAGGCGCTGCTCCAGGCGCCTGGCTCCGGTGGTCCTGACGAGTGGTCGCTGTCGGCACCGGTCCTGCGCGCTCGCGCGGCCGAGCTCGCGCGCCTCGCGATGTCGCCACCTGAGCACGCCGCCGCCGGTTGGCTCTTGCCTCTCGACGCCGTCCAACTGCTCGGTGTGGCGACAGACAACGCGGGTGGCCTGACGCTCCTGCATCTACCCAACGAGCTGACTGCCGTGCTGCTGCTCCCGACGCCCGCAGTCCAGATGCCGAGTGCCGTCGCCGGGGCGACGTGGGAGACGACCGAGGTCGGAGGCTCGCTGGCCCTGCGCATCTACGCCAACGACAGGCTCAGCCTGCTACTGCTCGACCTCGACCTGACGCCGCTGGCTTTCCCCGAGGTCACTTCGGTCGTCGACGCGGCGGCGGCCAGGATCGGCAGCGATCACGCGCTGCTCCTCGTGGTCAGCGCGCTCGATGAGACGGCGTGGGAGGGGCGGATGCTGTTCGAGCAGGAGGGGCGCGTGCTGGAGGTGAGGCACCCGTACCGACTGCGTGTCTACCGGGGATCCGCCGACTCGGTCGGTCCTGACGAACCGGCCGCCGCTGTCGTGATGCTGCCTGCGTCGTTCTCGCTCTACAGGCCGCTGACGGTGTCGTGGGCAGGCGTAGAAGCGACCGTTACCTTCCGCCGCTGAACCTATACTCGCCTGACAGGCCGGCAGCGCGAGACGCGGCGACCGGCGCGGAGGTCGATTCGTCATGAACGTCGTCATCAGTTCGGCGGTGCGCACGCCGATGGGAGCCCTGCAGGGCTCGCTGGCCGGCAAGAAGGCAGCACAGTTGGGAGCCGTGGCCGTGAAGGCGGCACTCGAGAGAGCGGCCGTCGACCCGGCGGCTGTCGGACTCGTGCTGCTGGGGAACGTGCTGCAGGCCGGGCAGGGGCAGGCGCCGGCCAGGCAGGCTGCTCTCGGTGCCGGTCTCAGCGAGAGCGTCGCCACCGTTACGCTCAACAAGATGTGCGGTAGTGGTCTGGAGGCGGTCATCCAGGCGGCGCGCGCCGTGGCCCTCGGCGACGTCGAGGTGGCCGTGGCAGGCGGCATGGAGTCGATGACCAACGCTCCGTACCTGCTGCCGGGAGCCCGCGGCGGCCTGCGTCTCGGTGACGGCAAGGTAGTGGACTCCCTCGTTCACGACGGCCTCTGGGACGCCTACAACGACAAGCACATGGGCTCGTGCGCCGAGCTGTGCGCCGAGCGCTACGCGTTCTCGCGCGAGGAGCAGGACGCGTACGCCGCCGAGTCGTACCGGCGGGCGCAGGCCGCTCGTGCCGCGGCCGCCGAGGAGATCGTGCCGGTCAGCGTCGAGGGGCGCAAGGGCGCGGTCACCGTCGTCGAGGTCGACGAGGGTCCCGACCAGGTCGACTTCTCGCGCATGCCGACGCTCAGGCCGGCCTTCGACAAGGGCGGGACCATAACGGCGGCCAACGCCAGCACCATCAACGACGGCGCTGCCGCCCTGGTCATCACCTCCGAGGAGACGGCCGCCCAGCGCGGCATGCCCATCCTGGCGCGGATCAGCGGTCATGCGGGTCATGGCGAGGACCCGCAGTGGTTCACCGTCGCGCCGGTAGGAGCCATGCGCACGCTCTACCGGAAGCTCGGTTGGAGGCCAGAGGACGTCGACCTGTACGAGATCAACGAGGCCTTCAGCGTCGTGCCGATGGCGGCGATGCGCGAGTTCGGCCTGGATCACGCCCGCGTCAACGTCAGGGGTGGAGCGGTGGCGCTAGGCCACCCGATCGGCGCTTCTGGCGCGCGCATCCTGGTGACGCTCATCCACGCGCTGCGGGCAACTGGCAACGGTGCCGGCAAGAGCGGCGCCAAGGGCATGGCCAGCATCTGCATCGGCGGGGGAGAGGCCCTCGCCCTAGGACTCGAGCTGGCTTAGGATCCGAAGCTCAGGGGTCGCCGGCCCCGCGCTCCAGCTTGTCGGGCATCCGACCCATCTGGATCGCGTCGGCGACGGTAGATGGCAACCCCCACGCCACGATGTCGAACGCGACGGCCGCGAAGTCGTACTCGACCTTGTCCATCTTCACCTTGATCTCCTCCTCGGAGATCTCCAGGAGCGCGTAGTCGGCTCCGGGCTCGCCGTTGAGCGAGAGCCCGACCGAGCCGGGGTTAACTACGAGTCCGGCCTTCGGCAAGTGACGGTAGAACGGCACGTGCGTCGAGCCGGCGGCCAGGATCGTGCATCTGTGGCGCTGCAGCATGCGGCCGAGGGTGATCGGGTCTTGGCTGATGTTGATCCGCTCGGAGGCGTCGTCGAGCGAGCCGTGGAAGAAGCGCATCCAACCGGCGGGCGTCTGGATGCGCTGCTGGACGGGTAGGCTCTGCAGGTACTGCAGGTGACGCGGTTCGAGCACCTCTTGGGTCCACTCGAGGATCGTGTCGGCGACGCCCTGCCGCGGCGCCTTGCGGCGCGCGAAGCCGTAAGCCAGGCGCTCGTCGGCCGCGCCGAGCGTGCAGACGACGCCTTCGCGGCGCAGCAGGTCGATCGCTTCGTTGGGCGAAGGGCCGTAGCCTACGAGGTCGCCGAGGCAGATGATCGTGTCGGCGCCGCGCAGGTTCAGCTGTTCGAGGGCTGCCTCGAGGGCGATGACGTTCGCGTGTACGTCACTTATCAGCCCGATTCTCACCGCTTGAGTTTAGCAGTACCCTTCTGCAGGAAGGTCGAGAGCAGCTTGACCGCCGCCTCGAGGTCACTCTTCGCCACCATCTCGGTGACCGTGTGCACGTAGCGCGACGGGGTCGAGATCGTTATGGAAGGCACTCCCTCGCGGATGCGTTGCATCGCGCCGGCGTCGGTGCCGCCGAGCGGCAGCACCTCGAGCTGGTAGTCGATCTTGTTCTTCTCGGCCAGCGCGATGAGCTCGTCGAGCAGCCAGCGCGTGCTGATGGCGCTCGAGTCCATGACCTTCAGCGCCGTGCCGGCTCCCATCTGTGTGACGCGCTGATGAGCGGTGGTGTCGGGACCGTCGACGGCGAGCGTCGTGTCGAGCGCGATGCCGATGTCGGGCGCCACGCGGTAGGCGCTGGTCAGCGCGCCCCTGAGCCCGACCTCTTCCTGAACGGTGAAGACGGCGTGCACCTCGAAGGCAGGCTTCTTGAGGCGCTTGAGCGTCTCGATGAGGATCCAGCAGCCGACGCGGTCGTCCAGCGCCTTGCCGGTGACTATCTTGCCCAGGTCCTCGAAGCTCTGACGCAGTGTGACCATGTCGCCGATGCGCACCTGAGCGCGCACGTCCTCGACGTCGAGGCCGAGGTCCACGTAGAAGTCGGAGAGCTGAGGCACCTTGCCGCGCTCCTCAGCGGTGCTGATGTGGATCGGCTTGGTGGCGGGGTTCATGACGCCGACGAGCTGCTTACCGCTCAGCGAGGCGTGGACCGTCACCTGCTGCGCGAAGAGGTTGCGAGGATCGAAGCCGCCGACCTGCTGCAGCCTGATGAAGCCGCGGTCGTCGATGAAGCGCACGAAGAAGCCGATCTCGTCCATGTGCGCCGCGACCATCGCCTTGGGAGCGCCCTTGGCCCCCCTCTTGACGGCCGTCAGGTTGCCGAGCGCGTCGACCGATAGCTCGTCCACGACACCCTTCAGCTCAGCCTCGATGAGGGCGCGAACCTGCTCTTCACGGCCGGGAACGCCGTTGGCTTCGGACAGTCTCTTGAGAAGCTTCATGGGGTGAGTCTACTGTGCCAGCCGGAGCGGCGGTCAGTGCCCCGACGCGGCCGTGAGACGCAGCGCCTACCCTACGGCAGCCAGGTGTCGATGGTCGCGAAGACCGCCTCCGCACACTCTTCGTGCGCGACGTGACCACAGCCTGGCAGCTTCACCAGCTCGCTGCCCGACATCTCGACGGCGAGCCGCTCCGACTCGCTGGCGGGCACGACCGTGTCGCCCTCGCCGACTATCAGCAGGGTCGGCGCCGCGACGACTTGGAGTCGGCCGACCAGCGGCTGAGGCGCCTCGGCGAGGCTGAGTTGCCACAGCGCCTGGTCCCACCCCTCGACCGTCAGGGGCACGGTGTAGTCGCGGATGGTGTCTTGGTCGATCGCCTCGGGGTCGGCCCAACCGGCGCGGATGATCCTGAGGCCGGGCTCCGAGGCCAGCTGCCTGAGCATCACAGGCCCGATGCGCTGCATCTGCGGCGTGCGCATGATCAGGCGCGACAGGGCCGAGCGGCCCGTCTGCACGTAAGGCGCCGCGCCGATCAGCACCAGGCCGTCCACGCGCTCAGGTGCCGCCAGCGCGATCTCGAGCGCCACCCTGGCGCCGTCGCCATGACCGACGATGACGGCGCTGTCGATGCCGAGGGCGTCGAGCACGCCCAGCGCCAAGCGCGGCTGCGAGTCGGCGGCGTACGGGTCGAAACCGCCGGCGTACTGCTCGGGCGACAGCCGCTCGCTGAGGCCGAAGCCCGGCCTGTCGAAGGCGACGACGTCGCCGCGGGCCGAGAGCAACGGCGCCAACTCCTCGAAGCTCTCGCCGCTGTACGCGAAGCCGTGGAGCATGAGGAAGGTGGTGTTCGAGCTCGCCGCGCCCCAGTAGTCGGTGAGGGTGTAGTGGACCCCGACACCGTCGATCTCTAAGTACATGGCATCCGGGCCGGCTACCTCAGCCAACGGCCGCACGCCTTCGGGAGGGCTCACCGGCACCACCAGCGGCACCACCGCGAAGAGCCCCACCACCACGGCGAGGATGATCAGCGAGACCTTGATGCGGAACGGCACGGTACTCAGCCGACCGCCTTCTCGCTCACGGGCCGCGTCACACTGTGCATTTCACTGCGCCTCTCACTGCCCGGAGAAGTCAGCGGCGCGCTTCTCGAGGAACGCGGCCGTGCCCTCGCGCATGTCGTCGGTGGTGGCGACCATCCCGAACAGGTCGGCCTCGACCTCGAGACCCTGTGCGAGCGTCACGTCGAGCCCGCGCACGACGGCCTCCTTGGCGAGACCGAGGGCGATTGGAGCGTTCTTGGCCGCGGTGCGGGCCAGCTCGAGGCCTGCGGCGAGCGCGTCGTCAGCGACGCGGTTGACGAGCCCGAGCTGCAGCGCCTCCTCCGCGGTCACGTGGCGGCCGGTGAGGATCAGGTCGAGCGCGCGGCCCTGACCGATGAGGCGCGGGAGCCGCTGCGTACCACCGTAGCCGGGGATGAGGCCGAGCCCGACCTCCGGCAGCCCGAGGCGCGCGCCCGTCGAGGCCACGCGCAGGTCGGCCGCCAGCGCCAGCTCGAGCCCGCCGCCGAGGGCGAAGCCGTTGATTGCGGCGACGGTAGGGAAAGGGAGCGAGGCGAGCGAGTTGGCGACGTCCTGCCCGGCCAACGACGCCTCGCGGCCCGCGAAGGCGTCCTCGATCGTCTTCAGCTCGGAGATGTCGGCACCGGCGATGAACGCCCGACCCGCGCCGGTCAGCACCAGCGCCCTGACGCCGGAGTCGGCCTGAGCCACCTCGAACGCGATGCTCAGCTCCATCAGCACGTCGTGGTTGAGCGCGTTCAGAGCCGTTTGGCGGTCGATCGTTATCACCGCGACGCCGTCTTCGACCTCGAAGCGGAGATGCTCGAACTCGAACCCTTCGGACTCGTCTTCCATGTTGTCTAGCTCGTCAGACACCTTGGTTCCCTCTCATGCCGGTCGCTTCGGCCGGCGGTCGGTGACGCTCAGTAGCGGTAGAAGCCCTCGCCGGACTTGCGGCCGAGCTTGCCGGCGCGTACCAGTTGCCGCACCAGCGGCGAGATGCGGAACTTCGAATCGCCGAACTCGGCGTTGAGCGACTCGGCGGCGGCGAGGCAGACGTCGAGGCCCACCAGGTCGGCCAGCGCCAGCGGGCCGATCGGCATGTTGGCTCCGAGCTTCATCGCCTTGTCGATGTCCTCGGCCGCTGCCACGCCCTCCGAGAGCGCGTGTACTGCGTCGTTTATGTACGGGATCAGCAGCCTGTTGACGATGAAACCGGGCTTGTCCT
This sequence comes from uncultured bacterium, assembly GCA_964392895.1. Classification (GTDB taxonomy): domain Bacteria; phylum Deinococcota; class Deinococci; order Deinococcales; family Trueperaceae; genus CAYMRL01. The sequence continues at coordinate 60,759 of CAYMRL010000001.1, forward strand.
CGCACACGATCGGGGTCTTGCCGATGCCCTCGGCGAAGGCCCGCGCCTGCTCGACGGTCTCGTCGCTGCTGCGGATGCCGCGCACCACCTCGACCAGGGCCATCATCGGCACCGGGTTGAAGAAGTGCATGCCGCAGAAACGCTCAGGGCGTCCGCTGAACGACGCGATCTCGGTGACCGACAGGCTCGACGTGTTGGTGGCGAGCAGCGCGCCCTCCGAGGTGGCGGCGGCGATCTCGTGCCAGGTGTCGCGCTTGACGTCGAGCGACTCGTAGACGGCCTCGATGACCACGCCGGCGTCGGCCAGGCCGGACATCTCGGTCGTGGCGTGCAGGAGCTGCAGGCATGTCGCGGCGTCCTCTGCCGAGATCGTCTCCTTGCGCGCCATCCGGTCCAGGCTGGTGCGCACGTTGGTGAGGCCGCGCTCCAGCGCTGCATCCGAGACGTCGACCAGCACCACCTCGTGACCGGCCAGGGCGCAGGTCTGGGCGATGCCCGAGCCCATCGCTCCGGCTCCGATGACTCCGACCTTCATGTGCTCACCCTTCCTGCGTCCTCGACCAGAGCGTCGAGGGTCGCCTCGACCATCGCCAGCACCGACTCCTGCAGCGCTTGCGGCTCGAGGAGGCGGTCGTCGCCGATGTTGTTGCTGGTGACGAGCATGCAGCCGGCTCTAACCGAGCGGAGCGCGGCCACCAGGAACAGTGCCGACGCCTCCATCTCGATGGCGAGGACCCCGCGCTCCGCCAGGGCCGGGACGTGGCCGGGGGTCGTCGCGTAGAAGGCGTCCTCCGTCTGGATCAGCCCGACGTGGTGCTTGCGGCCGGCAGCGGCTGCCTGCTTGGCGGCCGTCCGCGCCAGGGCGCAGGTCAGGTCGAAGTCGGCGGCTGGGCTGTAGGGCGCGCCGCCCAGGTACTGGCGGGTGGTGCCGTCGTTGGCGACGGCTGCGCTCGCGACCACCAGATCGCCCGGCGCCACGCCCGGCGCCACGGCTCCGCAGGTGCCGACGCGCACCAGGCGTTCACCGCCCAAGCGGATGATCTCCTCGGTGACTATCGCCAGGCTCGGGCAGCCCATGCCCGTCGCCTGCACGCTGACGCGCATGCCGCGGTAGCTGCCGGTGAAGCCGAGGAGCTGCCTGTGGTCGTTGTAGAGCTCGAAATCTGAGAAGAAGCGTTCGGCGATGAGGCGGGCGCGGTTCGGGTCGCCGGGTAGCAACACCGCCTCGGCGACGGCGCCCTGCGGGGCGCGTACGTGGAGCTGGCTCACGCTCGCACGATACCAGGCTTCGCTCGTGAACCGCCGCACGCCAAGCGCCGCTGGGACCGTGATAACGTGCCGTCGTGACCGACCTCGAAGACATATTGGCTCAGCTCTGGTCACGCGTGGATGGCTGCCGGGTCGCTGCCATCGCCGGTATGGACGGTCTGCTGATAGAGCGCCACCCGCGGCAGAACAACGAGCCGGCGGGCTTCGCTGGGCCTAACCCGGCCGAGCTCGATGTCATCGTCGCCGACGTCACCAGCATCCTCTCGATAGCCGCCGGCGCCCTGAGCCGCCAGGTCGGTGGCCGCGTCGACGAGTTCGTGGCGATAGGTCCGACGGGCGGTTACCTCGCCAGGCGCATCGGCGGCGGTCTGTTCTGTCTTCTGATCGTCGGTCCTGGCACGGATCTCGCTAACCTGCGGCGCCAAGCCGAGACAGTGAGCTCGGGCCTGCAAGTCGAGCTAGCGTGACGCTCGAGAACCACCTAGAGAAGCTGCTGGCAGTCAAAGGTGTGACCGCCGCCGCCATCGTCTCGTCCGGCGGCGACCTCCTTGCCGGCAAAGCCGCGGATCCCGCTGTGATCGACAGGCTCGTCATGCTCCAGACCGCCGCGCTGGCTGCCGGTAAGGCGCTGGGCGAGCTGATCCCCCCGCCCAAGCGCGCGGCCGGCGACGAGGTGGCCGACGACAGCGCCGAGCGGACCGGCGATGAGCCGGCGCACGGCGGGCAGCTGATGGCCATCTACCCGGAGGGGCCGGTCCTGTTCGTGCCCCTGCCTGACGTCGACAGCATGTGCGTGGTGGCGTTGGCGAGCCCTCAGGACGTCGGCAGAGCCAGGTTCGCGCTGCGCGGACTGGTCGCGACGTTGGCTGAAGCGGCTCGACCGGTTGCCTGAATCTGTAGCCTAAGCAGCGTGGCCCAACTGAAGTTCGAGATCGACAAGGAGACCGCCAGAGGGCGGCCCACCAACGGCGCCGTTCTGGCGCACACCGCCGATGAGTTCCTCTTCGACTTCGTGCTGATCATGCCCGGACAGCAGCCGGTCGTCACGGCGCGCTTGGTGACCAGCCCGCGTCACGCCAAGGCGCTGCTCAGGAGCCTGGAGGACAACGTGCGCCGCTACGAGGCGCGTTTCGGTGCCATACCCGAGCCGCAGAAGAACGAGGCGCGCTTCGGACCGGCCGGCGCGGCTCCTGACTCAGAGGAAGGACCCAACTGAATCACGCTCCGGCTTTGCGGTAGACTGGCGCGTGCGGCTCAGCCAGAACGTCGGTCACGGTTCGGACGTAGGGCGCGTAAGGCCCCTCAACGAGGACTATCACCGTGTCTGGCAGTTCCCCCTCCAGGGCGGCGAGTTGACGCTGCTCGCCATCGCCGACGGCATGGGCGGCGCGGCTGCCGGCGAGGTGGCCAGCAAGCTCGCCACCGAGGTGCTCGACGAATCGTTCAGCCGCTACGTCGAGGAGATCCGCGCCGGTCGTCCGGTGGTCGGCATCGACTCGCTCACCGACAAGGCGATAAGGCTCGCCAACCGCCGGGTCTACGCCGCGGCCATCAAGAACCAGGGCCGCCGCGGCATGGGCTCGACGCTCACCTGCATCGCGATCCACAGGCACAAGGCGTTCATCGGCCACGTCGGCGACTCGCGCGCCTACCTGATCAGAGGCGAGAAGATCTACCAGCTCACCAAGGACCACTCCTGGGTCGAGGAGCAGCTCGAGAAGGGCCTGCTCGACGAGTCCGAGGCCGAATCGCACGAGTGGCGCAACCTGGTCACGCGCGTGCTCGGCACGCGGCCGCAGGTAGCGCCCGACGTCATCGAGGTCGGGGTGCAGCCGCGCGACATCTTCGTCATCTCATCGGATGGACTGCACGGCCTCGTCAAGCCTGAAGAGGTGCTCGTCGAGCTGCAGCGCACGGCGAACCGACAGATGTGCGTCGAGGCGCTCATCGCCCTCGCCAACGAACGCGGTGGTCACGACAACATCACTGTAATAATCGCGGAGGTGGACGGATGATCGTGCTCCTGGCAGTCGGGGCGGTGCTTATCGCCGTGCTCCTCAGGGCTCCGTCCTGGCTGGTGGCCGGCCTGCTCGCCATCTCCGCCGGCCTCGCCATCGTCACGTTGGCGCTGGGTGGTGTCGACCGCGCCCTCGCTCCGCTCATCCTCGCCGCCCTGGCTCTCGGGCTGCTGGTCCCGTCGGGCGTGCAGGCGCTGCGCAGCACCCGGGTGGCGCCTCCCAAGAAGCGCGCCAACCGCCGCGTCGCCCCCGCCGGCTCCGGCGGTCAGTCGAAGACCAAGGCGCCGCCGGCATCGAGCTTCGACGCCGCCGACGTGCCGGGTTACGAGCTGCTCGAGAAGGTCGGCTCCGGCGGCATGGCCAGCGTCTACCGCGCCAGGCGCGAGTCGGACGGCCAGGTCGTGGCGCTTAAGATCCCGATGGAGCAGTACGTGGCCGACGCCAAGTTCATCAGGCGCTTCCACCGCGAGGCGGAGGTGGCTCAGCGCCTCAACCACGTCAACATCGTCCGCACCTACGAGCACGGCGCGTTGGGCGTGCAGCACTACATGGTCATGGAGTTCGTCGACGGCCGCAGCCTCGAGGGGTACATCGAGGCGGGCGAGCTCGACATGTCGCTCGGCATCGACATCATGAAGCGCGTCGTACGGGCCCTGCAGCACATCCACTCGGCCGGCATCATCCACCGCGACATCAAGCCCGCCAACGTGATGATCGTCAGGGGCGGCATCAAGGAGGGCGCCGAGCCGCGGCTCCAGCCCGAGGCCGTCAAGCTGATGGACTTCGGCATCGCCGGCGGCAAGGTGCTCTCGCGCCTGACGATGACCGGCGCGCGCGTGGGCACGCCCGTCTACATGTCCCCCGAGCAGGCTCGGGGGCTGAAGATCGACCACAGGAGCGACATCTACAGCCTCGGTCTGGTTCTGTACGAGGTGCTGACGGGCCAGACCGCCTTCAAAGGCGGCTACGAGGCCATCGTGCACCAGCAGATCTTCCAGACCCCGCCGCCGCCACGCCAGGTCGACCTGCGCGTGCCGAAGGCGCTCGACCAGCTGGTGATGCGCATGATCTCCAAGGACGCGGAGGAGCGACCGAACCTCGACGAGGTACTCGACACGCTCGAGCAGGTCGAGTTCGGCGTCGACGACGAGCCGGCCCTCCCGACGCGACTGCTGATCACCGTCAGCGCGCGCCAAGGCGTGCTGCGCATCCTCGACACCGAAGGCAACCTGCACTCCTCGATCGGCGACATCGGTGTCGGCCCGACCGACTTCTCGGCAGCGCCGCTGTCGGTGGCCGTCGACTCCAAGGGCGACCTGTTCGCCGCCATCTTCGAGTACCGCGTCGGGCAAGAGGATCACAGGATGATCCACAAGCTCGCGCCCGACGGCTCGCCGCTGTTGTCGTTCGGCAGCTACGGCATGCAGCCGGGCGAGTTCCTCTACCCGGCGTCGCTGGCGGTCGCGCCCGACGACACCGTGTACGTGCTCGACTCCGAGACGCACCTGGTGCAGCGCTTCACCAACGACGGCAGGCTCCTGAGCAGCTTCGGTGGGCGCGGCACGGGCAGCGGCACCTTCGACGATCCGCGCGTGGTGACCGTCGATCCCGCCGGCAACGTCTACGTCCTCGACTACGGCAACCGGCAGGTCCAGCGCCTCGGCGCCGACGGCTCCTACCAGACGCGTTGGGCGTTCAAGATGTCGGCGGAGCAGCCGGGCATGCGCGTGCTCGACGGGCTGGCGGTCGACCTCGACGGCAACCTCTACATCTCCGACGCCACCGCCGGCAAGGTGCGCAAGGTCACCAGCTACGGCAAGGTCGGCGTCTCGTACGCGCTCGACCCCAAGCAGGGCGAGGCGACCGACGCCATAGTCGACCTCGGCGTCGACGACATCGGCAACCTCTACGCCGCCAGGCGCGGCGGTCACATGATCAGGAAGTTCGACGCGGCGGGCAAGCTGCTGGCGACCTACGAGACCTACGCTCCGATGGTGCAGATGATGATCGACCTGCGCGAGCGGCGCGAGGCGCACCGCCCGGTCGAGCGGCCGATGCGGCCAGTGACCAAGGTCGGGGAGTAAGCGCTCAGCGCGAGGCTCGTTGGAGCAGAGGTCTCGCTAGAGAACGGTTTGGTTCAGAGACCCGGGATCAACCCGACGAGCCTGTCGAACACGTTCAGGAACACCATCAGCAACCGGCTGGTGACGCCGGTGAGGTTCAGCACCAGGAAGAACACCATGAAGCCGAGCACGCCGTACTGCGCGATCTGCAGGACGAAGCGGCGCAGGTCGGGATTGCCCCAGGCGAGGACCGCCCGACCCATGTCGAGCGGCAGCAGCGGGAACAGGTTGATCACCGCGTGCAGCACCGAGGTCGACGCTGCCACCATGAAGGCTTGCACCAACTGGACGTTGCCGGAGGTCGCGAACACGGCGGCCAGCAGGAAGCTGACGAACCCGACCAGCAGGTAGGCGCCGGGGCCGGCGAGCCACACCCAGGCCTCCTGCTTGCCGCGGCCGGCGTAGTTGCGCGCGTTGACGGGGATGGCGCGCGGCCAGCCGAAGCCGAGCAGCAGCAAGAACAGCACACCGATGGGGTCGAGGTGGCGTTGCGGGTCGAAGCTGGCGAAGCCGGCGAGCTTGGGGCTGGGGTCGCCGAGGCGCGAGGCGACGTACGCCTGCAGCATGTTGTGGAAGATCAGCGCCATCACCATGATGATGCCGGCGATGATCAGAACCGCTGGGTTGCCGATGTAGTTGAGGATCATCAGGTCACTCCGAGCCGGCTTCGCGTCGCGTCTCACGAGCGACGAGGCGCCTGGCCAACTCCAGTTCCTCTTCGAAGGTGTTCACCTGCAGGCTGGTCCTGGCTTGCCCCACCTCGGCCAGAACGCGGCCAACCGAGGGTCCCGGAGGCAGCCCCAACGCTACCACATCCCTTCCGCGCAGCTTCTGGCGGGGTGGCTGGCTGGCGCGCTGCCTGACGAGGTTGGCGAGGTCCGCGCTCGAAGCCATCACCAGAGCCAACTCGGCCGGCTCGAGATCGTCGAGAGCCTGCTCGGTGCCGGCGTCCGCCGGCGCTCCGAGCAGCGGGCGCACCCTCCCGAGGCCTGCGAGCAGCCGCCGAGGCCAGTTGAAGGCGTCGAAGTGATCTTGCAGCGCTGCCGCACCCGTGTCCGCCATCAGGGCGAGCAGGTAGGCGGTGTCGGGCACGGCTTCGCCCCCCGAGCGCAGCGCGTCGAGGCAGGCGACGAGGTCGCGACTCGCCGCGCCGAGCTCGAGCCCGAAGATCGCCTTCAGCGCGCCTAAGTCGCTCAACATGGCGATGGCGGGAGCGACGCGCGGCTCGGCCAGCGTCAGCTCGAGCTCGGCGCGCATGCGCGCGTGGCTGACGTTGTGGGAGGCGTTCTCGCCCAGTGCGTCGAGGGCGGCAGCGCGCGTGAGCGGCTCGAGTTCGAAGCCGAGGCGGCCGGCGAGGCGCGCGCCCCTGACGATCCGCGTCGGATCCTCGATGAACGACAGCGGATGCAGGATGCGCAACTGCCGGCGGCGCAGGTCCTCGCTGCCGTCGTAAGGGTCGACGAGGGTGGGCGGGGCGGGGTGAACGCGCGCGGCGATGGCGTTGATGGTGAAGTCGCGCCGGCCGAGGTCGCGCCTTAGGTCCGACGGCTCGACCTCGGGCAGAGCGCCGGGCCGGGCGTAGAGCTCCTCGCGCGCGGTGGCGAGGTCGACGGCGAGGCCGTCCGGCAGCGCGAGCGTGCAGGTTCCGAAGTCGGCGTGGAACGACAGCGCCCCACCGAGCTGCTGCTGCAGCTGCGCGCCGACGCGCTCGGCGCTCTCACCCTCGACCATCAGGTCGAGGTCCTTGATGCCGGTGCCGAGCAGCAGGTCCCTGACGGTGCCGCCGACCAGGTGCAGGGCGGCGCTACCGCCGCTCAGCGTCACTACCTGCTCGACGGTCTTCTCGACCACCTGCGCGGCGCGGGCGGGCAGCCTCTCGATAAGGCGCGCGACTGGGTCTCGCGGCTTGCCGCTCTTGTGCCTCGCGCCGATGAGGTCGGCGCGGGTGACGATGCCGACGAGCCTGCCGTCCTCGAGCACCGGGATGCGGCCGACGTTGTTGTCGAGCACCAGCGCCTCGAGCTCTGCGAGGCTCGTGGCGGGCTCGGCGGTGACCACCGAGCGCCGCATCACCGATGCCACGCTCTTGCCTGCGAGGCCGTGCCTGAGAGCGCGATCGGTGTCGCGCCTCGACACGACACCGACCAGCTCACCGGCAGCGCCTAACACCGGAAGCCCGTTGTGGCCGAAACGCAGCATCGCCTCCTGAGCGTCGGCGACGCTGCCGGCGACGTCGACGGTGCGCACCGGCGCGCTCATCAGGTCGCGGGCCCGCGGCGCCGGCGTCGAGTGGCGCAGCAGGGAGGCGACGACCCGCTCGAGCGCATCCTGCGGACCTAAGTCCGTGCGGCCGTAAGCGGCTCCCGGGTGACCGGCGCCACCGATCGACTCCGCTAGCGCCGCCGCGCTGTCGAACCTGTCCGAGCTGCGCACGAACACCAGGGTGCGCGCGTCCATCCGCACCGCCACGACGGCGGCGTCGGCCCTGTACATCTCGATGAGGTCGCTGATCAACCCGCTCACGCCGGCTACGTAGGTGTCGTACTCGAAAGCGGCGAGGACCGCCGGGCGGCCGTCGAGCGACGTCTCGCGCACCGCGGCGAGCAGCCGCTCCCTGAACGCCAACTGCTCCGCGCTGAGCTCGTCGTGCGCGAAGCGCCTCACCAGCGTCAGGCTGGCGCCGGCGTCGAGCAGGTTGGCGCAGGCGCGGTAGTCGTCGGCCGTCGTCATGTCGAAGCTGAGGTTGCCGGTGTCCTCGTGGATACCGAGCAGCGCGAGGCTGGCTATGTGTTGAGGGATCGGCGTGCTCGTCGCGACCAGCTCGCGTGTGAGCAAGGTCGCCGTCGCGCCGACCCGCTCGCTGATGCCGCGCGTGGCCGGGATCGGGTTGGCGGGGGCGGGGTGATGGTCGTAGACGGTTATCGGTACCCGACCGATCAGCCCGTCGAACGGGCGGATGCGCGTGGGATCGGCAGTGTCGACGACGATCAGCTCGGTGACGGCGCCGAAGTCGACGGCCGCGTCGTCCTGCAGGTCGAGGATGTCGCGGTAGAGCTTGATGAACGCGTCGATCTGAGGGCTGAGCGCGCCCTGCGTGGTCGCGACCGCGCCTGGGTAGAGCAGCTTGGCGAGCGCCAGGCTCGCCAACGCGTCGAAGTCGGGCTGCTCGTGCGTGACGATCAGGCGCATGCGGCCCGGCTCAGCGGACCACGATGGCGCCGGAGCCGACCGACGCGATGCGGATGTCGATCACGCGGCCGCCGTTTGCCAGCGAGGGGCTCTCCCACACGCCGGTGTCGCCGCGGCCGCTGCGCCGCGTCAGGTGGTCGCGCACGCTGACGCTGCCGGAACCGTCCCTCTCGATGGTGAGGCGGATGGGGGCTTCGGCCGGAAGCACGAGATCGAACCTGCCGCTGCCCGTGCGCAGCTCGATGACGGCGTCGGCGCCCGCGTCGACCGACATGGTGGTCGAGCCACTGCTGAGCCGAATGGTCAGGTCGGTCGAGGCGCCTTGCGGCACGCTCAGCTCCAGGCTGCCGCTGCCACCGCGCACCTCGCCCTCGAACGCCGTCGGCGGCAACACCAGGGCCAGTGAGCCGCTGCCGGCGCGGACATCAAGGTCGCGCAGGAGCGTGGTGCCGAGGTCGACGACGGCCGAGCCGCTGCCACCTGCCAGCTCCAGGGTCAGCGGCACGCTGCCGGGCAGGGTCAGCTGCCACGACCCTGAAGGGCCGAAGGGGTTGAAGATCGAACGTTGCGGGGAGATGTCGACGCTCGGGGCTTCGCGTCCGTTCGTCGTCACCCGGCCGAGCACCTGCCCGGAGAACGCCGCTTGTAGCAGGACGCCGGGGTCGCGGGTCGCCACGATCCGCGTGGCGGGGCTGCCGAGCTCGATCTCGAACTCGGCTGCGCGCGCGCCGGGCGGCATCTGCTCGATCGTCAGCGCCGAGGCGCCGGTCGGCTCGGGCTTGAAGCCCAGCAGCGCGAAGACGAGGATGAGCGCCGACCCGCTCACCAGGCCGGTGATGACGCCGATACGCGGGACCGCCAACCCGATGCCGCCAGCGATGAGCAGCAGCGGCCACCAGCGCCCGAGCGCGGCGAGAAGGGAGGCCGGCACGAACCCCAGCTGCAGCATCAGCCACAGCACACCCGCGAAGACGAGGGCGAGGGCTAGTTGCGTGACTCCGGGGGACCTAGAGGGCACGTCAGTTGGTGGGGTCGGTGTCGGGCGGTGTGGTCTCGACTGGCGCGGGAGGCGTGGCCTGTGAGGCAGTGGTCGGCACCGGACTATGAACGGTGACGGTGGTCTTGCCGCGGTCGTTGCGCATCAGCAGGTAGACGCCGCCGCCGATCAGCAGCAGCGGCAGGAGCCAGCGCAGCGTACCGGCGAAGCCGCCCCAGATCAGGAACTCGAAGAAGGCGCCGAAGACGGCGAAGAGGGTGAGGCCGACGTAGATGGTGCGCATGCCGTCTTGCTCGCGCAGGCTGTCGTGCGACAGCGAGCCGTAGATCAGGTTGCCGATGCCGACCCCGACGATGATGACGGCCCAACAGTACGCCCACGCCTGCCAGTAGCCGGTGACGTTGAGGACCAGCAGGATCAGGCCTATGGTGGTGACTATCGAGCCGGGCATGGCGAGGTGCGCGCTGTTGCGGCTGCCGAGGAACGCGCTGCCGAGCAGCGCGAGGCCGGGCACCAGCACGAAGAACGGCCATAGGAAATGCCCGAAGTCGATCGCGGAGAACGCGCGGCCGAACAGGAACAGCACGCCGACGACTATCAGTGCGATACCGGCGATCTGGTTGCGGTTGCTCATCTGATGGCCTCCATCGCGACGAGTGTAACCGCGGCCAGTGTGAAGCGGCTCAGCCGAAGGTATGAGCGCCGGAGCTCGGGCCGCCGCGCGAGTTCCGCTCTCGTAACGCTCGCTCGATGTGCGCCACCGCTGAGCGCGCCTGGGGCAGTCCGTTCTCGATGAACACGTTCGAGGTGACGCGGCCGCAAGCCGCCGATCCGACCACGTACAGCCCCGGCACGTCGGTCTCGAACGACTCCGGGTTCATGACTGGCGCGAGGGTGCGCGAGTCGGTGGAGGCGCCGGCGCTGTGGAGCAGCTTCGGGTTGGCGTAGTAACCGGTCAGCGCGAACACGGCGTCTGCCGGCAGCGTTCTGGGCTCGCCTCGCTGGACGATCTCCACGCCGCTGGGCGTGATCCGCTCGACGACGGCACCGAGGTAGGCGTCTATCGAGCCGTCCTTGATGCGGTTCTCGAGGTTGGGTCTGATCCAGTACTTCAGGCTCGGCTTGAAGTCCGCGCCGCGATGGACCATCTGCACCTTGGCGCCGCCGCGGTATAGGTCGAGCGCCGCATCGGCCGCGCTCGAGCCGCCGCCGACGATCACCACCGGCCGCCCGAAGTACGCGTGGTTCTCCGTGTACACGTGCGAGACGTGCGGCAGCTCCTCGCCAGGGACGCCCAAAGGGTTGGGGTCGTCGAAGTAGCCAGTGGCCAAGATGACGGCGCGGGCCCTGACGCTGCCGGTGCAGCCGGAGGGAGCCTGCGCGGAGAGCGCGAGCGCGAAGCCGGAGCCCGGCTGGGTCTTGAGCGAGTCGAGCCGCGTGTAGGTACGAACCTTCAGCTCCTCGTTGGCGACCACCTTGCGGTAGTAGTCCAGCGCCTCCTTGCGCGTCGGCTTGTCGGTGGCGGTGACGAGCGGGTGGCCGCCGACCTCCAGACGCTCCGAGGTGGTGAAGAACGTCATGTAGGTCGGGTACCTGTTGATGGCGCCGACGACGGGGCCTTGGTCGACGACCAGGTAGTCGAACCCTGCGCGCTGGGCGTGGATGGCGGCCTCCAGACCTACTGGTCCGGCTCCGACGATCACTAGGTCTAGGGCTCTCTCCTGCATGCGGCAAAGGTACCAGCCGGCGGCGACCAAGGGTCCGTCTAGGGCAACTCCTGCCTAGCAGGAATAGGCAAGCGGCCCAGCTCGTGACCGCGCCCGTGGGAAATGGCGCGAACCGCGCGGCGCCGTGCCGCTACCCTTGAGTGATGATGAAGAGAGCAACGGCCGTCTTGACGGGAGTCGTCGCGATGCTGCTTTCTCTGCTGGGCTGCACCAGCCGTGAGCGGCAGTTCGTCGGCGACGTCGGTGGGCGTCGCCTCGAGGTCCAGGCTCTGCAGCGGCGCGAGCCTATGAGTACCAAGGTCTGGACCTCGCTGCGCTGGGGCGACCTCCCGCCGCTCGCGATCGACTCGGACGCGACATCGGCGGGTGCGCCCTACTCGCTCTCGCTCTACGGCGACGCGCCTGTCGTCGTGATCGACGAGCTTGGCGCGAGCTACGCCTCCGAGCAGACGCCGTTCGGGAGCGGCGCGCCGGTACCCGTCATGCTCTACCTCGACCCGAGCAGGTTCACGCGCGCGCAGTTCGACCAGTACGCCGCGTTCTTCCGTGACGAGTGGCCGCGGGTCTCGCAGGGGATCCGCCTGAGCCAGGGGTTCAGAGACGTGGTGATCGTAGGGCTGGTTCATGGGCGAGACGCGGACTTCGTGCGGCGCTTCGGGCGGGCAGACGGGGGCGGCCCTGGCCGCATCGCCGTGTGGACCAACGGGGACATCCACCTCGAGGTCGACATGGGCGTGCGCAGCTCCAACCTCGCGCAGCGCCTTCAGATGCCCGGTTACCGGATCCTGCTCACTCCCGGCGGTGAGTTCTCGTTGGCGGAGCTGGGTTCGTACCGGGACGCTGCCGGAAGGGCTCTGACCGAGGTGTTCGAGGTCGTCGAGAGACCCTGATAACCTCGGGTATGTCAGTCGAACGGGCCTCTGCCAGCTCCTCTCTCGTATCTGCCTTCCGCGCCGTCGCTCACGTCGAGGCGTTGTCGTGGGCCGGTCTGCTCATCGGCATGCTGCTCAAGTACGTGATAACCAGTCAGCACGCTCTCGGCGAGGACCTCGTCTCATGGTTCGGGCGGATCCATGGGCTGTTGGTGCTCGTGTACGTGGTGCTGGCGTACAACGTCGGTGGCCAGCTCGGCTGGAGCCTGCGTGATAGGTCGCTGTCGCTGATCGCGGCGGTGCCGCCGTTCGCCACCGTCGTGTTCGACAGGTGGGCCCTTGGGCGCGGTCTCTACTCCCGCAAGGACCTACAGCAGCGCTAGGTCGGCAGTAGTCGCGATGTAGAGCGGCACGGCTGCGGCGCCGAAGGCCACGGCCAGGTCGCCGCGGTCGCCGACCTGTAGCCGCAGGCGCCTGTCGTGCAGCCCGTGGGGGCGGGTGGCCAGGTAGCGCTCCTCGGTGCGGCGCACCAGGGCCTCTAGCAGCTCGCTCGGCATCCTGCCGTCGAAGACGTAAGCGTCGGGGTCGAGCAGGTTCTCGAGCACTATCAGGCCCCGCGCCAACGCGTTGGCGGCCTGCTCGAGCCACTGCTCGATGATCGGGTCGCCCTGCAGGAATCGAGCCCTTATGGCTTCCTGGGACGGGGTAGCGGTGCCGGACGCGCGGAGCCTGTCGACGAGCGCCTCGACCGATGCGTAGTGCGAGAGGCAGCCGCGGCCGCCGCAGGCGGGGCAGACCTCGCCGTCCGACTCGATGGGGATGTGGCCGATGCGGCCCGTCGCCTCCCACAGCCCACGGTAGGGGTGGCCTCGCATCATCAGCGACGAGCCCATGCCCAACGCGAACAGCACGTAGAAGAACGCCTCGGTGCCGCGCGCGGGACCGTAGAGGGCGGCACCGACGCCCGCCGCGATGGCGTCGTTGACTATCGTCGTCGGCAACGAGACGCGGCGGCGCAGGGCGGCTGCGAGGTCCTGGCCCTCCCAGGAGGGGAGGCGGACCATGCGCTTGACGCGTCCCTCCCGGGTGATGAGCCCAGGCACGCCGAGGCCGAGACCCAGCAGCCGCTCGCGCTCGCGCTTCGCCAGCGGCGAGGTCAGCTCGCCGACCAGCGAGCCGATGGCGTCGGCGGCCTCTGCCAGCGTCGGCTCCGTCACGCTCAGCCGCCTCTCGGCTCTGACCTCGCCGGTCAGATCGACGAGCACGGCGATGAGGTGATCGCGGTCTAGCGCGATGCCGACGGCGAACGCGCCGTCGGGTGCGAGCTTGTAGTCGATGGGAGGCTGGCCGCGCGCGGTGGGGCGACGACCTTGCGGCTCGACGCGGCCGAGCTTGACCAGGTCGTCGACGATGCTCGAGACGCCGGTGAGCGACAACCCCGTCGACTTGGCTATCTCGGTGCGCGAGACGACGGGCTCGCGCATCAGGACGGCGAGGACGGCGCGACGGTTGAACTCGCGAGTCTGCTCGAGGTTGGTGCCGCGAAGCTCCATCAGGTCAGCGTGAGGATACCGCACTTGCGCTCCAGGCCGGGTCGGTGTTAACTTAACAACGCAACGTTGAGTTAATAAGCACCGCCCGCAACGCCTCAGCTTCCGAGGACTGGAGGAGTAATCATGGTGTCGATCCGTCGTCGCGTCCCCGTCATCCTGGGGGCACTAATACTGTTGGTGACAGGGGCCATCGCTCAGGCTCAACAGGTCACCGTGCGCGTTGCCGTCGGCAACGTAGCGACCGAGCTGGACATGCACAGGCGCGCGCTCGATCTGTTCATGGCCCAGAACCCTGACATCAAGGTCGAGCTCTTCGAGACCCCCGGCGGCGGCGACAGGCTGGGGCTCTTCCTGCAGTTCTTCGAGGCGCAGTCGAGCGAGATGGACGTGCTCCAGACCGACGTGATCTGGCCCGGCATCATCGAGGAGCACCTCGTCGACCTGATGCAGTACGGCGCCGGCGACCTGCTGGCTCAGCACTACCCGGGAGCCATCGACAACTACATCCTCGACGGCCGCCTGCTGGCCATCCCTTACCAGATGGGCGCCGGCATGTTCTGGTACCGCACCGACCTGCTCGAGAAGTACGGCTACGCCGGTCCTCCCGCCACTTGGGGCGAGATGGAGGAGATGGCGACGACGATCATGCAGGGCGAGCGCGCCGCCGGCAACCCCGACATGTGGGGCTACGTCTTCCAGGGCAACGCCTACGAAGGCCTCACCTGCAACGCGCTCGAGTGGATCGCCTCGATGGGTGGCGGCACCATCATCGAAGCCGACCGCACCATCTCGATCAACAACCCCGCCGCCATCGAGGCGCTCAATATGGCGGCCCGCTGGGTCGGCACCATCTCGCCCGTCGGCGTCACCGGCATGGTCGAGGGGACTTCGGCCGACGTGTTCCTCAGCGGGAACGCGGTCTTCCTTCGCAACTGGGCCTTCGTCTACGGCTCTGGTCAGGCGGAGGGCAGCGCCATCAAGGACAAGTTCGCCGTCGCCGCCCTGCCGTCCGGCGAGGGCGAAGGCGCCCGGAGCACCGGCACGCTCGGCGGCCAGAGCTTCGCGGTCTCGCGCTACAGCCAGAACCCCGAGGCCGCGGCGAAGGTCGCCCTGTTCCTCGCCTCGTTCGACGCGCAGAAGATCCGCGCGGTTCACGGCTCGTTCTCAGGCTCGGCCTCCGCTCTCTACAGCGACGCAGAGGTTCTGGCCGCCAACCCGCACTTCGCGCGCTTCGACGCGGCTTTCGAGGCGTCCATCGGCCGCCCGACCACGGTCACAGGCGAGCTGTACACGGAGGTGTCGAGGCTGTTCTGGACGGCCGCCCACGACGTGCTCACCGGCAAGCGTGACGCCGAGACGGCGCTGGAGCTGCTCGAGCTCGAGCTCGAGAGCCTGACCGGGTTCGCCACGGGCCAGCCCTGAGCCGACCGGCGCTAAACTGACAGCATTCGGCAGGACCTGAGAGACAACCTTCGCGGCCGGGCGACGCTCGCTCGGCCGCGAATCTAGGAGAGGCGTAGCTCGTTGAGTAGCCGTCCGCCATCGATCGTCATCGTGCACGGGCACGATCTCGGTCGCACCATGGGTCCGTACGGCAGGGGCGCGCGCACCCCGGCGATCGACGCCTTCGCGCGCAGCGCCGTGACGTTCGACAGGGCCTTCGCGCCGGCTCCGCAGTGCAGCCCCTCAAGAGCCAGCCTCATGACCGGTAAGTACCCGAACGGCTCAGGGATGATGGGCCTCGCTCACCTCGACTGGAGCCTCAACGACCCCCGCGACGCCCTGCCGCACCTGCTGCGCGACCTCGGCTACCAGACGCTGCTGGTCGGCGAGCAACACGAGGCGACGAGCGGCGAGCTGCTCGGCTACCAGCGCTGCCTCGGCACGCGCTGGCCGCAGGTCGCCGCCACGGTGGCGCCCGAGTTCGTGGCGGCACTCGACGATCTCGAGCTCGACCGCCCGTTCTTCGCCAGCGTCGGGTTCTTCGAGGCGCATCGACCGTTCGATCACCCCGGGTACGAAGATCCCGATCCCGACTCGGTAGAGGTCCCGCCCTACCTGCCCGACACTCCCGAGGTCCGCGCCGATCTCGCCGCCTTCCATGGACGGGTGCGTGGCTTCGACGAGGGTGTCGGGGCCGTCCTGGAGGCGTTGGAGGCTCGCGGTCTGGCGGAGGAGACCATCGTGGTCGTTACCACCGATCACGGCGTCGCGTTCCCGCGCGCCAAGGGCACCCTCTACGACGCCGGGCTCGAGACCGGACTGCTGGTCCGCTGGCCGGGACTCACGGCTCCCGGCACCCGCAGCGAAGCGCTCGTCGCCAACATCGACCTGTTCGCCACGCTGCTGCACGCCGCCGGCGGACGCCCGTCCGAGTCCGTCGCCGGCCTGGACCTGCGGCCGCTGCTGGAGGGCCGCGTCGCCTCGGTGCGCGACCACCTCTTCGCGCAGCTTCACTGGCACGACACCTACGTGCCGATGCGAGCGATCCGCACCGACACTCACAAGCTGATCCTCGACTTCAGCGACCGCGACAGCCTCTACCTCCCCCGCGACGTCGAGGAGAGCGCCTCGGGACGCGCCGTGCGCGCGCTCGAGGCGCGGCCGCCTGCGCGCGTGGCGCTTCACGACCTGGTCGCGGACCCGCTGGAGCGCAGCAACCTGTGGGCAAGGCCCGAATCCGACTCGCTGGGACGCGAGCTCAAACACCGACTGGAGCAGTGGATGCGAGAGAGCCAAGACCCGCTCGTCAGCGAGGGTTCGTCGTGAGCGCCGCGACCGGACCAGCGGTTCGGAGGGGGAGCGTCTCCAAGCTCGTCGGCAGCGAGTCGCGCATCGCCTGGCTGCTGATGATCCCCGCCTTCTTGGTGATGGCGGCCGTCGCCATCTACCCGCTCGGGCAGGTCGTGGGTCTGTCGTTCACGGACGCTCGCTTCGCGACGCAGAACGACGACAGTCAGTTCGTCGGGGTCGAGAACTATCGGCAACTGCTGTCGATGACGATCCGCGAGCTGCCGCCGGTCATCGACCCCGCGACCGGCCTACAGGAGATCCGCAACGGCCAGCCGCGCTACGAGTCGTGGGTGAGGGTGCTGCCCCGCGAGCCGCTGCGTTACACCGAGGCCTACCAGTTCTCGGCGTTCGGGAAGCGTTGGGTGCTGGGTGCCACCTCGCCGGCGTTCATCCGCGCCGCGGTCGACACCGTGCGGTTCGCGGTGTCGTCGGTCGCACTCGAGACGCTGCTGGGGATGATCGTCGCGCTGATCCTCGTAACCGAGTTCTTCGGGCGCGGCCTGCTCAGGACCGCGATGCTGCTGCCGTGGTCGATAGTCACGGTGGTGTCAGCGCGCATCTGGGAGTGGATGATGCAGCCGACCCGCGTCGGGCTGTTCAACACCCTGCTGCACGACCTGGGCTTGTCGGACGGTGCCATCGCGTTCTTCCAGACCGAGTCGCTGCAGTTGCCGACGATGATCGCGATGGACGTGTGGAAGACGACGCCGTTCATGGCGCTGCTGTTCATGGCCGGCCTCTCCATGATCCCCAAGGAGCTCTACGAGGCCGCCGAGATCGACGGTGCCGGGCCGGTGCGGCGCTTCTTCTCGATCACGCTGCCGCTGATGGCCCCGACGATCGCCGTCGCGCTGGTCTTCCGGACGCTCGACTCGCTGCGCGTGTTCGACGTGTTCCAGGTGGTGCTGGGCGGGCAGCGCTACTCCCTGGCGAGCTACACCCACTCGCTGCTGATCGACCAACGCTCGGTCGGGATGTCGTCGGCCGCCAGCGTGCTGATCTTCTTCCTGATCCTGCTGTTCGCGGTCGGGTACATGCGCATGCTCAAGGTGGACACCAAGTGAGCGCCCGCGCCCGCATGCGCCTGCTGCGCCGCACACTGTTCTGGCTGCTGGTGGCCGTGGTGCTCGTCTACCTGCTGTTCCCGTTCTACTGGGCGATAGTCTCGGCGTTCAAGAGCGAAGCGGAGCTGATCCGCACCCCGGCGACCTACTGGCCGAACGCGCCGACCTGGCGCAACTTCAGCGCCGTACTGAGCAACCCGACGTTCCTGCGCGGCATCATGAACAGTGCGCTGGTGGCGGTGGCCGTCACGGCGCTGAGCCTGCTGGTCGGCGCCTTCGCCGGTTACGCCCTCGGGCAGCTGCGGTTCAGGGGCAAGACGCCGTCGATGTACCTGATCCTCGCCATGACGATGTTCCCGCAGGTAGCGGTGCTCGCCGGTCTCTACGCTGTCATCCGCCTGCTCGGGATGCCAGCTTTGCTCAGCGTCACCCTGTCGTACCTGCTGTTCACGCTGCCGTTCACGGTCTGGACGCTGCAATCCTTCTTCAGAGGTCTGCCGCAGTCGCTGCTGCAGGCGGCGCAAGTCGACGGCGCCACGATGATGCAGTCGTTCTGGATGGTCCTGCTGCCGCTGACCGTGCCCGCCCTCGTCACGACGGGGCTGTTGGCATTCGTGAAGGCGTGGAACGAGTACCTGTTCGCGCTGACCTTCACCGCGATCGACCGTGAGTCGCGGACCGTGCCCGTCGCCATAGCGCTGTTCAGCGGTCAGTCGGCGTACCAACAGCCGTTCGGCGAGATCATGGCCGGTGCCATGATCGTCACCATCCCGCTGGTGATCCTGGTGCTGATCTTCCAGCGGCGCATCGTGGCCGGACTGATCTCGGGGGCTGTCAAGGAGTGAACGTGCCGCACGACGGGCACGACCGACACAGGGCGCACTCCGCGCAGCGCGGAGCTCTGGCGCTGCAGACCCGTCGGCCGTGCAGGATCAGGGCGTGATGCAAGAACACCCACTGGTCGCGCGGGAACAGGGCCTGTAGGTCGGCCTCGACCTTGTCGGGGTCCGTCTGCTTGCTGAGTCCTAGGCGCCGCGCCAGCCGACCGACGTGGGTGTCGACAGCGATGGCCGGAACCCCGAACGCGTTGGAGACGACGACGTTGGCTGTCTTACGGCCGACGCCCCTAAGCTGCGTGAGCTCGGAGATGGTAGCCGGCACCGCCCCGCCGTACTGCTCGACGAGGGCGCGCGCCGTGATGACCAGGCTCTTCGCCTTGGTTCGGAACAAACCGATGGTCCTGATGTACGGCTCGATCTCCTCGGGCTCGGCGCGCGCCATGCAGTGGGCGTCCGGGTAGGCCGCGAACAGGGAGGGTGTGGCGAGGTTGACGCTGACGTCGGTCGCCTGCGCCGAGAGCATCGTGGCGACGAGGAGCTGGAACGGGGTGGTGAAGTCGAGCTCGGTTCTGGCGTCGGGGTAGAGATGTCTCAGCTGCTCGAGGATCTCTGCCGCGCGCTGGCGCTTGGCTGTTTGCGATTCTCGCTTGCTGGGCCGCGGCACGAGCCTATGCTACCTAGGCAGTTGTCGTCAGCGTCTCAGGGGCTGAGGGGTCTACCCCTAGGCTAGGCATTTGCCCTCGGTGTCCGAGGTGCCGTTGGGTCTACCCCTATCCTAGGCAGATGCCTAGGATAGGGGTTTGGCGAAAGAGGGTCGGATGCTCGGCCGCGCCGCCCGCGCCAGCCGCGCCAGCCGCGCCAGACAAACGCCTAGAGAACCTAGGCAAGTGAGCGATTCGCCAGCAAACGAGCGGCTGCTTCCGCTACGCTAGCCGTCGCGATCTGACGATCGAGGAGGCACGATGCCGGTTTTCGAGTACAAGGCGCGCGACCGGATGGGCAAGTCCATCGTCGCGACCATGGAGGCAGCTTCCGAGCGGGACGTCGCCGCCGCGTTGCGCCAGAAGAACCTGTTCATCACGGAGATCAACGCTCCCAAGAGCGGCCTCAACGCCGACATCAAGCTGCCGAAGTGGCTCGACATCGGCTCGATCCCGAACGTCAGGGACATCACCATCTTCTCGCGGCAGTTCGCGACGGTCATCAACGCCGGTCTGCCGGTCGTGCAGAGCCTCTCGATCCTGCAGCGCCAATCCGACAAAGAGGGCCTCAAGGACGCGCTCAAGAAGGTAAGGGAAGACGTCGAGACTGGGCTTCAACTCTCCGACGCGCTCGCCAAGCATCCGCGTCTGTTCAACAAGCTCTACATCTACCTGGTTCGCGCCGGCGAGGTCTCGGGCAACCTCGACGGAATCCTCGACCGCATCGCCGCCTACATGGAGAAGCAGGCGGCGCTGCGCGGCAAGATCAAGACGGCGTTGACGTACCCGACCGTGGTACTCGTCATCGCGTTGGCCGTCACGTGGTTCCTGCTGACCGGCATCGTGCCGCAGTTCGCGCAGATCCTGGATCAGCTCGGTGGCGAGCTGCCCGTCATCACCAAGGCGCTCATCGCCATCTCCGACTTCCTGCGTTACCAGTGGTACATCCTCATCGGGTTGATCGTCGCGCTCATACTCGGGATCGGGTTCTTCTACCGGACCAAGAACGGGCGCAGGGTCATCGACAGGTTCATGTTGAGGACTCCGATCGTCGGGACGCTGATCCAGAAGTCGGCGATCGCGTCGTTCTCCAACACGTTCGGGCTGCTGCTGCGCAGCGGTGTGAACATCATCGAGTCGATCGAGATCACCAAAGGCACCGCCGGCAACGCCATCGTCGAGGACATCCTCGACGAGACCAAGGACGGCGTGCAGCGCGGCGAGCAGATCAGCACCACGCTGATGAAGTACCCGCGCGTGTTCCCGCCGATGGTGTCGTCGATGGTGGCGATCGGCGAGGAGACAGGCGCCGTCGACGCGATGCTCCAGAAGGTCGCCGACTTCTACGAGCGCGAGGTCGACGAGGCCGTCGACAGCCTCACCGCGGCGCTCGAGCCCATGCTCATCGTGTTCCTCGGGATCATCGTCGGCTTCATCGTCGCCGGGATGTTCATGCCGATGTTCTCGATCATCGGGCAGCTCAGCAGCTAAGCGGAACGTGTAGAGCGGAAGTTAGAACTGAGAACACGGAAGTCTAGTTGAGAACAAACTGAGAACGGACGGAACTTGACCTGAGAACGCCGGTAGAAGCCGCTCCCCGCTGGCGAAGTCTTAATGGCGTGCCTGAACGCGGGACTCGGTCGCTTCAGCCTTTATCGGTTTGCGGCGCTCGACCTAGGGGAGCTGGTTCTTCTCTATGCGTCGTCCGGTTTGCTTGACACCTGACAATTCGCCAATTCTCTAGTTCTCGACATACCTTCTACTCCTGGACGTAGCGCCTCAACTGGGAGCCGAAATCGTCTCACCGTCTCGAATAAGACACCTCGTGCCTCAGAGTCAACTAGTGACCAGGGGGAGCATCCGAGGGTGATAAGGATTGCTGGCGCTTACGCAACGAGCAAACCTAGTTCAAGGGGTGCCAAGATGCGATGGGCCGCCCATTAGTCGGACACGCAGTGCGAAGTCGTGCAAATGGCTCAGGCCCGGTGTGTCATAGAACTTGGTCCTTGCGGTGCTCCCGAGTCGCCTATCCCTTTAGGAGCGATGGGGATAGCAGCGGCCTCACGGTGTCGCTGGCGAGCCGGTAGTACGCCATGCGGCCTTCCTTGCGGAAGGCGACCAGTCCGTGGGCGCGCAGGAGCCTGAGCTGGTGGCTCATGCTGCTCTCGTTGACGCCGGCGATCGCCGCCAGGTCGCAGACGCACAGCTCCTCTCGCGCCAGGGCGCTTAGCACGCGGTAGCGGGTGGGGTCGGCGAGGAGCTTGAGGCGCTCGGTGGCGGCCTCGACCGCCTCCGGGCTGGGCAGGGCGGCCTGGACGCGCGCGACGGCGTCGGGGTGCATGAGGCGTACCTCGCACTCGCCGCTGGTGTCGACGGCGGGCGGCGCGCTGGCGGTCAAGGTCATGCTGACTCCTTCCCCTGGTTGGGCTGGAAGCGCAGCAGCCGCAGGGCGTTGGCGGTGACGACGACGGTGGCGCCGGTGTCGGAGAGGATGGCGGGCCACAGGCCGGTGATGCCCAAGAGGGTGGTGACGAGGAAGACGGCCTTGAGGCCGAGGGCGAACGTCACGTTCTGGCGGATGTTGCGCATGGTGGCGCGCGACAGCTCGATCAGGTCGCTCACGCCCGTGGCGTTGGCGCGCAGCAGCGCGGCGCCGGCCGTCTCGAGCGCCACGTCGGTGCCGCCGCCCATGGCGATACCGACGTCGGCTTGCGCCAGGGCGGGCGCGTCGTTGATGCCGTCGCCCACCATCACCACTTTGCCATCGCGCTTGAGGTCGTCGATGGCGGCGAGCTTGTCCTCGGGCAGGAGCTCGCTCCGGGCCTCCAGGCCCAGGTGATCGGCGATGGCCTGGCCGGTGCGGGCGTTGTCGCCGGTGAGCATCACGCTCCTGACGCCCAGGCGCGTCAGGCGCTTGACGGCTTCGGCGGCGTCGGCGCGCGGCTCGTCGCGGATGGCGATGAGGCCCAGCGGGGTGTGGCCCTGCAGCAGCACCACCACCGTCTTGCCCTCATCCTCCAGGCGCACGGCCTGCGCTTCGGCTGCGGGAGGCAGCGGGGCGCGCTCCGCTGCGTAGCGTGGCGAGCCGACGGCGTAGGCCTTGCCCGCCACGCTGGCGGTGACGGCCTGGCCGGGCACGGCGCGCGCGTCCACCGCGACCGGTACGTCCAGTGCTTCGGCGCGCTTGAGGATGGCCTTGGCGAGCGGGTGAGCCGAGCCGGTCTCGACCGCGGCCGCGAGCCTGAGCACCTCGTCCTCGCTCGCGGCGAGGGGCACGACGTCGGTGACCTGCGGGCGGTTCTCGGTGAGGGTGCCGGTCTTGTCGAACGCTACCGTCTTCACGTCGCCGATCGCCTCGAGCACCGCCCCGCCCTTGATCAACAGCCCGCGGCGCGCGCCGGCGCTGATGCCGGAGGTCACAGCGGCCGGCACGGAGAGCACGAGCGCGCAGGGGCAGGCGATGAGCAGGAGCGCCAGCGCGCGGTAGACCCACTCGCCCCAGTCCGCGCCGAACAGGAGGGGCGGCACCACCGCCACCAGCAGGGCCGCCAGCATGGCGGCGGGCGTGTAGACGCTGCTGAAGCGGTCGATGAAGCGCGCCACCGGCGCCTTGCTGCTCTCGGCCTCCTCCACCAGGTGGATGATCCTGGCGATGGTGCTGTCGCTGGCGGGCCTGTCGACGCGCACCGTGAGCACCGCGTCGGTGGCGATGCTGCCCGCGAACAGCGCGTCACCGGGCGCCTTGGCGACGGGCATGCTCTCGCCCGTGACGGGCGCCTCGTCGATGCCGGCTGAGCCCTCGACGATGGTGCCGTCGGCGGGCACGCGCCCGCCCGGCTGCACGTGCACCAGGTCGCCCACGGCCAGCGCCGCCACCGGCACCTCGCGCGCCCGCCCGCCCTCCAGGAGCAGCGCCACCTTGGGCGCCAGCGCCGCCAGCGCGTGAATGCTCGCGCGGGCGCGGCCGGCGGCGACGGTCTCGAGCAGCTCGCCGATGGCGAAGAGGAACACCACGATGGCGCCCTCGGGCGCCTCGCCGATCGCCACCGCGCCCAGCGCAGCCAGGGAGATGAGGGTGTTGATGGTGAAGGGCCGCCCCAGCCGTGCGCTCGCCCACGCCTTGCGGGCGAGGGGCGCGACGCCGATGAGGGTGGCGGCGGTGAAACCCCACGGCGCCAGGCTCGGGAAGGTGAGCGCCAGGAGCGCGCTCACCACCAGTAGCGCGCCGGTGACGATGACGAAGCGGCCCTTGGCGGTCCGGTACCAGGCGGGGGGCGTCTCAGGACCGCCGTACGCTCCGCCCGCCACGGCGCCACCGGGCGCGTCCGCCAGTACCTCGCCGCCCTTGAGGCGCGGCGGGTAGCCGAGGCGCGCCAAGTCACGCTCCAGCGCCGCGCGCGGGGTGCGCGCCTCGTCAAGGGTCAGGCGCAAGGTCTGGGTGGTGAAGTTGACGCTCACGTCGCTGGCGCCGGCGACGTTGCCGATGGCGCCCCTGACCGTGCGGGCGCACTCGGCGCAGTCCATCTCGGACACGAAGTACTCGAGGGTCGCGGCTGGGGTGGCGGGGCGCTCGCTCATGGTGCGAGGACTCTATCATCTGCATACCTGAGCAGATGTAGAGTATGTCGGTCGCCCGCCCCGCGCGGGCGCCCGCACGATACCGCCGCCGCGCCCGCCGCGCAGGAGGAAGAGCCGTGAGACCATCATGCCAACAGGGCAGCTCGCGCCCGCTAGCGCCAACACCCTCTCGCCTGGCGTCGCGGGCGCCCACCGCACGACCAGTCCGCGCGCGCCTCCGGGCGCTGCGCGCCGCCTTCGTGCTGGCGCTGAGCGGCGGCGCCCTGGCGCACGCCACTTTGGTGTTCGGCACGGTCACCACGCACCCCACGCTTTCGCGCGCCGGCGAGCGCATAACGCTGAACCTCAAGATGCACGACCCCGTGAGCACGCCGGTCGAGGACGCCATCGTGTTCCTGGAAGCCGGTCCGCACAGCGATCTGGCGGACGTGCCGGGCGAGAGCGCGGAGAGCCTGATCATCGCGGAGCCGGTGGTGAGCAGCGAGCGCTTCGCCGAGGTCGCGCCGGGCGTTTACCAGACGGAGTTCGTGCTGCCGCATGGGGGCGCGTGGCGGCTGGTGTTCCGCGACCAGACCTTCCGCCAGGAGGAGGCGCGCGCCGGCGTCACCCTGGTCGTGGGCGAGGGCGCGACGGCCGAACCGCTCTACTTCGTGTTCCCGCCCACCGCCACCGGGCCCGAGAGCCTGGCGACCTGGCTGGTGTTCGTGGTGGGCATCCCGCTGCTGGCGGGGGTGGGCATCACGGTGGCGGCGCTGCGCAAGGGGGCAGACGAGGCGCCCACGCGGGAGCCCGCGAGCGCAGGTGGGGCCGACGCCGACTCGCCGGAAGCGCCGTGACCCGGGCCGCCAGCCTTCCCGCCGCCCCACGCAAATGAACCCGCGCCACGATTGGAGCCTCACCCCGTGACCCAGCGCCGCCTCACCCTCGCCACTCTCGCCGTCCTCGCCCTCCTCGCCGCCGGCTTCCTCGCTTACCGCCAGTTCCTCGCTCCTGCCGCCACCGTCAGCGCTCCCGCCAGCGGCTACGCCGGCCAGCCCACCCTGGGGCGAGAGGACGCGCCCGTGAAGCTGATCCTGTTCGAGAACTTCCTGTGCGAGCACTGCAAGGCGTTCGAGGAGAGCGTGTTCCCGCGCATCCAGCGCGACTACATCGACACGGGCCAGGTGCAGGCGTACTACGTCAACCTCGCCTGGGGCGCCGAGAGCGCCACCACCGCCGGCCTGGCCGGCGAGTGCGCCTACCGCCAGGACGAGCGGGCGTTCTGGGAGTACAAGCGCGCCCTCTACGCCGCGCAGGACGATCACGCCGGCGCCTGGGCCGGCCCCGCCAACCTCGTGGCCATCGCGGAGAGCGTGCCCGCCCTCGACGCCGCGGAGCTGCGCGCCTGCCTCGCGGACGGGCGCTACCTGAGCGAAGTGCAGCGCGACCTTGAGTTGGGCGACCGAGTCGGCGTGCGCGGCACCCCCTCCATCGTGGTGGGCACGCAAGGCTTCGAGGCGCCCAGCTACGAGACGCTCGCCAGCGCCATCGAGCGCGAGCTCGCCGGCGGGCGGTGACCCATGCCGCAAAGGCGCCTCATCCTAGTAACCGTCGCGCTGCTGGCGCTCGTGGCCGCCGGCGCCGCGCTCTTCCTCCCGCGCACGGGCGCCGCGCCGGGGTGGGCGGGCGTGCTGCTCGACAGCCCGCTGCCCATGGGCGACGTCACCCTGGCCACCACCGGCGGCGAGCGCGCCGCGCTCGCGGACCTGGCCGCGCCCTACCTGCTGGTGTTCTTCGGTTACACGAGCTGCCCCGACGTGTGCCCGCTCACCATGGCGCGCCTGGCGCGCGCCTACCGCGGCCTGGGCGAACCGGCCGAGGTGCAGGTGGTGATGGTCACCGTCGATCCCGCCATCGACACGGCCGAGCGCCTGCGGGCCTACGTGGAGGGCTTCCACCCCACCTTCCTTGGGCTGCGCGGCGGCAACCAGGAGGTCGCCGAGGCCGCCCTGCGCTTCTACGTGGGCGTCAACGCCCTGGGCGACGGGCTCGTGGCGCACTCCGACCCCGTCGCGCTCCTGGGGCCCGACCGCACCATGCGCCTGCTCTACCCGCAGGACAGGCTCGCGGGCCTGGAGGAGGACCTGCGGGCCGTGCTGGCGGGCCCGGCGTGGTGACAGACGCCATCGTCACGGCGTCCACCGCTCAGGCGCAGCAGGAGAGCCTGGTCACGTCCTGGGTGAACGCCTGCGCCGCCAGCTTCACGCCCTCCGCCCACGTCAGGTAGGGGTGGAGGGTGGAGGCGAGGTCGGCGCTGGTGAGGCCGAAGCGCAGCGCCAGCGTGGCCTCGCCGATGACGTCGCCGGCGTTGGCGGTCAGGAGGTGCGCGCCGAGCAGGCGGCCGCCGGCCACATCCGCCACGAGCTTGATGAGGCCGCGGTCGGAGCCGGTGACGGCCGCGCGCGGGATGGCCGCCGCCGGCAGCGTCGCCACTTGCACGGCGTGCCCCGCCGCCCGCGCCTGCGCCTCCGTCAAGCCCACGGCGGCGAGCTGCGGGTCGGTGAAGGTGACGCGCGGCACCACGCTCGCGTCGAGCGGCACGCTGGGCGCGCCCGTGAGGTCGGCGAGGGCGGCCTCCGCCGCGACCCGGCCCGCCGCGGCGGCGAGGTAGACGAACTGGGGGGCGCCGGTGACGTCGCCGGCGGCGAAGACGCCCGGGTT
Organism: uncultured bacterium; assembly: GCA_964392895.1. GTDB lineage: Bacteria > Deinococcota > Deinococci > Deinococcales > Trueperaceae > CAYMRL01. Next base: position 87,182 of record CAYMRL010000001.1, read on the forward strand.
CGAGGTGCGCATGAACCCGTCGACGCGCACGAAGCCGCGCGCGTCGACCTCCACCCCCGCCGCCTCCAGGCCGAGGCCGGCGGTGGCGGGGCGGCGGCCGGTGGCCACCAGGAGCTGCTCGGCGCGCAGCGTCTCTTCCGTGCCGCCCTGCGCGACGTCGAGGCGGTAGCCGGTCGTATCGCGCTCCACGCGTGTCACGCGCGCGCCCGTGCGCAGCTCCAGGCCCTCGGCGGCGAGGGCGTTCGCCAGCGCGTTCGAGAGTTCGGGGTCCTCGGCGGGCAGGATGCGCGCTTCGGCCTCAATCACGGTGACCTTGACGCCGAAGCGCGCGAACGCCTGGCCCAGCTCCAGGCCGACGGCGCCGGCGCCGAGCACGATCAGCGACGCCGGCAGCACCTTAAGCTCCATGGCGCTGGTGCTGGTGAGGGCGCCCCCCTGCGCCAGGCCGGGGACGGGCGGTAAGGCGGGCGCCGCGCCCGTGGCGATCACCACCTTGCGCGCGCCCACCACCGCCTCGCCCACGCGCACGCGGCCCGCCCCCAGGAGCGCGGCTTCCCCGCGCAGGAGCGTCACGCCCTCGTAGCCGGCGAGCACGTCGAGGTACTTCTCCTGCCGGAGGCGCTCGATCACGGCGCCCTTGCGCGCCTGCGCCTGCTGCCAGGCGGCTCGCGCCTCGCTGGCGAGGGCCGGGAAGCTGCTGCGGGCGGCGTGGAAGTGGGCGGCCGCCTCGAGCAGGAGCTTGGAGGGGATGCAGCCGACGTTGACGCAGGTGCCGCCCACCACCGTGCCCTCGGCGATAGCGACGCGCGCGCCCAGCTCGGCGCCGCGGATGGCGGCGGCGGTGCCCGCCCCGCCCGTGCCGATGATCAACAGGTCGTGATGGGAGTTCTCTGCCCTGGCCATGCCCGCAGGCTAGACCCTCCCGTAAAGGGGAGGGTCAAGCGGCCGCGCCCGGGCACGCGGCGGACGGGTCGGCGAGGTAGACGCAGCCCTCGCCCTCGCAGGCGGGGCGCGGGTGCGCCTCCGCCCACGCCAGCCGCTCGGCGAGCTCCGCCTCCAGGCGCGTCCACTGCGCCAGGCGCTCGCGCACGTCGCGCAGGTGCCGCACCAGGACCTCGCGCGCCTCCTGGCAGGGCGGGTGCTCGTGCTCGCGCGCGTCGAGGACGTCCCCGATCTCCCGCAGCGTGAGGCCGAGCGCCTGCGCGCCGCGGATGAACTGCGCGCGCTCGGCGGCCCCGGCGCCGTAGTAGCGGTAGCCGTTGGCGCCGCGCTCGGCCGCCAGCAGGCCCAGGTCCGTCCAGTACCTGAGGGTCTTCACCGACTCGCGCGTGCGCCGCGCCAACTGCCCGATCGTCGTCATGCCCCATGGTAGCGGTGACGCTTCCGCCCACACGTCGCCGGCTCATGCGGTTCGCGGCTCCTGCTGCTACGTGCGCTTCAAGATGCAACACGGCAAGCCGGCCGTCACGTTCATGAACCGCGAAACGGTCACGATCACTTCCGTGCAGCCCGCCTTTGGCTTGAACGCCGCGTCGCGCTTGAATAGGTCGAGCTTGCACACGAGGGCGGTCGCCGCCTTGTCGGCGCCACTTCCCAACCACACGTTGTTGCCAGAAGCGTCGCCCACGGTCGTCCCGGCCAGGTAACCGTAAACCAGCGGGTAGATCGACTCCATGAGTTGCGGGGTCGGCGCGCCGTAAGGAAAGTCGACAAGGGTGGCGCCGATGTGGACAAGCGTGTCGCGCCTTGACGACAACGCCCTTGTAGCCGGTAGCGGCGACGTCTTAGCCGACATGGGCCGGCCTGACCCGGGGGCGCCGCCTCACGGCGCGCCTCGCGGGCCGGAACTAGAGGGACCGAGGTGCCCGGCTGGACGGCGGCGGCGCTCAGCCGGGCACGGCTCCTTTCGCCTGAAGCGCGGAGTGTCCGCCGGTTTCACCTGCGGACACTTGACGGGCCTCGTCGCTGCTCTGGGTTACCGTTTCCACATCAACATCGAGAGCGAGGACGGCTCCGGTGAGCACGGTCGGGTGCCGCCCTGTCGCTGAGCGCTCCGAAGCCCAACCGCGGCTGGGATTCAGCAGCGGACACAGGCTAAGCGAGGAACCGTCGCGCGCCTTCACCCCTGTATGGGCGGTGGCGTGTTCACGGGGTGCGGGGCTGCGGCTGCCGCATTCTGGCCGTCAGCTCGCGGCAGCCGGGCGCTCACCAGCCCCGGCGGGCCAGAAGCTGGTCCTCCGCGAGCGACTCCATGCTGATACCGACCATGGCCTCCCCCAGGTTCTTGGAAAGTTCGGCGAGCGCGGCGGGGTCGTCGTGGTGCTTCACGGCCTCGACGATGGCCCCGGCGCGGCGCGCCCAGGCCGCCCGCCGGCGGCTCTCATCGGTCTCGCTGGCGGCGGCCTTGAAGATGCCCGATCCCACGAACACGCCGTCGACGCCTAGCTGCATCATCAACGCGGCGTCGGCGGGGGTGGCCACGCCGCCGGCCGCGAAGTTGGGCACCGGCAGCTTGCCGTGCTCGTGGACGAAGCGCACGAGGTCGTAGGGGGCGCCGTGCTCCTTGGCGTAGCTCATGAGCTGCTCCCCGGCCATGCTCTGCAGGGCGCGGATCTCGCCTAATACGCTGCGGGCGTGGCGCACGGCCTCGACGACGTTGCCGGTGCCGGCCTCGCCCTTGGTGCGGATCATGGCGGCGCCCTCGCCGATGCGCCTGAGGGCCTCCCCGATGTCGGTGGCGCCGCACACGAACGGCACCTCGAAGGCGCGCTTGTCGATGTGGAAGGCGTCGTCGGCTGGGGTGAGGACCTCGGACTCGTCGATGAAGTCGACGCCGAGGGCCTCGAGTATCCGGGCCTCGACGAAGTGGCCGATGCGCACCTTGGCCATCACCGGGATCGACACGGCGGCAATGATCTGTTCGATCAGGCCGGGGTCGGACATGCGTGCCACGCCGCCCTGGGCGCGGATGTCGGCGGGGACGCGCTCCAGCGCCATCACCGCCACGGCGCCCGTCTGCTCGGCGATGCGCGCCTGCTCGGGGGTGACGACGTCCATGATCACGCCGCCCTTGAACGATTCCGTCAGTTTCGCGTCAACCGCGTGCGCGTTGGCGGTCGCACGCGTCGCGATTCCCGCCCGGTTGGGGTATCGGCGACGGGCGCTCGCTCGGCCGGCGTGGACGCCCTTAGGCCGACGCGACCAGGGCTCGTCATCGCGCTGGGGGCGCACGGGTCCCGGCCCCCTCGCCACCGCGCGGGCGACGCTCCCACGTGGCACATAAGCATGGGCTCGCCGTCGGCCTTTCGGGCCGACGCGGGCAGAAAGGGAGCTGAACTTCTATGAGCGTGCGCCACATGCACCGGCACTTCGCTTGGGCCATCGCGACGGTCGCGCTGGTAGCCGTCCTCTTCACGCGCGAGTCACTACCGATCTGGCTCCCGCTCGCCCTACTGGCCCTCTGCCCGTTCTCCGTGCTGCTCATGATGCGAGAGGCGGGTGCTCTTGACGAGCGGCTGGCCGAACGGCCGCCGGCCGAGGCCCAGGTGGGGGAAGGCGCCGATGGGAACTCGCGGTGGGGGCGTGGCCCAACCTAGGTACCACCGCCGCGCCCGGCTGGGCTCGGCGTTGTGGGGCGGCGGCCAGCACGCGCATCCTAGGGGCCCGAGCCGCTTTGGGACCGCACATACGTCTCTTCGGGGTCGCCTACAGCGTGCCAGCCAGGTCTCCAGTTGGCCGTTCAGGTCTTCGACGGTGGTGAAGGAGCGGCCGGCGAGGAAGGAGCGCTTGACGTACTTAACGCCACTCTCCACCTTCCCCTTCACCCGCGGCCAGTAGGGCGGCGAGGCCAGCGGCAGCACCCCGTAATGCTCGCAGAAGAAGTCGAGGAACGCCCGGTTGAACCGGACCTCCTCGCCCAGGACGTGCCTGTCCACCGCCTAGCGCATGTTGTCGACCAGCAACTCCTTGGGTGCGCCCATCAGCTCGAACGCCTCGCGCAGTAGCGACAGCAGCAGCGGCTGGCGGGTGCTGGTTGTGAACCTGGCGAACAGCATGCGCGAGTAACCCAGGACCAGCACGAAAACGTACAGGCGGCGCCTGGCCCCGTTCACAAGGACGGTGCCGCACTCACCCCAGTCGACCTGCGCCTGCTGCCCCGGCAGGGTCTCGAACCGCTCGGTGAGGCGCCTCACCTGCTCCCCCTTCATGCCCCTGACGAACACCTTCAACGTTGTCAACGAGCCCGCGTAACCCTGCTTGCGGATCTCCCGAAAAAGAACGGTAGCCGGAATGTCGAACACCTCCAGCCGAGCACTGACGTGATCCTTGAACGGGTCGAGCTTCGAACCACGCTGCGGTCTTGGCTTCGGTTTTCCTCGCTCCAGGACGTTGTAAACCGTTCGCCGTGCCACACCCAACTCCCGGGCAACAACGGCGATCGGAACCCCTTCTTTCACCTTGTGCTTCATCAACAAGCGGACCTCGCGTGCTATCACCGGGGGCAGGCCTCCCTCTAGCTTTGATTGGTTGCAACCCCAAGCGTACTGGGAGGCCAACTACCACCCCGACCACGAAACGAAAAGATGACAACCGAACTAGACAGAAGTGTCCAAAACCAAGCTGCCGTTTCTGTCCACTTTAGAGAAGACCGCTACATCATCGGGCGCGAAGAGGTAATGGGTCCCTCCTCAAATGCTGCGCAGGAACCATGTTCGTGGGCGGGGTTTACTTCGTTGGGGCTTCATTAGCCATTCGGTCACGCGAGTCGGTGTCCCGGTTATGACGCGGGCCCGGGCGTGACACGCACAACTGCCCCTTGAGGGGTGGCGCCGGATACCTATCACCTTCGAGTGTGAGCCGATGGTTATGGCGTACTGGGGTAGGCGCGCATGGGGCCTGGCGGGGCTTAGCTCAGGTGTCCGCCAGGCTCGTCTGCACCAATGCCCCGTTAAGGCTGGTCTGGTCGAGCTGCGTCAGCCACGCGCCGATCCTAGCCTTGATATGGTCGCGTACGCGGCGGAAGTATTCGAGGGCTTCCTCGCCGGGGCGGTGGAGTGTGGAGGGGTCATCGAAGGCCAGTTCAGGATGATGCGGGCGGTGGGGAAAACGCGGGAGCAGGCTTCGTCGGCGTGGGCGTAGACGCTGATCGTGTAGGCGACGTTCCTGAGCCTCAGGTAGTCCTTGACGCCGTTGCAGGCCTGCTTGGAGAGGTCGCGTAGCCCGCCTTCTCCATCACCCGGTTGGTGTGGGGTGGATGGAGCGAGGCTCGAGTCCGGCTCCGTAGGCGCGAAAGCGGTAGTCGGCGCGCCTGAGGATGACTTCAGCCATTTGGCTGCGGCGCTGTTGTGGGTGCAGAGGAAGAGCACCTCGGGCTCGCGCCTCACGGCTTGCTCCTCAGGCCCAAGGGGACGAGCTCGCTCTCGCTTGGGGTACGGCCTTCGTCGAGAGCACGTACGAGCTGCCGGCTCGTCGCGCCGATGGCGTCGCGCACCTCGCGCCAGCGCTCGGGGCCCTGGCCGCTGGGGTCGGGGAAGGAGACGTGCAGGCGGGTGGTCTTCGCGGGGTAGGCGGGGCAGGCCTCGTTGGCGGCGTCGCACACGGTGAGGACCAGGTCGAACCCCCAGGGGTCGGGGACGTCGTAGAGGGTCTTGGAGGCGTGGGATGAGATGTCGATGCCAAGCTCGCGCATGGCTTCTATCGCTTCGGGCTTGACGCGGGTGGCTTCGGTGCCGGCCGAGTGGACCTCGGCGTCGAGGCCGGCTTCGCGCGCGTGGTGCCGAAGCCAACCCTCCGCCATCTGGCTGCGGGCGCTGTTGTGGGTGCAGAGCACCAAGATCCTCATCGGGTGGCTCCTTCGAGCTGTTCGGCCAACGCGGCGGTGGTGGCGCACGCTTCCTGGGCGGCGGCGAGCACGCCCTCGGGCGCGGGGGTTGTGGCCCTGAAGAGGCGGCCGCGCAGCCACAGCGCCACGCCGACCAGGCCGATGAGCAGCGGCACCTCCACGAGCGGTCCGATGACGGCGGCGAACGCCACGCCGGAGCCGAGGCCGAAGACGCTGACGGCCACGGCGAGGGCGAGTTCGAAGTTGTTGCTGGCGGCGGTGAACGACAGGGTGGCGGTCCGGGAGTAGTCGGCGCCTACCGCCTTGCCCATGAGGAACGACACCAGGAACATGATCACGAAGTAGAGCACCAGGGGCACGGCGATAATGAGCACGTCGAGGGGGCTGGCAAGTAGCGTGCCGCCCTGGAGGCCGAACATCATCACGATGGTGAAGAGCAGCGCGATGAGCGTGAGGGGGCTGATGCGGGGGAGGAAGACGTCGTCGAACCACGCCTGGCCCTTGCGGGCGATGAGCAGCGCGCGGGTGAGGACGCCGGCGGCGAAGGGGACGCCCAGGTAGATGAGCACGGCGCTGGCGATCTCGCCCATGGAGATGTCGACCACGCTGCCCTCCAGGCCGAGGACCCCTGGGAGGGCGGTGATGAAGAGCCAGGCGTAGGCGCCGAAGAAGAGGATCTGGAAGACGCTGTTGAAGGCCACCAGGCCGGCGGCGTAGTCGTTGTCGCCCTCGGCCAGCTCGTTCCACACCAGCACCATGGCGATGCAGCGCGCTAGGCCGATGAGGATGAGGCCCGTCATGTACTCGGGGTGGCCGCGCAGGAAGATGACGGCGAGGGCGAACATGAGCACGGGCCCGATGAGCCAGTTCTGCAGCAGGGACAGGCCCAGCAGGCGCCCGTTGCGGAACACCTGCGGCAGCTTGCCGTAGCGCACCTTGGCGAGTGGCGGGTACATCATCACGATGAGGCCGATGGCGATGGGCAGGTTGGTGGCGCCCACCGACATGCCGTCCAGGAGGCGACCGAAGCCGGGCGCCAGCGCGCCCAGCAGCACGCCCACGGCCATGGCGGCGAAGATCCACACCGTCAGGTAGCGGTCGAGGAGCGAGAGGCGCTTGATCACGCCCCCACCGCCTCCGCCGCTCCCTCAGGCGGGCGGCTGGCCGCGGGCTTAGCGGCGAGGGCGGCCTCGGTGGCGCTCGCGACGCCCTCGAGGCGTGCCGCCAGGGCGCGGAAGGCTTGCGGCTGGAGCTCGTAGTAGACCCAGCGGCCACGGCGGTCGGCCATGACGAGGCCGGCGTCGACGAGCTGCTTCATGTGGTGGCTGACGGTGGCCTGCGTGAGTCCCAAGAACGCCTCGAGATCGCAGCCGCACACGCCGTCGTCGCGGCTGCAGCAGCTCTGGATGGGGCGGGCGAGGAACTCCACGATGCGCCAGCGCGTCGGGTCGCCCAGCAGCCTGAGGAGTAGTGGGTTGGTCTCCATGGGACGATCATACACAGACGGGCGTCTAACTGTTCGATTACCATCTATGTGTCGGGCGGTGGCCTCACCCGGCCGGATGCAGTAGCGATCCGCAAGCGGCCGGGAAGGCAAGGAGCGCATATGAATAACCTGGCAAGACCCGAGCGGTGCTGTTGCGAGTGTGGGGCTGACGCCGCGAGCGAGCAGGGGGGCATGGCGCAAGAGAATGTTACGTTCGGTTCGGGGTTGGAGCCCGTTCCCGGTGGAGCGACGGAAAGTCGGGCGGCCATCGACTGTTGCGGTTGCGACTGGTGCGATGGCTGCTGACGCGTCCGGCTGGGAGGAGCTAAAGCATTCCGCCGGACAAAGTAGGTGTGTTCATTACCGGCAAGGGCGGCGTCGGAACTCGGCGCTGGCGTGCGTCACGGTGGTGACGTTGGCCGAGGGCGGCAGGTCGGTGCTGCTCGCGAGCACCGACCCCGCATTCGACTTGGGCGGTTGTGCGATGCCGCCTCTAAGGCTGTACGTCCCCCGGCAGCGTGCGACGCGGCCGAGCTCGATTCCAGCGCCCCCGTCAGGCCCACCGCACGCCAGGGACACGCGCGGGCGCTGTGCCTGGGCTCATCTTGCAAGCAGTCGGCCGGCAAACGAGTTGGCCAGCACCACGCTCACGCTGACCGCCATCGCCGCCATCGCCCACACGGGCGTGACCAAGCCCGTGATGGCCGCAAGGACACCGATGCCGTTGAAGGCGAGCGCCAGCGCGACATTCGTGGCGGTGAGGCGGTAGCTGCGCCGCGCCAGCTCGCGCGCCTCGACGAGCGTCGCCAGCCGCTCGCTCACCAGCACCACGTCGGCAGCTTCGAGCGTGATGTCGGTGCCGGAGCCAATGGCGACGCCCACGTCCGCCTGCATCAGGGCCGGTGCGTCGTTGATGCCGTCCCCTACCATCGCGACCCGCTGACCTAGCGCCTGCAACCGCCGTACCTCGGCTGCCTTGTCGCCCGGCAGGACCTCGGCCCGCACCTCCTCGATTCCCACGGCCTCGGCGACGGCCCTCGCGGACCGTTCGTTGTCGCCGGTGAGCAAGACCGGCCTCACGCCCAGTCGCTGGATTCGCTCCACGGCCTCACGCGCGTCGGGCTTCACGCGATCCGCCAGGGCCAGCACGCCGGCGGCCTGACCATCGAGCGCCACCAGGACGACGGTCTGCCCTTGGGCCTGGGTCCGTCCGACGAGGGAGTCGAGCGGGGCGGGGTTGACGCCTTCCTCCGTTAATAAGCGTCGCGTGCCGACCAGGAGCCGGCGTCCCGCAATCGTGCCGTCCACCCCGCGGCCGGGTCGGGCCTCGAACGCTTCGGGCGTGGCGAGGGTGAGGCCCTTCTCGCGGGCGTTGCTAACGATCGCCTGGGCGAGCGGGTGTTCGGAATGCGCTTCGACGCTCGCCACCCACCCCAGGAGCTCGTTCGGGTCGCCGTGCAACCAACTGGTGGCGACGAGGTGGGGTTTGCCTTCGGTAAGCGTCCCGGTCTTGTCGAACACGACGGTGTCGACGTTGCGAAAGACGTGGAACGCTTCGCCGGAACGCATGATGATGCCGCGCTCGGCTGCCTCGCCGCTCGCCCGGATGATCGCCAGTGGCGTGGACATGCCCAATGCGCAGGGGTAACCCATGATGAGCGCGGTCAGGGCCGCGAAGCCGGCCCGTAACCAGTTGGGTTCGCCCTCTAGAAGCCATGCGCCGAGCGTCCAGGCGAGGAGGCCAACGAGGCTGGCGATGAGGACGACGGGGACGTAGTAGAGCAGCACCCGGTCGACCAGCCGCAGGATGCCGGGTTTCAGGGCGCGCGCCTCGGCGACGTGCCGCGCGACGGTGCGCAGAAAGCTCTCGCTACCGACCCGATCGACGCGCAAGGTCAGGCTGCCGGTCTGGTTGAGCGACCCGCCGATCACCTCGCTGCCAGCCAGCTTGTCCGCGGGGATCGGTTCGCCCGTCACAAGGCTCTCGTCCACTGCGGAAGCGCCGCCCAACACCGTGCCGTCCGCTGGAATGCGTTCGCCGGGACGGACGCGCACGCGGTCCCCCACCAGGAGCTGCGCGACGGGCACGGCCTCCTCCCCGTCATCTGCGGTGAGGCGCTGGGCCGTGTCAGGCGTGAGGGCGAGGAGGCGCCGTACGGATTGGGAGGCGCGGACGTGAACGAGGACGGAGGCGTACCCGCCGATGAGATGGAATGCCAGCACGAATACCGTCGCGCCGAAGAACCCACCGGCAGGAACAGCCGGCACCGCCAGGCCCACGCCGCCGCCGAGGAGGCCACCCAGCGCCGAGGCGGTGACGAGTACGTCCTGGTTGAAGATACCGCGCCGGAGCGACTGCCAACCGTTGCGAACGAGGATGAAGCGAGCCGGCCCGAACGCGGTGAAGAGCGCCAGTGCACCCATCGCCAGGGCGAGAAAGAGAGCGGGGCCGCCGAGCATTGCGGCGGTCATCACGAGACTAGCCGCCACCAACAGGCCGATCGAGAGACCAGCCTTGTGGCGCGCGACCGCCAGGTCGTGCTCCTCCTCGACGAACATTTCGGCTTGGTCCGGCTCGCGAACGGTGTAGCCGATGTCTTCTAGCGTCCCGGTGAGGACGTCCGGTGTTACATGCGCCGGGTCGTACTCGACCAGCGCCTCCTCGTGGGCTATGGAGACCTCAACCGAGCGCACGCCCACGAGCCGGCCGACGGCGCGGCGGATGGAGTCGGTGCAGAGGGAGCAGTGCATCCCCCCGACCTTGAGTTGCAGCTTCTCCGGCTCACCACCCAGCGTGCCACGCCCGAAGGGCGCCGCACCACCCTCGACGGCTGCTGTGGGCGTGCTCATGCGGCCCCTACTCCTCGTTGCTCTCGAAGCCGGCTAGATCTAGCTTCGCTCGGACCTGCTCCGCAGTGGTCTTCTCCGGATCAAAGGTCACGTGGACCTCTTGTGTTTCCCGACTCGCCTGCACCTCCTGGACGCCAGAGATGCGCCGGAGGGCGTTGCCGATCCGTTGCTCGCAGCCTTCACAGTGGATCGGGGTTTGCTCGCGGATTGTGAACCGAGCCGTTCGCGTCATCGTGCGTGCTCCTCTCGAAGGTCATGGCCGGCGTTCTCAGCCAGCGCCTCTTCGCCTAGAGCAACGCTACGCCTTCCAGTCGACTGGAAGGTCAAGTGCGTGCCGACGAAGAGGAGTTCGGGGTCGCAAGTGAAGGCGTGACGCTAGTGAGGGGAGCGCTATGGGGCCGGCGTTCGTTCGCGTTTCGGCGCGGCCGTCAAGTAGGAGGCTGCCCCGGTGGAGCGCTTCGTTTTGTAATGCTCAATGATGCCGCACACGCAGTCGTCGCTGCTCGTCGTGCCGTCCGCTTCGCCACGCAGGAACAGGAACTCCGCGCGCAGCTCGTTCAGGGCCCGCAGTTGCTCGTCGATGGCGGCCAGCTTCACGTCGAGCAGCACCCGCACGTGCTCGCACGGTTCTTGGCCGTCGTCGCGCATGCCTAGCACGCTGCCGATCTCTTCCAGCGACAAGCCGATCGCTCGCCCCTTGAGGATGAACTGCAGGCGCTCCAGGTCCCCGTCGCCGTAGATCCGGTAGCCCGCCTCCGTGCGGGGCGGCGAAGGCAACAGCCCACGCGTCTCGTAGTAGCGGATCGTCTTCGGATTAATGCCGACCTTGGCGGCGAACTCACCTATCTGCATCTGCGCCTCCCTACCCATAACCAACATTGTAGTGAACTGGAAACTATGGCGCCGTTCGCTCCGCATCTGAAATGTGTCACTAACAATGATCCTCGCTTCTCACTTTCTGGTGTCCTCTACGCGCCTGAAAGGCGTCAGGTCTTGTGCTGGACCACGGCGCCGTCGGCAACATTGTGCCTGCACGAACCGTCTCAACCGACTCCACGCAACGGAGGGACCGCCGAATCGACGGCCCCTCCGTTGGGCTTCGGTGGCAGAAGGGATGTGCCGTTATCCGGTGGCCTTCAGGTCGGTGCGTCGCAGCAGCATGGCGTTGATGGCCACCACGACGGTAGAGACGCTCATGAGCACCGCGCCCACCGCCGGGGAGAGCAGGAAGCCGATGCCAGCCAGCACCCCAGCGGCGAGGGGGATGGCAACGGCGTTGTAGCCGGTCGCCCACGCCAGGTTCTGCATCATCTTGCGGTAGGTGGCGCGGGAGAGCTTGAGGGCGGCGAGCACGTCGAGCGGGTCGTTCTCCACGAGCACGAGGTCGGCTGATTCGATGGCGACGTTGGTGCCGGCGCCGATGGCGATGCCGAGGTCGGCCTCGAGCAGGGCGGGGGCGTCGTTGATGCCGTCGCCCACGAAGGCGGTGCGCGCGCTCTTCTGCAGTTCACGCACCTTCTCCGCCTTCTCGCCCGGCAGCACGCGCGCGTAGTAGCGCTCGATGCCGAGCTCAGCGGCGACGGTGCGCGCCACGGCCTCGGCGTCGCCGGTGATCATCACCGGCTCGACCCCGGCGGCCTTGAGGGCGCGGATGGTGTCCTTCGCCCGCTGGCGCACGCGGTCGGCGAGGCCGATCACGGCGAGGGCGGTCTGTTCGTTCATGAGGACGATGGCGCTCTCGCCGCGCGCCTCCGCCTCCGCCAGAGCGCGTTTGAGCGCCTCGGGGAACACCAGCCCCTGCTCTTCGACCCACTCGGGGCGGCCGACGGTGTAAGTGGTGCCGTCCACGCGCGCCTTTACGCCCTTGCCCGCCACGACCTCGAACTCCTCGGACGTGGGCAGGCTCAGGCCGCGCGCCTGCGCCTCCTCGACGATGGCCTGCGCCAGGGGGTGCTCGCTTCTGATCTCGAGCGCGGCGGTGACGGCGAGCGCCTCGCGCTCGTCGATGCCGTGGGCGTGCGCGGCGCTGACGCCGAACTTGCCTTCGGTGAGGGTGCCGGTCTTGTCGAAGGCGACGATGCCGATGTCGCGGGCGCGCTCGAACGCCTCGCGGTTGCGCACCAGGATGCCGTTGGCGGCGCTCATGGCGGTGGCGTTGACGGTGACGAGCGGGATGGCGAGCCCCAGCGCGTGGGGGCAGGCGATGACCAGCACGGTGACGGTGCGGGCGATGGCCTGCTGCAGGTCGCCGGAAGCGGCCAGCCACGCCACGAAGGTGATGACGCCCGCGGCCACGGCGATGTAGAAGAGCCAGCCGGCGGCGCGGTCGGCGAGGTTCTGGAAGCGGCTGCGCGACGCTTGCGCCTCCTCGACGAGGCGTTGGATCTGCGACAGGGTGGTCTCGCCGCCGGTGCGGGAGACCTCGACGGTGAGGGCGCCCTCGCCGTTCACGGCGCCGGCCACCACTTCGGAGCCCTCCTCCTTGGGGACAGGCCGCGACTCGCCGGTGAGGAAGGCTTCGTTGACGCTGCTGCGGCCTTCGGTCACGAGCCCGTCGGCGGGGAGCTGCTCGCCCGGGCGCACCAGGATGCGGTCGCCGTGGCGCAGTTCGGACACGGGCACGTCCTCGATGGCGCCGTTCACGATGCGGTGGGCGGTATGGGGGATTAGCGAGGCGAGGTTCTCGAGCGCCCGGGAGGCGCCCTGCACGCTGGCCATCTCTATCCAGTGGCCCAGCAGCATGATGGCGATGAGGGTGGAGAGCTCCCAGAAGAACGGCATGCCGGGCACGCCGAGTGCCACCGCCATGCTGTAGACGTAGGCGACGGTGATGGCGAGGCTGATCAGGGTCATCATGCCGGGTTGCTTGGCGGCGAGCTCGTGGCGGGCGCCCTGCAGGAAGACGAGCCCGCCGTAGAGGTACAGCACGGTGCCGAGCACGGGGTTGACCCACTCGCTGCCCGGGAAGCTGACCGCCTGGTAGCCGAACCAGGCCTGGAACTGCTCGCTGAAGTAGAGGATGGGCAGCGTCAGCACGAGCGCGACCCAGAAGCGGTCGCGGAACATCTCCGGCGAGTGGCCGGCGTGCTTGTCGTGCCCGCCGTGGCCGGCGTGCGCGCCGTGAGCGTCGTGCCCGGCGTGGTCGCCGTGGCCAGCGTGATGACTGTGGGCGAGCTGGGCGTCGTGCTCAGCGTGGCGGACGTGCGGCTCGCTCTCTATCGCCTCAGTCCAAGGGTCTTCGGTGCTCGTGGCCGAGCCGTGGTGGTCGTGGTGATCGTGGTCGTTCACTTGGCCTCCTCGCGGGCGATGTCTGGCGTGAGGGCGGCGGGCGCGAGCAGGCGCGCTTGCGGCCTGAGGAAGTCGTCGGTGAGGCCGAGGGTCTCGTCGGTGAGGCGTAGCGATTCGTCGGCGTCGGCGGTGGCGGTGAGGGCGCGCAGGGCGTCGATGGTCTCGGGCACCACGATGGCCTGGTTGTCGACCTGGTAGGCGTAGTAGAGCTCGTCGCCCTCGACGGTGAGGACGTCCTCCCAGAGGGCGACCTCCCACATGTCGCCGCGCGGGCGGTGGAGGTCGCGCATCAGCTCGATGGTGCTGTTGAGCGCGACGATGCCGTCGCCCATGTGCATGAGCGCGATGCGCGGCGCGGCCCTGAAGGCGTCGAGCACCTCGTCCGTGGTCGCTTCGCGGGTGAGTTCCACGATCCAGAAGTGGCCGTGGCCCTGGGTGTGCGCCGCCTTGGCGGCGATGGTGACCACGTCGAGCTCGGGCATGACGGTGCGCGCGTCGGGCCCCTGGTGGCTGGGGATGACGCGTTCGGGCACGACGGTGTTCATGATGCCGGAGTGGTCCGACTCCCACGGGTCGGTGGCGCGGCGCACCAGCACCCCGCGCGCCTTCTTGAGCAGGCCGGCTTCGTGCAGTGCGCCCAGGGTGCGGACGGTGCTGGTGGTGTTGCAGGAGACGACGCGGGTGAAGTCGCGGCCGACGGCGCTGGCGTAGTTGGCTTGCGCCACGAAGGAGTGGCCCGTCACGTCGTGCTTCTCGCCGCCCTGCAGCGCCGCCTTCACGCCCGCGCGCCGGTAGAGCTCGAGGTTGCTGGCGCCGACGCCCTTGGGGGTGCAGTCGGCGACCACGTCCACGCGCTCCAGGAGCGCGGCCAGTTCGCCCTCCACGGGAATGCCAGCGGCGCGCATGGCCTTCGCGGCTTCAGGCGTGGAGGCGTAGACGGGGATGCCCTGGAGGGCGGCCGTCTGAACGCGGTAGTCGGCGACCACGTCGGCGACACCCACGAGTTCCATGTCGGGCTGCAGGCGCACCGCGTCGGCGATGCGCTTGCCGATCACGCCGTAGCCGTTCACCGCCACGCGCGTTCTGGTCTGGTTGGTCATGGTGTCGTCCTTTCCGGGCTCGCGCCCTGGGGCGTCAGGCGAGCGCCTGGCTGATCGCCGTCAGCAGCTCCTCCTTGCGGTCGTAGGAGGGGCGCAGGAACACGAGCGTCAATGTGGTCCAGTCCTGCACGGCGGCGATCTCCTGGCCGCCGTCCTCGAGCTTGAGGTGGGGGTAGGCGCCGTACTCGACGAACATGCCGAAGCGCGCGGCCAACTGCTCGAGCCGCTGGAGCTTGGCGTCGTCGAAGCGCACCACGTAGGGGAGCTGGAAGGCGGGCTTGCCGCAGCTCCCGCCCACACCCAGCATGGGCAGGCCGGCGAGGCTCGGGAGGTCGTGCTTGCCGGCGCTGCGCTGCAGGAAGGCGTGGCGGTCGCGGACCAGCTCACGTGAGCCCTTGAAGCTGCCTACGAGCTGGCCGAGGGTGGGCGGTACGGTCTGCATGGCGTCTCCTTCGGGACTTGGGTTCGTCATGCCGTCACGCGGCGGCCAGCCGCGCTGCCGGCGCGCCGCCCGGGTGGGCGGCGCTGGTGATGGGGGGCGTGAAGTTGCGCAGGCGCAGGGCGTTGGTGAGCACGAAGACGCTGGAGAGGCCCATGGCGGCGGCGGCCAGGATGGGGCTGAGGAGGATGCCGAAGGCCGGGTAGAGCACGCCGGCGGCGACGGGGATGAGCACGGTGTTGTAGAAGAACGCCCAGAAGAGGTTCTGCTTGATGTTGGTGATGGCCTTGCGCGAGAGGGCGAGGGCGTTGGTGATGCCGCGCAGGTCGCCGGCCATGAGCACCACGTCGGCGGACTCGATGGCGATGTCGGTGCCGGTGCCGATGGCCAGGCCGACGTCGGCCTGCGCCAGGGCGGGCGCGTCGTTGATGCCGTCGCCCACGAACGCCACCTTGCCGCCCTGCGCCTGAAGTGCCTTCACGGCCTCCACTTTGCCGTCGGGCAGGACCTCGGCCAGCACCTCGTCGATGCCGAGGCGCTTGGCGATGGCGCGGGCGGTGCGTTCGTTGTCGCCGGTGATCATCACCACCCGCAGGCCGAGCGCGTGCAGCGACTCGATGGCGGCGGGGGTGGAGTCCTTGATGGGGTCGGCGACGGCGATGACAGCGGCGAGCCGGCCGTCGACGGCGGCGTACAGGGGCGTCTTGCCCTCGTCGGCCAGGCGCCCGGCCTCGTTGGCGAACGCCGTCACGTTGACGCCCAGGCTGCGCATGTAGCGGTCGGCGCCCACCTGCACGAGGCGGCCGGCGACGCTGCCCTCCACGCCGTAGCCCGGCACCGCCTCGAACGCCGCGGCGGCGCTTAGGGGGGCGCCCTGCGCCTTGGCAGCGTCCACGATCGCCTGGGCGACCGGGTGCTCGGACGCCTGCTCCACGCTGGCGGTCAGGGCCAGCACCTCGAGCCGGTCGAAGCCCGGCAGGGTGACGAGGTCGGTGAGCTCGGGCTTGCCCTTGGTGAGGGTGCCGGTCTTGTCGAGGGCGACCTGCTTGGCCTCCTGCAGCGTCTGCAGCGCGGCGCCGTTGCGGAAGAGGATGCCCAGCTCGGCGGCCTTGCCGGTGCCGACCATGATGCTGGTGGGGGTGGCGAGGCCCATGGCGCAGGGGCAGGCGATGATCAGCACCGCCACGGTGTTCACCAGCGCGAAGGTGAGGGCCGGTTCGGGGCCGAACAGCATCCACACACCGAAGGTGACGAGCGCGATGACGATGACTATGGGCACGAAGACGCTGACGACCTTGTCGGCCAACGCTTGGATGGGCAGCTTGGAGCCCTGGGCGTCCTCGACCATCTTGATGATCTGCGCCAGCACGGTGTCGGCGCCGACCTTGGTGGCCTCGAAGGAGAAGGCGCCGGTGGTGTTCACCGTGCCGCCCACCACCTCGTCGCCCGTAGCCTTGCGCGCGGGGATGGGTTCGCCGGTGATCATCGACTCGTCCACGAACGACGCGCCCGTCAGCACGCGCCCGTCGACGGGGATCCGCTCGCCGGGGCGCACCAGCACGGCGTCGCCGGGCACGACCTGGTCGACAGGCAGGGTGAGCTCCTGACCGGCGCGCACCACGCGCGCCGTCTTGGCCTGCAGGCCCAGCAGCTTCTTGATGGCCTCGCTGGTGCGGCCCTTGGCGATGGCCTCGAGGTACTTACCGAGCAGGATGAGGGTGATGATCGCCGCCGACGCCTCGTAATAGACGTGCACCGTGCCCGCCGGCAGCAGGCGCGGCAGGAAGGTGGCGACCACCGAGTAGCCGTAGGCGGCGCTGGTGCCCAGCATCACCAGGCTGTTCATGTCCGGGCTGCCGCGACGCAGGCTGTTCCAGCCGGGACGGTAGAAGCGCCGACCCGGCCCGAACTGCACCACGCTGGCTAGCACGAACGAGATGAGGTTGATCGTCTGGGCCGGCACCAGCGCCATCAGGCGCGCCTCCAGCGCCGGCACCAGCATGGGCAGCATCACGAACACGACCAGCGGCAGCGTGAGAACGCCGGCGAGGACGACGTCGCGCCGCAGAGCGCGCACCTCCGCCTCGCGCGCCTCACGCTCACGGTCCACCCGGTCGCTGCTCGCGGCCGGCTGGCGGACCTCGTACCCCGCCTTGGTCACCGCTGCCGCCAAGTCGGCGGGAGACAGCGCCCCGGGGATGAAGGTGACGCTGGCGCGCTCGGTGGCTAGGTTGACGTTGGCGTCGAGTACGCCGTCCAGGCGCTTGAGGCTGCGCTCGACGCGCGCCGTGCAGCTCGCGCAGGTCATGCCCCCAACCGACAGGCTGGCCTGCTCGGTCACGGGATCGTAACCGGCCCGCGCGACCGCCTCGAGCAGGGCGGGCACGCCCGTTTGCTGGGCGTCGAAGCGCACGTTGGCGCGCTCCGTGGCTAGGTTGACGGTGGCTTCGCTCACGCCCGTCACCTTGTTGAGGGCCCGCTCGACGCGCGCGGTGCAGCTCGCGCACGTCATGCCGCGGATCCCTAGGCTTACGCTTTCCATGCCTACTCCTGTTCGCTAAGCGAGGCGGGCGACGCGAAAGCGTCGCCCGGCGCTCAGGCGCGGTACTTGAGGGCTTCCATCAGTTCCGTGACGATGTGCTCGGTGTCGCCGCGCTGGCTGGCGGTGACGACGTGGTCGCGGATGTGCGACTTGAGCACGGCGTCGCTGACGCGCGCCAGCGCGCCCTGCACGGCCTTGACCTGCTTGAGGATGTCGACGCAGTAGACGCTCGGATCCTCGAGCATGCGCAGGATGCCGTCAAGGTGGCCGCGGGCGCTCCTCAGGCGGAGCTGAACGTCTTCGCGCGTGCTGGGGTCAAGGTGCAGGTGCTCCGCAACCGTCGCTGCCTCGAGGCCGCTGGCGGCGCTCACGTGGCGGGCCGCGCGCTGTAGCCTTCCTCTTCGACCGCGCGGATGAGTGTCTGGATGTCGGCGTCGCCCTCGACTTGCGCCGAGCCGGCGCTCAGGTCGACGGCGGCATTTGTTACGCCGGGAACGGACTCGAGCGCGCTCTTGACGGACGCCTGGCAGTGCCCGCAGGTCATGCCTTCGATGGTGAGCTTGTTCATCTTCGCCTCCTCAGGTCTTACCCCACCCCAGGTGGGGTGGCATATGGTCAGTATAGCAGAACCAGCTTCATGGGACGATGTAGTCGAGCATGGGAACGCATGGCCCACGACGTAAACGCGCTGGTCGGTGGTGGTTCATCGGCCTCCTGGTCGCGGCGGGGGTGGTGGCCAACGTGATCGTTTGGTTCCCGCCGTTCGGCTGGCCGCCTGCGCGCGTGCGCTACGAGTACCCGACCTACTCGGCGGCGCAGGTGGCGGCGGGCGAGGCCCTCTACCGCGCTACGTGCAGCGCCTGCCACGGCGCGGCCGGCGAGGGGGACGCGGCGGCGGGGGTGCCGGCGCTGGACGCGAGCATGCACGCCTGGCACCACGCCGACAGCCTGTTCGCGCGCTGGATCCGCGAGGGTGGCGTGTACATGCCGGCGGTGGCGCCCGAGTGGAGCGACGAGCAGGTGACGGCGGTGCTGGCCTACATCAAAGAGTGGTGGGAGCCGCGCCAGCGCGCCTACCAGTTCCAGGTCACGAAAAACAACCCGTGATGCTCCCGTAACGGGACTCTTGAGCGCCGCCCTGGAGATCACCGGTGATGAACGCGGCGGCTCCCGACGCACTAGCGTCGGGAGCCGAGGTGTCGGAGAGCTAGAAGATCCCGAATTGACGTACCCCGTCGGCGTCGAAGGCGACGACCAGGAAGGGTGCGCTCTTGACGCCGTTCATGCCGGGCGAGCCGGCGGGCATGCCTGGCAACGAGATGCCGGTGATGTCGGGGCGTTCGCTCAGGAGGCGCTCGATGGCCTCCAGGGGCACGTGGCCTTCGACGGCGTAGCCGTCGACTTCAGTGGTGTGGCAGCTCCAGGTGGTGGGCGGCACGCCGAGAGCGAGCTTGGCGCTGGCGGTGTCCTCGGTGTCGATCACCGTCACGTCGACGCCGCGCTCACGCAGGATCTCGATGTAGTCGCCGCAACAGCCGCACCAGGGCGACTTGGTGACGGTCACCTGCAGGCCCGCCAGGGGGACCGCGGCGTGGGCTGGGCGGCCGCCCAGGAGGGCGGTGGCGGTCACCGCCAGCGCCAGCAGCGGGGTCAACGTCAGCAGCCATCTCTTCACGTGTGTGCACCTTGCCTTCCTCGTTGCGGGGCGGACTTCGCCCTCGCACATGAACAACCATCCTGAAGCCACGTCCGCTCCATGCGGCCTCTCAGCCCCGCCCGGGCGGCAGCTCCACGCCCGGGGCGCCGACTGGCGACTTTGCTGCCGCGCTAGACGGGTGCCGTTCGGCCTGAACGCTGCCGGGGGCGTTGCCCCCGTCGTTGCTGGAGAAGTCGGGGAAGAGCGCGCGCATGAGTCCTAGCACCAACAGCACCAGGGCCACGGTGCCCAAGAGCATCCAGAGGCCGTGGGAGGCCATGGGCGTCAGCGGCGGGCTCATGTCGTCCACCGTAGCCGCCGGTTGTTTCGACCCTTTAAGCAGTGTGTAAGGTCTGCGTAAAGTCGCGTTGGGCGGATTGGTGGCCCGGAAACGGGTGTTAGTTTGGTGCGCATGAGCCGCATCCTGGTGGTGGAGGACGACGTCGACGCTGCGCAGGTGGTGCGCGCCTACCTGGCGCGCGAAGGGTACGACGTCGAGGTGGTCCACGACGGCGCCGCCGGCCTGCAAGCGGCGCTTACGGCGCCGCCGGCCTTGGTGGTGCTCGACTGGATGCTGCCGGGCGTGGGCGGCCCCGAGTTCCTGACAGCGCTCCGGCGCGAGCAGCGCACGCCCGTCATCATGCTGACCGCCAGGAGCGAGGAGAGCGACCGCGTCGTGGGGCTGGAGCTGGGCGCGGACGATTACGTGGTGAAGCCGTTCAGCCCGCGCGAGCTGGTGGCGCGCGTGCGGGCGGTGCTCAGGCGCAGCCAGGCGCGCGAGGGCGGGGAGGCCGATGAGGCGGTCGAGCATGGCGGCCTGCGCGTCGATCCGCTCAAGCGGCGGGCGAGCTTCGCGGGGCGCGAGGTGGAGCTGACCACGCTGGAGTTCGACCTGCTGTTCGCGCTGGCGCGCGCACCGGGGCGCGTGTTCAGCCGCAACGACCTCATCGAGCGTGTGTGGGGGCCGGAGTTTACCGGCGTCGACCGGGTGGTGGACGTCCACGTCTCCAACCTGCGCCAGAAGCTGGCCAGCGTGGGCGCCGACGCGCTACTCGTCACGGTGCGCGGCGTCGGTTACAAGGTGGCGTGACTGCCCTGATGACCCGCCCGCCGCGTTCCAGCCTCTACTGGCGCCTGCTGCCCTCCTACCTGCTGGTGGTGGTGGTCGCGCTGGGCACCATGTTGCTGGCGGGCGAGGCGCTGGCGCCGTTCTTCTTGCAGCGCCACGTGGACGCCATGATGGAGTCGCTTCACGCCCACGGCGATCAAGCGCTCGACGCCATGGCCGACGACCTGGCGGCCGGCTTCCGGCGCGCTCTGACGCAGGCGCTACTATGGGCGCTCCTGGCGTCGGGCGTGGTCGCCTCGCTGGTGGGTCTGTACGTCACGCGGCGGGTGGTGCGGCCGCTGCGGGCGCTGACACACGCCAGCCGCCGCATCGCCGGCGGGCGCTACAGCCAGCGCCTGGCGCAGGGGGCGCCAGGCGAGATCGGGGAGCTGGCGGCGGCGTTCAACACCATGGCGCAGACTCTGGAGAGAAGCGAGGAGCGGCGCGTGCAGCTCATGGCCGACGTGGCGCACGAGTTCCGCACCCCCCTCTCCAACCTGCGCGGCTACCTGGAGGGCCTCGAGGACGGGGTGTTCCAAGCCGAGGAGTTGGCGCTGCCGGCCCGGAGGCAGTTGCGGCGCCTGGAGCGCCTGGCGGACGACCTGAGCCTGCTGTCGCGCGTGGAGACCGGCCAAGTCGACCTGCACCCGGCGGACGTGCCGGTCGCTGCCCTGCTCGCGGCCGTGGGCGAGGCGTTCCGGCCGCGTTTCGAGGCCAAGGGCGTGTTGCTGGCGGTGGAGGCGGCGGACGGGGTGCGGGTGTGGGCCGACGCCGAGCGCAGCGGCCAGGTGCTCACCAACCTGGTGGCCAACGCCCTGCGCTTCACGCCCGAAGGCGGCAAGGTGACGCTCGCCGTGGAGGCGGTAGAGGGATGGGCGCGCTTCGAGGTCCGCGACACGGGTGCGGGCATCCCGGAAGGGCAGCTCGGCCTGGTGTTCAACCGCTTCTACCGCGGCGACCAGGCGCGCGCCCAACAGGAGGGCGGCGGCAGCGGCATCGGCCTCACGCTCGCCAAGCAGCTCGTGGAGCGCCAGGGCGGCGACATCGGCGTCAGCAGCCGCGTGGGGCGGGGCAGCACCTTCTGGTTCACTCTGCCGCAGGCGCCAAGCGCCAGTTGAGCGCCCGCGGCTTTACCGAAACCTTACACGGGCGTTATCGGCGGTTCACGGGCGCGATCGAACATGCTCCTCGACAGGAGGAGCACCATGACGTACCGCAAGACACTCTTCGCCGCTCTGCTCGCCGCCGCGCTAACGACCCCCGCCCTCGCCGACCCCGCCCATCACCCGCCCGACGCCGCCCCGCCCCCCGACCCCGCCCCGGTGGGGATGGACGGCGCCGGCGAGATGGGCCACATGCATGACGGCATGATGGGTCAGATGCACGAGATGATGGTTCAGATGCACGGAGCGCAAGGGGGGCAGATGCCTGGGATGATGCACGGTGACGCGGGAACGCCCGGCCTGGAGGGCCTGGCCGGCGAGGAGTTCGAGGTGGCGTTCATGTCGATGATGATCGCCCACCACCAGGGCGCCGTCGCCATGGCCGACTGGGTGCTCGAGCGCGGTGACGAGCCCGAGGTGCTGAGCGCCGCGCGCGCCATACAGGCGGCGCAGGGGCCCGAGATCGAGCAGATGACCATCTGGTTGCTTGAGTGGTACGGCAGCGACGTCGACGCCGGCTATGCGGCCATGATGGAGGCCGACATGGGCGGGATGATGGACGCCATGGCCGAGGGTGCCGACCCCGACACCGCCTTCCTCGAGGAGATGATCCGGCATCACCAGGGTGCCATCGACATGGCCCAGCACGCGCTCGAGCGCGCCACGCACGCGGAGCTGCGCGAGCTGGCGCGCGACATCATCGTCACGCAGGCCGACGAGGTCAGTCAGTACCGGACGTGGCTCGATTCCGTCGAGCAGTGACGCCAAGGGTGGGGTCGGCGGACACTTGGGCGCCGACCCCACCTCCATTCCCGGAGCCCGCACTGCACGTTGCGCTGGCGAACTCGGCCGGAGTCCCGGCCGTTCGCGCGCAACGTGATCCCGTCGAGAGGTCAAGACATTGTCCCGTAAGGTCAAGAAGCGCCGCGGCCCGCGCCCGGCGACCATCGCGCTCGCATCAGGTGTCGTCATCGTGGTGATGTTCGCCGTCTACGCCCGCCTGAGCGGCGGCGACGCCGGTCCGCTCACCTACCCGACCTACACCGCGGAGCAGATCGCCCAGGGCGAGCTGTACTACCAGGCCAACTGCGCCACCTGCCACGGCGCCACCGGCGCCGGCAACTCGCGCGCCGGCATCCCCGCGCTGGACGGCAGCATGCACGCCTGGCACCACCCGGACTCGCAGATCGCTGCCATTATCCGGCAGGGCGGCTTCATGATGCCCGCCGTCGGCCCCGACTGGAGCGACGAGCAGATCACCGCGGTCACGGCCTACATCAAGGAGTGGTGGACGCCCCAACAGCGCGCCGCGCAGGCGCGCCTGGGAGGTACGCCCTAGCCGTCCGTCAGGCACCAGCCGAGCGAGCAGGCGCCACCCGCGGGCGCGCCACTTCATGCGGTCGCTCAGGTGGGGAGGGCGGCCAGCAGCTCCTGGCACGCCTGCTCGCACGCGCGGCACGCGGCGGCGCAGACGCGGCAGTGCTCCATGTGGCCGGCGTGCCGCTCGCACTCCGCGCCACACGCCCTACACGCCTGCACGCAGGCCTGCACCTGCGCGCGCAGGACGCTCCAGTCGGCCTCCGTCACGCGCGAGAGCATCTCGCCCGTCGCCTGGCACGCCGCGCGGCAGTCCTCGTTGAGGCGGATGCAGCGCACCAGGTCAGCCACGCTCGCCTCCCCGAGGCAGGCGTCGGCGCAGGTGGTGCAGGCTTGCGCGCAGGCGTAGCATCCGTCGACGCACTTCGCCAGCACGGAGAACTCGATCTGGGACTGGCGCGGGTGGGTCCGGAACATGTCGGCTGCTTGCGTCATGAGTTGCCTCCCGTCTAAACCTTAGGGGAGCCGTCAAGGAGGCCAGGTACGGCTGCGCGAGACAGAACTGGCGTGGGGAGGGCCACGGGCCCGCGCCCTAACTTAGACGTGCCGGCCCAGCCGGCCTTGGCCGTGAGTCCCGTCCAGGGCGCGGCATGCCCGTGGACCGGTCGCTTTCGATCGTTTCGGTCAGGCACGCAGTACCGAGGTGTTGGCTCGACGCGGGGGCGCGTCAACCGCAGGTGAAGCACGGGTGGTTCGGTGTTTCTTCTTGGTTTGCGCTCAGCGCTAATACCTTATATATTCAGGCATTCTTGGTGTATTTGGTTTGGAGGCGCAGTTGAAGATCGCCATTTCCTTCCTTGATGCCCAGCTCCGGCTTCACGAGGCGGTCGCCATCGACGACGTTGCGGGCCGCGACTTCATCGGGTACCACTCCATCCGCAAGATTCCCGCCTACAAGGGGCAGGGCCACCTTCCCGGCTTCTATTGGTTCAGCGGCATCAACCAGCTCGTGCCTTACGAGAGCCGGCTCGAGATGTTCACCCTGATGGGTTTCGATTTCGATGGCGGCGTGATAGGCGTTCTTGCTCAGCCGCTGATGCTTCATTTCGAGCGCGGCGGGCAGGCGTTCAGGCACGTGCCCGACTTCCTGGTGTGGCGAGAGGGTGGTGGTGTCACGGTGGTGGACGTAAAGCGCGCGGAGCAGGCTGGTGCGAGCCGCAACCGGCGGGCTTTCGAGAGCACGGAGGTCGCCTGCCAGCACCTCGGTTGGGGCTTCGAGGTGCGCACTGAGCCGGATGACACTCACCTTGCCAACATGAAGTGGTTGGCCGGGTACCGGCGCCGTCCTCCGCGCTTCGAGGCGGCGGCGCGCGAGCTGATCGGCTGCTGCGCCGATGGAGCGGTGTCCGTCCGCCACCTGCTCGCCTAGATGGAGCGGCCGCTGTTGGCGCGTCCAACGCTATTCCACCTCCTGTGGAAGAAGGTCCTGAGGTTCGACATGACAGCGGTCCTCGACGAGCGCTCGCTGGTCTACCTGTCTACTAGCGATGTGGCGGCATGAGGCAGCGAGCGAGGCTAGAGGCCGGCGTCAAGATCTGGTGGGATGGCCAACCGTGGACCGTCACCGGGTTATTCGCGGGCGAGATCGAGGTGCAGGATCTTCGCGGTAAGCGGGCGCGGATCCTGATGAGCGTGGTCACCGAGGCGCCCGACTTCAAGGTCCTGACGGGCGCAGATCCTGGGGAGGAGGGCGCGAGCCCCGTCTACTTGGATTCGGTGCCGCCGGAGCTTCTGCGGGCAGCCGAGGAGCTGGAACGGCAGCTCATGGAGGCGTTGACGGGGTACCAGCACGGTTCCCGGGCTCTGGCGCTCGAGCATGAGCCGCGTCCGCAGTATGACCCGGAGTTCACCACCGTGCGGCAGCGGACTACCGCCAAGGCGCGCGAGTTGGGGATCGGGTTCAGCACCCTCTGGCGCTACAAGCAGAAGTACGAGGAGCGCGGCCTGGCGGGCCTCGTGGACGAGCGCAAACTGGGCCCGTACAAGGACTTCCCGCGGGTGGACGACCGCGTCAAGCGGGCAATCGCGGCGGTGCTGGACGAGTTGACTGAGGAGTCGAACATCCCCAAGACGCAGTTGCGGCGGCGCACGAGGCGGAAGCTCAAGGACTTCTTCCCGGACGAGGCCGTCGAGTTGCCGTCCGAGAAGACGTTCAACAAGCTTGTCGACCGGATGGCGGCGGGGCGCGGCACCTTCGGGGCAGCCAAGGCGCGCCGCAGCATCGCCAACCGCCCTAGCAACCTCTACCGCTACTTCCAGGTGGTGCGTCCGGGCGAAGTCGTGCTGATCGACTCGACCCCCTTGGACGCGTTCGCTCTTGATCCGTTGACCTTCAAGTGGGTGCAGGTGCAGTTGACCATCGCCATGGACCTGTACACCAACTCGCTTCTGGCGTGGCGGTTCACGCCCGTCTCCACCAAGGGCGTGGACGCCGCGCTGTTGCTCTACGACGTGGTTAGGCCCAAGTTCATGCGTAACGGGTGGCCCGAGAACGCCCGCTGGTCCTACGTAGGCCTGCCGGAGGCCATCGTGGTCGAGCTGTTGGGCGACGAGGCTCAGGGCCTCGACGGGCAAGAGTTGGGCGGTCTGGCTGGGGTTCCGTTCCTCAACCCGGAAGCCGTGTGGGTGGACCGGGGGCGCGTGTTCATCTCGCGGGCGTTCCGGGACGCGTGCGTGCGGCTCGGGATAGACCTGCAGCTCGCCCGCCCCTACACCCCGACGGACAAGGCGCAGGTGGAGCGGCTGTTCCGCACCATCCGTGACAACTTCGTGGTGAACCTCAAGGGTTACAAGGGTCCGGACGTGTACGCCCGCGGCAAGGACGTCGAGAGCGAAGCGTTCTTCTTCATCGACGAGATCGAAGCCGAGTTCGCCGGCTGGGTCGCCACGTACTGGCAGAACCGCACCCACGACGGTCTCGAGATTCCCGACCTTCCCAAGATGGACCTGAGCCCCAACCGGATGTACGAGGAAGGGCTAATGCGGGCGGGCTTCACGTACGTGCTGCCAGATCCCAACCTCTACTTCGAGCTGCTGCCGACGGAGTGGCGCAAGATCCAGCATTACGGCATCGACCTGCGCGGCCTGCGTTACAACAGCGAGGTCCTTGACGAGTGGCGCGACGCGCCCTCGCCCTACCCGAACATCCGCGACGGCGCCTGGCCGATCCGCTACGACCCCCGCGACCTGTCCGAGGTGTTCTTCCACGATCCTACGCTGGACGAGTGGCATGCCATCCCCCGGCATGGCGCCTCCCCCGTCAACCGCCCCTTCAACGACGCCACCCTCAGCTACGCGAAGTCCTTGGTCATCGCGCGCGGTGGCGCCACGGCGGCGGACCGCCGCAGGGAGCTGAACCAGGCGCTCGACGACCTGCTGGATAGGATCGCGGCGCTGGAGGTCGAGGGTCGCAAGGAGCGCCGCCTTGCCGCCGTGCACGCCATGCGCACCATCGAGGCGCACGCGGAGCGGCGGCGAGCCGCGCCCCAGCCGCAGGTTGACAGCGTGATGGAGCCCGACGCGGAAGCCGATCTCGATGACCTCTTCGGCCCCGACGCACCCCTGCAGCCGGCGGGCTCGCCTGCCCCCGAGGACGCGGCCGTCCAGGGCTCCGGGGCCGCAGGCGAGCTCGATTATGAGCATGAGGAGCCCGCGAGCGAGCCCCGCAAGCGCCTCGCCGTGCTGGACCCCGATGACTTCACCGTGTAGCGGGGCGCGCCGCCCACGGGCGGCGCTGGGAGGGCGATGAACATAGCCGACGTGTTGGACGACATGCTTGCCAACTTCTCCGACCTGTTGGCTGAGGACGTCCCGTTCGCGCGGGAGAACCCCGAGAACTACGTGGCGTGGCGGGAGTTCGTTGCCAGGCCCGACGCGCAGAAGCCGCTCATGCCCTCCATGGGGGATTACCAGGCGATGAGCGACGCGGAGAAGGCCTCGTTCGACCTGGCGCGGAAGATGTATCACAACACCTTCGGGCCGCTCACCTCCCGCACCATGAAGAAGGTTCACGACCAGGTGATCCGCCTCGCGTGGGACAACCTCCGCACCGCTCCTGGGGCACGTCAGGGCGCGATCGTGGACGGGCAGGCCACGCTCGGTAAGACCACTATCGTGCTGCACATGGGCCGTATCTACGAGGGTTTGGCGCAGCGCGCCTACGAGGGAAAGGGCCTGCACGGCACCCACGTCGAGTTCATTCCCGTGGTCTACAGCAGCGTTCCATCGAGCACGACGCCTAAGAAGCTGCTGCAGTCACTGAACAAGTTCTACGGCAACCCTTTCGCGGATCGCGACTCCGAAGCTAAGCTGAAGAGTCGGCTCCACGACATCGCCGTGCAGTGCGGCACCAGCCTGTTCATCCTCGATGACATTCACAACTTGCACCGCGGCAACAAGAGCGCGGACAGCGTCAACGACCTCATCAAGGAACTCGCGAACCTGATCCCTGCGACGTTCGTTTACGCCGGTATCAACTGTGAGGACTGGGTCCTGCTGATGGACAGCCGCACCGGGGGAAAGGGGCGCTTCACCCAGACCCAGTACCGCTTCGCGCTGCACAAGGTCGAGCCGTTCAGGTACGACGTCCATCTGGCGGGCGAGTCGGAGTGGCTGGAGTTCCTCGCGAGCGTCGAAGAGCACCTGTGCCTGCTCGAGTACAGGCCCGGCTGGCTGGTGCAGCAGGAGCGCTACCTGTACCTCCGTACCGAAGGCGGCATCGGCAGCCTGATCCGGCTGGTGCGCGCCGCTGCCAACGCGGCGATCCGCAATGGCAGCGAAACCTTGACGCGGGCGGGCCTCGAGGACGTCCGGCTCGCGGAGGGCGCCGAACGCTACTACGCGGAGAAGAAGGCGGCCCTCGCGGCCATCAAGGACTCCCCGGAAGCGGTCGCGCGCCTCCTCAACGCCACATGAACCCACTGCCACCCGCGCCTCCGCGGCACCCCATGCCGTTACCGCGTTCCCTTAGGCCGGTGGCGGGGGAGTGGTTCGCCAGTTATGTCGACCGCTTGGCTCACCACCTCGACGTTCCACTCATCACCCTCCTCCATCGCGTCGGGATTACGAGCACCGAGCGGATGAGCGACGTGCCGGCCGGCTACGGGGCGTACCTCGCTCCCGAAGCCCTGGCGGCTTTCGCGCGCGCCACGCATCTCACCACCCCACAAGCAAGGGGACTGCTTTTGGAGCGGTACCACGATGTCTGCCTCGACTTCAGCCCGCTCTACCGGGGCGAGGTGAAGCAGCTCGGGGCCCTCGGGCTTAGCGAGTGGGTGTACGCTTCCGGCTCGCACCTCTGTCCTGCGTGCATCGAGGAGGACGGCGGCGCGTGGCAGGTGGCGTGGAAACTGCCGTGGTCGTTCATGTGCGTGAAGCACTCGAACCTCCTGGCACCGGACTGTCCGAACTGCAAGCTGCGCTTCGCGGCCTGGCGGCGCGACGGTCAACTGCGACCCATGTTCGGAAGCCAAGTTCCCGAGCCCGGACTGTGCACGAACACCGGGCCCTCGAGCGGCAAGCGCGGCATTAGGGCGGGCCAGTGTAGGCACGACCTCAGGACGGTCGAGGTCGTACCAGTACAACCCGGGTCGGAGCTATCCCGGGTACAGGCTCGGATCGACGAGATCTTGGAGACGGGCTCGGCGACGTTAGCGGGAGCCACGGTGGCGGCGCCAGAGTTCTTCCGCGTGTTGCGCGGGACGGTGGCGTTGATCATGTACGCGGCATCGGCCAAGGATGTGTCGAGCCTGATCGGCGAAACTGCGCCACGCGAGGTGAAAGAGAACCTGGAGCGCTGGTTCGACACGCGGGATGCGACCCTCGCTAGGTTGCAGCGGAGCAAGGAGGTCGCCGCCCAGGCCGGCGAGAAGCGACGCATCGCGCCGCAGAAGATGACCGCCTTCGCGCCAGCCGACCCCGCCCTGATGGGCGGGCTACTGTGCGCAGCCACCGCGTACCTCGATGCTGGATCGGTCATGGAGGCCGCTCACAGAATGGCGCCCCTGCTCGAGATGGGTAGCGCACGTGGCGGCAGGACCTCGAGCTTCATCACCCGGCTGGGATTGCCGCCGTTC
Source organism: uncultured bacterium (assembly GCA_964392895.1). Classification (GTDB taxonomy): domain Bacteria; phylum Deinococcota; class Deinococci; order Deinococcales; family Trueperaceae; genus CAYMRL01. Next base: position 116,147 of record CAYMRL010000001.1, read on the forward strand.
TTCATGCAACTGTATTCGCTCACGTTCGACACCAAGCGCGAGTACCTGTTCGACCCACGTCGCCCCGCCCAGACGGGCTCCAAAGGCAGCTACGCGTTTGAACCGCGGCACATCCCCCAGCTCTTCTGCCGCGACGAATACGACTCCCGGTTCCGGAAGTTCTTCGAAGGCCTGGCTCTCAGGGAGGAGACCGTACGGCTAACCCTGTCAGTCCTTCTTGCGGAGCTGGTGGTCGACGGTTCGCGCGCGGAAGCCCTCAAAGCGCTCGGAGTAGAACGAGGCGCAGTTCGTGGCGGTGTCGATAAGGCCATCTTCCTGTTACGAGAACGGGGCGCTGCCCTGGAGGCGTTCGTTGAACTGCACGCCGTGGCCGAAGCGCTGTCAGCGGGTGAGCAGTTAGTGGACTACGCTCAGCGCCGGACGCGCTTCGCCACCTTCACGTGCGTCCCGCCGGTGGACTGGGCCTTCATCGCCAAGCGGGCGACCATGAACCCCGGTCTAGCGGGCGGTCGAGACGAGTTCGCCGCAACGATGGCGTGGGAGCAGTTGACGGGCAGCGATTGGCGCGAAGCTCCGGCGATGCGGTCCCGCGCAGGCAACGAAAGGGCCTCGCGCGAGACCTACCTCCGCTTCGTGAACTCCGCCACGGCGGAGTTCACGGCCATGATGGCGCTTTACGTGCAATACCTTGCCGACGGTGGTGAACTGGACGGGTTCGTGTACTGGGCCAGCCCGGAGATCCTGGAGCGTCACGGCTTGGAAGGAGGGTACGGGTTCGGGCCCGCGCACGTGCCGCAGCTCTTTTGGCGGGACCAGTACGACGTTCACTTCGAACGGTTCTTCCAGGCACTTGGCGTCTCTGCGCCCACCGGGCGCGCTGCGGTCTCCGTGGCGCTACTCGAGCTCGTTTTGAGCATGCCGAGGGCTCAGATCGGCGCGCTGATCGGCATCGACGAACGGAACATCAGAGGCGGCGTTTCGGCGGCATTACAACGGGTGCGGGCCGGTGAGCATGCGGCCGCCTTCGAGGAGCGCCTCACAGCCTCTGCGGCGGCATTGGGCCGCAACGAAGCGAGGGTGGACTTTAGGGAGCGCGGTGCTCGCCTTGCCGGCTTCACAAATGTCCCCGAAGCCGAGTGGCGGGACATCTGCAAGCGCGCCGGCGTACATGTCGGCCGACAAAACGTACGTAGCGCACACGCTGCCGCCTGGATCTGGGGAGAGCTAATGCAGCGAAACGTACGTGACTCACCAGCGTTCAAGGCGCTGGTGCGAAACACTCACCAGGACTACGGCATCCATCAGAAGTTCGTTCGCGAGCAGGTCCCGATCATGAAAGGCGCGCTCCTGGAGTACGGCGAGTCCCTTCTCCACCCTTAGGTCGTGGATGATGTCTGGATGACGACGGTCGCGAGGCCACGCCGATCGCTGCTTCCCTGTGTCTCACGGCGAAGCAGAGAAACACCTGGTATTTCTCTCGCCCTGGAACCGCTTGCCTTCGCGGGCGTTGGTTGGTCGGGTGCCTTCGAGAGTAGGAAATCCTCACTTCAAGTTCTGGGTTGTGCTCTCAGATCATCTTCCCGGCGCGCATGAAATATCGTGTTCATCGCTCGTTTGTTCTTAGTTCTAACGGCATGTCTACAAACGTAAACGGCCCGCGCAGGGCGAACAGCAACCAGCGATGTACGATGTTGCGTCCGGAAGCCTCAACACCCGGACGCAACATCTCGTTGGATCCTGAGAGCCTTGGGAGGTTCCCTGTGAAGACGTTCGCTCGCAGACTAGTCATCGCCCTTGCCGCCGCCCTGCTGCTCGGCAGCGCGTTCGCGCAGGTCGAGCCGCTCAGCCCGCGCGAGACGGTGCGCGTCGCCTACGTGCCGATCATGAAGTTCGCGACCCTCTACGTCGCAGCCGAGCGTGGACTGTTCGATGCGCTGGGTCTCGACGTCGAGATCAACCGCGTCGCGTCCGGCACCGAAGCCATCGCCTTCCTCACCGAGGGGCAGATCGACGTCGGTGGGATAGCCATCGTCACCTCGCTCTGGAACGGCTGGAACCAGGGTCTCGACATCCGCGTCTTCGCGCCCGGCGGCCTCGAGCCGTTCGAGAACAGCCCCACCAAGCTGATGGTGCGCGCCGACCTGTTCGAGTCCGGCGCCGTCACCAGCATCGCCGACCTGCGCGGTCGCACCGTGTCGGTGGCGGGCGGGCCCGGCAGCGGCGGGGAGTACCTCGCGGCCAAGGCTCTCGAGCGCGCCGGCCTGACCATCCGCGACGTGAACCTCGTCAACGTCGCGAACCCCGACATGCCGGCCAGCTTCGAGGGCGGCGCCATCGACGCCGGCATCCTCGGCTCGCCCTACGCTCAGCAGGTGCAGGAGGCAGGGTTCGCCGTCGAGCTCGCCGGGGACCTGACCCCTGGCGCCATGACGGTCGCGTTCGTCGGCTCCAACAACTTCGTCAGCAACCGGCCCGAGGTCGCGCAGCGCTTCGCCCTGGCCCTCATGCAGGCCGCTCGCCTGATGCAAGGCGAGGACTTCCTCAGCGAGGAGAACGTCAACGCCTACCTGACGTACGTCTCTTCGACCCCCGAAGCCGTCGCCGGCGACGCGCTGCTGGTGTTCGACCCGAACCAGGAGATCCCCGTCAACGACCTCGCAGACGTCGAGCGCACCCACCGCGAGAACGGCCGCACCGAGTACACCGACGAGCTCGACCTCAGCAACGTCGTCAACACCGCGTTCACCGAGTGGGCGCTGCAGACGCTCGGCACCTACGGGGAGTAGTTGCCAGCAGCTACACCTAAGATCAGCGCCAGGAACGTAGCGAAGTACTTCGAGACGGCCCACGGCACCGGCGTCGCCCTCCAGGATTTCGACCTGGACGTGCGCGAGGGCGAGTTCGTGTGCATCGTGGGCCCGTCCGGCTGCGGCAAGTCGACCTTCCTGCGCATCCTCGCAGGGCTGACCCCGCATAGCGAGGGAACGGTCAGGATCGCGCCCGGCGCGCCCGGCAAGCCTCTCAACAGCGTCGTCTTCCAGGAGTACGCGATCTTCCCCTGGAAGACGGTGCTGGACAACGTCGCCTTCGGGCTGCAGATGCGCGGCATCGGCAAGGTCGAGCGTTACGACGTGGCAAGGCAGTGGATCGCCCGCGTCGGGCTGAGCAAGTTCGAGCACTACTACCCGGCGCAGCTGTCGGGCGGCATGAAGCAACGCGTCGCCATCGCGCGGGCGCTGGCCAACGATCCCGAGGTGCTCCTGATGGATGAGCCACTCGGGGCGCTCGACGCGCAGACCAAGACGGTGCTGCAGGGCGAGCTGATGCGCATCTGGGAGGAGCACCGCAAGACCGTCGTCTACGTGACGCACTCGATCGACGAGGCGGTGCTGCTCGGTGACCGCGTCGTGATCATGACGGCGCATCCAGGGACGAACAAGACCGAGTTCGAGGTCGATCTGCTGCGTCCGCGCAGCGTCGCCACCACGGCGACGCCCGAGTTCGCGGCGCTGACCGGTCTGGTGTGGCGCGCGCTCGAAGACGAGGTCAGGAAAGCCATGGCGGAGCAGTGAGCGTGCCGGCCTGGCTCGTCTGGGGCGCGGTCTTCGGCGTCGTCGGGTTGTTCGTCTTCACAGCCGACCTGTACGGCAAGCGCGTGCCGGTCAAGCGGCAACCGCTCTACAACCGGCTGCTGGCCATCGGTTTCCCGCTCCTGCTGCTCGTCGCGTGGGAGCTGCTGGTGAACACCGGTTACCTCAACGGGCGCTGGTTCCCGCCGCCGACTCGCATCGCCCGGGCGCTGTGGGACCTCATCGTCACCTACGACCGCTTCAACAGAACCAGCCTGCTGGGTCGGCCGTGGCTCATTCCGGCGGTTCTACCTGAAGCCGGGTGGCGCGGAGCTTGGGGCCTGATGGCCGAGAGCCACGTGTTGGCGACGCTGTTCCGTGTGGCGGCCGGTTTCCTCATCGGCGCGGCGCCCGGAGTGCTCATCGGCATGGCCATGGGCCTGAACCGGACCATCCGGCAGATGCTCGACCCGATCATGTCGGCCATCTACGTGCTGCCCAAGATCGCGATCTTCCCGTTGATGATGCTGATCTTCGCCAACCCGTTCGGCGAGGGGCCGAAGGTCGCCGTCATCGCGATAACAGCCTTCTTCCTGATCGCCATCAACACGATGGCGGGCGTGAGAGGCATCGAGCCCGTCTTTCTCGAGGCGGGGAAGAACTACGGCGCCGGGCGGTGGCAGATGCTGCGGCACGTGATCGTGCCCGCCGCGCTGCCGATCATCTTCTCTGGCCTGAGGATCGCGCTCGGGTCGGCTCTGATCGTGATCGTCGCGGTCGAGTTCATCCGTGCGCAGCAGGGCGTCGGGTACCTGATCTTCTACTACTGGCAGGTGCTCGCCATCGACAAGATGTACGCGTCGTTGTTCGTGGTGATGCTGTTGGGTGTGGGGCTGACGTGGCTGCTGCAGTGGATCGAACGTCGGGCCATGCCTTGGAGGAGTTGAAACGGCGGCTAACGCCCTAGCGACTTGCTCAACTACTTGGCGGCGGTGATCGTGAACCGCAACTCAAAGGCCAAACTCGCGCCTTAGCTCCTCCAGTCCGATCGTCGGCTCGTTCTTTTCCAGTGCCGCGATGGCTAAGAGGTAGTCCGCCCGATTCTCGAGGAACTCTTCGAGAGCCTGGCGCACTTAGTAGCTCTTCGAACGACCGGTCGTCTCCGACAACTCGTTCAGGCGGTCCTCCAGCTCTGGGTCGAGTCTGACGGTCAGCATCTCGATGTCACCATGCGCCAACGCTACCCTTGGTCGTACCGTCGTCATCGTCCGGCGCCACGCGCTTCAAGAGCAACGTCAGCACGGCGGCGATTAGCGCGAACACGGCGCCAACCGCGAACGCCGCGCGCAGTCCGGCGGCCTGAGCGAGGTCCGGCGCCAGCGAGGCGCTGAGAGAAGCTGCGCGGCTGGTCATGACGGTGACCAGAAGCGCCACCCCTATCGCTCCACCTACTTGCTGCAGGGTGCTCATCACTGCGCTGCCGTGCGAGTAGAGGCGCCGCGGCAGCGGGTTCATCCCTGTCGTCATCAGCGGTGTGAAGAGCAGCGCCATGCCCGAGCTGAGCAGTAGGTGCTGGACGAGGAGGAGAGGGACCGGCGTCTCGGCACCGATGGTGCTGAAGCGCCACAGCATCAGCGCGATGAGCGAGGCTCCGATCGTGGTGATGGGGACGGGCCCTCTGCGGTCGAACACGCGGCCGACGAACGGCGCGGCCAGGCCCATGAGAGCCCCGCCTGGCAGCAGGAACAGGCCGGTTTGCAACGAGTCGAAGCCGCGGATGTTCTGAAGGTAGATGGGCAGCAGGATCATCGTGCCGAAGAGTGCCAGCATCGCGATCATGAACAGGCCGACGCTGAGCGAGTACATCGGGAAGCGGAAGACCCGCAGGTCGAGCAGCGGGTTGTCGGTCCTCTGAAGGCGTAGCTGCCGAGCCACGAACGCGATGAGGCTGAGACCCCCGATGACGATGGGCCAGGTCACCTCGGGCCGGCCGAACGCTCCGGGCGCTTCGCCGGCGACGCTGACGCCGTAGACGAAGCCGCCGAACCCGATGGCCGCGAGGAGCACCGAGAGCACATCGACCGAGGTGCGCCTCACCTCGCCGCCGCGCTCGAGCAGCCTGGCGCCGATCATCATCGCGGTGAGCGCGATCGGCAGCACCAACAAGAACATGAAGCGCCACGTCAGGAGCTGGAGGATGATGCCGGAGACGGTAGGCCCCAGCGCTGGCGCGACCGAGATGACGATGCTGACCGTTCCCATCACGGACCCGCGGGAGTGCGTCGGCACGAGCCGCAAGATGGTCGTCATCAGGAGCGGCATCATGATGGCCGTGCCAGACGCTTGAACGATCCTCCCGACGAGCAGCGGCGCGAACCCCGGAGCCAGGCCGGCTATCAGCGTTCCCAGGCTGAACAGGGTCATCGCCAGGATGAAGACGAAGCGCGTGGTGAGCCGCTGCAACAGGAAGCCGGTCAACGGGATGACGACGGCCATCGTCAGCAGGAACGCGGTCGACAGCCACTGCACGGTGTTGGCGCTCACGTCCAGCTCGACCATCAGCCGCGGCAGCGCCACGTTCATGATCGTCTCGTTGAGTATCACCACGAAGGCCGCGACCAGCAGCACGATGATGGTGCGCCAGTCGCGTCGTGACAGACGGTGTTGCTGTGCTCGGCCGGCCACGGCGGGCGTTGACATCGGTAGACCTCGAGTCTGGGTTGAGAGAGGTTTGACGCTCGACATGGGCAGTTGCCCACCGCTGGCCGTCGAGGAGCGCTGCGCGGCGTCGCAGAGTCTACTGTGTGCCGCCTGATGAGGCTCAGTTCCGCGCTACCGCGTCGGCGCGAACCGAACGGCCGCCAGCCCGTCTTATGCTGCCACCCATGCCGCCCACGATCACCCTGCCACGACTCCAACCAGGCGACCGCGTGGCCGTCATCTCGCCGTCGTTCGCCGCACCAGGCATGTTCCCCGATGTCTTCGAGCTGGGCCTTAGGCGCATGCGCGAGATCTTCGAGCTCGAGCCCGTCGAGTACCCCGCCACCCGCAAGCTGGGTGCCAGCGCGGCGGAGCGGTCCGCCGATCTCATCGCGGCCTTCGAGGACCCGACCATCAAGGCGGTCGTTGCCAGCATCGGCGGGGACGATCAGGTGACCTACGTCCACCGGCTGCCGACGGCTCCCTTCACCCGCAACCCGAAGCCGTTCTTCGGCTACAGCGACAACAGCCACCTCGCCAACTTCCTGTGGCTGAACGGCCTGCCCTCCTACTACGGCGGCGCCGTGATGACGCAGTTCGCCATGCAGAGCCGGATGGACGACTACACCGTCCGCTACCTGCGGGAGGCTCTCTTCGGTGAGGCTGGCGAGGTGGAGCTGCGGCCCAGCGAGACCTTCAACGAGGTCGGCCTCGAGTGGACCGAGCCCGCGAACCTGCTGCGCGAACGCGAGCACTCACCGAACGAAGGTTGGTACTGGGATGCAGGTGGCGGTGAGGTGGAGGGCGTTAGCTGGGGCGGCTGCCTAGGCTCGGTGGACGAGATGCTGCGGCACGCGGTGCCGCTCCCGTCGTTGCAGGACTTCGAGGAGGTAGTGCTGCTGCTGGAGTCCTCCGAGGAGATTCCCGACGCCGATTACGTCTGGCGCGTGCTGCGCGCGTTGGGTGAGCGCGGCGTGCTCGAGCGGCTGCGGGCAGTTCTGGTGGGTCGTCCGAAGGCGTGGGAGTTCGACAAGCCGCAGCCGCCGGCCGCGCGCGAGGCTTACCGCCAGTTGCAGCGCGAGACTGTCGTGGCCACGGTACGGGCGTACAACCCTACGGTTCCCATCGTTCAGAACCTCGACTTCGGGCACACCGACCCGCAGATGCCCATCCCCTACGGCGGACGGCTGCGCGTCGACGCTTCGGCGCAGAGAGTGTTTGCGCGGTTCCGGTGAGTCAAGAAGCAGCCGCACCCCTTACATTCCGCGAGGCCGTCGCCGCCGACCTGCCCGCCATCGTGCGGCTGCTGGCTGACGATCCGCTTGGGGCGCAGCGCGAGCGCGTCGCGGAACCGCTGCCCGCGGCATATAGCGCCGCCTTCAGGGCCATCGACGCCGACCCGAACCACGAGTTAGTCGTGGCGGTCCTGGACGATCGGATCGTGGGCGTCATGCAGCTCAGCTTCCTGCCCTACCTGAGCCACCAGGGCCGCTGGCGAGCGCTGATCGAGAGCGTGCGAGTCGCTGCCGACGCGCGCTCTCACGGTATCGGCACGGCGATGTTCCGCAGGGCCATCGAGCGCGCCAAGGAACGGGACTGCCTCATCGTGCAGCTCACCACCGACAAGTCGCGCGCAGATGCGCTGCGCTTCTACCAGCGGTTGGGGTTCGAGGCTACGCATCACGGGTTGAAGCTGCGGCTCTGAGGGCTGTGCGCCATGGCGCGACACGCCACGTCACTCCCCTAACAAGGCGTCCAACAACTCAGCCCGCCACACCTCAGCCTCTGGGTCATAAACCCCGAAGCCAGCCCCGAACTCCCAGTAAGCCCACCCGAAGCCGCGAGCCTCGGCGGCTTCTCGCACGGCCCTGGTCCAGCGCACGCGGGCGGCCATGTCGGCGGTCTCGTAGGCGCCGAACTCGCCGAGGAGCACCGGCGGGTTGCCGTTGGCGGCGGACCAGGCTCGCACCAGGTCGAAGGCGGAGCCGATCGCTTCGGTCTCGCTGACGAGCAGTGGGAGCGTGCCGTTAATGCTGACTAGATCGAGTCGCTCCAGCACGAAGGGATCCTGGGGCTGGTCGGTGCCGTTCTGGACGATCACGCGCGGCACGCCGCTCGCGCCACCGCAGTCGGAAAGTGGGAGGGTCAGCAGCACGCCGGCGGTCGTCTGAACCGGCACCCCGCCGTCCTCGGGGCCGCAGGTGATGAGCAGGCTCAGGTCGCGCGAGGTGCGGAGCGCCAGCGTGGCGAAGCCGGTGACGGGCTGCGACGACTGCAGGTAGAACCCGGTCCAGCCGCCCTCGTAGGTGATGGTCAGCGTGGAGCCGTAGTCGCGTTGCGTGCCCCACGACCAGTCCGCCCAACCAGCGCGCGGGGTCAGCAGCGAGCCGGTCCAATCCCTGCCCAAGGGCGGGGGAGGGTCTGTCCACTCAGCGCCCTGGTGAGTGAACTCGAAGGGGTCGTAGTAGTGCACGGTGACGACAAGTCGGTCGTCGTCCGGCCACTGGAGGCCCGGTAGCGCGCCGATGGAGTTCCAGCCCGTCGGGCCCACTACCACCCAGCGCGTCGGGTTCGTCTCGCGCACGACTGCGAGCGCCTGGCCGACCATCTGGTTCCAGAGCTCGTCGCCGAGAGCGGAGTTCGGCTCGTTCATCAGCTCGAACGCGACGCTCTCAGGCGCCTCCGCGTAATGCTCCGCGACCTGCCGCCAGATCGCGAGCCAGCGCGTCACGTGGGCGGCGGGGTCGTCCGACATCTCGTCGTAATGGTGCAGGTCGATGATGACGTTGAGGTCTCGCTCGAGGATCCAGCTCACGACCTCGTCCACACGCGCCAGGAAGACCGGGTCGAGCGTGTAGGGCGCAGTGAGATCCGCGTGCCCCGACCACTTGACGGGCAGGCGCACGGTCTGGAACCCCGCGTCGGCGATCGCCTCGACGTAGCTCTCCTGAATTGTGACGCCCCACGAGCCCTCCTCCGGCGCCTCGAGGGCGTTGCCGAAGTTGACTCCGGCGCCGAAGGGGTCTTCGAGCGGTGGCGGGCCGCCGTCAGGAGGCTGCGCCGAGCAAGCTATGAGCAACTGAGCCACGGCGGCGAGGATCGAGCCGGCGAGGATGCGTGCGAAGGGGCCGGTCGGCTTGTGCGCCATCAGTCCTCCTTGGAAGCGGCCATCGCCTGGTACACCTCGGCGGCGGCCAGGTGGAAGCCGCTTGGCAGGTCCACCGAGGCGAAGGTATCGGCGATCTCGCGCATCTCGCCCACGAAGCGCCATGCCTTGGCGGCTGAGCCGTATGCCCGCGCCTCCAGCCCGGCCGCCGAGCCGGCCTCCATGGCTTCCCGTTGGGCGTCGAGGGCGTCGCGCACGCCCAGGCGGTCGGCGGCTTGCAGGCTGGCGGCGTCCGCCCTTGCCCGCGTCTCAGGCGAGCGGCCTGCCGAGGCCCAAAGAACCTCGTGGCCGCCCGCGCGCAAGGTGGCGCCGACGGTCACGCCCATGGCGCCGGGATGGAGCAAACCAACGGTGGTCAAGGCTTAGCTCCCCTCAAGCGCCGCCGCGGGCTCCTGCCCGCCCGGCCGTTGTACTCCAGCGCCACGTTCAGCCAGAAGGAGAGCTCAGCGTCGACCGCGGCCGTCCGCGGGTCGATGCTGATCCAGCTCACCCCCATCGACCTGCCGGCGCCCATCTCGGCCTGCGAGGCGCCGGGCCGCGCCAGCAGCTCCGCGTTCCTGGCCGGGTCGGCGCGCACGAGCAGCTCGCCGTTCGGGCGGGTCGCGACCACCATCTTGTCGTTGACCATGAACGCCAGGCCGCCGAACATGCGCTTCTCCTGGGTGGACGGCTCCTTAGCCAGCAGGGCTCTGACGCGTGCGGCTAACGTTCCGTGGGCGGTCGTCATCGTGGACCCTCCTGAAGTGGCTTGGTCGAAGCGCCGGCTGAGAGGCCGTTTGGCTGTTGAGGCGCGAGCTCCGCGATGATCACGGTGTCGTCACCGTTCGTCCAGCTTTCGTGGCGGATCAGGGAGAAGCCGAGTGTAGTCATCGTGCGCGCCAAGTCCTCTGGCGAGGCGAACGGCGCGTGGTTCACAGGGTAGGGGTTGCGGTTTCGTCGGCCGCTGCCGTCTTCGGGTTCCGCGAAGGTCGCGGTGACGGCGCGCCCGTGCGGTCGCAGGACCCTGCGCCACTCTCTGATCGCCGCTGCCTGCTCGGGTATGACGTGCAGCGCGGTCACGCAGGTCACCAGGTCGACCGCGGCGTCGGGCAGGGGCAGCGCAGCGGCGTCGGCGACGTGCAGGACCGCGTCCGGCAGCTCGCGCCGGGCGACGGCCAGCATCCCTGACGACAGGTCGACTCCGAAGAGGCGGGGCTCGGCCGCGCCCTCACTCGTCAGGCGCTCGCGTAAGGCGCGCAGCAGCAAGCCGGTGCCGGTGGCCACGTCGAGTACTGCCTCGACACCGCTCAGCGGGACGAAGCGGGCCACCGCGTCGGCGACGGCGCGGTGCAAGACGCTCGCGTCGTAATGTTCGGCTCGCTCGTCGAAGCGGCGGCGGATGGTGTCCCTGACGTCGGCACTCATCTGGATGGACGCTGTCTCAGCCGAGCATCGAAAAGGAAGCGTTCCGCCGAAACGATGCGCGCGCCAGCATGCTCAGCGTGCTCGGGGTTCAGTAGCAGGTTCGCCTCCAAGGGCATCACGACACTGGGCACCCGCAAGACGTAGCTGCGCTGCTCCTTGACCCAGTGACTCCCGAACTCGCGGGTACGCATCTCCGGATGCTCACCGGGCGCGTGGCGCAGCAACTGCACCAGATGCTTCATGCCGACCTCCTCGAGGGTCGCGTCGTCAGGGATCTCGATCTGAACGAGCATGCGTTCGTCCAGGTCCTCCACGCTCAAATGCGCCAGTGTCTCCAGCACGGCCAAGCTAGGGCACTTGGAGGCGTAGACCATGCGCACGCCTCTCTCGTTCCACCGACTCGGTGCGAAGAGGCCACCACGACCGTCAAGCGGATCGAAACCTTCCAGCTTCGCGTGGGGAGCCTGGTGGTCGTAGAGCCGCCAGGCGCGCATTCAGTAGGTTCCGTACTCGATCTTGGCGAGGGTCTCCTTCACCCTCTCGTAACCGATGATGCTGTCCAGATGCGCGAGCGGCGGCCGCCTGTCCAGGCTGGCGACCGGTGTGCTCAGCCAGTGACGAGCTCTCGAAGGATCGCGGAACACCCGCGTGGCTTCCCGAAGCACCTCCTCGAGCATCTGCAACCGCAAGATCTCGGCAGCGTCGAGCAGGCCCTTCTCGCGACGGCGGGCGTAAGTGCGGGGGCTGACGCCGAGGTAAGTGGCCATGGCCTCAGTGTCGAAGCCTAGGCGCTGGCGGAGGTCCTCCGCGTTTGTGAAGGTCGGGCTGGTTGCCAGGCTGGTCATCGAACCCCCTTGCTTGCCAGTATGGCACGTTATTTTAGACAGGATGCCTTCTCGCGCGACGACCTCCACCAGAACGCGAAAGGCTCGGCCGAGGCCTGACTGGCTGCACCTGCCTACCTAATCATCGAGTCGAGCTCACCGACCCGCATGGCGGCCTCCTCCGGCCGCGTGCGCCAGGCTGCGACGTGAGCCGGCAGCAGCCAGAGGAGCAAGGCCGCGCCGATGGCGAGCGAGGTGAGGACGCCGGTCAACCAGTCCGCGAACGGGTTAGACCTCGTCATAATGCCCAGCTGATACAGCACGGAAGAGACGAGAGCGTCGCCGAGCAGTGCGAACAGCACGGCGCTGCCGACGAGGATCAGCAGAGCCACCCGGTACGAGGTGGCGAGGAGCTGGCCGCGCTCGGCTTCCTGGCGCTCGTCCAAGTCTCTGCGCCACACGGCGAAACGCAGCTCCGCGCTCCGCTGGACATGTAGCTCGGCGATCAGGTAGAGCAGCAGCCCGAAGAGGACGAACCCCGCAGGAAACGCTCCCGCGAGGGCCATGAGCGCCACGATCAAGCCGATGAGCACAACAACACTCGCCAATCTTCTTCCGACGACTTGGTTCATCAGGATGCCTCCTTGGCCCTACGGGCGATATCAGCCGCTTGGCTGCCGGGTTGGTCAGACTCCACGAGCGCCTGGCTGAGGGGCCGTAGAGGGCGCAGCGAGAAGAGCGCCTCCACGGGCACGTCGAAGAACTCCGCGAGCCTGAGCCCGAGGGCGAGGCTGGGGTTGTACTCCTCGCGCTCGAGGTAGCCGATCGTCTGCCAGTTGACGCCGACCGAGTCGGCTACCTGCTGACGGCTGAGTTCGCGGTCGGTGCGCATGACGCGTAACCGGTTGAAGATCTTCGGCTTGTCGGTCATTGGCCCCCCTCTCGACTTAATGAAATGCTGTGTATTTGCAACATGACATTAGGAGTTTAGGAAGTCAAGAGGGTAGCTTGCTGGGCGCGGCCTCGAGCAGCTCTGCGTGCTACGCCTCGTCAGTCCGCTATGGTCGCTCTGGACTATCATCGTAGAACCACGAGCGAAAGGGGAGTGAGCCTATGACTGCCGCTATCGGAGGACCGGTTGTGACTCGCCACGACGACTTAGAGAGAACGGATCCTAAAGGAGCTCCCCGCTTTGAGATTTGCTATCAGACCGCTACAAGCAGAGGACTACCCCGCGACGACTGAGATCTACAACGGACAGAACGAGCCGGACCATCACGTCACCAACGAAGAGCTGCAACGATCCGACACGCGTGCCAGTGAGCGGATCTTCTACCGCGTCCTGAGCGCCGTTCAGGACGGGGAGATCATCGCAAGGGGACAGGTAGGAGAGCGTCCCGATGACGACAGGCCTGGCAGCTACTGGGCTTGGTTCTTCGTGCGCGAAGACCACAGAGGTAAGGGTGTAGACAGCGCTCTGTTCGACGCGGCTCTCGACCTGTTGGCCGAACGCGACCCGCACAGCCTGTGGACTTGTGCCCGCGAAGACTTCGTGCCTGCGGCCGCGTATCTGAGGGAGCGCGGCTACGAGGAGCAGTTCCGGTCTTGGGGAGCCCACCTAGACCTGACCCGGTTCCGTTCGGAGGCGTTCGTCGGGTACTGGAACGCCTTGGCCCCGCTCGGGATCGCGCTCCGTAGCTACGCGGACCTCACCCTCGACCTGGACCGCGACGACAAGTTGGCAGGACTGTAGGCAGAACTGGAGGAGGACGCTCCGCACTGCGAGCCGACTATCCCCAAGCGCCACCCCACGCCGCTAGACCCGGTCACGATTCGAGACAGCTTCGTCGTTGCCGTGCGTGGTGACGAGTACGTGGGGATGGCAAGCCTAACGAGAGAGGAACGCTCCCCGACATTCGCCGGCAGTGGCCTTGCTGGCGTGAGGCGTGAGTATCGGAACCGAGGCATCGGCACAGCCCTCATGGCACACGCCTGCGCTTGGGCCAAGGAACATGGGTATGCAGAGGTAAACGCCGGCGGTGCGGGAGTCAACGCTCCCATGCTGAAAGTCATTCGCCGTATCGGTTTTGATGTTGAACCCGCCTGGATAACCTTCGCGAAGTTCCTGTAGTCACCCGTGGTTCTCCCGGGGCGGGTTCTGTCTCGGGAGAACCGGTACCTCTTGCGTAGGTCTGCCGAGGTAGTTGATCAGTCGGGTTTGGATCATCGACAGCCTCCGGAACCGTGGCGATGTAGACGGCCACGAAGTCGCTTGGCTCGGGTTTCAGATCGCAACGAACTGAAGGTCGCTTAGGACTAAAGCGTCCTTCAGTCCGATTGCTGCTGCCTCAGTCTTCAAGGCGATCCTCGGGGAAGAACGCGTCTGGCTCCGCGCACCGCTTGGTGTGATCGCCTGGTTGCAGCCTGCCAATGGTTTGGAGTAGTCGTTCGCGACTTACACCTTGGTCAGCCGGATTGGGTCTGACTTCAAGGACCTCGACCCCGTGCCTTGTCAGGGTAGGCGTTTCATCAGCCTCCACCGCATCCATCACAGAGGCGCTCGGGCTGAGGAGTTAGTTGTGGCTGATTCGCCGCGCGCACGTAGCGTAGCTCTGTGAAGCCCACCGTTCAGCAAACTAGCCGGTACTACAGGTGCAGTCTAGGTTGTGGCGTACAGCGTAACGGCTGCGACGCTCTCTGCTTGGGGCTACCCAAGGAGTGACCCTTGCGAGCCCAACAACGCCTCGATCCCATCCAGCAGTCTCTCCAACCCGAACAGGAAGGGGTCGAGCGAGAACTCGTCGTACCCGCCGGCCAGGTAGATCTTGGTGGTGGCGGGGAAGCGGCTCTCCTCGTAGTAGGTCTCGTAGAAGACGGAGCGGGCGACGTGGTGCTCGAACAGCGATGTGCCCGACGCCTGTTCCGCGCGGTGCTCGACCTGAGAGCTGTACGCGGCGCCGTTCACGTAGGCGTGGATGGCCAACGAGCACTCGACGGTGTGGCGCGCCTTGAGGCCCGCGGCGTCGAGCGCGCTGATCAGCTCCTCGTCGGCGTCCATCGCGTTCGGTCCCCAGGAGAAGCGGTACAGGCTCTGGTCGAGGATCCAGGTGTGGCGCCGGAGCAGGCCCCAGCGGTCGATGGCCCACGCTCGCGCCCGGTCGCGCCAGGCTGAGGCAGGGTCAGCGGGCTGCCTCTCGCCGAGCACCCGGTCCACCATCAGCTCGAGCAGCTCGGTCTTGCTGGTCACGTAGGTGTAGAGCGACATGACGCTGACCTTCAGCTCGGACGCGACGCGTCGCATCGAGAGCGCGTCTTGGCCGTGCTCGTCGGCTAGGTGCACGGCCGTCTCGACGATCTGGTCGAGGTTGATCCGCGGCTTGGGTCCGCGCGCCGGGGATGTCGGCGGTGTGGAGGGCGCCCACATGAGCTGCAGCATGCGCAGCGCCTCGGCCTTGGCGGCGACGCCTGCTTCGGCGCTCGCCTCCGGGTTGGACTCTGCGCCCAGCTCAGGATCAGCCCGGGAGCCAGATGCTTTCTTGCCGGTCGTCTTGGTGGGTAGATCGGACATCTGGCTAGTCGCCGCTCCTTCCGCCTCTCGTCTATCGCCATGATGACCTGCCGGACAACTTGACGAACTCCGTACATCGTATGCTATCTTATCTCAGCATCGTACAGTGTACGGAGAACCGCAAGCGAGGAGACGGCATGATCGAGGCGAGAGGGTTGACCAGAAGGTTCGGGAAGGGGGAGCAGGCGGTCGAGGCCGTGAAAGGCATCGACCTCGACGTCGGCGAGGGCGAGCTCATCGCCTTCCTCGGACCCAACGGCGCCGGCAAGTCGACGACGCTGCGCATGCTCTCGACGCTGCTCCCGCCCAGCTCGGGCAGCGCCAAGGTGGCGGGAGTGAGCGTGACCGACGACCCGGTCGAGGTGCGCAGGCGCATCGGCTACGTCGGCCAGGGCAACGGCGCCGGCCACTTCCACCGCGTGCGCGACGAGGTGATCACGCAGGGCAGGGCCTACGGTCTGGGCGACTCCTCTGCTCGCGGTCGAGCGGACGAGCTGCTCGCGACCCTCGACCTGACCGATCTGGCGGGACGGACCGTCAGCACGCTCTCGGGCGGACAGCGGCGGCGACTGGACATCGCATTGGGGCTGGTGAACCGGCCGAGGCTGCTGTTCCTCGATGAGCCGTCCACCGGCATGGACCCGCACAACCGCGCCAACCTCTGGGAGCACATACTCCGTCTGCGCCGCGAGGCCGGCACGACCCTAGTGCTCACCACGCACTACCTGGAGGAAGCAGACGCGATGGCGGAGCGGGTCGTCGTCATCGACCACGGCCGGATCATCGCGGATGACACCGCCGACAACCTCAAGCGCGAGCTGGGAGGCGACAGCCTCAGCCTGCGCCTCGGCGCCGATCAGGCCGCCACGGCGCTCGAGCTGTCCGGTGCCGAAGGCAGCGTCACGCAGGAGGGCGAGGGCCTCGCCACCCTGAACCTGCGGGTGGCGGATGGCCCCTCCGAGCTGCCGCGGCTGCTGCTGCGGTTGGCATCGGCTGGGATCGATGTGGCCAGCGCCAGCGCCCGCCAGCCATCGCTCGACGACGTCTTCCTCAACCTGACCGGCCGCAGCCTGCGCGAGGCCGGCGGTTCGGGCGGTGGCTCTGATGGAGCATCCGGCGGTTGGACAGAAGGAGCCGTGAAGGCATGAGCAAGTTCCTTAGGGACACGCGCACCGTCTTCATCCGCGAGATCCTGCCGACCCTGCGCGACCCCTACGGCCCACTGTTGACGCTGGTTCAGCCGCTGATCTTCCTCGGGCTCTTCGGGCCGCTGCTGGGCGGGATCATGTCGCCTGGGGCGGTCGGCGCAGAGTCGACGTTGCAATGGTTCGTGCCCGGCGTGCTGGTGATGATCGCGCTGTTCGGCACGGGCGCCGTCGGGTACGGACTGCTGACCGAGGTCGAGACCGGCTCCTACGAGAGGATGCTGGTCAGCCCTCTGAACCGCTCGGCGCTGCTGGTCGGCAAGTCGCTCAAGGAGATGGCGCCGCTGATGGTGCAGGCGGCCGTGATCGTGCTGGTGCTGCTGCCGTTCGGCTTCCGGGCGCCGCTCGCACCGGTGCTGCTCGGCCTGGCTTTGTTGGGCCTCTTCGGCGTCGGTCTGGGCGCGCTGTCTTACGCGGTAGCCATCAGCGTGCGCCATCAACCGGCGATGTTCTGGGGTGTGCAGACGACGCTGCAGTTCCCGCTGTTGATCCTCTCCGGCATTATGCTGCCGCTGGAGACGGGACCGGCGTGGATGCGCGCCGTCGCCGCGTTCAACCCGCTGCGTTACGTGGTGGACGCCGAGCGCGCGCTCTTCGCTGGGCACGTCTGGGTGCCTGAGGTGGGTTGGGGGGTGGTGGCTACGCTGCTGCTCTGCGCTTTGGGCCTGACGCTCGGCATACGGGCGATACGGCACAGCGGGGTCTAGGGCGTCAGACGGACTGTCTGACGGCTAGTTCGGTGCGCCAGGTGAGGCGACCGGGAAGCCCATCGCCTTGGCGGCCTCGATCATGCGCTTGTCGTAAGTCACCACCGCAGTGAGGCGATCTTCGGCTATTGAGGCAGTGACCATATGGATGGCGTCAAGTGTGCGGATAGGGGCGGCTGCGTCCAACATGGCGGCCCGCTCGAGGAGGGAGCGCGTCACGTCTACGAGGAAGCAGGTGGCCAGAGCCTTGCGAGCCGCCACCATGGACCCTGTGCCGGTCGGTCTTACGGCCCGCAGCACCTCACCGTGCGCCAGCATGCTGCTGAAACGCGGCTCGTCCGAGTGCTGCGAGAGATAGGCTCGAAGCTGCTCGGACTCGGGTTCTTCCAGAGCCAACTTGACCAGTGCGGACGCGTCGAAGTACAGCATCTAGCGACCTCAGCGCTCGTGCTCACGCATCTGGCGGAGGATCTCTGAAGCGCTGATCCCTGACTCGTTAGGTGCCGGCTCGATGTCTTCTAGACGCTGAGCGCCTTCGAGCGGCGGTCTGATGTGCCCCTCGGCCATCATCTTGCCCCACAGGCTCTCGACTACCGGTACGATCCGGGCCACAGTCCTGCCTCGTGAAGTCACCTCGATCACCTCGCCCTCCTGAACGCGAGCCAGATAAACACTGGCGTTCTGCCTGAGTTCTCTTACACCGATCCTAGTCATGTGTTACAAAGTAGCACATCGCGCGCTTGGCTCGCGCCGAGAGGCTGTAGGCAGCGCTGGGCTAGGGAAATCCCAGGGCTCTTCTCGCTACCATGGCCTCGTGCGTAACGGCAGCCGGCCCCGGGGGCGCCCGCCTCACGACGACGTGCTCACGCCCGCCGAGTGGCGTGCCGTGCACGCCGTGCGCCACGGCATGACGAGCCGGCAGATCGCCGCTCGGCTAGGCGTCAGCGTGGGTACGGTCAAGTACCACGTGGCCAACGCCCTGCAGAAGCTGGGGCTCGCAGATCGGGGAGCGTTACGACGGTGGCCGGGCGTTCCTCGTGACAGCGCCTTGGCGACGCAGCTCAGGACAACGAAGGCGGCGCAGGAACCGGCTGTGGGCGCGAATACCAGCGCGCCGGGCCTTGCGCCGGCAGCGAGGGGAGACGAGATGACGACCCTAGGACCCATAGGCCAAGTAGCCAGAACAGTGAGAGACATCGGCGAGTCGGAGGAGTTCTACGGCCGCCTGCTCGGCCTGCCGCATCTCTACACTTACGGCGACCTGGCCTTCTTCGACCTCGGCGGCACGCGCCTCTACTTGCAGCGGCGCGAGCAACCCTCGACCGACGAGTCGGTGCTCTACTTCCGTGTCGAGGACATCCAGGCCGCTTACGGCGAGCTCAGCGCGAGAGGAGTCAACTTCCGCGCCGCGCCGCATCTGATCCACCGGCACCAGGACGGGACCGAGGAGTGGATGGCGTTCTTCGACGACCCGGAAGGCCGGCCACTAGCGATCATGGCGGCGATCATGGCGCAGGTTCGCGAGTAGCTCAGGGCAGCGCGAAATCCCCGTTCACCAACAGCTCGCCAGACCCGTCTTGCGTCACCGACACCGCCGCGAGGTACAGCGTGGGGGCAGGTGATACCCCACTGCGATCGCGCGCCCGGACGCTCAGCCGCAGGTAGGTGGCACCTGTGGGTATATCGGCGGCCGCGTAGCGCAGCTCGGGCAGCGTCTCCTCGCTGAAGAGCAGCCAGCTTCCGCCGTCCACTCCGGTGAGCACGAAGTCGAGGTCGTCGTTGTTGCGGCCGCCCGAGAGCCGGTCGCCGCCGGCGTCGAGCGCCATGGCTGCCTCGCAGCTCGCCAGGGTGGCGTGGAAGTTCGGGTTGATGCGTACGCCGAGTCCAGAAGCGTTCGAAGCGTCGGCGTAGACCTGCAGGCCGATGGCGAGGTCCTGCGCGGCATCGATGGCTACGCATTGGTCGAGCTTGTTCTCGCCGAAGCCCTCGCCCAAGGCGTCGAAGGTGAACGCCGCGACAGGCGCGCCTAAGTCCTCCGCCGCGAACGTCACGACCTGGCCGCTGCCGGCCGTCAGATGCCAGCCCTCGGGACCGTCGTGCAGAGCGTAGGACGCCGAGTTGGCGATCTCCAGCGCAGCAGCACTGCTCGCCGCCACCACGGCGGTGCTCTCCGGCTCCTGATACGACGCCACTCCCTCTAAAGCCTCGAGCAGAGCCGGCACCGTCGCGAGCAGGTACTCGCGGCGCTGCTCGACGAAGCTGCGCAGGCCGCCGTCACCTTCTAGCGATACCTGGAACTGCTCGTAGCTGTAGAGCTTGCGGGTGTCGATCTCGACGTCCTCGTCGATCAGCGCCTGAAGCTCTGCCGCGATGGGGCCAAGGATCTCCCAGTCCAGCCAGCGCTCGGCGATGTCGAGCACGATCTCCAGGTAGCGCTTCTGCAGCTCGGGCACGGCGAGGAGCTTGGAGCGCAGCGGCTTGGTCGCGTCGGTGAGGCCCACCAGCGGGTCCAGCGTCGCGGTCGCGCCGCCGCCGGGACCGCCGCCCGCAGCGCCGGGGAACTGGCCGCGGAAGCCGCCTCCCGGAATCTGGCGGCCGGCGCCGGGCTCGAAGCCCTCGGGGAGATCGCCCGGCACCGGAACCCCGGCCGCTCCGGGCTCGAACCCGGCGGGGAACTGAACGCCCGCCCCGCCGCCGAACCCACCGGCGCCGAGGGTCTCGTTGAGGTCGTGCGCGAAGATGTGGAAGCGGCCGTCCTCGGCCAGGTAGAGCTCGTAGTCGCTGGCGCGGGTCCAGAAGCCGTCGCTGTTGGCCAGCACGACGTCCAGCGCGAGGAAGGCCAGGGCGCCGTCGATGTCGAGGATCGGCTCCAGCGCGGCCACCAGCTCGTCGGCGGGGGTCGCGTCCAGCACTCGGAACAGCTCGATCAGGGCGGCCCAGCTCGCCGCAGTGTCGCGGTTCTGGATCTCGTAGGTGCTGCTGTAGAGGTCGGGGTCGCCGCCGAGGTAGACCATGCCGCCCTGACCGTTCGGGCTGCCCGGCACCTCCCAGCGCACGCCGCCGGACTCGCCGAAGTGGTCGCGCAGGAGGTCGGTGTTGTAGTGCTGCTGGCTCGGGTAGATGCCCCAGTTCTCGCCGTTGACGACCAGGCGCACGAAATTGACCCGCGGCGCGACGGTGTAATCCTGCATGATCATCGATGCGATGACCGTGCGCACGAAGCTGGGGTCGTTGATGCCGTTCAGCAGCTTGATCGTCCGAACGCCCTCGACCGACTGGCCGCTGACGACGGTGTCGAGCTTGATGCGTAGCGGGCGCTTCAGGCCCTCCGGCACCATGCTGTACGAGGAGTTGCCGCGGAAGCGCAGGCCGACGTCTTCGTAGACCACCCCGTCGATCGTCGCGGTGATGGGCAGCTCGACGTCGGTGTTGAAGAAGGTGGCGATCTCGGCCTCCCAGTCGTCGAAACCCGTCTCGATGAAGATCGTGCGCACCACCGAGGTGTCGTAGAAGGCGCTGCCGGCGTACGCCTCGACCTCGTCGGGCGTGATCGTGACTCCGGTCGAGCCGCTCGTCGCGAAGGCGCCGGCGCGACCTCCGCCCGCTCCGCCGCCACCGCCGGGGAACCCGCCTCCGCCCGACCAGCCGATCTCCTGCAGGTAGGCCTTGGCGGCCTCGCGCTCTTCGGCGTTCAGGAAGCCGTCGCCGTCTAGGTCGAAGCGTTCTACTATCTCGAGGCGCTCGGTGTTGCCCGGGCCGCCGGCGCCGAAGGTCGCGCCGCCAGGTCCGAACGGAACCTGTTGCTGGCCCTGTTGCTGTCCCTGCTGCGCCGCCGCGAAGGGCCCGGCTGATAACAGGAACGCCAAGAGAGCGAGCGAGCCGTGCGCCACCACGGACGGAACGGGGCGCTCGCCGCCCCGCGAACGTCGACCACGTTGGTTGAGCATCAAGACCTCCATGAGCGCCTGCGACGAGTGTCGAGCCGCGGCGCCGATGGTGCCAACGCTAAGAGCGGAATATGCAGATTCTATGGAGGTAGTGCGAAGGTCCCGCTAAGCCGACTCAGCCTCCGCGGCTCAACTCCGCGAACGACCCGACGCGCCTGGTCAGTTCCTGTCTTAGAGCGGCGGTGTCCGTCGCGATCGTCACGAAGTCCGCACCCCAGCCCGCGGCGGTGGCGGCGAACTCGGCGCTGGCGCAGTGCATGCCGATGAGCTTGCCGTGCCGCCTGGCCGCCGCGAAGACGCTCTTGACGGTGCGTTGATGCTCCTCGCGGACGCTGTCCTGCTCGGGCGGCAGGCCGAGCGCGAGGCTCAGGTCGGCGGGGCCGATGTAGATGCCGTCGAGTCCCGGCGTGGCGAGTATCTCCTCGAGGTCGTCCAGCGCCTGCCTGGTCTCGATCATCGCGAACACCAGCAGCGAGTCGTTGGCCGCGGCGAAGTAACCGGGCCCCTCGGTGATCGCGGGGCGTACGGGACCGTAGCTGCGGGTGCCGACCGGCGGGTAGCGGCAGGCGGAGACCGCTGCCTCAGCGTCCTGGCGAGTGTTGATCAGCGGCACGATCACGCCGGCCGCGCCGGCATCGAGGATGCGCATGATCATGCCGGGGTCGTTCCACGCAATGCGAGCGAGTACCGGAACGCCCGTCGCCGTCGTCGCCTGCAGGGTGCGGGTGGCGGAAGCTTGGTCGACGAGACCGTGCTGCATGTCGATGCACAACGAGTCGAAGCCGCAGCGCGCGGCGATCTCCGCCACGAGCGCGTCGGGGACGGCGAGCCAGCAGTTGGTGGTGGTCTGGCCCGAACGCCAGCGCGCCTTGAGGGAGGAGATGGCTTCGATCATCATCGAGGCCATAGGTTATTACGACGCGTGGCATGACTGAGCTGGGGGCGGTTAAAGGCTTCTCAGTCGGCTGCGGAGACGGAGCTATCCCTGGAGCGGCGTTCGCGCGCGGCGGTCGGTTGACGCTTAGGGATGGCGTCGGACTCATGCCGCACTTCGAGCAGCAACGCCTCGACGAAACCGTTCCCGGCCGTCGCCAGCGCGTCGGCGACCCCTGGCGCGAACGCGTTAACTCGCAGCTCCACCACGGCGGCGTGCGAGTTGCTCTCGATCCGCAGCTCGGGAGCAGTCGGTGCCAGAAGCCAGTACTCGAAGAGGCCGTTGGCAGGCAGGCGAATCGGCTGGTGCGGCGCTTGGTGCGCGACCTGGGTCTGACAGACGTGCACCTCCGACGCCGGCGCGCCAGGCAGGCTCAACGCGACCGTGGTCGAGATGCCGCTCTGATGCCCCCACGAGTCCTCGTCGGCGACCGAAGCACGACCCCTGAGGCGCAGCAACAACGGACCCTCGTCGAGAGGCCAAGTGACGGAGCTCGGGTACGGCTCGCCGCAGCGCGAGAACAGCACCTTGTCGCCGCTGACGCGCACCGAGCCGTCGGAGGTGGTCGGCTCGTCGAGCAACACCTCGTTGCCGACCTTGACGGTCATCCTCGCCGGCTCCTCGCCGGCCTCGTCGGCCTGACCGAAGCACGGCTTCAGGACGCCGCAGGTGCTCGCCTTCTGGTGCGCCGCCGCGGCTCGCTCGGAGCCTTCGTGTTGCAGCGCCGTTGCCAGCGCGGCGTGCAACCGCCTGCGCGCACCCTCGGGGACGGCGTCGGCGATCATGCGGCGGGCCAGGTCGTCACTGAAGCGCCAGGCGCTGCCGGTGAAGCTCAGCCAACCCGCGTACTCGAGCTCGGCAAGGCTCGAGTCGTCACACAACGCGGTCAGCAGCTCGCTGCTGAGAGGCCCGCGGTGAACGCACAGGGTCTCGAGCGCGCGCCTGGCGTCCGCGCTGAGCCGGCGTGTCTCCAGCGCGAACTTAGCGCGCATGGTCAGCGGCACGGGCAGGTCGGCACCGGGTCCGACACGTTCGCGGAGCTTGAGTACCTCGTTGAGGTAGCGAGGGTTGCCGCCTGAGGCCAGGAACAGCCGCGCGCCCTCCGCGAAGGAGGTGCCTTGCGGCAGCGCCGCCTGGACGTCCCACCAGCGCAACGGTTCCAGGCGCACGAAGCGCATCCGCTCAGGCGCGACCAGCGATCTGAGCTGCAGCAGCAACTCGGGGTCCTCACCGAACGGTGAGCGTTGCAAGACCCACACCGACTGCGAGTCTCTCGCCACCTGCCGCGCCAACTGGGGCTCGGCTTCCTCGGAGACCACGTAGCGTAAGGCAGGTCCGCTGATCGAGCCGAGGTTGCCGTCGACGAACGGCAGCTCGAATCTGCGGGCGAGCTCGGTGGCGAGATCCCTGCGTCCCGAGCCCGGGCTGCCGACGAGCACGATCACGTAAGGCGCGGCGACCGACTCTTCCAGGTCGTCCAGCAGCTCGTTGCGGAGGTGACCGCCAACCGATTTGGGGCTCGCGAGGCGTTGGCGGTCGAGCCAGTCCTGGAAGGCCGACGAGACGTCGTCGAGGCCCTCCATCATCGCGCCGGCACGCGGCGTGTTGTCGAGATGGATGCTGGGTGAGAGCCTGAGCGTGTCGCCGGTGCCCTCGAGTGGTTTCACGCCGACCTCTTGTAATGCGGCCTTCAACCGATGGAGCTCCACACGCAGGTTCTGAGCGACGCCCGAGCGGTTCCACAGGAGGTCGGCCGCGCGCTCACGCCGGGTAGGGCCTTCTATGGCCAGGTAGTAGAGCAGCGCCAGGCCCTTGCGCCTCAGCCTGGGGATCTCGCCGCCGATCGCGAGTCCGGCGGGACCGTAAAGCTGAAGACGCGCTTGGCGCTGGCTGTTGGAGATTGCCCTTCGTTCGACCGACACGGTCCCCCCTAAGGACTCGACTTGCTTCAACGCATCCTCGCGTATGCGAGCGACACGTAGCGACGCGCTGTGAGTAGCGTGAAGTTAACCCTGGACTTCTTACACAACTCTCACAGCCGGCGCGTCGCTGAGGTCGATTCGTTAACTCGGCGTTACTCCTTGGGGAGTTCGGCGCGACATAGGTAACGCTTCTGCGGTTGTGGTCGTCCCTGACTGCGTTCGTGCCGGTAACGCAGCGGTCACGCGCCGCTGACTAGCCTTCACGAGCAACAGATCGAAGGGCGCCCACGGGCGCAGAAATGGGGAAAGAGATGCTTCGTAAGCTAATCGTTGGGATAACGGTGCTCCTGCTCGCTTCGGCGGCTTGGGCGCAGCTGATCATCACGCCGACCTCGACCAGTGGCGAGGATCAGCTGGTTCGCGGTTCTACTTCCGCCTCGGTCAACCAGACGGTTGTCCTGAACCTGCCGCTCATGACGGCTCTGCACCTCGATGCCTCCACTCTCACGTTCGACCTGACCGCTGATGACTGGGGCACGAACCTGACCTGCGCCTACGTCTCGGGCGCTGACGTTCCTGGCGGCGGCTTCTACGGCCAGACCCAGGTCGTTCCTGGCGGCATCGCCTACGCGCCGACCAGCTGGGACTCCATCAAGCTGATCTACCACGGCAACGGCAAGAGCGGTGACGTACCTGCCGAAGCCCGCGCGACGACCTACGCGCCCGGCGTCCTGAGCGAAGGCGACCTGGTCGCCGGCAGCAAGGATCACTTCGTCTGCTTCCAGAGCTTCGTGCTGCAGCTCTTCTCGAACGCGGAAGATTGGGACCTCGTCGTCGAGCGTGACGATAACGTTGGCGCTCAGGGCATCGAGCACCTCTACATCCAGGGCAACACCTGCGCCAACTTCGGTGCTGGTACCGGCCTCTACGACCTCCCCAACAACGCCTCTCGTCACCTGATCCCGGACAACCTCTCCGGTGGCCCGACCGGCGACTGGGTTACCAACCAAGGCTCGCAGTGCCGTCAGACCTCGAGCTGGCTCGACATCCTCGGTGTCATCGCCGTCAAGGTCAACTCCGACGTCAACGGCCCGAGCACCGCGAACCTCACCTACACGCTGGTCTCGGAGATCCCCAAGTAAGCGACACCTAGCTTTATGGGTGTGAGCGGTCTCGACCGCTCACACCCACTTATCTTCCGAACCGCTCTCTTGTGAGACCCGTAAGACGTTGGACGGTACTCTCTATGATCATGCCGACACTGTCACTCGAACACTCATCGGTTCCGCGCAGCGCGGCTCCAAGCGGGCGCGTTCGCACCTTCCGCCGGGCGTTCCTGATGCTTGCCGTCGCGTTCACGCTCGCGAACGCGGGCGCGCAGACCGCTGCTGTGCTCGATCCCGCCAACGCGCTCTACGAAGCTCCCGCCGGTACGACGATCTCAGGCAGGGTCAGCGTTCAGAACCCAAGTCCGGCGGCGCTCGAGCTGCAGGTGTACTTGGCGGACTGGTTGCACTCCCAGACAGGCGACTTCGAGTTCTTCGAGGCGGGCTCGCTGGACTCGAGCTTGGCGGAGTGGATCACTTACTCCTCCGAGTCGCTGCCCCTCGAGCCCAACCAGGGCGCCGCGCTCGACTACACCATCACCGTGCCCCCGGACGCGGCTCCCGGGACGTATTGGGGGATCTTGTTCGTGGAGAGCCAGCCTGGCGCTCCCGCACCTGGCCAGACTGTCACCACCTTCTCGGTGCGCGTCGGCCACGTCATCTACGTCAACGTGCCAGAGCTGACGCTGCAAGGGGCGATCTCCGGGATGTTCGGCGAGCCGCCGCTCGAAGAGACCGATCCGTACCGCGTGATCGGCCTGTACTCGAACGGTGGGAACGCCATGCAGATCGTGCAGGGCGCGCTCACGGTGCGCGACTCTGCCGGCACCGTCGTCATCGAGGTTGCGATTCCCAGGCGAGTGATCTTGCCGGCGAGCACTCGCGCGCTCGTAGTGAGCCTCTTCGGGCCTCTACCGATAGGCAACTACACCGCCGTGCTGGTGTTGGACTACGGGGACGAGACGCGTGAGGTCGCGGGCGCGTTCGACTTCCAACTTCAGTCGCCCTTGGCTGCGCCTCCGGTCGCGACGGATGAACAGGGTTCACCACCGGAGTCAGATCAACCATGACCACGTCAGGGGGGAGGATGCGGGTCGGCCGAACCGCGACGTTCAGGTCGCTCGTCCTCGCCTTGGCGTTGTGTGCGCCGGTCACCGGCGCTGCTCAGGCCGTCACCAGCACCGGCACGTCACATGTGACCGTCTCGTTGACCGGCCGTGTCCTACTCGCCCCAACCGCGGGACTCTCGGTCTCCGCGACCAGCCTGCCTTTCGACCTCTCTGGCTCCTCGCGGTCGGACGCGGGCCGGGGCTGCGCGATCGGTCTCACGCAGGACATGCTCCTGCCCGGAAGCGCACTCTTCGAGAGGTCGGTGTCTCCGGCCGGCACGAACTTCAGGGTCGCCGGGTTCCCAGCCATCGAGATCGTTGGCGGTAGCCCGGTTCCCGCGTCACAAGCGCCACTCCCCCCGGCTGAGGGAGCCGTCGTCTGCTACCGCAGCTTCACGCTCGAGCCCTTCGCCAACCTCGACGGCTGGAGCGTCATCGCGAGCCGCATCGACGTCCCCGACGCGCGACCAATCAACGATCTCTACATAGGCTCCGCCTGCAGAGGCGAGGCCGCAAGAGGCATGACGCCGTTGGGAGCTCAAGACGACGCGACGCTTGCCGGCAACAAGCCGATAGGTACCTGCGCTGAGATGGTCGTCGTCATCGCGATCAAGGTCGACTCGGCCGCTGCGGGATCATCGACCGCCGCGATCCGCTACACGCTCGTGTCCGACCTCGGAGGCATAGGTACGCAGTGACGCACTGGCGATAGCGGGTCGCGCCGCTCGCGGCGCACGGCCCGCCATACGGAGGGAAGATGCTCAGCCCAAACTCGCAACGCAGTCAGAAGAGCGGCCGCGCCGGCATCCGAGCGCTCATCGCCGGTCTCGTGCTGATGGCAGTCGCAGCGGGCACCGCCCAAGCGACCTGGACCGTCGAGAGCCTCATCCCCGATGTCCTCTCGATCCGCGTGCCCTCGAACACCATCGGTTTCGAGTTGACGACGGAGAACTACCCACCGGACCAGTTCCCGGCTCGCTACCCGGCCACGACGCTTGGTGGCAGCTACCTGCCGGTCCAGGTCTTCTCGAACGCCGACGGCGTCTGGAGCCTGCTGCTGGAGGTTCCTGACCTGGTGAGCGAGTCGGGCGACCGCGTGCTGAGCGCGAGCCAGGTCATGTACCGCGTCAACGGCGGCGTGTGGTTGCGCGCCGACGGCACGCCGCAGGTCATCTACACGCAGTCGGGGCCGACAGCCGGCTGGCTCGAGGTGCGAGTCGAGCTCGCGCTCGAGATCACCGGCACCGAGGCCGCCGGCGCTTACGTCATCAACGCGTACGTCAGCGCCTACCAGGAGCCGAGCTTCTAGATGAAGCCTTCCCGTCCCGCGCGTGTCGCGCTGACGGTGCTGCTGCTCACGGTCTCAGCGTGGGCGGCGGCTCTCGATGCACCGACTCAGCCGCGTGTGACGGGATTACCTGGCGAGTACGTGACGCTGCCCTTCAGCCTCGTGGGCGAGGGCGAGTACCAGTACGTCGTCGACGTGCCCGCGCCTTGGCAGCCCTTGGTGAGCAGTGGGCGCGTCGACGTGGACGGCAGCGGTTTCGTGTCGGTGACGATGCGTGTGCCGATGGGTGCTCCGGCGGGGTCGCAGGTCGAGGTGGCGGTCAGCTTCACGCCCTCTGGTGGTGGAGGCGTCGAGCTCGTCGCGCGTGGTTACGTGATCGTGGCGTCGCAGGTCGCGCTGCAACTTCTCGCCCCTGACGGCTTGACCGGGACCATCGGCCAGCCGCTCGAGCTGCAGCTTCTGCTCGTCAACAACGGCAACATGCCTGACGAGGTGTCGCTGAGCGGCGACGCCGGGATGTTCGACCTGCGGCTCGAGCTCGTGCGCGTGCTCCTCGCCCCAGGCGAGAGACGTGAGGTGACCGCTGTCATCGTTCCGCGTGGACAGGTGTCTTCGGGCTATCGGCACATCCTTCGTCTCGAGGCCGTCTCCACCAACGATCCGTCGGTCACGGCACGCGCCTTCGTCTCCTCTATATTCATCGACCCCAGCGCCGGTGCCGCGCGCGACGCCGGCGCCGATCCGAGGCTCACCTTGTCGGTACGCACCGGCGTCGTAGGTGGCCTAAGGATCGACGAGGTCGGCGCCGTGCCCAGCCTCCGGTGGGACGTCACGCCCGGCCTGAGCGGTGAGCTCTCTGACTACGTCGACGTCACGGCGGGAGTTGGTGGGTATTCGGGGAACCTCATGGACCCGTTCGCCGAGGTGCCGTCGCGCTTCGACATCGGCCTCTCCGCGGAGGCTTGGAGCGCGTCGGCTTCCCTGGGGCCGGGCAGCTACGCGCTGGCCGGCTCGGTCGCGCTCGGTGACTGGCGTGTCGGGGGTGGTGCCCGTTACCAGGATCAGAACGGCGCCTCTCACTTCGGCGTCAACGCCTTCGCGATCAGCCAGCTCGAGGAGCTCGACCTGCAAGCGATCGCCCAAACGGATGTCAGGCCCGACGGCCGCAGCGACGCCTTCGCGGTGCAGTACCGCCGCCCGTTGGCGGAGGG
Source organism: uncultured bacterium (assembly GCA_964392895.1). Classification (GTDB taxonomy): domain Bacteria; phylum Deinococcota; class Deinococci; order Deinococcales; family Trueperaceae; genus CAYMRL01. Next base: position 144,807 of record CAYMRL010000001.1, read on the forward strand.
CCTCGTCCTCTCGGCCGGGACGCAGCTGGTCGGTGCCGCCGGACCGGGCGGGTACACGGTCAGCTTGGGCCTCAACGAGTCTTTGGCGTGGCAGAACCAGGCCTTCTACGTCACCCAGACGTACTCGGGTGTGCCGTTCGCCCAGCTCCATAACATCGGAGTGAGCGCCGGCACCAGATCGAGCGGTCTGTTCAGTGTCAGGGCCTCCACAAGCCTGCAGCTGCGCCCCGGCGACGACCGGTGGCGCAACTCCGTCACCCTCGCCAGCCGGCCCCTGCCCGGGTTCAGCGTGGCGCTGACCCTCGGACTCGACACGAGCTCGAGGGCGACCACCTGGAACCTCGGCCCGACGCTGAGCTACCGCCAACGCTTCGGCCCGGTCACCGGCAGCGCGACCGTCTCCTACCACCACACCGGCGTGCTGAGCGGCGACGCCTCCGCTACCGACCGGTACGGCGTCCGGCTCGGCCTCTCCGGCGGGCCCGTGACGATCAGCGGCGGAGGAAGCTACTTCACGAGCACTGCCACCGGCCCGCGTGAGCTGACCGAGCTTTACACGGCAGACATCGGGGTTGGGCTCAACCTCGGCCTGAACGCCAACGTCGCCGCGAGCTTCGCTTACGAGGAGAGCCCGGCCGAAGGCTCGCGATCGCTCGACTTCTCTGTCGCTTGGACCCACGACTGGCACAGGTTCTTGCGGACACAGCTGAGCTACGACAGAGAGCACGACCTCATGCTCGCCAGCGCGCGCCGCAGCGAGCGGGCCGCGCTCATCGCCAACCTCGACAACCTGATGCTGGAGGGCCTGACGCTCGGCGTCGGCTACGCCGTCTCGTCGAACACGGGGCTCATCACCGGCCTCAGCCCCTTGCGACACGACCTCAGTGTCCGCGTCGGCTACACGTTCAACCTGTCGTTCGACACGCCTGAACGCGTCGTGGACGTCTTCGGTGGCAGGCGCGGGGGCGAGGTGCGCGGCGTCGTGTTCATCGACCGCGACCTCGACGGCGTGCGGGGCCCGAACGATGAGGTCGTCGCGGGGCTCGAGGTGGCGCTAGGCGACGAGTCCACCACCACCGACACCGACGGCGCCTACCGCCTGCGAGTTCCCGCCGGCAACCACCCGTGGTCGTTCGGTGAGGGGCTGCCCGGCCAGTTCGCTGCGTACATCGAGGCCGCGTTCTCGGTCGAGGACGACAGCATCGCGGAGTTAGACATCCCCTTCGTCCCGATCGTCACGCTGAACGTGCGTCTCTTCGACGACTTAGATCACGACGGTGCTCAGGGCACAGCTGAGTCGGGCATCTCCTACGGCGGGGTACTGATCGATGGGCCGGTAAGGCGCACCGTGCGTCTCGACGGCCAGGGGCAGGCTTCGGTGACAGGGCTGCTCCCCGGCACCTACAGCATCAGGGCCGACCCCGATCGGTTGCCAGCCCGCTACAGCGCTACCACGGCGCCGGTGGTGCTCGAGCTGCGCGAGGGTCAGCGCGGGGCGAGCGTCGCTCTCGGCGCGGCCGCTCCGATCCGCGAGGTAGTCACCACCTTTACCGCCGCCGATCTGGCCATCATCGCGATGGCTGACAGGAGCTCGGTGTTCGTCGGTGACGAGGTGACGATCACCGCGCTCGTCACCGGCTCACCGGAGCGCGTCGTCGTGCGAATCGGCAGCGCAGAGGTCGAGCTCGTTGACGCCGGAGGGCGTTGGGTCGGCCGTGTGGTCGTCGCCGAAGGCACGCCGCCCGGCAAGCTGACGCTGACGGTCGTCGCCACCCGCGGCGATGCCAGCGCCGGCGGCTCCGTCGACCTGTTCGTACGCTGAGCCCTCGCTGATGACAGACTGGTGGTCTTGACCGCCGCCTACCTCGCTGCCTTAGCGTTCCTGGCCTTCATCAGCCTGGGTCTGCCCGACGGGTTGTTGGGAGTGGCGTGGCCATCGATCCGCGAGAGCCTCGGCGTACCCCTCGACGCGCTCGGTCTGCTCGTCGGGTTCTCGACGGCGGGCTACCTGCTGTCGAGCTTCATCAGCGGGCGCGTCCTGCGGGTCATGTCTGTCGGCGCGGTCCTCACCGTGTCGACGGTCCTCGCGGCTTCCGCGCTGCTCGGCTTCGCGCTGACGCGATCGTGGCCGTTGCTGATCGGTCTAGGGTTCGTCGCGGGCCTGGCGGGCGGCGCGATCGATGCTGGACTCAACTCCTACGGGGCGAAGCACTTCAGCGCGCGGGTGCTGAACTGGTTGCACGCGTCCTTCGGGGTCGGTACGACCCTGGGTCCGCTGATCGTGACGGCCGTGCTCAGCTCTGGCGGCGTGTGGCGGTTGAGCTACGCGATAGTCGGCGCCGCTCAGATGGTGCTGGCTCTGGTCTTCTTCCTGACGCGTAGGCGATGGCTGTCGGGGTCAGAGGGTGTTTCCGCGCACCCCTATCCTAGGCAGGAGCCTAGCCTAGGGGTCGAGGGGGAGACACCCTTGGCCTCTCACCCCTCGTCTAGGCACGAGCCTAGCGTAGGGGTTGGCGAAGAGAGACCCCAAACCTCACCCCCGAAACCCGCCCGCACGCGGGACACCCTCCGCAAACCCATCGTCTGGCTCGGCATGCTGACGTTCTTCGTCTATGCGGGTGTCGAGATGGTCACCGGTCAGTGGGCGTTCTCGCTCCTCACCATCGAGAGGGGCGTGGCCGTGGGTGCCGCCGGGCTCCTCGTCAGCCTCTTCTGGGGCAGCCTGATGGTGGGGCGTGTGGTCTTCGGGATCGTCGCTGACCGGGTGAACCTGACGCAGACGCTGAGGCTGTGCATCGCGGCCTGCGTCGTCGGCGCGCTGCTCTTCTGGCTCGAGCCAACGCGCGCGCTCTCGTACGCTGGGATGATGCTGATCGGCTTCTCGATCGCGCCGATCTTCGCCTCGCTGATAAGCCTGACGCCGGCGCGGGTAGGCAAAGAGCACGCCGACAACGCCATCGGCTTCCAGATCGCCTCGGCGGGGCTTGGCGGTGCCGGACTGACCGCTGCCGTGGGGCTGGCGTCGAGGGCGTACGGGCTCGAGGTCGTGGGAGCCACCGTGCTCGGCATGAGCGTGCTGCTCTTCGTGCTGTTCCAGGCGTTGACCGGGCGCGGTGCCGCGACTCGAGCCTAGAGAACACCGGCAGGAATCTAGAACGCCGACCCGAAACTTCTATAGCGGTGCTATCCTTCCGCCATGAGTCAGATCAACATCAAGAGTGAGGAAGTGGTGGGGCTTCTAGATCGGATCGTTGCTCTGACAGGGGAGGGCAAGACCGAGGCAGTGAAGAACGCCTTGGAACTGTACGAGGCTCAGCTTCTAGGCCGCTCCGATATCGCCGATCAGATCACCTGGATCAGGGACAACATCCATACGCTCATCGATCCCGCCTACCTCGGCAAGGCCCCTACAAAGGAGGAGATCGAGCGAGAGCTGGACCTGGTCTGATGGTCATAGATGCGAGTGTCTTGCTGCATGTCCTCGTCGGTGAACCCGGTTGGGAGGGTTCAGTGGCGTTCTTGGGTCTGCAACCGGGGGTTCTCGTCTCGGCCGCGTCGGTAGTCGAGGCGCAAGCCGTTCTGAGTCATCGCACGAGTCATGGTGCCAGCGCAGATCTCGACGCGCTGCTGCGCAGGTTGCGGATCGAGACGCTCGACTTCACCGCTGCCCAGTCCAGGAAGGCGCGCGCAGCGTACCTGGAGTTCGGGCGCGGCAGCGGACACCCCGCCAAGCTGAACTTCGGCGACGTGTTCTCCTACGCGTTGGCCAAGGAGCTGCAGCAACCGCTGGCTTACGTCGGAGACGACTTCGGCCACACGGACCTCCCGACCCTCCGGCTCCCCATCCCACTCGCATGACCTTCGTAATCGTCTTCCTGGGCTCCGGCATCGGCGGCGCGCTGCGCCACGGCGTCAACACGTTGGCCGAGCGGTTCGGCTGGGCGGCGTTCCCCGTGTCCACGCTGACCGTGAACGTCGTCGGATCGTTCCTGATCGGGATCGTGGCTGAGACGTTCGCTCAGAGGGCGCAGCTCCCGAACAACCTGCGCCTCTTCCTGGCGACCGGACTCATCGGTGGGTTCACGACCTTCTCGGCGTTCGCGCTCGACGTCGTCACGTTGTGGGAGCGGGGCAGGGGCGTGGTCGCTGTGGCGTACGTGGTGGCATCGCTGCTGCTGGGCGTCGTGGCGCTCCTCGTCGGGATGGCGATGGTCAGGGCGGCCCTCAGAGGCTAGTCCTTCTCGACGACGTCTAAGGCCGCGGCGACGTGAAGCCAGTGCGGCTCACCAGCCGGATCCTGCAGAGCCGTGTACCTGCGGACCAACTCGTTTAGGTCGCGGCGCAGGTCAGTGGCCACGGACGGTGTCAGCGACAGCTTCGCCCAGGCGTTTACGATCCTCAGGTCGGCTAGGTCGGTGTCGCCGGGTGCGATCTCGAACGCCGGCTGGCCACCGACGCGTGCGAACCTCACGAACCAGCGCGTGTCCGGCCGTCTGCCAGAGTGCGCCAGCGAGGTCAGGAACCGCCGCCACACCGGGGCGAAGTACTGCTCGAGCACCTCGACGTCGCTGCCGGCGAGTAGGTCGAACGGCACTACGAAGCTGGCACCGATGGAGCGGTAGACCCTGACGCGGTGGCGAGACGTAGTGCGCGTGCCCGACTGCGCCACGAGCCCTAGCTGCTCGAGCTTGCCGACCCAGTAGCTCATGCGCGGCGCGCTCAAGCCGAGCTCGGCGGCGGCCTCGGCGATGGTGACCTCGCGCCCGAGGAACGGATCGAGATGGCGGCTGCGGCTGCGGTCGGTGAGGAACTCGGCGACGCGCGGGTCGGTGATCACTGCCTCGTCCACGTGCTGCATCGCGCCTCAAGCTACACCGTTCATGGAAGCGGGTGTCGTTTGAACGGTGGCGTTGTTAGCCTGCTCGACCATGCGAGGGTTCGCGAGAAGACTCATCGTCGCCACGGCCTTCAGCGCCACGTTGGCAGCGTGTTCGGCGCCGGACGGCAACGGGCAGAACCCGCCAGGAGGCGGACCGCCGGCCGGCACGCCGGGCGGGATGATCGTCGCGGGCGGCACCGGCTACATCCACGCCTTCGACACTAGCTCTGGCACCGAGTGGCAGGAGCGACTCAGCTACTCCGCGCCGTGGTCGACCGTCACGACGATCCCGATGAAGCGCGAGCTCCTCATCGCCAACACCAGCGGCGCCAACCCCGTGGTGGTGGAGGTCTACGACCTCGGCAACTTCGGGCTCAAGCGCGCGTTCGAGTGGCCGGACAGCACCAGCATGACCTCGCTCCACGACTTCGCGGCGACCCAAGACGGCGCCTACCTCGGCATCACCATGGGCGCTCTCGGCGACCCGTTCTTCGAGGTGATCGAGGTGGCGACGGGCGAGATCGTCTACACCGGACTCGACGTGATCGTCGGCTCGAACTTCGTGTGGACCGCCGACGCTGACCTCATCGCCGTCGCCGATCTCAGCTACCTGAACGACCCCGACAGGTGGGGCGCCATCGTCAGGGTGCCGCTTCAGAGCATGCTCGATAGCACAGACGGCAACGTCGACGGCTACCTCCTCCAGACCTTCACGCGCGCCGAGTTCGACTACCTCGGCTACCTTGCGCTCTCACCCGACGACTCCGAGCTCGTCTACACGCGCGCGGGCGACCTGTGGGTGATCGAGGTCTACGAGGACTCCGAGCCGCACCAGCTCACCACCGGTCCCGTCGGCTTCCACGGCGCGGTGTTCTCGCCCAACGGGACGCACATCGCGGTGGCAGCGGGCGGACGGCTCGGGCTCGACGAGACGTACGTGATCCCGCTGCACCGCGGGCCGCCGCTCTTCATCGACCACGGTCAGGGGGTCGGGAACGAGTACCTGCTGGAGGAGAACACCCTGGTCGATTGGATGCTCGCCTGGTTACCGTGAGGCATGAGCACGTACGAGGAGCTGGTAGGCGAACCGCGAGCCTACTTCGTCAGAGAGTCCGCCTCCAGGCTGCACCCGACGCGCTACGTGGAGGGTGCGTGGAACCCCGCTGAGCAGCACATCGCCCCGGCGCTCGGGGTGTTGGCGCACGCCATCGAACAGGACAAAGCCGCCAGGGGCAGCGGCCATCTGCAGTTGTGCCGCGTCAGTTACGACATCCTCGGCGTCTTACCGCTAGAGGCCGTCGAGGTCGAGATCGAAGTGAGCCGGCCGGGGAAGACGATCGAGCTGGTCACGGCTCGCATGAGCCACGCAGGTCGTCTGGCTGTGATCGCCCGAGCCTGGTCCTCGGCCGCCTACGACACCTCGCACTTGGCCGGCACGCCGTTCCCGCGCATCCCTCCGCCGGAGGAGACGCCTGACTGGGGCCTCGGTACCTACTGGCCAGGTCGGTTCGTGCGGTCGCTCGAGCTGAGGCGGCTGCAGGCCGAGCCGGGGAGGGCGACCGGGTGGGCGCGCACCGAGCTGGCCCTCATCGAGGGCGAGACGGTCGGCGACACGGCGCGGTTCCTCGGGCTCATCGACGTCGCCAACGGCTCGACGCCGCGGGTCGCCAAAGAGCTGGCGGCGTTCCCGAACCTCGACCTCACGGTTCATCTGTTCCGCGCGCCGCGTGGCGAGTGGCTCGGTCTCGACACCTCCGTCACCTTCGGAGCGGGCGGTCTGGGCCTGACGCATGCCGTCGTCCACGACCAAGACGGGCCGTTCGGCGCGCTGATGCAGTCGCTGACGGTCAGGCCGGCGCAAGGAAGCTGACGCCGAGCACCACTTGCGGGAAAGTGTCGGCATCGTGGCAGAATAGTCGGAGTGCCGAGTCCAAGTATCTCGCTCGCTCCGAAAGGTGACCCATGCAGAAGAACCCGCTACCGGCCGCCCTGCTGATAGGAACCGCCGCCGTGCTCGCCCTCGTAGGCATCCTGATCGGACGCTTCGGCAAGGACCCGGCGCCGGTCGTCGCCCAGCCGGCAACACAGGCCGAGAGCGTCGGCGTCGCGTCGACCACGCACGACCACGACGCTGCCGCCACCTCGGCTCCCGCCGCCCCGACTCTCACCACTCAGGGCCAGGCGACACCGTCTCCCGCTGCCTCAGCGACGCAACCCAGCACCCCTTCAGCGCCCGGCGACGCGCCGCTGCTCGCCCAATCCTCGGCCTCCGTCACCTACCTGCCCGACGTCAGCTACACGCTGACCACCGGCCTGGCCGGCGGTCGCATGGCGTTCATAGGGGTCGGCGGTGACATCGACGGCGTGGCGAACCCGACGCTCACCGCGCGCCCCGGTCAGGTCGTGCAGATCACGCTCGTCAACGGCGATAACGTCACCCACGACATCCTCGTCGAGGGGATGGAGGGCGCGCAGAGCAACGTCGTCGACAGGCTGGGCGGCACCGAGGTCATCGTGTTCCGCGCCGCCGAAGACGGCACCTTCGCCTACTGGTGCACCGTCCCGGGCCACCGCCAGGCCGGCATGGAGGGCGTGCTGGTGGTGGGCGAGGGCTCGGCGGCGGAGGAGTCGCAGTTCGAGAGCATCGTCAGGCTTCCGACCGACCTGCCCGGACCGATCGGCGGACGGACAGAGCCGATGCTGCACGAGGTGACCCTGACGACCATCGAGCGCGAAGCCGAGCTGGCCGACGGCACCACCTACCGCTACTGGACCTTCAACGGTCTGGTGCCGGGGCCGTTCCTGCGCGTCATGCAGGGCGACACCGTCGACGTGGTGCTCGAGAACGCTCACGACAGCTTCTACATCCACTCGGTCGACTTCCACGCAGTCACCGGACCGGGCGGCGGCGCCGTCTCCACCCAGACGCTGCCGGGCGGCCGCACCGGCTTCCGCTTCCAGGCCCTGGCGCCGGGGCTTTACGTCTATCACTGCGCCACGCCGATGGTCGCGCACCACATCGCCAACGGCATGTACGGCCTGATCCTCGTCGAGCCGCCGGGCGGCTTGAGCGAGGTCGACCGCGAGTTCTACGTCATGCAGGGCGAGCTCTACACCAACCTGGCGTTCGGCTCGCGCGGCCTGCAGGAGTTCAGCGCAGACAAGCTGCTCGGCGAGCGCCCCGAGTACTTCGTGTTCAACGGCCGCGTCGGCGCCCTCACCAACGACCCGCTTACCGCCGAGGTCGGCGACTCGGTTCGCATCTACTTCGGCGTCGGTGGTCCCAACGCGATAAGCAGCTTCCACGTCATCGGCGAGATCTTCGACCGCGTCTACGACCAGGCGTCTTTGACCTCTGAGCCACTTACCAACGTGCAGACGACGCTGGTGCCGCCTGGCGGCGCGACGGTGGTCGAGTTCACCGTCGACTACCCGGGCGACTACGTGCTGGTCGACCACGCGCTGAGCCGTGCCGAACGCGGACTCGCGGGGATCTTGCACGTGACGGGCCCGGCTGACCCCAGCATCTACGACGGCGAGGTCAACGCTCCGGCTGGTCACTGAGCCTCAGGAACCCAACGCGGGCCGCCGACTCATCAAAGGGTCTGCGGCCCGTTAACATGCGCTCTCGATGACCGCGGAGCGTCACTTCACCGAGCCGACGACCGGCTACTGGCAGCGCTTCTTGGATCCGGAGACCGGGCCAGCGGAGCAGCCGTCCAGCGACGGTCCTTGGCGCTACGCCTACCCGGCGCGCCTGCCTGACGGCCGCGTGCTGCTGCTGCCGATACGCCAGCTCGCCGCCGACCCGACGCTCGCGGTCGCCTCGCTCATCAGCAACCAGGCTTCGCTGGCGGTCATCGACCAGCTCGGCGTCATGCTTGCGCGTAGGCTCGCGCAACACGCGCCCGACGCGATCATCGGCATGCCCACGCTCGGGCTCGCGTTCGCGCCCGTGGTCGCGCGCGAGCTGGGTCATCAGAGAATCGTGCCGCTCGGCTACTCGCGCAAGTTCTGGTACGACGAGGCCGTCTCCGCCGACGTACGGTCGATAACCACCCCGGACGGTGGCAAGCGCGTGTACCTCGACCCTAACCTGCTGCCGTTGATCGCGGGCAAGAGGGTGGTGCTGGTCGACGACGCCGTCAGTAGCGGCGCGACGCTCGACGCGCCGTGGAGGCTGATCGAGTCCCTTGGGGCGGAGGTGCTCGCATGCGGCGTGGTGATGCGGCAAGGGCGGCGCTGGATCGACACTCTTGGGCATGAGCGGTCTGCCAAGGTGGTGGGGGTGTTCGATACGCCGCTGCTGCGCTCAGTGCCCGATGGCTGGGTGCCGCGCGACTGACCTCGAAACCCTGCGTTGCGCAAAACCCCGCAGCGGTCAGATTTGACACATATTGCGCTCTGCACCCTGTTTGTGACAACTGAGTCAGATTTCCTGGCTAGGCTCCGACTAGGAACGTGGCCCATACGGTCACCTCGTCGAGCGAGCTCGCGCCAGCGGCGGACTCGGCACTCCAGGGAAGGTTGGACTCATTCATGCGCAAGATCCTTTTCGTCTCGCTGCTTCTCCCCGCCCTCGCCATCGCTGCCGCCCAGGTCAACAGCACCTCGGGTCTCCCTAACGGAGACGCCCACTACAACCATGCGTACGCCGAGCTGGCTTTCAACCTCGAGATGCCGGGCGACGTGTCCTTCCAGCTGCCGCAGGTCCAGTTCAACGTCGACCTGAGCGAAGTCGGCCCTGGCGTCGACGTCGTGGTCTGGGTCGCCATCAAGAACACCAGCAATCGCGCCATCACTGTCGAAGACACCGTGCTGAGCACTGACGACTTCGGCCTCATACCGGGTGCCGCGATCAACATCGCGGAGGGCTCGACGGGCTGGTTCGAGTACAAGATCAGCACGCCGGCCGACGCCGCCCTCTTCCACGCGATCGTTCAGGCGATCAGGAACGGCGACGCGAACATCGAAGGCGTCAGGAAGTACAACCCCGACACGGGGATCTTCACCTTCTGGACGACGCTGGTCGCGACCGGTCAGTTCTCGTCGGCCACCCCGGTAGAGCCTGTTTTCGGCTTCTGATCTCTAGACTTGGGAGGGCGGCACCGGTCGCCCTCCCAAGCTGCATCGCCTTGGCGGCCAGCGGCCCTAGGGCGCGAAGGACCCAACGCCCATGCGCCGAACGACACTCATCGCATCGATAGCCGCCGCCCTCACTGTGGGCTCCGTCTGCCTGGCGCAAGGCAGTGACCCGAGCAGCGCCGGTCAGGCTTCGAGCGGTGTGACGGAGATTACCCAACGCGGCCAGGCCACTCAGATCGCTCCAGGCATCACTATCATCGTCGACCCGCAATCTTCCAGCCCCATGGAGCTCGCCTCCGAGATCTTCTACTCCCCGCATTTCGTCGAGGTGCAGATCCCGTACGACCGCGAGTACGCGACCTTCGCCCTCGAGCTCGCCAGCCGCATCCACACGCGCGTCGTCATCGAGGTAGACGGCGAGGACATCGTCTCCCGCACCGACGAGGTCGTGGTCCCCTCCGGTGCGCGCATCTCGACCGGCTTCGCGGCGTTCGGTCCTCACGTCGGCCTGATCAGGCTCTACAACGAGGAGATGCAGCTCCTCGCCGAGGTGCCCTACATGGTCACCAAGCAGTCGAGGATCCAGCAGACGGTCTCAGGCTTCGCCTCGGCCTCGGCCAGCACCGACTTCAATACCGCATCCGCGTCACCCGTCACCTTCGGCGCGAGCTACCGCATCGCCGAGCGCGCCTCCGGCGTCTCCGCCACCGTCAGTCTCGAGTACTCGACCGACGGCACCCTCGGCGGCAGGGCGACCATCTCCGGCGCCTACAGCTGGTAAGGCGCTACGGGCGCTCAGCGCCCCATCTGCAGCGGCACCCAACCCCAGTTCGTACCCATGAACCAGGTGTTGCTCTGGTAGTCGAAGGCCAGCGGCTCACCGCTCGGCGCCGTGTAGGTCCAGCCCGGAGTCGGGTAGAGGGGTAGCTGCCAGGCTGCGCCGGTGCTGGGGTTGTAGAAGGTGCCGTTGCCCCACACCGCACCCTCGATCAGGTTCGACTGGCCCTGGCTGGTCATCGCGCTGCGGTCCATGAAACCGTTGAACATGCCGTCGAGGACGCTCTGGTTGGACGCCGCGATGCCGGCGTTCACCTGACCCCAGCTGTTGATGTCGTTCATCCGCGCCTGATGCAGGTTGGCGCTCAATGCCATGTTGCTCGCGTGGGTCTCGGCGCACTCGGCCGCGTTGCGCTGGCAGTAGAGGTTGATGCCGTACTCGAAGGCCAAGTGGTCGGGCGTCTGGTAGTCGCCGGTCGCGTCACGGTAGTACTTGATGAACCACGCCGTGTGCTGTTGCTGCATCGCGTTGATCTGGGCTTGCTGTTGAGCGACCCACATGTCGATCTGAGCGTTGAGCGCGGCCATCTGCGCCTGGATGGGATCGTAGTAGTACTGCGCGGAGCCGGTCGCTGAGAGGGTGAGGGCGAGTGCCGCTGCCAGAGCGATGATCCCTGCTTGCTTGCGTGAGTTGCGCATGTCGTTTCCTCCCTGCGCCCTTGGCGCTGTGAGGGGAAGTTACTTGGCGGGCCTTTAAATCCGGCTTAAGCGATACCGTGGCCGCCGTTTCCCGCTCTGCCAGCCCCGGATCGCGCCCTCGCTTCGGGGTCGCGGTAGTCTCGCCAGCGATGAGCAGCCGACGCACCGGAGCACCTGGCGACCTCGCGCCGCCTCTCGAGCCCGCACCACCGATCTCGAGTGACGAGAGGCTTGAGCGAGCCCGCCACCTGTTCGACTTCGTCTCCGCCGACCTCGACGCCGTGGTGCTGTTCGACGAGCAGTACGTGCAGTACTACGCCGGCTTCGTCTACCACCCGACCGAGAGGCCGATCGGCCTGGTGATCACCCGCGAGGCGGGCCGCACGCTGCTGGTCCCGCGCCTCGAGCAGGAGCACGCCGCCGAGACCTGCGTCGTCGAGGGCATGCTCGTCTACCCCGAGTACCCAGGCGAGAAGCACCCTATGCGGATCCTCGCCGACCACCTGCGCGCCCTGGGCGTGAAGCGCGTCGGCGTCGATCACGACGGCTACCCGGTCGTGGCCGGCTACCGCCCGTATCCGCTGAGCGGCGAGCTGCCGATCGAGCTGGTGTCGCCGCAGGTCGACAGGCAGATGGCGCTGAAGAGCGCCGCCGAGCTGGCGCTGATCCGCGAGAGCGTCTACTGGGGCGACGTCGCTCACCGCCTGCTGCAGGAGTACACGCGGCCGGGGGAGACCGAGATCGCCGTAGTGGGGCGTGCCTGTCGCGAGGCCACCCAGCAGATGCGTGCCTGGCGAGGTGGACCGTACCGTCAACTCAACCGCTGGATCGACGGCGCATTGGCGATCTACCGCGGTCAGATCGGCCCGAACAGCGCGCTGCCGCACGCGCTGACCAACGACGCGGCGTTCGCCGTCGGTGACACCCTCGTCACCGGCGCCGCGGCCGACGCCCACGGCTACCTCTCCGAGCTCGAGCGCACGATGTTCATCGGCGAGCCATCGGCCGAGCAGCGCCGCTACTTCGACCACATGCTGGCTGTGCAGGACATCGCCTTCGAGGCGATCCGGCCCGGCGCCCCGGCCTCCGGGGTCGACCGGGCCGTACAGGCCTACTACCTGAGGGAGGGCCTGACCGAGCTCTGGCGTCACCAGGTCGGCCACGGGCTCGGACAGCGCATCCACGAGAGCCCGTTCCTCGACATCGGTGACGACACCGTCCTCGAGGTCGGGATGGTGCTGTCGGTGGAGCCGGGCCTCTACGTGCCGGGCCTCGGTGGCTTCAGGCACTCCGACACCGTGCTCGTCACCGAGGCGGGCAACGAGCGCCTCACCACCTACCCGCGCGAGCTGGAGGCGCTCGTCATCGAGTCCTGAAAGCCTGCGCTCAGGACGCGAGGAACTCTCTGACCATCGCCACGAACTTCTCGTTCTCCTCGAGCTGGGGCGAGTGGCCGGAGTTCTCGAAGATCTCCAGCCGCGCGTTCGGGATGCCGGCCGCGATCTCCTCGGACGCCGCCACCGGCGTGATCCAGTCGTGCCTGCCGACCACGATCAGCGTGGGGCACTTGATCTCGTGCAGGCGGCCAGTGATGTCGAAGTTGGGGATGTTGCGCGAGAACGCCCAGTTGTGCGTCTGGTAGCGGAAGGTCGCCGAGGCCACACGCTGGGCCGCCTTCTCGGGTGTGGTGTTGGCGTCGTAGAGCGGCGCGATCGTCGCGTACGCGTGGCGGAACTCCTCGTCGCTGTCGATGCGGCCGGCGAACAGCTTGTCGAGCAGCTCGGGCGTGATGTCGGGGTAGTCGGCGGCGCGGGCCAGAGCGTTGGCGCGCGCCAGCTTCTCGAAGCGACGCGAGGCCGAGGTGTCGCGCAAGATCAGATGCGTGACCCGGTCGGGGTGAGCGAGGGTGTACTCCTGAGCGATGTAGCCGCCGTACGAGCCGCCGGTCATGACGATCTTCTCGTCGCCGAAGTGCTCGCGCAGCGCGTCGAGGTCGGCGACCCACTGCTCGTGAGAGTAGGGCGGCACGGCGTCGGACTCGCCGGAGCCGCGGGCGTCGAACGACACGATGCGGTAAGTGTCCGCGAGCGGACCGAAGGCGCGCTTCGGCTCGGCGTGGGTCCCCAGGCCGGGAGCGCCGTGGTGAGCGTAGATCGGTGTGGCGTTCGCGTCGCCCTGGACGTGGACCCTGAGCTTGACGCCGTTCACTGTTACGAACATGTCGTGCCTTTCCAAAGCAGCCGGCGACTCGCGGCGCCGACCGTTCCATGCCCGGCCGCTATGAGAGCGACCGCGAGGAGGGCCGCTGCCGCCATGCCGGCGGCGCTCAGGTAGCTGCCCATCGCCAGGTGGAAGGGATGGGAGTCGAACAGGTCGTACGCATGCGCCGGCCGAACCGGCGGTCGAGCCGCGCTGCGCTCCGCTTCGTCGAGCTGCGAGTGCAGCCTCGAGGCGATCTGGAGCAGGCCCATGGCGCCGAAGTCTTGGCCAGACCTGGGCGCGTCGTCGAGCCAGCGTGCGTCGGCGGCGCTGAGCGCTCCGACCTCGCCCGCCGAAGCGCCCTCAATCAGTGCGGCCAGGTCGGCCAGATCGGCTGCCGCCGCGGCGCAAGCCTCGGAGGCGGCCGTCAGCTCCAGACCCCAGGCGGTGCTGGCGGGCGTCCCGTGGAACGAGGCGGCGTAGCCAGGCTCGAGCCAGCCTCTCGGCGGTTCTGCAGACAAAGCGCTGAAACGTTGCGACGCGCGCCTGAGCGAGTCGACGGCTTCGCGGGCGAGCGCGAGCGCCGACTCGTCCGGTCGCGCAGGGCAGGTAGCCCACGTGGCCTCGCTCTCCAGGAGGAGGGGGCGCTCGCACTTGCCCTGGTCCCGAAGGGTGACCTCGAGCGCGCGTACCAGGAGGGTCTCACCGTCTGCCCAGCCGAGCCCGAGCGGCCCGAGCCCGAACTCCGGATGCGATCCGAACAGCAGAACCCGCCCGTTCCCGAAGGTCGAGAAGACGCCGGTCGCGGCGCCGCTGGCGATGCAACGCTCCAGCGTCGGCACTGGCTCTCGCGCCCCGGTGGTAGACCCGGGCGCGGCGTCGACCCCGAACGAAGTAGAGGGTTCGAGGAACCGCTCGGCGTGCGTGAAAGCCTCGGTAGCCTCCAGCGGCCACGCGAACGCCGTGACGTCACGGCCGGCGCTGCGCTCGCTGCCGGCATGACCGGCGCGGCCGGCACGCGCGACATCGAACAGCGGACCGTTGTAGTGAACGAGCTCGACGACTTCCGGCAGCCCCTCGCTGAACGGATGGGCCAAATCCAAGCGCACGCGTATCCGACCGACGCCGGGGGAGGAGAGGCCGCCCAGGATCTCATCGCCGGTGTTGGCGAGCGGTACGTCGACGAGCCGCAGGCAGCGGGCGGCGGGCACGGCCGCGTCGGCGGCTCCGGTCAGGGCCACCGGCAGCACCGAGCCCGCGCAGGAGCCGACGTAGCAGCCTCCACGCTCGACCCAGGACCTGATGGCGCTGGCCCCGGCCTCGCCCAGGGGTGCGATCAGGCCGGCCATGGCGGCGGCGCCGCCGCCCGGCACGACGAGAGCGTCGAGGTCGGCGAGGCGGCCGGCCGCCACGTCCTCGGCCCTGACGACGGCCACGGTAGCGCCGTTGACCGCGAGCAGCGCCAGATGATGCCACGGGGCGCCGCCGCTGCCGTACACGCCGATGCTCAGGCCGGCCAAGCGGCGCGACGGTCGGGTCGGTCGCGCCGACGCGCGGTCGTCGCCGGGCTCGGCCGGCGCCTGGGGCTTCAGCGCACCCATACCTCGTCCAGGACGCGCATGATGTTGCCGCCTATCACCTTGGCGATGTCCTCGTCCGAGTAGCCGCGCTTGACGAGCCAGCGCACGATGTTGTGGAACTCCTCGGCCGGGTTCTCGATGCCGTCGACGTACTCGACCAGCGGGTAGGGCTCCTTGCCCTTCGACGCGCCGAGCGACAGGGCCTCGCGCAAGGCGTGGTGAAGCCCGACGTGGTCGCCGAACAGCGTGTCGGGTCCGAACGCCACGTGGTCGATCCCGACGAGATCGACGCAGTACTCGAAGTGCTCCATGAACGACTCGAGCGAGTGCTTAAGGTTGTTGCGCGTGATGGTGGTGTGCGGAGCCGCCTCGATGCCGATGACGCCGCCCTTCTCGGCGCAGCGTTTGATGACCTCGTCGGGCTTGAGGCGCGGCGTGTTCCATAGCGCCCTGGCGCCGGCGTGAGTGATGAACACCGGATGCTCTGACAGCTCGATCGTGTCGAGCGAGGTCTGGTCGTTCGAGTGCGAGACGTCGATGGCGATCCCGAGCTGGTTCATACGCTTGACGGCGCGCCGCCCGAACTCGGTGAGCCCGTAGTGCGCGGGCTCCTTCAGGCCGGCTCCGAGGGCGTTCGCCTCGCTGTAGCAGATCCCGAGCGAGCGCATGCCGAAGCCGTAGAGGACGTCGATGCGGTCGACCTCGTTCTCGATCATCGCGGCGCCCTCTATCGACACGACGAAGGCGATCTTGCCCTCGCGCTTGCAGCGCCTGATGTCCTCGGTGGTGAGGGCCAGCTCGACCAGGTCCTGATGCGCGATGTCGGAGAGCCGCATGCCGATGTCGAAGATCACGTCCTCCCACTTCCAGCCCGAGCGGGAGGTGATCATCGCGGTTCCGTCCATCATCGCGTCGAAGACGCAGTCGATGCCGCTCACCGCCAGGCCTTCGTAGGCGGTGAAGTCGCGACCGGTGCGGCGGAACTCGAGGAAGTCCTTGAGGTTCTTCGGCGCCACGAAGCAGTGGTCGTGCAAGGAGATGACGAGGTTCTCCTCCATGAGACGCGCGACACGCGCCGCCTGCTCGGTCGTGACCTCGGGCGCGCGGCTCGGCACGCGGTTCAACTGCTCGACCAACTCGAACTTCGGAAGGTCGGAGGGGTCGAGGTACTGGTACGACCTGTAGCCGTTGTAACGCTTCTTCTGCATGTGTCTCCTTACGCGGCTCGTGCGTTGCCGCGATCGTTGGCGAGTCGTAGGTACGTCATGCGCGCGGATCCAAGATGTCGCGCAGCGCGTTGCCGAGCACGTTGAAAGAGAGGACCGTGACGGCGATGAAGAGGCCCGGCCAGACGGCCAGGATCGGTGCCCGGAAGAGGTAAGCCTGGGCGTTCTGAAGCATGTTGCCCCACGATGCCAGTGGTGGCTGGATGCCGAGCCCGAGGTAGCTGAGCCCCGCCTCGGTGAGGATCGCCCAGCCGACGCCGAGCGTGGCTAGTACCGTGGCTTGCGGCATCACCTGCGGGAGGATGTGCTTGAGCATCAGCCTGAGGTGTTGGCTGCCGAGCGCCCGCGACGCCTCCACGAAGTCGGCGCGGCGGAAGCGCTTGAACTCGGCGTGCGCGCTCCTGGCCATCTGGGCCCAGAAGCCGATGCCGACCGTGATCACGATCATCACGGGGTGGTTGCCGAAGCTGGTGACGATGACGAGTATCAGGAAGAACGCCGGGATCGCCATGAAGGTGTCGACGATGCGCATCAGGATGGTCTCGGTGCGACCCCCGAAGTAGCCGGCGCTCCCTCCCACGGCGATGCCGATCGACAGCCCTACCAGCATCGAGAAGAGCCCGACGGCCAACGACACGCGGCCGCCGTGGACGATGCGGGCGAAGACGTCGCGGCCGAGCTCGTCGGTCCCGAGCCAGTGGCTGGCGGAGGGCGGCTGCAAGGTCTGCAGCGGGCTGGTGCGGGTGGGCGAGTGAGGCAGGAAGCTGGGGCCGACGACGACCAGCAGGACCATGAGCACCAGCACCGCAAGGGCGATGAGCCCCATCGGCTGGCGCATGACCTTGGCGAGGAACCGCTTCCGGCGGCTGATGCCGGAGGGCTTGCTGCTCGCGATCATCACCTCAGCCATGGCGGATCCTCGGGTCGATGACCGCGTACAGCGTGTCGACGATGAGGTTGACGATGACCACGACGACGCCGGCCAGAATGGTGACGCCGAGGATCACCGGGTAGTCGCGGCCCTTGGCGGCCTCGATGGCGAGGCGCCCGATGCCGGCGTAGCCGAACACGCTCTCGATGACGACGGAGCCTGAGAACAGCACCGTGGTTATGAGTCCGAGCATGGCGGTTATCGGCACGAAGGCGTTGCGCAGCATGTGCTTGGTCAGCACGCGCCTGTCGCGCAGGCCCTTCGAGCGAGCGGTGCGGACGTAGTCGGTCGCCTTGACGTCGAGCACCGCGGCTCGTGTCACCCGCACGATGTTCGGCATCAGGCCGAAGGCGAGCACTCCCGCCGGCAGCACCAGGTGACGGGCTCTGTCGAGCAGGTCGAAGGAGCGGCCGATCGAGGCGATCCCCGAGGCCGGCAGCCAGCGCAGCTCGACCGCGAAGACGATGATCGCGATGATCCCCAGCCAGAAGCTGGGCACCGACATCCCGAGCGTGGCGAGGGTGCCGACGACGTGGTCGGGCCAGCGGTTGGGGTTCATCGCCGCGACGATCCCGAACAGGATCCCCAGCACCGCGGCCAAGACCAGTGCGGACAGGGCGAGAACGACCGTTGCGCTGAGCCGTTGGCCGAGCAGGCGGCTGACGGGCAAGCCCTGGTTGATCGAGGTGCCGAGGTCGCCCTGCACGGCGCCGGCGAACCAGGTCACGTAGCGCTCGTGCACCGGCCGGTCGAGGCCGTAGAGCGCGTAGCGCGCGTTGCGCTCCGCGACCGTCGTCGACATGTCGACCAGGGCCGAGGGGCCACCGGGGGCGAGGTTGATCAGGAAGAAGGTGAGCAGTGAGACGAGGAACAGGACGACGAGCCCCTGAGCCAACCGCCGAATCAGGTACTGGGTCATGCGTTCTGGGTCATAGGGCCAGACTCATCAGTGGGTGGCGACCTTCGAAGAGCCGCCATGGGTGGCAAAGAGGAGGGGATGTGCTTCCCCGTCTGAGCGGGGAAGCACGCACTAGTGGTGAGCCTTAGCGGCCGGTCACGTACCAGTCGAACGAGTGCTGGAAGGCAGCGCTGGCGGTGATCTCCGGGAAGCCCTGCAGGCGCACCGACTTGGCGGTGAGGATGTCGGGCCACCACAGGTAGATGTAGGCGAGCTCCTCGGCCAACAGCTCCTGCATGCGGCTGTAGGCGCTGATCTGTGCGTCCAGCGTCAGCGCGGCGCGGCCCTCGTCGAGGATGACGTCGAGCGCGGCGTTGCAGTAGTTGGGGATGTTGTTGCCCGTCTGAGCGGCCGAGCAAGAGAAGTAGGGCGCCACGTCGGCGGTTGGGGGCATGCTCCACCAGGCGAGCGTGACCTCGTAGTTGCGGCCGAGCACTACGTCCTGGATGTAGGCATTCCACTCCTGTACCTGAACGTCGGTCTCGATGCCGACGTCCTGCCAGAACTGCTGCACCAGCAGGGTGGCGGGCACCAGGTCGCCGAACTGACCGGTGGGCATGTAGAACGACAGGCGCTGGCCGTCCTTCTGCCGGACGCCATCGGCGCCGAGCGTCCAGCCGGCCTCGTCGAGCAGGGCGGCGGCGGCTTCGGGGTCGTAGGGGTAGGTCTGGACGTCGCCATTGAACAGCGCGCCGAGCATCGGTGCGACGGGGCCGCTGGCGACCTCGCCGAAGCCGCTGAGGATCGCTTCGATCATCGCTTGGCGGTCGATGGCGAGGGTCATCGCCTGGCGCACGCGCACGTCGGCTAGGCGCTCGTCGTCGTGGTTGGGCGCCACGAAGAAGAACAGGTTCTGGGACTGACGCAGCACCTCGAGCGCGCCGGTCGACTCGATGCCGCCGACGTTCTGCGGGCTGAGGCGCGTCACGACGTCGAGTTGGCCGGCCATCGCCTCGGCGACCTGCGTGTTCAGGTCGGGGATGATGCGGAAGACCATGCCGGCGAGCTTAGGAGCGCCTGCCCAGTAGTGCTCGTTGGGG
This sequence comes from uncultured bacterium, assembly GCA_964392895.1. Classification (GTDB taxonomy): domain Bacteria; phylum Deinococcota; class Deinococci; order Deinococcales; family Trueperaceae; genus CAYMRL01. The sequence continues at coordinate 164,181 of CAYMRL010000001.1, forward strand.
ACGAGGCGCACGTAGGAGCCGGGCACGAACTCGGCGACCTTGTACGGTCCGGTGGTGACGGGCGTGCCCTTGTTGAACTCTGCCACCTGCAGTGGGTTCGGGACGTCGCCGAGCACATGGACCGGGATGATGCCGGCGAACGATGCCAGGTAGTAGGGGAGCGCCGAGAACGGTCTGTTGAGCACGAACCTGACGGTGTGATCGTCGATGATCTCGACGGTCTGGATGGCCGAGAACTGCGAGGCGCTCTGCGCTCCCAGGTCGGGGTTGAGGACGACGTCGTTGAAGGTGAAGGCGACGTCGGCCGCGTCGAACGGGTCGCCGTCGGACCAGAAGACGCCCTCGCGCAGCTCGAACACCCAAGCCAGGCCGCCATCTTCCGCGCGCCAACTGGTGGCGAGCATCGGGGCAGGCGTCAGGTCTTCAGGGGAGTAACGGGTGAGCTGCTCGAAGAGCACGGTGTTGATGAGGTTCGACTCGATGACCGCGCCTGGGGTCCATGGGTTGAGGGTGGGATCGGCGTTCGTCGCCAGGTTCAGCACCGCGGATGTGTCTGCCTCCTGCGCGGCCGCAACGAATGCGCTCAGCACCACGAGCAGCAGCGTGAGACGTCGGAACAGGGGACCTCGGACCTTCATTCCAAACCTCCTAGAGCTTCCCCGCCAACGCCATGCCCCGGCTGATGTCTCCGGCGGCGGCGCGAACGAGCTGTGCGAAACGTGCGAGCACGTCGTCCGTTATCCGGTACGACGGACCGCCAACGCTGATGCCGCCAACGACGCTGCCGTCGTCCCCGAAGACGGCGGCGCCCACCCCCTTGGCGGCTGAGTCGAAATCCTCGTCGGAGACCGCGTAACCCTGCTCTCTAATCCTCGTCAGCAGGGCCGAGAGGTGGGCGCGGTCGGTGATGGTCTTGTCGGTGAAGCGCGGTAGCTCGGCCAGCGAGCCCAGGATCCGCGCGCGCTCCTCGTCCTCTAGGTTGGCGAGGATCGCTTTGGGAACGGCTCCGGCGTGCAGCGGGAAGGTGCGACCGAGGACGGCGACCAGCCTGACGCTCTGCGGGCTGTCGCGCTTGTCGACGCACAGGGCTTGGTCGCCTACGCGCATGAACAGGTGGACCGTCTCGCGCGTCTGGCTGCTGAGCCGGTCCATGACCGGGGCGGCTGCTTCCATGAAGGTAGCGCCGCTGGAGCGGGTTGCCGCGATCTTGAGCTCGGCGAGCAGCCCGCCGAGGATGAAGCGTCCGTCGGTGGTCGTGTCGATGAAACCGGCCGCCTCCAGCGTCTTCAGCGACCGATACGCCTGGTTCTTCTCGAGACCTAGCTGCGTGACGATGTCCGCCAACCCCAGCCGATGCGGCGGCTCGCCGAACGCCTTCAGCACCTGCAGCGTGCGCAGAGCCGACGAGATCACGTACTGCCCGCCGTCGCGCAGCTCAGGCGATTCCAGGGTCAGTTCGTCTCGGATAGCGATAACGTCTCGCATGGCGATATGGCTGGTAACTGTATGTCGCCGCGCCTATGAAGTCAACGAGCGCCTTTCATTCAACGACCACCCCCACGGCAGCCAACAGCCCGATCGCCTCCGGCAGGCTGACTCGCATCCCGCGCAGGTTGTTATCCAGCGGCGAGAGCGAGTAGCCGCGGGCGCCGCGCAGGTCGGCCTCGGCGAGGTCGTTGCGGGAGAACGTGCAGCGTGTCAGATCGCAGCCGGCGAACGACACGCGCTTGAGCTCGCACCGTGAGAACTCGGCCTCGAGGAAGCGGCACTCCTCGAAACTCCACGCCTGCAGGTCGAGCTGTCTGAAACTGCAGAAGCTGAGGTCGCAGCCCTCCAGCTTGGCTTCGGGGACGATCGGAAGCTTGCTCAGGAGGGAGAAGTTGATGCCTGTGAGGCGGCAGGTCGTGAACGACACCGCCTGCAAGACGGCGCCTGCGAGGTTCAGCAGCGGCAGCTCGCAGTTGTCGAAGCGGCACTCGACCAACTGAGCGCCGACGAACGACGCCTCGCTCAGGTCGCAATCGGTGAACGTGCAGCCGAGGAGGATCGCGTTCTCGAAGTCGATGTCCGTCGGCTGCAAGCCGTTGAAGCTCTGGTCGGTGAAGCGTCGTCTGTCGCCGTCTGGCGCGGTCATGCCGTCAACCTTAGTCGACCCGAGCGGCTCGCGCCGCGCCTTGACCTGGGCTGAACACCTGTTCATAATACTGAACATGCGTTCAGCAAGAAAGGATCCAGGCGCTGCGGACGCGACAGCTCGTCCCGACTTGACGGCCCGGCCTGACCTTACGGCCAGGGCACGTATCCGTGACGCGGCCCTGCTGCTCTTCGGCCGCGAAGGCTTCGCCGCGACGACCGTGAGGCACATCGCCGAGGAGGCGGACGTGAGCGCGGCGCTCGTCATCCATCACTTCGGCAGCAAAGAGGGACTGAGGCAGGCGTGCGACGCGTACGTCAGTCACGAGCTGGTGCAGAGCGGGCGCGAGGAGCTCGACCGCGACCTAGTCGGCGTTATGCGGGAGTGGCTGACCGACCAGCAGCGCTTCAAGCCCGCCTTCGACTACCTCGTGCGCATGCTCACCAGCGAGGACTCGGGAGCCGGCGCGGCGCTGTTCGACGCGCTGCTGGCCGAGACGCGCAGCGTGATGGACGAGGCCGTGACCGCCGGGCAGGTTCGCGCCAGCCAAGACCCGACAGCCTTGGCGGTGATGCTGGCGACGACCGCGCTCGCGCCCCTGGTGCTCGGCAGTCACGTCGGACGCGCGCTCGGGGGCGACGGTCTCGACGCGCCGACCCTAGGGCGCTACATGCTGCCGGTGCTCGAGGTGTTCACCAACGGGCTCTACATCAGCACCGACTACTTGGACGCAGTCACGAGCGTCGTCGGAGGTGAGGCATGAGCACGACACAGGCCGCGCCCGTGGTGGTGGCCGAGGGGCTGACCAAGCGCTTCGGCGCCGTGACTGCGCTCGACGCGCTGAGCCTGAGCATCCCGCGAGGCGAGGTGTTCGGTCTGGTGGGACCCAACGGCGCGGGGAAGACCACGACGATGCGCATGCTCCTCGACCTGATCAGGCCGACGGCGGGCACGGTGCGGGTGCTCGGCGCCCAGCCGCGCGAGGGTGGGGCTGCGCTCAGGCGGCGCATCGGCTACCTGCCGGGCGAGCTGCGCCTCGCCGGCAGGGTGCGAGCGGGAAACCTGTTGCGCCACTACGCCTCGCTGAGCGGGCCGGTGGGACGAGGCGTCATCGAGACCCTCGCCGAACGTCTCGGCCTCGACCCGACGCGCGAGGTCAGGAAGCTATCGAAAGGCAACAAGCAGAAGGTCGGCCTCGTCCAGGCGTTCATGCACCAGCCGGAGTTCCTGGTTCTCGACGAGCCGACGAGCGGTCTCGACCCGCTGGTGCAGCAGGAGTTCCTCGAGCTGGTGCGCGAGGCTAAGCGCGCCGGCCAGACGGTGCTGCTGAGCTCGCACGTGCTGAGTGAGATCGAGAAGGTAGCAGACAGAGTGGGGGTGCTGCACCGGGGTCGACTCGTCGAGGTGAGTCAGGTGACAGGGTTGCGCTTCAGTCGGCGGCGGCACGTGAAGGCGGTGGTCGCGGCCGCTCCTGAGGCCGTGCTGGATGCCCTCGGCACATTGGGCTCGAGCCTAAGGGTAGGCGGAGATGGTCGCCAGGCGAGCGTAACCGGGACTCTGGAGGACGGCGTCGACGCGTTGGTGAAGGCGCTCGCGCGCTTCGAGGTGGTCGACCTGGTCGTGGGCGAGCCGCAGCTGGAGGAGGCGGTTCTCGACCTCTACCGCGACGAGGCGATCGCCGATGAGTAGGCGGCTGCCGCTGACTAGGCGCGAGCTGTCGGAGGGCAGGCGGGGGCTGATCGGCTGGGCGCTCGGGGTGGTGGGCGTGATAGCGCTCTACCTGCCGTTCTACCCGTCCGCCGGCGGCAGCGAGATGGTGCAGACCTACCTCGAGGCGTTCCCGCCCGAGCTGTCGCGGGTATTCGGCCTAGACCGCATGGCTACCGGCGCCGGTTACACGCAGGCGGCCTACTTCGGCCTCACCGCGTTCCTGCTGCTGGCGATCGCAGCCGTCGGTTGGGGCTCGCAGGCCGTCGCCGGTGACGAGGAGAACGGCTCGCTCGAGCTGGTGCTGGCGCACGGCGTCACGAGGGCGCAGCTCGTGCTTGAGCGGTTCCTGGCGCTGCTGCTAAAGCTCGGGGCGTTGGCGCTGGTCGGGTGGCTGGCGATCATGGCGCTATCCGGGCCCTCGCAACTGGGTCTGAACGGCTCTCAGGTGGCGGCGGCGTCCCTGGCGCTGCTCGCGCTGACGGCGCTGGTGGGAGCCGTGGCGCTGGCCGTGGGCGCCGCGACCGGCAGGCGCGCGTTCGCCACCGCGGCCGGTGCCGGGGTCGCCGTCGGTGCTTATGCTCTCGACGCCGTCGCCGTGACCGCCGGCGCGCCTTGGCTGCAGAGCTTGTCGCCCTACCACTGGGCGTACGGTGCGGACCCGATCACCACGGGCTTCGACTTGCCGGGCTTGGCTCTGCTGTGCGGCGTGACAGCGTTGCTCGTGCTGGCCGGCGTCTTGGCGTTCAGCCGGCGCGACGTCGCCGCCTGAGCGGTCGCGGCCGCGCTGCGATACGGACCTCATCTTCACGGCTGCGATAATGCCGCCATGAACAGCCGCCCTCAGCCGTCAGCCTCAGCTCCGTCCAGCTATCTAGTGGGCAGGACCCTCTTCAAAGCTCTGCTCTCGTTGCTCCTGGCCGGCGGTTCCGCGGCCTTCGCCCAGTCGAACCGGGCGACACCTCCGCTCTCCGCCCTGCTCCCTGCCTCGACGGTAGTCGCGTTCCACGCCTCGGACCTGGACGTGCCCCACGGCTTCTGGGAGGGCGCGTTGCAGTCGGCCGGCCTGGCCGAGGTGCTGCCGATACTCGAGCGCCTCCTCGCCCTCGCCGGCGAGGAAGCCGCTCACGTGCTTGGCGGCGGTGAGTTCACAGGTGAGTTCGAAGACATGAAGCGCGCAGCGTTGGCGGAGCTGGCCGAGGAGTGCCCGGCGGTGGCGCAACAACTCGACGGCTTCGACCACTCGGCCCGCTGGGGTTCGGTGGTAGTCGGCGTCTCGGTGTCGCAGTACAACCCTATGCCTGGCGTCGTGGCCGTGCTCAGGCCGGCTGATCCGCAACTCGTGGCCGACATCTACCGAGAGCTCGTCTACTGCTTCGCCTCGGAGGTCTCGCTGAGCCAGGACGGCGTTCAGATCGATGCGTTCGGTGATGGCAGCGACCAGCCGCTAATCACGGCGCTGTTAGGCGGCGACCTCGTCATCGCGACGAACGTCGACCTCACGCGCGCCGCCATCAGGCTCGCCAACGGCGCCAACGAGCCCAGCCACCTCCACACCCCGATCGGCCAGCTCGCCTCCAACATGATGAGTGGTGGCGTCGGCATGACCGTCGACTTCGCAGCCATCGCGCACGCGGCCAGGGGCCTCATCGGCGCCATCCCGACAGGCGAGGAGTCGGCGGCGCTGGTGCTCAAGTTGCTCGCCAGCCTCGAGACCGTCAGCGGCATGGCGGTGAACGCCACCTTCGACGGCGCCGGCCTGGTGTTCAGCTCCGTCGTCACCGTCGACGACAGCCACGGCGAGAGCGAGCTGGCGACGTTGACGTTGGGGACCGGCGCGCCGCTCGACCCGCCGGTGCTGATCCCGCGCGGGGCAGCCATGCTCTCGGTCGGCCACTTCTCGCTGCCCGCGCTCGTCGACTGGATCGACTCGTGGCTGGCGGCGGCGGAGCCCGTCATCGGCGAGAGGCTGGACGTGCGGGGGCTCGCCGCCGAGTACCTGGGCGTCGACCTCGATGCCGCGCTGCTCGGCTGGATCGGCACGACCTGGCACGTGGCCGAGCACGAGGTGCCGTCAACCGACCTGTTCTCTTACCTCGTCGGCATGGAAGGTGTCTTCACCGTTCCAGTGACCTCGGAGGCGGCAGCTCTCGAAGGCATCGACATGCTCGTCGACGTGCTGGCGCGGATCATCGAGGAGGCCGGCACCTTCGCCGATGTGCCCTACCCGGATCACGCTCCGGCCGACCAGTTCCTCGCTGATGGCATGAGCTTCGACGACACGGTCTCGGTCAAAGCCCAGGTGTACCGCGGCGTTCCCTACCAGCGCTGGCGCCTTGGACCGCTGACCGACGTCGGTGTCGGTGTGTTCGGCGGCCACCTGGTGGTCGCCAACCCCGCCGCGACGATGTCGCGCGTCATCGACGTCCACCTCGGCGGCCAAAGTGTGCTAGGTGGGCTCAGTGTGCTCGGCGACGCCAACATCGGGCACATCGTCACCAGCCAGTCGGCCTCACATAGCGGATACGAGATCATCGACCTGCCGCGCTACCTGCGCGGTCTCTCGCAGATAGCCGACGCCGCGTCGGCCCCGCTGGCTACCGCCGTGCGCGCTCTGCTGCGCGAGGCGGTTGCCGCCGGCGAGCTGACGGCCAGCGTGGACGAGCTGCCGACCTTCGCCGAGCTGGTGACCTTGGGCGATTTCGTCGCCGACCTGTTGACGGCGCTCGCGGCCCGAACCGGCGTGGCGGTCGGCAGCAGCGAGGTGGTAGGCAGCGCGCTCTGGTCGACGTTCAGGGTGCCGCTCAGGTAAGGCGCTTCCACTGGCCTGGTGTGGATTGCGGCGGAAGCCACTCTGAATCCGTAGCGTCGCTCCTACACTGCGGCGCGATGCCGACAACTTCCCCTGCACCTGCCACCGGCACGAGGTCAGCGAGAGCGTTCCTGGCGATGAGGCTCGCGAGCGTCGTGGCGCTCGTGGCCCTGCTCGCCGCATGCGGCACTTCGACGGACCCGAGACCGCAGCCCGAGCAGACGACCGTCTCTCAGCAGCTCCTGGTGTTGGTCAACCAGGCGCGCGCCTCGGGCAAGCAGTGTGGCGACACCTGGATGCCGCCCGTTGGGGCGCTGAAGGTCGAGCCGCGGCTCGTGATCGCCGCCGCGGCGCACAGCCAGGACATGTTCGAGATGGGCAAGCTCACCCACACCGGCTCCGACGGCAGCAACCCGGGCCAGCGCATCGCCAGGACCGGCTACGAGTACACCACCTGGGGCGAGAACGCCGCCTGGGGCTACCAGACCGTCGATCACGTGATGTCAGGCTGGCTGGGCAGCCCCGGGCACTGCCGCAACCTGATGAACCACCGCTTCACCGAGTTCGGGTCGGGGAAGGTCGGCACCTTCTGGACGCAGGTGTTCGCGAACCCCAAGGCTCCTTAAGTACCGTGCCGTCTAACGACGGAGCCGTCTAGGGACGGAGCCGCAGCCCGACTATCACGGGGTCGTGGTCCGAGGACCTGAACGGGTCCGGCGCGTAGATCTGGTCCTGCGCGGCCAGCTTGAACGTCGTGTCGTAATCCAGCAGGTCGCTCTCGTCGGCGTTGATGTGCCAGGCGGCAGCGCCCGTCACCCGCGGCAGCAGGCTCGAGCTGGCGAAGGCGTAGTCGAGATAACCGAACTGGCCGTCGAACACGAAGGTGTACGAGTGGAGGCCGGACAGCTCGGCCAGTAGGTCGAGGTAGTCGTCGTCGGTGCCGTGGATCCCGTCGCCGCCAGCCGTGATGGTGCGGATCGGGTCCTCGTAGGCGTAACCGTTGAAGTCGCCGAGCACCAGGTACTCGCCGCCTCCCGCGCCGGTCGGGTCGTGCTCGAGCCACTCCAGCAGCAGCTCGGCCGCGAAGGTGCGCGTCAGGTTGCAGCTGCCCTGCCGCGCGTCGTCGTCGCCCGGCACCAGGCACGACTCGCCCTTGCTCTTGAGGTGGTTGACGACGACGGTGAACGCCCCCGCGCCATCCAGACCAGCGAAGGTCTGTGCGAGCGCCGGGCGGTTGCGGGCTGTGCCCGTCGCGTTCGGGTCGAGGAACTCGCCCGCCAGCACGGCGTGGCTGCCGACCGGCCGCACGACCGCCGGCTGGTAGATGATTGCCTGGCGGATCACGTCGGGGCCGAGCGGGCCGGTGTCGACGTACGCGTAACGCTGCTCGCCGACCGCCGTGTTGAGCGCCATGACCAGGTCGCGCAAGGCACTCTGGTCGGCGTCGTTCTCGATCTCGATGAGGCCGACCACGTGGGCGTCGATGGCGCTGAGCGCCGCCACGATCTTGGCGCGCTGCCGCTCGAGCTCGCTGGCGTCGTCGGCCCCGCGGCACGCCTGGCCGCCGGTCGGACCGCAGACGCTGCCGGCCGAGGTCAGCGTGTCGAAGTAGTTGAGGACGTTGAAGACCGCCACCCTGACGTCGCCGCCTACCTCGGGCGGCGTCTTCGGGCGCGGGTTGGCGACGATGTGGTCGGCGCCGGTCGTCGGTTGGATGCGGTAGGCGCCGAAGGCGTGGTCGAGGACGCCGCTGACGTTGCTGATGCGGTCGCCGCCGCGGAACAGGTTGCCCAGGTCGAACACGCCGCCGTTCGGATGCCTGGCCGGGTCGGGGTTCTGCACGCTGCGACCGTCGTCGAGCACGATGCGCGACCGGAGGATGAGGTCTTGCTCCTCTGCGAACGCGTCGTCCGTCGGATCGACGTACAGCGCCGGCTGGTACGGCCGGTCCATGCCCGGCTGCGGTGCGGCCAGCACGACCTCGCCGAACCTGTCGAAGTTGAAGTACTCGGTCACCACCAGCTCCTGCGGGAAGGTCACGAGCATGCCCTCGTACGCCTCCAGATGCCGCAGGTCCTCCACCGGCAGCCGCAGCTCGACCGGCGCGGGCAGGTCGTAGCCTGAGGCGCACACGACCACGTCCCTGATCCGCTCCAGCCGCGTCGAGCCGTCAGCCTCCTGGACGCGGCCGGAGACGCGCACCAGGTCGCCGACGCTGACGTCGACGGCCCGCTGAGCCGGCGTCGGGTCCAAGACGAAGATGCCCTCGCTGCTGCGCGCGTCGCCGTCGGCGTGCTCGTCGAGCTCCTGCAGGAACCAGCCGCCGAGGTTGTAGCCGAAGGGCGCGTCCCTGTCGGCGGTCTGGAAGTCGCCGGTGACCACGCCCTGGACGGTCACGGTCTCACCGACGAGCGGGCTGACGGCGCCCGAGCCCTGAACCGCGTGGATGCGCGTGACCGGCTCGGTGCAGACCTGGCTCAACGCCTCGCGCTGTGACGCTTGCTCAGGTGGTGTCTGAGCCGCCGCACCGCGCGGCCAGAGGACGGATGCGAGGTAGGCGACCACGAGAACCAGCGCCGTCGCGGTCGCCAACGGCAGGTACTTGCGCAGTGCGCTCATTGCTGCAAGCTCCTCAACGCCCCAGCCGCGGGGCCTTGAACACCGAGGTGGTGAGCGGCGGGACGGTCACGCGGCCGTTAGCAGAGGTCACGTAGGCGCCGCGCAGGGTGTCGGCGTCGACGCCGACACCCTGCACGTCGTGCAGCAGCCACGGCAAGCCCGCCGCCTCCGGCACGCTGATGCTGGCCCGCCGCGGCGAGGCGTTGAACACGATCAGCAGCCGCTCGGTGGCGGGGTCGAGGTCTTCCAGCTCAGGGAGGTCGTCGCGGAGCTGCATCACGATCACGCCAGGCACCTGGTCGGGGCCGGTGTTGTGGAACGTGAGCCGCGCGAGGATGTCGTCGGCGGTACGCAGACGCAGCAGAGGCTCGTCTCGGCGGATGCTCAGCCACTCCTGGAAGACCGCCGTCGAGAACGCCGTGTCATCGGGCGAGGGCAGCAGCAGCGGGTTGGTGAGCAGGGGGCGGATGACGCTCCACATATCCTGGTTGTCGGCCGCGCGCGGCAGGCCGCGGCCCATGCCGTTGCCGTGTCCACCCAGTTCTGGCGCGCCGCCGGTCCAATCGATGGCATTGAACCAGTCGCCGGAGTCGTACGAGTTGCGGTCGAAGCTCTTCGAGCGCAGCAGGTCGGAACCAGCGTGGAAGAACGGCACGCCCTGCGAGAACGCCACCAGCGACAGCGCCAGGTTCTGTAGGCGCACGCGGTCAGCGGTCGGCAGGTCGGTGGGCAGCTTGTACGAGAGGATGTCCCACAGCGTCTGGTTGTCGTGCTTGCTGACGTAGACGATGTGGTCCTGCGGGACCTGCCCGTAACCGGCAGGGGAGCCGTTGTAGTCGACGTCGGCGCCGCTGATGACCTCGCCGTTCGCGCCTTCGAAGGTGAAACCGGCGAGGTTGCCGGCCAGGCCGACCCTGACCTGGTCCATCGCGGCGAGGAGGCCGAGGCGCTCGGCCTCGCGGTCGTAGCGGGCGGTCGAGGCGTTGGGCAGCCAGTAGCGCCCGGAGGCGAAGCCCTGGTTGCCGACGGTCGCGACGGCGTCGTCGAACGGCCCGCCGCCGCGCACCGCGTCGCGCAGCCGGTCGTTGAAGGTGCCGATGCCGCTGCCGGCCATGTTGACCTGCGTCGCGTTGAGACCTCTGGCGTTCTGCGCGACCTCGCCGAAGTCCCAACCCTCGCCGTAGACGTACACGCCCGCGCCGTGAACGCCGTTGGCCGCGGGCGTCAGCGCGTCCAGCGCGGCGCGCACGGCCTGCATGTTCTCGACCATGTGGTGGCCCATCAGGTCGAAGCGGAACGCGTCGATCTTGTAGTGCTCGGCCCACAGCGCGATCGAGTCGACCATCAGGCGCTCCATCATCCTGTGCTCGGTGGCGGTGTTCTGGCAGCAGGTGCTGGTGGTGACGTGGCCGTTGGCGTCCAGGCGGTGGTAGTAGCCTGGCACGACGCGGTCGAGCACCGAGCGCTCGGCCTGCCCGGCGGCGTTGGTGTGGTTGTAGACGACGTCCGAGACGACGCGCAGGCCCATGTCCCACAGCGCCATGACCATCTGGCGGTACTCGAGGATGCGAGCCGGGCCGTCCGCGTCGACCGCGTACGAGCCCTCCGGCACGTTGTAGTGGTAGGGGTCGTAGCCCCAGTTGAAGGTGTCGTGGTCGCGGATCGACTCTACGAACGCCTGCGCGTCGGGGCCGGCGTACGGTAGCTGGACATCGGGCTGTCCCCAGTTCCAGCTGCCCGGGTCCTCGTCGATGGTCGCGATGTCGAAGGTCGGCAGCAGGTGCAAGTGGGTGAGGCCGGCCTCGGACAGGGCTCTCAAATGGTTGCTGCCGTGGGTGTCCGGCAGGGTGAACGCCAGGTAGGTGCCGACGAGCTCGGTCGGGACGCTGTTGTCGGCGGCCGAGAAGTCGCGGACGTGCAGCTCGTAGATCACGATGTCGACGGGGTCGTCCACCGGCGGCTTGACGAGGGCGTCCCAGCCGGCCGGCGCCAGGGCCGGGTCGGCCAGGTCGACGATCTGGCTGCGCTTCGAGTTGAGGCTCAGGCTCACGGAGTACGGGTCGGTGACGAGGTTGCGGACCACAGCACGGGCGGCGGGGGAGTAGACCTCGACGTCGTAGAGGTAGTAGGCGTTGCGCCAGCTCGGCTCGCCGGTGACCGACCAGACGCCGGTGGCGGTGTCGCGCTGCATGGCGAGCTCCTGGTACACGTCGGTGCGCGAGTCTGGGTAGAGCTGCAGCTTCACGCTCACTGCGGTCGGTGCCCAGACCGAGAGGGTCGGCGTGGTGCCTTCCCAAGTGATGCCGAGCGGCGAATCGGTGGCATAGAGCGCGTCGATCACGCCAGGGAGTTGCAGTCCCGTCGCGTCGACGACCTGACCGTCGAGCTCGCGCGTGACGACGAGTTGCGTCTGCAAGAGTGCGGGCACGCTGCTCGACTGGTCGGGCGCCAGCCTCAGCGCCGTGTAGCCGGCGAGGTGAGGATAGCGGCTCGCCACTTCGGGGGGCACGCCTACCGGATCGACGCTGAGGTCGAAGCTCGCCTCCCAGCCTGCCAGGGCGGCGTCTGCCAGCGCCATGCCGGCCGCCGGCGCCGAGTAGAGCGAGAAGCTCTCGCCGGCCAGCGCCGTGCCCGTGTCCCACAGGATCAGGCCCGGCTCGACCCAGTGCGCCTTGGCGCTGCTCAAGTCGCCGCCCCCGACCTTTGCGAGGTCAGGGCGACTCGTGTGGATCTCCGCGCTGCCTGAGACAATCCAGATCTCCTGTCCGTGCTCGGCCAGGCTCAGGAACATGTCTGGGCCCGGGTCCTTCTCGTCGCCGCGGTGAACGATGAAGCCTACTCGAGCCGCGTCCTCAGCGAGGCGGACCTCCCAGTAGATGCCGTCGCCGGTGGCGCCCGTGACCGGGAGACCACCGTCCCAGGTGACGCTCTCGAGCGTGTCCTCCCAGACGTGCAGCACCCAGCCGTCCAAGTCGCCTTGCGGGTTGAGGTAGTGGATGCGCGCGACGCCCGCGGCAGGCGGCCCTAGAGGAGGCGCGGTGTGGATGACGTCGGAGCCGGATACCAGCCAGACCTCGTGGCCGTGCTGAGCGACCAGCAGGAACATGTCGGGGCCGGGATCCTTCAGGTCGCCCTTGTGGACGATGAAGCCGAGCCGCCCGGCGCCCTCGCTCAGGCGCACGTCCCAGTAGGCGCCGTAGTCGTCGACGCCGGTGACTGCGAGACCGCTCGACCAGGTGACGCTCTCGACGGTGTCTTCCCAGACGTGCAGCACCCAGCCGTCGTAGTTGGCGTCGGCGCGCTGGTAGTGGAGGCGGGCGGTGTCGTCGGGGAGCGCGGCCTGGGCCGAGGCCGTCGAGAAGGCCGGCAGCAGCAGCGCTAAGGCGAGGAGTAGCGCCGCCAGTCGGTGCCGGCGGTGAAGGTCTTCTGCTTTAGGCTGCGTCATCGGTCCTCCAAAGGTCGGTCGCATCTAGTAACGAGCCCCGCTCACGGCAACACGTACAACCACTCGTCGGTCCCGAACTTCTCGAGCACCAGCCGCTCCGCTGCCGCCGCTTCGGCGGCCGAGACCGTGTCGGCGGTGGCGCCGTACGCCGCCGTGAACGTGCCGGTCAGCGCGGCGATGACGTCGAGGCGCGGCATCTGCGTCTGCTGCCGCAGCGGGGTCACGCGCTTGTTGGCGCTCACGCTGCCCTTGTCCGAGAGCTTCTCGCGGCCGATGCGCAAGACCTCCAGCATCTTGGCCGGCTCCATGTCGTAGGCCATAGTCACGTGGTGCAGCACGGCGCCCGAGCGACGCGTCTGCGCGGCGCCACCGATCTTGCCGGCAGCGGAGCTGATGTCGTTTATCGGCTTGTACTCCGCCTCCACGCCCAGGCTCCGCAGACCCCTGATCACCCAGGCATCGAGGAAGGCGTAGGAGTCGATGAACGACATCCCCTTCACCAAAGACTCGGGCGCGTACAGAGAGTACGTGATCGCGTTCTGCGGCTCCACGAACATGGCGCCGCCGCCGGTGATCCTGCGCACGACGTTCATGCCGTGGCGTTCGGCGCCTTCAGCGTCGACCTCGTTGCGAACCGACTGGAACCGCCCCAGCACGACGGCGTTGGCCGCCCACTCCCAGACGCGCAGCGTCGGCGCGCGTTCGCCGCGTGCTACAGCCAGCGTCAGAGCCTCATCGAGAGCCATCTGCTCGACCGGCCGACGCGGCGTGTCGAGGATCAGGCGCCAAGCGTGTTCCAGCCAGCGCTTCTCGAACCCGGCGCTCACAGCCGCTCCCGTGGTGTGTCTTGCTCGAGCGCCCTGCAAACCGCCACCGCCACCGCTTCTGGCGAGAAGCCGATGAACTCGACGCCCTCCTGCAGGCGCTCGTGAATCGCCTCGGACAGCTCGGCGACGTCGGCGTCGGCAGGGTGCCCCTCCAGTGCTGCGACTATGTCTTCGAGAGCCTCGGGCGGCTCCAAGAAGAAGTCCCCACTCAGCTCGACGCGTTGGATGAGGCCGCCTGCGACGTCGACATCGACGACTACCAGCTTTCCTCCCGGAGCCTTGTACTCAGCGTGCGCTGCCATGACCGGATGATACGTCTCACCTCCGTCACCGGGCTGTCTCGTGCCGTGCTGCTCATGCGCAGAGCGAAGCGCAGCACGTCGTCCCACCGGCGTGGCAGCGCGGGCTTCGGTGTGTGCTGGCCGGCCTCCAACCTTCTAGCGACCGCGCCCGGTTCGCTCTCGACCAGGATGAGCTCGCGCTTCGCTCGTGTGAGAGCGACGAAGAGCACGTTCTCTTCCGAGGCGTCCTCCTCGAACGACCGCGTCTGAGCGTTGGCGAGGGTGTCGGCATCGAGCAGGTAGACGCGCTCGGCTTCGCGCCCCTTGGCTCTGTGGATGCTGCTGAGCACGACCGGCGGCGTAGGCGGGGTCCGGCCGTCCGCTCCGGCGCCGAACAGGTAGTCGAGGTTCTCCAGTACCGAGCGTCGGTCTGGCCTTACCGCTAGCTTCAACGCGGCGTGCCGCTCAGCCGAGTCCTGAAGGGCGGCCGGCAGACGCAGGTCACAGATGAGCTCTCGCTCCAGGCTAGCCGTCTCCGACATGGCCGAGTCGGCGATCCGCTCCATGGCATCTGCGTCATCATCACCGTCACCACCGAACAGGCGCCGTGCGAGCTCGGCGGCGCGCGACGCGAGGTCGGTGCCGAGCACGCGCGTCGGCAGCCCTCTGGCCGCGAGCCGCAGCGCCAGGCCGGCGAGGTCCTGGTTGGTGCGCGCTATCACGAGATCGCCCGGCTCGACGTCATGGACCAGGCGCTCGGCCGCCAGCAGCCTGACGCTTCCCAACGGCGCCGACGGGCGCGGCTCCATCTCGGGCGCGTAGCGCCGCGCCAGCGCGACGTGCCTGAGCGGGCAGCGGTAGCTGACGCTGAGGGGTAGCTCAGTGGCGCTGGCGCGTTCGGAGATCCTCACCATCGCTAGTGAGTCGGCGCCGGCGAACGCGTAGATCGCCTGGCGCGGGTCTCCGACGAACAGGGCCCGCGTGCCACCTTCCAGAAGACGCATCACGAACGCCAGAGCCAGGGCGCTGAGGTCTTGGGCCTCGTCCACGCACACGAACGCGTAGCGCGGCGGGGGTAGCGCCTCACGAAGCGGCACGAACACCATGTCGGTGAAGTCGAACCTGCCCTCCAACGCCTCCTGGGCGCCGCGAGCGAGCATGTCTTCCAAGCAGCCGTGCACCGCACCGATGTCCGAGCTGGCGACGGGCGCCTCCAGCCTATAGCGCTCCGCGACCGACGCTACCGCTTCCAAGTCGGATGCCGGCGTCAGCTCGAGCCTCGCGAAGTGAGCCAGCCGCGCGAGGTAGCTGCTCAGCGTGGGGCTGGCCGGCGTGCCGCGCTCGGCCGAGGCCTCTTGCGCCAGGCGCCGGTACTTGCCGGCGTCCAGCACCCGTGTTGTCGAGTCGTGACGCGCGCTCAGGAGCATCCGCCGCCCCAAAGCGTGGAGCGTGGTGGCCTCTACGCTCTCGGGAAGCCTGGCGCGCAGCTCCGCGGCGGTGGCGCGGTTGAACGCCAGGAAGCACGCGCGCTCGCCGCTGGCGAGCAGCCCCGGCTCGAGTTGGCGCGCTACGAGCACCAGGGTAGACGTCTTGCCGCTGCCTGCCGTCGCCTTGACGATGCCGTGGCCGCTACCGGCACCGACGAAGTCGAGCACCTGTTGTTGGTAGCGGCTCGGAGTGGCAGCGGTGGCGATCTGGGGCGTCACGCCTCAGCTTGGTCGACTCGGCGTCGTCTCGCCAGCGGTAGCAGCCGCGACAGCCGCGGCAGCAGCCTAGTGCACGGGCTGCGGCCGCGAGGTATCGATTCTGCTTACCCCTGTCCTAGGCAGTTGCCTAGTGTAGGGGTTAGGCGCGGGGGAATCGCCCGTGAGTACCTCTGATCTAGGCTCCTGCCTAGCATAGGGGTCACCCGAAACAGCTCACCCAAGCTAGCGGCAACCGCCTACCAAGTCCGAGTCTTCACGCCCCCTGAGACTGGCCGGGCTGCCGGCGAGGTCCGCGCCGCCGACGACGCTTACGCGTGCCGCTAGCGCCGCTGTCGGGTAGCGGCTGGCTGGGACGGGTGCTGGGCTCGCCTCGGCCAGCACCGTCTCGCTGCTCGCCGCGTCCACCGTCGCCGCGGCTCGAGCCGGCTCGCTCATGACCGCGGCCCAAACCGGTCCGCTGCTGCCCGCGAGGAGCGCCGGCACGCTGCTGGCCGCGCCCACCGCTAGGGCGCACGAAGCGGCTCTCGCCGCCAGGCTTCAGATCGCGCAAGCCCAGGACGGTAGCGCCGCCGAAACCTTCCACCTCGCGGCGCGGGATGCGCATGGCGAGCATCCGTTCCAGGACGCGCACGTTGGCGAAGTCGTGATGCGTCACGAACGTCAACGCCTGACCGGTGCGCGTGGCGCGACCGGTGCGGCCGATGCGGTGCGTGTACGCCTCCGGCGTGTCGGGGAAGTCGTAGTTGATCACGTGCGAGACGCGCGCGACATCGATCCCGCGGGCCGCGATGTCGGTCGCGACCAGGACGTGATAAGTGCCGTCCTTGAAGCCGTCGAGGGCCTCCTGGCGCCGGCGCTGCGAGAGGTTGCCCTGGATCTCGGCCGCGAAGATGTTCTGCTTGTCGAGCGTCGCAGCCAGCCGCTTGGCGCGGTGCTTGGTGCGGGTGAACACCAGCGTCGAGCGGTGGTCGTCGTTGCGAAGCAGCTGCAGCAGGAGCTCGGTCTTCCGCTCCTCCTCGACGGGGATCAGGAAGTGCTCGATGGTCTCGGCGGGCGCAGAGTGCCCGATCTCGACCTGCAGCGGGTCGGTGAGCAGCGAGTCGGCGAGGTGACGCACCTCTGACGGCATCGTCGCGGAGAAGAGCAGGCGCTGCGAGTGATGGGGGACTTTCGCGACGATCTGCTTGACCGACGGCAGGAAACCCATGTCGAACATGTGGTCCGCCTCGTCGAGCACCAGCACCTCGACGCGGCTGAGGTCGGCGACGCCGCGCTGCATCAGGTCGATGAGGCGGCCGGGGCAGGCGACGACCACGTCGACCCTGCCGCGCAGCGCATCGATCTGCGGTTGGAAGCCCACGCCGCCGTAGACCGTGGCGCTCTTGACGCCGGTGCCGGCGCCGAGGCGCTTGAACTCGTCGTTGATCTGCTCTGCCAGCTCGCGCGTCGGCGCCACTACCAGCGCGCGCACGAACTTCTTGCCGGGCTGGAAGTCGGTGACGAGGCGGTTGAGGATCGGCAGCACGAACGCCGCCGTCTTGCCGGTGCCGGTCTGGGCGAGACCCAGCACATGACGGCCCTTGAGGGCCTCGGCGATCGTCTGCTGTTGAATCGGGGTGGGGACGGTGTAGCCGGCGTTCCGTACGCCGGTCATCACACGGCGGTCCAGTTCGAAGGCATCGAACGATGCTTCACTACTCATTGCTTGTTGTTCCTTCCTTGGCCAACCACCAGCCAAGGACCTGCTTGACGCCAGCGGGAAGCGTCAGGAGTATACGACGACGAAGGCCATCCGACTGTCGCGCTTATCGCCTCGGTAGCTCGGGGTGAGTGAACGGATCCAACAGGCGAACAGAGGTGCCGTCGAAGTCAGCGACGTTTCTGGTGACGAGGGTGAGGTCGTGCGTCAGACCCGTCGCGGCGATCAGGCCGTCGATGACGGACAACGTCCGCTCAGCGTTCAGCCGCCCCCATTGCTCCGCCACAGCGCTCGTGATCGGTATGAGGCGGTCCTCGTACTCCTTGGCTAGGCGCCCGAGCCACGACTCGACCCGCTCGGCGCGGCCGGGGTCGCGGGGTCTGAGGCGTTCGATGCCTTGCCTTATCTCTCCGACGACGAGCACACTGAGGTAGAGCTTGGCGCCGTCTACAGACTCGAACCAGGCTGTCACCGCCTCGGAGGGGTTCCTCTTGTTGAGCTCGGAGATCACGCTGGTGTCGATCAGGTAGCTCACAGGTCGACCTGTCTAGCGGCCTCTCGCGAGCGTTCGATCTCCAGCTCACCTACTTCAGGGGCCGTGAGCAGAAACGCCTTGAAGTCCTTCTCTCCAGTGAGTCGGCGGAAGGTCTCGGCCGAGACGACGACGGCGACCTCGACACCATGTCGCGTGACGACCTGCGGCCCACCTTCGATGGCCCGCTTCACTAGCTCGCTGAACCTCTGCTTCGCTTCCTGAATCTGCCAGGACATGACCGGCCTCCAAGATAATCTAGACAGTCTAGATAGTGCTATCATACAGCACTCAGCCCGGGTGACGTCGCGTCCTTAGACCTTGAGCCTCCTCGGCTGGTTCATGCTATGCTTCTCAGGCTGTCGGCTCGTAGGAGCCGTACCTAGGAGAGAGAATGGCTCGCAATCCGTCCGCGATGAAGTACCACCGCCAGTCCGAGAAGCGTCGTCTCGCCAACCGGGCTCGCAGGAGCACGATCCGCACCTTCACCAAGAAGGCCGTCGTCGCTGCCGAAGCCGGTGACGCCGAAGGCGCCGCGAAGTTCCAGAAGGTCGTCCAGTCGCTGGTCGACAAGGCCGCCAAGACCTCGCTGCTGCACAAGAACACCATCGCGCGCAAGAAGTCGCGCCTGGCCAAGCGCATCAACGCCGCCCAGTCCGCTAGCTGAGCTAGTCCAACCACTCAGTCCAAACCTGCCAGTCTCTTCACGGCCGCCAACGCCTCATCGAACATCTGAGGCGTGAGGCGGCCGGTGTTCGTGTTCTGCAAGCTGACGTGGAACGCGTCGACGATCGGCAGCGCCCCGGCTGCTTCTGCGCCGGGCACGGACTCGAAGGTGTGGACGGCGCCGTGTCCGAACGGGTAGTCGCTCGCGCGCAACCCGGCGCCTCTGTCGCGGTAGAGCCTGAGCAGAGCGTCGTGGGCGATCCGGCCCAGCGCCAGGTACACCCGCGCTTCGGTCATCGCGTCCAGGTCCCGGACGAGCCAGGGGCGGCAGTTCGCGAGTTCCTGGGGTGTGGGTTTGTTCGCCGGGGGAACGCAGCGCGCCGACGCGGTGATCCAGATGCCGCGCAGGGCCATGCCGTCGCCGCGCGAGGTCGCCTCGCTCTGGCTGGCGAGACCTGCCCTGTTAAGGGCGGCGTAGAGGAAGCGCCCGGAGCCGTCGCCCGTGAACATGCGGCCGGTGCGGTTGCTGCCGTGCGCTCCGGGAGCCAGCCCGACGAGCACGATGCGAGCCCTAAGATCCCCGAAGCCGGGCACCGGCGCGCCCCAGTACTCCTGGTCGCGGTAGGCGCGACGGCGGACGCGCGCGACCTCCTCCCG
Source organism: uncultured bacterium (assembly GCA_964392895.1). Classification (GTDB taxonomy): domain Bacteria; phylum Deinococcota; class Deinococci; order Deinococcales; family Trueperaceae; genus CAYMRL01. The sequence continues at coordinate 183,266 of CAYMRL010000001.1, forward strand.
GTACTCCACCAGACGCGGGCAGCGCCGGCAGTCGGCGAGCTCGAGCGGGTACGGGTCGAAGGCCACGCGCGACTCTACCGCTGGTAGGCTCAAGCGATGCCGGGTCCTCGAATCGTCCTGCTGCGCACGAAGGAGTCGGCGAACGTCGGCGCCGCCGCCAGGGCGATGCTCAACTTCGGACTCACCGACCTGTGGCTGGTGGCGCCGCGCTGTCAGATCGACCACCGGGCGTACGCGCTTGCCTCTCACGCCGGGGATGTGCTGCGAGCGGCAAGCGTCGTGGCGTCGTTGGAGGAGGCCCTCGTAGGGATCACCGTGGTCGCCGGCACCAGCGCGCGCGACCGCGCCGCCGACAACTACCGCGTGGTCTCACCGCGCGACGCCGGACCGTTGTTGGGCGCAGGCAGCGCCGTGCTCTTCGGACCGGAAGACCACGGTCTGTCCAACGAGGAGCTGACCCGCTGCCAGCTACAGATAAAGGTGCCGACGGCTGAGTTCGCCTCCCTCAACCTCGCCCAGGCCGTGCTGCTGGTGGGCTACGAGTGCTTCTCGACGCTTTCGACGGCTGCTCCGGCGGCGGCTCAGCGCGCACCTGCCACACGCGAGCAGCTCGAAGGCTTCTACGCGCAGCTGGAGCGCGAGATGCTCCACATCGGCTACACCGACGCGAACCGGGCCGCCGGTGTGATGCGCATCTACCGCGGACTGCTCGACCGCGCCGAGTTAGACGCGCACGAGCTGGCGGCGCTGCGCGGCTTGGCGGCACAGCTGCGGTGGGCTGCCGATCAGCCGCCCGAGAACGTGCCCGGCAACCGGCGCTAGCCCGGTTGAGTCGGGGCGCGCCTCAGACGACGAGCTTGCGAAGCTGCCTTATCGCTCCGAGGTGGTAGGCCAGATGGCCGTAGGTCGCGAACGCCCCGTCGAGGGTGTCGGTCTTGGTCCAGTCCTGGCGGGCCGCCACGTTGCTCAGCAGCGTCTCGCCCTCGCTGCGAAGCGCGGCGCGCAGCGCGTCCCAAGCCTCCTCGTCCACGCTGGTCACCGTCCAACTCGCCGACCAGTTGGACGTCGGGGTCACGCCGCTGAAGTAGTCGTTGGCCAGCCGCAAGGCCCAACGCTGGTGCTCGACGTGAGCGGCGATAGTCTTGCCGCCGATGTCGCGGGACGCCTGCTCGGCGCTCAGGTCGGCGATGCTGCCGTTGATGCCGCCTTCGGGGCCGCCTGTGGTGACCCAGGTGGGCTTCCCCTTCGGTTCGCCTTCGAGAAGCTCACGTAGACGCTCCAAGAAGACGCCGTTGATGCTGCTTGCAAGCTCCGCTGCGGTCGTGTTGCTCATCTTCGCCTCCACTCGGCGCCGGTTGCCCACCGTCACGGTTGGCGGGACTCTCACCTTCGCGCCCTGATAGCAGAGCCTAGACCGATAACATGACAGAACCTGTCCGTTTTTGATTTAGGCTTGTCGTGTGTCGAGCAGCATCCCTAAGCGACTGTTCCGTCTCGTCGAGGAGCTGCAAGGGCGAGGGCGCGTCACGGCGGTGGAGCTGGCCGACCGGCTGGGAGTCAGCGAGCGCACCGTGCGACGCGACCTGCTCCGGCTGCAAGAGCTGGACCTGGTCGTCGAGACCCAGCCGGGGCGCAGAGGTGGGTTGAGCCTGGGCTCCGGTGCTCTGCTGCCGGCGTTGCGCTTCACCGACGACGAGCTGCTCGCTCTCGTGCTCGCGCTGGGGCGCGCGGCCGAGGCGGGCGGCGACGCTCTGGAACGCGCGGCCGCCGGCGCCTTGCGGAGGCTCGATGCCGTCCTCTCGCCCGAGACCAGGGCGCGGCTGACAGCCCTGTCTGGCGCCGTGGCCAGCGGTTCGCCGACACCCGAGTACCTGGTTCCGGCTCCGGTCGATTACGTGCTGCGGCTGGCGGAGGCCGTGCACAGCGCGCGCACCGTGCAGATCAGCTACGGCAGCGGCGGCAAGCTGACGAGACGCGGGGTCGACCCGTACGGGCTTGCCAACGTCGGCGCCTGGTACCTGGTCGGTCACTGCCATCTTCGCGACGACCTGCGCACGTTCCGTCTAGACCGCATGCGCGAGGTCAGGCTGACCGAAGCGCGGTTCGAGCGACCGGTCGGGTTCGACGCCTTCACGGCAGTTACCAAAGCGATAGCGATGGCCCCAGGTCATGGCGAGGTCGTGTGCACGGCCTGGCTCGACACGGACATCCAGAGCGCCAGCAAGATGGTCCCACTCAACTACGTGGTGCTGGAACCTCAGGAGGCCGGCGTGCGGCTCGTGACGAGGACGCGCCCCGACGACCTCGAGCGGATCGTCATCCACCTGCTTAGGCTGCCGTGCCGGGTTCGCATCGAGGGGCCCGCTGAGCTCATCGCCGCGAGCGAGGAGTTGGCCGCGAGGGCAGCAGGCCTCACGTCTCGCGACTAGGGGCCAGCGGCAAAGCTACCCGAGACCTCTACACCTCGAACGGCGATTCGACCCACGGATACTTGTTCAGATCGGCCCGCACCAAGGGGATCTCGGTCATGATCGGCGCCACCGCTCCCGGCGCGCCCATGTAGATGACCTCAGACGCGATGGGCGCGAACCCACCGTAGAAGTGCTGCGTCGACTTGACGACGAGCACCCGCTTCGCGAGCACGTCGACGCCCATGTTCGTGAACACACTGGGGCTGAAGACCTGACCGCGCTTGTCGTTGACGACCACGTCGACCCCGCCGATGCGCAGCAGTACGGCGGCTCCGCACTCGTGGACGATGTCGCCCTCGGTCTGAGGCCAGACCTGCTGCAGCCGCGGCTCTACTCGCAAGACCTGTGCTTCGACATCCAGTGGATCTCCGGACATCGGGCCCATCTTGCCGCCGAGCCGCAACGACAGCCAGGCACCCTCGCCGGCTCCGCTCGCGACGCGCACGACGATCGGATCCCACATCATGCCCAGCGCGACCCCCTCGGCCCGGCGCGCCAGCAGCTCCCTCAGCACGAAGGTCGAGTCGCTGGGGGCGCCGCCGCCGGGGTTGTCGGACTGGTCGGCGACGACGACAGGACCGGCCGTCGCAGCCAGCGCGCTGTCCAGCGCCTCGTTCAAGCTCAACGCTTGGTGCGTGACCTCGCGGCGCATGTCGTGAAAGCGCATGCCCCACTCGCGCGCCAGCCGCACAGCGCCGGCGGGGTCGTCGTCGGTGATGGCCAGCATGCGGCAGCCGAAGTCGGGCACGTCGCCCCAGGGGAAGCCGTGCGCCAAGGAGAGCGACAGCGCCTCCCCGCGTTTCTCGGCCGCCATCATGTCGTCGACGAAGCCGCGCACTGGCTCGAACGGCGTCTTGTACAGGCTCATCATGCGGCAGTCGAACAGCGCCATCGTCGGCTTGATCTTGCCCTCGGCGGTGGCGGCGACGAGGTCGAACAGCTCGACGGCGCGGTCGGCCATGTCGATGTGAGGGTACTCCTTGAAGATCACCACGACGTCGGCGGTGTCGATCAGCTCCTGGCTCAGGTGACAGTGGAGGTCGAGTTCGACGCCGATCGGCACGTCGGGGCCGACTATCGCTCTGACCAATTGAGTTAGGTCGGCCTCGCAGTCGTCGTAGCCGTCGGCGACCATGGCGCCGTGCAGGGGCAGCAGCACCATGTCGACCGGCATGCTCGCGCGCAGCGAATCGAGCAGCTCGTCGCGCAGCGACTCGTACGCACTGCGAACGGTTATCCCTGCTGGTTGCGCGAACGCGGTCAAGCCGAACCTGAACTCCCAGCCGCGCGCCAGGGTCCGCTTGTGGATGGCATCGAGAGCGCTGTTGGGGTTGAACCCGTCGCGCTCGAAGTCAGCGGCGCGCATCACCTCGAAGTCGGCCAGCGCCGTCGGCATGGGGGAGAGCGTGTTCGTCTCGGTCACGACTCCGCCTGCGAAAACCCGCATTCAGGTCCTGCCTCTCGTCGTCGTCTTCTGATGCGGGTCGAGCGCGTCCCTGAGGCCGTCGCCGAGGAAGTTGAAAGCCAGCACCGTGGTGACGATCATCAAGCCGGGGAAGATCGCTATGTGCGGGTAGCGCAGGATGAACGCGCGCCCGTCGGAGAGGATGCCGCCCCAGGTGGCGGTCGGCGGCCTGACGCCGAGGCCGAGGAACGAGAGGGCGGACTCGAGGATGATGATGCTCCCCACCTGCAGCGAGGCGAGGACGATGACCGATGTGAGCACGTTCGGCACGACGTGGCGCCAGATGATGCGGCTGTCGAGCGAGCCGAGCGCCTTGGCGGCGGTCACGAAGTCGCGCTGCCTGATGCTCATGACCTCGGCCCGCACAACGCGGGCGTAGCGCGCCCAGACCGTTGCGCCGATGACGATTATCGTCGTCGTCAGGCTCGGTCCCATCACCGCGGCCAGGACTATCAGCAGCGCGATGAGCGGGAAGGCCATCAGCGCGTCGACGAGGAACGACAGCACCTCGTCGACCCAGCCGCCGAAGTAGCCGGCGACGGCACCGACGATGACCCCGATGATTATCGAGATCAACGACGAGGTGATGCCGACTATCAGCGCGATCCGTGTGCCGAAGACGACGCGGCTGAACAGGTCGCGCGTGAGGTGGTCGTGCCCCATCAGATGCTCCCACGACGGGCCGACGCCGCGCTGGCCGCTGAACAGATCGTCGTTGGGATGGTAGGGCGCGATCTGCGGAGCGAAGACGGCGAGCAGCACCAGCAGGAACACGATGACCGCGCCGACGAGGGCCATGCGGTTGGCCTTGAAGCGGCGCCAGGCGCGTCCACTGACCGCCTTGTCGGGGTTGCCGCCGCTGACGGCGGTTTGCGGAGCGGCGCTCATGTGACCCTGATGCGCGGATCGACCAGCGCGTAGACGAGATCGGTGAGTATGTTCACGACCACCACCAGCACTGCGAACACGACGACGAGGGACTGCACGACCTGATAGTCGAGCCTCAGCACCGAGTCGACGAAGAGCCGGCCTATGCCGGGCATCGCGAAGATGGTCTCGACGATGATCGTGCCGGAGAGGATGAACGCGATCCTGAAGCCGATCACCGTGATGACCGGCAGCAGCGTGTTCGCGACCACGTGTCGATAGAGCACGGCGCGCTCGGCGAGCCCCTTGCTGCGAGCCGTGCGCACGAAGTCCTGCGGCAACAGCTCGAGCACAGCGCCGCGAGTGATGCGCATGAGCACCGCCATCTCTTCTGTCGCGATGACGAGCACCGGCAAGATCCACCCCTGCCAGGTGCGGATGCCGAAGGGCGGGATCCTGCCGATGAGGGGGATGTCGCCGAACCAGCGTGGGATGTAGAGCGCGAACAGGACTATCAGCATCAGCGACAGCCAGAAGTTCGGCGTGGCGATGCCTATGGCGGAGAAGAAGTTCGAGGAGTAGTCGACCCAGGTGCTGCGCCTGACCGCGGCCGCGATCCCGAACGGGACCGAGACGATGATAGCGAGCACCATGGCGTACAAGTTGAGCATCGCGGTCACGGGGATCGCTTGGAAGATCATCTCCCTGACGGGGACGCCGGTGCGTATGAGAGAGGTGCCGAAGTCGCCGCGCAGGAGGTTCGACGCCCAGACCAGGTACTGCTCAGGTAAGGGTCTGTCGAGGCCCCACTTGGCGCGGATCGCGGCGATCATCTCGTCGGTGATGGGGATCTGACCCTCGCCGAGCAGAAGATAGACAGGGTCGCCCGGCATCATCCGCATGACTATGAACGTCAGGATGCTGATCAGCACCACGACGATCAAGCCTTTGAAGATCCGGAAAGCTAAGTAGTTGGACATGCTTGGCGGCTTCCTATACCAAGCGAGGTCGGGCGGATGAGCACCCGACCTCGCTGCGGTCCGAAGTTGTCGTCAGTTGCCTGCCGACTCAGCGGTGCGGCCGGCGAACCGTCGAGGCGTCAGCCCCTCAGGCTGTACCTGTAGCCGAAGTGGTGGAGCGAGATGCTCGACACGATGTTCTCGGGCAGTCCCAGCATCTCCTCGGAGACGATGTTGACCGTCTGGTTGTAGTGCAGGTACAGGGCCGGCACTTCCTCGGCGTAGAGCTGCTGGGTGCGCGCGTAGATCGGGCGGCGCCCCTCGGGATCGGCGATCGAGAGGCCCTGGAGGATGAGGGCGTCCATCTCGTCGTTGCGGAAGCTCGAGAAGTTGTCGCCACCGTTGCTGGTCAGCACGCTGGTTGGGCTCGGGTCGGTGAGGGTGCCCATCGTCCAGTTGAACAGCGATGCTTCGAGGTTGCCAAGACGCAGACCCTCGAGGATCGAGGCGACTGGGGCTTCGGCGAGCTGCATCTCGACGCCGACGTTGCGCAAGAAGATCTGCGACAGCTCGGCCATCGGGCGCCGAGCCTGGTCACCGGAGATCGTCGTGCAGGTGAACGACAGGCGCTGGCCGTCCTTGACGCGGATGCCGTCCGAGCCCGCGGTCCACCCGGCCTCTTCCAGCAACGAGCGGGCGCGCTCTGGGTCGAAGGGGTACTGCGGCACTCCCTCGCTCGTGAAGTAGGGGTTGTGCGGCGCGAGGTGCGAGGAGGCGACGACGCCGAGGCCAGCCTCGAGCTCGTCGACGATGCGCTGGCGGTCGAGGGCGGAGAGCATCGCCTGGCGCACGCGGCGGTCGGAGAGGACCGGCACCTGGACGTTCAGCGGGATGAAGCGCGGCGAGTTGCTGTTGGTGTTGAAGCTGACGAATCCGGGCTGCGCCGCGAGGTCGAGGGCGTCCTCAGCGGTGAGCGGCCAGACCGTGGCGTGGGCGTCGCCGGTGAGCAGCGCGATGTACCGGACGGAAGGCTCTGGCACGACCTCGAGGCGCAGGCGCTCGACGCCGGGAGGGCCACGGAAGTGGTCGGGGAAGGCGACGAGCTCGGTGTACTCGGCGGGGCGCCACTCGGCGACGGTGAACGCGCCAGTCCCGATCGGGGCGGCGCGGAAGCCTTCGTCACCGACGCTGGCGTGGTAGGCGGCTGGAACGATCGGCACGGCGCCGGCGAGCGGGTAGAACGCGGCGTTGACGGCGTTCATGTGCACGCGAACGGTGTAGCGGTCGACGACCTCGACCTCGCGCATGTTGATGAAGCGGCTGGCGATCGTCTGGCCGGCCTGAGAGTAGTAGTCGTAGGTGTACTTGACGTCGTCGGCGGTCAGCTCGGTGCCGTCGTGGAACAGCACGCCTTCGTGAAGCTGGAAGGTATAGGTCAGGCCGTCGGGCGCGATCTCAGCGGAGCTAGCGAGGACGAGCTCGGCCTCGGCCGCGGCATTGATGTTGAGCAGCGGGTCGAGGACGTTGTAGATGACGGCGGACTGCACATCGGGACCTATGTCGTTCGGTCCGAGGCCGGCGACCTCTTGGTGGCCGAGCCACACGAGCACGCCGCCGCCCTGGGCGCGGGCTATCAGGCCCTGGGAGGCGAGCCAAGCGGTGGCCGACGCGGCGCTCGAGTACTTGAGGAACTGTCTACGAGAGATTCTCCTGCCGGCTAGCTGCAAGGGATTGAAAGACACAGCGACACTCCTCCTAGGGTTCCCGCGCCGAAGCCTAAGATCGTCAGGCGCGGTGGGATAGCGATCGTCAGCACGAGCTACGCGAATGCAAGACCGTGGCTGACGGTCACCACAACTCAGTGGTGATTGCACCGGACTATAACGTATGGAGCGGCGACGCAACCCTTGGCGAACGCTTAATCGAGGCGGTAGGCAGCGCGGGCGGCGTCGCGCGCTAGCCACGTCACGGCAGCCGTGGCGGCGTCCTCGTCGATCAGCGCTCTCTCGACCATGCCTGCCACCCAGTTGGCGGCCGTGCGGCGCCATACGTCGTGCCGTGTCCTGATGCTCGGGAACGCTCGCGTGTCGTCGTTGAAGCCCGCCAGGTTGTAGATGCCGGCCGTCTCCACGACCCGGTCGAGGTAGCGCTCGAAGCCGAGCACGGAGTCGAAGAACCACCACGGAGCGCCGAGGCGCATGGCGGGGTAGTGGCCGGCGAGCGGGGCGAGCTCGCGTGCGTAGGTGGCCTCGTCGAGGGTGTAGGTGATGAGCCCGAAGCGCCGGTCGTTGCCGTAGGCGTTCAGCAGCGTGTGCAGGCCGCGCGTCCAGTCGACGGCGACGGGGATGTCCGCCCCTTTGTCCGGTCCGAAGCGCCCCGCGACCGCGCTGTTGTGGTTGCGGCGGCTGCCGACGTGCAGCTGCATGACGAGGCCGTCCTCGACGGCCATGCCGGCCATCCGGAACAGCATGTGCGAGTGGAAACGCTCAGCGTCGGCAGCGCTGACGGCTTCGGCGGCTCCGGCAGCGTCGACCCCGCCCCTGAGCGCGCGCGCGAACAGGCGTTCGGCCTCGGCGGGTGGCAGCGGCTCGACGAACGAGCTGAGCACGCCGTGATCGGTTGCCGTGGCGCCGCGTGCCGCGAAGGCCTCGCGTCGGCTGCGCAGCGCGGCTTCGAACCCCGCGAGGTCGGAGATGGCCATCCCGCTGCGCTGCTCGAGCAGCTCCAACCTGGCCCTCCACTCAGGATCGGCCAGCGCCATCAGCGCGTCCGGCCTGAACGTCGGCACGACGTGGAGTCCGGCGGCCCGGATCGCGTCGTGCGCCGTCAGGTCGTCGGTGGCGGCGTCGGTGGTGGCCAGCAGCTCGATGCCGAAGCGCTCGAACAGCGCCCTCGGCGTGAAGTCAGGCCGCTCCAACTGCGCTGCGATGTGGTCGAAGAGCTCGTCTGCCGTCTCGGCCGACGGCTTGACGTCGACGCCGAACAGGTCGATCAGCTCCGACTTCAGCCACAGCCCGGTCGGCGTGCCTATGAACAGATGGAAGTGCCTGCAGAACGTGCGCCAGATCCTCCTCGGATCGGTCTCGACCGGTGTGCCGTCGCGCGTCGGGACGCCGAGGTCCTCGAGCTCGACCCCCTGGCTGTACAGCATCCTGAACACGTAGTGGTCGGGGACGATGAACAGCGTGGCGGGGTCGGAGAAGCGCGCGTCGGGGTCGGCGAGCAGCTCCGGTTGCACATGACCGTGCGGCGAGACGATCGGCAGGTCGGCGATCTGCGAGTAGAGCTCGCGCGCTCTGGCCCTGACGCACGGGTCGGGGGAGAAACAGCGGTCGGCGTCCAAGCTCCAGCGGTGGCTCATGCGAGACCTCGCGCGTGCTCGACGAACGGTGTCAGGTGCCTGACGAAGTGCCGCGCGACACCCTCCTCGTGCGCGGCGGCGTGCTCTGCCAGCAACGCCTTGAGCTCGGTGCCGAGCGCATCCAGAGCGCTGCCGAAGGTCACATGCAGCACCTGGCGGGCGTCGTCGTCGTCGAGCAGCGCGGGCAGGTCGGCATCGGCGACCTCCGCGGGTCGCGGCACCGACTCGAGCCTGGCGCCGATCAGGTAGCTCTTCTTGTCGGTCTCGAAACGCTCATGACCGATGGCGAGGGCGCGGCGGAACAGCCCGGGGCTCGCGACGGCGGCCACGCGCAGGGCCTCCAGGTACGAGGTGCCGGCCGTCTTGAGGTGAACCAACCCTCCCGTGGCCTCGGCGATCGGTCCGTAGACGCTGAACTTGTCGCTGCCGCTGTGCAGCGACAGCTTGTAAGGACCGAACGCGCGCGCCACCGCCGCATGGCCGGCCAGGGTCGCCTCGAGCTCGCGCAAGTCGCCGCGGAAGTCGACGCCCTTCTCGAAGCGCCCGACGAACCGCGGCGCCAGCGACACTACCGGCACCCCGAGGCGCCTCAGCTCCAGCGCGAGGTAGGCGTGCTCCTCCAGCGTCGTCGGGTAGGAGGTCTCGTCGACGGACAGCTCGATCTCGAACGGCGCGCCGGTGGCGACGACGACCCTGTGCAGGGCGGCTGCGTGCGCGAGCGCGGCGCCGTACTTGGCCGCTGCCTTGGCCAGCACGTGCTCGTCGAAGGCCAGGGCGACACCATCCGCGTCGAGCGGGCGGGTGAGGAACCGCCGCTTCAGCGCCGTCCAGTCGTCGTCGAGCCTGGCCCACGGCAGCCCGGCGATCTTGGCGCGCAGCGCGGCCTCAGCGGCGCTCTCGGCCTCGTCGTCGACGTGCTCGCTCGGGTCGAAGGTGAAGAACGTGAAGCCCGCCCCGACGCAGTCGAGAACGTTCTGATCGGTCTTGAGGTGGTCTGCGTCGGCGCCGAGGGCGAGCGACCAGCCGGCTTCGAAGGCTCCGAAGGTCGCGTCGTCGACCACCTGCTGGGCCGTCCGCTTGGTGCGTGTCATCTCGCGGATCGACTGCTGAGCGAAGATCGGCGCGATCTTGCCTCTGGCCCCCGAGCGCTCCATCGCCGCCACGTGTCCCGGCGTCGCCATGCCGAGGCGGTCGCCGAAACCGGCGCTCGTGGCGAGACCGAGCGGAACCGGCTTCAGGTTGGGGAGCGTCTTGCGCAGGGCGGCCGCGTTGGCCGGGGTGGCGGGAGCGCGGAGCAGGACGAGCCCGTCGCCGGCGTCGGCGCGTTCGGCCGCGCTGAAGCGCCTCGCGACATCGTCACCGCCGCCGCCGCTCGCTACCAGCACCGCGACCGACCGCTCCGTGCCGGTCGACTCGAACCACAACGCTGCATGGTGAATGACCCTGAGGCTGCGGGCGTTGCGTGTCGGCGCCAGCTCGGCGGCGCGGCGCGCCAGGCTCTCGGCGGCCGAGCGCTCGGCTCTGTTTTCAGCCGCGTTCTCGGATGAGCTTGGCTTGGCGTCGCCGCCGTCTGGTGTCGAGTCTGTCGTCATCAGGATCTCCTTCTGCTCGCGGCCGGTGCAGGCGCTGCTCTCTGGCCGCTTCGTCCCCGCCGGGTCGTCGGTTCGTGCGCCGCGAACCCCAGGGTGGAGTCGCGGACTATCAGCTCCGGCTGCAGAACGATGTCTATGCCGTGTCCACGGCCCTGCATCCTGTCGAGCAGCATGTTGGCAGCCTGCTGGCCCAGCTCGTAGGTCGGAGCGCGGATCGTGGTCAGCGCGGGCCTGAACATGCGCGCGAAGACGATGTCGTCGTAGCCGACGACGGCTATGTCTTCCGGCACGCGCAGCCCCAAGGCCGCCAGCGCCTGCATCGCGCCGGCGGCGACCAGGTCGTTGAAGCACATCAGCGCGTCCGTCGCGCTCGCGCGCGCGAGCAGCTCGGCGGCGGCCGCGGCGCCGCCCTCTACGGTCGGCGCGCACGGGACGACCTGTGAGTCAGGCACCTCGATGCCGAGCTCGAGCGCCTCTCTGTCGATGCCGAGCAGCCGCTCGCGACCGGCGTGCGAGTGCTCCGGTCCCGTGAGGAAGCCGGGGCGCTGGCAGCCGATCTGGTGGAGGTGGCGCAGCAGCAGCCGCGCCCCGAGCTCGTGGTCGATCCTGACCGAGCCGGCGATCTTCGGGTCGGTGCGGCGGTTCACGAGCACCGCTGCGCGTTGGCGGCGCAGCAGAGGGTAGAGCTCGTCGTTGTCGAGGCGCGGGCTGCAGGCGATGACGCCGTCGACCATGTGGTCCTCGAACGTCTGCAGGGCGAGGGTCTCGCGCTGAGTGTCCTCGATGATGTTGGTCAGCAGCAGCGTGTAGCCGTGCTGGATGGCTACGTCCTCCGCGCCCCTCACGATCTCGGGGAAGTACGGGTTGGTGACGTCAGGGACCATCAGGCCGATGCTGCGAGACGACGCAGCCTTGAGGCCGCGCGCGACGATGTTCGGCCGGTAGCCCAACGACTCGATCGCCTGCCTGACGCGCCTGCGCGTGTCGGCTCCGACTCCAGGCCGGTCGTTCACCACGCGCGACACGGTCATGAGGGACACGCCGGCCGTGGCTGCAACGTCGGCGAGCGTGATCCTCTCGGAACCGGTCTGTGGCACCACCGTGCCTCCTAGTAACGGCTGCGCGACGGGCTCGGACCGTCCTGCGGCCGAGCGAGCGGCGCCACGCGAGGCAGCGCCCCGCGCTGTTAACGATAACGGAGACTTTACGACGAACCATGCCGTTTGCAAAGGGTGGAGGTCGCGGAGTGGCGACGGTCGGGCGGGCGAGTCGCGCACGCCCACGCCGCGCCTGGCTAATGATTGCTGCATGTCACTGCCCCGCGACCTCGCGCCGCTCTCGTCAAGGGAAGACCTCGCCGCGTTCTACCGCTCACATCTCGAGCGGGTGATCTTGCCGTTCTGGCTCGACAACACGCTCGACGAGAGGCGCGGCGGGCTCTTCAACTGTGTCGACAACGTCACGGGCGAGCGCGCGAGCGAGGACAAGTTCGTCTGGTCGCAGGCGCGCTGGGCGTGGACGGCCGCTCACGCTGCCAGGCTCGCCGACCGCGGGCTTTTGGACGTCGACGCCGACAGGCTGAGGCGCCACGCCAAGCTGACGGCCGACTTCCTGCTCGAGCACGCGTTCCTGCCAGGCTCGGGCTCTCTCCGCGGGAACGTCGCCTACCTCCTCGACGCCGACGGTGAGCAGCGCGAGTTCCTCCCCGGCCTCGGCCACGACATCAGCTTCTTCGCCGACTGCTTCGTCACGCTGGCGCTCACCGGCGTGGCGCGGGCCACGGGGGAGGGCAACTACCTGGACGAGGCGCTCGGCGTCTACGCCTCGGTGCGTGAGCGCCTGGTGAGCGGGCACGTGCGCAGCGAGCCGTACCCGTTGCCGCAGGGAGCCAGGGCGCACGCCTGGCCGATGATCATGCTCAACGTCGCACAGGAGCTCGAGCGCGCCTTGCGCGCCGCCGCTGACCCGCGCGCCGACCGCCTGGCCGCGGACGCGCTGGCCGACATGGACAGCGTGCTGGTCGACTTCGTGACGCCTGACGACCTGGTGGCCGAGGTGCTGGTGCCCGGCGACGACGGCTCGCTGCTGGCTCGGCACATAACCCCTGGTCACGCCATCGAGTCGATGTGGTTCGTCATCGAGCAGGCGCTGACTCATGGCAGGCTCGACGCCGTCGCCAGGGCGAAGCGCGTCATCGAAGCGTCGTACGCGGCCGGCTGGGACCGCGAGCATGGCGGCCTGTTCAGGTACGTGGTCCCTGAGCGGGTCGGCGGCGAGGTGGTGGGCAGGAGGCCGCTGGGCACGCCGCAGGGTCCCTTCGAGAAGCTGATCGTCGACACCTGGGACACCAAGATCTGGTGGCCGCACACCGAGACGCTCTACGCGACGCTGCTGGCGTCGGAGGCGACCGGCGATGGCGCGATGCAGGCGCTGCACGACGAGACGTTCTCCTACACCTTCGCCACCTTCCCGAACCCGGATGCGCGCGTGGGCGAGTGGATCCACATCCGCGACAGGCGCGGTCGACCGCTGCAGAAGGTCGTCGGGTTGCCGGTCAAGGACCCGTACCACGTCACCCGCAACCTGTTGCTGCTCGTCGAGCTGCTGTACGAAGGGGTCGCGTCTCGCACCAGCGCTGCGTAGTTAACGCTAACGGCCGGGGTCGCCGCCTTGAGCCGATTCGGCGCCTAGGGCGGTTGTGGCGCCCGCGGCGCGCGCTAGGCGGTCCGTTTCGGCGTTCCTTAACCCACGACGCTGCGCGACGGCGTTTCTGCTTGACCGGTCCGCCGAAGGCATGCTACGGTTCGAGTCAATAAGACTCTGTTATCGCTAACGTATTCGGCCAGCGTCGAACTGCGGCGCGCCACTACGGGCATCACTTCTTGGGTACGCCGGAGGGTCGGCGCCCGCCTCGCGGCTCGGTTCGAGCTTCGATCGGCTCTCGCCCCGCCCCCGTTGCACCGACCGCCCTCCTCGGAAGGAGCAAGCATGGTGAAGGTAACGAGAGCAGCACAGACCAACTCGCATCTCAGAACGAGGTGGCGTGTCGGCACGCTGCTCGCGCTCGGTTTGATGCTGGCGCTGAACACGGCCATGGCTCAGCCATACCAGGAAGCGCCGAGCCTCGCGGCGCGGGTCGCCGCTGGCGAACTCCCGCCCGTCGAAGAGCGCCTCCCCACCAACCCGCTGGTGATAGCGGTCGACCAAGAGATCGGCACGTACGGCGGCGTCCTGCGCCGCGGCTTCACCGGCCCTGGCGACCACAACAACTACACGCGCTTCTCGTACGACGCCCTGCTGCGCTTCAGCGTCGACGGCGGCACGATCATGCCGCACATCCTCGAGTCGTGGGAGGCCAGCGAGGACTTCCACTCGTGGACGCTGAACCTGCGCGAGGGTGCCAAGTGGTCCGACGGCGCCCCGCTCACCTCGGAAGCGCTGATGTTCTACTACGAGGGGGTCCTCAGTAACACCGACCTCACCCCGTCCGTGCCTGCCTGGTTCTCCAACAAGGACGGCACGCTCGCCGAGATGGTCGTCGTGGACGAGAACACCGTGCGGGTCAACTTCGACTTCCCGTACACGCTGTTCCCGCTCGAGCTCACCTTCCGAGACGGCGGCGACCGCACGCTGGCGGCTCACCTCCCGGCGCACTACCTCAAGCAGTTCCACCCCGACTACGGTGACCAAGCCGAGATCGATCGCCTGGTCGCCGCCGCCGGCCTCAACAACTGGACGCAGCTCTTCTTGCAGAAGGGCATCATCACCGAGAACCCCGAGCGCCCCTCGACGGCTGCCTGGGTGCCGTTCCAGTCGAACGTCTCCGACCAGATCTTCACCCTGGTCCGCAACCCGTACTACATCGGCGTCGACGCGGCCGGCAACCAGCTCCCGTACATCGACGAGGTGCAGTTCCGCTTCTTCTCCGATGTCGAAGCGCTGAACTTCGCCGCCGTCGCCGGTGAGCTCGACTTCCAGACCCGCCACATCCAGCTCACCAACTACCCCGTGCTGGTCGAGAACGGTGAACGCTCCGGCTACCGCGTCATCACCTGGCCCACGTTCGGTGGCAACGACGCCGCGCTCTGGTTCAACCAGCAGTTCACGGCCAACGCCGAGCTCGGCGCGCTCCTCGCCAACCGCGACTTCCGCACCGCTCTCTCGGTCGGCATCCAGCGCGAGGAGATCCGCGAGTCCGCGTTCCTCGGGCAGGGCGAGATCCGCCAGGCCGTCGCCGCTCCTTGGCACCCCTACTACCCGGGTGACGAGTACGCGTTCAAGGACACCGAGTACGACCCCGACCGCGCCAACGCTCTGCTCGACGGCCTCGGCCTGACCCGCGGCGCCGGCGGCGCCCGCACGCTGCCCAGCGGCGCCCCGCTGCGCCTCGAGATCTCGGTCGTGCCCGCGTTCGGCCCGTGGCCGGACGTCGCGCAGCTCGTCGCCTCCGACTGGACCGCGCTCGGCGTGACCACCGACATCCAGATCCGCGAGCGCACCGCGCACTTCACCATGCGCGACGCCAACGAGATCATGATCGAGATCTGGAACGAGGACACCAGCGCGTTCCCCTTCACCGGCAACCCGAAGATCGACCCCCGCAGCGACCCCGCGACGATCTTCGCCATCGAGTCGCGCACCTGGTACCGCACCAACGGTGAGCGTGGCATCGAGCCGACGCCTGAGATCGCGCGTCTGGTCGAGATCATCGAGACGGCCAAGACCGTCGGCACCGAGCAGCAGATCGAGCTGGCTCAGGAGCTCAACCGCATCGTCGCCACCGAGCTGTGGAGCATCGGCACGGTCGGCCTGACCCCGATGATCCAGGGCGTCGTGGTGTTCCGCGACAACCTCGTCAACGTTCCGCCTCTGGTCGCGAACGACTGGCCCGTCCGCACGCCGGGCGACGCTCGTCCCGAGACCTTCTTCTACCGCTGAGTGCCTGTCGGTGCCCCCGCGAACCAGGATCTGGTTCGCGGGGGCACCGAAACCTATCTGAATCTGAAGCAGCCACTGACTCCTACCGACCGGAGAGCGGATGTACCTGTACATACTCAAGCGGCTAGCGGTGGTCCCGCTGATGCTCTTCCTGTTCTCGGTCATCGCGTTCGCGCTGATTCAGGCGCCGCCCGGAGACTTCCTCACCAGCTACATCGCTGAGCTAGCGCAAGGCGGCAGCTCGCTCGACCAAGCCTCCATCGACGCGCTGCGTGCCCAGTACGGCCTCGATCAACCCGTCTACAAGCAGTACCTGCTGTGGGTGGGAAGCCTGCTCAAAGGCGACCTCGGCATCTCGCTAGAGTGGCGGCGCTCGAACGCAGAGCTGATCGGTGAGCGGTTGCTCCTGACGCTCGCCCTGACGGTGTTCTCGCTGTTGTTCACCTGGATCGTTGCGATCCCCATCGGGATCATCTCCGCGACGCGGCAGTACTCTTTAGTCGACTACGTATTCACGGTCCTCAACTACATCGGCCTCGCCACTCCCAACTTCATGCTGGCGCTGGTGCTGATGTGGATTGCTTTCGACAGGTTCGGCCTCAGCGTGACAGGCCTCTTCAGCCCCGAGTTCGCGCAGGCGCCGTGGAGCTGGGCGAGGGTCGGCGACCTGATGTCGCACATCTGGCTACCCATGATCATCCTCGGCGTGGCCGGTACCGCGCAGATCGCGCGCGTGGTGCGCGCCAACCTCCTCGACGAGCTCAGCAAGCCTTATACGGAGATGGCCCGCGCCAAGGGCCTGCCGGAGTGGCGGCTCGTTCTCAAGTACCCGACGCGGGTCGCCATCGCGCCCGTCGTGAGCACGCTCGGTTGGTACTTCCCGCAGCTGCTCTCGGGCGGGCTCGTCGTCTCGGTCGTGATGAGCCTCCCGACCATCGGTCCGCTGCTGCTGCGCGCCCTGATCGGCCAGGACATGCACCTGGCAGGGACGATAATCCTGATCTTCTGCGCGCTGACGATCGTAGGCACGCTGGTCTCCGACATCCTGCTCGCGGTACTCGACCCTCGCATCAGAATGGACGGAGCCTAGATGCCGGCCGACACGCCGATCGGAGCGCCCGCCGAAGAGGTGGTCGTGCCGGTCGTCGCCCCCGAGAAAGGCGCCGCCGTCTACGTCGCTCCGGCCTGGAAGATGACGTGGTGGCGCTTCCGGAAGCACAAGCTCGCGGTCGTGTGCCTGTGGGTGTTCGCACTGGTGGCGCTCATCGCGATCTCACCCGACTTCTTCACGACCCAGGATCCCAACGTCACCGCCGCCCGCAACGCCTACATCCCGCCGCAGACGCTGCGCATCGTTCACGAGGGGCGCCTCACCTGGCCCTTCGCTTACGGAGTCGCCGGCCAACGCGACCCACGCACGCTGCGGATGGTGTGGACCCAAGACGATCAGACCCGCTACCCGCTGCGCCTCTTCGTGCAGGGCTACTCGTACAAGCTCCTCGGTCTCATCCCCACCAACATCCACCTCCTCGGCTTCGCCGGCGTCACGGGTCCCGACACCCCGCACCTGCTGGGTACCGACAGGCTGGGAAGAGACCAGTGGTCGCGGCTGATGCTCGGCACTCGCATCTCCCTGTCGATAGGGCTCGTCGCGGTCGCCATCTCGACGATCCTCGGCATCGTGCTCGGCGGCATCTCCGGCTACTTCGGAGGAGTCGTGGACAACGTCATCCAGCGCCTGATCGAGCTGCTGCAGGCGCTGCCACCCATCCCAATCTGGTTGGCGCTGTCGGCGTCACTGCCGCGCACCTGGCCGGTCACCTGGGTCTACTTCGCGATCACCATCATCCTGGCGCTGCTCGGCTGGACACGGCTCGCGCGCGAGGTGCGCGGGCGCTTCCTGTCGCTGCGCGAGGAGGACTTCGTCACCGCCGCCAGGCTCGTCGGCGCCAGCCGCGCGCGGGTGATCTTCTCTCACATGGTGCCGTCGTTCACCAGCCACATCATCGCCGCCACCACTCTCGCCATCCCGCTGATGATCCTCAACGAGACCTTCCTGAGCTTCCTCGGTCTCGGTTTGCGGCCTCCCGCCATCTCGTGGGGCGTGATGCTGCAGGAGGCTCAGAACCTCCAATCCGTCGTGAACGCGCCGTGGCTGATGATCCCCGGCCTGTTCGTCATCGTCACAGTTCTCGCCCTCAACATCCTTGGAGATGGATTGCGCGATGCCGCCGACCCGTACAGCACCTGACGCCGGCGGCCAGGGCGGCCGCTCGGACGGCGCCCAACCCGTGGTCTCCGTCCGCAACCTCAAGACCCACTTCAAGCTCGACGAGGGCGTGGTGCGCGCCGTCGACGGCGTCAGCTTCGACCTTTACCCGGGTGAGGTCGTCGGCATCGTCGGCGAGAGCGGCTGCGGTAAGAGCATCACGATGAAGTCGATACTGCGCCTGGTGCAGAAGCCAGGCCGCATCGTCGGCGGCGAGATCATCTACCGCCGCCCACCCGAGGCCCAGCACGGCGCCAAGAAGGGGAGAGCGCAGGAGATCGACCTCGCCAAGCTCCCGCCGCAAGGCAAGCGCATGCGGCAGGTGAGAGGCGGCGACATCGCTCTCATCCCGCAGGAGCCGATGGCGTCGTTCAGCCCGCTCCACTCGATCGGTGAGCAGATCGTCGAGGCGATCAGGCTGCACAACCCCGTCTCCAAGGAGGAGGCGCGCAAGATCGCCATCGGCAAGCTGCGCGAGGTCGGCATGCCGAGCCCGGAGCAGCGCTTCGACGCCTACTCGTGGCAGCTCTCCGGCGGCCTGAGGCAGCGCGCGATCATCGCGATGGCGCTGTCGTGCAACCCGTCGGTGCTGATCGCCGACGAGCCGACCACGGCCATCGACGTGACTACCCAGGCCCAGGTGCTGCAACTGCTCAGGGAGTTGCAGGAGGAGCACGGCTCCTCGATCCTGTTCATCACCCACGACCTCGGTGTCATCGCGCAGGTGGCCGATTACGTCGTCGTCATGTACCTCGGCAGGGTCGCTGAGCAGGGCCCGGTGCACGACATCTTCCACGTGCCACGGCACCCGTACACCAGGGCGCTGCTGCAGAGCGTGCCCAGCCTGCACTCCGAGCCGCGCGTGGCGTTGCCGACCGTCGCCGGCAGCATCCCGCATCCGCTGCAGCGCCCGCCAGGGTGTCCGTTCCATCCCCGTTGCCCCGATGCGATCCCCGGCAAGTGCGATGTGTATGTCCCTGCCCTCGTCGACGTCGGTGGCGGCGCACCCGTCGCCTGCTTCTTGCACCACGATCAGGTGGATGCGGCATGAGCGAGGTCGCGAGAGGCACAGAGAAAGCCCCTCTCCTCGAGGTCAGGAACCTCAAGAAGTACTTCCCGATCAAGGGCGGCTTCATCAAGCGCACCGTCGGCAACGTCAAAGCCGTCGACGACGTCAGCTTCGTCGTCAACGACGGCGAGATCCTCAGCCTGGTGGGCGAGAGCGGCTGCGGCAAGACGACGACGGCCAAGTGCGTGCTGCGCGCCGTCGAGCCGACCGCGGGCCAGGTGCTGTTCAGGCGTGCCAGCGGCGAGGTCATCGACGTGGCCAAGCTGCGCGACAACGACCTGCGCCCGCTGCGCAGCGAGATGCAACTCGTCTTCCAAGACCCGTTCGGTTCCCTGAACCCGCGCAAGAACCTGCTCGACATCATCGGCGAGCCTCTCCTGATACATGGCGAGAAGAGCCGTCAGAAGCGCATGGACCGCGTGGCCGAGCTGCTCAACCTCGTCGGGCTGCGCCCCGAGTACATGCACCGCTTCCCTCACGCGTTCAGCGGCGGGCAGCGGCAGCGCGTCGTCATCGCGAGGGCGCTGGCGCTCGAGCCGCGGCTGGTGATCGCCGACGAGGCGGTCTCGGCGCTCGACGTCTCGGTGCAGGCGCAGATCCTCAACCTGCTGCTCGACCTGCAGCGGCGTCTCGACCTCTCCTACCTGTTCGTCGCTCACGACCTGAGCATCGTCAAGCACATCAGCCACCGCGTCGCGGTCATGTACGTCGGCAAGGTCGCCGAGCTGGCGCCGACCGAGGCGCTGTTCCATCGGCCCAAGCACCCGTACACCTCGGCGCTGATGCAGGCCGTGCCAGTCGCGGACCCCGACAAGCGCGCCGCTCTCAAGGGCCTGCCTGGCGAGGTGGCCAACCCGGCCAAGCCGCCGAGCGGCTGCTACTTCCACCCCCGCTGCCCCTTCGCCGTCGACGAGTGCAAGAACGTCACGCCGGCGCTGAGGGAGATAGCTCCCGGCCACTTCGTGGCCTGTCACAGGGCAGAGGAGCTGAACCTCGCGGGCATCGATGATCTCGAACCGAGCGCACCACCGCCGGTCAAAGGAGCAGTGAGTTGACAGTCGCACCGATCCGCACCGACAGGGTAGGCAGCCTGCCCGTCAACGTCTATCAGGACGAAGCCTCAGTCGGCGCCGCAGCAGCGGCCGACATGGCAGCCATCATCAAGACCGCCATCTCAGAGCGCGGCGCCGCCAGGCTGATACTCGCCACCGGCAACTCGCAGCTCGCCTTCCTGCGTGCTCTGCGCGTCACCGACGGCATCGACTGGTCTAAGGTCACCGTCTTCCACATGGACGAGTACATCGGGATCGATCCCGATCACCGCGCCAGCTTCCCGCGCTTCCTCAGGGAGCACTTCTTCAGCTTCGTGCCCGGCGCCACGTTCCACCCGATGTCGGGCGACGCCTCGCGCGTCGCCGCCATCTGTGCCGAGTACGAGGCGCTGCTGAGGGAGCGCCCCATCGACGCGGTCGCGCTCGGCTGGGGCGAGAACGGCCACCTGGCGTTCAACGACCCGCCCTACGCCGAGTTCAACGATCCGGTCTGGGCCAAGGCGATCAGGCTCGACGAGGTCAGCCGCAAGCAACAGTTCGGTGAGGGGCACTTCGATTCGCTCGAGGAGGTCCCGACCCACGCGATCACGCTGACCATCCCCGCGCTGCTCGCCTCGGGTCGCGTGCTGTGCATAGTGCCAGAGGCTCGCAAGGCGAACGCGGTGCACGACTGTCTCAAGCTGCCGGTGTCGGAGTCGCGGCCCGGCTCGGTGCTGAGGACCGTCGACCACGCCAAGCTGTACCTCGACCCGGACTCGGCAGCCCGGCTCTAAGCCGCGCGACCGGAACAACGGGGCGGGAGACGAGTGACCGTGGTACAGCTTCCCAACGTGCTGGTGATCATGGCCGACCAGATGAAGGCCACGGCCAGTCACCTGTACGGCAACGAGTTCTGCCGCACGCCCGGTTTGGAGCGCCTGGCCGCGAGCGGGACGCTGTTCACCACCGCCATCACGCCGCAGCCCCTGTGCGTGCCGGCGCGCGTCGCGGTGTGGACGAGCCGCTGGCCGCACGCCACCGGCGCTCGCCTCAACGAGACGCCGATGCCGCCTGGTCAGGAGCACGCCTTCCGCATCTGGCGCGAGGCGGGTTACACGTCGGCGCTGATCGGTAAGGACCACTGCTTCGCGGAGGCGGAGGACCGTGCGCTGTTCGACGTGCGCTGTCCCATCGGCCACGACGGCCTGCCCAGAGATGACGGACCCAGCGGGATGGAATGGGTCAGACCCGTGTCCGAGATCGACACGGCGCATGCTGTCAGGCGCGACATGCCACGCCAGGGTCCGGCGCTGTCGTACGCGATCAGCGATGTCGACCCTGCGGCGACCTCGACTGGGTTGGTCACCGATCAGACGATCGCCTGGTTGGAGGGGTTGGCTAACGGCGGGACGACCCGACCGTTCGCGGCCTGGGTCTCGTATCCCGACCCGCACACGCCGTACGAGGTGCCGCGCGCCTGGGCCGATACCGTGCCGCCCCAGTGCGTGGTCTTGCCGCCGCCGGCACCGCTGGCTGACGAGTCGTTGCCAGAGCGCAACCGCGTGCTGCGCCGCATCCTTGACGTCAGCGACGCGAGCGAGGAGGACCTGCGGCAGGCGCTCGCGGTCTACCACGCGCAGGTGCGCTTCGTCGACGACGGGGTCGGACGGATTCTCGACGCCCTCGAGAGGCTGGGTCTGCGTGAGAGCACCATCGTCGTGTTCTGCTCCGACCACGGCGACTTCGCGGGCGAGCACGGCATGACTCGCAAAGGTGGGCTGTTCTACGACTGCCTGGTCCGCGTGCCGCTGATCGTTTCGTGGCCCGGTCACGTCCCCAGCGGAGCGGTCGAGGAGTCGCCGGTCAACCTGATCGACATCGTTCCCACCCTGCTCGCCCTCCAGGGCTTGCCCCGGCCGGACGCGATGATGGGAGCGCCGCTGGCCACGGTCACCGACGCCCCCAGGCGCCGCGCCACCTTCTCCGAGTACGGCGCCGGCGGGGCCCCGTTCACCGAGGCTGACCTAGACGCGCTGCCTGAGCGGCGCGGCTTGGCGGCCGCCAAAGCCTCGCTGCGGTGGCGCGAGGCGGAGGGCCGCAGGAAGATGGTGCGCACCGCCGGCTGGAAGTACGTCACCGATCCGCTCGGCGACCTCGACGAGCTCTACGACTTGTCGGCCGACCCGTTCGAGCTGACGAACCTCGCGGCTCAGCCGGAACACGCGGCGCGCCTGGCCGAGCTGCAGCGCCTGCTGCTCGACTGGGCGCTCACCACCGAAGACCGCGCACCGGTCCCACTGCCGCCGACGCGACCAACGCGCGGCGCCGATACAACAGGGAGCAGCTCATGATCAGGTACATCTTCTCGACATCCAACACCACCCGCTACCGCTTCCCCACCCACACCAACCTGCTGGTGATGGACCGGGCTGACGCCGCTACCAGCGAGAGCTTCATCTCGGTCATGGAGCCGGGCGAAGCGCCGCCGCTGCACAAGCACGACGACACCGAGCAGGTGTTCTACGTGCTCTCCGGCCGCGGCCGACTGATCATCGGGGCCGACTCGCAGGACATGGGCGAGCTCAACCCGGGCGACCTCGTGCGCATCCCGCCCGGTACCTGGCACCGCGTCCCGTGCGTGGGTGACGAGCCGCTGAGGTACCTCGTCGTCGACTGCTTCCCGGGTGGCCGCCCGACGCACGAGCCGACCTGGGAGTCGCACGTGCGCGTCGTCTGCGACCAGAACGGCTGGAGCTTCGACGAGGTCAAGCGCTGAGCACGTCCGCCGCTCTCGCGCCACTGACTGTCTCTGTGACCCTAAGGCAGTGGTGGCCGTTGGCGGCGGGCTGGATGCTGATGACGACGGAGTTGACGGTCTTCGCCGCGCTGGTGGCGCGGATGCCGGACCCCGAGGTCCAGTTGGCGGCGTGGGGGATCGTGTTCGCTCTCTCGACGCTGGTTCAGGCACCCTCGGCGGCTCTGCTTCCGACATCGACGGCGCTGGTCCGCGACCGCGTCTCGCTGCGCGAGCTGTCTACTTACGCCAGGTACGTGATCGGTGGGCTGACGCTGATCCACGCGCTGATGGCCCTGACCCCGCTCTACGGGGTGATCGTGACCGGTGTGATGGGCGTGCCTCCCGAAGCCGCGGCTGCCGCCAGGCCGGCGTTGCTGATCATGCTGCCATGGACGCTCGGCACCGGGCTAAGACGCTTCTGGCACGGCGTGATGATCAGGTTCGGCCGGTCTAGGATCGTCATACTCGGCGCCATCATCCGCCTCTCGGTCGGCACCTCGATAATGCTGCTCGGCTCGAGCGGCGACTGGCTGCCAGGGGCTCAGCTGGCGGCGGTCGCGATCATCGCGGCGGTCCTGGCCGAAGCCATCTACACCCGCCTGCGTTTCACCCAGGTGTTCCGGCGCCAGTTGCCGGCTGAGGTCGGCGCGGTGCTGGGCCTCGGTTTCGGGCGGTTCTTCGGGTTCTTCGCTCCGCTGGTGCTGACCACCGTCCTTACGATGATCGTGCAGACGCTGGTGACCGTCGTGCTCGGGCGCATGCCGAGACCGCTCGAGTCGCTGGCGGTGTGGCCCGTCGTGCTCAGCCTGCTCGTCATCCTGCAGAGCCCCGGCTACTCGTTCACCGAGGTGACGATAAGCCTGCTGGAGCGGCCCGGCGCGTCCAAGCTGCTGGGGCGTATGGCGTGGACGGCCGCTGCTGTCATCACGCTGGCGCTCGCGCTCGTCGCGCTGTCCCCGCTGGCTAGGTACTGGTTCCACGACGTCTCCGCCCTCTCGCCCGAGCTGACGAGCCTGGCTGTGACGACCCTGTGGCTCGCGCTCGCCATCCCCGGCCTGCGGCTGCTGACGGCCTGGTACCAGGGCGCCATCATCGCGGCTCGGCAGACGCGCGGCGTGCTCGAGTCGGTGCTGGTGTTCCTGGCGACGGCCGCGCTCGCTCTCGGTGCGGGAGTGATCTGGGGCGGTGTCATCGGCGTGTACGTCGGCGTCATCGGCATGACGCTCGCTCTCGTGACGCAGGCGGTGTGGCTGGCGTACCGCGCCCGGCCGCTGCTGCGCTCCGAGGTCGCGGTCGGAGCGTCCGCATGATCAACCTGCTGTTCCTCATGACCGACCAGCAGCGGGCCGACACGGTCAGCCAGGGCGGTCCGTGCCTCACTCCGAACCTGCAGGCGTTGGCGCGCGCGGGAGCCGACCTGCGCCGCTGTTACGCGCCGAACCCGATCTGCTCACCCACGCGCGCCAGCATCTTCACCGGCCTGCTCCCACACGCACATGGCATGACCGACGTCACCCATGCGGTGCCGTCGCAGCGCGCCGATCTCGCGCCGAACCTGCCGTTCTGGACGCGCAGTCTCAAGAGCGCGGGGTACCGGACCGGCTACTTCGGCAAGTGGCACGTCGAACGCTCCGATAAGCTCGAGGACTTCGGCATCGACGAGTACCAGGTCGACCTGCGCCAGACGGGCGTCGTCAGTCATGACGGACCGCTCGAGCCGCGCATCGCCATCGAGCAGCCCGGTTACCTGCCGTTCCTCCTCGCCGGCGTCTCTGACGAGCCGGCCGCGCAGACCAGGGAGGCGGAGCTGGTCGACCTCGGTATCGACTTCCTGCAGCGCGCGACGGCGGAAGGTGGCCCTTGGGCGCTGTTCGTCAGCACCGAGGCGCCTCACGACCCTTACGTCGTGCCGCGCGAGCTCTACGAACGCTACGACTCAGGCGCGATCGAGCTGCCGGCGTCGTACCGCGACGACCTGCGCGGTCGACCCCATGTCTACAGCCGCATCCAAGAGGCGTGGCGCGACCTGAGCGAGGAGGAGACCAAACAGACGATCGCCTGCTACTACGCCGCCTGCTCGGGTGTCGACGACCAGTTCGGGCGGCTACTAGCCGCGTTGGAGCGCAGCGGCCAGGCCGACGACACGCTGGTGGTGTTCACCTCTGACCACGGTGACTACCTCGGCGCCCACGGGCTGTTCCTGAAGGGTGTAGCGCCGTTCGAGGAGGCGTACCGCGTGCCGCTGCTGTTGCGCGGGCCGGGGATCGCGCCGGGAACGGTCATCGATGAGCCGGTCAGCCTACTCGACCTAGGTAGGACGCTCTCGCGACTGCTGCTGGACGAGGAGTTCGGAGGACATGGGCGCGACCTGAGCGGCTTGATATCGGGCCGGGACGCGAGCGCCGAGACAGGCGCTGAGGCTGGCGTCGAGGCTGGCGCTGTGACTGGCCAGGCCTTCGCCGAGTTTCACGGCCAGCGTCTCGCCTACACCCAGCGGATCGTGTGGCGCGGCAGGTACAAGTACGTGTTCAACGGCTTCGATCGCGACGAGCTCTACGACTTGGGGGCCGACCCGAACGAGCTCGTCAACTTGGCGGAGGACTCGGCGCACCAAGACCTCCTGGCCGAGATGGCGTCCGCGATGTGGAGTGAGGTGAGGCGCACCGGCGACGACACGCTCGCCAAGGCGCAGTACGGGATGTTCAGGTTCGCTCCGGTGGGTCCGGAAGCGGCTGCCAGACAAGAGGAACTGACGACGCCCGCAGGGCGTGGAGGAGAGGAAAGCCGATGAGCGAGGGCGACGCGAGCAGCAGGTTCAGGCCGGACTTCGGTTTAGACGGCAAGGTGTGCGTGCTGACCGGTGGCACCGGTGTGCTCGGCGGCGTGATGGCGCACGGCCTGGCGCTCGCCGGAGCCCGCGTCGCGGTGCTGGGGCGACGAGCCGACAAGGCCGAGGAGGTGGCGGCGTCGGTCAGGGCCGCCGGGGGCGACGCGATGGCCACCGCCGCGGACGTGCTCGACGAAGCAGGCCTGAAAGCGGTGCGTGCGCGCTTGCTGGCCGAGTGGGGCTCGATAGACCTGCTCGTCAACGCGGCCGGCGGCAACCAGCCTGGCGCCACCCTGACGCCGACCCAGACCACCTTCGACCTGGACAGCCAGGCCATGCGTCAGGTGATGGACCTGAACTTCTTCGGCACCTTCCTGCCGACGCAGGTGTTCGCGGCGCCGATGGCCGAGCGCGGCTCCGGCGCCATCGTCAACGTCTCATCGATGGCTGCGATCCAGGCGATAACCCGCGTCGCCGGCTACTCAGGCGCCAAGGCCGCCGTCGACAACCTGACCAAGTGGCTGGCGACGACGTTCGCCAAGCAGCACGGACCGGGGCTGAGGGTCAACGCGATCGCGCCGGGGTTCTTCGTGGCCGAGCAGAACCGCAGGTTGCTGCTCAACGAGGACGGCAGCCTGACGCAGCGCGGCCAGACGATCATCGACAACACGCCGATGGGTCGCTTCGGTGAGGCGGAAGAGCTGCTCGGAGCGCTGATCTGGTTGCTCGCGGACGCCAGCCGCTTCGTGACCGGCGTCGTCGTGCCGATCGACGGCGGCTTCTCGGTGTTCTCCGGGGTCTAGCCCAGCTCTAGCCCTGCTCTAGCTCTTCTCAGCCTCGTAGCGTGCGCGCAGCGCTGCGCTCATCGGGTAGCTGCCCTCGAGCGGCAGTCCGGCGAGGATCTGCTTCTCGATCCACGCCTCCTCGAGCTCCTTGGTGTAAGACTGCTCGGCGATCTGGTCGACCAGATGGCGCGGGATGACGACGACGCTCTCGTCGTCCCCGACAACCGCGTCGCCGGCGCGCACCTGCACGCCGCCGCAGGTGATGGTCAGGTCCAGATCCTCCGGGTGGTGTGCGATCACGTTGGTGTTGGCGTTCATGCCGCTGGCGTAGCTGGGCATCTCCAGGGAGGCGATGAACGGCCCGTCGCGGAACGGTGCGTCCGACACGATGCCGGCGGCGCCGCGGTACTGCATCCTCGCCACCAGCATCCCGCCCATGGTGCCGGCGCGCTGGTCGGCGCGCGCCTCGATCATCAGCACCTGGCCGGGTTCGATCTCCTCGGCGATGCGCCGCTGCGGGTTGGTCGGCAGCTTCCACAGCTCGAGGGTGTCTAGGTCCTCGCGCGCGGCGACGTAACGCAGCGTGCGGGCCACGCCGACCATGCGCGCGCCGCCGGGGCGCAGCCTGACGGTGTTGGCCACGACCTGGTTCTTGAAGCCGTGGATGTAGAGGACGGTGGCGAGGGTGGCGGTGCTGGTGCCGCGCAGGCGCTCGGCCGTCTGTGGGGCGAGGGGGGAGAGGTCGGGCGTCACTGGCGTGCTCCGTTCGTGGCCGCGCCGGCGGCGCGTGCGAGGTAGCGTCCGCGCTCGGCGGCGATCTCCTCGCTCAGGGTGGGGGCTTCGAAGGGGTAGCCGAGCTCGGCGTAGGGGAAGCCGTCGAGCTCGTTGGCGGCCCTGCTCGCGTCGCGCGGTGAGGCGTAGTGCGCCCAGATGCCGTCGATCTTGCCGGCGGCGTCGAACGTGTACCACTCGGAGCCGCGGATCCGCTCTCCGACCTTCGGCTTGTAGTGCGTCCACTCGATGCACAGCTCATGGCCGTCGGTGACGAGCCTGTCGATCGTCCACTGCGAGCCCTTCTCGCGCACGAAGGTCAGCCACAGCTCGACGATGGCGTCGCGGCCGACGTACGGGCCGCCGGTGTTCGGGGGGAACCAGTGCACGCAGCTCTCGGCGAGGACCGCCTCGAAGCGCTCGCGGCTGGCGGCGTTGCAGGCGTCGAAGTAGGCCCTCACCGTGGCGCTCATGCGCGTGGCGCGGGACTCGTCGTAAGGCTTCATGGCTGCCACTAGTACCATGCGGAACGTGGTCGGTGCCGAGCGCGAGTTGCAGGCGGGAGAGGCGTGTTGCGCGCCGGTTTCTGGCGACATCCGCGCCGCTCCGCCCGCCTTGTTCGAGCGAGGGGCGGCGGCCCAGAACAGGCTGGGGATGGTGCGGTTGCCCGGCGGCTCGTTCCTGATGGGCTCGCACGACCCGACCTTCCCCGCTGATCGCGAGGGGCCGGTGCGGCAGGTAGTCGTGCCGCCCTTCTGGATCGACGCCCATGCGGTCACCAACGCCGAGTTCGCGCGCTTCGTCGCCGCCACCGGCTACCGCACCGAAGCCGAACAGTACGGCTGGTCGTTCGTCTTCTACGCGTTCATAGCTGAAGGTCACCCTCCGACGCGCGCGGTGGCGGCTGCGCCCTGGTGGCGCGAGGTGCACGGCGCCAAGTGGGATGCGCCAGAAGGCCCCGGCTCCACCGTCGACTCGCGGCAGGATCACCCCGTCGTTCACGTCTCGTGGCACGACGCGGCGGCTTACGCAGCGTGGGCAGACAAGCGCCTGCCGACCGAAGCGGAGTGGGAGTACGCCGCGCGCGCAGGGCATGAGCAGCGGGTGTTCCCATGGGGCGATGAGCTCACGCCGGGCGGCCAGCACCGCTGCAACGTGTGGCAGGGCGAGTTCCCGCGACGCGACCTGGGTGAGGACGGCTTTCGCGGCACCTGCCCTGTCGACGCCTTCGAGCCGAACGACTACGGGCTGTTCAACCTGGTCGGGAACACCTGGGAGTGGTGCGCCGACGCCTGGCGCGGCTCGGGCGAGCGCGTGATGAAGGGCGGCTCGTACCTGTGCCACGCGAGCTACTGCAACCGCTACCGCGTGGCCGCCCGCACGCACAGTTCGCCGGACAGCAGCACGGGGCATGTCGGATTTCGGCTTGTCGCTGACGTGTGAGGCGGTGCGGTCGCGGCAGCTACAACGCGTAGGGCTCGCGTATCCCAGGATCATCCGTTGGGAAGTCCTTGGTGTTGCGGGTCACCAGCAGGCGCTTCGCGAGTTGCGCCGTGGCCCAGATCACTGCGTCTGGCAGTTTGATCCGATGCGCGCGCCTGAGCTCTACGGCACGCTGGGCGATCTCCTCGTCGAGGGCGACTATCTCGAAACCTCCCAGGAAACGCCGCGTCGGCTCGACCAGATCGGTGCTCGCTCCGACCGTCACCTCCATCCAGGTGATGATGCTTATCGCTCGGCTCTCGAAGCGGTCGACCTCCTCCTTGGCCTCGGGAACGGCGTTCAGATGGTCGATGAGGATGTTGGTGTCGAAGAGCGCGCCTACCACTCGCTGCGCACCCTCTCTTGGTAAGCCAGGCCATCCACCTCGCGCTCGCCCCATAGGCCGAAACCGTCAGCTACCTGCTCGCGGCCATGGCGGTCTAGGTAGTCGTCGATCGCTGCTCGGATCAGGGCCGCGCGAGACCGTCCTACGCGCTTGGCGAGGTCGTCGAGGGCTGCGACTTGCGCGTCGTTCATGTCGATCAGGGCTCTCATCGAAACCTCCAATGATATCGCCTATGTATATCACATATCACTGCGCGATGATGCAAGGGAGCCAGATGCGTGCCGCGGGTGTTGTTCTGCCGTCCTGCACCTTGTTCCACGATATCCTCGCCCTAATGAGCGCTACATTCGACCTGGTGACGAGATGACCGAGCCAACGGAGCCGGAGCCGGAAAGCGCGACCGAGGGTTTGCCTCGCCGCGTACTGCTGGTGACGGGCGCGACAGGACGCGTCGGGACGGCGCTGCGCCCGTACCTCAGAGCTCGTTACGACCTGCTGCTGCACGACATACTTCCCGTCACCGACCTGCAGCCGGGCGAGCGCGCGGTGCAAGGAGACCTGGGCGACTTCGTCAGCGTGCTGGCAGCGGTAGGTCAGTCAGACGCCGTGCTACATCTGGCCTGCATGCACGGTCTGGAGCTGCGCTTCGAGGACTCGCTGCAGGCGAACTTCCGCGGCACCATGACGCTGCTCGACGCGATCCGCACCGCCGGCATCGAGCGCTACGTCTACGCCAGCAGCCACCACGTCCTCGGCGCTCACGGCAGCCTGGGCCTGGCGCCTGAGGCTGCGGACGCTCTCGACCTGGCGCCCGACGCCGTCTACGGCCTCGGCAAGGCGTTCGGTGAGCTCGCCAGCCGCATGTACGCCGAGCGTTACGGTTTCAAGGCGATGCTGATCCGCATCGGCAACGCCGACCCACAGGTCGGAGACGGGCGCGCGCTGCGCATGTGGACCAGTGCCAGGGACCTCGCGCAGCTCATCGATATCGGCCTCACCGACGAGCGCGTTACCTGCGACGTCGTCTACGGCGTCTCGCGCAGCCCGCAGCCGATGTTCGCGAACGCGCGTGCCGAGGAGCTCGGCTACCGGCCGGTCGACGACGCGGCAGACAACCTCTCGCCCACCTTCATCCCCTACGAGCAGATGCCGCCTCACCTGGGGCGCGACTTCATAGGCGGCGCCTACGTCGTGCGCGACCTACCAACACCGCCCGGTCCCAACGAGGAGAACGCGTGAAGATCACCAAGGTCGAGACGATGATCGTCGACATCCCCTTCGTCGACGGCGGCAAGGGCGAGGGCATCGGCCCCACCACTTGGAACAAGCTCGAGATCTGTCTGGTCAGGCTCGAGGATGAGCTGGGCAACGTCGGTTGGGGTGAGGGCTTCGGCTACTTCGTCACCGACGCGACCAAGGCGATCGTCGACAGGATGATCGCGCCGCTCCTGGTGGGCTCGACCGTCACGGACATCCCTGCCTGGAATCACGCCACCCAGCGGCGCCTGCACCTGTTCGGCCGCTACGGCGTCACCATGTACGCCATCTCAGGCGTCGACATGGCGCTGTGGGACCTCAAGGCGAAGCGTGAGGGGCTGCCGCTACACCGCCTGCTGGCCGCGAGCGGCTCACCGGCGGTAGCAGGCGCCCTCGCCGACCCGAAGCCGGTGTCGTTCTACGCCAGCCTGGTTCGTTACGCCGACTCGACCATCGCGCCGCGCGTGTGCGAGAGGGCTCTCGCCGAGGGCTTCACCGACCTGAAGCTGCACGAGATCTCGCTGCCGGAGATCGAAGCGTGCAGGCACGCCGTCGGTGACGGTGTTCCGATCTCTGTCGACGTCAACTGCAACTGGAGCCTAGAGCAGTCGCTGGCCGCCATCCCACGGCTGATCGAGCTCGGCGCGAGCTGGCTCGAGGAGCCGACGTTCCCACCGGAGGGGTTCGCGAACCTCGCACCGCTGAGGGGTCGAGGGATGACCATCGCTGCGGGGGAGAACTGGTGCACCTCTGTGCAGTTCGCCGCGGCGTTGCAGGCCGGCGCCGTCGATCTGGCGCAGCCGAGCGTCACCAAGGTGGGCGGCGTCACCGAGTTCGTCAAGGCCGCCGAGGTGTGCGTCTCGGCCGGTGTCGACCTCGAGCCGCACTGCCCCTACTTCGGGCCAGGCATGTTCGCCAGCCTGCATCTGGCCGCAGCCATCCCCAGCGTCAAGCAGCTCGAGTGGCTGTACATCGATCCTGACGCGTGGCTGGCGCCGTTCGATCACCTGAAGAGCGGCGGCTGGTTGACGGTTCCGCAAGAGCCTGGGATCGGTTTCGAGCCCGACGCGGGCGTCATGCAGCGTTACCGCAGGGCTTAGCGCTTCAAGCCGCCTTCAGAGCCTCCCCGCCTCAACGCTTCGACGGCGCGCGGGTCGAGCACCGGCAGGTCGCCGGCAAGCGACGACTTGTAGGTCGCCGCCGCGATGGCGCGCTCTAGCGCCGCGCCGACATCAGCCGGCTCGAGCGACCTGCTCCACAGGTAGCCGGCCGCGAAGGCGTCGCCGCGGCCGATGCGGCCGATCTCCGCTACCGGCAGGGAAGGGCGCTCCACGAGCTCTCCACCCCGGTCGAGAACGGCCGCGCCGTTCCCGCCGCGGGTGACCACAACCTCGGCGCGGGGCGCCAGGTTGCGCAGCGCGCCGAAGAGGTTCTCGGTCCCGGGAGTGAACAGCTCGCGGGCGTCGCGCTCCGCGACGAAGACGACGTCGGCGGTGGCCAGGTACGGCTCGCATGCGCGCGCCCAGCTCTCCGCCGACGCCAGGGTGCGTCTGAAGTTGACGTCGAAGGACCTCTCCAGCCCGGCTACCCCGGCGGCCTCCCACAGCGCCATCGTCGCGACGGCAGGCTCGGCCCCCAGCGCGAGGTCGATGCCGCTGACGTGCAGCATGCTGGCGCCTGCGAGCAGTGTCGCCGCCTTGCCGGACAGGAACGTGCCGCTGGAGTGTTGCGCGAACGCCGACCCGGCGCGGTCGTAGGTGACGACGGGTGGCCGACCGGTGGCTCCGGGGTCGAAGAAGTACAACCCCAAGCGGCCCTGGACGCGGATGACGCGCGAGGTGTCGACGCCGTTGCGCCGCAGCTCGCCGAGTACCTTCTCGCCGAGCTCGCCTTCGGGGATGACCGAGAGCCAGCGCGCCGCGGCGCCGAGAGACGCCAGGCCGACAGCGACGTTCGCCTCGCTGCCGCCGACGTGCAGAGCGACGCCGTCAGCCTGACTGAGCCTCAGGCCCGCGGCGGGACTGAGGCGGAGCAGCGCCTCGCCCCACGTGGCTATGGTCATGGCGTTAGCGTAGCTCAACGCCCGATCGGCACGACGAGGGTCGACCTGACGACGCCGTCGTCGACGTGAGTGGAGCTCACCAGCACGCCACTGATGCGAGCTAGAGCGTCGATGAACCCTGACGCGAAGTCGAAGAGCTGCAGCAGCTCGCTGAACGTCGGCTCGTACGCGTCGACCTCGAGATCATCCCATTCGGACGGGTACTCGGGCTCGACGATGCCGGGTGGCGTGACGGCCCCGAGGTCCGCAGGAGTCTCTTCCAGGCCGTCCGAGCTGAGCAGCGAGGCGCTCAGCACGACGCGGCCGGTCGACATACCCGACCACGAGGTGACGACGGCGGCGTAGTCGACGCCCTCCTGCACCTCGAACACGATTGCCGAGCGGTTGGTGTTGGGCGCGTCGTCGTTGGCCGCGACGACCTGGCCGTTGCTGAGGTCGAACAGGAACAGCATCGTGTCGATCGTGTACGGGTCGGGATCCTCGACCTCCACCAGGACCAGCTCGCCGGGCGTGAGGCCCGCCAGGTCGTAGACGAGGCCGAGGTTCATGCGCGCGATCTGGCTGTCCGAGGTTATCTCCGTCTCGACCGTCGAGGAGAGCATCAGGTAGTTGTAGGGCGTCTCCGGCAGGCGCGGGTTCGCGCCGAAGTGATCGGCCGGGTACCCGCCCATGCCGGTGGGGCTCAGATCGTCGGAGTAGTCGTTCCAGAAGTCGTCGTCGTAGTAGTCGTAGAGGTCGTCGTCGCCGAAGCCGGTCATGTCAGAGACCAGGTCGTTGAGCGACATGGTGATCGAGGAGGCGATCGGCGTCGCGACGGTGTCAAACAGCGACGCGTAGTGCGCGAGCGCGCGCGGAAGATCGTGCACGGTGTAGCCGACGGCTCCGTGCGGGATGCTCGCTATGGCGCTCTGCAGCCGGGCGTCCATCGTGCCCCTAGCGGCGCCTGAGCGGAAGTCGATGATCTGCCGCATGGCGGACGCCGGCGTGGCTATGAGCAGTTGTCCATCCTCCACCATCACACCGATGTCGAGCACCGGAGCGGCGCGCCAACGTTGGTACGTGATGCCGCGGTAGGTCACGTCGTTGGCGTAGAACAGCGGAGCTTCGCCGTCTGGGTCGGAATCGGCCTCGAACGCGACCATGCCGAAGAGCGCCTGTAGCACTCCTGTCGGGGCGAGGCGCGCGAGGTTGCTGAGCCCCGCAGCCCACTGGTCGATGGCCGCGACGGCGGCCGCCTCGGACGAGACGGGCAGCACCGTCACGCTGCTGGCGCCGTGCAGGAACGTCTGCAGGTCGACGTCGGGCAGCTCCAGTTGGACCGAATACCACACGCCGTCCCACCAGCTCAGGAGGCCGGCGTCGAGATCCAGGCCCAGGTACTCCGACACCAGGCCGCGTAGGTCGGTCGTCTCGCCGGTCATGGCCGCAGAGGTTGCCAGCCAGCCGTCGATCCACTCGGCAAGGTGACCGATCGGCAGCGTTCCCGCCGCGACAGTCACGGTGCCACCCGGCAACTCGCTGGGCGGCGCGAGCGAGACGCAACCGGCGCAGGCGAGCAGGCTGGCGAGAGCAGCGTCGCCGCCGGCCTCATTGGGCGTCAGCACCGTGCTTACCTCCAAGCCGCGGTCGCCCAAGCCGATGTGCAGGCCGAAGCCACCGAGCGTCCTCAAGCTTGCGATGAGGCGGTCGGTCAACGGGTCTGCGCCTGGGTTCCCGGCGTCGTAGACGGCCGCGAGGTTGGCTATCGCACCGCCGTCCACGACGACGCTCACGCCCGGCCGCACCACCTCGGCCGCGACCGCGCCGACGGCGCTGGACCTGAAGCTGGGCTCGGTGCTGCCGCGAGCGAGTCGCGCCACCGACCTCGCCAGATCGGCATCGCTGGCGAGAAGCACCACGTCGTCGAAGAAAGACAGAACCCCTCCGCCGCCGGTAGCGCCACCGAACTGATAGAGGTCGACGCCGTCCTGCTGCAGGGAGGTAGTTCCGGCTTGGAAGCACGACGCCACCCCGCTCACCAGCGCCGCTGCTCGGGTGCCGTCGGCAGGTGTCAGCAGCGCGACGACGCCAGGCAGCGGGTCGAACTGCGAGGCGGTGACGGCGACGGTGACGGGACCAGCCAGGTAGTCGAACCCGCCCGCCGTCACGGTCGTCAGTTGTGGGCACTCGGCGGCCATGCTCGAGACCGCGTCGCCGATGACCGCGGTGATCAGGCCATCGAAGGTCAGGTCTCGCTCGCCCAGCAACGACACCCCGCTGAGCCTAGTGAAGATCTCGTTGGCGCCGGCGACGTCGAGGTCGGCAAGCGCAGGCTCCAGCACGCTCAGGTCGATGCCGCCGGGGAGGTAGCTGACCGCGGCCACCGTCGAGGCCGGGAGCAGGTGCGAGTGAGGCCCGCCCTGAGCGAGGGCGGGGGAGAGCGTGATCAGGGCTGCGGTGAGCGCGACGAGTCCGCGTCGTAGCGACTTGTGCAGGCAGGTTGAGTGCATTGCCAGTGCCTTTCAAGAGCGGGTTTTCGTGATTCCTGATGTTAGCACCGGGGTGTCGC
Source organism: uncultured bacterium (assembly GCA_964392895.1). GTDB lineage: Bacteria > Deinococcota > Deinococci > Deinococcales > Trueperaceae > CAYMRL01. Next base: position 218,163 of record CAYMRL010000001.1, read on the forward strand.
GATGGTTGAGCGGCTTTGCTCAGGCGCGCAAAGCGTCCTCGACCCACAGCACGACCTTGGCGAGGTCGGCAGTGTCGATCCACTCGCCGACACCGTGGATCTCGTGCATGCTCATGCCCACGTTCACGGTCGGCAGGCCCTTCTGGTTGAGCACGTTGGTGTCGGATCCGCCGATGGAGACGACCTTGCTCGGCGTCACGCCGTGCTCAGGAGCGGTCTGCACCAGCCGTCTGAACGGCTCGGACGTCTCGGCGAGGTCGTACCCGTCGTACAGACGAGCGCGCTCCAGCTCGAAGCTCGCGCCAAGCGGAGCGACGGCCGCCTCGGCACCGCTTCTGATGCGTGCGATCAACTCCTCCAACCGCGCCTCGCTGAACGCGCGCGCCTCGCCCTGTAGCACTACCCGGTCCGGCACGACGTTGCTGGCGCCGCCGCCCTGCACGCTGCCGATGTTCGCGACCTGATCCTCGGCCACGCGGCCCAGCGGGAACGAACGTACGAGCTCAGCGGCGGCCAGGATGGCGTGAACGCCCAGCTCGGGCTCGAGCGCTGCGTGCGCCCTGCGACCGCGCACGGTGATGGTCAGCGACTCCTTGTAGACCGCGCCCGCGATCAGCTCACCGACGGGTACCTCCCCGTCGAAGCAGTAGCCGAAGTCCCCAGCCAGCGCCGCGACGTCGAGGGTGTGCGCCCCCTTGAGGCCGACCTCCTCGCAGACGGTGATCGCCGCGATGAGAGTCGGTCGCTCGGACACAGGCAGCGCGGCGAGGCGCGACATCAGCACCAGGACGATCGCCACTCCGGCCTTGTCGTCGGAGCCGAGGATCTGCCGGCCGGTCGAGCGCAGGACGGTTCCGTCCGCCACGGCTCGCAGCGGTTCGCCCTCGACCAGCGGCACGGTGTCCATGTGGGCGCACAACACCACGCGGAGCGGTCGACCGGCGGGACCGGCCTTGGAACCGGGCAAGACCGCTATCAGGTTGCCGGTGTCCCCGCCGACCGCGGCCGCGGCGGCGTCCTCGCTAACCGCGGCCCCCAGGGCGCGGAAGCGGCCTATCAGCAGGTCTGCCACCGCGCGCTCACGCCGGCTCGGGCTCGGTATCTCGCACAGCTCGCTCAGGAGGGACATCAGCTCGGCCTGGACGGTGCTCGCGCTGCTCACGCTCACGCCTCCTCCTCCACCACCGGCGCGAGGATGCGCCGCGCCTGCACGTCGACGATGCCGAGGTCAGTGACCTTGAAATCGGGGCTCACCGACAGCGGCAGCAGGGTGAGCAGCAGCACCGGATGCTTGACGCTGACGCCCGCGGTGCGCAGCGCCCGTTCCAGGGCGTCGAAGCTCTCTGCGACCGACTCGATCGGCAGGTCGGACAGCAGCCCGGCCAGCGGCAGCTCGAGCAGCGTGATCCCGGGGTCGGACGGCTCGCAGAACGCCATGCCGCCTCCTACCGTCAGGACGCCGTCCAGCGCGGCGGCCATAGCGTGCGGGTCGCGGCCGAGCACGAACACGTTGTGGCTGTCGTGGGCGAAGGTGCTGGCGTAGCCGCCGCGCCGCAGCCCGAGGCCGGAGACCAGTGCGACGACGGGCGAGAACGGGCCAGCGCCCTCCCGCACGGCGGCGCGCGGGATGACCGTGGCCAGTACCAGGTCCTCAGCGACGGGCACCCCGTCGAGCAGCTCGACATCTCTTTCGGATAGTGTCGTGAAGCTGTTGACCTGGTTGACCTCGATGACGCGCGCGGTGAGCGTGGACCTGCCTGCGGCGCCAGTGAGCCGGAAGTCGGCAGGGGTGAAGATGCTTGTGGCAAAGCGCTCGCGCAGCCCGTCAGGCTCGGGGGGCGGCGCGGCTTTGACCGATTCGGCCACCCCGTTCTCCGCCTCCAGCCGACCCTCGACGTACACGCTGCACGGCGGGTACTCGCCCACAGCGCTGGTCACGAGGAAGTCGGCCTTGGCCCCCGGCGCGATCACTCCGAGGTCGTGCAGTCCTAGGTAGGAGGCGGGCCTAAGGGTCGCGGCCGCGACCGCGTCAAGCACCGGCCACCCCGCCGCCACGGCGGTCTCGACCAGGCGGCTGAGGTGGCCGCTCACCAAGCGGTTGGGCATCACGTCGTCGGTGATCAGCACGACCCGGCTGCGGTCGGGCAGCGCGGTGATGGTCTTGACCACCTCGGGCGTCAACGACTTCTCCTGCACCATCACCCACAGCCCCTTGCGCAACTGCTCGAGCAGCTTCTCGCGCGTCATCAACGTGTGGTCGGAGCGGATGCCGTAAGCGATGTACCTGGACAGCTCGGGGCCGGTCAGAGACGGCACGTGGCCCTCGAGCGTCAGGCCGGCGTCCCAGGCGGCCTTCAGCATGGCGCTCAGGTGCTCGTCGCCCTGCACCAGACCTTGGAAGTCCATCATCTCGCCCAGCGCCAGCACCTCGCTTTCGCGCGCCAGCTCGGTGACCTCGGCGGGCGAGATGCTGGCGTTGGGTGTCTCGATGTCAGACGAGGTCGCCGGCACGCAGCTCGAGATGGCGGTGAAGATGCGCAGCGGCAGCCCGCGCGACGACTCGAGCATCCAGCGGATGCCGGGTGCGCCGAGCACGTTGGCGACCTCGTGCGGGTCCTGCAGGATGGTCGTGGTGCCGTGAGGCAGCGCCGCCTCCGCGAAGCGCCTGGGGGTGACGAGGCTGCTCTCGATGTGCATGTGGATGTCGAGCATGCCTGGCTGTACGTACGCGCCGGCCAGGTCGAGGCGGCGGGTCGCTGCGAAGTCGAGCGCAGCCGGCAGCTCGCCCTCCTCGACCTCCATGAAGCGACCGTCGGCAACGGTGAACCAACCGTCGTAGACGCTCTGGGTCACGACGTCGACGATCCTAGCCCCGGTCACCAGCAGGTCGCGAGAGAGTGTCACTTCGCCCCGTGCAACCTGTCGACTGCACCGGTCGCGATCGCGATGGTGTCGCGCTCGCCGCGCATGTAGAGCGCCTCCTTCTCCTCGCGCGTCGGCTGTGGGTCGAGGTAGATGTTCGAGTCGGTGCCCAGCACCGCGCCGACCTTGACGCGCAGCACGTGCCCGACGACGAACACGGTCGCGCACTCCTGCTCGGCCGCGACGACGCCGGCATCGGTCAGGAGCTTGTTGAGGCCGTCGTCGCGGCGGTAGAAGGCGTCGCGCGTGTAGGCGACGCCCTCGTAGGCGCGCTTGCCGAGGTGAGCCTCGGCGGCTTGGCGCAGCGCCATGGTGACGTCGATGTCAGCGACGGCCGGGTAGGGGATCGGTAGATAGTCGAGCGAGGTGCCTTCGCCGCGGTACGCCGCCGTGACCACGACGGCCGAGCCGATGGGGATGTGAGGCTGCCTGCCACCCGAGCTGCCGACGCGGATGAAGTGAGTGGCGCCGATGCGTGTCAGCTCCTCGACGGCGATGGAGGCCGACGGTCCGCCGATGCCGGTGGAGCAGACGCTGATGGGGGTGCCGGCGGCCGTCGTGCCGGTGTGCAGCACGTACTCGCGGTTGCGGGCGATCTCGCGGCTGGTGGCGAAGGTCGCCGCGATCCGGTCAGCACGAGCCGGGTCGCCGGGGATGAGGACGTAGGGCGCGACGTCGCCGGTGCGTGCCCGCAGGTGTCGTTGGAGGTCGTCTGCCATTCAGTCGTTTCTCCTTGCGAGTTACGTGTTCCTGGAGCTAGTGGTCGCTCATGCGCGGGTCGGCGGCTTCGGTGAGGCCGTCGCCGAGCAGGTTGAAGCCGAGCACGGCGAGCGAGATGGCGATGCCGGGGAACACGCTCATCCACCAGGCGCGCTGCATGTAGCCCTGCGCGGTGTTGAGCATGCCGCCCCAGCTCACCTGGTTGGGGTCGCCGAGGCCGAAGAAGCCGAGGCTGGCCTCGAGCAGGATCGCCTGCGCCACGTCGAGCGAGGCCACCACCATCACAGGAGCCATGACGTTGGGGAGGATCTGGATGAAGATAAGCCGTGCGGAGCGCATGCCGAGGGCGCGGCCGGCATCGACATAGGGGAGCGTCTTGTGGCTTAAGTACTGGCTCCTGACGAGCCGCGCGGTCTGGGGCCAGCTCAACACCCCGATGACGAGGATGAGGTTGAGCAGGCCGGAGCCGAACAGCGCCACGACGATCAGCGCCAGCACGAAGCGCGGGATGATCTGGAAGAACTCGGTGATCCGCATCAGCAGCTCGTCGATCCAACCGCCCGCGAAGCCGCTGAGCGCGCCGACGAGGACGCCGATGACGGTGGCCGTCAACGCCGCGGCGAGACCGACGATCAGTGACACGCGCGAGCCCCACAGCACCATCGAGAGGATGTCGCGCCCGAGGTGGTTGGTGCCGAGCGGGTAGTCGGGGTTGGCGAGAGGCGAGAGGAGCGCGTTGCGCGAGGTGGAGAACGGGTCGTGCGGCGCCAGGACGGGCGCGAGCAGCGCGGTCAGCACCAACAGCACCACCACGACGGCGCCGAACATGCCGGTGCGGTTGCGCCTGAAGCGGCGCCACACCGCGCTGAGGGAGGTAGAGCTGATCGCCTTGCTGGAAGACGTGCCCGCCATCAGTACCTGACCCTAGGGTCGAGGACGGCGTAGAGCACGTCGGTTATCAGGTTCACGACGATCACCGTCAGCGACACCATCAGCAGGATGCCGAGCAGGACCGGGTAGTCGCGGGTGAAGATCGAGTCGTACATCAGCCTGCCGACGCCGGGCCAGCCGAACACCGTCTCGACCAGCGCCGAGCCGGCCACGATGAAGCCGAAGTTGTAGCCGACGACGGTGACGACGGGGAGGGCGGCGGCGCGCAGGGCGTGACGCCACAGCACGGCCCGCTCGGACAGACCGCGAGCCTTGGCTGCGAGGATGTACTGGGTGTTCATGACCTCGAGCAGGCTGGCGCGCGTCAGGCGCGTGGTTATCGCCATGTAGCGGAACGACAGCGCGACCATCGGCAGCGCCATGTGGCGCGCGTAGTCGACGACGGCGGCCCAACCGGTGTACTCGATGCGGACACTGCGGAAGCCGCCGGCCGGCAACCAGCCGAGCCCGACTGCGAACACGAGGATCAGGAGCTGCCCGAGCCAGAACTCGGGGATCGCGTAGCCGGTGAGAGCGAAGCCGGTGGCGAGCGTGTCACCGGCAGAGTGAGGCTTGCGCGCCGCCAGCACGCCGAGCGTCACGCCGATCGAGGTGGCGACCACGATCGTGATCAGCATGAACACGAGCGTGCGCGACAGCCGCTCGAGCAGCAGGTCGAGTACCGGCTGCCGGTTGGCGAACGAGAAGCCGAGGTCGCCTCTAACGACGTTGCCCAGGTACAGCACCAGGCGTTCGGGGAGCGACTTGTCGAGACCGTAGTCCCGGCGCACGCGCTCGATGTACTCGGGCGGCGCCGGGAACTCGCCGATCAGCGTAGTGACGGGGTCGCCGGGCGCGAGGGAGATGAGCAGGAAGTTGACGACGACCACACCGATGACGAGCGGCACCGCGTTCAGGAGCCGTCCACCGATGTAGCGCCAGAGACCCTGTCCCTCGCCTCGCGCCTGGTCCACGTCTTCTACTTCTTCGTCATGCTTGCTTGGCCCTCAGCCTGTCTACTGCTGGAACCAGAGGAACTCGAGGCCGTCGCGCTGATCGAGCAGCGTGCGCATGCCGCGCAGGTTGCCAGCAGCCGCTTCGGTGCCGAGCTCCTCGAAGATCACCATCGTCGGCACGTCGACGGCCAGGATGGCGTTCACCTGGTCGTAGATCGCCTTGCGGGCTGCCAGGTCGGCGAGACCGGCGGCTTGGCCGAGCAGAGCGTCGATCTCGGGGTTGGCGTAGCCGGTCGCGTTCACGAACGGCGTGCCGGGAGGCTGGCTGAGGTAGATGCGGTGGTAGCCGATGACCGGGTCGCCTGAGGAGGTGAACGACTGCATGCTGATGTCGTAGTCGCCGTTGTAGACGCGCTCGACCATCACTGCGCGCTCGACGGGCTGCAGCTCGAGCGTGATGCCGACCTGCCTGAGCTGGTCGCGCATGATCTCGCCGGCCGCCGCGAACGAGCCGCGGGCGCTGTCGTACACGAAGCGCAGGCGCAGGTCGCTGACACCGGCTTCGGCGAGCAGCTCGCGGGCGCGCGCAGGGTCGTACGGGTAGAGCTCGCGGAAGTCGTACGCCTCGTCGTAGGCGTACGGGAAGCCGGCGCCGAACGGTCCGGCGGCCGCCAGCCCTAGGCCGCCCTGAGCCTGCTCGGTGATCTGCTCGCGGTCGATGGCGTGCATCAGCGCCTGACGGACGCGCGCGTCATCCAAGCCGGGGGTGTTGTTGTTGACGAACGCGAAGTAGAGCGCGGGGATGGTGATGCCGCGCCACGTCTGGATGTTCGGGTTGGCATCGAGGCGGGGCAGGTCTGCCGGCGCCAGGTAGAAGCCGAACACGAGGTCGGCCTCGCCGGTCTCGAGCGCGATGCTGCGGCCCACATCCTGCGGGATGACCCTGAAGATGACGCGGTCGAGGAGGGCGACCTCGTCTTGCCTGAAGTAGTCGTCGAACCTGACGATCTCGACGCGCTCGCCTCTGACCCACTGGCTGTAGCGGAACGGGCCGCTGCCGATCGGATCGTTGTTGGCGGGGTTGGTCAACGCGTCGGTGCCTTCGTAGACGTGCTTGGGCAGCACGGGAGCGTCGAAGACGCTCAGCAGGCTGAGCAGAGGCGCGTATGGCTCGCTGAGGGTGATGACGACGGTCTCGGCGTCTGGAGCCTCGATCGACGCCATCTTGTTGTAAGCGGTGATGAAGCGACCGTGGTTGGGGGCGAGGATCTCCACCATGCTGTAGACCACGTCGGCGCTGGTGACGGGCGTGCCGTCGTGGAAGGTGGCGGGGCGGAGCTTGAAGGTGTAGACGAGGCTGTCGTCCGAGACTGTCCACGACTCGGCGAGGTCGCCCTCGCGGGTGCCGTCGTCGCGCATCCGGATCAGGCCGCTGAAGACGTTGGCGCCGACAGCGGCTACCGGGTAGCCGGTGCTGATGCCGGGGTTGAGGTGCTCAGGGTCGGAGCCGAGCACTAAGATCGCAGTGCCTCCGGCGGTCTGAGCGAAGCTCGGGGCTGCCAAACCCAGCAGCACCAGCAGTACCAGTAGACGCTTGATAACGGACGCGGTCATGGGGTCACCTCCGGCCCTAAGGCCTGTGAGGATTCTAACAAGCTGCGTGGTAACGTCAGACGTTCTTAGCTGTTGCTGGCGGCACTCCGGCTAGGTGCCCCGATCCCTGGAGGCGAGCATGTTTGCGTGGTTGCGCGGGCGAGGGGTTCGACTCCTCATGGCTCTGGCTTGTGCGTGCGGCGGTGTCGCGGCGGCAACTCACTACACCGGGACCTACGCCGACGAGTCCGGCAACGTCCTGGCCGTCTCGCAGGGTTCCGATGGGGTTCTCAACGGACAACTCACGGTGAACGGCGTCGTGTACCAGGTCAGCGGCTCGGCACCCGGCGACGTGCCGGGCCAGGGTCTGTTCACCAGCCAGCAGGGGACCTTCTCCTTCACGGTTCAGCTCTCGCAGGACGGCAACACCATCAGCTTCGAGGTACGCGAGGTCAACGCGCAGGGACAGCCGACCGGCGCGGCGCCGTTCTCGGTGCGCTTCACGCGGCGCAGCAACGAGGGCTTCGCCGGAGCGCCGGCGACGCACGGTTTCCCGACGGCACCGACCGTACCAACTACGCCCCCTGTCAGCACTCCGCCGACCCCGCCGACGCAGGTCTCACCACCGACGATCCCGACCGCTCCGTTATCAGCAACGGGTCTGTCCGAAATCGTCAGCGGCAGATTGGGGCCCGGCGATCCCGTCTTGCAGTCCGGCGAGTACGGCCAGCTCCATGAGCGCACGTTGACCCAGGGTGTGCCCGTCGAGTTCGTTCTGCGCTCGAGTGCGTTCAACGCGTACCTGTTGATCCTCGGCCCCGACTACAGCGTGTTCTTCGAGGTCGACGACAGCCCGAACATGGGAACCGACGTGCGCGAGACCGTGGTGCCGAACGTCACCGGCACCTACAGCATCATCGTCACCACCTCACGAGTCGGAGAGGTGGGAGCCTACGAGTTGGCGATCAATCCGGCCGGTACGTCGCAGGCACCGACACCCAGCAGCCCTCTCGCGCCGCCCGTGACCAGCCCGCTCTCGCCCCCACCGCCGCAGACCTCGACCCCGCCGGGGTTGGGAGGCGCACAGGGGCTAGACCCGACCGTGGCCGCGAGGGCTCAAGACCCGAGCCAGGGCTCGATCGGCGTCATCCCCGCCAACACCGTGATCAACGGACGCATCGCCGGGGCTAGCGGCTCGACCTACCACACGTACCTGTTCGAGGTCCCCGCCGGCACGCAGCAGGTGGCGTTCATCATGAACTCCGACTCGGATCTTGATCTGTTCGTCAAGCTCGGCAGCGACATCCAAGACTGGAACGAAGGCGGCGATTGGACCCAGCGCGACGTCACACAGGCGAACTTCGCCAACATCCTCATCAACGCGCCGCAGGCGGGTCCGTGGTTCATCGACGTCGTGTTCTACCAGGGAGGAAACGCTACGGCTAACTACACGCTCGAGGTACAGGCCCGCTGAAGCAGGCCCGCTAAAGCGGGGCGCCGGAGCTGGACGCTAAAGCGGGGCGCTGAATCCCAGCGCGTTGAAGCTCAGCCCAGCAGCCAGCTGAGCGCCCAGAGCGAGAGCATGCCGGCCAGCAGCGTCAGAAGCACGTTGCGGGTGCGCCACGCGACTAGGCCGGCGACCAACCCGGCGATCAAGCGCGCGTCGATAGGACCGAAAGCGACGCCGCTCGGCTTCAGGATGGCCGGGACGGTGATGGCGGACAGTACCGCTGCGGGCACGTACCTCAGAGCGTGCTCGATGCCTCGCGGCAGCTTCACGCCGTGCTGCGACCATAAGAACGCGGTGCGCTGCAGGAACGCGATCACGCCACCCAGCACGATTACCGTGACGATGTCCGACGAGGTCAACCTCGTCTCCTCGCCTGCACGGACTCGGCGACCACCCCGGCGCCGATCCCGCAGACCGCACCGAGCACGAGTCCGAGGTTGTAGGGCAGCCAAGCGAGCGCCATGGCCAGGCCGCCGCCGACGAGTGCAGCGGACAGCATCGGCGGCGTGCGGATGATCGGCACCAGCATCGCCAGGAAACAGAGCGGCACGGCGAAGTCGAGCTGCCACTCGGCCGGCAGCCTGGCGCCTGCCAGAGCCCCGATGGTGCAACTCGTCATCCACGTCAGCCACATCGCCGACTGCATGCCGAGCATGTGAGCGCGCCGCGGGAAGTCGGGAGCCTCTCTCGGGTAGCGCAGCACGCCGAGCGCGAACGACTGGTCGACCATCAGGGCCGCCATCAGCATGCGGCTGCCGATGCCGTATCCCCGCAACAACGGCGCGATCGAGGCGCTGTACATCACCAGCCTGAGGTTGACCATCGCGATCGTCAGGACGATCACCCAGACGGCCGCCCCCGTCGACATGAGCGAGTAGGCAGCGAGTTGCGAGGCGCCGGCGTAGAGGAAGCCTGACATGAACACCACCTCGGCGAAGCGCATGCCGATGGCGATGCCGCTGACGCCGGCGATCAGACCGAACGGGATGGTGCCGAGGAGGAAGGGGAGGATCTCGCGCACACCCGTTTGGAAGGCCTTGCCGGCTGTCACGAACGAGAGAGTACATCGGGCGCGCTGCGCAGAGGTGCGGTGCGATCCGAGGTGATGTCAGTGATCGTGCCCGACATCGTTGTCGCCGTCAACGCCTATCACTGCAAGCAGGGCACGCCGATTGTGCTAGAGTTCCGGAAACGTTACCGGAAACTCCAGGGTTTGCGCCCCGGGGGTCCGCAGAGTGGCGAGGCTGCTATCACCTTCGTTCCGGAAACGTTTCCATCCACGTGCGACCGCCCGAGGGAGGGTCATGGTTCGGCGAGGCCCACAGAGCAAGGTCACGATCAGAGAGGTGGCTGCCAGTGCCGGTGTCGGCATCGCCACCGTCTCGCGGGCCCTCAACGGCGACCCAGAGATCGCCACGACCACCAGAGACAGGGTGATCAGAGCCAGTGAAGCGCTCGGCTACCGCCGCTCCTCCCTGGCTCGCGGCCTGAAGGTCGGCGCCACCGACAACGTGGGTGTGGCTGTGATGTCGCGCCACGCGCCCGTGATACTCAACCCGTTCTACACCGAGGTCATAGGCGGCATCGAGGAGGCGCTGGAGCAGGTCGACAAGCACCTGCTGCTGAGCAGCCTCAAGCGCCGCGATACCCTGCTCGAGCTGGCACAGGAGGGGAGAGTCGACGGCCTCCTGGTGGTTGGCTGCGACGTCAGCAGCGAGGTGCTCGACCGCCTGCGCGACGGCAGGCTGCCCGTCGTTCTCATCGACAACTCGCACCCCGGCATCCCGTCCGTCGTCAGCGACCACAGCAGGGCGGGCGAGCTGGCCGCCCGTGCGCTGCTGGACGGTGGTGGCACGCGCTTCGCGTTCGTCAGCGAGAACCTCGACAACCCCAACTTCGGAGCGCGTCTGGCCGGCTTCACAGACGAGCTGAGGCGCGCGGGCAGCCAGCTGCGGCCCGAGGCCGTGGCGGCCGGCGGCGACGCCTGGGACGGCGGCTACTTCGCGATGGAGCAGGTGCTGGACAGCCTCGACGAGGCGCCCGACGCCGTCTTCGCGGCCAACGACCCTGCAGCCATCAGCGCTGCCAAGGCGCTGGCGGCGCGCGGCTTGCGCGTGCCTGAGGACGTGGCGCTGGTCGGCGTCGACGACATCCACCTCGCCGCCTATCACGCTCCACCCCTGTCAACCGTCAAGGTCGACAAGCAGGGGCTCGGTCGCACCGGCGCTGAGCTGCTCCTGCGCCGACTGCGCGGTGAGGAGGTGCCGGAGTTGACCACCCTCGGAGTCGAGCTCGTCGCCAGAGGCACTAGCCGCCCGAAGGTTTCTAAGACCAGGAGGCGGAGCTCGTGACGACGGTCGGCATCCCCTCCAAGCCCGGTCCCCTGCGCCGCGTCTGGCACGACATCCGCCGCTCGAACCCGATCGGCTACCTGTTCACGCTGCCGTACCTGATCTTCTTCGGCGTGTTCATCGCGTATCCCCTCGGCTTCGCGTTCTACCTGACGGTTCACAACTGGAACATCGTCAGCCCGAACAAGCCGTTCGTCGGGACGCGCAACTACGAGATCCTCTTCAGCGACCCGCTGTTCTGGAAGGCGCTCGGCAACACCGCTGTGTTCCTCGCCGTGCACATCCCGCTGCAAATCGTGGTCGCGCTGCTGCTCGCCGTGGTGCTCAACCAGCAGATCCGGGGCCGCGGCCTGTTCCGCACCGCCTACTTCCTGCCGTACGTCACCTCGGGCGCCATCGTCAGCCTCATCTGGCTGCGGCTCTACGCCGACGACGGCATGCTCAACCAGCTTCTCGCGACCGTCTCGCTCGGCCCTGTCGGCTGGCTGTCGGACCCGAAGGTCGCGATGACCAGCATCGCCGTGATGGCGACCTGGAAGAACGTCGGCTACTACCTGATGATCTTCCTCGCCTCGATGCAGTCGATCCCGGCGCAGCTCTACGAGGAGTCGTACCTCAACGGCGCCAACGCCTGGCAGCGCTTCCGCTACATCACCTTCCCGATGCTCAACCCGGCGTTCATCCTGGTCGTGATCCTCTCGACCATCGGCGGCTTCTCGCTGTTCGTCGAGCCGTTCGTGATGACCGGCGGCGGGCCGCTCGACGCCACCCTCAGCCTGGTGCTCTATCTCTACCAGCAGGCGTTCCAGTTCCTGCGCATGGGTTACGCGGCCACCATCGGCGTCGTGCTGGCGCTGCTGATCTTCCTCGTCACGGTCATCCAGCGGCGCTTCCTCGAGCAGGAGGTCGGGTACTGATGACGGGCTCCCTGTCCAGGCGCAGCGAGGATCTCGGGCACGTGGCGCGGCAATTGCTGTTCTACGCGCTACTGATCGTCGGCGCGCTCACCTTCCTGCTGCCGTTCCTCTACATGATCTCTACCAGCTTCAAGGGGCCGCGCGAGCTGTTCGATCTCAACCTGATCCCGCGCGAGCCGACGCTCGACCACTTCCGCGCCGTCTTCACCCAGATCCCGATCTGGCGCGCCCTGTTCAACTCGGCGTTCGTCTACCTGCTGCAGACGATCAGCGTGCTGGTGTTCTCGTCGATAGTCGGCTACGCGCTCTCGCGGCTCAAGTTCTTCGGGCGCGAGTTCATCTTCAACGTCATCCTCCTGACGATGATGATCCCCGGCCAGCTCCTGCTGATCCCGCTCTACGTGCTGGTCGTCAACTTCGGCTGGACCGACTCGTACCAGGGCCTGATCGTGCCCGGCATGATCAGCGCCTTCGGCATCTTCATGTTCCGGCAGAACTTCCGCACCATCCCGCAGGAGCTGATCGACGCCGCCCGCGTCGACGGCGCCAGCGAGCTGACGATCCTGTTCCGCATCATCTGGCCGCTGTCGGCGCCGGTGCTGATCACGGTCGGGATCTTCACCTTCATGGGCGGCTGGAACGACTTCCTGTGGCCGTCACTCGTCAACCGCGACATCAGCTTCCAGACCCTGACCCAGATGGTGACGCTCTACGGCATCGGCGGCCAGGCCGGCGGGCAGGCAGGCGCGGTGATGGCTTCGAGCCTCATCGCGGTGCTGCCGATGATCGTCGTCTACCTGGTGTTCCAGCGCTACTACCTGCAGGGCATCGCGAGCACGGGGGTCAAGGGATGAGGGCGAGGGAGACCCCACGCATGAGCATCGGGACTCTAGACGGGCGCGAGCGTCCGAGGAGCACGGAGGAGACCATGTCATACACACCCTATGTGGCGAGGAGGAGTCGGCGTCCGCGCACGCTGCTGCTGACGCTGCTGGCCGCGCTGGTCCCGCTCGGGGCCGCGCAGACGACGATCACGTTCTGGCCGTCCTCGAACCCGGAGGAGATCGCGTTCGCCAACAAGGTCGTCACCGACTGGAACGCCAACAACCCCGACCTGCAGATCCGCATGCAGCCGCTGCCTGCCAGCCGCTCGACCGAGGAGGTGCTGCTGGCGGCGATCGCCGCCAGGACCACCCCCGACGTGGCCGCGAACATCTACCCGGGCGCCATCAGCCAGTACGTCGAGGCCGGCGGCCTCTACCAGCACGAGACCCTGCCCGGCTTCATGGAGTTCATGCTCGCGCGCTCGGGCGAGGACGTGGTGCGGCTCTACACCCACCCGAGCGGGCACGTCTACCAGATCCCCTGGAAGTCCAACCCGGTGATGTTCGCCTACAACGTCGACCTGCTGGCCGAGGCCGGCATCGAGCCCGAGCAGCTCGCCACCTACTCCGGGTTCCTCGAGGCGGCGCGCACGGTGCACGAGCACTGGGGCGGCGAGAAGTACCTCTACGCCCCGACGGTCGACGTCACCTGGTGGCAGCGCTTCTTCGACTTCTACACCCTCTACATCGCCGCCTCGGAGGGTCAGACGCTGCTCGACGACCAGGGCAGGGTGATCTTCGACAACGACGCCGGTCGAGCGGTGTTCGAGTTCCTGGGCGCCATCTTCGGCCAGGGCTACGCGCCCAAGGGCCAGTCGGCGCAGAACCGCTTCTTCCTGGGCCAGGTGCTGGTCGAGCAGGCCGGGCCGTTCACCATGCCCTTCTACCAGAACAACGCTCCAGAGGGCTTCCGCTTCGCGCTGATCCCACCGCCCGTCCCCGACGAGCTGGCCGGGCGCCCCGTCTACACCTACGGCGACCCGAAGAACATCGCCATCTTCACCAACAGCCGCCATGCCGAGGACTCCTGGCGCTTCATCCAGCACATCCTCTCGCCCGAGAACGACGCGCTGTTCATGCAGATGACCGGCCAGATCCCCTACCGCGTCGGCATGGACACCGACCCGCTGTTCGCAGACGTGCTGGCCGCGAAGCCGAACCTGCCACCGTTCCTCGAGCAGAGCCTGCGGACCCGCGGCGTCGACGACACGCCCTACCTGATCGAGATCTTCAGCGCCATCAGCCGCGAGTACGAGGCGTCGGTGGTTCAGGGCGCGAGGACGCCGCAGGAGGGCTTGAGGCGCGCCGCCCAACGGGCCCGCGACATCATCAGCGGCTTCTACTGAGCCGCCGCTAGCTAAGGAGTCGATTCGAGTCATGGCAACCCATAGGAGGAAGAGCATGAGGAAGGTCTTAGTCACGTTGTTGGTGTTCCTGGCAGCCGCGTTCGCGGCAGCCGAGACGCGCTCGATCACGGTCAACGTCGAGTCGTTGACCGGCAAGCCGGTGCCCGTCTCGTTCGACCTGCTGACGTTGCGCGACGCCTTCGGAGCCGAGTTCCCGATGGACTGGAGCAGCCTCAAGGTCACGGTCGGCGGGGAAGAGGTCTCTTATCAGATCGACGACGTCGACCTCAACGGCCGCGTCTCGGCCGGCGATCAGGTCGGTTTCCTGGCCAGCGGAACCGCCGTCATCGAGATCAGCGACGCCCCCGGCGAAGGCGCGAGCTACGACTCTGCCTTCACAGTCAGCGGCGAGGACCCCGTCGTGATCGCGAGCTCCCTGACGCCAGGCTTCGTCGTCGAAGTGCCGGCGCACGGCCTCTCGCGCATCGTCGGCCTGGGTGACACCCAGGAGCTGCTCGCCAACGAGATCGGCATCCTGCGCTTCAGCGGCTTCCCCGAGAGCACCTACTGGGCCAACGCTCAGCTCGGTCCGCACGAGGAGTACACCAACCTCGAGGCCGGCGGCATGCGTCACGTCGGCACCACCGTTCTCGCAGCCGGTCCCGCGCGCGTCACCGTGGTGGCCGAGTACGCCAGCGACCGCTTCGTGGGCCTCAGACAGCGCCTCGTCACCCACGTCTACGCCACCGGCGACGTCGAGATCGTCAACCATGTCAGCTTCGGCGGCTACAGCGACATGATGAAGCTGCAGAGCATGGCTACCACGGTCATGAGCCAGGCCGACCTCGAGTCGCTGCACCTGATGCCGGCGTTCCGGCGCCTGCTGTGGGCCGACCAGCTCGGCGGCACGGCGCTCGACTACTTCAGCGAGCGCAACGCCACCACGACCGTCGACGGCACCGAGTACCTCTCGTTCAGGGCCGACGACAACCTCAGCCCGCTCTACTGGGGCGCAACCTACATCTTCGCCTCGGCCGAGCCGTGGCGCGCCAACTACAGCCCCAGCCTCGGAATCGGCGTCGCCGAGCTGGCACACGCGACGCCGGCAATCGCCGACGATTACGACGCGTGGCTCTCGGGCGACACCTGGGTGTTCGAGTCCCAGGAGTTCCGCACCGGCGTGTTCAAGTGGACCGCCGACGAGTTCGGCACCTACGCGGCTACCGCCAACATCACGCCGTCGGACGCCAACCACTACCTGCCCGGCGACACCGCCACCTTCCACCTCACCTACAGCGCATTCGCGGCCGGCTCGGCCGAGGACGCCATCCGCTACGCCCGCGACAGGCAGGCGGAGCTGGCGAGCGTGAGCTTGGAGTGATCAGAGGATTCACGCAACACGGTCTTGGGGGACACGGTCTGGGGGGTGCGGTTCGCCGCGTCCCCCAGACCGCCACGCCTTCGTTGGCGCGGCTTCGCGTCGCTCTGGCGGGCTTCATCCTCGCGTGCCTAGTCGGCTCCGCTTTTGCCCAGACCGCTCCCGGCGCCGAGAGCGCTCCCCCGAACGGCGCGCTCGAGCTCACCAACCTCGACCACCTGAACGTGCTCACGACAGAGTTCGACGTCGAGGGTGAGAGCCTCTTGGGCGTGTGGATCTACGCAGAGCCGAGCCCTACGGTCCCTGGCGCGTACGAGGGCCGCGAGGCTCCCGGCGAGGGCGTGACCGACCTGGACGACGTGGCGCGCGCCGCCATAGCTTATCTCTGGCACTACGAGGTCACGGGCGAGGAAGAGTCGCTGACCCTCGCGCGTGGCCTGATCGGCTACGTGCTCGCCATGCAGGCCGACGACGGCGAGTTCTACAACTTCGTCTTCGCCGACGGCAGCATCAACCGACTCGGCATCACCAGCCGCAAGGGCGCCGGGTTCTGGGCCGCCCGCGGCCTGTGGTCCCTCGCCGAGGGCATGAGGACTTTCGCCGCTATCGACCCGGAGTACACGGCCGAGCTGCGCGACGCGTTCCTCAGGGGCGTGCCGCCGTTCGAGGCCAAGATCGCGCCGGCCTACGGCGAACTCCGCTCGCGTCACGGCTTCGAAGCCCCGGCCTGGCTGCCTGACGACGGCGCCGACGTCGCGTCCAACCTGCTGCTGGGTCTCGCTATCTTCCTGCAAGTCGAAGACCATCCCGACGTCAGGCTGCTGATGGAGATGGTGGCCGACGGATTGACCGCCTTCCAGTACGGGCCGCCGGGGGAGTACCCGTTCCTCGCGCACATGTCGTTCGCCCGCGACCCGCTCGACTGGCACGCGTGGGGCAGCCGTCAGACACAGGCGCTGGCCGCAGCCGCGATGGCGGCCCGGAGCGGGGACGAGCCAGGGGTCGAGAGCGCTGCCGGCACCTACCTGGCCTCAGCCGAGTCCGAGGCCGCGCACTTCTTCGTGCACCTGCTCGTCGACCGCGGCCCCTACTCGAACATGAACCCGGCCGTGCGGGTCTACCCGCAGATCGCTTACGGCATGGAGTCGATCGCCAGCGGACTCTTCGCGCTGGCCGACGCCACCGGGAAGGACGTCTACGACCGCCTCGGCGGCCTGATGACAGGCTGGCTGCTCGGCAACAACACGCTGCGGCAGCCGCTCTACGATCCGGACACCGGGCGCATCTACGACGGCCTCGAGCGCGGCGTCATCAACCGCAACTCGGGCGCCGAGTCGACCATCACCGGGCTGATGGCGCTGATCCAGGCCGAGTCGCGGCCGGCGGCGCGCGCCACGCTCGACTACGTGTGGCTCGAGGCGCTGAGCGAGTTCTCGGTCGAGGCCGAGACCGGCTCCGACTTCGGCGAGGCGCCCGTCACCGAGGTCGACGGCACCGCCAGTGGTCAGGTGGCTGCTGTGCTGAAGCCCGGCGCCAGCTTGGCGCTCCGCGCCGAAGTCCCTGCTAGCGGCAACTACGTCGTTTATGCCCTCTACCGCGACGAGCCGTGGGACGCCAGCGCCGCGGTGTTCGTGGGCCGCGAGCGGCTCGCCGCAGTGAGCACCAGCGGGGCTCAGGAGTCGCGCTTCAAGATGGCCGCGTTGGGCGAGGTCGAGCTTGAGGCGGGGCCGCTGAGCCTCACGATCAGCCACGCCGGCGGCCGCGACTTCCGCTTCGACGCGCTGCTCTTCCGACCGGCCGTGTCGTGGAAGCTCTACGGTCGCGAGGGATCTCGGCTGCTTCTCGTCAAGAGCTGGTCGCCGCGCCTCGAGGCGTTCGAGCTGCCGAGCGAGGTGGGTGAGGGAGTCTCGGTCGCCGTCTACGACGCCAGCGCAGTGCAGGCGGATAGCGCGGACCAGAGCGGCTCGCTGCAGCTGCCCCCATACGGCTTCGCCCTGATCGAGTGGTCCGACGATGTGCCGCTGCCGCGGCTGGTGAGCGCCGATGCACGCGTCGGTCCGCTGCTCGAGACGCCGGAGGCACTGGCCGAAGACGCCTTCGTGACGCTCGACCTCGCCGAGGCCTTCAACGCCGACGCCTTCTCACTCTCGTCCAGACCGCAGCGCGGCAACTTCGACAATCGCTCCGGCGTCTTCGGCGCCACCTACCCGGCCGAACGCGCGCCGGCCGCATCGTCGCGCTTCGAGTCCTCGGGCGCAGTCTTCCTCTTCCCGCCGACGGACTTAGGGGCGAACAACGTCGTGATGCTCGGCCAGCGCCTCGTCGTACCGCCGGGCGAGTACGCCGCCTTACACCTGCTGGCCTCGTCGGAGCAGGGCAACTACGAGGCGCCTCTGCGTCTCGTCTACGAGGACGACAGCGTCGATGAGCTGGTGCTCGGACTGTCCGACTGGTGCCAGCTACCGCGCTACGGCGAGGCTGTAGCCGTCGAGTTCGCGCAGCGCCGTGGCGCCAGCGGAGCCGTCGAGCGCATCACCTGCCGGATCTTCCATCAGGTGCTGTCGGTGGACCCGTCGAAGGTCTTGACGCGCGTCGAGCTGCCCGACCGTGAGACGATGCATCTGTTCGCGCTCACCCTGGAGCGCGCCAACTCGCTTGATCGAGACACAGACCAGGAGTCGCCATGAGGCTCAAGCGTCACCCCGCCAACCCGGTCCTCAAGCCCAACGCGTTCAACGAGTGGGAGGCGCTCAACGTCTTCAACCCCTCGGTGGTGGTGCATGGCGGCCTGTTCCACATGCACTACCGGGCGCAGGGGACCGACTACGTCTCTCGCATCGGCTACGCGGTGTCGGAAGACGGCGTGAGCTGGAACCGTCTGCAGCGACCGGTGCTGTCGCCGGCGTCCGATCTCGAGGCGCGCGGAGTCGAGGACCCGCGCGTCACCGAGCTCGACGGGCGGTTCTACATGGCGTACACCGCTTACGGCACCGCCGGGGTCCATCCGGAGGTCGGCGCTACCGCGACGGGCATCACCCCTATGTACGCGGTCAGCGACAACCTGATCACCTGGGAGCGCATCGGCCCGGTGGTGGTGGGAGAGGACAACAAGGACCACGCGCTGTTCCCCGAGCGCGTCGGCGGGCGCTACGTCACGTTTCACCGGCGGCCGCCTTCGATCTGGCTGGCGTTCTCGGACGACATGCGGCATTGGGGCTCGCACGTCGAGATCATGCGTCCGCGGCCAGGCGCGTGGGACGCCAAGCGTATCGGCGCCGGCGGCCCTCCGATCCGGACGGACGCAGGCTGGCTGATCCTCTATCACGGCTACGACGAGAGCCACGTCTACTGCATGGGCACGGCACTCCTCGACCTCGAGGATCCGACGAAGGTCCTGAAGCGGCCGCGCACAGCGGTGCTGGCTCCGCAGGAGACCTGGGAGATCAAGGGCGACGTGCCGAACGTGGTGTTCGGGACGGCTAACCCGGTAGTAGATGGACAGGTCTATCTGTACTACGGCGGCGCTGACAGGGTGATCGGGCTGGCCACGGCACCACTCGACGAGCTACTGGAATGGACGATCGCGGAAGGCTGAGTCTCTACCACCTCATTCGACCCAGTAGTTGATCACCTCGAAGCGCTGCTCGCCGACCTGTTGCACGTAGGTGAAGATCCCCCACTGGTAGGCGTTGGCCGAGTAGTCAGCCGCCGCTATGCTCCCCACCGAACCCGTGTACGTCGTCTGTGTTCCGCTGGTGAACGAGAGCGCCGCCTCGGCGCCGTAACCGACCGAGTAGCCGTGCATGAAGACCCCGGCGGTCGCCTCCACCGACCAGTCGTACTCGAGCGCGAGAGCGCCGCCGGCGCTGACCGCGCTCGAGACGTCGATCTCGAGCTGCGTGTCCCCGGAGCCCTGGCCCACGCCGGCGGGACCGAACTGCAACCCGCCGTGCAGCGCGAGCAGTGAGTTCCTGCGGCTCGCAGAGGGGTAGCTGTTCACCTGACCTGGCGTGTGGTCGAAGACGTTGGCGCCGATGCCCTCTCTCGTCTCCGGCAGCGCGCTGCTGAAGAAGCCGCGCTCCGCGATCATCGTGATCGGCTCGCGCGGGACCCGGATCACCACCTGCTTACCGACCAGCTCAGGGTCGGGATGGGAGAGGATGTCGTAACGGTAGATGTCGTGGGGTATCGAGGTGAACACGACCGCGTCTTCCAGCGGCCCCGAGGTGTAGGTGACGGTCTTCTCGACGGTGTAGGACGTTCCGGCCCATACCGTGGCCGCCAAGGACACGGTGCTCCTGATGTCGATACCGACCTCGCCCACCACCGGCACGCCGAGCGAGGACTCGACGCCGCTGCTGGTGCCTGCCCGAACGGTCACGGACAGCGACGCATCGGCGCCCTGGCTCGTCCCCTTGCCGAAGCGCGTGACGCACGCCGCTACGTTCTGAGCGATGTGATCGTGGCAGGGCGGGGCTGCCATGGCGGCGATGACTATCGGCTCGGTGAACACGAGTTGATGACTGCCAGCGCTGTACCGCAACACCGGGCCGTCGGCGTCGACGTTGGCTGCCACCAGGATCGGCCGGGAGATCTGGTTGCCGTTGTGCATGCCCGGGGTGGCGATGGCGCTGAGCTCGGCCCAGCCGTTCACGCCCACGTTGGCGATGGCCGACAGGCCCCACACTCCCATGCTGGTCCGGTTCGGGTGGTAGACCATCAGGTCGTCGCGGCCGTCGCCGGTGACGTCGGCAGCCAGCACGGCGAAGGTGGCGACCGACAGGTACTGGCCGTAGTCGGTGGTCCACGACAGGAACGCTTCCGCCGGGAGCTGCACGCCGGTCAAGGGCGTCAGCACGTGGGAGTCGGCCAGGTCTGCGTAGATGCGATGGTTGACCGTGATCTCGTGCACACCATCGCCGTCTAAGTCAGGGGTGGCGACGAACACGAACAAGCGGCGCCAGTTGTCGCCCGAGGAGCAGTTCTGGTAGTCGAGCAGCTCGTGCCGCGCGGCGAGCTCGGCGAGGTCGTTGGTCGCGTCGTCCAGCACGACGGTCAGGGCGTGGAAGAGGTTGCTGCAGGAGTAGGCGAGCTGCGGCGGCCCGGCGAGGACGACCTCGCCCAACCCATCGCCATCGACGTCCGCGATGCCGATGTCGGCAGCGGCCGCGGTCTTGAGGCCGTCCACGTCGGCTTCGATCGGGCCGCTCCGGAGCAGAGCGCGGCCGGCGTTGGCGTCGTCGAACAGGTAGTACCTGGCGGTGCCTTCCTGCTCCCAGGCCTCGTTGACGACGACGCCGAGCTCGAGAGCGTTGTCGTAGTCGAGTTGGCCGGCAGCGAGGCGCACGTAGAGCCGCGAGCCAGGGACGACCTGCGGTAGGTCGATGGTCGCCGGAAGGTCCAACGAGTAGTTGGGACCGGAACGAGTGAGCGGGATCAGCTCGACGCCGTCGTCGTAGGACAGCGCGGCCAGCAGCCGAGCCACCCCATCACCGTCGTCATCGAAGGCGATCAGCTTGAGGCTGCGGATGCTCGCGCCGGGACCGAGGTTCGAGGTGGTGGACGCGTAGCCTGCCGCGTCGTCCTGGAAGACTCGCAGCTTCAGTCCGCTGTCGTCCTCGTCGATGTAGATGGCAGCGATCTCGTCGAAGCCGTCGCCGTCCAGGTCGCCGGCCGCGACGTCGCGCAGGGTCTGGAAGTAGTTGCCGCCCATGTGATCCGGCACGATCCAGGCATTGCCCGCAGTCAGGTCGACGAGGATCTCCTCGGTGCCAGGGTCGATCCCCCCAACCGGCGTGACGTGCGCCCCCTCGATCTGCTCGACCACCAGTGTGTCGTGGTCGAAGAAGTTCCTGGCGATCACCAGCTCCATGGTTGGGCTCACCCCGTGGCCGCCCGACCCCAGCGGGCCTCCGAACGACGCTGCGGCGCCGAGCGGGGCGTCGTCGGCCCCCAGCGCGCTACCGTCCGGCGCGCTCCTCGCGCTCAGTGTGGTGTCGACCCCCAGTGTCGAGAGCGTCTTCGCCACGCTGCCGTTGCCGGGCGGGGGGTTGGGTCCGGCGCCGCAAGCGGCGAGCAGTGCGACAAGCACCACCAGCACAGCCGGTAGGCAGGCGGTGAGCAGCCGCACGGTGCTCCAGGATCCTCGGATCAGCGGTCTTCCAGCGGTCGTGCCGGCGCGGGGTCGAGCCATTCTCGGAGGTTAGTCAGCGGGTATCAGAGCGCTATCAGTGGCGCCTTGACACCCCACTGAGGTTCCACTGATACCCCCTCCCCTAGGGTGTCGAGAACCCG
The DNA here is from genome assembly GCA_964392895.1 of uncultured bacterium. Lineage (GTDB taxonomy): Bacteria > Deinococcota > Deinococci > Deinococcales > Trueperaceae > CAYMRL01. Next base: position 239,964 of record CAYMRL010000001.1, read on the forward strand.
AAGGCGAGGAGACGACGATGAAGACGATGAAGCAGTGTCCCAACACCGAGCGTCCAACCCCCACCAAGTACTGGAGGTCGTGGCTCGCCGCCGCAACCGTGCTCGCCCTAGCTGCCTGTGGCGGACCTGGGCAGCTCGGCAGCGTCGACGCCTTCGTCGCCTCGCTGCCTTCTTGGTCCGAAGTGGCGCCTCCAGTCAGCGAGACGAGTGGCGTGCCGACAGGCGAGGCGCCCGTGGTGACAGAGGTCGAGTCGGCGTCTGGCACCATCTACACCTGCACGACCACTCCGTACAGCATCAGTAAGAACCCGGGCGAGATGGCGCTGCACAACCCGGACGCCTCGGTGCTGTGGCCAGGCGCGCTCATCCGGGGCGGCTCGCACCTGACGCTCGGCTCGCTCGAGCCGCTCGCAGTGGCTCGTGAGCGGCGGGCGCCGCTGGGTATGTCGATCCAGGGCGGCGGCGTCCTCGGCATCCCGGGTGGTGTCAGCATCATCGTCGAGCAGCCGGTGGGCAGCACCGTTCGAGAGGGCATAAACCAATTGGTGGTGAACGCGCTGGGCGCCGATGTCGCGGTGGGCGCGGGCGCCAGTTCGTTCAACTCGGTGGAGAGCCACAATACCTCGCAGGCCTTGCTCAGCCTGGGCCTGGACGCTCGTTACCTTGGCGCCTCGGTCTCGGCGTCCCTCGACTACAGCAAGGACGTGAACCAGAGCACCTACACCGCTTACTTCGTGCAGCGGCTGTTCACCCTGGCAGTCGATCTGCCCGAGCGGCCGTCCTCGATGTTCGCCGACGAAGTCACCGGCGCGGATCTAGCCGCCCTCGGCATCGGCGCCGACAACCTGCCGCTGTACATCGACAGCGTCTCCTACGGCCGCATCCTGATGTTCTCGTTCACCTCGACCGACAGGCGCGAGCGCATCGAGGCGGCGCTCGAGTTCTCCTACGACGCGGTCGTCGGCGGGGTCGACGGCTTCAGCGAGGCGCAACTGCACGAGACCCTGTCGACCGCGCGCATCGAGGTGTTCGCCCTCGGTGGCCCCAACACCGGCGTGCAGAACCTCATCCGCGACGGCAACCTCGCCTCGTACTTCGAGGCGCCACTCGCCATCAACCAGGTGGAGCCGATCTCGTTCACGGTGCGCAACCTCGGCGACAACAGCCTCGCCAAGGTCGGTGACGTCACCACCTACGACGTGCGCGAATGTCTGCCGCTCAACGGCGGTTTGCCGCAACCGATCCATTGGTGGACCGCCGACGGCACCTTCGAGGATGCGCTCGGCGACGTGCCACTCGCCGGCAACGCCGGAGCGTTCGGTGCCGGCTGGGACGGGACAGATCCGACCGATCAGGCGTTCGGTTTCGATGGTCAGCACACCTATCTCAACACCTTCCCGACCTTGCAGACCGTGCCGCCGGAGGGCCCGTTCACCCTGAGCGCCTGGATCAACCCCCGGCGCTTCGACGGTGCCCGCACGATCATCAGCCAGGTCGGTGGCATCGCGAGCGCAGGCGACTTCGGTTTCAGGGTGTTTGGCTCCGGCGCCAAGGGCTCCCTGGACTTCTGGCGCCGTCCGGCCGATGGCAGCAACTCGGCCGACCACGTCAGGACCAGCAGCCTGATCCCTTCGGGTGCGTGGACTCATGTGGTGGCCGTGTACGGCTCGACCGGTGGTGGGGGCGGCAATATGCGTCTCTATATCGATGGGGTGCTTCGAGGCTCGACCGTGACGGTCAGTAACTACTCGCCAGCGCGACTCGAGGGCGGTCCGAGCCTCACTATGACCCGGCTGGGTTCCAGCGAGCTGTACGCGCCCGGCGGCACGGGGCCATCTGCACCGCGTTTCGCCTACGACGGCTCGATCGACGAGGTGATGATCTTCGATCGCGCCCTCACCGCCGAGGAAGTGTTGGCGATGTACCAGAACTTCGGGATGTACGGGAAGTAGCTTCCTGACTCGCGCGAGAGCATCGCTCGCAGCGATGCTCTCAGGACTTCGTTCCGGTTGGCGCAGGGCGGGCGGCCTATATTGATGCATGCAGGCACCGTTATTGTGCGTGCTGGGCCCTCCTCGTATGCGGATAGGAGCGACGTGGATGGACCTGCCTATGCGGCAGAGCCTGCTGCTGGGGGCGTACCTGGCCCACCGCGAGGGTTGGGTCAGTCGCGACGAGCTGCTGGGCGTGTTCTGGCCCGAGGACGACGAGGTTACGGCGCGGCACAACCTGAGCCAGCTCGTCTACCACTGCCGGCGGCAGCCGTGGTTCGAGGGGTTGGAGGCGGAGCGCACCCGCCTGCGCTGGCGCATCGACTCTGACTTGCAGCTCTTCCGCGCCGCCCTCGGCGCCGGTGCCTGGCATGACGCGTTGAACCTGTACCGGGGGCCGCTGCTCGACGGCGGGCCGACGGGCCTGTCTCTGGGGTTCGAGACCTGGCTCGAGCGCGAGCGTGAGACCCTCCACGGCGCGTGGCGCGACGCCGTGCTCGAGGTGGCCGGGGCCTGCGAGCGCGAGGGCCGCTGGTCGGACGCTATAGCGCACCTGCGGCAGGTGCTGGCTCAGGACGCACTGGCCGAGGACGTGCTGCAGGCCTACCTGCGCTGCGCCGGCCCGGCGGGCCAGCGCGAGGCAGCTCTGCGCGCCTTCGAGGCGTTCAGGACTCAGTTGCGCACTGAGCTGGACGTGGCGCCGCTGGAGGCGACGATCCTGCTGGCCGAGCGGTTGCGGAGCCCGAGCTCATCGCCCGTCCCGATGGCGGCAGTGGCCGCTGAGGCCAGGCTCGAAGCCGCCCCTGACCGTGCCGCCGAAGCCGGCGTGGCGGAGCGCCGCAACTTCCCGGCACCCCTGACGCCTTTCGTCGGCCGTGAGGCGGAACGCGAGCGGCTCATGGCCATGTTGGTGGACGATGGCGCGCGCCTGGTGACGCTGCTCGGCCCTGGTGGTAGCGGCAAGACGCGCCTCGCTACAGAGGTGGCCCTGCAAGCCGCGACCGCTTTCGGGGACGGCGCCGTGTTCGTGCCGCTGGCCGAGTCCGGCGACCCTCGACTGCTGGCGCAGGCCTTCCTGCAGGCGCTCGGAGCCCAGGTGCCGGCAGGCCAAGCTGCGGACCAGTTCCTGCTCGACTGGCTGGCGCCCAAGTCGCTGCTGCTGGTGGTCGACAACCTCGAGCACCTGCTCGCAGGCGCCGGGCTAGTGCCGGAGCTACTCGAAGCCTCGCCCGGCTCGGCCGCAATCGTGACGTCGCGCGAGCCGCTGGACGTGGGTGGCGAGGTCGTCGTCGACGTCCCCGGACTCGACTATCCGACCTCGCTGGAGCAGCCCATCGACGGGTTCGATGCCGTCACGCTGTTCGTACGCAGTGCTCTTCGCGCCCATCCGCGCTTCTTGGCGAGCCCGGATGATCGCGCCGGGATAGTGCGCATCTGCCGACTGCTGGAGGGCATGCCGCTCGGCATCGAGCTGGCCGCGGCATGGATGCGTCGCTTGCGGCCGGGGGAGGTGGCCGACGCGCTCGAGACGAACCTCGACCTGCTGGCGACGACGCACCGAGACGTCCCCCCACGCCAACGCAGCGTAAGGGCCACGCTCGACCACTCCTGGGCGCTGCTGAGCGATGAGGAGCGGGCGGCGTGGACCGCCACGGCGGTGTTCAGGGGCGGCTTCGACAAGGACGCCGCCGACGCGGTCGCGGTAGCTAGCCTCAGGACCCTGCTGGCGCTGGTGAACAAGTCGCTGCTCTACCGCGCCAGCGACGGTCGCTTCGAGCAGCTCGCGGTGGTCAGGCAGTACGGACTCGAGCGGTTGATGGCAGATGCCGCCCGCCATGCCGAGCTGCTGGCGCTGCACGCCGACTACTTCGCCGCCCTGGCGGTTCAGGCGGGCGAGGGACTGGTCGGCCAGGGTCAGGCGGAGTGGTTGGCGCGGCTGGCACGCGACCACGAGAACCTCAGGACTGGGCTCGACCACCTCCGCCTCGAGGAGCGCGAAGAGACCGGGCTGCGCATGGCCAACGGCCTGTTCCGATACTGGTGGCTGCATGGCCACTATCAGGAGGCGAGAGGCGTGTTCTCAGCGCTGTTGCGCCTCAGCGATGACAGGACCGCCCTGCGCGCCAAGGCTCTCTCCAACGCGGGCGGCGTCGCGCGGCTCTGTGAGGACTTCGCCGACGCCCGAGAGCTGCTGCAGGAGAGCATCGCGATCCAGCGCGAGCTCGGCGATCCCAAGCCGCTCGCCGCCACGCTCGGCACCCTGGGCAACCTGATCCGGCTGCAGGGCGAGTACGAGGAGTCCGAGCGGCTGATGCACGAGTCCCTCGGGCTCTACCGCCAGGCCGAGGACCATCACATGGTGGCCAACACGCTGAACAACCTAGGAGCGCTCGCCACCTTCCGTGGCGACCCGGTCGCGGCCGAGCGGTGGTACCAGGAGGCTTTCGAGCTGGCGAAGCACACCGGCGAAGAGCTGGTATCGGCCTTCGCGCTCGGCAACCTGGGGATGTCGGCCTTGGACAGGGGCGACCTAGACCGGGCGCGCCTCATGCACGGCCAGGCGCATGCCGTCTTCGAGCGAGTCGGTTATCAGGTCGGGCTTGCGGTCACCGACCAGAGCCTGGGCGACATCGAGATGAGAGCCGAGGATACGGCCGAAGCCCGGCGCTGCTATCAGCGCGCGGCGCGGCGCTTCATGGAGTTGGGCGACCAGCGCGGCATCGGCGAGGTGCTCGCGAGCGTCGTGGCTGTGGCGTTGGCGCTGGACGATCCCGAGTGGGCACTGCGCTGCGTCGGCGCGTCAAGGGCGCTGCTGCAGCGCCTCGGCATGGTCATGCCTGTCGCGAGTCGAGAAGCGCTGGAGAGCAACGCTCAGCTAGCCCGGGAGTGCCTCGGCGAGGCTCGGTGGGCGGAGTGCCTGAACGAAGGCGCTCGGTTGACGCCGGAGGAGATGGTTGCTCTGGTGGGTTCGGGCGCGGATCGCTGACCTAATGTCTGTCAACTGTAGTACAATCGTCGCATGAGAACGATCACCAAGCGCGAGCTGAATCAGCAGACCGCTCGTGTGCTGGCTGATGTCGCTTCCGGCGAGACCGTTGTGGTGACTGAGCGGGGTGTGCCGAGATGGCGCATCGAAGCGCTCGAGGCACACCCCGATCCCATCGAGAGACTTCGCAGCGAAGGCCGAATCGTTCCGGCCAAGAAGAATCCCCGGGCATGGACGACAGACCAAGGGACGCGGCAATACACGGCTGAAGAGGTCGATGCTCTGCTGGACGATATACGCGGGGACTGGTAGGCGCCTGAAACGGTGATCTGGTATCTCGACACTTCGGTCGCCCTACATGCTCTGTTGCCCACTGGCGACTCGCGGGCAGCCGAGTGGCTCGACCGGGCGAGCCAGGAGGGCAGTGTCTACTCGTCAACCCTGCTCGAGCTCGAGCTTATCCGCGTCCTACGGCGTGAACGCCTACCCATCGAGCGAGCAGGAGAGGTGCTCGACCGCGTCAACCTGATAAGCATCGACGACGGCGTGCTCCGTGCCGCTGCCGCGATCGAGCAGCACATCAGATCTTTGGACTCGATTCACTTGGCCACCTGTGCGTTGCTTGGAAACGCGGCAGTTCTGGTAAGCCACGATGCGCGGATGGGCGAGGTAGCACTTGAGCGAGGGAGGAGCATCGTAGATCCGCTCCAGGGTGCGACTCCTGAAAGCGAGTGAGGACAGCCCTGCCTGCCAGGCAGCGGGACCTCGCCCTCAGAGCAGCGCCGCCACCTGCTTGGCCGTCGCCTTGGCAGAGAACGGGTTCTGGCCAGTGACCAGGCGGCCGTCGACCACGTCGTACGAGACGAACGGCACGGCAGCCTTGGTGTAGAGCGCGCCGCGCCGCTTCATCTCCTCCTCGGCGTTGTAGGGGATCTTCTTGGCGACCCCGGCGAGCACCTCTTCAGTCCACGCGAAACCGGTGAGGCGCTTGCCGGCGACCAGCAGCGACCCGTCCGAGAGCTTGACGTTCAAGAGACCGCAGTAGCCGTGGCAGACAGAGGAGACGATGCCGCCGCGCTCCCAGATGGCGCGCGTGATGGCCTGGAGTCCTTCGTCGTCGGGGAAGTCCCACATGACGGCGTGGCCGCCGGTGAAGTAGATAACGTCGTAGTCGGCCGGATCGATCTCGTCGGGTCTGGCGGTCGAGGACAGCAGCGCCATGCGCTCCTCGTCGGCGAGCCACGCCTTGGCGGACGCGTCGAGAAGCGGCCATCTGAGGGCGCGCGGCTCGAGCGGCGACTCGCCTCCCTTCGGGCTGACGATGCGTTGCAGGAATCCATTGGCGGCGAAGACGTCCCAGGCATGCGTCAACTCCGACAGCCACAGGCCGGTCGGCTCGGATTGATCGGTGTAGTGAGCTACGTTGGTCACGACGTGGAGAACGCGCTTGCTCATCGGTCGAACCTCCTCGCACCACGCAAGTAGGATAGCGGCACAGGTTTCCTTCCGACGCTGACGGCAGTGCGGGACCTGGTATGAGAACCGCGGGGACCCAGCTACAGGAGGCACCGATGGCGCAAGAGAAGGTCGCAGTGATCACCGCAGCAGGGTCCGGCATGGGCGCGGCCGCCGCGCGCAAGCTCGCGCAGGACGGCTACAGCATGGCCATCCTGTCCTCCTCAGGCAAGGGCGAGGCTCTCGCTAAGGAACTGGGCGGCGTCGGCGTCACCGGCTAGAACCTGGTGCCTGGCGATCTGAGGCGGTTGGTAGATCTGACGATGGACACCTGGGGCAGGGTGGACGCTCTGGTCAACTCCGCCGGCCACGGTCCGCGCGGCCCGATCCTCGAGATCTCGGACGATGACTGGCATAAGGGCATGGAGGTCTACCTCCTCAGCGCCGTGCGTCCCATCCGCCTGGTCACGCCCATCATGGAGGCGCAGGGCGGCGGCTCGATCGTCAACATCACCACCGCCTGGGCTTTCGAGCCTTCGCCGTTGTTCCCGACCTCGGCGGTGTTCCGGGCGGGGCTGGCGAGCTTCTGCAAGATATACGCCGACACCTATGCGCCGAAGAACATCCGTATCAACAACGTCCTGCCAGGCTGGATCGACAGCATCGCCGCCACCGACGAGCGACGGGACAGCGTGCCGCTGGGGCGTTACGGCACGTCCGAGGAGATCGCGGCCACCATCGCCTTCCTGGTCTCTGACGGCGCGGGCTACATCACCGGCCAGAACATCAAGGTCGATGGCGGTCTGTTGCGGTCGGTCTGAACAGCGCCCTCCACTGCCGTCCGGTCCGGCACCCTTTCGGCGAGCCTCTACTACCTAGGAGAAACGTCAATGCCAGCCTTCAGCATTGAGTAACGCGCACAACCCGATGAGGAGCTACGCGAGGCCGTGTACTCGCTGCTGCGCGAGCACAACGCCACCTCGAACCCGGTCTTCTGGGCAGTGCGCCAGGAACCGCGGAACAGCCCCCGCGAGCTGAGCCTGTTCGCTTTCGACGAGGCCGGGGACGTGATCGGCGGCCTGTTCGGCAGCACTCAGTTCAAGTGGCTGAAGGTGGACATCATGGCCACCCGGCCCGAGGTGCGTGGCCGCGGGGTCGGCCTGGCCCTGCTGCAGCGGGCGGAGTAGACCGCCAAGGCGCTCGGCTGCGTCTACGCCTACGTCGACACCATGGACTACCAGGCGCCCGACTTCTACCAGCGCGCCGGCTACCACGTCGCCGGCCAGCTACCCGACTGGGACCCGCACGGCCATACGAAGCTGTTCTTCGTGAAGCGTCTGGGATGACGCCTCTATGCCCTCCAGCGCGGTTTCGAGCCGATCGATAAGCAGCGCCATGGCTGCTGCTCTACGCCCTACTGCCCTCTCTTGACTCGTAGCTTAACTCCCAGGCTATCTCTGCTAAAGTGACTGTTGTATGTACATCAATCGATCAGCGGTCGATGCTCTGTGGAGCGAGCCGTGCCTGGCCGCCAGGGTGCGGAGGATCCACCGGCTCATCGTCGGCGTCTACGACGACGCGCTGCGTGCTGCCGGGCTGACGGTGGCACAGCTGGACCTTCTCACGACCTTGATGACATCGCCGAGGCGGACGAGGGCCGTCGATCTCGCCGGCGAGCTGCGGCTAGAGCGCTCGTCGTTGGCTCGCAATCTCGCTCGCCTCAGGCAACGCGGTTACATCGCCACCGCACCAGGCGGCAACGGCAGGGAGTTGCGGCTGGAGGTCACCGCCAGCGGCCGCGCCGCGGTCGAGCAGGCCGCAGAGGCATGGTACGCCGCTCAACGGCACACTGCCGAGCGCCTAGGAGATGACGGAGTGGCTGCGCTGGACCTACTTCTCGATCGACTCAATCACGAGGCCTCGACCACCAAGAGGAGCTGACATGACCGCGTTCGAGCTGACCCGCTATCGCATCGACCCTACTCAGGTAAAGGAGCTGATCCGCCTCTGGCCCATCGCAGTAGAGACCATACGCGCTCGCTGTCCCGGGCTGGTCGAGGCCGTCCTGGTTCAGCTAGGCGATGCTACGTTCATGGACGTATGGCGCTGGGAGAGCCACGTAGCCGCGCTCGCTGCCGCGGCGACGGCGCCGTCGATCCCCGAGGCCGCTGCGATGTTCGCACTCATCGTCGAACCGCCCGCGATGGAGCATGGCGCCCTCATCCACTGGGCCTGACGTCCCCGACCAGCTCCGAGCGCTGCTGGCCGGCCATCTACCCGCGATTTCTGGTCTCACTCTCGACGTGCGATCGCTCCTGTTAGGCGCGGTCGGGGGATTGTCCGAGCGAATCAACAATGGATGGCACAGCGTCAGCCTCCATCACCCCGAAGCCGGCTACGTCTGCGGGATCTTTCCCCGCCAAGACGAGGTGAAGGTCGGGTTCGAGCGAGGTCACCTGCTCTACGACCCCGATAGGCTTCTATCCGGAACCGGCCGTCAGCTTCGCTACCTGGCCATCCCCGCCCTCACACCCGATCTGGCCGGTCACCTGATCGACTTCCTCCACCAAGCCCTCGATCTCTCCAGCCACTGAGTGGCTCATCGGCATCCGGATGGATTGCGCACATCCTCTTCGAGCGCGTAGCTGGAGCACGACCGCGAGCATTCGCCGCGCGTTGAGGCACAACTCCGATCCGAAGGAGGTAGTCATGCAGATCTATCGCCCGGGGCACACGCCCTCCCAACCCGGCCCAACGAATTGGTTCACCGGCCGCGTGCGTATCGACGCTCTGTTCAACAGCGGCGAACCCGACCGCGTGCAGGGCGCGCAGGTCACGTTCGAGCCAGGAGCGCGGACGGCCTGGCATACCCATCCACTAGGTCAGACGCTCATCATCACGTCTGGCCTCGGTCGGGTGCAGCGAGAGGGTGGACCGGTAGAGGAGGTGCGCCCCGGCGATGTGGTCTGGTTCGAGCCAGGCGAGAAGCATTGGCACGGCGCCGCGCCACGGACCGCCATGAGCCACATCGCGGTTCACGAGGTGAAGGACGGTAAGGCCGTCGACTGGCTGGAGCATGTCAGCGACGCTGAGTACGACGCCTCCTGAGGCTCAGAGCCAGTCGGTGCCTCCGCACGGCAGCTCTGTTGGCGCAGCGCACGGAGCAGTACCGCTGCCGACCGTTGCGGGTGACGTCCACCACGACAGCCGAGCAGGCGTCTTGCTGCGCCTGGCCGGCGGCGCAGCGACCTAGCCGCTGCATCCCCCTGGTGGTGAGGTGCAGGGCGGTACCGACACTGAAGATGCCGAAGAGCACCTGGGCCAAGTCGCGCATCTCGTCGTCGCGGTAGTGCAGGTGCCAGCCTTCGTCGTCGTGGTCTGTCAGGCGCGGGTAGGCCGCCGCCAGGGCCATATGGGCGTTCAGGATACGGGCGCGCTCGCGCGGATCGCCGGCGTCGACGACCGTGAGCCAGTCGTCGATGACTCGCCTGACGCGGCTGTGGTCGTCCTGCATCTCGGCGAACTCCATCGTCATGCCGAAGACCCGAGCCCGGTCTACGACGCCTGCGCGATCTAACGGCCAGTCGTTAGCCAGCGATGCGGCCAGCAGCACGGCGTACTCTCCGAAAGGGTTGAGATGCATAAGACCATTACAGCAGAGTGGTGTCGTGCCTGATTCAGGAGGGATCCCGAACTGATGGAGCCGCTCGTCTCGCTCGTCTCGCTCACCGCCGCCGCCGGCATGGCCGTCACGGCCCTGTGGATGGTGCTCACCCCCGGTCCCAACATGGTCTACCTGGTGTCTCGCAGCATCAGCCAGGGCCGCGTCGCAGGTCTGATCTCGCTCGCCGGCACCGGCGTCGGCTTCCTGATCTACATGGCGATGGCCAACCTCGGCCTCAGTGCGATCCTCGTCGCCGTTCCCTGGCTGTACATAGGGCTGAAGGCGGCCGGCGTCGCCTACCTCCTATGGTTGGCTTGGAAGGCTCTGAGACCTAACGGGAGCGGCGTGTTCGAGGCGCGCGAGCTGAAGCGCGACAGCCCTGTCACGCTCTTCCGCATGGGTCTGATCACGAACCTGCTGAACCCGAAGGCGGCGGTGATGTACCTCGCGCTGATCCCGCAGTTCATCGACCCCACGGCCGGGAACGCTCTCGCTCAGGGGTTCGTGCTCGGCGGCATCCAGATAACCGTCAGCATGATAGTCAACGCTCTCATCGTCGTGGCTGCGGGTTCCATCGCGCGGCTCCTTGCCGGCACCCCGCGCTGGGTCCGCCTGCAGCGCAGGCTCACGGGCACGATGCTCGGCATCGTCGCGATCCTGCTGGCGCGCGAGGTTCCGAAGGGCGCCACCGCCACCCCCTGATCTAGGCAGTTGACCAAGGCCACCCGCGCGGGTCTTCACGAACCTCTCGGCTTGGTGTAACGTGGACATCGACATCCAAGTTTAGCGAGGAGGATCATGGCGACAGGCACCACGGCTCCCGCGAATACCCCTGGTGGCGGCCCAGTTCCGGGCTTCCAACGCATGCTCGAGAGCATCCCGTTCCTGATCTTGGTCGGGCTGATCATGCCCACCGTCGTCTACACGGTGTGGAGCGTCGCCGAGATCGTGAGGCTCCCGAACTTCGACGAGGCCGGGCTGTACGGCGCTGCGGGCCACGGAGCCGCCCCAGCGGCGGTGACACCGAGTCCGTCAGCGACCGGCGCGACCAACCAAGCGGACACGGCCGCCGCGACAGCTCAGGGCATCGTGGCCTCCGGCCCCGCGGCCGGCACGTCGGTGGCGTCCGGCGCGGTCCGCGTGGCGCTGCGCAACATGGCCTTCTCGCAGAAGGAGCTCGAGATCGAGCAGGGCACCACCGTGACCTGGGTCAACGAGGACCCGTTCGCCCACGCGGTCGCTTACGGCACGCCCGACGTGCCGGTCGCCGACAAACTCTTCTACTCAGGCGACTTCGACAGCGGCTGGAGCTACTCGCTCACCTTCGACGAACCCGGCACCTACCAGATCTACTGCAGCACCCCAGGTCACTTCGCCGCGGGCATGACGATGACCGTCACCGTGAAAGGGCGCTGACATGAACAGCCTCATGCCTCCCAAGGCGATCTACCTCAAGCCGCTGTCGCGCACGGAACGCACCTGGCTCGTCGTCGGCGGTATCTGGTGCATCTTCCTGTTCGTCGCCATGTTCGCGTGGCCGGTCATCGGTGGGCGCCAACAGACGCCGTTCGAGTCGTACCGCATCGACGTGGCCGACTTCAGGGCCAGGGCCGAGGCTCACATCGCCGAGAACACCGTCGGCACGTATCAGGGGCTGCCGGTCGTGACGCCCAACTCAGACGGCGAGGTCTTCATGGTCGCCCAGGCGTTCATGTGGCGGCCGGTTCTGCAGCTCAAGAAGGGCGAGACGGCGCGCATCTACCTCTCGTCTTACGACGTGCAGCACGGCATGTCGATCCAGCCGATGAACCTCAACTTCCAGGTGCTCCCCGGCTACGTCTACGTCGTGCACCTGACGCCGGAGAGCACCGGCGAGTTCCCGATCATCTGCAACGAGTACTGCGGCCTTGGGCACCACACCATGGCCGGCCGGATCATCGTCGTCGACTAGCGCGCCGCGAGCCGCAGGAGGTCCACTTCGCATGGCTTACGCACCGATAGAACCAAGCAAATCCCCGCTGTTGCAACGCATGACCGATGCGTTCCGCACCTGCGAGGTCACCGGCTACCGGGTGTACTCGTCCGCCCAGCGCCTGTTCCTGGTCAACGCCGTGGCCGCCGTGGTCATGCTGGCCTTCGGCGGGACCCTGGCCCTGCTGATCGGCCTCACCCGTTGGGAGGCCGTGCAGCTGCTGGCGCCGGAGATGTACTACCGGGTCGTGTCGACGCACGGCGCCGTCATGTTGGTGTTCTGGATGGTCTTCTTCGAGATCGCCGCGCTCATCTTCGGCATGACGGTGCTGCTCAACGCGCCGCTGAGGTTCGTGCGCCTGACCTGGACCTACACCGGCCTGATGATCGTCGGCGCCCTGACCACCATCGCCACCACGATGAGCGGTCACGCCAACAACATGTTCACCGCCTACCCGCCGCTGGTGAACCACCCGCTGTTCTACCTGGGGGTCATCCTGTTCGCGGTGGGCGCGCTCATCGGCTCCTGCCACTTCGTCTACGCCGTCATCCGCGCCAAGGCTGAGCGCACCATCGCCGGGCCGCTGCCGCTGGTCGTCTACGCGCTGCTGGTAGCGGCGATCATCGCGATCTGGACGCTCCTGCACGGCGCGGCCGCTTACCTGCCAGCTTTCGGCCAGTCCTTGGGCCTCTGGACCGTCGACCCTGCGATCTACCGCGTGCTGTTCTGGGGCTTCGGTCACGGCGCGCAGCAGCTCAACCTCGCGGCGATGGTCGGCGCCTGGTACGCCCTCGCCACGCTCACCACCGGCGCCAAGCCGGTCCACGAGGGCCTGAGCCGCTTCGCGTTCGTCCTCTACCTGATCGGGATCAACATGGGCTCGATGCACCACCTGCTCGTCGATCCGGGACCGGGCCAGCACGCGCGCATCATCAACACCTCGTACTTCATGTACGCCGCGCTGCTCGGCTCGCTGATCCACGCCTACTCGATCCCGGCCGCGATCGAGTCGGCGCAACGCGCCCGCGGTTTCACCAAGGGGCTGTTCGGCTGGCTGCGCGCCGGTCCGTGGCGCGAGCCTGGCTTCGCGGCGCTGATCATCAGCGTCATCGGCTTCGGCTTCATCGCAGGCGTCTCCGGGGTGTTGATGGGGACCATGCAGCTCAACATGATCATCCACAACACGCTGTTCGTCGTCGGGCACTTCCACTCGACGGTCGTGCTCGGCACCACGGTCTCGTTCATGGGGCTCGCCTACTACCTGGTGCCGCTCGTCGCCAAACGCGACCTGGCGCTCCCGGGCCTGGCGCGCTGGCAGCCCTACGTCTACGGCGCCGGACTCCTCACCCTCATCGGCGGGATGATGGCCTCGGGCAAGCTCGGCGTCGCTAGGCGTGTGTGGGACACCAGCTACGCGGCGTCGCCGTTCCCGGTCGAGACTTTGCAGGGTCCGCTGCCCCTGCTGGCCAATACCGTCCTCGGCCTCGGAGCGATCCTCGCCGTCACCGGTGGGGCGATGTTCGTCCTCGTCATGGTCGCGACGGTGTTCTTCGGGCGCAAGACCAACAAGCCTGCCGTCGGTAACTTAGGGATCGTCGCCGGCCCGAGCGGTCCGGTCAGCGACTCCGCGATCCCCGACCACCCGGTAACGCCCGGCACCAACCGAATCGTCTACATCTTCTTCGCTTGGTTCGTGTTCATGTTCGTGTTCGCGTTCTTCAACCTCTCCAAGGTCGGCTGGGGGGTGAGCTGAGCATCATGGGTAGCATCGCGACCGGGCGCCACCTCGGGCTTGGCTCGTCAGGCACGGCACGCATCAAGGCCCACCTCACGCTGCTCAAGCCGAAGATCACGCTGCTGCTCACCGCGGTCGGAGGGGTGGCCGCCGCGGTGGCAGCCGTTACTACAGGGGCTGCACTGGACGCGAGCCGGCTCGTCTGGTTCTGCGTCCTCGGCCTGGCGGCCGCCGGTGCTGCCGCCACACTCAACCACCTGTTCGACCGCGACATCGACGTGCTCATGCGGCGGACCCGCAACCGGCCGATCCCGACCGGGTTGGTGACGCCCCGTGCGGCGGCGGTGCAGGCCGCGGTGCTGCTGGCCTGCGCCGTTCCGCTCGCCTACCTGTTGCTCGGGCCGGTTCCCGCCCTCTTCATCGCCCTGGGCGCCGCCATCTACGGCGGGTTCTACACCCTCTTCTTGAAGCGCAACACGGCCCGCAACATCGAGATAGGCGGTCTGGCGGGCTCGTGTGGCGCGATCGCTGGCTGGGCCATCGTCGACCCCGGCCTCGGCGCCGGCGCGTGGCTCTTCGGGGCGCTGGTGTTCGCGTGGACACCAGCACACTTCTGGGGCCTCGCCGTCGCGCGCGACGCCGACTACCGCGCGACCAAGTTACCGATGATGCCTCAGGTCGCTGGTGTCGCGGCGACGGCCAGGCTCATGACCGTCTACGCCGTGCTTACCCTCGCCGCCAGCGTGGCGTTGGTGCCTACCACCAGCCTTGGCTTGGTCTACGGAGCGGTAGCCGTCGTGTCGGGTGGCTTCGGGGTGCTGCTCTGCGTGCGCTTCCAGCGCTCGCTGGCCACGGCCTGGGCGCTCAGGGTGTTCAAGTTCTCGGGTGGGCATCTGGCGCTGTTGGTCGTCGGGATGCTTCTAGATCTGGTGGTCGCGCGTGGATTGGGTTGAGGTGAGGGCGTAAGGGTCACCGGTAGACGTCGCTCCGGTGGCCGAGTCCGGTTAGGCCCAGCCGAGTTCAGCCTTGACCTGTTCCCACGGGATGTCCTCGCCCTCTTCCGCCATTGCCTCATCGAAGTCGCGGATGTCTTCCAACTCTTCGAGGTCGACTTCTGGTTCCTCGTTCATCTTGTGGGACACGCTAACATCGCTCTCGCGCAAGGTAATCAGACCGAGGAGAGCGACCGATGCCAGATTTCAGCATCAAGGAGACCGCCCAACCCGACGACGCCGTGCGCGAGGCCGTGTACTCGGTCCTGCGCGAGCACAACGCCACCTCGAACCCGATCTTCTGGGTCGCGCGCGACGAGCCACAGAACAGCCCTCGCGAGCTGAGCCTGTTCGCCTTCGACGAGGCCGGGAACGTGATCGGTGGCCTGTTCGGCAGCACTCAGTTCAAGTGGCTGAAGGTCGACATCATGGCGACGCGGCCCGAGGTGCGTGGCCGTGGGGTCGGCCTGGCGTTGCTGCAGCGGGCGGAGGAGACCGCCAAGGCGCGCGGCTGCGCCTACGCCTACGTCGACACCATGGACTATCAGGCACCCGACTTCTACCAACGTGCCGGCTACCGCGTCGCCGGTCGGCTGCCTGACTGGGACTCACACGGGCATTCCAAGCTGTTCTTCGTCAAGCTGTTGGAGTGAGCGCCCGGTCCTACGAGCCCCGAGCTCCTACTCGAACATCCCCTGAGGTACCTCGCCGGCCAAGAACGGTTCGATCAGGGCGCGCAACAGTTCGGCCTGGGCTATGACGGCCGTGTGCGAGGTCGCCGGCAGGATGGCGAGGCGCGACTCGGGCAGCGGCTCGCCCATATCGCCCATGACGCCACCGCCCAGCAGGCGGAACAGCGCCACGTTGTGCTCGAGGGTGGAGACATCGGCGTCGCCGGCGATGACCAGGACGGGGTGCTCGATCCAGCGGACGTCGTCCTCCCAAGCCATCGGCTCCTTCTCGAGCGCGATCAGCTTCTCGACCAGCGCTCTGAAACCCTCCGGGTCGGGAGCCAGCTCGCGGTAGGCGTCCTCCATGGGCGTGCCCACGAAGAACTCGGGGGTCATGGTTGGGATGAACTCGAGGTAGGCGGGCTGCCAACCACTGATGTCGTAGGCGGCGGAGGCCACGACGAGGCGGTCGACCCTCTCCGGATAGCGTATGGCGACTTGCAGCGCGGCGGCGGCGCCCGTCGAGTAGCCGAAGACATCGGCCTGCTCGAGACCGACGGCGTGCATGAACGCAGCCACGTCGTCGGCCAGGTTCTGGTAGGTGATGGGCCTGTCGATGTCGGTGGTGCGGCCGTGGCCCTGCAACTCGAGGGCGTAGACCGTGTGGTTCTCGGCGAGCAGCGGGATGATCTCGCCCATGGACTGGATGTTCATGTACGCGCCGTGCAGCACGATCAGCGGATGGCCTGCGCCCGAGACCTCGTAGTACAGCTGCATCCCGTTGACGGTGACGCGCTCGCCGATCGGTTGCTGTTGGGCCGCCGCGGCGCCCGTTACGAGGACGGCGATGACGACCAGAGCGATGCGGACCGTGTGTATCACGGACAGGTTGGTGTTACTCACCTTGTTCATCGTGGGCCTCCCTAGCCTCTAGTCAATTGCGTGACTAGCTTCTCAGGAGGTCCCAAGTGGTCTTGTCGGGAGTGTAGGAGAACCGCCGACTTGGGTGGACGTTTCGCACGACATGCTTGGACGTGCCGGCCGATCCAGCTCTCGTCGACTAACTAGCTAGCCCCACACAAGGCTCGCAGGAGCTTGATGCTGCGGCGAGTACCCTCCAGGAACTCACCGTCGCCCTCGTACTCGCTGTACACCATCCCCCGGTACCCGCCGCCTGCGAGCTGCGTCATCAACCCTCGCAGGTCGAGCGCGCCGTCACCAGCCGGGACGAACCTGAAGGCGCCTTCCTGCCAGACGCCGTCTTTGATGTGAACGTTGATCGTGTGGCGGAGGGCGGCTTCGATGTCGGTGGCGGTCTCGGCCGGGTCGTGACCTGCCCAGGCGAAGTTGCCGGTGTCGAGGGTCAGGGCCACGTTGCTGGCTCCAATATCCTCCACCAGGGCGGAAAGTAGTCGGCCGTCGTTTACCAGGCGGCCGTGGTTCTCGATGGCGAGTCTCACGCCTAGTGTCTCGCATACGTCAGCGGCGCGCTGGAAGGCCTCGATCACCCGCGGCCTGACGCTCCCTAAGTCGAGACCTGCTTTCGGCTCGCCCACGAAGGCGCGCACGATCGGCGCCTCCAGCTCGGCGGCGGCGCGACAGGTCTCGAGCAGGCCGGCGAGTTGCAGGTCGACGGCCTCCGCAGTCTCCTGGGCGAAGTCGTTGTAGCCGCTGAGGCTACCTATCACCAGGCCGGCCGCCTTGGCCCAGCCGCGTACCTGCGGTGCGGTGCGCGCGGTCAGCGGCAGGCCGTGATGCTTCTCGGCGTTGCCGTTGATCTCGATGCACTCGCCGCCCATAGCGGCCAACTGCTCGAAGACGTCCGGCAGCGAAGTGCCGCTCCAGCCGTGGCTGACGGCCCCAACGCGGATCACGCGGGCTCGCGAGGCGTGCCTGGTCGACCTCGCCCGCCCGGAACTCCGGCTCTCACTTGCCGGCGAAGCTCAGGTCGGGCACCGACAGGCTGGGCACGTGGAAGAAGCCGCCTTGGAACGAAGGCAGCCACTGCGGGTCGTTCCCGACCGCCTCGATCTGCTTGAGCAGCTCGAAGAGGTTGAACGAAATGGCGAAGTCGTCGACGGGCGACTGCTCACCGCCGCGCATCTCCATCCCCATCGCCTGCAGGCTGACATCGCCGGTGATCGGGTTGGCGCCGGCGTGCAGGCCCATCAGGTCGGTGACGAGGATGCCGTCGCCGTCAGGGATCCCGGCGCCGGCTGCGAGGGCGAGGTTGGAAGGGGAGACTCCAAGGGTGCTGGAGTAGCTCCGCGCGGCGTGGCCTGTGTTGACCTGGCCGAGCCTGCGCGCGGTGTCCGAGTTGTGAAGGTAGGAGCGCAGTACCCCCTTCTCGATCAGGGGCGTGCGCTGCGCAGGGGTGCCTTCGGCGTCGAACGGCCGGCTGCCCATCGCGCCTGGCAGGGTCGGATCGTCGACGATCGTGACGATCTCAGACGCGACCACCTCACCGAGCTTGCCGCTCAATCCGCTCTTGCCTTCGACGACGCTCTTGGCAGAGAGGGCGAAGGCGAGGAGCCCCAGGAGTTGGGCCACGACCTCGGCCTCGAAGACGGCGCGGCGGCGTCCGGTCGTCAGCGGCTTCGCGCCCAGCTGACGCCCGACGCGGTTCAGAGCGTACTGGGCCGTCGTGCCGGGCTCGAGCTGGTAGAAGTCGGGCTTCACCGAGTACTCGAAACCCTGCTTGACGCTCTCGCCCTCGCGCATGACCACCGCGGCGACGAGCACCGGGATGCCGGAGCGGTAGCCGCCGTCGGCGCCGCGCGTCGAGCCGATCTCGACCTCCTGGGACATCTCCATGTAACGCGCGAACTGCACCGCCTGCATCCGAGGGTCAGCGACCAACCGCCCTTCGAGCGACTTGACCGCATCCGCCTTGGCGTCGAGTGGCGCGGAGAGACCCTCGCTGAGTAGGTCGTGGCGCCCGAGGGCCTGCCCGACCGGCAGCACGGCCTCGCCGGGAGGCTGGAGTGAGGCGTTCTCGACGGCCTCAGCCAGCACCCACGCCAGCGCCGCCTCGGTGAGCTCCTCTGTCGAGGCGTAGCCGACACGGCCGTCGACCACCGCCCTCACGCCGACCCCGCCCCGCGAGGCCGAGGTGATGTCGGACGTGCGTCCGCCGCGAGCGTCGACGGTGAGCCGATCGTCTCGGGTGGCCAAGACCTCGATGTCTACGCCGCGCTTCGCGGCCTCTGCCAGCAGCCACCTCTTCGCTTCGGTTACCTTCACGCCTCGCCTCCGACGACGATCTCGCTCACGAGCAGATGGGGCTGTCCTACCTCGGTCGGCACCGAGCCTGACATCGAGCCGCACATCCCCGGCTCGTTCGACTGGTCGTCCGATACCGCCACGACCCGCTTGAGGGTCTCCGGGCCTTTGCCGAGCAGCATCGCGCCCCTGACGGGCTCGGCGATCTCACCGTTCCTGATCAGGTAGCCCTCGGTGACAGCGAAGTTGTACTCGCCCGAGCCCGGCTTGACCTGACCGCCGCCGAGACCCTTGGCGTAGAGCCCGAACTCGATGCCGTCGAACAGCCGCTCCTTGGGCGTAGCGCCGTTGGTGACGAAGGTGTTGCGCATGCGAGAGGTCGGAGCGAAGGTGTAGTCCTGCCGCCTCCCCGACCCCGTCGGGCGGTAGCCGGTCTTGAGGCCGCCCCAGCGGTCGACCATGTAGCTCTTCAGCACGCCCTTCTCGATCAGGACGGTGCGCTCCGTCTCCATGCCCTCGTCGTCGAAGCGCGTCGAGCCCCACGCATGAGGGATGGTGCCGTCGTCGACGTAGGTCACGACGTCACTGGCGATCTGCTGGCCGACCAGCCCGGTCAGAGCCGAGGCGTTGCGGGCCACGGCCGTGGTCTCCAGCAGGTGCCCGAGAGCCTCGTGGAAGATGACGCCGCCGAAGCCGTTGCCCATCACGACCGGCATCGTGCCCGCGGGCGCCTTGCGAGCCCTGAGGTTGACGAGAGCCCGCTCCGCGGCTTGGCGGCCGACCGTCTCGGGCGAGTAGAGGTCCAGCAGCTCGAGCCCGACGGATAGGCCGGGACCGTTGCTGCCGGTCTGTGTCTCCTTGCCGTCCGAGGCGATGACCGAGGCGACGAGGCGCGTTCTCACGCGGCGGTCGTCGACCCACACGCCGTCGGTATTGGCGATGCTGACGTCCTGCTCGACCTCCAGCAGCCGCGCCTCGACCTGCTTCACTTCTGGCGCGATGCGCGCGCCCGCGTCGGCCTCGCGCAGGCGCTCGAGGCGCCAGCGCTTGTCGCGCGCGTCGGTGGCGATCTCGGGATCGTGCGGGTTCGGTCCGGCGCCGAGCTTGCGCAGGTCGATGCCGCCCTTGCCGCTCGCATCGGGCCTTCCGTTGGAGGCGCCCTTGAGCCCTACCAACGCATCGAGAAGCTCGGTCAGCGACTCCTCGCTGAGGTCGTTCGTGTAGCCGTAGACGACGTCTTCGCCGAAGAACAGCCGCACGCCGGCGCCGAGATCGATGTTGCTCGTCGCCTCCTGCACCTCGCGGTTGATCGTCCTGAGCTGGCGGCGGCGCCACCGCTCGACGTATAGCTCGGCGAAGTCGACGCCGTGGCGCTGCGCGCGGCCGAGCAGGCTGGTTACTACGCTCTCTGGAAGCATCGCGACATCATAGCCTGCGGCCGATGTTGTTTTGATCGGAGACGCTAGAAGGCGCTGGAGGTCGGCCTGCGACGGCTCGGGTCGCATCGCCATGGGCAGAAGCTCGGTGTTTGACACCCTTTCGGTGCCGCCGCTATAGTTCTCCGTGCTCGCTCCGCAGCGGTTGAGCGCAAGGCAGCGGTCGTGAGACTGGTAGACTAGGCGAGCCTGGGTCGACCGGAGGGTTGGCCGAGCGGTTGAAGGCGGCGGTCTTGAAAACCGTAGACGGGGCAACTCGTCCGGGGGTTCGAATCCCTCACCCTCCGCCAAGCATCGGCCGCGACAATCTGAGCAACACTTGCGCAGGACCTGGAGAGGTGGCCGAGCGGCTGAAGGCGCTCCCCTGCTAAGGGAGTATGGGGGCCTAAACCTCCATCGAGGGTTCGAATCCCTCCCTCTCCGCCAATTGCGATCGCGTGTTGCACGAGGTTCACGGCGTTCGGAGCCTTCACTCAGACCGCATCTCCTCGGCGAGCACTGCCGCGCGCTCGGCTATCCGTAAGGTCAGTCCCGTGTCGAAAGCGTCGACCAGGTAACCCTCGGAGAAGCGATCTGCTCGTATGCAGACAGTCAGCAGGTTGGCGAGCTGTACGGGTGTGGCGCTAAGGACCGCAGCCTCGTCGCTCCAGAAGCGCTGACCCTCCTCCGACTGGTGCCATGCCGACCAATCGAAGTTTCTGACCCAGCTCTTGTCGTACGCGAACCGTACGAACTCACTGACGACCGGTGCATAGGAGGCGGATGGCATCCGGAGCACGCCGGGTTCGCCGCTCTCGTCGCCAACCAGCTCGCCGGCGCTGAACCCCGCCTGACTGAACGCAGGCACGAAGTCGGCTAGAGCCCGAAGGTCTTTCGCACGGCGGCGCACCGTCTAAGCGTTGCGAGAGCTGACCGCGAGCTTCGTGACGAGTTCATCGGGGATCGGCTTCTCCAGCGAGAACGTCACTCCGGTCTTTGTCGCCTTCAGTCTCGAGACAGCGATCTCGTCCGCGTGGTCGGCGATAGCCTTCGCCGCGACGTAGAGACCGCACTGCTTGCTGAAGGCCGCATACCCTGCGACTACCTTTCCTGCGATTTCGAAACCTGGCAGGTCGTACTTGATGACCTCGGTGGCGTCCGGTAGAGCCTGCGATAGGGTCGCGCGAAGTCGCGCCAGGAGCGGACGGAACTGCTCCGGTGCGGCTGCGATGTATGCGTCGTGGTTCTTCTGGCTCACAGTGACGTAAGCATGCCACTCGGCCCGCCCTATCGCAACGAGCTCTCTTTTGCTTCGGGGCGGGAAGGTAGCCGAGATCCCTAGCTGCCCGACCTGCCGACAGCACTCACCAAATGGCCTGAGCGAGCAGTGTCACGCCTCCCAGGACGATTCCTGCCATGGGGATGAGAAGGATCGGCCACGGGACCGGCTTAGGGAAGAGAACATGAAGGTGGAAAGAGAAGTCGCGGTACGCAGGGTGGCCCTTGGTGCCTGGTAGGACGACGAAGTCGGGTTGCCAGACGCCGAGGACGAACCAGTCGAGCACCAGGAGATCGAAGGTGTGAAGGAGCAGCATCATGGTCGCGCCCAGAGCGAACGCCGGCCAGAACCCGATGTCCCCGCCGGCGGCGCTTCTGAGGGCCTGCACGCCGAGGAAGGCTACCAGCACGAACGACAGCATCATCAGTAGGCCGAGCACTCCTTGAGCGCGGCGCCCTCTGGCCGACTGCGGTTTGCCGTAAGCGTCGCGGATGCTGGGAGGGTAGTCGTTGAGCATCGCGTCGCGCGCGGTCAGCGTTCCCAAGAGCAGTACGGCGGTGAAGAGCCCCGCGAACGCGGCGCCCCAGGTCGCGCTGATGGCGAGGGTCTGAGAGACGGTCATGCTTGAGATTAGCTATACCTAAATCATAAATCAAGCATAAACGAAAAGACTCTTGATCGCCCGATCGACTCGCTGCTAGGCCTCAGGCGCCAGCGACCGAGGCCGGACGTGCAAGAGTGAGCGTCGTGCCCGACGACATCATCATCCGCCGGCTGGGCGCCTCGGAGGTCGAGGACTACCGAACGATCAGGCTCTCGGCCCTGAGAACGGCTCCGGACTCGTTCGGCTCCGTATACGAGGTCGAGGTGGCTCGGTCGCCTGCGGAGCTGGCCGAGCGAATCGCCGCTTCGGTGGTCCTTGGCGCGTACTTACATGGCCGCATCGTCGGGATGATCGCCCTCAAGGTAGAGACGGCTCAGAAAGTCGCCCACAAAGGTTTCGTGTGGGGCTTCTTCGTCGAGCCCGCGGCGCAGAACAGGGGAGTGGGGGCGAGCCTGATGAGCGCGCTCATCGAGGTCGCTCGCGGCGCCGTCGAGCAGGTCACCTTGATGGTCATCAAGGGCAACGAACCCGCGCTCGCCCTCTACGAGCGGTTCGGGTTCGTCGCTTACGGCTTGGAACCTAAGGCCCTGAAGACGGAAGCCGGCTACTTCGACGAGGTGCTGATGGTCAAGTTCCTCGGCGACGCCGACTCCTACACCGGCGTCTAACCCCCTCGCACCTCGAACGACAACAGGAACGCAGGCAGCTCCTCGCCGGGGTGGTCGATGAAGTTCAGCATCGGTAGCTGCAGGTAGGTTGCGTTGGCGTCGGGCGTGGTTGGTCCGCCCGGCGACGTCACCTCGCCCTGGTAGATCGACGGGTAGATGCCGATGTAGTGCATGCCGACCCGGCCGGGCGCCTTGAGGTGGATGGTCACGTCGCCCTGACTGTTGAAACCGCAGCCGTAGCCGAGGTAGCCGTTGTCCATCAGCACCGTGTAGATGTTCGCGGTCTCGGTCCAGCCGACGCCCTTGATGACGATGGTGATGTCGCCGCCCGGTTCGACCACCTGCGGTGCGATGAGCGAGACGCTCGGGGTGATCGTGTACCTGAGCGTCTCTGATACGTCACCTGACACCGCGCTGAGCCCATGGCCGCCCCCTAGGTCGTCGGGCGTCTCGAGCGTCAGGCTGAACGTGCCGTCCTGCTCCGTCGTCACTTCGGCGAGGACCCCCTCGATCTCGGTCCAACCCGCGCCGCTGATGCGGTTGCCGTTGACGCTGCTCCAACGGATCTCGACGACCTCGCTGGCCGGGAAACCGCGGCCGCGTACCAGGATGGGACTGCCGACGATGCCGGAGCCGTGGCTGATGCTCAGAGAGCGCCCGGCTTGCGAGCTGGACGTGATAGGGCCCGACCGGGCGAGCTCGAACGTCTCCGGCGCGGCGACGGGCACAGCCTCGCCTTCGGTGACCTCGAACAGCGCGCTGATGACCGTCGGAACGGCCGGCTTGTAGTTCGGCGACTGCTGCTGGTTCAGGTAGGGGACCGGGTGCGTGCCGGAGATGGCCTGCAACGTGTGGAGGCCGACCTCGCCGGTTGCCGGGATGGTGATGACGGCGGTGCCGTTGGTGGTGATCGCCGAGATCCAGCCGGTGTGCGCGCCGTCGTAGGCGAGGTGCCACACCGACTCCCAGAATCGGTAGCCGACGCCTTTCATCGTCAGGGTGATCGGGGTGCCGATCGGGCCGGAGGTCGGTTCGATGGTCAGCGAGGGCGCGACGGTGAAGCCTTGCCGCGCCAACTGCTCACCGCCCGCCTCCACGAACAGGTTGTGTACGTAGCCGTAGTCCTCCGGCACGAGGAACTCGAACGCCGCCTCGCCGGCAGCGGACACCGTCGCCGAGCCGAGGATCGTCCTCGTCTCGACAGCGGTGATGCCGTGGAACGTGCCGTCGCCGACGTTCCAGTCGGCATCGGCGCTCATCCATACCAGCTCGACCTCGAGGCCGGGTGTGAGACCGCTCGCCGTGGCGACGACGCTGGTGCCAACGGTTCCGTCGCTCGGCAGTAGCGCCAAACGACCAGGTAGCTGCGCTGAGGCGAACCCCCAGGCTGCAGCGATCAGGATCAACACTGTTCTTCTCACGAGTAAACCTCCGGTCGCGGCGCGCTCGCCTTGCGAATGGGCTCAGGCGGCCGCTAGCAGAACGCCGCGCCTTTTGACGGGCACGGCGTCCGCGCTGCTGGTTCGGTCGAGGCTCAGTTCACCGGCTGGATGGTCACGCTGTTCGCGCCGATCGCGGCGCCTATCGGCTGGAAGTCGGCGGCGTTGCCCTGCGCGTCGACGAGCGTGATGTGCCAGGCGTAGCTGCCGGCCGGGAAGTCGGCGGGTACGACGAACGTACCGCGGAAGTACTCGGCGCCTGGAGGCGGGCCGGGCTGCCCAGCGACGCCCGGAGGCGGATAGAACATCGTCCACGGCTCTACGGTGTCCAGATGAACGGTCAGCGTCAGGCCGCGGGCGGCGATCTGCTCGAGCTTCATCTCTTCGCCGGTGGCGGCGTCGTAGACGATCGCTCTGAACACGACCTTCTCACCGTTGAAGAAGACCGAGTTGGGCACGCACGGGATGCCCATCGCGCCCTCCGCGCCACGCACCATGTCCGCCTTGACGAAGTAAGCGGGCGCCTGCGCCAGCGCGACAGTGCCTATCGCCAACAACGTCATCGTTAGGAAAAGCCTCTTCATAGCCCCTCCCTCTGCTTGTACCTGCGGCGGTCAAGGTAGCACACTACTAACGATGAAGCTGCTTCTCACCTCGTCCGGCATCGCCAACGCCAGCATCCGCGCCGCCCTCGAGCGGCTCCTCGGCAAACCCATCTCGGAGGCCAGCGCTCTGGTCATCCCAACGGCCATCTACCCGTTCTCGACCGGTCCCACGATGGCGGCTCGGCTCATCAGGGGCGAGGTGCCCACACCGATGGTCGAGCTGGGGTGGGCTTCCGTCGGCTTGCTCGAGCTCACGTCCCTGCCCAGCATCGACAGGGACATCTGGGTCGACGCGGTTCGCTCGGCCGACGCGCTGCTGTTCTGGGGCGGCGATCCTATGTACCTCGCCCACTGGCTGCACGAGTCGGGCTTGAAGGACGTGCTGCACTCCCTTCAAGACAAGGTCTACGTGGGCGTCAGCGCCGGCGCGATCGCATCGGCGTCGCTCTTCGCCGAGACCTACGGTGAGCCGCGCACGGCCGCGGGTAGCCCGGTCGCGACGAACTCGGTCCCGTTCGAGACGTCCCGAGGCGAGGCCGAGATTCTCGTTGTCACCGCGCACGGAGCCGGTCTGGTCGACTTCGCGGTGATCCCACACTTCATGAACCAGAGGCATTACGCGGGAAGGCTCGTCAACGTCGAACGGTGGGCGAGTGTGTTGCCGGTGCCGGTCTACGCCATCGACGATCAGACGGCGATCAGCGTCGTCGACGGAGTCGTAGAGGTGGTGTCGGAGGGCGAGTGGAGGCGGTTCGAGCCGAGCTGAGCCCCTGCGCCTAGCCGACCTTGCGCTTCGACTCGATGCGAGGCAAGAACCAAGCCAGCAACCCAGCCAAAGGCAGCACCGAACAGATCCGGAACACGGCCTCGACACCCATGCTGTCCGCCAGCGTGCCGAGTATCCCAGCGGCGATGCCGCCGAGCCCGAAGTTCAACCCGTAGAACAGCCCGCCGATGAGCCCGATCCGGTTGGGTAGCAGGTCCATCGCGTAGATCATGATCGAGGCGAAGGCGCTGGCCATCACCAGGTTGATCAGCACGGTCAGCACGCCGGTCCAGAACAGGTTGGCGTAGGGGAGCAGCAGCGTCAGCGGCAGCGGTCCGAGTATCGAGATCCAGATGACGCGGTAGCGGCCGATGCGGTCGCCGACGATCCCGCCGAGCAGCGCTCCGACGGCTGCGGCGACGATGAAGATGAACAGCATCATCTGCGAGGCGGGGATGGAGATGCCGAACTTCTCCATCAGGTAGAAGGTGTAGAACGACCTGAAGCTCTCGCCGTAAGCGTTCTTGGAGAACATCAGCAGCGTCAGCACGACGAGGCTGACGGCGATGACCGCGGGCGCGTGCCGCACCTCGCCCACCGCGCCGTTCGCCTTGGCCCGCATGGCGGCGAAGGCGGCGCTTATCTCGCGCTGCTTGCTGCCGATCCAGACCAGCAGCATCATCGCTAGCAGCGCCAGAGCGGCGAACCACGCCAGGCTCGGCTGACCCCATGGGAACACGACGAGCGCCGCCAGCACCGGTCCGAGCGAGCCACCGAACTGCCCACCTACCTGGAAGATCCCTTGGGCGAGACCCTGTAGTCCGCCGGAGGCGTACCGCGCCATGCGGGTCGCCTCGGGGTGGAAGATCGAGGAACCGATGCCGATGAGCGCGACCGACACGAGGATCGAGGGATAGCTCTTGGCGAGCGACAGGCTCACCAAGCCAGAGAGCGTGAACATCATCCCGAACACGGGCGAGTAGGGCGCAGGCCGCTTGTCCGTGATCATCCCGACGACCGGCTGTAGCAACGCGCCGGCGACCTGGAACGTCAGCGTGATGAGCCCGATCTGCCTGAAGTCGAGCGCGTAGAGGTCTCTGAGGATCGGGTACGAGGCCGGTATCAACGACTGCATCAGGTCGTTGAGGAAGTGAGTGAGGCCTAGGATGAGCAGTACGCCGATGTAGGTCTTCGGGCTAGAAAGAAGACCAGAAGATGAGGACGTCGACATGCAGGCGCCAGCTTATACGCTTGAGTCGAACATGCCGACGGAACCGCGGACAGATGGGTCGACCGATGCGGCGATGGGGGTGAGCGCCGTCCGCAAGATCATCCACGTCGACATGGACGCGTTCTACGCGTCCGTCGAGCAGCGCGACCAGCCGGAGCTGAAGGGCAAGCCCGTCGCGGTCGGCTGGGGCGGGGCCCGCGGGGTGGTGGCTTCGGCGAGCTACGAAGCTCGCGCCCACGGCGTGCGCTCGGCGATGCCGTCGGTCAGCGCCATGCGCCGCTGTCCCGACCTCGTCTTCTTACGCCCTCGCTTCGACGTCTACCGCGAGGTCTCCAGGCAGATCAGGGCGATTTTCGCTGAGCACACCGACCTGATCGAGCCGCTGGCGTTGGACGAGGCGTACCTCGATGTGACGCGCAACAAGCAGGGGTTGCCGACCGCTACTGAGGTGGCGACGGTCATCCGCGCGAGGATCGAGGCGGTCACCGGGGTCACCGCCTCGGCCGGCATCTCGTACAACAAGTTCCTCGCCAAGATGGCGAGCGGCCTCAACAAGCCGAACGGGCAGGCGGTGATAACGCCGGCGCGCGGTGAGGCCTTCGTGGCTGCGCTGAGCGTGAAACGCTTCCACGGAGTCGGGCCGGCGACGGCGGCCAAGATGGAGAAGCTCGGCATCCTGACGGGGGCGGACCTCAAGGCAGCGAGCCTCGAGTTCCTGACCGAGCACTTCGGCAAGTTCGGCAGGTGGTATCACGACATCGCGCGCGGCATCGATGAAAGGCCCGTCGAGCCGAACCGGCCGAGGAAGTCGGTCGGGGCGGAGGACACCTTCGCAGAGGACATCCGCGAGCTCGAGCCGGCGAGGCGCGAGGTTGCCGCGCTGGTCGAGAAGGTTTGGCGCTACGCCGAGCCGCGGGGCGTGCGTGGGCGCACGGTCACGCTCAAGGTCAAGTACTCGGACTTCAGCGTCATAACGCGGCGCAAGACCGAGGCGCAGGCGTTCGCCTCGCCCGCTGAGTTGCTGGCCACCGCCTTCGCGCTACTGGACGCTGTGTTCCCGAGCGAGAAGGAGGTGCGACTGCTCGGGGTCACTCTCTCCTCGCTCAGCGACCCGAACGACGGGGGCGAAGAGCCGAGTGTACCGGTTCAACCCGGGCTGTGGGGCTGTAGCGCAGGGTGATGATGCCAGTGTGGTCGACGCGGTCGACTCGAACGCCAGGCGTCAGTTCGCGACCACGACAGACTTGACCCCCACTTGCTGACCGGCAGCTCGTAGCGTCGCCTCGACGTCATCCAGCCCCACGCGGTGCGTGATCAGCTCAGCCAGTCCCAGGTCGGGACCAGCCAGGAGCTCGAGAGCTCTCGAGAAGTCGGTCGGACCGTAACCGAAGGTTCCGTGGACCCGCACCTCGTCGTAGTGGATGCGGGTGAGGTCGAACGGGAACGTCGCGCCCTTTGGCATGCCGGCGAACACGTTCACCGCGCCGCCCTTGGCGACCAGGTCCATGGCTTGCTCCAGGGCCGAGAGGCTCGCTACCGAGACCATCACGGCCTCCGGGCCCCCGGGCAGGAGCTCGCGAACCCGGTCCTCGACTGCCTCTTGAGTGATGTCGACCACCACATCGGCCAGCCGCGCCGCATACTCCAGACGGTGCGGTGTGGCTCCCGCCACGATCACGCGACCGGCGCCGAACGTGCGCGCGATGGCGGCCTGCATCAGGCCCATCGGACCGTCGCCGATGATGAGAAGCGACGCGCCCTCGGGAAGGCCGAGCGCCTCGAGCCCGTGGACGCAACATGCCAGGGGTTCGGTCAGAGCTGCCAGCTCGTAGCTCATCTGGTCGGGCAGCACATGCATCGCCACGTCAGCCAAGCGCCTGGGTACCCGCAGGTACTCGGCGAACCCGCCTGGTTCAGCGAAAGCCGAGCCCAGGTCGCTGCAGAGGCTCGGGTGACCGCGGCGGCAAGCTCGGCACTCTCCGCAGGGAGCGTAGGGGCCGAACGCCACACGTTGTCCCGCGGTGAAGCGGGGATGGCGCGACTCGGCGACCTCACCGGCGACCTCGTGACCAAGGACGCTCCCCGGTGGGATCAACGGGTGCCCGCGCAAGTACGTCTTCACATCGGTCCCACACACTCCGCAGGCGCGCATCCTCACCAGCACGTCGCCGTCGCCGATCGTCGGTGCTTCCATCGCCTCGATGACCAGCTCTCCAGGTCCGAGGTATCTCGCGGCCTTCATGTGCTGGCCGGGGAGTCGGAGTCGAAGCCGGCGGAGGATCCGCCGTCCGCAGCCGCGTAGGCTTCGGCGATGATCGGGTCCAAGCGTGCAGCTGCCGCTCGCAACGTCGCGGCTGGGTCGTCGCCCAGGCTGCTGTCGAGCAGTTCCAGAACGAAGTTGCCGTGGAACCCGCGCCGCGCCAGCGCCCCGATCAGACGGGGCCAATCGACGTCACCGTCACCCGGCACGGTGTGCCGGCGCTTGGTAGCAAGGTCGAAGTCAGAGGCGTGTACGTGGACTATCGACGGCAGGTCCGCGAGGTAGGGCCAGGGCTCCTGTCCCATCTCGTACGTATGGGTGACGTCGAAGGTGTAGTCGAAGTTGGCTCGGTCGACCAGAGCGGCGAACTCGGTCATCGTCGCCACCGACGAGCCGATGGGCGAGCTGGGTGTGTTCTCCAGAGCGATGGCCACGCCAGCGCTCGTGCCAACGTCGCACATGAGCCGCAGGTTGGCTAGGGTCGCCTCGAGGTAAGCGCCCTCGGCCATCTTGGCCCAGGGACCGTGGACGACGATCGCTCGCGCTCCGATGACACCAGCTAGCTCGGCGATCTCGCGCGAGAGCTGCTGGCCGAAGGCGAACGCCGATGGATCGGGGTTGTAGAGGAACGGAGCCAGGATCTGGGGGAAGTGGATGCCGCAGAAGTCGAAGCGGCCGGCTCCGAGCTCCAACAGTAGTTTGCCGTACGCGGGAGCGCACTCGCTGGGTGCCTGCGGCATCAACTCGACGCCACGCCAGGGTTGCTGCGAGAGGATCTCGAGGGTCTCGGCGATCGGCCTGGGGAAGAACGCGGAAGTACTGACCCCGAGGGTGGGGCGGGTTGCCATGGATGTCGTCCTTTCCGAGAGTCCCGGTCGGTGGCGCCGCCGATCGCCGCGCTGCCACCGACCGGGAGGATGCGCTACTGGTTGGCGGCCATCTCGGCGATGAGCGCGGCGGCGGCGGCGTTCAGCGCTTCCGCCGGCGACCTGCCACCTAGCTCGATGGCCTCGATGGCGCCGGCCAGCAGGCCGTCCATGGTGCCCATCTCGAAGAAGTGCGGGTACTGGCTCGAGACCTCCAGCTGCTCGAAGCCGGCCGCGTACTCGGGCTGCTCCAGCAGCAGCGATTGGATGATCGGGCTGTCGGCTGCCTCAGAGCTGATGGGTACGTAGCCGGTGGCCACCGTGAACGCGATGCTGTTGTCCACGCTGGTCAGGAACTTCAGCAGCCGCCAGGTGGCGAGCTCCTTCTCAGGCGTGGAGGGGAACATCACCAGCGCGGCGCCCCCGACGGTAGTGCCGCGCCGCACGTTGCCGGGCAGCATGTCGGTGCCGAAGTCGAAGCTGGCGCCACCGGCGACCGTTGCAACCGACGCGGTCGACGCCATCAGGAAGCCGACGCGGCCGGCGATGAACAAGTCGCGCGATACGCCGTGTTGACCGGCAGGCATGAGGCCGGCAGTCACGAGGCGCTGCCAGAACTCGAGGGCCTGGACTCCGGCCTCTTCTTGGAAGGCCGGCGCGCTGGCGTCCTCGGTCACGATCAGGCCGCCGTTCTGCAGGATCAGGCCTTTGAGCCACCACGCCTCGTCACGTACCTCGACACCGATGGCGCCGGGCACCTTCTCGACTATGGCGGTCGCCTGGGCGAGCAGCTCGTCCCAGGTCTGTGGTGGTGACAGCGGGTCGAGCCCAGCTTGCGCCATCAGATCTTTGTTGTAGAACATGACCATCGTGCTGTTGTTGAACGGCAGGGAGCACAGATGCCCGTCGTAGCGGTTGTACTCGAGCAGGACGGGGAAGAAGTAGTCCTCGGCGAGACCCTCGGGTCCGGACATGTACTCTTCGAGCAGGTAGTTGCCCTCGCGGCAGGTCCATAGAGGGCCGGCCGGTACCAGACCGCCGGCGGGCAGGGTGTTGGCTGCCAGCGAAGCCATCACCTTCTGGGCGGTGTCGCCGTATGAGCCAGAGAAGGTGCCGTTGACGGTTATCCCGTACTCGTTGCTGGTGTTGAACTCGTCGATCATCTTCTGCAAGGCGGTGCCTTGGTCGCCCCCGACGGCGTACCAGAAGTCGATCGTGGTCTGGGCGCCGGCTAGGCTAGCTAGGCCGAGAGCCAGGCAGGCGAGCAGTGATGCGAGGTAGCGGATCGGTCGTCTCATGATGGGCCCCTCCTTGGGGGTCGGAGTCGGTCGGTGCCTGGTTCGGGCGCCGGTTGGTGGCCGCGGTCGGCTCGTCGGTCGGCGAGGTGGCTCTGCATCCGGGTCTTCCCCTATGGCCCACCTCCCCTCGGGAGGAGCGCGGCGGGCGCGGTAGGCGGCGCCGCCATCAGCCCTTGCTCCCGGTCATGGCGATGCCTTCGATGAACTGGCGCTGCGCCATGAAGAACAGCAGCAGGATGGGCACGACGGCCATGACGGCGCCGGCCATCATCAGGTTGAGCTGGCTACCGCTCTCCTCGACGAAGAAACGCAGGCCCACGGGCAGTGTGCGCATGGCTTCGGAGTTGGTGGCGATGAGCGGCCACAGGTAGGTGTCCCACTCGCTCAGGAAGATGAACAGCGTGATGGTGGCGAGAGCCGGGCGCGCCAAAGGCAGCACGATCTGGAACAGGATGCGCCGGCGGCCGGCGCCGTCGATCAGCGCAGCCTCCTCCAGCTCGCGGGGGATCGTCTGGAAGAACTGCCGCAGGAAGAAGACAGCGAAGGCGCTCGCCAGGAACGGCACGGTCAGGCCCTGATAGGTGTCGATCCAGCCCAAGCGGCTCACCAGCAGGAAGAGCGGCAGCATCGTCACCTGGTTCGGGATGATCAGGGTCGCGATGTAGACCGTGAAGAGCAGGTTCTTGAAGGGGAACATCAGGCGGGCGAAGGCGTAGCCGGCCAGCGCCGAGGTGGCGACCTGCCAGAACGTGATCAGTGACGTGACGATGAGGCTGTTGAGGTAGAACCGCAGGAACGGCACGCGTTCGAGGACCGTCTTGAAGTTCTCCCAGCGCAGCTCCTGCGGCCAGAAGGTCGGCGGGTACGCGAAGATCTCCTGGGTCGACTTCAGCGAGGTAGCCACCATCCAGATGAAAGGGAAGACGGTGGCCGCGCTGAGCACGATCAACAGCACGTAGGTGGCGGAGCGGCCGAAGAAGCGACCGAGGCGATAGCTCATTCGTAGTGCACCCGTTTCTCCGCGAAGCGTTGTTGCAGGAGCGACACGCCGAGGACGATGGCGAAGAGGATGAACGATACCGCCGCTCCCTGACCGAAGCGGAACTCCTGGAACGTGAGCCGGTAGAGGTAGAACACCAGCACCTCGACGCTGTTGAGCGGCCCACCGTCAGGGGCGAGGACGTGCACCAGCGAGAAGACCTGGAACGAGTTGATGATGCCGATGAGGAGCACGAAGTAGGTGACCGGCGACAGCAGCGGCAAGGTGATGTAGCGGAAGCGCTGCCAGCCGCTGGCACCGTCGAGCTGCGCGGCCTCGTAGTAGACGCGGCCGATGTTCTGCAGGCCGGCCAGGAAGATCACGATGTTGTAGCCGAGTCCCTTCCACAGGGCTACCAGCACTACCGACGGCATGGCGAGGCTCGGGTCGCGCAGCCAGCGTTGGCTAGGTAGGCCGACGGTGTTGAGCAGGACGTTGAAGAACCCGGTGGTGGGGTTGTAGAGAACGCGCCACACCGCCGCGGCAGCCACCATCGAGGTAACGACGGGCATGAACAGCGCCACTCGGAAGAAGCTGATCCCGCGCAGCTTCTGGTTCAGCAGCAGCGCGATACCGAGTGACAGCACCATGTCGACCGGCAGCTTCAGCACGATGAAGTAGACGGTGACCTTGAGAGCGTTCCAGAAGTCTCCCGAGGTCAGGGTGTTCACGTAGTTGGCCACGCCCACGAAGCTGGTGGCGCGCGAGGCCCCCGCCTGCCAGTTGGTGAAGCTGATGCCGAAAGCCCACAGGATCGGCATGTAGACGAACACCAGCAACACCGCCAGCGACGGCGCCAGGAACAGAGCCGCTGCCAGCAGGTCGCGGCGTAAGTTGGGTTTGCGCAGGTACAGGCCGATCTCGGCGAACGGGTTGCCGGGACGACCGGCCGGCGCGGTCTCGGTCGGGCGCTTCAGCACGAGTCGGCCCGCCCCCTGGCACGGAAGGCCACCAGGCGTGCAGCCAGGGCTCCCAGGTCGAGCCCGTTGACAGCCTCGACCCGCTCCAGCCAGCCGGCGTCGATGGCTTGGACACCCTTGAGCGCTCCGCACAGCGAGCCGGTCATCGAGGCCAGCGTGTCGGAGTCGCCACCGAGGTTGGCCGCCATGATCATCGCCCGATCGGGATCGCCATGAGCCAGGAGCATCAGCGCGATGGCGTCCGGCACCAGCTGCTCGCCGTACATGTCGACGCCGATCAGCTCGAAGAGGTTGTCCAGCACGCGCTCTTCTGGCAGCGTGCTGGTCCACTCGAGGACGTGGTCGATGCGCCTCTCCAGAGGAGCTGCCCAGCTCCAGGCGCCGTGCTCGCGGCCTCTGGTGGCGCCCACCTGCGCCGCTGCTGCGACGCTGGCTCCGGTGGCGCCGGGTTCGAGAGCCGCCGATAGCGCGAACGCCATGGCCATGGCGCCTGCAATCGCTGTGCGGGTGTAGTGACTGACTGCACAAGAGGCGACGACCTGCTCGGCCAAGCTGTCGCGATCGGCTAGGGCGATGGCGAGCGCAGCCGTGCGCATGGCCGCTCCCGAACTGGTGCCGCCGCGGGGAACGTCGTGGAGAGCGGCACCATCCTTCAACGCGGCCAGGGTCTTGAGCGTCGATGGTCCCACGAAGCGGTTCTCCAGCACCCTCGGGCTCGAGCCCCACTCGAGCAGGCGCCCGGCCAAGCGCAGCGGCTCGATCTGGCAGTCGGCCAGCAGCAGCTCCGCGAGTAGCAGCGTGTGATCGGTGTCGTCGGTGATGGAACCTGCCGGCAGCCGGTGGTGAGGGTGACGCGGGTCGGCGGTGCGCAGGTCGGTGATGCCGCCGCCGTACCACTCACGGATCGTCTCGGGGGTGAGGAACTCACTGGGCATGCCCAGCGCGTCACCGACGGCCACGCCGGCGAGCATCCCGTGGGCGCGTTCCAGCAGCGTCGCCGCCGGGTCTGCGCTGGCCGCCGCGATCGACTCTGTCAACGTGGGCCTCCGACAACCCTGACCACCTGGCATGCGTCGGTGATGAACCTGACCTCGGCGACGTCCTCTGGGCGCAGCAGGTGCAGGGGGTTGCCGTCGGCGCACAACACGGCGCCGTCCCCCAAGCCTCCGAGGCGTATGTGCTCATCCGCGGACAGCCCGACGTACGAGCTCGTGAGCGGTTCGAACCCTGCGTGCTCCTTGGACCCCACCTCGGCGTAGACCAGCGGAAAGGAGGCCACCAGACAACCGGCCGGTACGCCGGCCCCAGACGAGAGCCCCAGGCCGCCCAGCAGGGCTTGGCCCTGCACGTCACCGATACGCGTGAAGCCGATGACCACGCTGCCAACGGCCTTGCCCTCTGCGACCGCGAGCTCCGTGCCGTCGCTACTTGCCTTGGTGACCGTGGCGCTGGCCGACCGCACCGGCTCGGGAACGGCTGGGCGCACGTCGCCACGCATGAACGCTTCGGCTGCCAGGTTGACGTACTTGCCGCCTAAGGTTCCGCAGACGGTGGTGCCGATGACGACGTCGTTGAAGGCCAGCGCCGTGGCGCCGTCCGGCAACCGCAACTCCAGGGCGGGGACCGGCCGGATCTCGAGGACGGTGCCGGCCAGCTCGGTCACGCGGGTGTGATCGATCGATACCAACGCGCCGGCGTTGGTCGAGCCCGCACCGACCCCCAGGATAGGTAGGCGCAAGCCGGCTGTGAAGATGACGGTCGCCGCGTCAGCCATGGTCCCGTCGCCGCCCACGACCACGAGCGCGTCGGCCCCTTGGGTCGCGGCCTCCATGGCGACGCGCTGAGTGGTAGCCCGACTGCTACCGGCGTCGGCCTCGATCGACCCCGCGATCACCTCGACGGGTCCGAGCGCAGCCAGCACTGCGGCGGCGACGGCACGGTTACGTTCACCGCCCACGCCGGCACGAGGGTTGACGACCATACCGACGCGCTCGAGTCTCATGCACCGCCGCCGGCGCGGTCGAAGTCGATCCTCACCGCTTCGACGATGGCTCCAACGGCGGCGCGCACGTCGCCCGACCTCCACACGCTGCGCCCGATGGCCACGCCGGCGGCGCCGGCGCTCATGGCTTCTCGGATGGCGCCGCTGACCTGGCCGAGGTCGCGTTCGCTGCCGCCGAGGATGAGGACCGGCGCGAAGCAGGTCTCGGTGACCTGACGGTAGGCCTCGGGCGGTCCGACGTACTTGGTCTTGATGATGTCCGCGCCCATCTCCGCGCCCACACGGGCGGCGGTCGCGACCTGCTCGACATCTGGGTCACCGCCCAGGCCCAGCGGTAGCATCTCGGCCATCAGCGGTACCTGGCAGGTGCGGCATTCGGTCGCGACGGCGCCGAGCGTGGCGAGGCTCCGGCTCTCGTCGTCAGTCCCGCACATGCCCATCACGGCGACGGCGTCGGCACCGAGGCGAAGAGCGTCTTCGACCGAGGCGATGAGGCTCGAGCTGCTCGGGCGGTCGCCGATGGTGGTGGCGCCGCCGTCGAGCCTGACGATGAGTCCGAGCTTGCCGAGATGCGGAGCGAAGGCTCTGGCGATCCCTGGAGAGGTGAGTACGGCGTCGGCACCCGCGGCTGCGATGTCCTGGAGCAGCTTGGCCGGGTCGGCCAGATGACCGAGCGGGAACATGCCTGGCAGGCCGTGGTCCATCGCCACTACCACTGCATGCGTGTCGGTACCGAAGATCTTGCCTAGCCGGACGGTGGTACCGCTCATGCTCCGCTCCCGCTCGAGCCGGTCGCGCGCTCGGTTCGCTGGCTGCCGGTGGTCGAGGAGGCGTCTTGCAGCCGCAGGACCTCGCGGGCGGCGGCCGCGTCGGTCACCAGGACGTCGAAGTACCCACCGCGAGCGGCCCCGAGTATGGCCGCGGCCTTGGAGGCGCCGCAGGCCGTGGCGATGACGCGAGGGATCGCCTCGACCTGCTCGAGCTCGACGCTGAACAGGTAGGGGAGGGCACCAGGGACGGGGTCGCCGTTGGTGTCGAAGAAGCGCATGCAGATGTCCCCTACGGCGCCGGCGGTCTGTAGCTGACCCACTGCCTTGTCGTCGAGGTACTCGGCGAACAGCATCTGCACGTCCTGTCCCAGGTCGACGTTGCCGATGCCGATGACTGCGATGTCGAGGGTGCGCCAAGCGGCTGTCACCTCGCTGACGTCCGTCGACGCGAGCAGCGAGGCGTAGGCCTCGGGACTGTCTACCAGCGCCGGTACGAAGAAGGTCGCCCAACTGCCGCCGAGCTTCTCGCTCATGACGCGGGCCATGTCGTGCACCTGGAAGCTGGGCGCGATCTTGCCGAGGCCGCCCAACAACGGGATGACGCGCACGTTGCGGGAGCGGTTGGCCTCCAGGGCTTGTGTGACACTGTAGAGAGTCCGACCCCAGCCGAGGCCGATGGTGGCGTCGGAGGGCAAAGTCTCGTTCAGGTAGGTGGCGGCGGCGTGCCCGACACGCTCGCGCGTGAACGCGGGGTCACTGGGATGACCGGCGACGACGATGGCCTTGTGCAGTCCGAGGCGGGCCTCTAGCTCGGCAGCCAGCGAGGTGTTGGTCTCGGACGGGTCGACCACCGTGATCTGGACGATGCCTTGAGCGCGCGCCTCCTGCAGCGCCCGCAGCACCTTGGAGCGTGACACCGACAGCAGTTCGGCGATCTCCACTTGGGTCTTGCCCTCCAGGTGATAGAGGCTCGCGACCGTGTGAAGGAAACGCATATGTTGCGGCGAAGCGTCGCTGGACATTTGCTCCTCACATTTGTTCAGATGCTGCGGGGAGTATAGCAGCACGCCGCGGCGCGGCGTCAAGGCGCTCTCCCGAGGAGGCAGGCGTGAGCGTGAAGAGCAAGCGACTGGGTCGTCACGGGCTGGTTGTGAGCGAGTTGTGCCTCGGCACGATGAACTTCGGCTGGCACACCAGCGAAGCCGAGGCGTTCGCGATCATGGACCGGGCGCTGGAGCTCGGTATCAACTTATTCGACACCGCCGATGTCTACGGCTGGACCATCGAGCCTGGCCGCACCGAGGAGATCATCGGTAACTGGTTCGCGTTGGGCGAGGGCAGGCGCGAGGCTGTCGTGTTGGCGACCAAGGTCTACAACCCGATCAAGCGGCACGCCAACCGGCCGGAGCCGAACAGTGACGGACCCGGCCTGTCAGGCTACAAGGTCCGCAAGCACTGTCACGCCAGCCTCCGGCGCTTGCGGACCGACCACATCGAGCTCTACCAGATGCACCACATCGACCGCGCTTGTCCGTGGGACGAGCTGTGGCAGGCCTTCGACGCCCTGCGGAGTCAGGGCGTGATCGACTACGTCGGCTCCAGCAACTTCGCGGGTTGGGACATAGCCACGGCGTGCCAGGAGGCGTCGCGCCGGGGCCTGCTCGGGCTGGTGAGCGAGCAGAGCGTCTACAACCTGCTGACCCGCAGCGTCGAAGCCGAGGTGCTGCCGGCGGCACGTCACTACGGTCTCGGCTTCATCCCGTGGAGCCCGTTGGGAGGCGGGCTGCTGAGCGGGGCGCTGGCCAAGGAGGGCGTGCGCCGGGACGACGACTGGCTCAAAGCGCTGGGTGAGCACCGCGAGAAGCTAGAACGCTACGAGAGCGTGTGCCGCGACCTCGGTGAAGCACCGGCCACCGTGGCGCTCGCTTGGCTGCTGCACCAGCCGGGGGTGACGGCGCCGATCATCGGGCCGCGAACCATCGAGCAGCTGGAGACCGCGGTGCTGGCCGTCGACGTGGCGCTGGACGACGAGGTGCTGGAGAGGCTGGACGAGGTGTTTCCTGGGCCTGGAGAGGCGCCCGGTGGGTACGCCTGGTAGCTGGTCTTGGTCGCTCAGGTCCTGCTGCGCCAGGAAGTCGATCGCCGCCCCGGATCGTCCCGACTGACGGTTGAGCAGCCGTATCTCACATCAGGTCTGAGCAGCTACACGTCCTGCGACTGGCGAAGGTGTCGATCGAGCACCTGTGACAACGCTCGCGGGTCCTCGCGCATCGCGTAGTGCCCGACCCCCTCGAGCACCTCGTACCTGACGTTGACGAGCAGGCCGCCGAACGTCTTGCGCACGGCCTCCAACGGCGTTCCAGGGTCGAGCTCTCCTATGACGACCGTCGCCCGGCAGCGGCTCCCGCGCAGCTCCTCGGCGAAGCCGGCTCCCGTCCACGATGCCAGGTACGCCAACATGGCACCTTGAACCGTATCCGCCACGCTCAAGTCCCTGAGATGCTCGAGCCACGCCCGCTCTCTTACTGAGCCTGTGTTGGCGTCGATGAGTCTGAGCCTGACTTCGGGATCGACAGTGGCTGAGATGAGCAACTCGCGGCGCGCGTCATCGATGCGTGCTCCACCAGCGGCAACCGGTGAGAGCAGCAAGGCCGAGCGCAGCCTGCCTTCGGCATCGACCATCAGGCGTTGCGCGGCCATCCCCGCCATCGAGTGTCCGAGCACGTGGAAGGTGTCCCAGCCCAGATGGTCGGCGAGCCGTAGGGCGTCCGCCGCGATCTCCTCGGCGCTCAGCGCGCCTGGAACCGCCTTGCGCGCCCCGTAGCCGCGGCAGTCCATGAAGCCGACACTCCAGCTGGCAGCGTCGAGGTGCTCGTGCAGAGGGGCGAAGAGACTGCTCCCAGCCATCCAGCCGTGGATGGCGATGAGCTTCTCCGACCCGGAGCCCACCACCAGTGAATCGAAGAGCGGATCGGCGAGCGCAGCCACCCTCGCTAGCTTAGTTCGCGGGCTTACCGGACTGCGCGCGCTCGGCCTTACCGACCTCGACCTCGGTCGCGAGATCGTCGAGCGCGCCGCTCCAGAACGAGCTGTAGTAGGCGATCCAAGCGCTCACGGTGCGAAGCGGCTCGGGGTCGATGGTGTAGATGCGGCGCTTGCCCTGGGCGCGGACGCTGGCGAAGCCGCTCTCCCTGAGCACCTGGAGCTGCTGCGAGATCGCCGACTGCGAGATGCCGAACTCGCCGCCGATCAGCTCCACCAACTCACCCGCCGAGCGCTCGCCGGTGACGAGCGTCTCGACCAGGCGGCGACGAACAGGGTCGCCGAGGACCGCGAACGGGTGCATCTCGCTCAGGCGCCGCCCTCGTGGCCGGACATGCCGGGGCCTTCGCCGGTGTAGAAGCCGCGCGTGGCTTCCGCACGCGCCAGAGCGACCTCCGCCGGCGTGCCGTACGCGATCTCGGCCTCCCCCCACGCCTTGGCCGCCGCGCCGTAGAAGGCCTTGCCCTCCGGCGACATCGGCCACGCCGCGTCGGACTCGACGGGCTTGTCGGCGCTCGGGTCCGACAGGTGGATGGCGAGGCCGAAGAAGCCGCCGTCCCAACCGACACCCAGAGCTCCTGGGCCGAAGACATCGGAGAAGCCGGGAACGATCGGTCCCTCGTGCTCGAGTTCGAGCCTGGTGCCGTCTGCCTGGGGCACGAATCGCACCGTCAGCCAGCTCACCCCGCCGCCGAACTCCCAAGTGGTCTTGATCAGCTCCGGCTTGGCGCACTCTTCGATGGTGCCGCCGGCGTTGCCCTCGAGCTGGTAGCGGCCACCGAGCCTCAGCTCGCCCGAGATCGGCAGGAACCAGCGCGCCAGCCGCTCGGGCGTCGTCACAGCGTCCCACAGATCGAGTGCCGTGGTGGCGTACGTGCGCCCCGCCGCGACGACCACCGTCTCCATACCGTCGCGGGTGCTGCCGAAGTAGCGCCGGTCCATGCGCGCAAGGTGCTCCTCGAACCTGAAAGCCATGCTCTCCTCCTTGGCAGGCGGACGGTGACTGCCGTCCGCCGATGCCAGGTATCATATTAGCAATGGCTTATATGATGCAAGCCGCCCCTACTGCTCGCCGCTGTATCTCAGGTCGAGCAGGTGAACGCGGTTGCCCCACGGGTCGTCGAAGGAGACGTAGCGGCCCGGCGGGATGTCCTTCGGCGCGGCGTTGAACGAGAGCTTGCCCCGGTTGGCGGCGTAGAACTCGTCGACGTCGTCCACCTGGAAGAAGGGTCCGGCCTTGTCGTTGGGTGGCGTGTCCGCGTCGATCATCAGTTGGACCTCGGTGCCGGGTAGCACCAGGCCGCAGGTGTTGTCGCCCTCGCGCCACGCCTCCTCGAAGCCGAAGGTGTCGCGGTAGAGGGCGAGAGCCGCCTTGATGTCCTTGACGGGTAGGTAGTTGAAGATCAGCCGCATCGCCAAACTCCGATCGCGCGTGAGCGCCTTGGGGTCTGCATACCATAAACAGTTTACGGTTTCATGTCAACGGGTTATGATTGGACAGTGCAGGACTGGGTTCCCGTGCCAGGCAGCGCCAGGGCGCGCATCCTGACCGCAGGTATGGCGATCTTCGAGCGCGACGGCTTCGACGCCGCCGGCGTCATCGACATCGCCACCACCGCGGGGGTGACGACGGGCTCGCTCTACCACCACTTCGAGTCGAAGCTGGGGCTGTTCCAGGTGATCCGGCGCGAGATGGAGCGCCGCATCCGCGACCGCATGGAGGGTGCTTTCGAGGCCGCCTACGAGACTGTCGGCTCGGGCCGGGCGCGCGCGGGCCGCGCGGGTGCCAACGCCGCGATGCTCGTCGGCTTCGACGCGGCCATCAAGCTCAGGGCGGTGAGGATCCTCAGCGACGAACCCACCGGGCTGGAGGAGAACACGTTGGCGGAGGCGCTGGCCGAGCTGTTCGCACCGGCTCCTGAGCAGGCAGCGGGGGTGATGCTAGGTGCATGGCGCGCGGCGCTGCGAGCGGCCGTCTCAGCCGCAGCGCGAGGCGACACCACTGCCGCAGGCGCACGCGCGGGGCTCGAATGGGTGTTGAATTGTAGCTCGTGACCCCGCGACTCCTCTCAGGCCTCATCCTCGCCTTGGCCTCGACGGCTGCTTTCGGCACCTCCGGCTCGTTCGCCAAGGGGCTTCTGGTCGCCGGCTGGACACCAGCCGCTGCGGTGACCTGGCGCGTCGTCTGTGGCGCCGCCTTGCTCCTGATCCCGGGCCTGCTCGCCATGCGCGGGCGCTGGGCGAGCCTGCGACTGCACTGGAGCCGGATCGTGATGTTCGGACTGTTGGCGGTGGCGGGTTGCCAGCTCGCGTTCTTCATGGCGGTCGATAGGCTCCCCGTCGCCATCGCGCTGCTCCTCGAGTACTGCGGCGTCGTGCTCGTCGTCCTATGGCTGTGGGTGCGGCGCGGGCAACGGCCTCGGCCCCTCACCGTCGTGGGGGCCGCCGTCGCCGTCGTCGGGCTGATGTTCGTGCTGGATGTGTTCGGCGTCGTGCAGGTCGACGCGGTCGGCGTGATCTGGGCGCTCTCCGCGGCCGCTGGGTTGGCTGCCTACTTCCTCATCTCGGCCGACGACTCCGAAACGGTACCCTCGCAAGAAGCCCTACCGCCCATCGCGCTGGCCAGCGGCGGCTTGGTCGTCGGCGCCATCGCCTTGCTGGTTGCAGGGGCCGTCGGGATAGTTCCCGTCGAGTGGCACCCAGTCGACGCCAGCCTGGCCGGAGTGGTGCTGCCGTGGTGGCTGCTGGTGTTGGCCCTGGCGCTGGTCGCGACGGCTCTCGCTTACGCCGCAGGCATCACGGCGAACCGGCGCCTCGGCTCGAAGCTCGCGTCGTTCGTCGGCCTCAGCGAGGTCGTGTTCGCGGTGCTGTGGGCGTGGCTGCTGCTCGGCGAGATGCCGGCGCCGGTACAGCTAGTCGGCGGTCTGGCGATCCTCGCAGGCGTCGTGCTCATCAAGCTCGACGAGGATCGTTAGGAGGGCATTCGGCTCAGTACTTCGCCAGGCGTGCGCCCCACGATCTGGCGGTAGAGAGCCGGGTCGGTCGCGCCCTCGGTGTTGACGACGAGCACCCGCGCGGCGCGCCCGAGGCCGAGGCGTTCCGCTAGCGGCGCCTGGTCGACGACGCGCAGGAGCCCCGCCAGCCCGACACAGCCGCTCTCGCCGGCCACTACCGGCGGGTCGCCGGGTACCGGCTCGGCCAGGAGGCGCATCGCTGTCGGAGCGTCCTCCTCGCCGACAGTCATGAACCCATCGGCGACGCGGTCCAGCACGCGCAGGGCGATCGGCGACGGCTCGTGGCACTCGAGCATCGCCATGATGGTTGGCTGCGAGGAGTCGACGCTCACCGGCCGGCCCGCCTCGGCGCTGGCGTACACGCAAGCAGCACGCTCCGGCTCGACGACCGTCACGTGCGGCCGCCGCTCGCCCAACACCAGCGCCAGGTGCCCCGCCACGCCGGCCGCGAAGCCACCGACGCCAGCTTGCAGGAAGACGTGAGTCGGTGACTCCGGGAGCTGCGCGAGCGCCTCGCGCACCAGCAGCGTGCACCCCTGTGAGACGAGGCCGGGGATGCGCTCGTAGCCAGGCCACGAGGTGTCGGAGATGACGGTCCAGCCGCTCTCCGCGGCGACCTTGGCGGCTTCCCTGACCGAGTCGTCGTAGCCACCGTCGACGCGCCTGACCTCGGCCCCGAAACCGGCTATCGCGTCGGCGCGCTCCTGGCTCACGCCGGCGTGGACGAAGATGACGGCGCGCGCGCCGGTCAGTCGCGCGCCCTGCGCCACCGACTTGCCGTGGTTGCCGTCGGTGGCGCACGCGAACGTCAGCTGTGACGCCGCCTCGCGCACCTGTGGTGACAGTAGCTCCTCGTCGGCCACGGCGCGGCCGAGGACCCTAGCGGCCTCCTCGAGGACGAGGATCATCAGCGCGTAGGCGCCGCCGAGCGCCTTGAAGCTACCGAGTCCCAGGCGAAAGCCTTCGTCCTTGACGTGCAGCGCGCCCAGCCCCAGCTTGGCCGCGAGCCCGGGCAACGCGTGAAGCGGCGTTGGAGTGTCGCCCTCTCGCAGCCGCAAG
Organism: uncultured bacterium; assembly: GCA_964392895.1. Lineage (GTDB taxonomy): Bacteria > Deinococcota > Deinococci > Deinococcales > Trueperaceae > CAYMRL01. The sequence goes on from CAYMRL010000001.1 coordinate 282,929, forward strand.
ATCCGTGCCACCCTGTCGGTGGCGGCGGGCGCGAGCATCGCCACGTCCCCCTCTTCGAGCGGTTGGCTGTGGAGCGGCGACGGGTTGTGCAGGTAGTTCACTCGCGCCAGACGGGCCAGGTCTCGTCCTCGAGCTGCTCCCTCAGCTCGGCCGGTCGGCCGGCCTGACGCAGCAGGGCGAGGATCTGGCCGCGGTGATGCGAGTCGTGCACGATGCAGTGCTGCATGAAGTGCGCCGGGTGCGATCGGTACGCGGCCTCGAAGCTGCGACCCTCCCGCACGGCGCCTAGGACGGCTGCCTTGAGCGCAGTGTCGCCCGCGTCGAACGCCGCCTGCAGCTCGGCGATGCTGCCGATGCCGAGCCAGGTTGGCGACGCCCCGTCGATCACGTTGGGGATGCCCTCGGCGTGCGCGGGCGAGACGCGGTTCAGCCAGCCTGGCCGGAACTCGACGATGTCGGCGAGGTGCTGCCCGATGTTGAACCCGCCCTGCTCGTTGCCGTAGGCGAGGTCCTCCATGGTCAAGGTGTCAAGGATCGCGCGTGTCACGCGCGCGTTGCGATCGAACGACTCGAACAGCAGTGCCAGTTCGGCTGGGACGGACATGTTGAACCTCCGGTTGCGGCCGGCGCCGTCAGGTATGGGGTCGCCGGCTAGTGGGGCGTCAGGTCGTAAGTGATCCAGTGGGTCCGCTTGGCGACCTTGTCGTAGAGCGTCCTGGCGCGGTAGTTGTCGTCGGCCGTCAGCCACCGCACCACGCTCCAGCCGCGCTCGCGACCGATCTCCGCCACCGCTCCGATCAGCGCGCGCGCCGCGCCGCCGCCGCGCTGCGCAGGCTCGACGAACAGGTCGTCGAGGTAGCCGCCGGTGCTGGCGGCCAACGGCCTGGCGAACGCTCTGAAGTGAGCGAGGCCGATGGGCTTGCCGGCTTCATCGACCGCCAAGAGGCACTCGACCTCATGAGACGGGTCGGTGATCCAGGACCAGACTGTGGCTCGCATCTCGGGCGTCTGCGCGACATTGTAGAACTCCGCGTACCCAGCGTAAAGCCGTTCCCACTCGGCGCGGTGCGCGCTCTCCGGACGTACGACCCTCACCGCCATCGGATCTCCTTCATGACTGCTTCGCCTCGGGCAGCGTCGAGCCACCCGGCCCCAGGGCTCTCTGCATGATCACGACGTCGGCCCATGCGCCCAGCTTGTACCCGACGTCCACCAGGCGCGCCGCCTGCACGAACCCGTGCTTGGCGTGGAGCGCGATCGACTGCTCGGCGCCGTCGCCGATCACCGCGACCATCTGCCGCCACGCTCCCGCCTCGCAACGGGCGATGACCTCAGCCAGCAGCGCGCTGCCGATGCCGCGCCCCGACATGCCCTCGGCGACGTAGACGGAGTCCTCGACGGTGAAGCGGTACGCCGAGCGCGGCCTGAACGGTCCCGCGTAGGCGAAGCCGCCGAGCCTGTCACCGAGGTCGGCGACGAGGTACGGCAGTCCGAGGTCGAGCACCGCCTGCCTCCTCCGCGCCAACTCGGTGACGTCAGGCGGCACCTCCTCGAAGGAGGCGCGGCTGAACAGCACGTGATGCCGATAGATCTCAGCGAGGCCTGGCAGGTCGCTCTCTATGGCGTCTCTGACGGTCACCCCGGTAGCGTACCGCCATCAACGAGGTGAGAAGCCTCGCTCGGTCAGGTCGAACCGGGTCAGGTCGGGGCCGCCGTAACCGAGGACGAGCGCGCGCGCGTCCTCACCGGCCGCGGTCATGATCGAACGGTCCGCCGTCTCCATGCCGTGGATGTAGCGCGCCACGATCAGCATCGTTCCGACCACCATCGTCTCGGAGAAGGCGTGTTTCTCCGCGTCGGTGAGGCCGCTGACCCAACCGGCGTTGGCCAGCGCCTCGCGCACCTCGTTGCGCACATTGATCACGCCCTCGCGCGGTCCGTCCTCCGGATGATCGTTGGCGATCTGCCAACTCATGACCAGGTGGCTGGCCATGACGTCAGCCAGGTCGGTGTCGGTGAAACCGAACGGTTCCAGCAGCGCAGCGAACGTGTGCTGGAGCTGGCCACCGCGGATCACCTCGACCATGTCCTCGCGCGTGACGCCCTCGGCCAGCGAGCCGACGAGCACGTCTCCCAGCGACTCGGCGAGTGCTGCGCTCACCTCGGGCGATTTGGTGAAGGTCAGCGCCGCGTAGTCGGGGGCGGCAGGCGTGATGGTGGCGGATGGATTGGGGGAGAGCAACGACCTGTCGACGAGCGTGCCGCCTCGTATCGTCAGGTAGGTACGTCTCTCCATCTCCACGACGCCCTGCAGCGTCACGACGCTCCCGTGCTCCGGAAGGGAGGACGCCGGCGTGCGCCAGTACGCCCACACGTTGTAGCCGCCGTCCGAGGGGTTCACGAGCCGGAACGAGGTGTCCGCCCTGGGAGCGCGCTCCACTACGCCTTGCACCGTGATCGTTCTTCCGTCCAGCAGAGCTCGCATGCGGTCGTGGTCCGCGTAGCGCATCGCTGTGAGCTCGTCGATGGAGAACACGTGGTCACGAAGTGTCGCCTCGGAGATGTGCTCGGGCCACGCGGTCTCGCGCGGCGCCTGCCCAGTCTGGCTTCCCGAGATCGGGATGGTGCTGTTCATGATCTCGGTGTGCAGCGTGTTGAACACGTTGTCGCCGTACTGCTGAGCGAGGTACATGAAATCGACGCCTTGCGCCGCTGCCGGCGTGATGAAGGCGAAAGCCAGGCTCAGGAGCGTCAGTGTGCGCTGGAGCTGAACGCGGCGCCAAGCCGCGGGGTTTGGTGGCGTTGCGGAAGGCATGTCCGCAGGCTAACAGCGTCGTCGTGAGTAGCGATGAGTGCGGTCGGCTGCGAGGCTGAGCGCGCCTTGATCCGCGCCTCTCGCATCACCCGACCTCCGCCTTGACCATCTGCGCGCGCGCGTCTACCCTCAGGTTCCATCGTCTCGCCGGAACGCCCTTGGAGGTCTCGAGATGAGCGAACCTAAATCCTCAGCTAGTGGCAGACCCCTTCCTAGGATCGTCTCCCGCGACGAGTGGCAGCGGGCCAGCGACGAGCTCGTGGTCGAGGAGAAGGCGCTCACGCGGCGCCTGGACGCGTTGGCGGCCCAACGCCGCCGCCTACCGATGGTGGCGGTCGAGAAGCGGTACGAGTTCGACGGCCCGGCTGGCCGGGTGACGCTGCTCGACATGTTCGAAGGTCGGTCCCAGCTCATCCTCTACCACTTCATGTTCCACCCCGACTGGGACGAGGGATGCGACGGCTGCTCATGGGTCGTCGACGGCTTGGCTCACCCCGCGCACCTGCACGCGCGCGACGCCTCCATCGCCTTGGTGTCCCGAGCGCCGCTGAAGAAGCTGCTCGCCTATCGCGACAGGATTGATTGGGACCTGCCGTGGTTCTCCTCGCACGGGAGCGAGTTCAACCACGACTTCCGCGCGACCGTGGGAGACAGCGAGCATCACACGCTGAGCGTCTTCCTACGCGACGGCGAGAAGGTCTATCACACCTATCAGACGTTCGATCGAGGCGTCGAGGCGCTAGGCGCCGCGTTCAGCCTCATAGACCTGCTGCCGTACGGGCGGCAGGAGACCTGGCAGGACAGCCCGCCAGGCTGGCCGCAAGGCGCGCCGTACGTCTGGTGGCGCAGGCACGACAGCTACGGTGACATGTTGGCCCCGTCCGCCACGCCGCCAGACCACTGACGCTCTGCCGGCGCTTGCAAGAGCGGCGCGGGCGTGTGCTATCCTTACCGGCCGGGCAGCGAGGGCTTCCCTCGCGGCTCGTTGCCCGCGACTACGCGCCCGTAGCTCAGCTGGATAGAGCGTCTGACTACGGATCAGAAGGCCAGGAGTTCGAATCTTCTCGGGCGCACCACGTTTAGGACGCGGTTTCTACGGAGACCGCGTTCTTCGCGTATTGGGCGAAGCCGCGTGAAGGCGTATCGAGTGGGAATGCTCGAAGGTGGGTACACAAGTGAGTCTTGTCAGATCCAAGCAGCGCGTAGCCGACCACGGGGAGGTGTTCACACCCGCTTGGTTGGTCGAGACGATGTTGGACCTCGTCAAGGACGAGACCGAGCGGATCGACTCCCGTTTCCTCGAACCTGCTTGCGGCAGCGGAAACTTTCTCGTCAAGGTGTTGCAGCGTAAGCTCGCGGCGGTCGAGGCCAAGTATGGCAAGTCCGACTTCGAACGCACGCATTACGCGTTGCTTGGTCTGATGTGCACCTACGGCATCGAGCTGCTAGCCGACAACGTAGCCGAGTGCCGAGCGAACCTTCTCGAGATCTTCGCCGACTACCTAAGACTCGACGAGTCTGACGATGCCTACCGCGTCGCTTCGTACGCCCTCTCGCAGAACGTGGTTCATGGGGACGCGCTGACGATGCGGACTCATGATGATCAAGCCATCACCTTCGCGGAGTGGGGCTACCTCGGCAAGGGCAGGTTCCAGCGGCGCGACTTCCGCTTCGATGCGCTGACGCAGGCCGCGTCGGTGAGTGCCGAAGGGACTCTGTTCGCGCAACTCGGCAAGCATGAGGTCTTCGCGCCGGTGAGGACGTGGGCGCCGATGAGTGTAGGTGAGTTGGCTGCGTTAGTGACAGGCGATTAGTGCAAGGGCCTATTGCACAAGTGTCCAAGAACATTCAACGAGACGCGAGCCCAGCTGGCGTGTGCCGTAGCCCTCAGCTCGAAACGGGTAGCGCACTAGAATCAGTTCATGCTTCTGGATACTCTGCGCGAGCATAGAGCGGAGATTGTCGCATTGGGCCAACGGTTCGGTGCGCGCCGGATTCGTGTGTTCGGTTCAGTAGCACGTGGCGAGGAGTCTCCTGACAGTGACATTGATTTCCTTGTAGATCTCCCTCGCGGCTATGACTTGTTTGCTCAGCGGTTACCCCTGACTGAAGAGCTTGCATCTTTGTGCCGGCGGCCGGTGGAAGTCGTGCCAGAGCACGAACTGAACCGTCATATCCGTCCACACGTGCTTGCGGAGGCCGTTGATCTGTGAGCAAGCCTTGGCAGCCTTATGCACTCCACATCTTGGACGCCATAGCAAAAATCCGGCGTATCCAACTACGCGGGGATGTCTCTAGGGACGACGTGCTATACGACGCCGCCTTGCGCAACCTACAAACGCTTTCCGAAGCCACCCAATCGTTGCCGGATACGCTTAAGGCGGTTTACCCGGAGATCCCGTGGCAACAGATTCGAGGCTTCCGCAACATCCTGGTTCACAACTACCTCGGCGAAATCGATCCTGTAGCGGTAGTCGAAGTGATTGAAGTGCGGCTGCCGGCTTTGGAAGAGGTCGTGCGAACCATGCTGGCAGAGCATGACCGTCAGAATGCGGAATCATGAGAGTCCGGCGCTTCCCTACCTGGGGTGAGCAATAGTGACCAACAAAGCCGGCTTCTCCCTGCGCGGCCGCAACCCGGACGTGCTGACGTGCATCGCGAACCTCTCGAACGACGAGGTGTTCACGCCGCCCGAGCTCGCGGGTCAGATGCTCGACATGCTGGCTGAAGCCTGGGCGGCCGACAATGGCGGCGCCAACATCTGGGCGGATAAGTCTGTGAGGTTCCTCGACCCCTGCACCAAGTCGGGTGTGTTCCTGCGTGAGATCACTAGCCGCCTGACGAAGGGGCTCGCGGATGAGATCCCGAACCTCCAGGAGCGCGTAGATCACGTACTGACAAAACAGGTGTTCGGCATCGGCATCACCCAGCTGACCAGCCTGCTGGCTAGGCGGAGCATCTACTGCTCGAAGCACGCACAGGGCGAGCACTCGATCGGAAAAACATTCGCCAGCGATGACGGGAACATCTGGTTTGAGCGCACGGAGCATGTTTGGTCGAACGGAAAGTGCCGCTTCTGCGGCGCGAGTCAGGGGACACTCGACCGCGGTGAAGGACTGGAGACGCACGCGTACGCCTTCATCCACACGGGCGACATCAAGACTCGGGTTGCCGAGATGTTCGGAGGCGACATGCAGTTCGATGTGATCGTTGGGAATCCGCCGTATCAGCTCAGTGACGGGGGGGGGCGGGCACTTCAGCGGTACCGATCTATCAGCGATTCATAGAAAGGGCGAAGGAGCTCGAGCCCCGATTCTTAAGCATGGTTGTCCCGTCACGCTGGTTCACAGGTGGGAAAGGGCTCGACGAGTTCAGAGACTCGATGCTCTCCGACAACCGTCTACGATCCATTGACGACTACCTTGGAGCATCAGATGTCTTCCCAACCATTGGCCTCAAAGGCGGTGTGTGCTACTTCCTTTGGAATCGGGACGGCCCCGGGCCTTGCCAAGTAACTACGAGGTATCGAGACTGGCCAGCGTCTTCAATGACGCGTCCACTACTTGAGGCCGGTGCGGACGTATTCGTTCGGTTCAATGAGGGGCTCTCGGTACTGAAGAAAGTAGCTGGGGTAGAAGGCAGCGGTGACTCGGTGGCGCTTCCAGAGTCAAGGCGTTTCGATCGGCTTGTGAGCACGCGGATGCCGTTCGGCTTGCCATCTACGTTTAGAGGTAAGGCGGAATCCGAGCCGGGCGACTTGATGGTCTATCAACGGGGCGGCACAGGCTACTTGGCTCGAAGCGCCGTGTCGAGCGGTCTTGACCTTGTGGATCAGTGGAAGCTATTCGTGGGCTTCGCCGCGCCAGGTACTGGTAATAAGGACACATATCCACACAAGGTGATTAGCACTCCGTTCATTGGTGCCCCGGGGACCGTTTCTACTGAGACGTACCTGGCGATTGGGCCGTTCGCATCTGAAACAGAGGCGGCGAACGCACGGTCTTACGTCTTTTGCCGCATGACGCGCTTCCTGATCCAACTCCACAAGGCCTCTCAGAACACCACTCGTAAGGTCTACACGTTCGTACCGACTCAGGATTGGAGACGGGCGTGGACCGATGAGGAACTGAACGCAAAGTACGGTCTCACCAAAGACGAGATCGCCTTCATCGACAAGATCGTCCGCCCAATGGAGGCCGCCAGCGGTGACGCCTACGACCCTGGGTCAGACGTTGAGGACGATGACTAACCCGCCGATCGCCGACGTCCTCGCCCTAAAACCCGAGGCGCGCCCACGTATCTATGCCTACTCGATCGCCGACGAAGCACACAGGGGTCTCCTCAAGGTCGGTCAGACGACGCGCGATGTGAAGCGACGTGTGTCAGAGCAGCTCAAGACAGCTGCGATAAAGAACTACTGCATCGAGATCGACGAGCCCGCCGAGCGCGACGACGGTACGTTCTTCACCGACCGCGATGTGCGTGCGGCACTGGTCAGCAAGGGCTTCGAGAACACAGAGCTCGAGTGGGTTCGTTGTGCGTCAGCCGACGTGAAGACAGTTCTCGCCGAGATCCGCAGCGGCAAGCGCCTCACCGGCACCCGCCACGAAACCTTCGCGATGCGCGCCGAGCAGAAGTCAGCCGTCGACAAGACGCATGCCTACTTCCACTCACTCTGGGCCGAGGACATGCACTCGGTGCCGAGGTTCTTGTGGAACGCCAAGATGCGCTTCGGCAAAACGTTCACGGCTTACCAGCTAGCCAAGCGGCTAGGCGCCAAACGGGTGCTGGTGGTGACGTTCAAACCGGCCGTCGAGGACGCGTGGCAGACCGATCTAGAGGGCCACGTCGACTTCGATGGCTGGCAATACCTCTCGCGCAACTCAGGCACGAACCCGACTCAGGTCTCGCGCAAACAGCCACTGGTCTACTTCGGTTCGTTCCAGGATCTGCTCGGCACCGATGATGCCGGTAACATCAAACCTAAGAACGAGTGGCTTCACAAGGAGAACTGGGACCTCGTGGTGTTCGACGAGTACCACTTTGGTGCTTGGCGCGAGACCGCCAAGGAGTTGTTCGAGGGCGAGGACGACGTCGTAGCCAGGAAAGAAGCCAAGCTCGAGTATGGAACCGGGCTGGAGGATGTGAACGAGGACCTCAATGTGTTGTCGCAGAAGGAGGCCGAGTTCCTCCCCATCAAGACGAAGGCGTACCTCTACCTTTCTGGCACCCCGTTCAGAGCGTTGGCGACGGGCGAGTTCATCGAGGAACAGATCTTCAACTGGACCTACACAGATGAACAGCGCGCCAAGCGGGATTTCGCCGAGAAGTTTCCCGAACGGTGGAACCCGTACGCTGCGTTGCCCCAGATGAACCTGCTCACCTACCAGATGCCGGACGAACTCCTCGCCATCGCCAGCGGCGGGGAGTTCGACGAGTTCGACCTCAACGAGTTCTTCGCTGCCACCGGCTCCGGTAAGGACGCGCAGTTCAAGCACAAGGACGACGTTCAGAAGTGGCTCGACATCATCCGCGGCGCTTACATGCCGAAGGCGAGCGAGTTCCTCAAGACCGGCACGCGTCCGCCGTTCCCGTACTCGGACGTGCGGCTGCTGCCGTGGCTGCAGCACTCGTTCTGGTTCTTGCCCAACGTGGCGTCTTGCCACGCCATGGCCAACCTGCTGAGCGAGAGGCACAACGCGTTCTGGCACGATTACAACGTGGTCGTGGCGGCAGGTACATCAGCCGGCATCGGCCTCGACGCGCTACCTCCGGTACGCAAGGCGATCGGCGGCGGCTTCGACAGCAAGACCATCACGCTGTCGTGCGGCAAGCTCACCACGGGCGTGACGGTGCCGCAGTGGTCGTCGATCCTGATGCTGCGCAACCTCAAGTCGCCAGAGAGCTACTTTCAGGCGGCGTTCCGCGTTCAGTCGCCGTGGTCGATCAAGAACCCGAACGGTGACGATCCGAACCAGGAGGAGATCCTCAAAGGCTCCTGCTTCGTCTTCGACTTCGCTCCCACGCGCGCGCTGCGTCAGCTCTCCGAGTACGGCATCGGACTCTCGCCCAACGAGCCGAACCCGGAGAACGCCGTGAAGGACCTCGTGTCCTTCCTACCCGTGCTGGCTTACGACGGCGCCAACATGACGCAGATCGACGCTGGCGGCATCCTCGACATCGCCATGGCCGGCACCTCCGCCACGCTCCTTGCCCGCAAGTGGGAGAGCGCGCTTCTGGTCAACGTCGATAACGACACACTGCGCCGCATCATGGACAATCCGGACGCGATGGCCGCCGTCGAGCGCATCGAAGGCTGGCGAGCCCTCGGCGACAACGTCATCGAGACGATCATCAACAAGAGCGAGACGGTCAAAGATCTCAAGAACAAGGCCAAGGGAGAGGACCTTACCCCGGGAGAGAAGCGCGACCTGACCGCCGAAGAGAAGGAGTTCAAGTCGAAACGCAAGCAGGTGCAGGAGAAGCTGATCAAGTTCGCCACGCGCATCCCGGCGTTCATGTACCTGACCGACTTCCGCGAGAACACCCTGCAAGACGCGATCACCAAGCTCGAGCCTGGCTTGTTCAGGACGGTGACGGGCTTGGAGGTCAAGGATTTCCACCTGCTGGTGCAGCTCAGGGTGTTCAACACGGAGAAGATGAACGAGGCAGTGTTCGCGTTCCGCCGTTACGAGGACGCGTCGTTGCGGTACACGGGCATCGAGAGCCACGAGGGGCTCACGCACTACGGGCTCTACGACACTGTGGTGGCGCGGGAGTAGGCAATGCCGCCTTTTGGTTGGCACCCTCACACAACCCGACACCACGGCGCCGCTAGCACGTTTGGTGCCGGCCGCCGTGCGCGGCTGTAGGTCAGAAGCGACGGCTGCAATCTATTCATGCCGTGAATGATTTTCATCCATGTCGTGAATAGATTGTTGACGAGGTTACTCTTCTGACTGGTTCGTACGGCTCTTCCTCATGCGTCGAGACGATGCGTGTGCGGGCAGAACAACGACCGGCCGCGGCTGCCACTGAGTATGGTTGTCTGCAAACCTCGGCCTAGAACGCCTGCGATCCTCGGCCTAGAAGGTCTGCGATCCTCGGCCTAGAAGGTCTGCAAGACCCGGCCTAGACCCTCTGCAATCCTCGACCTAGACAGCCAACAAACCTGTCCCACACGGGACGAACCCCAGGCTCACTCCCAGCCCCCAACCCCATGCCCGAACTCGAACAGCGGCACCTGCCCATCACCGACGTTTACCGGCTGCTGCTCGGGACTGACAGGCCAGCTCATCGGCAACCTCCCGCTAGGTTCAACGCGTCCGAAGAGCACGTCGCTGACTCCGGCGCCTTCAGTGCCAGGCAGCCAGGCGGCAACGACGGCGTTGGCCCACTCGTTGGTGCCGGCCAGGTCGATGGGTCGGCCGGAGATCACCACGACGACGGTCGGCACCCCGAGGGCCTGAACGCGCGCCAGCACGGCTCGGTCTGCGCGCGACAGCATCACGCCGTCCGGCCGGTCGCCCATGAACTCTGCGTAGGCGGTCTCGCCGACGACCACGATGGCGGCGTCGAAGTCGCCCGTCAGGTTGACTGCCGAGGGCGACCTCACCACCTCGACGTCGCCTCCGACCTCGTCGCGGATGGCTTGGAAGATGGACGTGCCACCCGGGACGTCACCAGACACGCCCTGCCACTGCAGCGTCCAACCACCGGCCTGAGCGCCGAGATCGTCCGCCCTCTGACCGACCACCAGCAGCCGCGTCAGATCGTGCAGCGGCAGGATGCCGTCGTTCGTGAGCACGACGAGCGACTTTGCCACCGCCTCGCGCGCCAGCGCGCGGTGCTCGGCCGAGCCGATCAGCTCGCCGAGCTCGCGGTCGGCGTAGGGGCGCTCGAACAGGCCGAGCTCGAACTTCTTGGTGAGGATGCGCCTGACCGCGTCGTCGATGCGTTCCATGGGAACCAGACCGCTCTCGACCGCCTCGCGCAGCCGTGCGATGAAGCCGGCGTAGTCGTGAGGCACCATCACCATGTCGATGCCGACGTTGATGGCGGTGGCGACCTCGCTGGTCGTGAAACCCTCGGCGCCGTCGAGCTGGTCGACGCCCGCCCAGTCGGAGACGACGAAGCCGGTGAAGCCGAGCTCGCCTTTCAGAACTTCGGTTATCAGGTAGCGGTGACCGTGGAGCTTCTCGCCGTTGAAGCTGCTGAACGAGACCATGATCGAACCGACGCCGAGCTCTATCGCCGCCTCGAACGGCGGTAGGTGGATGGCCCTCAGCTCCGTCTCGCTGGTGCGCATGTCGCCCTGATCGACGCCGCCGTCGGTGCCGCCGTCGCCGACGTAGTGCTTGGCGGTGGCGAGGACCGACGCCCTTTCGGCGCCCAGCACCTCGCCCTGGTAGCCGATGACGATCCGCGCCATCGCCGAGACCAGCTCTGGGTCTTCCGAGAACGATTCGTAGGTGCGGCCCCAGCGGTCGTCGCGAGCCACGCATAGGCACGGCGAGAAGGTCCAGGTGGGGCCGGTGGCGGCGAGCTCCAGCGCAGTCGCGCGGCCGATCCGTTCGACCAGCTCGGGGTCGCGAGTGGCTCCTAGCCCGATGTTGTGGGGGAAGACCGTGGCGCCCGCCAGGGTGTTGTGGCCGTGCACGGCGTCGACACCGTAGAGGATCGGGATGCCGAGGGGCGTGGCGAGGGCGGTCGTCTGGTAGGCGTCGTACATCTCGGCCCACGCCGCTGGCGTGTTGGGCGTGGGTGTGGAACCGCCGCCCGACAACACCGAGCCGACCCTGTGCTCGGCGAGTTGGGCGGGGGAGATGACGCTGCGCTCCGCCTGCGTCATCTGCCCGAGCTTGTCGGACAGGTCCATCCTGGCCAACAGGTCTTCGACGCGCTCAGCGATGCTCAAGGAAGGGTCGAGGTACGGCGCGCGAGGCTCTACTGTGCCGCTGCCGATCGCCGCGGAGACCACCAATGACAGCGCGACGCAAGCCAGCGCGACGTAAAACAGCGCGACGACGCGCCGCGGCCGAAGTGAGTGCTGATCCATGAACCTCACAGTAGACTCCGCCGCATCACCAGCTCCTCGCTGTCTGCCGCCGCGCTGTCGCGTAGCGCCGCGGCAACGCGTTCGCCTGCCTCCACAGCCGCCGCCTCGAGCGACTTGCCCTCGAGCAGCCCACGCGTCATCCCGGCCGTGAACATGTCGCCGGTGCCCTTGACGGCGGAGTCGACGCGCTCATGCCGGATGCGGGTCGCGCCTGAGCTCGTGACGACCAGAGACGACATCTCGTCGTCGCTCCACTCGTTAGGGGCGGCGCTGGTGGCGACGATCCACTCGACTCGGCCGCACAGTAGGCTGCGAGCTGCCGCCACGACCTCGTCGCCGCTGTCGACACCCAGCCCGCTGAGCACGCCGAGCTCGAAGGCGTTCGGCGTCAGGCCGGTGGCCAGCGGGAGCAGCTCCTGCCAGCCCGTCACCATCCCTGGGTGGGTGTAGATGCCGGTGTCGTGATCGCCGAGCACGGGGTCGAGGACGATCAACACATCTGGGCGTATGGCGAGAACGCGCTCCAGCCACTCCCTCAGCACCCCGGTCTGCGTGGGTTCGCCCAGGTAGCCGATCTGCACCGCCTTCAACTGCGAGAGCGCCCTGTTGGCGACGAGGTCGTCGAGCCAGCCTGCGAACCACTCGAGCGGCACGGCGCCGCCGTGAACGGACGGATAGCCAGGCGTGCTGCTGAGGATGATGCTCGGTACCTGCGCGACCTGCAACAGCCCGGCCTGCAAGACCGGCACGGCGGCGGTGTTGCCGACGCAGCCGTAGACGACCTGCGACTGGATGGCGACGACATCGATGTTCAGCGGCTTGCTCACTGGGCGCCTCCGGAGCTGTGGCGTCTCTCGTTCACGCGGTCAAGCCTACAGGTAGCGAGCTATACTCGCCGCAGCACCGAAGGGTGGATAGGGTTCCGCCGGCGCCACTGTGCATCACGGCAAGCATCACGGCCAGACGCCGGGACAGGTCCAAGCTCCACGGAATGCCGACTTCGGACTCCCTGACGCGACCGCGCCACCTGCGCGCTAGCAGCCGAGACAAGCAAGGGACCCGGACTCGGCCCGCACCTCATCGGACAAAAGCCTCGAGGGGGTAGGTACGCGCACGCGCAAGCGTGCCACCGAACCCGGAGGCAGTACATGTCGCAACGAACTGGATCAGGCCACCTGACCGCCATCCTCCAAGCGCTCTTCGTCACCTTCTTGTGGTCGACGTCGTGGGTGCTGATCAAACACGGGCTGCAAGACCTGCCGGCGTTGACCTTCGCGGGGCTGCGGTACGCGCTCGCGGCGCTGGTGCTGTGGGCGTGGCTGTTTGCCGACCAACGCAAGCGTGCGGCGCTGCAAGCCTTACCTCGGGCCACTTGGTTGAAGTTGCTGGGGTTGGGCGTCGTGATGTACGCGCTCACCCAAGGCGCCCAGTTCATGGCTCTGGCGGGGCTGCCGGCTCAGACGGTCACCTTGACGCTGTCGCTGACCCCACTGTTAGTTGCGTTCTTCGGCACCTTCGTACTCGCGGAACTGCTGACGCCCAGGCAGTGGTTCGGTGTCGCCCTCGTCGCCGCCGGCGCCTTGCTCTACTTCCTGCCGTTGGCCGGACTCGTCGGGACCGTCGCTGGTTGGATCGCTGCCGCGGTCGGACTGATCTCGAACGCCGGCTCCTCGCTCTACGGGCGGTCGGTCAACCGCGGAGGTCGGCTGGACCCGCTCGTTGTCACCTCTGTGAGCATGGGCTTCGGCGCCGTCTTGCTCCTGGCGGCCGGCACCGCCACACAAGGCCTGCCGCCCCTCTCGCTGCAGAGTTGGGGGATAGTCGCGTGGCTCGCGCTGGTCAACACGGCCTTCGCGTTCACGCTCTGGAACGTGACGCTGAGGCGCCTGACAGCGGTCGAGTCGAGCCTGATCAACAACACCATGCTCGTGCAGATAGCGATCCTCGCCTACCTGTTCCTCGGCGAGCCCTTGGGCCTCAAGCAGGTGAGCGCGTTCGCTCTGGTCCTTACCGGGACCGTGATCGTCCAGTTGAAGCGCCGCCCCAGTAACCCCAGACAGGAACGAGCCGACCAGGCGTGACCCGGCTGAGGGTGACGGTGCTGAGGGCGCGTTCGACGACCTTGTGCTGCGAGCTCCAGACGCAGAGGGCGACGGAGTCATACACCTGAGCGACTCGCATCACCGGGCCGCCCCTGGTGTGCTTGACGAGGTCTCCCATGCGGATCTGCTCTTGCGAGGGGGCGGCTGCCATGCGTCAACAGTAGTCGTGAGCCGCTGACGCCAGACTCACAAGAACCTCACAGGATTAGCACACGAACCTCAGCCACAACGCAGCTTTCCCATGCTCGGCGCCGCTAGCCTCGACGAGTCGGAAGGAGGCTGCGACATGGCCAGCTTCAGCGAGTCGATCGAGGTGAAGGTGCCGGTGCACGAGGCTTACGTGCTGTTCAGCGACTTCGAGCGCTTCCCGGGTTTCATGGAGGGCGTCGAGGAGGTCCGCCGGACGGGTTTGGACGCTCTCCACTGGAAGGCGGAGATCGGTGGCGTCACGAAGGAGTGGGACGCGCGGATAACAGAGGAGCTAGTCGATCAACGCATCGCGTGGGTCAGCACCTCGGGCGCCAAGAACGACGGCGTGGTCACCTTCGACAAGGTCGACGAGACGACGTCGCGGGTCAACCTGAACATCGAGTACGAGCCTGACGGCGTCATCGAGAACATCGGGACTTGGCTCGGCGTGGTCAACGGCCGCATCCGCGGCGACCTGCAACGCTTCAAGGATCTCGCGGAGGACGTGCCGAGGAGGCCGGACGGCGAGCACGAGTACGCCGCACCTGAGGCCGGTACCGACGGCAACTGGCCCGGCGCGGAACGCGAGGCGAGGCGCCGCTGACCGCTCTCAAGCGCCGCCCACCGTGCCGCTGATCATCTGAACCCGCAGACCGCCGCTGTTCAGCGCCGTCTCGCCCGTCACGCTGATCCGCTCGCGCTCGTGGAAGAGCGCGGGATGCTGCGTGAGGAACACGAAGTCCCACGGCGTGGGAGCGCGCTCGCACCTGCTCAGGAACGCGCTGATCACCTCGGCAGCCCCCGACCTGTCCGCGATGCGCACACCGTACGGCAGGTTGCTCAGCAGCAGCCCGCGCGCATCAGAGCCGTTCGGCACGAGCCGAACCAGGTCGATGCTCGTGCTGTCGGCCTGGTACAGCTCGATCGTCGCGTAGTCAGAAGAGGAAGAGGCCGCCGTATTGCTCCTGGCTGCTCGCAAGGCGGCGGGATCTACGTCGTAGCCGACGAAGCGAGCCTCCGCGCCAGCTCGCCGCGCAGCCTCCGCGCGCCGCAGCGCTTCGTTCCACATGCCCGACCTGAACCACGGCGCGTGCCTCAGGTAGAAGTCTCGGCCGCGGCCAGGCAAGCGGCCTTGTACCAGGTCGCTCGCTTCGATCAGCACGGTCCCGCTGCCGCAGAACGGGTCTAGCACGACGGCTTGCCTCGAGTAACCCGACAGCGCCATCGCGGCGGCTAGCGACTCGCGCAGCGGAGCCGCTCCGATGTGCCGCCTCACGCCGCGGCGATGCAGCGGCTCGCCGCTGGTGTTGAGGCTGACGTAGCACCTGTCGTTGTAGAAGCGGAACGAGAACTCGGGGACACCGACCGCCTCCTCGCCCTGCGCATGAGACGCGGCGAGCCCTAGCTCCTCCATCCGCCTGGCGATCCCGAGCGCGATGGTCCTCGTGACGCCGTCACCGGCCTGCAGCTTCGAGAGCCGCGAGCTCAGGTTGAGCCGGTACACCCCGGCGGTGCCTAGCTGCACCTCCCAGGGGATGCGCCTCACGTGATCGAAGAGAGCCTCGCTGGAGCCGGCGTAGAACTCGTCGAGCCTCAGCAGCACGCGCGTGGCGGTGCGCAGCTCGAGGTTCGCGCGCGCGATTCCAATGGCTGTGAGCCGCGCGGACACGCCGCCGACCTCTCGACCTTCGACGATGCCGATGTCGAGGTCGCGCAGCTCGCCTGAGAGTACGTCTTCGAGGCCGGCCGGACACTGGATGAAACAGTCGAAAGGGGAGCTCAGCAGCCAGCGTTTCACGCGGCGCTCGAGCGCCCGAGGGGTGAGTTCGGAGGCTGGGTTCGGGTCCGTCAAGTAGAGGCGCGGTGCAGCGCTGCCAGCGACTTGAGCTGCTGGTACGCCTCCTCGCCGCCGGGCGAGGCGCGGCGGCGGTCGTCGACCTCACGGCCATCGAGCAGAGCGTTGAGCAGCCGGCGGTCGGCGTCGAGACGTTGGCGCGGCTTGTCGGTCGGTGTGCCGTGGCCGGTGATCAGATAGTCGGCGAGCTCGACGTAGTGCTCGAGCCGGTCGAGCGCTTCCAGGTACGACTCGATGCCGCCCTGGTTGAAGGCGAGCGGTAGCTCGAGGTCGCTGAGCATGTCGCCCGCGATCAGCAGACCCCGCTCGGGCAGCCACAGGGCGCAGTGGCCCTCGGCGTGCCCGTCGTGCTCGATTACAGCCAACTCCTCGTGCGGGGCGCCGTCGCCGAAGGGCAGCGGGATCGTCGAGGTCGCCAACGGCTTCACGTCGGCGAACAGGTCGCCGATGGCCGCCGTCAGCTCCGGCCCGAGCTGCTTGAGGAGCTCCTCGCGCTCGTCCTTGGCGAGGTCGCAGGTGACGGCTCCGGCCCAGCGCGGCACGTCGAGTCCGAGGGCTGGGTGCCAGAGCAGGTGGTCGAAGTGAGCGTGAGTATGGAAGCCGCAAGCGACCTTGAGGCCCAGCGAGACGACGCTGGCGGCCAGGGCTTCGAGCTCGTCGACGTCCCAAGCCGGATCGACGAGCAGCGCTCGACCACCGCGCGCGATTATCGTCGACGCCGTCTGGTAGTGCCGGCTCGTCGTGATCCACACGTCGTCACAGACTGGAGTAAGTGAACGTGTGCTTCGCATGAGAGCTCGGAGTTGATGATACTCGACGTTGCCGGCAGATGTGAAACGGGCTGCGAGGTTAGAGGTGCTCATCCGGTCCGCCTCTCTCGACCTAGGGGCCTTCGTGGCGAGCGGCGGGTACCGTGTGGCGCCCGCCGCTCGAACCTGGCCCGGCTGTGCGCCGTGGCCTCATGACGGTCCTTACTCGTCGGCTCCGATCGCGTCACCCAGGGCGGAGACGGTGAACCAGTTGCCGCCCAACGCCTGACCACCGGCGGTGCCGGCCTCCATATCGGTGGCGAAGTAGTAGAGGGGCCAACCGTTGTAGGTGAGCTGCAAGGAGCCGTCGTCCCGCGTGGTCGTGCCGAACAGCGAGGCATCGAGTCCGGAGCCCGCCGTCGGCAGCACGTCCGCGGAGTCGACGATGAAGGGCGGCCAGGCGGTGGCGCAGTCGTCGTAACAGGTGCTTACGCCCTGCGCATCAGGCGTGTACAGGTACAGCGTCATGCCTGCTGCATCCACCAGGTACGAGTCGGCGCTCAGGTTCACGCCCGAGGCGTCGCGAGCCACCGAGTCCTGAGCCAGAGCCGTGGCGAAGATCAGCGACGCGGCGAGCGCGAACGCTGGTATGCGGGTACGGGTGTTCTTGGCGGTTGAGGTCATCGTTGTCTCCCAGAGACCCTTGTCTGATGTTGCGACGCGTGGGTCTCGACGCGTCCGATCGGCTTGTGTGTCTGAGCGGCGTATGGGTTGGGGAACCTCCTCTCGCTCCGGGGTTACGAACGGAGGATGCCGCCCTAGGGTGTGAGAACAATCGGTATGAAGTGAGTTAAGAGGGGTCTGGGAGGTTGATTAAGCCCGCGGCCGCACTGAGCCGCGGCACACGCTGCCGGCCTAGCCCTTTACGCCGGTCGACGCGATCCCGGCAGTTATGAACCTCTGCAGGAACGAGAACACCAGCGTTATCGGCAGCAGCGTCAGCACCGTCATCGCCAGCACGTAGTGCCACTGGACCTGCAGCTCCCCTTGGAAGGCGTTCAGCCCGACCTGCAGGGTGAAGAACTCGCTGCGAGTCAGCACGATGAGCGGCCACAGGAAGTCGTTCCAGCGCCACATCACCGAGAAGATGGCGAGTACCGCCAGGGCCGGAGCCGCGAGCGGCAGCACCACCTGCCAGTAGATGCGCCACTCCGAGGCGCCGTCGATGCGGCCGGCGTCGAGCAGGTCGTCGGGGATCGTCAACATGTACTGCCGCAGCAGGAACACGCCGGTGGGCGTGGCGGCGCCGGGGATGATCACGCCCCAGAGGTTGTTGACCCAGCCGATCTCGGTGATGACGAGGTAGACGGGCACCAGGATCACGCTGATGGGGATCATCAGGGTGGCGAGGATCACGACGAAGATGGTGCGGCTGCCCTTGAACTTGTACTTGCTGAGCGCGAACGCGGCCATGCTGTTGATGAGCAGGGTCAGGAGCGTCGCGACGACGGTGACTACCACGCTGTTCTTCAGATAGGTGAGGAAGTTGAAGCTGCGCAGCGGCTCGGTGTAGTTGGACCAAGCCAGCCGCAGCTCGCGCACCTCGGTGCGTTGGGTTATCGGCACGCGCACGATCTCACCGGGATCCTGAGGGTCGACCATCTGCCCCTCGATCCCGATGCGCCTCACTTGAGCCATGCGCCTCACCGTGCCGTCGGGGAAGGTCACGTCGAACAGCGGCAGCGGCTGCGCGTAACCGTCGACTGCCACCGTCACCTGCGAGCGCGGCAGCAGGCTCGGCGGGAACTCGAGCAGGCCGGCCTGCGTCTTGAAAGAGGAGAGGACCAGCCACGCCACCGGTCCGAACATCACGATCACGCCGACGGCTAGATAGAGGTAGGAGAGCACGTCGCTGACGTCTGCCTTGCGGCGACCGCGCTTACGCGTCAGGAACGTAGCCACCGCGCTCATGCCAAGTGTCCTTCGCTACGCCGACCGAGGCGCAGCTGCACGAGCGTGGCGATGAGCAGCACGACGCCGAGCGTGACGCTGGCCGCCGCGGCCAGCCCGAAGCGCTGGATCTGGCTGGCGAAGCCGGTCGTGTAGATGTACTGCACCATCAGCATCGTCGCCGTGCCGGGGCCACCGCCAGTTAGGACGTAGACCTCGTCGAACATCTGCACTGCCCGGATCAGCGCGAGCACCAGGACGACCATCATCGTCGGCATCAGCAGCGGCATGGTCACGCTCCTGAACGTCTGGCCGCCGGAGGCGCCGTCGATGGAGGCGGCATCGTAGAGCTCGCCGGGGATGCTCTGGAGCCCGGCGAGCAGGATCAGGGTGAAGAAGCCCATGTGTGCCCAGATGCTCACCAGGATCACCCAGGTCATCGCCCAGGTGCCGTTCAGCAGGAACTGGATCGGCTCCTGCCCAAGGCCGATGAGGATGGCGTTGAGCAGCCCGTCGCGCTGCAAGATCCACTTCCAGATCAGCGCCACGACGACGGGTGAGAGCAGGACCGGGTAGAAGTAGACGCTCCTGAAGAAGCCGCGTGCGACCAGCTTGCGGTTCAGGACCAAGGCGGTGAGCAGGGAGATGACCACCATCCCGCCGACCTGGAACAGTACGAAGACGCCGGTGTTGCGCGCAGCGCGCCAGAAGCGGTCCTCAGCGCAGGAGTTGGGGTTGGTGAAGTCCTGGCAGTCGAACAGCCGCTCGAAGTTGGCGGCGCCGACGAAGGGTCTGTCCTGCGGGTAGAGGTTCGTGCCGCCCGTCAGCGAGAAGTACACGTTCAGCGCCATCGGGAAGAGCACGAACAGGCCGAACACGAGCAGGTTCGGCAGCAAGAAGAGGTAGGGCATCCGCCTGACGCCGATCAGGCGCTGGAGCGGCTCCATCACGATCCCGACGATGTTCATGACGGCCGAGTAAGCCGCCATCAGCGCCTCGCCGAGCCGGACCTGCAAGGAGGGCCGCCGGGTTCTCAGCTCCGGCGGCCCTCCACTCATCAGATGTCCTCGTTACCGGCGCTTACTGGCCGGCTTCGCGGATGGCTTCGTCGACGTCGTCTTGCATGCGCACGAGCGCCTCATCCAAGGTCAGCTCGCCGACGAACACCTGAGTGAGCCGGTCGCGCATCGAGTTGAAGACGAAAGTGTTGTACGGGCTCGCCTGCATGTAGTAGGCGATGGGCGCCAGCTCGGCCACCTGAGCAGCGAAGGTCGTGAGCGCGTCCTTGGCGGCGGCCGAGTCGGTCACGAAGTCGACGCCGCTGGAGGCGAGACCGAGATGGCCAGGGATGAACAGGGTGCGGGCGTAAAACTCGGCGAGGACTTCCTCCTGCACCAAGTACTCCATCAGCCTGGCGACCTCGGCCGGGTGGTCGGTGTCGGCGATGGCGACCAGCGCCGCGCCGCCCGGCATGCCGGAGCAGGCGAACGGTCCGCACGGATTGGGGATCGCCTGCCAGTCGAAGGCGTCACCGATCAGGTTGTTGAACTGGCCGATCTGCCAGCTACCCGACATCAGCAGCACGACCTGAGCGTTGATGAACGGCTCGTTAGCGGCGGCGTAGGTGCCGGCGTTGCCGATCCACACGTCGGGGTTCATGGTGCCGTCGGCGTGCCAGTCGATCATCAGCTGCATCATGGTGCGCATGCCGGCGTCGTCGATGACGAAGTTCTCGTCATCGTCGATGAAGGCGGCGCCGTAGCTGATGGCTGGGCCGGCGAGGCGGTGGCCGGTGCGGTCCATGACCATCGCGTACGGCGTGCCGGTCGCGGCGGCCACCTGGCGCGTCACGTCTGCCCAGCGCTCCCACGACATCTGCTCGGTCGGGATCGCGATGCCGGCTTGCTCGAACAGCGTCGCGTTGATGTACGGCCCCGTCACCGTGAGCTGGGTCATGAAGCCGGGGATGGCCGAGGAGCCGGCGGGTCGCATCCAGTCGAGGAACGGACCGAAGTTGGTCTCCCAGTACGCCGTGTCGCTCAGGTACGGGCTCATGTCGAGGTAGTACTGCGACAGCCCGCCGAGGTTGGTGACGCGGGCGAGGTCGGGGCCGTCGCCGGATGCGAGCTGCAGCGGCAGCGACTGCAGGATGCCGGCGGCGTAAGGGACGGTGTCGAGCACGACCCTGATGTCGGGGTTGGCGGCTTCGAAGCGGTCGAGCAGGTCGCGCATCACCGCGCCCTCGTTGCCGTCGTCGTACCAGGTGATGCGCAGCTCGGTCTGGGCGAGGGCCGGGGCCAGCGCCGTGAGCGCGACGAGGGCCAGCAGCAGCCGGCGTGACAGGTTGCGTATCGTTGTCATCTTTCCTCCGTCTCGTCCGGGGTGAAGGGCGGGCCCCGGTCCGCGACGCCCACCGCGGCTGTGCCGGGCGAGCTGTCGCGCGATGCGAGCGAGTGCATACGTCTTGCACGGCAACTCTACCTAGTCCGGGGCGCGTGGGTGGTAGGTCTGGCCACCGGACGTATACTCGCGGCTTCATGATCGAGCCAACGAGCCTGGGTTCGCCCTCAGCCGGTCTCACCATCGAGACGAGCTCCTCCCTGATGGGCCGCGCCGGCGCGATCTCGACGCCCCTGAGCAGCGAGCGCATCCAGGCGGAGGTCGGCCGCAAGGGTGTCACCGGGATCGCGGTGTGGGGCAGCGGCCCCATCGGTTCGGTGCGTTTCGAGCCCGAGGTTCCCGTCGAGGCGACGGTGCGGATACTCCCCAACCGCGTCGAGTACACGTGGTCGACAGGCCGGGTGGCCGTGACGGCGCTGCCGACCGTGCCCGCGCTCACCTTCGAGTGCGAAGGCGCTGCTCCCGCGCTGCGGCTGAGCCCTGGGCGCAGGGCGCCGCCAGGCTTCGCAGAGCCCGCCCGTCTCACGAGACTCGACAGCGCGTGGCGCGCCGCGTCCGACTGGTCGTGCGCCGAGCTCGGAGGAGTCGGCGCCGAGCCCGGACCGCGCGGGTCTGTCAGGGCCGGACCGCGCGGCGCGTGGTTGGTGGCAGGCGCGGACGAAGTCGAGCTGGAAGGCGCCCTCTCGCAGCTGCTAGCGCGAGGAGTGGCCGGCGCGCTCGAGGCGCATCGCGCATATCTCGAGCGCGTCACCAGCGTCTTCGCATCCGGCGACCTCGAGCTGAACGAGCTGTTCGCCGCCTGCCTGCACGCCGCCCTCGCCTGCTACAAGCGGCTGCCGGGAGCCGATGCGGGCGCTTTCGCCGCCGGCGTCGGCTACGCGGTGCCGCCACGCACCTACTTCAGGGACAGCTACTGGACCGTCCAGGCGCTGCTGCCGCTGTGGCCCGAGCTGGCCCTCGAACAGTTGGAGGCGCTGGCGCCGGGCGTTCACGACGACGGCGAGGCGCCGAGCGGAGTGATGCTGTTCAGCCCCGCCGGCGAACGGGCTTGGCGCGCGCGCGTCGCTGCCGACCCCGCGCTGGCGGCGAGCCACACGCGTGATGGTGAGTGGTGGCCCGATCACTTCGACTCGCCCTACTACTTCGCGCTGCTGGCGCGGGACGTGGCGCGCTGGACGAGGACTCCCGACCTGGCCGAGCTGTCCGTCGGCGGCAGGAAGATCGGCGATCTCGTCAGGGCCGTGCTGAGACGCTCCGCCGCCGCAGCCGCTCACGGCGCCCTGCCGCCCAAGCCGCCACACGACCGCGACTGGGCAGACAACGTGTTCAGAGGCGGCTACGTCACTTACGACATCGGTCTCTACCACGGCGCGCTGTTGGCGGCGGCCGAGCTGCTGGGGGCGTCATCGCCCGCAGAGTCAGCGGCTTACCTCGAGACGGCTGCGCGAGTGCGCGCCGAGGCGACGGCCGCGCTTTATCGTCCCGACCTCGGCCACTTCGTCGAGTTCGTGAGCCCTGACGGCGGCGATGGTGAGAGCCACATCACCCTCGACTCGTTGACGGCGTTGCGGTTCGGTCTGGCCGATGGCGTGCAGGCACTGTCTACCCTGAACAGCGCCCGCCGCATCCTCGAGACCCGCAACAACACCGCGCAGCGCCACGGCGACTGGGGCGTCATGTGCGCCTACCCTCCCTACGGACGCCGCACCAGGTTGAGGGCGAAGAGCGCCTTCCCGCTGCGCTACCACAACGGCTCGGACTGGCCGTACCTCGACGGGCTCTACGCCGAGCAGCTCCTGGCAGCGGGCTCCTCCGAGTGGCGCTACCCGCTGACCCGCTGGCGGCAGTACTCGCTCGCGCGCGGCTGGCCTGCTCCGGTCGAGTACTACGCGCCGCCGTGGGGCAGAGGCTCGGCTCTCAACGGCTGGAGCGGGATGCCGGCTGCCGCGATGCTGCTAGGCGGCTTCGGTCTGGACCCGCGGACGACGAGCGTCAAGGCGCCGCCCTGGGGCGACTGCGAGCTTAGGGGCGTGGTGCTCGCGGGTCGCCGATGTGACGTGAGCGTGCTGGGCGGACGTGTCGCAGTAGCTCCGAAGTGACGCGCACGGGCCGCCGCGCCCGCATCCGCTTGTGAGACGATGGCGGACATGGCCGAGCCGCTCACCAACCTCTCCGGCTTCGAGTTCGAGGGTCGCGACGGCCCACGGTTCCTGTTCAGGTCCAGCGCTGCGGGCTCGCCCGCGCGCCTAATCGTCACCTTCGTCGAGGACGACGTCGTGAGGGTCCATGTGCAGCCACACGGCCGCGCGTACCTGACGCGGAGCTGGACCGTAGTCGGTCGCGCCGGCGACGCTCCCATCGAAGGCAGAGACCGCGAGGACCTCAGCGTCTTCGCTCCGGTCGAGCCGGAGCTGAGTGACGCGCCAGGCGGCATCAGGCTGGCGACCGACAAGGCTGTCGTGGAACTGGATCTGGCCACTGGTGCGCTCACCTGCTCGTTACCCGATGGCTCGGTGCTGCTTCGTGACCACCGGCGCCATCCGTACAGGTATGCCTCTCCCAGGCTCGGCGCGGCAGCGTCCGAGTCTGAGCCGCCGCCACGCGGTGTCAGACACACCCTCGTGCGCGACCTAGACGAGCTCTACCTCGGTCTAGGCGAGGTGAGCGGCGAGCTCGACAAGCACAACAGGCGCCATCGGCTCTCGCCCAAGGACGCCCTCGGCTACGACGCCCGCGACGCCGATCCTCTCTACAAGCACATCCCGTACTACGCCACCCTTACCCCACGGGGTCATGCCGTCGGCCTGCTCTACGACGTCGCTGCCGAGGCCGTCTTCGACTTCGGCTCCGAGGTCGACAACTACAACGGCAAGTACCGCTTCGCGGAGTTCGACGCCCGCGAGCTCGACTACTACGTGCTGTTCGGACCCAGCCTCGAACACGTCGTCAGGCGCGTCAACGACCTGACCGGCTACCCACCGCACGTGCCCGCCTGGGCGCTCGGCTACCTGGGTTCGACGATGGCCTACACCGACGCCGAGGATCCGACGGCGGCGCTCGGCGGTTTCGTGGCGAAGCTCGCTGAGCACGACATGCCGTGCAGCGCGTTCCACCTGTCGAGCGGCTACTCGATGGGCGACGACGGCCGGCGCTACGTGTTCGAGTGGAACCGCAGGCGCGTCCCTGACCCTGCCGGCATGGTCGCGCCGCTCAAGTCCGCAGGCATCAGGGTGCTCGCCAACATCAAGCCTGCGCTGCTGACGTCGCATCCTCGCTACGCCGAGTTGGCTGCCGCGGGCGCCTTCGTGCTGCGCTCGGACGCGGACGAACCCTACGTCAACCGCTTCTGGGACGGTGAGGGCAGCTACCTCGACTTCACCAACCCCACCGCCTACCACTGGTGGCGCAAGCAGGTGCTCGAGCAGATCCTCGCCTACGGCATCGACGCCACCTGGAACGACAACAACGAGTTCCAGATCACCGACCCGGAGGCGCGCACCGCGGCGGGCCCTGCCGGCGACCTGCGGCCGGTCCTGACGCTGCTGATGAACCGCTCGAGCCGCGACGCGCAGAGCGAGTTCACGGCCCTCCATCCGCTGGCCGCGGGAGGAGAGCCCCAGTTCCAGATCACGCGCAGCGGCGCGCTGGGTGGGCAGCGGTACGCGCAGACCTGGTCGGGCGACAACCAGACGAACTGGCGGACGCTCAAGTACAACATCGCGATGGGGCTCGGCCTCTCGCTCTCGGGTTGGGCGAGCAACGGTCACGACGTCGGCGGCTTCGCGGGACCGCCGCCGGAAGCCGAGCTGCTGGTGCGCTGGGTCGAGGCCGGCGTGTTCATGCCGCGCTTCTCGATCCACTCCTGGAACGACGACGGCAGCGCCACCGAGCCGTGGACGCACCCTCAGGCGATCGGCGAGGTGCGCGAGCTGCTCAGGCTGCGACAGGCGCTGGTGCCCTACCTGGCGCGCCTGTTCGCGCAAGCCGCGACCGCAGGCAAGCCGATAACCAGGCCGTACGTCTACCAGTACCAGCAGTGGCGGCCGGGTTGGCGCGAGAGCTTCGCCTACCTGCTCGGGGACTCGCTGCTGGTCGCACCCGTCTTCGAGCCCGGCGCCACCTCGCGCGCTCTGCTGCTGCCGCCGGGGCGCTGGGTCGAGTGGTCGACCGGGCAGGGTCATGAGGGCGAAAGAGAGGTGACGCTCGACGCGCCGCTCGGCAAGCCGGTGATGCTCCTCGCCGATACGGCACAGGGCAGAGCGCTGGGAGAGGAGATCGCCCAGAACCTCAGCTCCTGAGCCACGAGGCGCTAACATCCTGCGATGAGCTCACGCGGAACCAGCGATGAAGCGGCGCGCGAGCTGATACTGCGCCACGGCTGGAACAGCACCGTCTACCAGATCCTCAACCCCGACATCCACCACTGGTTCGCCCGTGGAGGCGGCGCTCTCGTCGGTTACGTCGAGCACGCCGGTGTCAGGGTGGTGGCCGGCGCGCCCGTCGCGGAGCTCGGGCAGCTCGACGAGGTGGCCGCCGAGTTCGAGGAGGATGGGCGGCGCAGTTCGCTGGCGACCTGCTACTTCGCCGTCGAGCCGCGCTGGCTGGAGCGAGTCGGCCGGCGCGCGAGCGTCGCCCTCGTCGGAGCGCAACCGGTCTGGGACGCAGCCGAGTGGGCCGAGACCGCTGACGCCCACGCCTCGCTGAGGGCGCAGTTCAACCGTGCGCGCAACAAAGGTGTGGTCGTCGAGCCGCGGCCGCTGTCGTGGCTCGCGGCGGACGGTGCCGACTCGAGCGGTCTCGCCGCGCTGAGAAGCCGCTGGCTGGACGCCAAGGGTCTGCCGCCGCTCGGTTTCCTCACCGGGGTCGAGATCCTGCCGCGCGCGGGCGGCGCGGCGGCCGCGTCGGCGCGCGACCGGCGGCTCTACGTCGCCCTCGTCGACGGTGAACCGCTCGGCTGCCTCGTCGCCTCACCCATCCCACTCAGGAACGGCTGGCTCGTCGAGCAGGTGATAAGGCACCCGCGCGCTCCCAACGGCACCGCCGAGCTGCTCATCGACACGGCGGCGCGAGACCTCGCGGCCACGGGCGCCAGGCGTCTGACGCTCGGGCTGTCGCCGCTCTCGCGCAGGCACAGGCCGCCGCCAGCGCAGTGCCCGCACACACCGGCGTGGCTGAGGCTCGCATTCGGTTGGGCCTACGCTCACGGCCGCCGCTTCTACGACTTCGCCGGTCTCGAGGCCTTCAAGGAGAAGTTCAGGCCGCAAGCCTGGGAGGGCGTCTACCTGGTTTCGAACGAGCCACGCATCGGGCTACGGACCCTCTACTCGGTGGCAGCTGCGTTCACCGCGGGGCGCCCCGTGGCCGCGCTGGCCTCCGGTGTCCAGCGGGCTTACCGGCACGGCTCCCGGTCCGGGTAGTGTGGCGGGATGAACCAGGTGGCGCGCTTGGCGGAGCTCGTTGCGGCTGGTGACGTTCTGGTGCTGAGCGGGGCGGGGATCAGCACCGACTCCGGCATCCCCGACTACCGCGGCCCCGGCTCCGAGACGAGGCGAAGTCAGCCCGTCACCTACCAGGAGTTCACACACAGCCCCGACGTCAGGCAGCGCTACTGGGCGCGCAGCTTCGTCGGTTGGCCCTTCATGCGAGGCCGAGAGCCGAACAGCGGCCACCTCGCGGTGGTGGCGTTGGAGCGCTCCGGCCTGACCACGGGTCTGATAACCCAGAACGTCGATGGTCTGCACCAACTGGCCGGAAGCCGCTCCGTGATCGAGCTGCACGGCACGCTCGGCTTGGTGAGGTGCCTGAGCTGCGGCGTGTACGAGGCGCGCGACGCGCTGCAACGCCGCCTCGCGGTGAGCAACCCTGACTTAGCGAGCCGCGCCTTCGCAGTGCTGCCCGACGGCGATGCCGACATCCCCGAGGAGGCGGTGGCGGTGTTCGAGCCGGCAGCCTGCCTCGCTTGCGGTGGGGTGATCAAGCCCGACGTCGTGTTCTTCGGCGAGAACGTACCTGGGAGTCGAGTGGCGCGCTGCTTCGAGCTGTTGGCGGGCGCCAAGGCGCTGCTCGTCGTCGGCTCCTCGCTCAGCGTCAGGTCGGGCTACAGGTTCGTGGTGGCCGCGGCGGCGGCCGGCAAGCCGGTGGCGATAGTCAACAGCGGACCGACCAGAGGGGACGGCGACGCGACGCTGCGGGTCGAGGCTCCGCTCGGCGAGACACTCCCTGCACTGGCGGAGGCTGTTACTGTTACTGGCACGTCACCATCGTTATTCGGCACCTGAGCCGAGAGGGAGAGATCATGTGGCCATTCGGTAAGAACGCCAAAGGCAGGCTCGAAGACGCGATCAAGGACCAGGACCTTCTCAAGGGTCTCGGCCTCAAGGTCGACGTCAAGAACAAGACCGCGATCATCACGGGCACCGTCCCCAACGACCGCTACACGAACCTGATCAACGCCGTCGCCAACGGCATCAACGGTATCGATAGCGTCGACCTGAGCGGCATCAGCGTCTCGGAAGCCGCCGCTGCCGGCGCGACCATCTCTCCGAGCAGCGGTTCGATGACCTCCGCCTCGCCGGTGCCCGGCGCTGTCACGGCCGGCCCACCCGCCGACCCGAGCGCGCTCGCCAAGGCGGCTCTCGCAGGCATCCGCGCTGAGCCGAGCCTGCAGAACAACCCGATCGACGTCCTGCAGAAGGGCAGCACCGTCGTGCTGCGCGGCGCCGTCGACGACGAGGGCGAGTGGCAGAAGGCCAAGGCCATCGCGCTGGCCGTGACCGGCGTTACCGGCGTCGACACGACGGGCCTGCAGGTGATCGCCAACGCATCGCAGCTCAACGTGACCGACGACGACGGCGACATCGTCTACACCGTCAAGTCCGGCGACACCCTCTCGCACATCGCCCTGCGCTACTACGGCAGCGCCGGCCGCAGCTCCTACATGAAGATCGCGGAGGCCAACGGCATCGCCGACGCGAACAAGATCCGCGTGGGTCAGAAGCTCAAGATCCCCGGCACCACCAAGGGGCCGGAAGAGCACCTGGTCTGATAGGCCTCTGAACGGCTGGCGGCCCCGACGCACTTAGGTGTCGGGGCCGCTTCTCTTTGACTCTGAAAGCACAACTACGCGACGGCAGCGCTCACCTTCACCGCTTCGGCGACCCCGGTCGCTATGCGCTGGACCGTGGCGTCGTCAGGCCCTTCGACCATCACGCGCACCAGCGGCTCCGTGCCGCTGGGTCGCAACAGCACCCGCCCTTCCGCGCCGAGCTCGCGTTCAGCGGCCGCCACGCGCTCCAGCACGGCGTCGGCCTTGGCGACCTTGTCGCGCTGCCCGGCGGGGACCGCGACGTTGACTAGCACCTGCGGGTACGAGGGGATCTCGTCGAGCCACTGGTCCAAGCTCCTGCCGCTCTGCCGCGCCGCCGACAACACCTGCAGCGCGGTGAGGATGCCGTCGCCGGCCGGTGCCTTGTCGAGAAAGAGCACATGGCCTGACTGCTCGCCGCCGAGGGTGGAGGAGAGCTTGCGCAGCTCCTCGAACACGTACCTGTCGCCGACCTTGGCGCGGTGCATCTTCACGCCGCGGGCCTTGAGGTAGTTCTCGACGCCGAGGTTGCTCATCTGCGTGGCGACGACCTCGGTCTCGCCGCGCGCCAGCGCGCAGATGGCGAGGATGTGATCGCCTGTCACCAGCCGGCCCTTGCGATCGACGAGCAGGGCCCTGTCGGCGTCGCCGTCGAGCGTGATGCCGACCTCGAAACCGCCCTCGACGACCCGCCTGCGCAACGGCTCGGGGTGGGTGGAGCCGCACAGCACGTTGATGTTCTCACCGTCGGGCTTCGCGTTGATCACCTCGAGGCGCCCGCCGAGCCGGTTGAAGACGAGCGGCGCGATGCGGTGCCCCGCGCCGTTCGCGCAGTCGAGCACGACCTTGAGACCGTCCAAGTAGGGGGCGTTCGCGAGGAGATGTGCCACGTAAGCCTCGATGTCGAGGCCGCTCTTGCTGCTGTGAGGTAGTCGCCGGTGGCTGCCGAGACTGGTGCCCGTGTACGGCTGCAGGGCACCGTTGAGGCCGTCCCCGACGTGATCCATCAGCTCTTCGATCGCGGCTTCGACGCTGTCGGAGAGCTTCTCCCCGGCCGAGTTGAACAGCTTGATGCCGTTGTCGTCGAACGGGTTGTGGCTCGCCGACACCACGATCCCGGCGTCGGCGCCGAGCGCGCGCGTCAGGAACGACACGCCCGGGGTCGGGATGACGCCGAGCGAGACGACGTCGGCTCCGCGCGACATCAATCCCGCCGAGAGCGCATGCACCAGCATCGGCCCGGAGCGGCGCGTGTCCATGCCGATGGCGACCAGCGGCCGCGCCACGCCGCCGCGGCGCAGGATCTCGGCCGTCGCGACTCCGAGCTTCAAGGCGAAGGTAGCCGTCATCGGGTGGTGCCCTGCGATACCGCGGACGCCGTCGGTGCCGAAGTAACGCCGGTCGGACATGGCTAGATGATAAGCACAGGCACCGCACCCTTGGCCGTGACGGTTTGCCTTCTCGACCTTCGTTGCTTGGCGTCCAGCGTTACTTGGCGTCGAGCCAGTTAGCGCCGACGCCCACCTCGGCGGTCAGGGGCACCCTGAGCTGGTAGGCGCCCTCGAGAGCGTCCCTTACGACCTCGACCGCTCTGTCGACCGCTTCGATGGGGACCTCGGCGATCACCTCGTCGTGAACCTGCAGCAGCAGCCGACCGCCCAGCGCCGCGAGCGCAGGGCTCAGCCTCAGCATCGCCAGCTTCATGATGTCGGCCGCGCCGCCCTGGATCGGCATGTTGTACGCCTCGCGCTCGGCGGCCTCGCGTACCTCCCGCTGAGGGCTGCGCAGCCGCGGCACGGCGCGCCGACGTCCGAGCAGCGTCCTGACGTAGCCGAGTTCGCGGCCGCTGGCGAGGGTCTCGTCGATGTAGGCGCGCACCTTCGGGTAGCGCAGGAAGTAGGTGTCGATGAACTGCGCTGCCTCGGCGTAGGGGACGCTCAGCTCGTTGCTGAGGCGGTTGGCCGACATGCCGTAGAGCACCCCGAAGTTGATGATCTTCGCGGCGCGCCGCATGTCGGCGGTCACGCCGGCAGGGTGGACGGAGAAGACCTTAGCCGCCGTGGCGCGGTGGATGTCGTCACCGCGCGTGAAGGCCTCGATGAGCGCCGGCTCGTCAGCCACGTGCGCCAGCACGCGCAGCTCGATCTGCGAGTAGTCGGCGACCACGAGCGCCATCCCCTCGTCGGCGATGAACGCCTTGCGGATCTCGCGGCCGCGCTCGCTCCTGATGGGGATGCTCTGCAGGTTCGGGTCCGAGCTCGCCAAGCGGCCGGTCGCTACCGACGCCTGGTGGTAGGTGGTGTGGAGCCGCCCGGTCGCGGGGTCCATCAGCTCGAGCAGCGGATCGACGTAGGTGCCTTTGAGCTTGGCGACCTCGCGGTGCTCGAGGATCACGTCGACGGCCTCGTGCGTACCGCGCAGCGGCTCGAGCGAGCCGACGGCCGTGCTCAGCTTGCCCGTCGAGGTGCGCTTGCCCGACCTCAGCCCCAGCTTCTCGTAGAGCAGCCACGCCACCTGGTCGCGTGACAAGACGTTGAAGTGCGGCTCGCCCGACAGCTCCCTCACCCGGTCTTCGAGCCGCGCCAGCTCGGCGCCGAGGTCGTGCGAGAGCGTCGCCAGCAGCCGGGGGTCGACCTTGATGCCGGCGAGCTCCATGTCGGCGAGCACGGCTTGCAGCGGCCTCTCGACCTGCTCGTAGAGCGCGCGCGTCTCGCCGCCGAGCCGCGGCTGCAGGATCCGCGCCAGCTCGGCGGTCGCCACCGCGCGGCTGGCAGCGTCGGCGCCCCACTCGCCTGCGCCTAGCCGCCGCGTCAGCGCTTCGGCGCCGGCGCCGGTCGAGTCGATCATGTAGGCCATCAGCAGCGGGTCGTCGCCCGGGACGGCGTCGGCCACGCCGGCTCGCCTGGCCACGACCGTCAGCACCTTGGCGTCGACGGCGTTGAGCGGCCCGCGCGCCGCGACCTCCGCCAGCGCGGCGACGCCGTCGGCGGCTGTCGACGGCGCCGCAACCTCGCCCGCTCCCGCCAGCGCGACACCGGTCAGCCGTGCGGTGGTGGGTCGGCCGCCGTCGAGCGCGTAGCCGACCGCCACACCTTCCAGCTCCGCTACCTGGTCGAGCGCCACGGCCCGGTACTCGACGCGCCTGCCGAGGCCGAGCCTGTGCAGGAGGCTGCCGAACTCGAGCTCCTGCAGCAGCTCCGTCAGCTCGTCCGCCTTCGCCTCGGCCAAACGCCAGGCGCCCAGGTCGAGGTTGACGGGGGCGTCGGTGTCGATCCGCGACAGCTCGAGAGACAGCTCGAGGTCAGCGAGCGACTCCTCGATCAGCTTCGCCTGCGACCGCGGTTCGACCTCGGAGAGGCTTGACAGCAGCCCGGCCACCGAGCCGTAGCGGTTCAGCAGACCGCGCGCCGCCACCGGACCGACGCCTCTCACGCCCGGGATGTTGTCGGAGGTGTCGCCGGTGAGCGCGCGGTAGTCGATCCACTGCTCGGGCGCTACCCCGTACTTGGCGCGCACCTCGGCGGGGCCGATGGGCTGGGGAGCGTCGGGTTGTATGACCGAAACGCGCTCGCTGACAAGTTGGAGAGCGTCGCGGTCGCTCGTCAGGATCTCGACGTCAAGGTCGTCCGTCGACTCCACCGCTCGACGCGCCAAGGTACCGATGATGTCGTCTGCCTCGTAGCCAGGCGCCTCGATGTAGCTGACGCCTAGCAGCGCGATCAGCCTCTTGATCAGCGCCAGCTGGCTCGGGAAGTCGGCCGGTGTGGGAGCCCTGCCGGCCTTGTACTCCTCGAAGCGCTCGTGCCTGAACGTCGGCTTGGGGGTGTCGAACGCCACGACGATCGCGTCGTCAGCGGCAGCGGCATCGATGAGGTCGAGGATGGCGCGCGCGAAGCCGTAGACCGCGTTGGTGGCCACCCCGCTGCTCGTCGACAGCTCCCTAATCGCGTGGTAGGAGCGGTAGGCGAGGGCGTGCCCGTCGACCAGCACCAGCTTGCGGTGCCGCTGAGCCGCGGGCGTCGCTGCGCCGGCCGGTTCCGGGTCGAACAGCGAGCCCTGCAACCCTTTAGGGTCGCCGCCCGCCTTGGCGCTTCCGCGTCCCGCCATGTCGCAGTCTAGCGAACGCTCGTCGCGGGGCTGGCCGCGCGGTGCGATCCGAGCGATGGCGGATCGCGCGGCGGTGGCCCGTGCTAGCTTTGCGGCGATGACAGTTCTCACGCAAGGCATCAGTCCCGTCGAGGGCCGCGCGTACACGTTCGACTTCAGGGTCTTCGGGCTGCTGCACATGCGCAAGATGGTGCCGGTGTCGCGCTTCTTGAACCAGCGCGACAGGCCGTACGTGGCCATGACGAGCTGCATCGTCTACCGCGAGGGTTACGAGTACCCACCGGCCGACGACGCCCTGCTGTACCGCACGCCGTTCGCGGCGCTGCCCAAGTCGCGGTTGCAGTGGCTGGTCGGCGGCCACCGTGACACGACCTCGGATCCCCAAGGTCGCGAGCCGCGCTTCGTCTACGTGATGTACCCGAGCTACGTACTGAGCGGCAAGCTGTTCCTGCCGCCGCGCGTGCGCGTCTCCGACTACCTCTCGCAGGCGTTCAGCGACAGGTCGTTCCAGGAGCTCGTGGACGTCGAGGTGCTGAAGCCGCGCCCGGGAGCCGACCTGCGCCAGTTCGAGGTAGTCGAGAGGCACGACTTCGCGGTCGTCAACGTCGCGCTGGCCGGTGGGATGTTCGAGGACGACAAGCCGGTCGGGCGCTCGTTCCGGATCGAGGACGACAGGGGCTGAAGACACCTCGAGGCTGAGCCGGCCTCAGAGGTTCCAACCCCCTGCCAGCTCGATGTTCACCCCTGTCACGTAGGCGGCTTCGGGTGAGAGCAGGTAGCGCAGCGCCCCCACCAGCTCGTCGAGCGTCCCCAGCCTGCCCATCGGGATCTTGTCGACCGGCTGGCTGACGCTCGTCTCGAGCACCCCAGGGCTGATGACGTTGACGGTCACGCCGTGCTCGGCCTCCGTCACCGCCAGCGCCTTCGAGTAGAGGATCACGCCTGTCTTGGCGATCGCGTACGGAGCGATGGCGGGTCTGGCTTTGAGGATCTCCGCGCCGGCGAAGCCGAGGTTGACGACGCGGCCCATGCCAGCGGCTCGCAAGTGGGGGAGGGCGCGCTGGCACAGGTAGAATACGGCATCGAGGTTGCTGGCGATCATCTCGCGCCAGGTCGCTGCCGTGAGCTCGGCCAGCGGTCCCTTGTGGTAGTTGCCGACGTTGTTGACGAGCACGTCGAGGCGCCCGAAGCGCTCGACTACTGCGTCGACGAGGCCGGTAGCCTCCGCCTCGCTCGTGATGTCCGCCCGGAACTGAGCCGCCTCCACCCCGGACGACCTCGCGCGCTGGGCGGTGTCAGCCGCCTCCGCGCCGCTCGTCAGGTAGTGGACCGCGACGTCGTAGCCGTCCTCGGCCAACGCCAGCAGCATGGCGCGCCCGGCCCCCTTGGCCGAGCCCGTCACCAGCGCGACGGGGCGGCTCAAGCGCTCCGCCCCTGACCCGACGGCCCAGCGAAACGTCTGAAACGCAGCACTCTCACCACCTGCACCGCCAGTAAGTATGCGCCCTGCAGCAGCACCAGGTAGACGTAGAGGAACGGGCGACCGAGCGCGAGGCACCCTCCGAGCGCGAGCAGCTGCGTGCTGAGGCCGAGATCGACCAGCGCCGCGGTGGAGAGCATGTCCGACCACGCCGCTCGTTCCGGCGAGCCGGGCGCGTAGTCGCTCCCTCCTGCCAAGCGGAAGAGCGCCGTGTCGAGGCGTCTCACGAGACGATCCTGAGGCTCGAAGACCACCTGGTAGAAACCTCTGAAGCCGTGCAGGAGCGCTCCGCCGCCAGGCGCCTGCTCCGTTGCGATCGGCTCTGCGATAGGCTCTGCGGCCCGTGCTGCGCCCGGCGCCGCGGCAGCCCCGGACCTCGCAGCCTTGTAGAGCCACTCCGAGTTGAAGTCCCAGGAGAGCACGAGCGTGAGGACGACGAGCGCGAGCGCGCTGAGCGCCCAGGGTCCGTGCGCCGCCAACGCCGCGAACAGCGCCACGTTGACGACGAAATCGAGCACCGTGTCGAGGTAGCGGCCCAGCTCGGTGACGGTGTCGGTGCTGCGCGCCAGGGCGCCGTCTGCGTTGTCGAGAACCGTCTTGAGCTGCAGCAGCGCGGCGGCGACGAGCCAGGCCGTCGGGGAGGAGGTGGCTACGAGCGCCGCTGCCGCCAGCCCCAGGAGGCAGTGGCAGACGACGACGGGCTCAGGGCGCACGCCCGCGCGAGCCAAAGCCCGCACCAGCGCCAACGCGGGCGGCCTGAACAGCGCCATGCTCAGCTCGTGCCGCGGTCTGCCCTTGACGGCTGCTTCGGCTCTCATCTTCGGACTATTATGTCGGCACCGGGAGGTAGGCTTTGGACCCCAAGCTCAAGCTGATCACGAGCTCCGACCCGACCATGTTCGAGCGGCGCCTCACCGATTTCGTCGACTCCCTGGCGCGCGACGACGTGCTCGTCGACATCAAGTTCTCGACCTCGTCCACGGCGAACGGTGTCGAGTACAGCGCCCTGGTGCACTACCAGGCGACAGAGGCGTGGCGGGACTGAGCCGCTGCCGCGGAGGCGCCGCGTCCCACACGCGCGCCGTTGCATCTTTCACGAGGCGCGCGCCAGGGTCGGGAGTAGACTCGCCGAGATGACGACAACCCTCGTCCTGGTCGTCGACGACGAGCCGGCCATGCTCAAGGTCAACGAGATGACCCTGGTGAAGGCAGGCTACAACGTGCTGACGTTCGACAACCCGCTCGAGGCGCTCGACGACCTCAGGGACGGGCTCAGACCCGACGTCATCGTCTCCGACGTCTCCATGCCGCCGCTCGACGGCTTCGACTTCTACAAGGCGACTCGCGAGATCGCCGAGCTGCGGGCGGTGCCTTTCCTGTTCCTGACCGCCCTCGAAGACCGCAACTCGATGCGCAAGGGCATGACTCTCGGCGCCGACGACTACCTGACCAAACCGGTGCAGGAGGCGGAGCTGCTCGAGGCGGTCGGCGTCAGGCTGCGCCGCGTGCAGGAGCTGAGGCGACCCCTGGAGGGCGTCGTCTCCGCGCGCGGTTTCGGGCATCCCATCGTCATGCGCGAGGGTGAGCGGCTCGACTGGGACTCGCTCAAGGCGCTGGAGCTGCTGTTCTACATGCTCGAGCACCGCTCGGGCGTCTCCACGTTCGAGGTGGCAGAGGCGCTTTGGCCGGGCAAGACCGAGGCGAGGGCGTCGAGCAGCTTCCACACGACCCTCTACCGCCTGCGCAAGGTCATGGGCGGCGAGCTGGTCGAGTCGGCGAACCGCCGCTACTACCTGCCCGAGAGCTTCGCCATCGACTACGACCTAGCCACCTACAGGAAGCTGAGCTCGCAGGCGCGCAACAGCGGCAGCCTGCGCGACCACATGGCTGCCATCAAGCTCTACAGCGGCCACTTCCTGGTCGGTTTCGACTCGAGTTGGGTCGAAGACGTCCGCCTGCAGCTCCAGTCGGAGCACCTGACGCTGTTACAGACGGCGGCACAGCTCGCCGTCGACGCCGGCGAGCTGCCCGATGCGACGATGCTCTACCACCAGATGACCGAGCACGAGCCGTACAGCGAGGTCGCCTGGGAGGGTCTGGCGAACACCTGGGACCTGCGCGGGGAGCGCGGCAAGGCCGAGGCGGCGCGTGAGCGTTTCGAGCGCCTGATGCTCGACGATTGAACCGCGAGTCGCCGCCCTTTCGCCCGACTCGGGATAAGCTCACGCCGGACAGTCGCGCGCATCGCTGCTGATTAGGGAGAACGAACGACATGTACACGATCGATCTGGCCGGCAAGAAGGGTCTAGTCCTCGGGGTAGCCAACCAGCGGTCTCTGGCGTGGGCGATCGCTCAACCCCTGGCCCAGGCGGGCGCGCGCTTGGCGTTCAGCTACCAGGGCGAACGCCTGCGCCCCACCTTGGAGAAGTTGACGGAGGACCTCGACTCGCCGCTCCTGCTCGAAGCCGACGTCACCGACGACGCCAGCCTCGACGCCCTGTTCGCCGATCTCAAGGCCGAGTTCGGCAAGTTGGACTTCCTCGTCCACTCCGTCGCCTTCGCGCCGGCCGTGACGTTCGAGAAGCCGTTCGTCGAGGTGGAGCGCGCCGACTGGCAGACTGCGATGGACGTCTCCGCCTACTCGCTGGTCGCGTGTGCCCGCCGCGCCGCGCCGCTGATGACGGACGGCGGCAGCATCGTAACCCTGTCCTACCTCGCCGCTGAACGTGTCGTGCCTCACTACAACATGATGGGCGTCGCCAAGGCCGCCCTGGAGGCGAGCGTCAGGTACCTCGCCTACGACCTCGGTCCCGTCGGCATCCGCGTCAACGCGATCAGCGCCGGCGCCGTCAGGACCATCGCCGCCAGGTCGATCGCCGGCTTCGGCGACCTCTACTCGGCCGCCGGTGAACTCTCGATGCTCAGACGCAACATCTCACAGGAGGAGGTCGGCGGCCTCGGCCTGTCGCTGCTGGTCGACCAGCTCGGCAGCGGCATCACCGGCGAGACGATCTACGTCGACGCCGGCTTCCACGCGATCGGCCTCTTCGTCTCGAAGCCGAGCGAGAGCCACTAGGCCGAGTCCCCACTCGACGCGTCCGCGGACCGGAAGGCTATACTCCGACGATGCACACACTCCACTCCTGGACGGGCGCTCTCGGGCGATGGCGGCGCGAACTGCCGACCTCGCTTCTCGAGCACTGATCGCCCCTCTCCGCCGCGGTGACGCCGTGCGCGGACCGCACCAGGACCTGGAGCAACAGCATGTCTGACATCAGCGCCACAGGCGGGCGCCTGAAGCCCGTCTACCGCGAGTTCCTAGCCGACCTCGAGACCCCGCTCACCGCCTACCTCAAGGTGGCGGGCCACCCGTCGTTCCTGCTCGAGAGCGTCGAGCAGGGCGAGCGCGTGGCCCGCTACTCGTTCATCGGCACCGGCGAGCGGCGTCGCTTCGAAGCCCGCGGCGACAGGTTCAGCGTCGTCACCCCCGGTTCGATCGAGGTCAAGACCACCAACGACCCGCTGGCGGAGCTGTGGCGCGCCGTAGTGAGCGAGACGCTGCCGGAGCCGGGACTGCCGCCGTTCTGGACGGGCGTCGTCGGCTACTGCAGCTACGACCTCGCTCGCCTCTACGAGCGGCTGCCGGCGGACAACCCCGACGAGCTGGGCGTCCCCGACCTGCTGTACATCGAGCCCGAGGTCGTCGTGGTGTTCGACCACCTCAAGCGCAAGCTGTTCGTCGTGGCGGCGGCCAGTGACGGCGACGCGGCCGACGAGGCGCGGGCGCTCGCCGCTGTCGAGGCGACGCGCGACCGGCTGCGCGGTCCCCTGCCCGGCGTGCCGGGCGACAGGGCGGGCCGAGCCAGCGAGTTCGAGGCCAACGTCACGCGCGAGGAGTTCATGCGCCGCGTCGAGCGCGCCATCGAGTACATCCACGCCGGCGACATCTTCCAGGTGGTGCCCGGCGTCCGTATGTCCGCCGATCTCGGCGTGCATCCTTTCGCCATCTATCGGGCCTTGCGCACGGTCAACCCCAGCCCTTACCTCGGCTACCTCGACCTCGGCCCGGTGACCCTGGTCGCGAGCAGCCCCGAGAGCCTGGTGCGCTCCGACGGCGTGACCGTCGAGACGCTGCCGATCGCCGGCACTCGGCCCCGCGGCGCCGACGCCGCCGAGGACGCGAGGCTGGCCGCCGAGCTGCTGGCGGACGAGAAGGAGCGCGCCGAGCACGTGATGCTCGTCGACCTCGGTCGCAACGACCTCGGCCGCGTCAGCCGGCCGGGCAGCGTGAAGGTCACGGACCTCATGTACGTGGAGCGCTACAGCCACGTCATGCACATCGTCTCGAGCATCTCGGGCGAGCTCGACCAGGGTCGCACGCCGCTCGATGCGCTCGCCGCCGCGTTGCCGATGGGCACGGCCTCGGGCGCGCCCAAGATCAGGGCGATGGAGATAATCGAGGAGCTCGAGACCACGCGCCGCGGGCCGTACGCCGGCGCCTTCGGCTACCTGTCGGCCACCGGGTCGATGGACATGGCGCTCACCCTGCGCACCGTGGTCGTCACCGGCGGGCGCATGCACCTGCAGGCCGGAGCGGGAATAGTCGCCGACTCCGATCCGGCCGCGGAGTGGCAGGAGTGCCTGAACAAGCTCGCCGGGCTCAGGCGCGCCGTCGCGCTCGCGACCGAAGGGCTGGCGTAGGCGATGCGGGTACTCGTCGTCGACAACTACGACTCGTTCACCTTCAACCTCGTCCAGTACCTCGCCGAGCTCGGCGCCGAGCCGATCGTGTGGCGCAACGACGCCTTCACGCTCGATCAGGTCGCCGCGTTGGGGCCCGACGCCGTCGTCGTCTCGCCCGGCCCCTGCACTCCGGCCGAGGCGGGGGAGTCGGTCGCGTTGATCAGGCGCTTCGGGCCTGAGGTGCCGATCCTCGGTGTGTGCCTCGGCCACCAGGCGATAGGCGCGGCCTACGGAGCCAGCGTCGTGCGCGCCGCGAAGCTGATGCACGGCAAGACCTCGCTGGTGGAGCACGACGGCAGCGGCGTCTTCTCGGGTCTACCCAACCCGGTGAGCGCAACGCGCTACCACTCGCTGGTGGTCGAGGACCTGCCGGCCGAGCTCGAGGCCAACGCCTGGACCGCCGCCGCCGACGGGTCAGGGCGCGTGCTGATGGGGGTACGCCACCGCGAGCACCCGGTCTGGGGGGTCCAGTTCCACCCGGAGAGCGTGCTGACCGAGCGCGGTCACGACATGCTCGCCAACTTCCTGCGCTTCGCGCGGGAGCTCGAGGAGTCGCGGACGCCGTGAAGGTCGCCGGCGGGGACGAAGAGGCGCAGACCAGTAGCGCCGGCGCAGTCCCCGAGCTGAGCGTCATCACCGTCACCCACGCGCGTCTGGAGTTGCTGCGCCGCAAGGCGGAGGCGCTCGCGGCGCAGACGCTGGCGCCGAGCAGGTTCGAGTGGTGCGTCGTCGCCAACGGCGATGACGCCGCCGCTGAGTGGCTCACGCGCGCAGACCTGCCATTCCACACCCAGTTGACCGCGCTTCCTCGCAACGGCCCTGTGGCGACCGCTCGCAACCTGGCTGCCGCCACCGCCCGCGGCTCCTACCTACTGCTCAGCGACGACGACGTCCTGCCGTCACCCGGCTGCCTGCAGGCGCACTTAGCGGCTCATCTCTCGCTCGGCGGCGGGGGAGTGGTCATCGGCGACTTGCGGTTGAGCGAGGAGCACCGCGTCGACGGGGTGACCGAGCCGTTCGAGCAGCGCACCCTGCAATCTGGCGCCGGGTTGTGGATAAACGTGACCGGCGCCAACACCAGCCTGCCGCGCGTGGCGTTCGAGCGCGTGGGAGGTTTCGACGAAGCCTTCGCGACCTACGGCGGCGAGGACTCCGACCTCGGGTTCAGGCTCAGGGCGGGCGGTAGGCGCTTCGCGAGGAGCGCCGCTGCCTGGGCGGTTCACGTCGGGCGCGTGCTGCCGGACACCGCCAAGGCGTTCGCCGCCGGCAGGGCGGGCGTGAGAGTCTGGCGCAAGCACGGAGTCCCAGAGGCGGGGGTGATGCTGGGCGTGCATCCTGTCCTGTTGGCGCTGAAGCGCCTGTGGCTGCGCTCGCCGGGGCGCCGACTGCTTTCCGCGGACCGCTTGGCCTACGAACTCGCCTACCTAGACGGCGCGAGCGCCGAGCTGCGCGCGGGCACGGACCAGACTGAAGGGTGAGGGCGAGGAGGAGAGACGTGGCTAGCGAAGTCGACGTGACGCAGACCCTAGAGGAGATCTTCGCCGGCGGCTACCTGAGCGTGGAGCAGGCGCGGAACGTGATGGGCGCGCTGATGGACGGCGAACTCAGCGAGATCCAGGCGGCCGCGCTGCTGGCATCGCTGCGCACCAGAGGCGAGAGCGTAGACGAGATAACCGGCTTCGCTCAGGCGATGCGCGACAGGTCGATCCGCGTACCAGTGGCGCTGACCGGGCCGGTCGTCGACACCTGTGGCACCGGCGGCACCGGCCTCGACGTCATCAACGTCAGCACCACCGCCATGTTCGTGGCGGCCGCTGCCGGCGCGCGCGTCGCCAAGCACGGCAACGTCGGCGTCACC
Organism: uncultured bacterium; assembly: GCA_964392895.1. Classification (GTDB taxonomy): domain Bacteria; phylum Deinococcota; class Deinococci; order Deinococcales; family Trueperaceae; genus CAYMRL01. The sequence continues at coordinate 323,319 of CAYMRL010000001.1, forward strand.
AGGAAGTCTGGCTCGGCCGACGTGCTGCAGGCGGCGGGCATCAGCCTGGAGCTCGACACCGTCGACCTCGCCCACGCGCTCGAGGAGGTGGGGTTGGCCTTCCTGTTCGCCCGCAGGCATCACCCGGCGATGCGGTTCGTCGCTCCGATACGCGCGGGCCTCAGGGTGCGCACGATCTTCAACAGCCTCGGCCCGTTGACCAACCCAGCCAGCGCCAACCGGCAGCTGATGGGAGTGTTCGAGCCGGCGATGACGAACCCTATCGCCAACGTCCTGAAGGGCCTCGGCGTGCAGCGGGCGCTGGTCGTTCACGGCGACGGGCTCGACGACTTCGGCGTCAGCGGTGCGAGCTCGGTCAGCGAGCTGACGCCGGCCGGCGAGGTGCTCGACTACCGCATCGGCCCCGCCGACGTCGGCCTCGACTCTCACCCGCTCGCTGAGCTGCGCGGCGGCGAGCCCAGTGAGAACGCCGCCACCCTGCGCCGCGTCCTCGCGGGTGACGGCACGCCTGCCCAGCGCGACGTGGTGCTGTTCAACGCCGGAGCGGCTGCCTACCTCGCCGACCTCGTCCCGAGCATCGCCGAGGGTGTCGTGTTGGCGAGGCGAGCGCTGGAGAGCGGCGGCGCGCTGGCGAAGCTAGAGGCTTACAAGGCGTACGCCGCGGTGAGAGCGGCCAAGTAGGCCAAGTAGCCGTATGATGATGGGATGCTCGCGGACGCGGGCGCATGCGGAGGAACACCATGACAAGCACAGATGGCGCAGCCAGCATCGGCACGCTGAAGGTCAAGACCGGCTTCGCTGAGATGTTCAAGGGCGGCGTGATCATGGACGTCGTCACCGCCGACCAGGCGCGGATCGCCGAGGACGCCGGCGCGACCGCCGTCATGGCGCTGGAGCGCGTGCCCGCCGACATCCGCTCGCAAGGCGGCGTCGCCCGCATGTCCGACCCCTCGCTGATCGCCGACATCATCGACGCCGTCAGCATCCCAGTCATGGCCAAGGCGCGCATCGGCCACTTCGTCGAGGCACAGATCCTGCAGTCGCTCGGCGTCGACTTCATCGACGAGTCCGAGGTTCTCACCCCGGCCGACGAGGCGTTCCACATCGACAAGCACGCGTTCACGGTGCCGTTCGTGTGCGGCGCCACCAACATCGGCGAGGCGCTCAGGCGCATCGGCGAGGGCGCGGCCATGATCCGCACCAAGGGCGAGGCCGGCACCGGCAACGTCGTCGAGGCCGTCAGGCACGCGCGCTCGGTGCTGGGCGAGATCAGAGCGATCAGAGCCATGCCGCGCGAGCAGCTCATGACCTACGCCAAGGAGAACGGCGCACCGTACGAGCTGGTCGTCTACGTGCACGAGCACGGCAAGCTGCCTGTCGTCAACTTCGCCGCCGGCGGCGTCGCCACTCCGGCCGACGCGGCGCTGATGATGCAGCTGGGCGTCGAAGGCGTCTTCGTGGGTTCCGGCATCTTCAAGGCCGCCCCCAACGAGACCGATCCACGCGAGCGCCAGAAGGCGTGGGCCAGGCGCGCCGAGGCCATCGTCAAGGCCGTCACCCACTACAACGACCCCGCGATCCTAGCCGAGGTCTCCAAGGGTCTTGGCGAGGCGATGGTCGGCATCAACCTCGATACCCTGCGCGAAGAGGAGCTGCTCGCCACTCGCGGTTGGTGAGAGGGTCGCGCCCACGGTGAGTGTCTCACCTGTGGTGAGTACGTCTCACCTGTGGTGAGTGCGTCTCACGGTGGCTTGGTATCATCGCGAACGTGAGGCGCTTCGCATGATGAAGGTCGTCCAGGGCATCTTCCTGATAGTGCTCACGGGCGTGCTGTCGGTGGGGGGGCTCATCGCCTCGTCGGCGCTGAAGTGGGCGAGCGAGCTGCCCTCGCTCGACGTCCTCGACGCGTTCGAGTTCAGCTCCACCTCGATCGTCTACGCCAACGACGGCGTCACGCGCATCGGCTCGATCGTGCCGGTGATGGGTGACGACCGCGAATCGACCAACCGCATCACTGTCAGCCTCGACGAGGTCTCGCCGGCGGCGCTGCAGGCGATAGTCGCCTACGAGGACAACCAGTTCTACGCCCACTACGGCGTCGACCTGCCCGCCTTCCTGCGCGCCATCTACGAGGAGTTCCTCGGCGACCAGACCCGCGGCGGCTCCAGCATCACCAGCCAGGTCATAAAGAACACCCTGCTGCACGACATCAGGTCGGAGCGGTCGCTCGAGCGCAAGGCCAAGGAGATACTCCTGGCCGTCGAGCTGGAGCGGCGCCTCACCAAGACGGAGATCCTGCAGCGCTACATCAACGTCATCTTCTGGGGCGGCAACGTCTACGGCATCCGGGCCGCCGCCCAGACCTACTTCGGCAAGGACCCCATCGAGCTCAACCTCGCCGAGGGCCTCTACCTCGCCCGCCTCATCCCGGCGCCGAACGCGCGCCACTCCGACTTCACAGGCACCCGAGCCAGCATGCGCGTGGTGCTCGACATGATGGTCAGGCAGGGCAAGATCAGCCGCGAGATGGCCGACCGCACCTGGCGCGAGCCGCTCCAGCCGCTCGGCTGGGAGGTCAGTTACGACAGTGACGGCAACGTGCTTTCCGCGAGGCGCACCGGTGAGGACATCGTGGTGCAGTCGAGCATCAACTCCGACCTCTCGCGGGCGGTCGTGATCGCCGCGCGCAACTGGCTGACAGAGCTGCTCGGCGAGAGCACGGTGTTCGGCTCGGGCGGTCTCAGGGTCACCACCACCATCGACGTGCAGGCGCAGCTCGCCGCCAACGAGGCCAGCCTCAGGGCCGAGATCCCGGCCGGCGCCCAGATGGCGATAGTCGGCATCGACCCCACCACCGGGGCGGTGCTGGCGATGGTCGGCCAGAAGCTCGTCGAAGGCGCAGAGCCGCACGAGCTGAACCGCGCCACGCAGTCGTACCGGCAACCCGGCAGCTCGTTCAAGCCGATAGTGTTCGCCACGGCCATCGAGCAGGGTGGGTTCAGCCAGGCGACGATCCTCGTCGACGAACCCGTCTCGATCCAGATACGCGGCCAGGCCAACTACGAGCCCGAGAACTGGGACAACACCTTCGACGGCTTCCAGACGGTAAGGGCGCATCTCAACCGCAGCCGCAACATCCCGGCCGTCAAGGCGCTCGAGGCTGCCACGCCGGAGGCCGTCGCCGAGAAGGCCAGAGAGCTCGGCTACGACGTCGAGCCCTACTACGCGATGGCGCTCGGCTCGTTCGAGGCGACACCCCTGCAGCACACCGCTGCGATGGCGGCGTTCGCCAACGGCGGCGTGTTCATCGAGCCGTTCTTCATCCTGCGCGTCGAGGACGCCGAAGGCAACCTGCTCTACGAGGCCAAGCCGCATACGGCGCGCGTCTGGAGCGAGCAGACCGCGTACATCATGCTCGACATGCTCAGAGGCAACATCGTCGACCGCGACCCCGCCTTCGGCCTGTCCAACCGCGCCGCGGTGCCGGGCCGCTGGGTGGCCGGCAAGACGGGCACCACCAACGACGACCGCGACAACTGGTTCGTCGGCTTCACACCCGGCATGGTCGCCTCGGTGTGGATCGGCAACGACAACAACTCGAGCCTGCCCGCGCGCATGACCAACTCGGACGGCACTACCGAGGTCGTCACCAGCTCCCGCCAGCCGATCTACGCGTTCAACGACTTCGTCGGGAACGCGCTCAGGGGCCGCTCCGCCACCAACGAAGGCTTCCCGGTCCCGCCCGGCATCCGCTTCGAGCGCATCGACCTGAAGACCGGCGCGCTCAGCGGCTCGGGAGTCACGGCCGCCTTCAGGGAGTCCGACAACCTCTCCGCGCAAGGCTTCACCCCGACGGTGAGGCTAAGCATCCCCATCGACACCGCCACCGGTCTGAGAGCGAGCGCGGACACGCCCATCGAACGCATCCAGATAATCGAGATCGACCCTGACGAAGCCGACAAGTACGTGACGGGCGGCGCGCTCTGAGCACCGAGGAGAGCGAGGCCTCAGCCGCAGCCGCCGCGGCAGGGGCAGCCGCCGAAGCCGCCGGCCTCGAGCACCTGGACAACGAGACGCTCACGGCGGTGGCAGGCCTTCAGGTAGGCCACTGGACCGATCTCGAGGCCCGCACCGGCTGCACGGTGGTGCTGGCGCCGGAGACCGGCTGCCTCGGCTCCGGGCTGGCGCTCGGTCCCGCACCGGGTACCCGCGAGAGCGCGCTGCTCGAGCCGGAGAAGACCGTCTCGCGTGTCGACGCGGTCGTGTTGAGCGGCGGCAGCGCCTACGGGCTCGCGGCCGCTACCGGCGTCATGGAGTGGCTCGAGGCGCAGGGGCGAGGGTTCGATACTGGACCTTTCAGGGTCCCCATCGTCCCGGCGGCGGTGTTGTACGACCTGCAGGTCGGTGACGGCAGTGTCAGGCCCGGCTACGAAGCAGGCCGCACCGCCGCGAGAGAAGCCACCTCCGCGCCCGTGCAGCAGGGCAGGATCGGTGCCGGGGCCGGCGCCACCATCGGCAAGCTGCTCGGTCCAGCGCATACGACCGACAGCGGCATCGGCTCCTACGCCGTCAAGCTGCAGGGAGCCGTCGTGGCGGCGCTGGCTGTCAGCAACGCGGTCGGCAACCTGGTCGACCCCGACAGCGGCGAGCTCGTCGCGGGCATACCCGGGCTGCGAGGCATCGAGGCCGCCACCGCCCAACGCGCGCTGCCGGGCGCCAACACCACTCTCGTCGTCGTCGCGACCGACGCCGACATCGACAAGAGCGCCGCGCGCGCGCTCAGCCTCAGCGCCCACATCGGTATCGCCAGGGTCACTCGCCCATCCCACACCCTGTTCGATGGCGACAGCGCGTTCGTGCTCAGCACCCGCGCCGGCCCCAAGGTGTCGCCGCAAGCGTTGTCCATCGCGGTGCAAGAGGTGGTCGCCCAGGCCCTGCTCAGAGGCGCCCGCGCCGGAGCGCGTTTCGGGCAGTGAAGGCGGCTCCTATGGAGCCGGCAGCTCCTGCGGAGCCGGCGCCGAAGGTCGGCGTCTTGGCCCTGCAAGGCGCCTTTCGCGAGCACCGGCAAGCTCTTGAGCGGCTCGGTGCCGAGGTGGTCGAGGTGAGGCTGCCCCAGCACCTCTCGGGTCTCTCCGGCCTGGTGATCCCCGGCGGGGAGTCGACGACGATGGCCAAGCTGATGAAGGCCTACGGACTCGACGCCGCCATACCCGAGTTCCACGCCTCAGGCGGAGCGCTGTGGGGCACCTGCGCAGGCGCCATCGCGCTCGCGACCGAGATCGCCGAGCACCCCCACCAACCCCGCCTCGGCCTCATCGACCTGACCGTCGCCCGCAACGATTACGGCCGCCAGGTCGCCTCGTTCGAGGCCGACCTCGACGTGACCGGACTCAGCGGACCGTTCCACGCCCTGTTCATACGGGCGCCGCGGATGCTACGCGTCGGTGAGGACGTCGAGGTGCAGGCTCGCTGGCGCGGCGACCCGGTGTTGATACGCCAAGGCAAGGTCATGGCGAGCGTCTTCCATCCCGAGCTCAGCGGCGACGACCGCATCCACGGGCTGTTCTTGGACCTAGCCTCGCGCTAGGCGATCGCAGCGGTATCAGCGCGGCGCGGCGAACCTGTAGATCGTGCCGGAGGCGTAGTCCGCGACGTACAACTCGCCGCCTGAGTCGACTCCGAACGTCGAGATCCTGAGAGCGCTATCGACGAGCAGACGCTGCGACCAGCCCGACGCCTGGCTGGTGCCCCAGATCCGGCCCGACACGAAGTCGCCATAGACGTACAGACCGATCAGCGACGGCACGTCGTCACCGCGGTAGACGTAGCCGCCGGTGATCGAGGCGCCCGTCTGCGCGCCCTGCCGGTACGTGAAGGCCGGCAGCGTCAGGCCGGTGCGGTCACAACCGGAGGCTGGCTGGAAGCACGCGTCGCCCTCCATGATGTTCCAGCCGTAGTTCTCGCCGCCCGCTGAGGCGGCAGGCTGCACGTTCACTTCCTCGATCGCGTTCTGACCCACGTCGGCGATGTAGAGATCGCCGGTGTGGGAGTCGAAGCTGAACCGCCACGGGTTGCGCAGGCCGGTGGCCCAGATCTCGTCGCGCACCCCCTCGGCTTCGAGGAAGGGGTTGCTGGCAGGGACCGCGTAACCGTCTACCACGCTGACGTCGATGCGCAGCAGCTTCCCCAGCAGGTGAGCCATGCCCTGCGCGTTGCCGCGCGGGTCGCCGCTGCCGCCGCCGTCACCGATGCCGACGTACAGGTAGCCGTCGGGGCCGAACGCCAACTGACCACCGTTGTGGTTCGAGGCGGGCTGTTCCTGCGTTAGCAGTACCTCCTCGGAGCCGGCATCGGCGCGGTCGGGATCGTCGGAGACGTGGAAGCGCGACACGACCGTATCACCGCTCCTGTCGGTGTAGTAGACGTAGAACCTCCCCGAGGCGGCGTGATCGGTGGGGAAGGCGAGGCCAAGCAGGCCGCGCTCACCTTCCGAGCTGACGCGACCGGAGATGTCCAAGAACGGCGCAGCGGTCAACGCTCCGTCTTTGACCAAGCGAACGACGCCGGCCTGCTCGACCACGAACAGCCGCGAGTCGTGAGCGTGGGCGATGACGACGGGGCGGCTGACGCCCGAGACGAACTGCTCGAGAACGGGACCCTGAGCCGAAGCGCAGCCGAGTAGCGAGAAGGTGAGTGGCACCACGAACAGAAGCGAGAGGAGACGGCGATGCATGAGGTCAACAATAGCCAGTAGACGAGAGGTGCGATGTTCAGGAGCGCTTGAGCTTCTTCTCAGGAGGCTTTAAGAGGCGATCGGTCTGGGCGGGCGTGCCAGACCGTTCAGCCGCGCCGCTCAGCTTTGGTCCTCAGCCAGTCCGTCGCCCTGGCCTCCAACTCCTCGCGCGCGACCCTGGGCTCGTCGTACAGACCAGCCGCCAACCGTTGGCGCTGCGCCTCGAACAGGATCACCGCCGTCGCCACCGAGACGTTCAACGACTGGATCATGCCGAGCATCGGGATGATCACGTGCTGATCAGCCAACTCGGCCGCCTCCGGGCTGACGCCCTCCTTCTCGTTCCCGAACACCACGGCGCACGGCACCGAGTAGTCGACTTGGCGGTAATCCGTCGCCGCATCCGAGAGGTGAGCTGCGTAGACCCGCATGCCCGCCGACCGCAGGTGCGCGATGGCGCCACGCGTGTCTCCGTGCACCATCAACTCGACCCACTTCTCGGCACTAGCGCTGGTGGCGTTGTAAGTCGGCACGCCGCCAGTCGGCCACACCGCGTGCACGGTACCGATCCCCACGGCGTCGCAACTGCGCAGCATCGCCGAGAGGTTGTGCGGCTTGTGGACGTTCTCGGCCAGCACCGTCAGATCCGGCTGACGCCTCCCCAGCACGTCCCACACCCGCTCGCGTCGTCTGACCGTCACGGTAGGCAACCTTACCGCGATTCGCCTTGACGCTTCCTCGACGCCAGGGCTAACATTGCGTTTGCGCTCCGAACCCGGCAGCTTGTATGGCGGCCGCTCAGAGCACGAACCTTGCCGAGGTGGCGGAATAGGTAGACGCGCCAGCTTGAGGGGCTGGTGGCCGCAAGGCTGTAGGGGTTCAAGTCCCCTCCTCGGCACCAGATCGGAAGAGGCGAAGGGGCCACCGCTAGGGTGGCCGCTTCGTTTTGAGCTGGACTCCTCGACGTCCCATCACGGCCTGGCTCACCAGCCATCTGGGCGCTCAAGAGTGCGACACTTGAGGACGTGAGCCGCAAGGACAGCAGCGCGTTTCCCTTCTCGTCGTACCGCAGCGGCCAGCGCGAGATACTCGATGCCGCGCGCGCTGCGTTCGAGGACGGCAGGCGCTTCGTCGTCGTCGAAGCTCCCACCGGCACCGGCAAGAGCGCCATCGGGGTGACGCTGGCGCGCGAAGCGGCGTCGGCCTTCGTAGTGACGGCTCAGAAGGTGCTGCAGGAGCAGTACCTGCGCGACTTCCCCGATATCGCCCTGATGAAGGGCCGTTCGAACTACCCGTGCCTCGTTGTCGACTCACATGCCGCCGCGGCGCCCTGCCTCGCCGGGCGGCGCTTTCCGGCCTGCGACGACTGCCCCTACTTCGTCGCCAAGGACGCGGCGATGGCAGCGGACATCGCCACCCTCAACTACGCCTACTACCTCGCCGAGCTCAACTACGCCGGCGGCTTCCAACCACGCGAGCTGCTGGTCCTCGACGAGGCTCACAACTGCGAGAGCTCGCTGATGGGCTTCGTGCAGGTCGCCATCAGCGAGGGTCAGCTCAACCGGGCCGCTCTGACGCGGCCCCTGCCTCCGCGGCTCGGCGACGAGATCGCGTTCGACTTCGCCGCCGACCTGCTGCCGGACCTGGCGAGCAGAGCCAAGGCACTCGAGGCCGAGCTGAAGGTCCCGACCACCCAGGAAGCCGACGTGCAGCGGCTGCGCCTCAAGCAGTGGGTCGACGGGATGCTGCAGAAGCTGCGCCTCCTGCTGGACAGCGCCGACAGCGGTGAGATCGATTGGGTCGTCGAGCGCGGCAGAAGCAACGAAGGGGAGACGCTTACCTTCAAGCCGGTCGAGGTGGCGGCGTTCGCCGACGAGCTGCTCTTCTCGCACGCCGACAGGGTCCTGATGCTGTCCGCGACGATCCTCGACGCCACCACCTTCCTGCGCTCGCTCGGCATCGACCCTGACGAAGCCGAGTTCGTGAAGTCGGAGTCGGCCTTCGCGGCCCACAGGCGGCCGGTCGTGATGCGGCCGTCGGCGCGCCTGACGCGCCACTACCTCGATGCCGACCTGCCGCGCCTCGCCGCCGCGGTCTCGACCGTGGCGGAGGAGCACGCCCGCGACAAGGGTATCGTGCACGCGCACTCGTACAAGATCGCGACCTACCTGGCGGCGAACCTCGCCGAGGACCAGCGTTGGCGCATCGTCACGCACCAGGGCTCGGCCGACCGCGACGCGGCCTTGGCCACTCACCTGGGATCGCCCGAGCCGACGATCCTCATCTCGCCGAGCATGACGGAGGGCATCGACCTCATCGGCGACTTGTCGCGTTGGCAGGTCATCTGCAAGGTGCCGTACCCGAACCTCGGCGACTCGCAGGTGAAGGCGAGGATGGAGCGCGACCGCGCCTGGTACGACTGGCGCACCTGCCTCGCCGTCGTGCAGGCCTACGGACGCTCGGTGCGCAGCGCGGACGATCACGCTGTCACCTACCTGCTCGATGCCGACTTCCCCGCGTTCATCAAGCGCCAGCGCGCGCGGTTGCCCGTGTGGTTCCTCGAGGCTATCGAGTGAGCGAGGCCGGGGCGTTCAGATGGCGCTCAGTCGGCGTTCAGAACGCGTCGGCGTCGGGTAAGAACACCGCGCGGTCGCCCCGCAGGCTGCCGAGCGCCCTGAGCGCGTCGACGTCGCCCTCGGCCCCACCGGAGAGCAGCAGGCTCTGCGCGGTGACGTCGCCGCAGATGAGGGCGACGAGAGACCGCTGGTCGAGCGCGACCTCTGCGTCTGCTCCCGAAGCGCGCTGCACCGCGTTGCCCTGCGGCGCCAGCGTCACGTCGAACACACCGTCGTTCCACGGGCACTGAGCGTCGACCAGCCGCAACCTGAACCGGCGCTCCTCCTCGCAACGGAAACTACTCAACGCCCGCTCCAAGTCGACGATGCGGAGCTGGTAGACGCTGGTCGCGACGGCGTAGGTGTCCTCCCACGCCGCCAGCAGCAGCTCGTCGGGAGGCAGGAACAGCCGCACCTCCTCGTAGTTGCCGGCCAGCGCGGCTACGAACGCCAGCACCTCCGCCCGCCCGGCCGGGTGCTGCCAGGCGAAGTCCCTGACCGTCATCACGTCGTCGTCGCCGAGATGCACGCTGAGGTAGCCGCCTTCGACGAGGTAGGTGTACCTGTTCGACTGGCTCCAGAAAGGCGTCAATGCGCGCGACCAACGGTTCAGCGGCGGGCCTTCGTCGCGTTCCAAAGTGAAGTCGTAGCGCGCCACGTACGTCTCGAAGATCGCCTTGACTCGCTCATCGAAGTGGTCGACCGCCACCGCGTCCGCTCTGCGTCCGGCGTGTCCGCTGCCGCTCAGATACTCCGCGAAGCGCGAGATCGGGACCTCGAGCAGCTTGCCGCGCCTGACGGTCTGGTAGCCGAAGCGGTTGTAGTACGCCAGGTCGAAAGGGAACTCACCGCTGAAGCCGACGCCGCCGTCGTGAAGCTCCTCGAACCACGCCTGGATCAGTGCGGCGACGTGCCCGCGGCGTCTGGCTTCGGGAGCGGTGGCGACGCCCGCGAGCGCGCCGAACTGCTCGAGCCTGCCGCCGAGGTGAGCCCTCGTGGGCAGCATCGTTGCGACGCTCATCAGCACGCCGTCCTGGAACGAGCCGAGCGTGTGCGGCAGCAGCGGCGCGAACCTCTCGTTGCCCGCCTCGACGTCGTCAGGTTGCCCGTAGGCCGCGAAGCGCACGCGTTGCGCGGCCGCCAGGTCGTCCGCGGTCAGGCGGCGTACCTCTCGCATCACGTCGCCGAGAAGGGCAGCGGGACGGGTCGTTCGGCGGCGGTCCTCAGCACCATGGTGGTCTCGGTGCGCTCCACGCCCTCGAGCATGAAGATGCGGTCTAGCAGCGCGTCGAGGTCGCTCGGCGAGGCCACGCGTACCAGCACCAGGTAGGAGTGGACGCCTGCGACCGCGTAGAGAGCCTCCACCTCAGGCAGGGCGAGGAGCCCGTCGACCACCTTCTGGGCAGGTTTGCGAGGCTGCGGTGTCACGGCCACGAACGCCGCGATAGGCATCCCCACCGCCGACGGGTCGATTACGGCCCGGTAACCGAGGATCACGCCGGCCTGCTCGAGCTTGCGCACGCGCTCGGCGACGGCGGGGGCGGAGAGCCCGACCTGCTTGGCGATGCTGGCGTGACTGGCGCGGCCATCCTGGCGCAGGATCTCGAGGATGGTCCTGTCGATGGCGTCGAAGCTGTATGGCATCGTCGCACCGAATCTAGCATGAGCCCACGCTCGCGCCCTGATATCGTTTCGGGGTGAGGATCCTGTTCGTCGGCGACGTTTTCGGGACGCCCGGAATCAGGGCGGCCACTGCTTTCCTGAGGGAGCGCTCCCAGGAGTACGACTTCGTCGTCGTCAACGGCGAGAACGCCGCCGGCGGCTTCGGTATCACGCGCAGCCACTTCGAGCAGCTCCGGGCCGCCGGCGCCGATGTCGTCACGCTCGGCAACCACGGCTTCGATCAGACCGATGCCTTCGAGCTATTGGAGGAGACTCCGCGTCTGCTGAGGGCAGCGAACTACCCGCCCGGCACGCCGGGGGTCGGCTGGGGCGTGTTCGATGCCCGCGGTGGCGGTCGCCTCGCGGTGCTCCAGCTGATGGGCCGCGTCTACATGGACCCGCTCGACGACCCGTTCCGCGCCGCCGACGAGGCTCTCGAGCAGATCCCTGCCGGCGTGCCGGTGATCGTCGAGTTCCACGCCGAGGCGACGAGCGAGAAGAAGGTGATGGGCTACCATCTCGCCGGCCGCGTGGCCGCTGTGCTCGGCACACACACCCATGTCACGACCGCCGATGAGCAGGTCTTCAAAGGCACCGCCTACATAACCGACGTTGGCATGACAGGCGTCCAGGCGTCCTCGATAGGCATGGCCTTCGAGGAGGTGCATCAGCGCTTCCGCGACAAGCTGCCGCGCAGGTTCAAGCCGGCGACCGGGGTCGCTACCCTGAGCGCCGTCGAGATGGATATCGAGGGCACCAAGGCGACGGCGATACGCCGCTTGAGCTGGACGCCTGCCGGCTCCAGGGATGAGCGGTCATGAGCGAGGTAGGCTTCGATAGGCTCAAGGCCGACGTCGACTTCCTCGCCAGCGCTCTCGGGAAGGTCATCCGCGAGCAGGAGGGCGACTGGCTCTTCGAGCTCGTCGAGCGCGTCAGGCATCTGACTAAGGCCATCCGGGGCGGCGTGACGGAGCAGCGCGAGGAGCTGGCGGCGCTGCTGCATGGGCTCGACCTCGCCACGGCCGAGCGGCTGCTGCGCGCCTTCACCGTCTACTTCCAGCTGATCAACCTGGCCGAGGAGATCCACCGCGTGCGCGTCAACCGTGCCAGGGGCGAGGGCGGCAAGACCGAGTCACGCAGGGAGAGCGTATCGGCCGCCCTCAAGGAGCTCAAGTCGCAGGGCTGGAGCGCGGAGGACGTGCGCAGGCTGCTCGGTCGCCTCGATGTGGAGCTCACCCTCACGGCCCATCCGACCGAGGTCAAGCGCTACACGGTGCGGCTCAAGCTCGAGCGCATCGCCGAGGCGGTCAGGACCTTAGCCGAGCTCGAGCTGTCGGAGCAGCAGGCAGCGGGGCTCGAGGCCGAGGTGATGGCCGAGATAACCGCGCTGTGGCTGACGCGCGAGGTCGCGAGCGAGAAGCCGACGGTGATAGACGAGGTCAAGAGCGCGCTCTACTTCTTCCGCCGCTCGCTGCTCGAGGCCGTGCCGCGGCTGATGCGCGACGTGGACGACGCGTTCAGCGAGCACTTCGGCCAGCAGGGCGACAAACAGGTCGAGAAACAGGGCGACCAGTGGCGCGGCGCTCCCGCGGCGTTGCGGTTCCGCTCGTGGATCGGTGGCGACCGTGACGGCAATCCAAACGTCTCGCCAGAAGACACCCGCGCCGCCTACGCTCTGCAGAAGCAGGTCGCGCTCGAGGCATACCTGGCCGACCTCGACCTGCTCGTCCAGCGCCTGTCGCAGTCGGGTGAAAGGGTGGCGCTGTCGAGCGACTTCAGGGCCGATCTCGCGCGCCTCGACGAGGCGGCCGGCGCCACCGAACGCTTCGCCGACGAGCCGTACCGCCGCAAGCTCGAGCACATGCACGCGTTCGTGACGCGTTACCTGGAGTCGGGAGATCCGTACCCGGGCGGCCCTGCCGGTTACGTCGACGACCTCGCACTCATCGAGCGCACGCTGCTGGCGGCTCACGGTTCGCGGATGGCCACGGCTTTCGTCAAGCCGGCGCGCTACCGCGCCGAGGCGTTCAGCTTCGCGCTCGCCCCCATCGACCTGAGGGAGCACTCGACCGTGCACGAGCGCGCGGTCGGCGCCCTGCTCGAGCGCGCCGGGGTCGTGAACGAGTATGCGGCGCTGAGCGAGGCGGAGCGCATCGAGGTGCTCGGTCGCGAGCTGACCTCGCTGCGCCCGCTGGTACGACTGGGCGAGAGCGTGGCGCCGGAGGCCGACAGGGCGTTGGCCTTCCTGCGCGAGCAGGCCGCCGCCAAGCGCGAGCTGGGTCCCTTTGCTACCGGCAGCTACGTCGTCAGCTTCACCGAGGGTGCCTCTGACGTGTTGGAGGCGCTTTTGCTGGCCAAAGAGGCTGGGGTGGCCGACATCGACGCCACCCCGCTGTTCGAGACGCTCACCGATCTCGAGGCCGCTCCCGCGGTGCTCAAGCGTCTGCTCGACGTCCCCGCTTACCTCCGCCACGTCGCTGGTCGCGGCGTGCAAGAGGTGATGATCGGCTACTCCGACTCGAACAAGCAGGCCGGCTTCTTGAGCGCCAACTGGGCTCTGCACGAGGCGCAGGAGGGCGTCGCGCGCGTCTGCCGCCAGGCGGGCGTGCCGCTGCGCATCTTCCACGGGCGCGGCACCAGCATCGGCCGGGGCGGTGGGCCGGCAGGGAGAGCGATCCTGGCGCAACCGCCAGGCAGCCTCGCCGGCCGCCTGCGCATGACCGAGCAGGGCGAGGCGCTCGCCGATCGCTACGCCGATCCCGACCTCGCCCACAGACACCTCGAGCAGGTGCTGCACGCGGTGATCCTGGCGTCGGCGCGCGACGCGCGGCCGTTAGAGCAGCGCGAGGCGGGTTTCGCCGACGCGATGAGCCAGGCGGCCGCTGCTGCCGGGGCCGCCTATCAGGAGCTGGTCGAGGCCGACGGCTTCGTCGACTTCTTCCACGCCGTCACTCCCATCGAGGAGATCAGCCGCCTCAACGTCGGCTCGCGGCCGGCGCGGCGCTCTGGCGACAGGTCGCTGAGGAACCTGAGGGCGATACCGTGGGTGTTCGCCTGGACCCAGTGCCGCGCCAACCTGCCGGGCTGGTACGGCATCGGCGCCGGCCTTGCAGCGTTGCCGGAAGGCTTGAGCCGCAGGATGTACGGCGAGTGGCCGTTCTTCCGGGCGGTGATCGACCTCGCCCAGATGAGCCTCGCGACCTCGGACCTAGGGGTGTTCTCCAACTACCTCTCGCTGGCCGACGGCGCCCTGCGCGAGCGGTTCGGGCCGTTGATCGAGGCCGAGCACGCCCAGGCCGTGAAGCAGGTCGAGAGCGCCAGCGGGCAGCCGCTGCTACGCAACGACGCGGTCCTGGCGCGCTCGATTCAGTTGCGGAACCCCTACGTCGACCCGATCAGCCAGCTACAGGTCGAGCTTCTCAGGCGCCTGCGGCTGTCGCCCGACGGGGCCGGAGACAGGCAGCAGCTGGAGTACGCTGTGCTCGTGTCGCTCATCGGCGTTTCGGCCGGCATGAGGACCACTGGTTGAGCGAGACGTGGTGAAAAAGTTCACACCCGCTCGGGTCTCATGGCCCTCTCCTGCGAGGTAAATAGCATGGGCATCGCCGTATGAGGAGTAACTCTCGATGAACATCCTGCTCAGTGGCGGTCCCGTACTCGTCGCGATCATCCTTCTGTCCATCTATGCCGTGTACGTCTTCTTCCTGCGCTTCATGAAGCTGCGCAAGGAGCGACTCGACACCGGACAGTTGATGGTCCGCGTCAACGCCGCCGTGCGCGAGCGCGATCTCGAGCAGGCGCTGGCCGCCTGCGAGCAGCACGGCGGGCCGGTGGCGCGCGTGCTCGGCTCCGCGCTGCTCAGGCTCCCTTATGGCAGGCAGGCGGTCGAGGCCGCGCTGCAAGAGGCGACGATCACCGAAGAGGAGAACCTGACTCGGGGACTGAGGCCGCTAGGCGTCATCGCGCAGACGGCTCCGATGGTCGGGCTCCTCGGCACCGTCACAGGCATGATCATCGCGTTCGGCGAGATCTCGCGCTTCGGCACCGGCGACCCCTCGGTGGTGGCCAACGGCATCGGACAGGCGCTAGTCACGACGGCGGCCGGCCTCATCGTCGCGATCCCCGTCATCATGGGCCACTCCTACCTATCGAGCATCGTCGAGGCGATCCTTCTCGATATCGACCGTCGCCGTGAGGAGCTGATGGGCAACATCGCTCAGGCGGTGGCGCACCGCAGAGACGAGAGCGCGCAGAGCTCGCGGAGCGCTGAAAGCGCAGCCGCTCGCTCGGCCGCGGCGCAAGGCGACCACGGCGATGATCAGCCTCAGGCGGTAAGGACGGCAGCTTCGTCGTGAGCCTGTCGACCAGGCGCTCACGGCGCCGGAGCCTGGCCACGCCGGCGACCATCGACCTGACGCCGATGGTCGACGTCGTGTTCCTGCTGATCATCTTCTTCATGCTCACCACGACCTTCATAACCACCGAGTCCGGCCTGCCGGTAGACCTGCCGGAGGCGCAGACCAGCACCTCGACGCAGAGCATGCTGCCGACCGTGACGGTCAACCAGCAGGGGCAGATCTTCCTGGGTGGTCTCGAGGTAGCCGAGGCCGAGCTGGCGGGCCTGCTCCGCGCCGAGCTCGTCAGCAGCGGTCAGACGACCGTCGTGCTGCGCGCCGACCGCGAGGTCCAGCACGGAGTCGCCGTGCGCATCATGGACATCATCAAGCAGGCCGGCGCCGAGCGCATCGCGATCGCAACGGGAGGCTAGGCGGCTACTGTGACGGCGTGGCGCGACGGCACGATACTCAACGACCCGGACAAGCGCCGGGCCGCGTTGCTGTCGTTCCTGCTGCACCTGACGCTGCTGCTCGTCATCTTCTACTTCGCGTCGCTGCCGCGGCCGGAACCGCCGCCGAGCTTCATCGTCATCGACGTCGGCACGCCGGCGTTCGCCGAGCAGACCACCAACGCTGCCACCGTCGAGTCGCCGGCCATGTCGACGCCGACGCCGCAGGTGGCCTCCGCCGAGGTAGGCGACCCGCAACAGTCCTCGGCCGAGCCGACCCTGACTTCGGCTCCCGAGGTGGCGCCGAGCACCATCCAGCCGCCGGCCCCGCAGGCTCCGCCGGCCGCCGCGCCGCCTGAGGTCGCCGAGGTCGCTCCCGAGCCCGTCATCACCCCTCCGATACCGCCGGTGCAGGCGTCGGCGCCCGAACCTGCGCAGATCCCGCTCGCCGAGGTCGCTGCCACGGCGCTGCCCGAGATAGAGCTGGAAGCCATCGAGATCCGGCCGACGTTGGCTGCCGTATCGATCCCGATGCCGGAGACGCAGGTCGTCGTCGCCGAGGCGCGGGCGCTCACGCCTGCCGCCAGCGCCAGCATCGTCCAGAGCGTGACCTTGAGCCCGTCGGTGGTCAGCAGCACCGTGACGGAGTCGCGCTCGCTGGAGCCGAACGTGGCTCAGGCGCAGGTGACCTCGAGCGTCGCGCTCACCGCGCCCCCAACGACGGTGGAGGTGGCGCAGACGCGCTCCCTGGCCACACCGGATGTCACGTCGGCAGTGCCTGAAGCAGTCGGCCTCTCCGCCAGCGGGGCCAGCGCGTCGGTCTCCGGTTCTCGGCCTCTGGCGCCACCGGCCGCCAGCGCCGTCGTCGGCCGCGCGGTGGCGCTCGACGTGGCACCGACCGTGGCCGTCGCCGTGGCGCGGCCGCTCGCCACCCCGACGGTGCGCGCGGACGTCGCCGCGGAGGCGTTCGCCGCCGGGACGCCCGGTAGCGGCGGACAGGGCGACGCAGTCAGCACCGACGTCGCCGCCACGGCGGAATCGGACCGGCCCGCGGGCGGCAACGCCTCGACCTCGGGGCAGACGGGTCCGCCAGATCCGGACGCGACCCTCGACGGCCGCGGTCTCGCAGCCGGCCCCGATGGCGAAGGCGAAGGCACCGGCGCCCCTGCACCGCTCAGACCGCCCACCTTCACCGAGGTCCGCGACCGGCCGATCAACGTGCTCCTCGACAACCACCTCGGCTACCCGCAGTTGGGTCTGGCCGAGGCGAGCATGATCGTCGAGATGCCGGTCGAAGGCGGCATCACTCGTCTGATGGCGAGCTACGACATGCAGCTGCCGGCGCGCGTCGGGCCGGTGCGCAGCGCCAGGGAGTACTTCGTCGAGATGTCGCAAGACGCTCGCGCCGTGCTCGTCCACGACGGCGGCTCACCCGGTGCGATGATCGCCATCGCCAACGCGACGATCCCGACGCTCAACGCCTACTCGAGTGGCGACCTGTTCGCCCGCGCTGGCGAGCGCAGCGCTCCGTACAACCTCTACAGCCAGGGCTCGTCGCTGCGCGCGGCCGTCAACCGCATCCTGCCGGAACGCCTGCGGCTCGTCGCCGACAGCATCTTCAGACCGACAGCCGCCGCCAGCCAGGTTACGGAGCTTAGCGTCAGCTTCGGCGCTTACTCGTCCGGTTTCCGTTACGACGCGGTGACCGGCCGCTACCGCTGGATCCGCGCCGGCGAGCCTGCCAACCACCCTGACGGCCAGATGGTGCTCATGCAGGCGGTGCTGGTGGGTGAGATAACCGCGCGGCCGATCCCCGACGACGCCGCCGGCCGGCTCTACATCCCCTTGCAGATGGGCAGGGCGACGCTCTACCTCGAGGGCCGCGCCGAAGCCGGCTACTGGGACAGCGTCGAGGGGCGCGGCGTGGTGTTCTCGACGTTGGCGGGAGAGATAGTCGACCTCAGCAAGCTCAGGACCTGGGTGATCCTGGCGCCGGGGTTCGATGGGCGCGTCGAGCAGTAGGCGCCGTCAGCCGCCCTCGCCCAAGGTCATGACCTCGCGCGGTATCTCCTCGTCGAAGAACTGCCCCCGCAACTTCAGACGGTACGAGCGCTCGCCGATATCCACCTCTAGGTAGGTGTACTCGTCCTTGTGGCCGTTGGTATCGAGCAGCAGCGCCCGGCCCTGTGAAGCGACGTTGACGCCGCCCCTCACCGGCGTATGGCCGTAGATCCCGAGCCGGTACGGCGTGCCCTCGAAGAAGTCCTTGTCCTCCTGGATCCAACGCCTGCGGTTCTCCAGGTAGAAGCCCTGATCGAAGGTGTTGTGCTCGGGCAGCGGACCGACGTGGGCGAGATGCAGCCCCTCCATCACGACCTCGGACG
Source organism: uncultured bacterium (assembly GCA_964392895.1). Classification (GTDB taxonomy): domain Bacteria; phylum Deinococcota; class Deinococci; order Deinococcales; family Trueperaceae; genus CAYMRL01. The sequence continues at coordinate 341,499 of CAYMRL010000001.1, forward strand.
GCCAGGCGAGCACCCACTCGCGCAGGTCGTCATCCAAGATGCCGCCGTGACCGGGCTTCCACTCGAGGTGCGCGACATCGTCTGTACGCAGCGGGCCCTGATCTGGCGTCACGGCGTTGAAGTCGTGGTTGCCCATGATTATCGACATCCGACCCTCTGGCAACCGGTCCTGGAAGCCCTTGACGTCGCGCAGGAAGCGCGCCTGGGCGGCTTCGGCGCGCTCGAGGTGGCGCGGGTTGTACTCGTCGTAGCGGCGGACGTTGATGAGGTCGGCGTAACGCTCGCGGCTCTTGGGGTGCACCAGGTCGCCTAATAGGACCAGGCGGGTGCTCTCGTCGCGCAAAGCATCGGTCGGGCGACGGCGCTCGTCCGCCAGGCCGGCCTCCTGCAGCATGCGCCACAGCTTGTCGGCTTGAACGTGGATATCGCCGATTACGACTAGTCGCACGTGCGACCTTTCTCCGAGGCTTGCGTTGATACGACCAAGGACGGCGGCTTCAGCTCGCTCAGTAAAGGTTAGCGGCCCGCCGAGGCTTGCAACAGTGGCAGTGGATCGACAGGATCGCCGTTGACGCGCACCTCGAAGTGCAGGTGCGATCCGGTCGAGTTCCCGGTGCTGCCGACACGGGCCAACACTTGCCCGGTCTCGACGCGGTCGCCTTCGTTCACGAGCAGGGCGGAGGCGTGCGCGTAGTAGTACAGGTTGTCGCCGTTCTCGACTATGACGAGGTAGCCGTAGCCGCCCTGCCAGCCCGAGTGCTTGACGATCCCGCCGGTGGCCGCGTAGATCGGGTCACCGGTGTCGCCATCGATGTCGAGTCCGGTGTGGAAGTTCGAGCCGCTGACGCGCAGGCTGCGGTAACCGAAGCGCGAGGTGATGACGCCGTTGATGGGCCAGCTGAGACCGGCGTTGCTCACGGTGGGTGCCGCCGGAACGGCTGCGACGGCACGACCGGCAGCGACTTCCGAGCCAGGGAGTATGCGCAGGGTCTGTCCGGCCACCAGTCGATCGGTGGTCAGGTTGTTGGCGCTCATGATGGCGGCCACGGTCGTGTTGTTGGCTGTCGCGATCGACCAGAGGCTGTCGCCGCGGCCGACGGTGATCGTTTCCGGCACGGCGCCACCGAAGTCCTGCACCGTCGAGCTGTACTGGCCGGGCACCACGAGCCGGTCGCCCGGGCGAATCACGGCGCTGGAGCTGATGTCGTTGGCGAGCGCGATGGCGGAGACCGTCGTGTCGAAGTTGCGCGCCAGCGACCAGAGGCTGTCTCCGGCCGCGACGGTTATCGTCAGCGGCTCCAACTGCCTCTCGCCCAGGACGAGCTTGAGCTCCATGCCGGGGTGGATCAGGTAACCGTCGAGATCGTTGAACGCGACGAGGTCGGTGACGGTGACCCCATGCGCCATGGCGATGTCGTAGAGCGTGTCGCCGGGCTTTACCACGACGGTGGTGATGGCTTCGGCCGGCCCCTCGGCTGCGCTCTCGGCGCTCGGTAGGCGCAGTATCTGACCGACACGGATGCTGTCCGAGGTGAGTTGGTTGACTTGTTTGAGTGTCGCGACATCCGTACCGGCGCGTTGAGCGATGCTCCAGAGCGTGTCGTTCTGCTGAACTGTCACGGTCTGACCGAGCGCGGTTGCGGTTGCCATCGTGCACAGGATGACGAAAGGAAGGAAGGCACGCCTGGCTGACATTGTCAGCCAACATACCAAGAACCGGGCGCCTGGTTACAAGGGGTTTTTCACGCGCCGCGCGACCAGGCTAGCAGGTTCCCGCTGAGCCGGCTGTGACGCTTGCTTGAGCGAAGCTTAAGAATCCGTGCATGCGAATGCCCGACGAGCGGTTCAGCACGTTCAGCACGGTGTTGCATGGATAGAGCGCCACTCCTCCTCAGTCGCGCGGATCTATCGAAACCTGCCTCATGTCGCGCCCGCCGAGCTCTACTTGCACGAGGCAGTAGCTCTCGAGCTCGAGGTCGCTGGCGATGCCGTGGATGATGCGGATCTCGAGACGCTTGGCCTCGCGCTCAAGGATGGCGGTGGGGATGGCAGTGAGGTCGAGCATCGCTTGTTCTCCTCGGCGTTCGGGAGCCGCTCGACCGACCTGCCAGGCGCGCGGCCACCGAGTGGCTGATGGCAAGCAAGGTAGCGCCGCGCCTCTTACAAGACTCTCACCGTAGACGAGAGAAACCCGACTTTCGTCTGCAGCAACGACACTCAGACGTGCAGCCTGGTGCCTCCGCCGGCGAGCGCTGCGTCGACCCCGGCCGGATCGCGCCCATCGGCGATGACGGCGAACGGCGCGCCGACAGCCAGGGCGGCGAGCGCAGCCTCGACCTTGGGGATCATCCCGCCGCTGATCCGGCCGTCGGCGATGCGCGCCCTGACGTCGGCTTCGCTTAGCGACGGGAGCAGGCTCCGTGGGTCGGCGGGGTCGTCGAGCACGCCCGGCACGTTGGTGAGGAACAGAGCGCCCTCGTCGAGAGCCGCTGCGACGGCGCCGGCGACCTCGTCGGCGTTGACGTTGAGCAGCCCGCCCGCGGCGTCTGCGGCGAGGCATGCGACGACGGGGACGAGACCGGCGGCGCGCAGCGTCCACAGGACCGACGGATCGACGCTGCGCATGTGTCCGACGCGACCCAACTCCGCGCTCGCGGTCTCGGCGACGAGTAGCCCGGCGTCGCGCCCCGTGAGCGCGACGGCAGGACCGATCTCGTGCGCCAGGTGCTTCCCGAGCACGGTCAACTCGCGCTCGATGACCTCGAGGCTCTCAGGGCTGGTGACCCTCAGGCCCCTGACGAAGCGGTGCTCGAGCCCGGCGGCGTCGAGCGCGGCCTGTATGAACGGCCCGCCACCGTGAACGAGGACGGGTGGTTCCGACTCCGCGGCGAGCGCGCGGATGCGCTGCGCCATCAGGCGGCGCGTGGCTAGATCGGTCATGGCGTTGCCGCCGTACTTGATGACGATGCCCATCTGGCCAGAGTCTAACGCCAAGGCGGTTGCGTCACGGCCTGGCCAGCGCGCGTCTGCGACGATGGTTCTGTGGATGAGCTGAGGTTCGGTACCGACGGCTGGCGCGACGTCATCGCAGAGCGTTTCACCTTCGACAACCTGGAGAGAGCGGCCCGCGGCTACGCTGCGCACGTGCTGGAGCGCGGTGGCAAGCGCGTCCTGGTCGGCTACGACACGCGTTTCCTCGGTGCGAGGTTCGCGCGCGCCGCCGCCGCGGCGCTGGCCGACGCGGGCCTCGAGGTGGCTGTCAGCGTCGACTACCTGCCGACGCCCGCCTTATCGTTCGCCGTCAAGCACTTCGGCGCTTATGGGGGCGTGATGATCACCGCCTCGCACAACCCACCCGAGTACTCCGGTTTCAAGCTCAAGGGAGCTTACGGCGGCGGCGCGACCTCCGACGTTTACGTCGACGTCTCCGCCAAGGTGGCCTCAAAGGTCGCCGGCTCCGTGCCAGGACCGCGTCGGCACTCAGCCCGCGGCGCGGTCGAGGAGTTCGACGTCAGGCACTCGTACTACGACGCCCTGGCCGCGCTGGTCGACGTAAATGCCTTGGCTGGCCGCGGACTGCGTCTCGTTCACGACTCCATGGGCGGCGCCGGTAGCGGCTGGCTCGAGGGCTTCGCCACCTACACCGAGACCGATCTGGTAGTCGAGCCGTTCAGGGGACGCCCCGACCCGCTGTTCCACGGCGTCAATCCGGAACCGATCGCCGCCAACCTCGCCGCCACGCAGGAGCGCATGCGGCGGGTAGGGAGGGGCGGTCCCAGCTTCGCGGCCTGCACCGATGGGGATGCCGACAGGATCGGCGTCGTGCTGCCGGGCGGCAGCTACTTCAACTCCCACCAGATCATGGCCGTGCTGGTAGACCACCTCAGCTCGAAGGGGACGAGCGGGAAGGTGGTCAAGACGTTCACGGTGGGCCGGGTCGTCGAGAGGCTGGCCGAGCTGAGGGGTCTCGAGGTGGTAGAGGCGCCCGTCGGCTTCAAGTACGTGGTCGACGCGCTGCTGGCCGGCGACGTGCTGGTAGGCGGCGAGGAGTCCGGCGGCATCGGCGTCCACGGCCACATCCCCGAACGCGACGGGCTCGCCAACGCGCTGCTGCTGCTCGAGGCCGAGGTGGTCGGCGGCGCGCCGCTCGGAGAGCGCTTCGCTCGCATCGAACGGGAGACGGGCGTGCGGCACGCTTACGACCGCGTCGACCTGAAGCTGGCGGACGCCGGTCTGGTCGAGAAGGTGAAGACCCGCCTCGAGGAGGCGCCGACGGCGTTCGCCGGGCTGAAGGTGACGAGCGTCGAACGGCTCGACGGCACGAAGCTGAACCTCCAGGACGGCTCGTGGGTTCTGTTCAGGGGCAGCGGCACCGAGCCGCTGCTGCGTCTTTACAGCGAGGCGCCGGACGCCGCCGCCGTCGACCGCAACCTGCGTGCCGCCGTCGAGCTCGTGGAAGCCGCCTGACCTGGCTGAGAGACCGACCTACCGCCTCAGAGCGAGTGGAACTCCTTGGGGCTGTGCGAGAGCACTTCGTGCCCGCCGTCGGTGACCAGCACCAGGTCCTCGATCCTCAGTCCGGTGAAGCCGGGGTAGTAGACGCCAGGCTCGATGGTGACGATCATGCCGGGCGCGAGCACGTCGTTGCTCTTGGCGCTGAGCCTTGGTCCTTCGTGGATGCGCAGACCGGTGCCGTGCCCGAGCGAATGCACGAAGCCCTCGGCCAGACCGTGCTTGGCGAGGATGTCGCGAGCGACGGCGTCGACGTCCGAGCCGCGCTTGCCGGGTGCGACGGCTGCCACGGCGGCCTTCTGCGACTCGAGGACCGCGTCGAACATGCGACGCTCCTCGGCGCCGACCGCGCCGATGGCGACCGTTCGGGTCATGTCGGCGTGATAGCCCTGGTAGGCGGCGCCGAAGTCGAGCGTCACGAGGTCGCCCGCTTCGATGCGCTTCTGTGAAGCGATCCCGTGAGGCATGGCGCCGCGTTTGCCGCTGGCGACGATGATGTCGAAACCGACCTCGGCGCCGTTGATGCGCATGACGCGCTCCATCGCCAGCGCCACCTCGACCTCGCTGACGCCTGGCTTCATGACTGCGAGCGCCTCTTGGTAAGCGAGATCGGTGATCCTCGCCGCCTCGCGCAACGCCGCGATCTCGGCGGCGTCTTTCACCAACCGCAGCGGCGCTATCACGTCATCGAGACCGACGCAGCCGCCCTTGAGGCGCGACTGCAGGTCGGAGAACGCCTTGAGCGAGACGTGCTCGCTCTCCACACCCAGGCGATGCTCGCCCGCCAACGAGCCGGCCAGCTCCCTGAGCCCTTGGGAGCTGGCCGCGATCTCGACAGGCAGCGACGACTCCTCGGCCGCCTGCGCGGTGTAGCGCCCATCGGTCAGCAGCAGGGCGACATCGAGCGTCATGAGCACCGCGCCGTCGTCCGGCGAGGAGAACGAGCTGAGCCAGCGCACGTTCTCGGGAGCAGTGACGAGCATGCCGCTGACCCCGAGGTTCGGGAGCAGGCTTCTGACGCGGTCGACCCTCTCTAAGCTCACGGTTCTCTCCTTGCTGCATCGGCTGAGTTCACGATGGCGAGGTAGTCGTCCAGCTCGAGGCTGGCGCCGCCGATGAGCCCGCCGTCCACGTCGGGCAGGGCGAGAAGCTCGGCGGCGTTCGAGGGCTTCATGCTGCCGCCGTACAGCACGCGGATGCCGCCGGCGAGCGCGGGGTAAAGGTCGCGCAAGCGGTTGCGGATCGCCAAGCACATGGCCTGCGCGTCATCCGGGGTGGCGTTGAGACCGGTGCCGATGGCCCAGACCGGCTCGTAGGCGATCACCAGGTCGTCGGCGCTACCCGGAGCGAACCCAGCGAGCGCCGTCGTCAGCTGCCCGAGCACGACGTCCTCGGCCTGGCCGGACTCGCGCTGCTCGCGGCTCTCGCCGACGCACAGGATCGGCCGGAGGCCGGCGTTGGCAGCGGCTCTCACCTTGGCGCCGACGAGCTCGTCGCTCTCGTGGTGGTAGGCGCGCCGCTCCGAGTGGCCGACGATCACGTAGCTCGCGCCGGCGTCCTTGAGCATGGCAGCGGAGACCTCGCCGGTGAAAGCGCCCTGTTGGTGGCGGCTGACGTCTTGCGCACCTAGAGCAACGCCTGCGCCGAACGCCAGCCTCGCCATGCCGGGTAGGTGAGTGAACGGCACCAGCAGCGCCAGCTCTGCGTCCTGTTCGACCGGTGCGGCGCGTAGCCGCTCGAGCAGAGAGGCGAGCCAGGTGTTGGCCTCGCTGGGGAGACGGTGCAGCTTCCAGTTGCCCGCGATCAGCGGCGTGCGGATGTTCATGTCGGGCACGATAACGCTTGCGCGGCGACCCTGCGGCTCCGCGCTACTCTCAATGCTTGTGGCCGGCGTGGAGCTCGCCCTTGCTGAGCTTGAGCCTGTCGCCGCTGAACATGATCGCGGCCAGCGCGGTCGTTATCGGCACCGAGAGGATCAGCCCGATCGAGCCGACCAGCGTGTGCACGACCTCGACGGCCACCAGCTCGATGTTGAGCGCCCGCCCAAGCGTGAAGTCGCCCATCGACAGCAGCACCAACAGCGGCAGCGAAGCGCCGGCGTAGGCGAGCACCAGCGTGTTGACGAGTGAGCCGATATGGTCGTGACCGACGCGCATCCCGCTGGCGTACAGGCTCGTCCACGGCAGCGTCGGGTCCACGTGAGCGAGCTCCCGCACCACGCTGGCTTGGACGATCGTCGTGTCGGTCAGCGCCCCGAGCGCGCCGACGAGCAGCCCTGCCAGCACCAGCCCGCGCATGTTCACCTGCCCGGCGTTGAGGGTGATGAGCATCGCCTCCTCGCTGCCGAGGCCGGTGATGTGGGCGAGGTGCATGAAGAGCGTGCCGAGCAGCATCGTCACGACCACGGCCGCGAAGGTACCGATCAGCGCCGCCGAGGTCGACCAGTTGAGGCCGTGAACGAAGTAGATGGCGAGGATCAGGATGCCACCGGCGCCGAGCAGGCTGATGAGCATCGGGTTGGCGCCGTCCAAGATGCGCGGCACGATGAAGAGGACGACGAGAGCGAGGCTGGCGCCGGTGGCGATGAACGCCCTCAGGCCCTTCAGCCTGGCCACGACGACGCTGACGACGAGGAACAGCGCCACCAGCCAACCGAGGACGGGCCGCCTGACCCAGTCGACCACCACGATCTCGCGCACGCCGCTCGGGCCGGGCGAGTAGTAGAGCTCGACTAAGTCTCCGATGGTGAACGGCTGCAGCTCGGTCACCCCGAAAGCCTCGGCGGGCGGGACGGTGGCGGTGACGACCGTGCCGTCGTTGAGACGAACGGTGGCGAGCCAACTGACCCCGATGCTGGCTCCCGGCGACTGCGAGGTCATCGTCAGGATGCGACCCTCGAGGTAGCCGAACTCAGCGGTGAAGGGCGTCTGCGAAGCGGCGGTCCCAAGCGCCGTCAGCGCTGGGACCGCCACCAAGATCGCGAGCAGGAGCTTTCGAAGCTGCATCACGACCGTTAGCCTAGCCGAGGGTCAGGCCCTTACGCCCGGTTCGGCCTTACGGCCACTGCGGCGAGGGCGCCTGGCGGGCTTGTCGCCATCCGCTCCCGCGCCTTCCGGTGAGCTCGAGCCGAGAGCTTCCAGGGCGTGGATGCCGCCGACCAGGGCGAGGTCGAGCACGTCGTCGAGGTCGTCGACAGCGTGAAGATGCAGCGCCTTGGTCAGGTGAGCGGGCACGTCCTTCATGTCGGCGAGGTTCTTCGACGGGAAGATGATGTGCTTGATGCCGGCGCGCTTGGCGCCCAGCACCTTCTCACGCAGGCCGCCGATCGGCAGCACCCGTCCGCGCAGCGTGATCTCGCCGGTCATGGCGACGTCGCGGCGCACCGGGACGCCGGTCAGGGCGCTGATCAGCGAGGTGGCGAGGGAGACGCCGGCGCTCGGACCCTCCTTGGGTGTGGCGCCGGACGGCACGTGCACGTGGATCTCCGAGGAGTCGACCTTGTCCTTGTCGATGCCGAAGCGCTGCGAGTTGCTCTTGGCGTAGGTGAGGCCGGCACGCGCCGACTCCTTCATCACGTCGCCGAGCTGGCCGGTCAGCACCAGGCCGCCCTTGCCGGGGGTGATCGAGGTCTCGACGAACAGGATGTCGCCGCCGACGGGGGTGAAGTACATGCCGGTCGCGACGCCCACGAGGTCCGTCTCGGCCTCGGCTTCCGGCGTGAAGCGCTGCGGCCCCAAGTACTGCTCGAGGCTGCGCTCGGTGATGCGGATGCGCTTGGCCTCGCCCTCGGCGATGCGGCGCGCGGCCTTGCGGGCGAGCGTGCCGATGATGCGCTCGAGGTTGCGCACGCCCGCCTCGCGGGTGTACGACGTGATGACCCTCGAAAGCGCGCCGTCGGTGATGGCGGCTTGGTTCGGCTCGAGCCCGTTCTCGACGAGCTGGCGCGGCAACAGGTAGCGCTTGGCGATCTCGAGCTTCTCAGGCTCGATGTAAGACGAGAACTCGATGGTCTCCATGCGGTCGGCGAGCGCCTCGGGGATCTGCTGCGCGTAGTTGGCCGTGGCGATGAACAGGACCTCGGAGAGGTCGAAGGGCACGCCGAGATAGTGATCGACGAAGTTGTTGTTCTGCGCCGGATCCAAGACCTCGAGCAGGGCGGAGCTGGGGTCGCCCTGGTAGGAGATGCCGAGCTTGTCGACCTCGTCGAGCAGGAACACGGGGTTCTTGGCGCCCGACTGGCGGATGCCCTGGATGATGCGGCCCGGCATCGAGCCGATGTAGGTGCGGCGGTGGCCGCGGATGTCCGACTCGTCGCGCGCGCCGCCGAGACTGATGCGCACGTACTCGCGCCCCAGGGCCTTGGCGATCGACTGCGCGATGCTGGTCTTGCCGACCCCAGGAGGCCCGGCGAACAGCAGGATGGGGCCCTTGTTGACCTCGAAGGCGTCGAGCTCGCCCTTCTTGGCGCGGTCGGCCTTGAGCTTGCGCACGGCCAGGTACTCGAGCACGCGGTCCTTGACCTTCTCGAGGCCGTAGTGGTCCTCCTCGAGGATGCGCGCGGCCTCGCCGAGGTCGAGGCGGTCCTCGGTACGGGTGTTCCAGGGCAACTCGACCAACGTCGTCAGGTAGGTGCGGATGACGGAGGCCTCGGCCGAGTCAGGGTGCATGCGCGACAAGCGGTTCAGCTCGCGCTGCGCCTCCTTCATGGCCGCTTCCGGCAGGTCGAGCGACTCGAGCTTCTCGCGCAGCATCTCGATCTCGTCCTCGTCCTCGTCGGAGCCGGAAAGCTCCTTCTGGAGGGCCTTGATCTGCTCGCGCAGGAAGTACTCGCGCTGGTTGCGGTCGATCTCGTCCTTGACCTCGCGCTGCAGGCGGCGCTGGGTCTCCTGCAGCTCGATCTCGGTGTCGATCAGCACCAGCACCTTGCGGAGGCGTAGGGCGACGGTGGCGGCCTCAAGCACGGCCTGCTTCTCGGCGAGCTTGAAGTCGAGGTGGTAGGTGACGTAGTCGGCGAACTGGCCGGCGTCGTCTAGGTTCATGACGAACTGAGCGACCTCGGTCTGCACGCTGCGGCTGCCCGACTCGATCAGGTCCTTGAACTTCTCGCGCAGCTCGCGGAAGGAGGCCTCGAGCTCGACCGGGTCGCCGTCTTCGACCTCGAGCGGCGCGACGACCGCCTCGATCAGGTCGTTGGTGACGAGGTAGTCCTCGACCTTGACGCGCGCGAACGCCCTGACCAGCATCTGGATGCTGCCGTCGGGGTTCTTCTTCATGCGCATGATGTTGCAGGCCGTGCCGACGAGGTAGAGATCATCGGGGGTCGGCTCCTCGACCTCGCGGTCCTTCTGGCTGACGATCAGGATCGTCCGCTCCTTGTCGAGAGCGGCGTTGATGGCGCGGATGCTGACCGCCCGGCCGGCGTCGATCGGCATGACCATGGTCGGGTACAACACCGACCCACGGACGGGGCAGACCGGGATCGGCCTGTCGAAGTCGACACTGTTGCCGCCGACACTGTTGCTGCTGTTGCTGCTGGCTTCTGCCATCTGTTACCTAGCCTATCTGAACGGCGGTGCTCACACTGTGGCGGTGTTCCCGCTCGGACGGTGCTCCCGCCCGCGTGAACCGGTTGGTCTGAAGTTGGGTGCGGGGGCCGAGAACCGCCCTAAGGTCTGAGCGAGCTCGATCCCCTAGCGGTGCTTGAGTCTTCACCGCTCAAGATTACTGCTTCGAGTCAACTAAAATGGTTCGGGCGCTACCAGCGGGCCGTCGACCGGCTCCGCTCCAGCGATGATACACCGCGTGGTAGCGTTGCCCGGTCATGAGCGACGTGCTGGACGCCCTGCAAGACGCGCTTCTCGCCACCCTCGACCGCATGGGGCTGCCCTGGGAAGGACCCGTGCCGGTTCAGGAGGTGCCGCCGGGCAAGCCGGGCGACTACGGATCGCCGGTCGCTTTCATGCTGGCCAAGAGCGCGCGCCGCAACCCAGCCGAGCTGGCCGCCGCGCTCGTCGCCGAGCTCGCCCTGCCCGTCGGTGTCGCTGCCGCCAAGGCCGTCGGTCCCTACATCAACTTCGACCTCGACGCCGGCGCGTTCGTGCCGACCGTGATCAGGGCCGAGCTGGCGCCCTCGGCCGAGGCCCGCAAGGTCATCGTCGAGCACACCAGCGTCAACCCCAACAAGGAGGCGCACGTCGGGCACCTGCGCAACATCGTGCTCGGCGACGCGTGTGCTCGCATCCTCAGAGCCGTCGGCCACGACGTCGAGGTTCAGAACTACATCGACGACACGGGCAGACAGGCCGCCGAAAGCCTGTTCGCGGTCAGCTACTTCAAGGCGCGCTACCCGGGTACTCAGACCGCCGGCCTGGCTGGTGACGGCAACGGTAGCGGCGTGGCCGCCGGCCCGACGCCGCGCAAATACGACCATTGGCTCGGCCACTACTACGTTCAGCTCACCAACGCCAAGCAGACGGACGGGGAGGCGATCGAGCGCGGTGTGACCGAGGTCATGCACCGCCTCGAGCGCGGTGAGCTGCGCAGCGAGGTCGAGCGCATCGTGAGGTCGCAGCTCGAGACCTTCAACGCGTTCGGCGCCGAGTACGACCTGCTGGTGTGGGAGTCTGACGTCGTCCAGGCGGGCTTCATGGCGGCGGGGCTCGAGGTGCTGGAGGCGAGCCCGCACACGTCGAGGCCGACCGAAGGCAAATACGCCGGAGCGCTGGTGCTCGACGTCTCCGAGTTCCTACCCGGGCTCGAGGAGCCCCAGGTGGTGCTGGTCAGGTCGGACGGCAACGCGATGTACGTCGCCAAGGACATCGGCTACCAGTACTGGAAGGCCGGCCTGTACGAAGGCCTCGGCTTCGAGCGGTTCGCGCTGCAGCCCAGCGGCAAGCCGCTCTACTCGTCGAGCCCCGAAGGCGAGCTGCACCCCGACGGCCGCGTCTTCGGCGCCGCGCAGGAGATCATCAACGTCATCGACGTGAGGCAGAGCCATCCGCAGACGATCGTCAAGACGTCTCTGGCTCTGTCCAACACCCCGGAAGGCGAGCGGGCGTACGCCAACTCGCATCACCTCGCCTACGAGGTGGTGACGCTCGAGGGTCAGCCGATGAGCGGTCGTCGCGGTATCACGCTGTCGATCGACGAGGTGATGGTCGAGGCCACGCGCCGCGCCAGGGCCGTCGTTCAGGAGAAGAACCCCGACCTCGCCACGATCGATGAGGTAGCTAGAGCGGTCGGTCTAGGCGCGCTGCGGTTCAGCATGCTCAAGAGCGAGGCACGCAAGATCATCGACTTCCGCTGGGACCAGGCCCTGTCGCTGCAGGGCGACTCGGCGCCCTACGTCCAGTACGCGCACGCGCGCGCCTGCAGCATCCTGCGGGCCGCTGCCTCGGTGCCGGACCTCGTCGCCCCCGACTTCTCCAAGCTCGGGCAGCTCGAGGTGCGCCTCGCGCAGGCCATCGCGCGTTTTCAGAAGGTCGTCGAACAGGCCGCCGAGGAGCTGGCGCCACACGGCGTCGCGCAGTACGCGCTCGATCTCGCCACCGCCTGGAACTCGTACTACAACCACAAGGACGAGTCCGGCAGACCGGACACGCAGGTGCTGCGCTCGGAGCCGGGGCTGCGCGAGGCGCGGTTGGCACTCGTCGACAAGGTCAGGCTCACGCTGGCCGCAGGTCTCGGTCTGTTAGGGATCGAGGCCCCGCCGGAGATGTAGCGCGGAGCGGGCCGCGACACGCGCCCGCTCCGGTTCAGACGCTCAGGCGTCTTCGACGACCTGGAACTCGTCGTCCAGCAAGCCATCGACCTCGCGCGCTTCGGTCCATTCGGCGGCGGCGCCAGGTCCTCCGGTCGGCATGAACGTCTGGAACCGCTCCCACAGCCGCTCCGCCTTGGCGATGCGCGCATCGACAGCCTCCTTGCCGACCTCGCGCGCGGTGGCCGCTACGAGCGCCTGGACCGTCGCCATGCCGGCCGTCAAAGACCTGAAGATCGCGGCGGGCCGGGACGAGAACGTGATCACCCAGTCTGCGTCGGGCAGCAGAGGTGAGGCGTGCTCGTCGGTTATCAGCACCGTCGCAGCGCGCGGCGGGGCCAGCCTCACCAGCCTGACCACGTCTTGCGTGTAGCGGCTCATGCTCACAGCCACGAGCACGTCATGCTCGCCCATGTCGAGGAGTTGGTCGGGAGCGTCGGCGGCTGAGACCTCGAGGAACCTGACGTCGGGCCTGATCAGGTTCATGAAGTGCGATCCGATGCGCGCGAGCTGTCCGCTGCTGCGGCCCCCGGTGAACCAGACGCGGTCCGCCGTAGCCAGCACCGCAGCGGCTCCGGCGAGCGACTGGTGGTTGCGCCTGACGCTGGCTATGTTCTCGCCGTCGCGCTCGATGACGTGCTCGAGCAGGTCGGCCCTGTCGACGGACACGGCGACCAGCTGCTTGCTCTCGTCGTACTCCTGCTGCCAGCGCTCCTGCAGCTCGACGTAGCCGGAGTACCCGAGCTGCTGAGCGAAACGGACGACGCTCGAGGCGGAGACGCCGATCATCCTCGCCACCTGGCTGGCGCTGGCGAACGTCAGAACGTTGCCGTGACGCATCAGGTGAGCCGCGATGCGCTGCTCGCTCGGGCTCATCTCCGCGTAGTGCGCACGCACTTGGTCGATGACGGTCACTGCTGACCTCGGTTCCGGTGGTCGTCGGGAGAGCGCCACCTAGCAAAGATGTTGCCAAACCTTAACCGGACCTGCAACGTGTCTTGCAATCCTGAGGTCTCACGGTGAATGATTGAGCCCACGCCACGGCGTAACCTGCACAACCCTTGGAGGAGGCCGCATGACCCCTTACACGCGTGTTTCTAGCACGGCGCAGCGCCCCAGGCGAGCCCAGCGGCTCTGGCTGGCGGCACTGCTGGTAGCCGCGACGCTGCTTTCGACTGCATTGTCGACCGCGCTGGCGCAGACGGCCGGCGGGAAACTCGTCATCGCCCGCGGCGATCCCCCAACCAACCTCGACCCACACAAGACGGGCGAGGCCGCGGCCGATCAGGTCAACGCGCTCATCGGCGGCGGACTCATGGTGCTCGACCCCGACACGCTGGCTGTCAGGCCGTGGCTGGCCGAGTCGTACACGCAGTCGGAAGACGGCACCCTGTTCACCTTCACGCTCAAGCAAGGCGTCACGTTCCACAACGGCGACCCCCTCACCGCTCACGACTGGAAGTACACCTTCGAGCGCGCTCTCGACCCCGAGACCCAAGCGACGGTCTCGCGCGACATGCTCGGCCCCATCGCCAGCATCGAGGCGCCCGACGACTACACTCTCGTCGTCACGCTCTCCTCGCCCAGCGCGGTGTTCCTGCGCAACCTCAGCTCCTCCGGCTACCTGATGCCGCTGTCGCAGCGCGCGGTCGAGGCCGCCGGCGACAGCTACGGCCAGAACCCGGTCGGTGTCGGCGCCTACCGCTTCAAGGAGTGGGTGACCGGCTACTCCATCACGCTCGAACGCAACCCTGCCTATGCCTGGCCGCCCTACTACGTCGAGAACCAAGGCGCCGCCTACCCCGACGAGATCGAGATCCGCTACATCCCCGAGGCCGGCACGCTCGTCGCCGCGCTCGAGACCGGCGAGATCGACGTAGCGGCCGTCGGCGCCACCGACCTGTTCCTCTTCGAGAACAACCCGGGCTTCGAGGTCTATTCGGCGCTTAGGTCCGGGATCGGCGCGCTCTTCATGTTCAACATGGAAGACGAAGTGATGTCCGATCTGCGCGTGCGCCAAGCGTTCAGCCTGGCGACGAGCAAGGACTTCTTCATCGACCGCTCGCTCGAGGGCAGAGGTATCGCCGCCACCGGCCCGCTGCCGCCGTCGCTGCCCGGCTACGACCCGGCTAGCGCCGACACCGACTACGACTTCGACCTCGAAGCCGCAGCCGCCCTCCTCGACGAGGCCGGCTGGGTCGTAGGCGCCAACGGCATCAGGGCCAAGGACGGTCAGCCGCTGCGCGTGCGCATCGTCGCTTACTCCGTCGGTAGCGTCGTGCAGGACTCCGAGCTGCTCCAGAACCAGCTTCAGGCGGTCGGTGTCGACGCCGTGGTCGAGAGCTACGAGCGCGGCCTGCAGACCCAGATGCTGCGCGACGGCGACTACCAGATCGCCCCGCTCGGCTGGACGTACGGCGATCCGGACGTCCTCTACCTGCTCTACCACTCCACCCAGATCGCCAGCGGTCTCAACTTCGGCAAGATCAATGACCCTGAGCTCGACGCCGCGCTCGAAGCCGGCCGCGCGACCGTCGTCGATGCCGACCGCATGCTCATCTACCACGAGGCGCAGCGGATCATGAACGAGAACGCCTACATAATGCCGATCTACGTTCCGGAGACGTACTCGGTCTTCAACGCGCGGGTCGAGGGCGTACGCATCGCCGTGAACGGAGCCTGGTTGCTCGGCGACGCCTGGATCGACCGCTAAGCGACTTGAACCTGGGACCCGACCCGGCACCTTCCGGGTCGGGTCCCATTTGGGACTGGTGCGTATCCTTACCCCACTAGATGGCTAGGTTCTTCCTCACGAGGCTGATCTCGCTGATCCCGGTGCTCTTCGGCACCGCCGTCGTGACGTTCTCGCTGGCTCACCTGACACCCGGCGACCCCACACAGGCGATGCTCGGCGGGCAGATGGTCTCGGGAGAGACCTACGAGCGCCTGCGGCGCGAGCTCGGGCTCGACGAGCCACTCCTCAAGCAGTTCACCGGCTTCATCGGCGGCCTGGTGCAAGGCGACCTCGGCAGGTCGTACTTCACCAAGCGCCCCGTGATCCGTGAGGTCGCCGACCGCCTGCCGATCTCGCTGAACCTGATGATCGCCTCGCTGTCCATCGCTCTGATCATCGGGATACCGGCGGGCATCATCGCGGCGGCGCGTTACGGGACCACGTTCGACTTCGGTGTGATGGCGTTGGCGACCGTGGGCGTGAGCATGCCGGGGTTCTGGGTCGGCTTGATGTTGATCCTCATCTTCGGCGTGCACCTCGGCTGGTTACCGGTCGCTGGAATCGGCGGGCCGCAGTACTACGTCCTGCCCGCCCTGGCGGGTGGCACGGGCGGCGCGGCTGTCCTGGCGCGGTTGACCCGCTCGACGATGCTCGAGGTGCTGCGCTCGGACTACGTCAGAACGGCCAAGGCGAAGGGTGCGCTTCCGATCACCGTGCTTCTGCGCCACGCCTTTCGCAACGCTTTCATCCCTGTGCTGACGATCATCGGGCTGCAGGTCGGCGGACTGCTCGCCGGCGCCGTGGTGACGGAGACGGTCTTCGCGCTGCCGGGCCTCGGTCGGCTGCTGGTGCAGGGTGTCCTCGCGCGCGACTACCCGCTGGTTCAAGGGATCGCGGTCCTCGCCGCCTGCGTCTACGTGCTCGTCAACTTCCTGGTGGACATCACCTACACGCTCATCAACCCACGCATCAGGTTCTCGCCATGACCGCTCTGTTGTGGCGCAAGATCTGGCGGAAGCCGGGTTTCGTGTTCGGAGTGGCCGTACTGGTGCCGCTGGCCCTGGCCGCCATCTTCGCCAACTACGTCGCGCCGTACGCGCCGAACGACATGCTCAACCAGCGCTACGTGCCGCCGTTCTCGCCCGGTCACATACTCGGCACCGACAACCTCGGACGCGACATCCTGAGCCGGCTCGTCTACGGCGCCAGGCTCTCGCTCGTCGTCGGCTTCCTCGCCATCGGCATCGCGCTGACGGCCGGGACCGTTCTTGGCGTCGTCGCCGGCTATGCGAAGGGTGCGGTCGACAACGTCATCATGCGGATCATGGACGTGCTGCTGGCGTTCCCTGACATATTGCTCGCGCTGATGATGATCACGATGCTCGGGCCGGGCTTGCAGAACGTGATGATCGCTCTCGGGGTGGCCTCGATACCCGGCTACACGCGCCTCGCGCGCGGCGCCACGCTCGAGGTGGCCGCCTTCGACTTCGTGGAGGCGTCGCGGTCGTTGGGAACGTCACGCGTACGCATCTTGTTCAGGCACGTCGTACCCAACATGATCCAGCCGGTGCTGGTCGTCGCGACCTTGGGCGTGGCTGGTGCCATCCTCGCCGCGGCCGGGCTCAGCTTCATCGGTCTCGGCGCGCCGCCCGGAACTCCCGAGTGGGGCGCGATGCTGAGCGACGCCCGCACCTACATGCGCCGTGCATGGTGGATCGCCACCATCCCCGGCATCGCCATCTCGTTGACAGTCCTAGCCATCAGCCTGATGGGCGAGGCGCTTAGGGACGTGCTGGATCCCAAGCTGAAGTAAGCGACCACCGACCAGATCTCGCGCCGCTCCACCTGCGGCAGATGCAAAGGGAGAGAACCCAATGAGAGAGACTTACCGCGACCACCTCAACAGCGTGCTGGCGCAGCGCAAGATACCCGGTGCCGGCGTATTCGTCAGGCGCGGCAGCGAGGTCTTGTTCGACGAGGGCGTCGGTTACGCCGACCGCGAGGCCAAGCGGCCCGTCACGGCCGAGACGATCTTCGGCATCGGCTCCGTCACCAAGTGCTTCACGACCGTCTCGATAATGCAGCTCGTCGACGCCGGCAAGCTCAAGGTGACCGACCGGGTCTGCGACTACCTCCCGAAGTTCGAGCGCTCGGGTGACACCGACCTCTCCGGCATCACCCTTCACCACCTGATGACCAACAGCAGTGGTCTGCCGCCGCTGCCGTTCCTCGGCAGGGCGCTCGTCGGCAGCATGAGGGACGAGGTCTCCAAGGAGCTGCTCAAGATCGACGTAGAGAAGCTGCCAGAGCCGATCGACACGCCCGATCAGCTCGTCGAGGCGATCTCAGAGGCCGGCATCAAGGTGCTGGCTGCTCCCGGCGTGACTTTCAGCTACTCCAACGACGGCTTCGCGATGCTCGGTCGCATCGTCGAGCTGGCCAGCGGCATGGCGTACGAGGACTACGTGCACGCCAACATCCTCGAGCCGCTCGGCATGACCAGGAGCCTCTTCGACGCTGCGCGGCTGCCGGCCATGGGCGACGTCGCGGAGCTCTACTCGTACATCGACGGCTTCGACAGGGTCGAGGTCACGCCCGGCTGGTGGTACGCGCCCTCGATGTCGAGCGCCGGCTTCCTCAAGTCGACGGCCGGCGACATGGGCAAGTACGCCGAGCTGTTCTTCGGCAACCGTCCGGACGTGCTCTCGCCCGAGTCGGTCGCCGCGATGACCCACCCGCACGTCGAGACAGGCGGCGATGGTCGCTACTACGGCTACGGCCTGATGGTCCAACCCGACTACCGGGGTCGCAAGCTCGTCGAGCACGGCGGCAACATCAAGGGCGTCGCCGCGTACTTCACGATGCTGCCGGCGGAGCAACTCGTCAGCGTGGTGCTCAACAACATCACCGGCGGCCCGACGGGCGGCATGGCGATCGCCGGCGTCAACCTGGCGATCGGCGCTCCGGTAGGCGAGAAGCGCGTCAACTACGTCAAGTCCGACGTCCCCAGCAGCGACGTCGACAAGATGCTCGGCCACTACCGCAGCCAGGAGGGCGCGGCCATCGAGTTCGCCAGGGGAGACGACGGCTCGGTGCAGGCCAAGATGCCGACCGTGTCGCTCGGCGCCACGCCGGTGGCCGAAGGCAAGCTGGTGGTCGAGCTCAACGGCGACGAGGCGACCGCGTACTTCCGCGACCCCGGCGCTGACGGCTACGCGGCGGTGTTCTTCGGGTTCAGGGTGTTGGAGCGGTTCGTGCCTGAGCCTGTGGCGGAGGCCGCGTAGGGCACCAGATACCTTTCAGCGAACAGAAGCGTGGCGCAGGCCGGAGGGCGTGCGCCACGCTTGTCATGTGGAGCGGTGCTGCGCTGGTTAGGGAAGCGCCGCCAGCAGCACGTACTCGACGACGTTGCGCAGAAGCCTGATGCCGTCGTCCTCGTTCGCGACGGTATCGCTCAGGAACCCGATCACCATGGTCCGACCGTCGTTGCCCGACACGAGGGCGGCCTGGGTGGTCAGCTCGGGTGTCATGTCGTAGAAGTGCGCGAGCTCTACGCCGTCGCCGATCGCTTCCATGCCCATCGAGTAAGTGCCCCAGTACTCGTCGCTGATCGAAAGGGTGGTGCTGCTCAAGCCGGCTGCGAGGATCGGATGCTCGATCTCCATGGAGACGAAGTTCTCTTCACCAGTGAACGCGGCCTCCATCGACGCGAGTTGGTTGACGACGTCCTCGGCTGTGTAGTCCCAGCTCGTGAACACGAGCGCGCCGCCGTTCTCAACCCACGCTAGGAGCGCGGCCTCAGCATCGTCCGGGATGCTCCCATTGTCCTGACGCAAGTAGACGACGAGGTCAGGGATCATCTCCTCGAGGTCGGACACGAAGTCCCCATCCCACGTCTCGACTACGACGGCATCGAATCTGAATGCGGCGTCGTTCAGAGCCTACAGCGCCTGATCGGTGCCGATGAAGTCATCCACGTAGTAGAGAACGGTCGCCCCTCGAAGCGCGCTGGTGACCTCGATGTTCGCCGTGTCGCTCAACGAGGGGTCGCCCAGACTCGTGGCGGTGATGGTGACGTTGCCCTCGCCAACGGCGCGGATCAGGCCCGACGCGTCCACGGTCGCCACCTCGTCGTCAGAAGAACTCCAGGTCACCGCCGTGCTGGCGCCGCCGGTGACGACGACGTCGGCATCGGCCAGCGCCGTGCGTCCCACCAGCAGTGCCGGCGGCGCCGTGACCGAGACGCTCGTCACTGAACCGGGCGTCGAGCAGGCGGCTGCGAGGACGGCGATCAGGGCCGTGACCAGTAGGAGACTTAGGCGAGGTTCGTGTCTGGCGATCTTTTTGGGCATGACGACACGCTAGGAGCGGTGGCACACAGGGCCTGTGCGCTTGGCCACATGCGCGTCACAGCGAGGCGAGGCGGACAGCGCTGCCTCGGCGCAGTAAGGCCGTGAGATCAGCGCCGGGAATACACTCTCGGCATGTCCTCCGGTATTCAGGTCTTCGCGGGTCTTCCCGTGCGCGATCTCGCCGCGGCGCTCGAATGGTACGCGGCACTCTTCGGGCGACCGGCCGACGAGGTGGTCGGCGACGAAGCGATGTGGCAGATGGCTGAGAGCACGTGGCTGTTCGTCGCACCTGACAGCCAGCGAGCCGGTGGTGGCTTGGTGACGTTGGGCGTGACGAGCCTCGAGCCGTACTTGTCTCGCTGGCGTGAAGCAGGGCTAGAGCACCAGCCAATCGAGACCTATGGGAACGGGGTAGAGCACGTCACGATCATCGATCCAGACGGCAACAGCCTGTCATTGGCCGCGGGGCCGACGCTGACTTAGCTTGCTCAGCCGCTCCAGATGCCGGCTCAAACGCCCGGTGGACACACTTCTCCAAGGAGGCACGTATGAGCGACAAAAGCCCAGGACGCGACATGGGCGAGGTGATGGACGCAACCGTCGCCAACATGAAGGAGCGCACGGGCCGCGGTCTCGACGAGTGGATCGCGCTGGTACAGAGCAGCGGGATCGATCCGCACGACCTCAAGGCGGTCAGGCGTTGGCTCAAGGACGAGCATGGGGCGATGGTCAACACCCGCTGGCACGTCGCCGATGCCGCCGCGAGGGCCGCGGGCTGGCGGCGGCCCAGCGCGGAGACGTTCATCGACCAGCAGTTCTCAGGCTCGAAGGCGGCGATGAGGCCGCTGTTCGACCGGCTCAGGGCGGTCGTCGAGGACTTCGGTGACGACGTCTCCGTGCAAGGGCGTGGCGGTTACACGCCGTTCGTGAGGGCCAGGCAGTTCATCGCCGTCGCCACCACTCGCACGCGTCTCGATGTGGGGCTGCGCTACACGAGCGCGCCGACGTCGGAACTGCTGGTGCCGTCGAAGGGTCCGGGGATGGGCAACTTCAAGTTGACGCTCGAGCGCGTTGAGCAACTGACCGAGGAGGTCGAGAGGTTGCTCAGGGAGGCCTATGAGCAGAGCGGGTGATGCCGCCGCGGCGCGCTTGCGAGATGGTCTGGTAAGCGGCTGCTAAATGGTCTGATAGAACGATGCTGGATGGTCTGATAGATCAGTGCGAAATGGTAGCGTAAATGGCTGCTGGATGGTAGTATTGGCACGTGGCGCAGACGGTTCAGGAGAGCGGATACTTAAGGCGGATCGTGGACGCGGAGCTCGACGAGCTCATGCCTGCACTACCCGCCATCGCGCTCGAAGGAGCCAAAGGAGTAGGCAAGACGGCCACTGCACGCCGACGTGCCACCACCGAGTTCAACTTAGACGACGCCGATACGAGGGAGGTGCTTGCCGCGGACCTAGGGCTCGGACTCGCATCGCCTCCGCCGATTCTGCTTGATGAATGGCAGAACCTACCCTTCGTCTGGGATGCGGTGAGGCGCAGCGTCGACGCAGGTGCCGAGGCGGGAAGCTACCTGCTGACCGGTAGTGCCCGACTGCGTCCAGGCATTCGAGTCCACTCTGGTGCGGGTCGCATCGTGAACCTGCGGATGCGGCCGCTTTCACTTGCTGAACGCGCGCTCTGCGAACCGACAGTGTCACTCGCATCGATGTTCGAAGGCCCGGCGCAGGTCTCAGGAGCTTGCGGTCTCGGCCTAAGGGATTACGTCAGGGAGATACTCTCTTCTGGCTTCCCAGGGATTCGCCGCTTCACAGGAAGGGCCCTCAAAGCGCAACTCGAGAGCTACGTCACCCAGTTGGTACAGCGCGAGATCGTCGACCAGGGGCTGGCGGTAAGAAGGCCAACCGCGATACGCGCATGGTTGAGCGCCTACGCAGCCGCAACAGGATCAACTGCCAGTTACTCGAAGATCCTGGAAGCGGCAACTCCGGCGGAGGGCGACAAGCCCGCTAGGTCGACGTCCGAGGCGTATCGCGAGGTTCTGAGTCAGCTCTGGCTTCTCGATCCAGTAGAGCCGTGGCTCATCGGCAGAGACGACCTACGTCGACTTGGCCAGGCGCCCAAGCACTACTTAGCCGATCCGGCTCTTGCGGCTCACCTGCTGAACGTCGACGAGACTGACCTCTACCAAGGCTCGAAGGTAAGTGTCGTCGGTCCGCAGAGCGGCTCGTTACTCGGGCGCCTGTTCGAGAACCTAGTAGGGCTGTCGCTCAAGACCTACGCGCAAGCAATCGGCGCAAGCCTCGGTCATCTGCGAACGCATAACGGAAGTCAGGAGATCGACTTCATCGTGTTCCGAGGGGACCATCGGGTCGTTGCCATCGAAGTGAAACTCGCTTCGACCGTGGAGGACGAGGACGTCAGGCATCTACTCTGGCTCAAGGAGCGTTTGGGCGACTCGCTCAAGGAAGTGGCCGTGGTCACTACCGGGAAGCATGCTTACAGACGAAGCGATGGCGTAGCAGTCGTACCAGCCGGGCTCCTTGGCCCCTGATCGACAGTTCGGCACTGACCATCGGCTCCAGCGGCCGTAGAGTAGACCCAACTCACAGCACCACGCCCGGAGCGACGATGTCCCATTTGATGACCCTATCCGCCGCCCTGCGCAGGGCAAGACTCTGCCTCGCGCTGGTCCTGAGCCTCCTCGTCGGCAGCGTCTCGGCCCAGAACGACCCGCTGCTCGGCACCTTCAGCGATGGTTGGTTCACCATGACCATCGGAGGCGGGGGAGGCCAGTACCAGGGCCGGATCGATGTCGGTGGCCAGACCTACCCGTTCACGGGTCAGGGCAACGCGACCCGCATCGACGGTCTCTATACCGCCGACGGTCAGCAGTACCAGTTCGCCGCGATGCTGCAGGGCGAGGCTCTCACGTTCTGGAACACCACGCAGACGTTCCAGTTGACGAGGCAGGGCGCGGCGCCGGCACAAGGGCCCGTGGGTGTCCAGACGGCGCCGCAACCGGCTGCTGCCGGTTACCTGACGCCCGGCACGCGGTTCACTTACGAGCACGCCGTGGCCAGCAACCCCGGTACCAACGCCGGACCCAACGCGCAGGCGGTAGGCGGACGCGGCTACATCGAGATCGAGATCGTCCACTCCGACGCTCAGCTCTGCGTCGCGACGCTGAGCATGTACACCTACGGCATGACGGTCAACGCGCTGACGCGCACCGGCGGCGACATCATCGTCGGTGAAGGCGGCATCTGCAGCACGTACTGGGCGCACCCGAGCCTCCTCGCCGACTACCAGGCCCCGGCGGGCGGCATCCAGACCGTCCAGCGCGGCCCGTTCGAGCACGGCGGACGCAGCTACAACGCGATCTCCATCGCCAGCGAGTACCAGAACATCCGCATGACGCGCGTCTACGACCTAGCCAGCGGCTTCCTGCTCACCGAGGTCGAAGGCATGGGCGAACGCGGGTTCTCGACCGGCGGCAACCAACAGGCCGCCGGCAGCGGCGTGCAGAGCCTCATCAACGTCAGACAGGTGAGCCTGCCGTGGAGCCACGCCGGACCTTTGCCGGAGAGCATCCGGGCTCTGAGCGAGCTCAACTACCGCGGCGAGATAGTCACCTCCGTTCCAGGCATTTTCATGTGGGACAGCTCGCTCGCCTCGAAGGCCGAGGTGAAGCTCGTCGTGCAGCAGCGCGGCGTCAACTACCTGCTGGCACAGAACACGACGAACATGACCTTCCCGGGTTCCGACATCGCGCAGCCGCCCATCACCACGCAGGCCTTGATTACGCCTGTGTCCGGCCACTTCATCCCGGTCAGCGCGATACCGAACCTCAGCGCAGGACAGGTTCTCGACACCGATCCGGTGACAGGCATCCGCACCATCGTCGAGCGCGTCGACGCCAACGGTGTGGTCATCGTCAACGAGGGCACCGGCACGCGCTCGGTCTCGACCTACGACGCCCGCACCGGCCTGATGGTCTACAACACGCTCGAGCGCGCCGGGGATGGACAGAACTTCAACTCTCGGCAGGAGCTGGTCGGGGCTCAGTAGTCGCTTTCGATACGTTTCCCCGCGCTGCGCTTGCTACTCTGGTAAGCGAGGAGCGTAAGCATGTATCGAGTGGCCGTAGGAAAGGTCAGCAGCAAGTTTCAGTTGACGATCCCCGCCGAGATCAGGGACGCGATGGGATTGAAGGCTGGGGACACCGTTAGGTACGAGCTCGGTGAGGGTGGTCTGCGCGTGGGAGTGGTTCGCCCTGATATCAGGGAAGTCTTGGCGAGGATCGTTACGCCTGAGGTCCAAGCCGCTATCCATGAGGAGACCGGCGGTGATGCCGTCGCGTATGTGCGGCGGATGCGGGGTTACGTAGACGATGACTAGTCTGGACACCAACGTCATCTTCGCGGCCTTTGACGGTGCGGACGCGAACCACTCTCTGGCCGTGGACCTCTTGGAGGAGATCGGTCGGATCGAAGCGCTCGTCGTAGGACCGATCGTCTTCGCGGAGCTGATGGCGTCGCCAGAACGTGAGGCGCTCAAGCAGTTCCTCGACGACTCCGCAATTGATGTCAGATGGGATATGCCCTACGAAGTCTGGGAGTCCGCCGGCATCGACTTCGGAGCGCGCACCCGGGGCCTTAAGGACTTGGATCAAGGGAAGCGCATTCTCCCTGACTTCCTGATAGCGGCGCAGGCGGCGTACTTTGAGTGGAACTTCGCGACTATGGACCGTAAGTTCTTCAGGGATGGCTTCAAGAGTCTGACGGTGCGTAGGAAGTAGAGTCGGCACCGTAGCCGGGGCCTAATCCTTCAACCGATCCACCAACACCTCGATGGGATGCACAGCCGACCTTCCGGTGCCATCGTGGATCTGGTGCCGACACGAGAAGCCGGTAGCGGCCACCTCGCCGGTATGACCGCGGACGGCAGGGAAGAGTCGGCTCTCTCCGATAGTCATCGAGACGTCATGATGCGAGTAGCCGAACGAGCCAGCCATCCCGCAGCAGCCGGCATCGATGACCTCGACGCTCTGCGCAACCCACCCGAGCACCGCCGCCGACCCGCTCGTCCCTAGCACCGCCTTCTGCTGGCAGTGTCCGTGGAACTTCAGCGGCTCAGCGCTCTTGACGAAGTGTTGCTTCGGGTCGAGGTGGCCGCGCGTCCACTCCTTGGCTAGGAAGTCCTCGACCATCCGCACGTTGGCAGCCACCTGGCGGGTCGCCTCGCCGGGCACCAGATCGGCATAGTCGTCTCTGAACGCCGCCACGCACGACGGCTCGAGCCCCACCACCGGCACGCCGCGCTCCACGTACTCCTGCAGCCGCTCGACGTTGGCGCGCGCCATGCCTTGAGCCTCGCGCAGCAGCCCCTTGGAGATCTGGGGCCGGCCGCAGCAGCCGTAGGGGACGAGCTCGACCTCGTAGCCGAGGGCTTCGAGCACTTCGACCGCGGCCTTGCCAGGGCCGGGCTCGTTGAACTGCGTCCAGGTATCGGCGAAGAGCGCGACTTGGCGTCCCGGGGCGTCGCTGGCAGCGGCGGCACCGGCGGCACCTGCCTGTCGCCCCTTGAACCACGAGTCGAACCGCTGCCGTGAGTAACGCGGCAGCACCCGCCGAGCATCGACCCCGACGACCCTCTCCATCAGCCACCGCACGCTCTTCAGCGGCAGCAGCGCGTTCGCGACCGGGGCGAGGCGCTGGGCCAACGGTGCCAGCTTGCCGATGTTCCCCATCGCGCGCGTGGCGAGGGGCAGCCCGTGAGCGTCGTGATACTGCTGCAGGAACTCGTACTTGAGCTTGGCCATGTCGACCTGGCTGGGACACTCGGCTTTGCAGGCCTTGCATTCGAGGCAGAGGTCGAGCACGTCGTAGACGGCCTTGCTCGTCATGCCGCCGGCGAGGCCGCCGGTCAGCGCCTCGCGCAGCATGTTGGCGCGGCCGCGGGTGGAGTGGTCCTCGTCGCGGGTCGCCATGTACGACGGGCACATGGTCCCGACGTCGACCTTGCGGCACGCTCCCACACCTGAGCAGGCCTCGATGGCGCCGAGGAAGCCCTCCTGGTTGGAGAAGTCGAAGACCGTCGGCAACTCGACGGCCGGGTAGTCGGCGCCGTAGCGCAGATCGTGCGTCATCGGCGGCGCGTCTACGATCTTGCCGGGGTTCATCAGGCCGGCCGGGTCGAAGGCGCGCTTGACCTCGCGGAACGCCTCGTAGAGCTGATCGCCGAACAGGCGGCGGTTCTGGTACGAGCGGATGAGGCCGTCGCCGTGCTCGCCGCTCCAGGAACCGCCGTACTTCAGGACCAGCTCGAAGACGTCCTCGCTGATCTTGCGGTAGACCTCGATGCCGGGGTCGCTCTTCAGGTCGATGAGCGGCCTGACGTGCAGGACGCCGACCGAGGCGTGCGCGTACATGAAAGCGCCGACGCCGTGGCGCTTGCAGACCTCCAGCACCTCGGGGATGTAGTAGGGGAGGCTCTCGACCGGGATGGCCGCGTCCTCGATGAAAGGGGTCGGTTTGTGAGTCCCCTTGAGCGTGGCGTAGATGCCGAGGCCGGCGCGCCGCAGCTCGACGACGTCGCGCTGGACGCTCTTGTCGCGCGCCACGACCGACGCGTACGCGAGCTGCTGGATCTTCGGGTCTGCCTCGAGACCGGCGAGAGCGGCCTCTACCTCGTCCGTGGTGTCGCCGTCGAACTCGACCATCAGCACCGCGGCCGGGTCGCCGGCGACCCACGCCATCAGCGGCTGCATGGCGGGGTTCTCGCCGCCGAGCTCGAACAGGTCGCGGTCGAGCAGCTCGACGGCGCATGGACCGTGCCTGTTGATGTGCTGGACGGACGTCAGCGCCTTGACCAAGGTGTCGAAGTGCAGCATGGTGAAGACCTTGGCGCGCGGCAGCGGCTCGAGGGTGACGGTGACCTCCAGGATCAGCGCCAGCGTCCCCTCCGAGCCGCACACGACCTTGGCGAGGTTGAACGGCTGGTTCTTGATCAGCTCGTCGAGGTTGTAACCGCCGACGCGGCGCATCACCTGCGGGTAGCGGGTGCGGATCTCGGCGTAGTTGTCCTCGACCAGTTGCCTGAGGTTCCGGTAGAGCTCGCCCTCGCGTCCTTCCTGCTTGAGCTTGCGGCCGAGCTCGTCAGGGTCGAGCGGTCCTAGCTCCAGCTCGGTGCCGTCGGAGAGCAGCACCCGCATGGCGATGACCTGGTCGACGCTCTTGCCGTACTTGATCGAGTGCGTGCCAGACGAGTTGTTGGCAATCATCCCGCCGACGTTGGCGCGGTCGGTGGTGGCGACATCGGGGGTGAAGTGCAGACCATGCTTGGCGAGGTGTCGGTTGAGCTGGTCGCGGACCACCCCGGGTTGGACGCGCGCCCAGCGGCCGGCCACGTCCACCTCGAGGATCTCGTTCATGTGCTTGGAGAAGTCGATGACGACGGCCTCGGCGACCGTCTGACCCGCCAGGCTGGTGCCGCCACCGCGCGGCAGAATGGGGGCGCCGTGGGCGGCTGCCACTCGCACCGCTGCCCTGACGTCATCGTCGTCCAGGGGCACTACCACCCCGAGCGGCACGATCCGGTAAGGGCTGGCGTCGGTGGCGTACAGGGCGCGGGCGCGCTCGTCGAAGCGCACCTCGCCCCTCACCGACGCCTTCAGGTCGCGCTCTAGGTTGCTCGTCGCGAGCGGCACTACCCGCGGGATCTGCCTGGTGGTGTGGATCATCCGGACTCGCCTCCGAACAGGTTGAGCACGCTGGCCTCGAAGGCCTCGTCGTCGTAGTGGCGGTAGGCGTGCACGAAGGTGCGCAGCCGGTAGCGGCGCATCAGGCCGCTCATCAGCGTCGGCGATTCGTAGGGTGAGACCTTCTCGCCGTTGGCTGCGACCGCGCGGCCGAACTCGTCCAGCAGACCCAACTCGGTCAGGGCGTCTTTGACCCGCTGGTCCTTGGGCGGCTCGAACCATGGCGGGTTGCCGCGGCGGTACGCCTGCAGTGAGCGCCGCAGCTCTCCGACGGTGGGGTAGGTCTGCGCCTCGGCTTCGAGCGCGTCGAGCAGCGCGGGGCTGAGATCCAGCGTGACGTCGTTCGCAGCCAGCAGCGCCTGGAGCTCCGCGACGGCGTCGCCGGTGACCAGGCTCTCGCCGCCGGCGGCACGGCGCACGCGCACAGGCGGCTCGCCGTTGACACCGGGCTTGACCGCGAGCCCCAACGGTCCGGCCGGCCGCAGCGCCTGCGCCTCGAACTCGAGGGCTACTTTGCCGTTGAACTCGTTCTCGCGCAGGCTGCACGCCACGTCGACGCGCGCGCCCAGCGGCAGCGCGGAGGCGTGCTCGCCCATGCGCCACGCCACGCCCTTGATGCCGGCGACCCTGAGCTGCAACGTGCTCCCGTCCTTGCCGACCGCGCGGGCGTGCTCGAGCCTGCCTTCGAGCGCGAACAGCGGCTCCTCATGACCCTCGCCGAACGGCTCGAGGTCGCGGATGGCCCTGTGCAGGTCAGTCACGACCTCGGAAGAAGAGAGGACCGCGTCGACGGTCACGGTGCGCTCCGGCGCCGGGTGGCCGCCCACGAAGTCGTTGACGGCCGCCGAGAAGGCGGGGAAGACGGCCATGTCGAGGGCGAACCCGGCCGCGGCGGGGTGGCCGCCGAAGCGC
This sequence comes from uncultured bacterium, assembly GCA_964392895.1. Classification (GTDB taxonomy): domain Bacteria; phylum Deinococcota; class Deinococci; order Deinococcales; family Trueperaceae; genus CAYMRL01. The sequence goes on from CAYMRL010000001.1 coordinate 369,533, forward strand.
AGCAGGTGGTCGGCGGCGGCTCGCAAGCCACCGACGGCGGAGATGCCGGGTGTGGAGCGGACGCTGCCCTTGCCGCCCGTCGCGATGTAGACGGGCTTGTAGAAGCGCTCAAGCAGCTTGGCCGCCACGATGCCCATGACCCCGGCGTGCCAATCGGGATGGGCCAGGACGATCGCGGGCGCGCCGTCATCCACCATGCCGACGGCGTGCTCGAACATGTCGTCTTGCACCTTGCGGCGGTCCTGGTTGCGCAGCTCGAGGTAGGCGGCGAGCTCGCGCGCTTGGCGCTCCGAGGCGGTGGTCAAGAGCGTCAGCGCCTTGTCGGCCTCGCCCAACCTGCCGGCGGCGTTCAAGCGCGGTCCAAGGACGAACGCCACGTCGCGGGCAGTCAGCTCGCGGCGCAGCTTGGCACTGGTCACCAGCGCTCGCACGCCGGCCCAGCGCGACTCGCGCATACGCGCAAGCCCCTCGCGGATCAACGCGCGGTTCTCGCCCAGGATCGGAGCGACGTCGGCGATGGTCCCTAAGGTCGCGAGGTCGGCGTAGTCGAGCGGCGGCTCGAGCCCGAGGCGCTGCCGGACGGCCCACAGCAGGTGGAACGCGACGCCGGCGCCGGTGAGCTGGGGCAGCCCATGCGCGGCCAGCGGCGACAGCGCCGGATGCACCACCAGGCAGCCCGGCAGCTCCTCGCCGGGAGCGTGGTGGTCGGTGACGATCACCTCGACCCCGGCCTCGGTCAACGTGCGGATCTCCGCGAGGTTCGAGACCCCGCAGTCGACGGTGATGAACAGCCCGGCGCGAGCGGCGTGCTCGGCGACGCGGTTCGGGTTGATGCCGTAGCCGTCAGTGAGCCGGTCGGGGATGAACGCGTCGGCGTGGGCGCCCAGCTCGCGCAGCCCCAGCAGCAGCAGGGCGGTGCCGCTGATGCCGTCGGCGTCGTAGTCGCCGTGGATGAGGATGCGCCGCTTGCTCTCGAGCGCGGCGACTATCCGAGCGGCGGCGTCGTGCAGCGAAGGGTTCGGGCTCAGCTCGAGGCGCGGGTCGAGGTGGTCGGGCGCGCCGTCGCGCAGGCCTCTTGCCCAGAGCATCGCCGCCACGGCCGGGGGGACCTGGAGCGAGCGGCTCAGAGCCTCGACCGCGGCGGGAGGCGCCGCCGGTCTGACCGTCCACCTGGCAGCCGCCGGGAAGCCGGCGCTCATCAGGAGCCGGCCGGTGCGCGTCTCGGGCCCTGGTCAGAGCGTCGTGACATCAAGCAGTCGTGTCGTCGGGTTCTGCGTCGAAGCTGGCGCCGCGGTCGGGGATCACGGCGACCTCCGGCTCGTACGGGTAGAGCTTGCCGCGCGTCGAGCCGGGGACGGCGAGGCGTGCGTTGGCCTCCTCGAGCTCCTTGGCGAGGCGCTTGACCTCGCGGCCACGACGCCAAGCGGCGATGGCGCTCGGCATCCACCCGAGCAGCCAGCCGATCACCAAGGCGAAGACCACTACGAGAGAAGCGGGCAGCAGCGGGAGGAAGAAGCGCGTCAGCGGCAGCTCGACGAGCACCGGGTTGGCGCTGTGGAACAGCCACAGGTAGAGCGCCAGCAACAAGACGAGCACGACCTGGACAACCCTGACGGCTTTCACGCGCTACCTCCGGACGCCAGTCTACCGCACGCCTCCATGAGTCCGAAGTGGTGCTTTGCGGAGCGCGTGGCGCGCTCGCCAGCGGCTAGACTACGTGGCTGTGGGCTCCATGACCGCCATCCGCGAACCCCGACCGCCCGTACCGCAGGGCGGCAAGGTGCTCGTTGGGATGTCGGGTGGCGTCGACTCGTCGGTCGCCGCGGCGCTGCTCAAGGAGCAGGGCTACCAGGTCGTCGGCAGCATGCTGCGCTTCTGGCCTGACGACCGCGAGGAGGGCGCCTTCGACCTCTGCTGCAGCCCCGACGCCGCCTACGACGCCAGACGCGTGGCCGATGAGATAGACGTACCGTTCTATCTGCAAGATTTCAGGGAGCGGTTCCAGGAGATCGTCATCGAACCGTTCATCCCCGCGTACGAGGCGGGCAACACTCCCAACCCGTGCGTGTGGTGCAACAGGCACATCAAGTTCGGCGACTTCATCAGGCGCGCGCAGGCCCTCGAATGCGACTTCATCGCCACCGGCCACTTCGTCAAACGGGTGGAAGGCGGGGCCGGTGTCGAGCTGCACCGCGGCTTCGACGACGACAAGGACCAGACCTACTTCCTGTGGGCCCTCCCGCGCGAGCTGCTGCCCTACCTGCTGTTCCCACTCGGCGACCTGAGCAAGGAGCAGGTGAGGGGCATGGCGAGGGAGCGCGACCTGCTGACGGCGCGCAAGAAGAGCTCCTCGGGCCTCTGCTTCATCCCCACTACCGTCAAGGACTACCTGCAGGCGAACAGTCGGGCGGAACCTGGCGACGTGATCGACGCAGCTGACGGCGACAAGGTCGCCGGCAGGCACCAGGGTGCCACGCTCTACACCATCGGGCAGCGCAAGGGCCTGGGGCTGTTCAAGTCCCACCTGGAGCGCTTCGTCATCGAGGTGCGCCCACGGACGAACGAGGTCGTCGTCGGCACCAGGGAGATGTGCCACTGGTCCAGCCTGGTGGCGGAGCGCGCCAGCTTCCTCGCCCTCGAGTCGGAGCTGCCGGAACGCGTGCAGGCGCAGGTCCGTTACCGCCAGAAGCCCGAGCCGGCCTCGCTGACGCTGCTCGATGACGGGCGCTTCGAGCTCGTCTTCGACAGGCCGCAGTTCGCCGTCGCGCTGGGCCAGTCGGCGGTGCTGTACCAGGGCGAGAGGCTGTTGGGCGGTGGCGTGATCAGCGGTCGGGCACCCTAGAGACCCGAACGCCACGTCGGATCCGGCGGTTTCTGGCCTTGCATCGGCGCTCACGCACTATGATGAGTGACAGGAGGCTGACTGAAAATGGGCAGCATCATCGTACTGATCGTGTTGGTGGCGTTGGTCCTCTTCGCCGTCAACATCTACAACCGCATCATCCAGCTCGAGAACCGCATCCAGAACGCCTGGAGCCAGATCGACGTCCAGCTCAAGCGCCGCGCCGACCTGATCCCGAACCTGATCGAGACGGTCAAGGGCTACGCCAGCCATGAGCGCGCCATCTTCGAAGACGTCTCGAACGCCCGCGCCGCGATGGCGGGGGCCAAGGGCTTGGACGAGTCCGCGCAGGCCGCCAACATGATGTCTGCCGCCCTCGGCAGGCTCTTCGCCGTGGCGGAAGCCTACCCGGACCTGAAGGCGAACCAGAACTTCGCCATGCTACAAGAGGAGCTCTCGGGCATCGAGAACAAGATCGCGTACGCGCGCCAGTTCTTCAACGACGCCGTCCTGCAGTTCAACAACGCCATCCAGACGGTGCCTGGCAACTTCTTCGCCGGTCCCATGAACAAGAAGCCGCACATCTTCCTCGAGATCCCCGAGGAGAACCGCGCGGTGCCGCAGGTGTCGTTCAGCCCGCCTGCCGGCTGAGCCTAACGAACGGTTGGATCTGGGCCGCCGCGGCTGGTTGCGCGGCGGCCTTGTCGTCGTCCACCGTAACGGTAGTGCGCATGTAGCGATGGTAGTACGCTTGCCTTCGAGTTGAGCATGACCGACCAGAACCCACCAGTCCTCCCAGACGTCTTCACCGACCCCGCGTCCGGCCGGCGGATCAGCCTGCTCGACTACCAGGCCGCCAACGCGCGGATGTCGTGGCTGATGGCGTTGGTGACGATGGCGCTGCTCGCCGCCATCGCGTACCTGGTGGCGCAGGTCGTCGACGTGGCCGCGACCGGTCTGTTCGTCGGCGTGGCGCTGATCATCGGTGCTGGGCAGGGGCTGGTCGGGTTCTACTTCTCCGACAAGATCGCCATCGCGGCCTCCGGCGCGCGCAAGGCTACGGTCGAGGAGCATCGCTACCTCGTCAACGTGACCGAGGCGGTCGCGATCGGCGCCGGCGTGCCGATGCCCGACCTGTACGTCATCGACTCGCCCGCTCCGAACGCCTTCGCGACGGGTCGCAACCCTCAGAACAGCGCCATCGTCGTTACCAAGGGCCTCATCGAGCTGCTCGACAGGCAGGAGCTCGAGGGCGTGGTCGCGCACGAGATGGCGCACGTGCGCAACCACGACATCCGCTTCATGTCGATGCTCGTCGCGACCGTCGGCGCCATCCTGGTGCTGCGCGACCTGGCGATGCGCTGGTCGTTCTGGGGCGGAGGCAGCTCGAGCAGCAGGCGGCGTTCGAACAGCGGGGGCGGTGACGCGAAGGGTCAGGGCATCATGCTGATCCTCTTGGTCCTGCTGCTGGTCTTGGCGCCGCTCCTCGCCACGCTGCTTCGTCTGGCCGTCAGCCGCAAGCGCGAGTACCTGGCGGACGCTACCGGCGCTTACATCACCAGGAACCCCGAGGGCCTGGCCAGCGCGCTGGAGAAGCTCGGCGGTTACCGAGGCCCGCGCCTCGAGGTCAGCGAGGGCGTGAGGCACATGTTCTTCATCAACCCGCTGTTGGAGCAGAACAGCACCGAGATGTTCGCCACCCACCCGCCGATCCGCGAGCGCATCGCGCGGCTCAGACGGATGTAGTAGGCACCTGCCTAGGATAGGGGTAAGAGAAGATCCCCCTCCGACCGGAGGGGGATCTTAGGTTCAGCTAGGTTGGGCCGAGGCCTAGACGCGCAAGGCGCAAGCGGCGCTTAGGCGTGCTCTTCGTGATCGTCGAAGTCAGCGCCGGCTTCAGCTTCGGCTTCGGCGGAGGCTTCCGCTTCGGCAGCGGTGGTCTCGGCGGCAGCGTCGGCATCAGCGTCTGCGACGACGTCCTCTTCACCCGCAGCCTTCACCGGACGCTTGCCCTGGCGGAAGGCGGCGGTGAGGAGAGCGGCGGCTTCGGCGGCGTCGATGGCGTTCTCCGGATCGACCGGCTCCTCAGCGCGGGCGATGGGAGCCGGCTTGGGAGCGGGCTTCGGCGCCGGCTTGGGCTCGGCGGGAGCGGTGGCGGCCGGAGCGGCTTCCTTCTCGTCGGCGTCGGACTTGGTGTCACCGAGGCCGAACTGCGCGAAGAGGTCGGCGTAGACGTCACCGAGCTTGGTCGTGGTCTTGGGCGTGTTGGCGTCCGCGACGTAGGAGTAGTCGTAGTCGATGCCCTGGCTGCGGCGGCCACCCCTGCGGCCTTGGCGGCCACCGGCGCCCTGCTGGGCGGCCGGGCCACGGCTGCTGTACTCGCCGCGGCTGGAGCCACCGGCCGGAGCGTTACCGCCGAACTCGGCGGCGTTCTCCGGGGTGAAGGGCAGCATGCGCTTGCGCGACAGGCTGGCGCGCTGCTCGACCGGGTCGATGTTGAGGATCACGGCCGTGACCTCGTCACCGCGGTTGAAGTGCTCGCTGATGTTCTCGATGTGGTCGTGGCTGAGCTCGGAGATGTGCACCAGGCCCTCGATGCCCTCTTCGATCTCCATGAACACGCCGAAGTCGGTGATGCCCGTGATGGGCCCGGTGACCTCGGTGCCGGGCGGGTAGCGGTCCGGCAGGCTGCTCCACGGATCCGGCTGGGTCTGGCGCAGACCGAGCGAGATGCGCTGCTGCTGCGTGTCGACCTTGAGGATCATCGCCTCGACCTTGTCGCCCTCGGTCACCACTTCCTTGGGGTGACGGACGCGCTTGGTCCAGCTCATCTCCGAGACGTGGATGAGGCCTTCCAGGCCAGGCTCGATCTCAACGAACGCGCCGAACGGCGTGATGTTGGTGACCGTGCCCTCAACGCGTTGGCCGATGACGTAGTTGGCCAGCACGTTCTCCCACGGGTTGGAGGCGAGCTTCTTCATGGAGAGGTTGATGCGCTCGCGCTCGAGGTCCATGTCGAGGATCTCGACCTTGACCTTGTCGCCGAGCTGCACCACGTCACGCGGGTGGTTGAAGCGGCCGTGCGTCAGCTCCGAGCGGTGCACAAGGCCGTCTATGCCGCCGAGGTTGACGAAGACGCCGAAGTCGGTGATCTCGACGACCTCGCCCTCGAGCTTGGCGCCGGGCTCGAGACGCTTGAGCGTGTCCTCCTTGAGGTGGGAGATCTCCTCCTCGAGGATGCTGCGCCGCGACACGATGACGCGGTTGCGGCGCCGGTTCAGCTCGATGATGCGGACCTTGATGCGGCGGCCGACGAAGGGGGAGAGGTCGTTGACGCGGCGGACGTCGATCTGGCTGGCGGGCAGGAACGCGCGCACGCCGAGGTTGGCGACGAGGCCGCCACGGACCTTCTCCACGACTTCCACTTCGACAGGCTTCTGCTTCTCGTGGATCTCCTGCAGGAGGTTCCACACCCGCTCCTGGTCAGCGCGCTTCTTGGAGAGCGTGATGACGTTGTTCGGGATGTCGGAGCGGATGACGTAGACCTGGATCTGGTCACCGGACTTGAAGTACTTGGAGGCTTCCTCCTGGTTGGACTCGTGCTCGAAGAGCTGGTTGTACGGGAGGATGCCTTCTATCTTGGCGCCGACGTCGACGACGATGCCGTCCTGCGCCAGCATGATGATCTCGCCCATGGCGATCATGCCGCGGTGGACCGGCTTGCGCTGAAGCTGCTCGTCAGACGCCGCGAGGACGTCTTCCATCGTCATCTCTTGACCGGATTGTGAGCTGGAGGGAACCGCTGGAGCGCTGGTGACGACGTCCACGCGCGGGCTCTCGCCCTGTTCTGCAACCGCGGTGGGGGCCTGGTTCGAGCTCACTTCCGGGGCTTGGTCGGTGCCCGGGGCAGGGTTACCCGGGGCGGGGCTTAAGGTTTCATCCATGAATGGGGGTTCCTCCAAAGGGGTCTTGACTGGCAAGTGTTCATTAGACCACACCTGAACGGGTCGAAGCAAGGCTAGCAAGGGGCGATTAGTCGTTCGTGAAGGCGTTCTCTGGTGCTGAAGTCAGGGAAGTGGGCACAGGAGTGGAACGACTCAACCTCAGAGGTGCCTCACTGTCAGTTAATCACGCTGCCGTCCGTGATTGAGAGCTCATGCTCAGAGCCCAGCCCAAAAAACTACTGCGACAAGCCGGCATCCTGGTCGCGCGCTGCACCGTAAATGACCCTGAGAACTGTGACTCATGGCGCTGGTCGGTTAAGCCATCAAAGACGGCGATGCGCGCGGTGGTTCCATGGAACCCAGCGCCCCGACCTGTACGGCGCGACCGACCTTGCGCGAGAGGGGCAAGCCGTCGATCCTATTCGGTTACGGTGCTCACGGTCTCGATGTCGTAGGACAAAGAGACCGCGTCGTGCAGGCGATTCCCACAGCTTTGGTCTTCTACCTCCTAGATCACAGCGTTGATGGGACCAAACGCCACACCACCGAGTGTCGCCGCCACAAACAGACCACCACAGCTAGCCGCTGGTAGCGGTTCAGCTGCTGCGGCACAGTAGGGGCCTTCGGGTAACGAGGAAGGTCAGCTCCGCTTGCCAGGGACCTCTTTGGAACGCGATACACCGGCCGTCTGCCGGAGGGAAACCAAAAAGAGTTGGACTCCGTGAGGGAGGCACGGAGTCCGGTTCGGAAGAGGATGGGAAGAGGTAATGGGAGGGTTACCTCAGGTCCACGGACTCAGAATAATCGGGGGGTCTTACGGGATTCTTACGTCAGGCCGGTTGGTTCTTCCTTGACGTGTCTCAGTACTGCCGCTGGAGCCTCGCTCTTAGGATGCACCCGGGGAGATCGTCAAGCCCGAGTTGTAAGGGTATGACGTCAGTTCTGACGAGTGCGTGTGCTGCCGAGGTGAGCCTAGATGTCATGCAGTGATCGAACACTCCAAAGTGCCTGTGGGGAGGAGCGCCGACCTCTGTGAGTCTGTTAGCAAGTCGCGTTTGACACTCAACACGGGCGGAAACTGCTCGACGCTTTACAGCTCTATCGAACCCGCCACCGTATCGGTTGACTGCGAATTCGTTCTACTTCGCCTGCCTGTTCTAGATTCTCAAGCGCCTTGTGCGCGTTGGTTCGCTCGACACCTGCAAGCTTCGCGAGCTCGCTGGTCGTCTGCGGCACTTCGGTGACTACTGCTCGCAATCTCTCCCTCGTAGGTAATGAGCCAGGTCCATGCGCCGGGACAAAACGCACAAGTGGATCCAAAGCGGACACACCTTCTGCGGTCACCCTCCACATCAAGCCTCGTTTTGCAACGAGCCCTCGCTCTGCCAGCCGCCTGAGTGTTGCAGTAGTCGACTGGGTATGCCTTCTACCTAGCATTCTCGTCAGTCCGCTCGTCGTAGCTTCACCTTCCTGTAGTAGGAGCGTGAGCGCGACTCGCAGACTGGCCTGAAGGTCAACTGGCACGTCCCTAGCGTAGATGTGAGTTATGTAAGAGCGCCGTAATGATTCTCCTTCTATCCTCTGCCTCAGCCCACATCGTGGGTGGACTACGAAGGCCCGCCGGCCATTCATCCCATTCCCATCCGGCGTGCCGAACACTAGGAGGCGCATCATGCGCAGCAACGCCAAAGGCTTCACCCTGATCGAGCTGCTGATCGTTATCGCGATCATCGGCATCCTCGCCGCCGTTCTCATCCCGAACCTCATGCGTGCCCGTCAAGTCGCCGTTGACCGCTCGGCGGAAGCCTACGCTCGCAACGTGTACACCGCTGCTCAGGCGTTCATGGCCGAGAACGCCAACAACACGATCCCCGCCGGTAATTGCGTTGGTGGTGTCGCCGCTGGCGGTGCCTTCGGCCAGTACGCGGTCGGCAACCCTGGCAGCAACATCACTGGCTGCACGTACACCGCTGATGGCGCTTTGGTTACGGTTACGTTCAGCGGCGGAACTGCCGGTGCTGGGGCGACCCGCACCGCTCCGTAAGTCTAGTTCGAAGCATCGAGTCGGCCGCCCTTCGGGGCGGCCTTCTTCTTGCTACCTCAGGCTTCCTTGTGCGCCACCTCGTCTTCGCCATTGCCATCGCCCTGTACGTGATCGTGATAGGTCAGAACTGGTCGATCTACACAGCCGCGATCCTAACCACCCTCTGGGTCAGGAACGGCGGAAACCTTCAGCGCGTACCGTTCAGCATCGGCGGTAAACGCACCTAGTCGTACCTTGACAACGTAGTTCTACACGCCCCAGGTCATCGGTCGGGGTTCTTCGTTAGGAGGTCGTATGCGCATCGTTCGCTGGCCATTCCCGATACTGCCGAGTTCGGTCGCGTAGGTGCTGTTGCCGGGTGTGATCTTCGTGTGGCGGGACTATGTGCTGACGGTTCCGGTCCTCAGTTACTAACTTGCGCACCACACGTAGCTGGCCGGGTTCACTCTAGCCCTCGACTACGAAGCCGGCAACGCGGACCATACAGTGCAAACCTCCGCTGTGCTGGTGTTTAGCCCCGGTGAGTTCCTGGCTAGCGTTGCCAGCCACTTCGGTAAAGCCCTCAGTTCTCCGTAGGCGCTGGCTCGTTGGTCAGAGACCGCCCTTCGGGGCGGCCAACTTCTACGTCCTCGTGCGTCAAGTAGTCTTCACCATCGTCATCGCAGTGTACGTGTCGAGAAATTGGTCAAAGCTGGCCTTCTATCCCTCCGCCATCAAGACTGTCCATTCGCTGAAGGACGGTGGTCGGCCAATGCCCTGCCCGCTCACTTTTCGGGTCAGCTTGCGACCTAGGACGTGCGTACTTTGAGAGCGTCTTGAGTTACCTGACCGTCTTCAAGGTTCTTGGGCTAGCTGGAGGTGCAACTTCGCCTCTGCGCGAAGCTCCTGATCTAGCCTGCGCGCCCACTCTGAGTCCGAGTTCGGGAGAAAGCGACCGGGCGGCATCTTCGCTTGGCGAGAGCGAACTTCGGCAACATCCCATACGATGTCAATATCCGTACTGACATGATACAGTTTTGACTCCGAATCATATGCGATGTCTAACCCTCTAATTTGCTCTCTTAGTTGGTTCCTAAACTGATGGAAGTATGACTTAGCGGTTTGCATCTTCTCGCCTGGGAACACATCGTCGAGCACTTTGCTTAGACTTACGGCCTTCTTCTCTAGAAGATAAGAGAGTATCTCAACGCCTTTTCGCAGCTGTATATGGACAGCAGTCGAGTTGAACATGACTCGCTCATCGCCAAGCGTGACTACTTCAAGCACACTATGCGCCCTACCAGCGATCCTGGGGTGGGAGTCTAGTGCGATTCGCTGGAGTTCGGGCAGAAGGAGCCATTCGCGTGCTAGCAAGGAACTGTTCTGCAGCGACACAGCGAGTGACTGTAACTCGTCGAGTTCTTTCGTATACAGCTCGCGCCCAAGCAAGCGTAAAAGCTCAGCCTTATGCAACTGTACGGCCGCCAGTTCCTGAAGAAGGCCCATTTCTCCAAACTCCGCTTGCAGCGCTTCAAGTTCCTCCAGCGCGTGCGCCAATGAATACTCCCCACTCCATCTGAGCAGGAGCACTTCACGGAACCGGAATACTAGGCGGTCGCCCTTGTCAGTGATCAGTGCTTGTGCGCGTACCAGGTGCTGGCGAGCCTCTTCAAGCTCACCCCTAGCCCCCAGTTGACATACCAGTGCGAGCCGACAGAGTAGTTCTTCGTACTTGAAGTTGAGACTCTCCGCCATCTCAACCCCAGCTTGATACCGCTGAGTGGCAGTCCGTGCATTTCCAGAAGCGGCAGCAATCTCTCCTAGTAGCCACATGCGTTCCACTTGGATGTTGTCCGGAGCTTGCTCAAGATCCAGTAGGGCTAGTTCGTTTCCGGCTTCCTGATACCGTCCTAGTACCAAAAGCACGGCTGCCCTCCGGAGGCGGAGCTTCAGTCTTTCGTTACCGGAAGTGACACTTAGCGCACGTTCAAGGAACCATAGCGCGCGCTGAGATCGGCCAATTCTCCCGTGCAAGACTGCAAGTTGGGCCAAGACCGAAGGAGCGAGGATTGGACCCTCGGGTATGGCTTGTATTCGTCGCCAGGCTTCCTCTGCTGCGGACAGAGCCATGCGCAGGTTTCCCGAAGTTTCTGCGAGGATGCTCTCAACACGGTAGTAGAGCGCCTTGTCATACTCACTCAAGCGATCGAAGTCGATCTTCGAGAGCTCTGTACTTGCTTCGTCACCCCTTTCCAAGAAGGGGAGCAGGTGCGCGATGTTTATGCGAGCGCCGACTTCGCCACGCTGCGTGGCCTTACTCAAGAACTCCAGCGCCTCCGAGTCCCTGACGAGCTGGTAGTAACAGACACCCACCCAGCGGTCGTCCTGGGGAGTAGGGGACTCAATAGTCTCATAAACCTTTACGCCTCGAACGAACTCGTCAAGGAACACCCACCCTTGAACTTCGCTTTCCAGAACAAGCCCAGGGTACCTTGCCTGCACGAGCGCCGCGACATCGGGTGGCCTATGTTCCAGAAGCCTCTCCTGATCGCGCTCAGGCTTAAGCGTGAGTCCTGACATCCAACCGGACTCTATTACACGCAGGATCAAGCGCTAGCATGACTTGCCACACGGACTTCACATCTTTGTGTTGGGGACGCTTCTTACGCGTGAGCACTTGAGCAACTGCTAAGAGTGGTCTCAAGGAACTCTCGGACGAGTGTCAACAGGGTGAAGCAGAAAAGATGGTTGACGCTTAGGCGCCCTCCTGGTAGTTTGTCTGTAGTCGAGGTTTGGGAGAGCCGAGACTCAGTGCCTGGGAGGGCGCTGTGTAGTCCGCACCGGATGTTCCTTTTTCCAAGGGCGGTGCGGCGAAGTAGTTTGCGGCGAATATCGTCGTATTCGGAAGGATGGGGATAGGGATGAAGAACACTGGTAAGCGCATTTTCGCGACGGTCCTGTTTGCCGCTCTGGCGACTCTGCCATTCCTGGCTGCAGCTGGACTCCATTACTCTCAGCGCTAAGTTCTTGCCGTGATTCGGCAAGTGTAGGGCCGGCCTCGCATCGCGCTTGGCTGGCCCTACTCTTTGGGTTGCAGATCAGACGACTTCGTTGACTAGGTCCTTGAGTAATCGGAGTCGGTCGAGGTTGGTGAGAAAGACTGAGTTGGCCCTTGAATCGTACTCAGGCGTAGCCCCAGAGTAATGAGCAGTGATGATCACGCTGTCCATCCCCCACAGCGGAGACTCCGGGTCAAGCGGCTCTCGTTCGAACACATCCAACGCAGCTCCGGCGATCTGCCCACCGCGCAGCGCTTCGATAAGCGCCGCCTCATCGACCGTTCCACCGCGTCCGATGTTGACTAGGTAGGCGCTCCGCTTCATCAGCTTGAGCTCGGCCCCACCCATCATCCCGCGGCTCTCTTCGGTCAATGGAGCCGTGAGGACCACGAAGTCCGCGGATGGCAGTAGCGTCCGCAGCTCGCCGACGCCATGCATGCTCTCTACTCCCGGCACCGTCTTGCTAGGGTCGCGCCGGACGCCACTGACCTTCATCCCTAGGGCCGCCGCGATCTGTGCGGTCCTAGCTCCGATGGCTCCGACTCCCACCAGCAGCATGCGTTTGCCGTAGAGCTCGAAGACCTCGTCGCCTCGCGACGGTCGCCAGGCCTTCTCACCCTGCGCCTTCAGCGCCTGCGGCAGCCTGCGGGCGAAGGCAAGTAGGACGCCGATGATGTGCTCGGTGATCTGAACGGCGTGGACACCTGAGGCGGTGGTGATCTTGAACTTGCGGTCGTTGAACTCTGGGTGCCTGAGCAGCCAGTCGGCTCCGGCCGCCCACTGTTGGAACCACTTCAGTCTTGGGGCTTTCAGCAGCAGGTCGCGAGGGAAGTAGGCGGCGGCGATCTCGATGTCGTCCAGCACCGCCTCGATCTCAGCTCGCTCACGCGTCACGATCACGCGCATGCCCGCTGCCGCGGTTCGCAGCTCAGCCAGTTGGTCTTGACTCACGGCGTCTGGGTTCAGGGCGAGGAGCAAGACAGGAGCGTTCGGCATGGGCTGAGGATATCCTTAGGCGCTGACCGTGACCCCCTGCGTGGTTGTCGTGCGCGGCGCGGCGAGCAACGGCGTAGGCGCGTGCCAGTTGTGGCCGTAGACGTTCTCGACGCTCGAGAAGCTGAACCGCTCCAGCAACGCCCTCAACCTGGCCGCTGTCTGCCCGAGGTTGGAGTAGTGCCGGAACCGGGACCTGGCCGATGCTCCTGCCACACGCGGTTGACCCGGGTCGAACTCCCAGGGGTGAAGGTAGACCACGGCCGGCTGACCTTCGGAGTTGAGCCGGCGGATGGCGCCTTCGGTCGCCCATAGGGGGTAGAGCCGGAAGTAGCCTCCGCCCGCGACAGGCACGTTGAGCCGCGCCACGCGGACGGTGCTCGCCGGGATCTCGCATAGGCCGTTGTCGAGCGTGTGAGCGAAGCGTTGCGCTCCAGGGATGCCGTAACGGTCGTGCGCGGAGAGGGGGAAGATGCTCGAGTCGTAGGCGAGCCCTTGCCTGACCAGCTCGTCCAGAGCCCACAGCGAGTCCTTGGTGATCGAGAAGCCCGGCGCGCGGTAGCCGCGCACGACGTCTCGGCCGAGAGCCCGGCCGATGGCGTGCAACGACTCGTCCAGGTCCCGAGCGAACTCGTCGGGTGTGAGCCGGTAGACGAGCTCGTGGGCGTGACCGTGTGTCGCGATCTCGTGGCCGCCCGCGGCGATCGCCTCCACCAGTCCCGGATGGCGTTGCGCCACCCAGCCGAGGATGAAGAAGGTCGCGGTGACGTGGTGCTCCGCGAGCAACCTCAGCACCAGGCGCGTGTTGGCTTCCACGCGGCTAGGCTGCCTGTCCCACGTCGAGCGGCTGATGTCGTGCTCGAAGGCGTGCACCTGGAAGTGCTCCTCGACGTCGAAGCTCAGCACGTTCGTCACGGGCGTTGCGGGGAGTGGCGCAAGACCGCCGCCGCGCCGGTCAGGGCTTTCCTGACCACGGTCCTGCCAAGGACCGTTCACGCCGGTGCCAACTCCACCTGCTGGCCTCCGGCCGTCGCCAGGACCCGTTCGTAGACCCTCTCGATCGACCTGACCATGTGATCGACGTCGAAGGCGGGCACGACGCGGGAGTGGCCGCGCGCGCCCATCCTTCTCGCCTCCACCGGGTCGTTCAGCAGCCACAGGACGTTCTGGGCGAGCGCCGAGGTGTCGCGCGGCTTCGACAGCAGGCCGGTCACGCCGTGCTCGACCAGCTCCGGGACGCCGTCGACGGCGGTGGCCGCCACCGGTAGGCGCATGACCATCGCCTCGGTGGCCGCCCTGCCGAGCCCTTCCCAGAGCGATGCCTGCATGAACACGTCGAACGCCGACAGCACGTCGGGCACATCCGACCTGTGGCCGATCAGGCGGATCCCGGGCTCGTCCGCGGCTGCCGCCCTTACCTCGTCAGCCAGCGGCCCGTCTCCTGCTAGCACGACCTGAGCGTCCGGCCTGGAGCGCAGTATCTCCTTGGCTGCTGTGACCAGATCGAGCGGCGCCTTCTGCTCGGCCAGCCGTCCGACGTTGCCGACCACTGGACGGTCGGGGTCGAGGCCGAGCTCGAGCCGCACCTCGCGAGGATCCCTGGTCGGCACGTACTTCTTGAGGTCGATGCCGCTGTAGATGGTCACGAGCTTCTCTGGCCGCGCGAGCCGCAACCGCAGCGCCTGGCTGCGGTTCTCGTCACAGACCGTGATGAGCGCGTCGGAGAGCGACGCCGCGTAGCGTTCGAGCTGCACGTACGCCGCCTTCTTGCCGGCCGAGGCGACCCGCCCGAGCAGCGGCGCTCCGCTCGAGCTCTCCGTCTGCCATGCGAACAGGTGGAACGTGTGAGCGATGGCGGGCACACCGGCCCTGCGCGCCGCCATCCTGCCCACCACGCCGGCCTTGGCGCAGTGGGTGTGGACGATGTCGTACCGCTGCTCACGCATGAACGACGCGAGCTTCGAGACCAGGCGGAGGTCCGCTAAGGGAGCTGGTTCGCGATGCAGGTCGTCTATCCCGAACACCTGATCCGCGACAGCCTCGGCTCGCCAGCGCCAGTCCGACTGCTCGGTGCCGCCGGCCAAGTGGACCTCGTAACGGTCCCGATCGTGCCGCTCAGCCGTTGCGAGCGTGTTGTCGAACGCCCCGCCGACGCCGAAGTGGGTGATCAGGTGCAGGACCTTCAACCGTTTCACGAGCGGCTTCTCCTCAGCGGCCCGCGTTGAGCCCGGGACGGGCGACCCGCCACAGGCCCGCGATGCCGTCACCGTTGACGTCGCCCGGCTTGGTGTCGCGCGACCAGTAGTAGAGCGGCTGGCCTTCGAACATCACCTGAACGCGGTCGACGCGCCAGGAGTCGGCGGCGCGGTCGAGCGAGGCCAGAGCGGTCGGCTGGGGCGCGCCCAGTGGGAGGAACGACCGGTGCGAGACGACCAGGGGCGGGAAGTTCTCCGAGCAGGCTTCGTCGCACTGGTAGCCGACGTCCTCGTCTCGGTCGTCCGCGTAAACGTAGAGCGTCCTGCCGTTAGGTCCGACCAGGATCTCGCCATGCACCGGATGCGCCACGACGCGCACCAGCGGGGTCACGTTGGCCGCGTACCAGACGCCGTCCAGGCCGTTCGCCCGGCTCTCGCCGGGAACGTCGCCCACGGCGGTGTACAACGGTTGGCCCTGGTAGGACAGCTGCGCGGCGCCGTCCGACCTGGTGAACGAGGCCAGGTCTGTCGCCAAGTGGCTCAGGCCCGCTGCCTGTAGCGCCTGGGCGCTCAGGCCGCTCGCGGGGGCCGGCGCCGGACTCCAGTCGCGCAGGCAGGTTCCGGTACAGCTCGCGCTCGTCTCTGTCTCACCGAGTCGTACGTAGAGCGTGCTGCCGTTCTGGTCGACGAGGATGGTGCCGAGGACGGGGTCGTCCACGGTCGCCAGCCCGAGTGCGAGTGGTGAGCTCTGTGCGATGGCGAGCGCGGCGCACAGCAGCGCGGCCGCCGCGAGGCTGTAGGTCAGTCTCCTGTATCTCAGCATTCGCATCGTCTCCTAGTGCGACCGCTCGATGAGGGCTTCGTAGATGGCGCCATCGCGCTCGCTGGGGTCGGAGTCGTTGTCGACGCGCCGGTCCGCTATGTAGAAGGACTGACGCGTCGGGTCAGCGCTCGACGGGGCGATCGCGAGGCCCGAGGGCTTCTTGATCTTCGGGTTGGTGAAGGGCTTGATGTTGAACGTTTGGACCCACACGCCCTCGATCGTGTATTCGTACAGCGCCCTGTCGGCGCGCGAGATCACGAAGAAGTGGCCGCTGGCCGGGTCGAAGGCGATGCCTTCGGCGTCCGACGGGATGCCGGCGGGTGTGCCGGCGGTCTCGACCAGGTCGATCAGGTCGACGTACTGCATACCGCTGCCGGCCTGGTGCCGCAGCACCAGGATCTGGTGCTGGGTGCCGCTGACCACGTAGACCGTGCCGGTAGCGGGGTCGCAGGTGACGTCCTCAGGGTCGGTTATGAACGGGTTCACCAGGAAGGCCTGGTCGAGCTGTAGTGCGCCGCCGTTCCACTGGTACCGGAAGAGGGTGCGTGGCCACTGGTCGTTGGACACGTACAGATGGTCGTCGAACTCGCAGTAGACGACTCCAGTCGGCTCGACGTTGGTGCCCATCAGCGCCGTGGTCAGGTTCCAGGTCTGGTGGAGCGTGGAGCCCGTCAGGTTCGATTCGAACATGTTGCCTTGCGCCACCGCCCACGCCGGGGCCACGTTGGGCTCCTCGATCTCGGAGTCGGTGATCAGGAGCGTTCCGCTCACCGACAGGTAGGAGACGCTGGACGGATCGATCGAGGGTATCGGAAGCGGCACGTTGGCCAGGTCCCACCCGGTCTCGAAGGCGTTCACCTGGCTGATGCCCACGACCAGGTTGGCCGGCTCGCTGGTCTCCTGGGTCCAGGTGAGCGCGACCTCGTCGGAGCGCTGATACTCGCCGTCGTCGACGTTGATCCTGGCGGTGTAGCTGCCTACCGCGCTGGCCGTCACGGAGGTGGTGACGGCGTTGGCGGGGGAGAAGCTGAGCACGCCCGGGCCGGAGACCTGTTCCCACGTCACCGAGTACGAGCCGTCGTCCACTACGCTCGCCGCCGGGGTGATCGCGTCAGGAAGGACTGCGGCCATGCTCGGGCCGGCCTCCACCTCGGGAGGCTGGTTGCAGGGCGACGAAGGGCAGTCGTCGTAGAGGATGTAGAGAGTGGCGGCGTTGCTCGCGCCGTCCTCGAAAGCCGAGACGACGCGCACGCCCGTGCCGGTGATCAGGAAAGACATCGCGTTGCCGCTCTCCCAGTCAGGGCGGCTGATGACCTCGGTGACGACCTCGCTCAGGTTCGGAGACTCCTGCAGCGGGCCGCGTTCGAAGGTCACGTTCCACGCGGGCGGAGACCAAGCGACGCTGGCCGTGGTCAACGGCAGGGTGCTGACGCTGTTTCGCACCCGGGTGAAGGCGGGGGCAGCGGAGCTGGACACGGCCTGGATGGTCAGATCGACGGCAGTGTTGTTCTTCTTCCTCGCCGTGAACTGGATCCAAGCGTCGAGCACCACGGCGCCCTGCGGGACCTCTACGTTCGCGAAGCGGAAGCCGACGACCTGGTGGCCCGTGCTGGCCGTGTCGAACGTCAGCTGCAGGGTGGCGGAGTCGTCCTTGACGTAGCCGTTCTCCCACTCCTCGGTGTCGTCCGCACCCGTGGCGATCTGGAAGGAGGTCTCCGCCATCGCCATCGGGAACAGTGACCGCCGGTCGAACGTCTCGGCCTCCGGCTGCTGTTGCAGCCCGCAGCCCGCGATCAGCGAGAGACTTGCGATCAGGACCAACGTCGTTAGAAAGCGGACCTTAGATAAGCGGGATGTCACTCGTTCCCCTCCGAGTTCTGTCCGGGCCGCAGGATCGCTCATCGCGCTCCGGCGCCGGAGATCACCGTGCGTATCGACTTCCACGCGATCTCAGCGTCGAGCAGCACCGACAGGTGCCGCACATAGAAGAGGTCGTACTCCAGCTTCTCCACCGTCTCCTCCTTGCCTGCCGCGTAACCGCTGTTGATCTGAGCCCAACCCGTGATGCCTGGTCGAACGTTGTGCCTGTTCGCGTAGAACGGGATCTCGTCGCTGAACTCCTGAGCGAAAGCCGTCTGCTCCGGCCTCGGCCCTACGAGGCTCATGTCGCCTCGCAGCACGTTCAGGAGTTGGGGGATCTCGTCGATGCGCACCTTCCTTATGAAGGCTCCGACTCTGGTGATGCGCGCGTCGCCCTTCTGAGCGAACAGCGGACCCGCGTCCTCCGAGTCGACTCGCATGCTGCGGAACTTGATGATCCTGAACGGGCGGTTGCGGTAGCCGACGCGCTCCTGGAAGAACAGGACGGGGCCGGGCGACTCGAGGCGTATCGCGATGGCAGCGGCGGCGGCGATGAGCAGCCACGCCGGGGCGGTGACGATGATCAGCGTCACCTCTCCGACGCGCTTCGCGATCATGTTGAGCCAAGAGGGCTCGATATCCCTGAGCGCGACCTCACGCAGGTACCGCAGCGAGGTCTTGCCGGTCACCGTCTCGTACAGCGTGCCGGCGTGAACGACGGGCGTGCCCTTGAGCTGGCAGTCCGCCAGGAAGGTCGTCCACGGCGACGGCACGGCGTGATGCAGATCGCAGACCACGACGTCGAGTTTCTGCAAAGCGGACGCGTTCGGCTCGCGCAGCAGCGTCCAACGCACTCCAGGAGTGCGCAGTTCGAGTAGCTGGCTGATGCGGCCCGCGGGTATGAGCCCTGCTTGCAGGGTACGTGACGAATGCCTGGGGCCGAAGAACACCGAAGCGCCGACCAGGATCGGGACGGCGGTGCCGATGAAGCCTGGGGCGATCTCGATGCCCAAGCCGTCGACGATGAGGGCGAGCAGCCCGAACCCGATCAAGACACAACACGCTCTGATCAGCGTGCGGGAGGCGAGCGGAGGACGTAGCCTCGCTCTGGACGCCTTCAGTACCGACCGGTACACGAGCATGCACCCGAAGTAGGTGATTATCGCAGCGGCCGCCTCGGGCCAGAAACCCGGCATCAGCCACCAACGCCAGTCATGTTCCGTGCGGGCCGCGGCCACGCTCGTCGCCACAACGGGAGGCAAGGCAGCCAACATCAACCAGCGCCAGTGCAGCGCGCCGTCGTCGACCACTTGCGAGAGTGACGAGGTGACCACTCTCAGCGCTCCAGTGGACTGTCGATGATGTCGTCCACGCCGACGATGACGTCAGCGCTGCCTACCGCGTGAGACACGACGGAACCAACCAATCTGCGCACAGGACAAAGTCCCAGGCCCGGCCTAGGCGGACCTCCGAGGCGCGCGTCGGAATTGTTTGGCTCCCTCGGTGCTATCCTATTGCAACCAACTAGGTTACGGCAATGCCCCTGTCTCGACAGGCCGTCGTCACGGCGAGATCGTGGCCGGTGTGAGATGCTGCCATCACGTACAGGACCGCAAGACCGACAGCCGGCTGAAGGCACGGACACGCGGGACGGCGCGCCGTCAGTCGCGACAGTTGGAAGAGAGGGGACCGAACCCGAGTGAGTGACATCGTTGACCTGAGGCGGTTCGCCGCGGTCGCTGTCCGCCGGCTGTGGCTCGTGGTGCTCATCTGCGTCGCCTTCTCGGGTGGGGCTTACCTGCTGTCGTCGCGCCAGACGCCGGTCTATCAGGCTCGAGCGACCGTCGTCGTCGGTGAGCTGAACCAGGTCGCGTCGCTCGGCAGGGCCGACGTGCAGACGAGCGAGATCCTCGCTCGCACCTTCGCCGACATGGCGCTGCGCTACCCCGTCCTCGAGCCGGTCGCGCGTTCGCTCGGTGGCAACGGTGACTGGCTGGAGCTGCGCGAGCGCGTTCGGGTGGAGCCCGTCGCTGGTACCCAGCTCTTGGAGATCAGCGCCCAGGCCGGCTCGGCCGCGGCGGCTCGCGAGGTAGCCGATGCCGTCGCCATCCAACTGGTGAGCCTCGGCCCGAACATCACGCAACAGAGCGAGAGCGTGGCCGGTCGAGAGTTCGTGACTGGTCGTCTATCCGACCTCCGCTCGAGGATCGAGAAGGCGCTGGCCGACCTGGACACGGCCAACCTCAGGGCGACCGGCTCCCCGTCGGCCGAGGTCAGGGCGGCGGCGCAGTCCGAGGCCCAACGTCTGCAGGTGCTGATCAGCTCCTGGGAGAGCAACTACATCCAGATGCTGGCGTTCCTCCAGCAAGGCTCCTTGCCGCCCAACTCCCTCGCCGTCTTCGAGCCTGCGCAAGCGCTACCCGAGCCCATAAGCCCTCGGCCGCTGCTCGCAGGCGTCATCGGCGGGTTGCTGGGGCTCCTGGCGGCTTCCGGCATGGTGGCCGTGATCGGACTCCGCGACGTCACGATCCGCTCGAGCGCGGACGTCAACGCTCTACTACGGCTACCCGTTCTCGGCACCGTCGGCCAGATAGCCGGCAGGTCCGATGCCGCGCGGCTCCTCACGGCGCAGGACCACTTCTCGGCCAGCGCCGAGGCTTACCGCGTCATCCGGGGCAACATCGAGTTCCGAACCAAGTCGGGCGCCAGTCAGGTCATCGTCGTCACCAGCGCGCAGAGCGGAGAGGGCAAGAGCCTCACCGCCGCCAATCTCGCGATCATGATGGCGAAGGCGGGGCTCCATACGGTCCTGGTGGACGCCGACCTGCGCCGCCCCGTGCAGCGCCAGCTCTTCGGTCTCCCGACGGGGGGAGGCCTCACCGACGCCATCCAGGCGGCCGACGGAGAGTGGCGGAGCCTGCTGCACGACAGCCAAGTGCCGAGCTTGAGCGTGATGACGAGCGGCCGGTCGACCAACAACCCGACCGAGCTCCTGCGCTCACAGGGGATGCGAAACGTCATCGACCAACTCAGGACCTTCGCCGACATAGTCGTCCTGGACAGCCCGCCGGTCAACGGACTGTCGGATGCGAGCATCCTGGCGAACCGGTCGGACGGCACCATCATCGTGGTGCGAGCAGGCAGGACCCAGGCGCACGCCGCGCGCAGGGCGATCAACGATCTCGTGACGGCCGACGCGGACGTCATAGGCGTGGTGGTCAATCGTGGGGATCCCGAGGTGGATCAGTACTACGTTGCCACTCAGGTCGACCCCGTCACCCCGCGAGCTGGTCTTCGAAGCACCCCGCTTCAAGACGAGGTGTAGGTGATTGTGACGGTGCCCGCGCCCGTCGCTGGAGCCGCCAGGTCGTCGACGCGCGTCACGGCCGTCTGGCTGTGCGGGGTGGTGGCGCTCCTTCCGATCGGGTTGCTGCCGCTCCCGCTGAACTTGACTCCTGTCGATCTGTGGATCGTCGTCGGGCTGCCGGTGATCTGCCTTTCGCTCCTCGCGCGCCCTTGGTTGCCGGGTGGTAACTATCTGCTGCCGCTGTGGTTGATCCTGGTCGCCAGCCTCGTGAGCACCTTCACGGCACCGTCACCTGGTGGAGCTCTCCTTGTCGTGGTCAAGGAGCTCTTCCTCTTCGCGTGGTTCTTGGCGTTGATCATCGTCCTGAGCCGGATCAACGAGACCACCTGGCGCCTGACCATCAACTTCTGGATGTGGGTGGCCGTCGGACACGGACTCCTGATCCTGGCTCAGTTCGCCGTGCCGGAGTTCTGGCGGCTCTTCGTCGACATCGCCGGCAAGTCGCAGGAGTTCAGCGTCTACAGACCCTCCGGCCTGTCAGAGAACGCCAACTGGGCCGCCTACTACCAGCTTCTAGGTTTCGTGCCGTTCGTGCTTAGCCGGCCGAAGGCCGCCACCGCCACGGTAGCCGGCTCCGTGCTGTTCTGCTCGATGCTCGCCACCGGCTCGATGGCCGCCATCCTGGCCTTCGCTGCGTCGACGCTCGTGGCCGTCGCAGCGCTGGCTCTGGCCGGCCGGGCGAGGGCGCTGCTCGACGTCTCCATGCGCTTCCTGCTGGCAGCCGGGCTTCTCGGCTCAGCGCTGATCCTCGTCGTGCGCGCCGACGAAGGCTACCGGTCACGGCTCGAGAGCATCGTGATCGGGCGGGCCGACCGCTCGTCCGCTGGGCGGATAGACCTGTGGCTGGGCGGGGTAGAGGTCTTGATGGAGCGACAGGTCCTGGCCTGGGGAATCGGGCCAGAGAACTTCCGTCACGTGGCGCCTCAGGCGAAACAGCTCCACAACGACGCCCTCGCTTTCGCCGTCGAGCGCGGCATCGTCGGCCTGCTCGGCCTGGCAGCCCTCTTCGCGGTCGCTCTGCTGCGCTCGATGGTGCTGGTCGTAAGGGTGGCGCGTTGGCCGACGCGGGTCAGCCCCGCGCATGTGGTGTTCGTGGCGGCATTGGTGGCTGCGTTCATCGAGTCCCTGACGCATCAGGTCTTCCACTTCCGCGCCATGTGGCTGGTTCTGGCGCTCCAGGAGGCGGCGCTGTTGCGCACCGCTTCCGGTCGAGAGCTACAGGAGCCTGCGTCGACGGCCGCGTGTGGACATTCCCTCAGAGAACTCAGAGTGGGTTGATGCAATATGCCACGGAACGGGTGTTCAACTGGGTTCACTACCCCGGTGAGGGTGAGGCGGAGTGGCGAGAGGACAAGGGCAGACTACCGGCGGTTCAGGTCGGGTATCGCTGTCCAGCGGTCTCCTGACAGCCGCGGCGCTGGTGGCCGCATTGGCGGCTTGCGGGGCGGAGCTAAGAGCGCTCGGCGTCCTGAAGAGCGAAGTGCGGTACTTGAGCGAAGGCGCGGCGTCGTCGCAGGTCCTGCAAGGCAGCGTGATCTCTGGCAGCGTGCGGATAGAGGTCGCGACCGCCCATTCGCTGGCGGAGGTCGCCTTCCGTATCGAGGCGTTGGCAGGCGCTGACCCGCTGAAAGTGGATGACGAGGCGCCCTTCGACCTCGATCTGGACAGCACCGAGCTCGCTGACGGTCCGCACCGGCTTCTCGTCGAGGCGAGTCTCGACCGCGATGGTGAGCAGCATCAAGTGAGCGTAGCGGTCGACTTCGCTGTCGACAACAGCGAGTCCGGACCGCCGGGGCCTCCTGACCCTCCTGACCCTCCCGATCCACCGGAGCCGCCCGAGCCTCCAGACCCGCCGCAGCCGGCGGTATCGTGCCTGGAGACCGGCACCGGCCCGCTGGTGCAGGTCGATGGAGCGCACACGACGCCTTATCAGCTCAGGGACTTGGCGCAGGGCGCGCGCGTGGACGCCGGCGGCGCGACGTTCGTGATGCCTTACCCCGGCTCGTCGCACCCCAAGGATCCGTTCACCGTGAGGTACTCGCCGTACGTATGCGTGTCGGGCGGTGTCTACTCGCCGGGAATACCTGACGACGAGCCGGACTGGGAGCTCTACCACCACAGCCAGGGCGTCTACCTGATCGACTCGGTCGGCCCGATCGTGGAGAACGTGGCGATCTTCGAGTCGGGCGACGGCGTGCGTTTCAAGGAAGGAACCCAGGACTGGACTTTCCGCGACTCGTACGTCCAGCACAACGGCGACGACACCATCGAGAACGATCAGCTCTACTCCGGCGTCGTGGACGACATCCTGGTCGACTGGGCGTTCGTCTTCCTCTCGTGCAGGCTCGACACCGCCGATCGCGGCGCCGGTTACCCTCCTGGTGGCACCGTCGTCGTCCGGGATTCGGTCGTCGCGCTGCGTCCTCAGGTCGGGGCGTACAAAGCGACGAACGAGGGCGGCCGCTTCTTCAAGTGGGAGAAGCACGACACGCCCGGCTGCCTGCTCGAGCTGACCAACAACGTGTTCCTGGTCGAGGATGGCGAGTACGCCAGCCTCTACCTCGATCCCAGCGACGACCCTGACATCGACTACGAGACGCTCGTTCACAGCGCCGGCAACGTGATCGTGTGGCTTGGCGAGGGCGACTACCCGGCACCGATCCCGGCGGGCTTCACGCTCTCGAGGGACATCGGCGTGTGGGAAGCTGCACGGGACGCCTGGTTCCAACGCCACCCAGGGTTCGAGCAGTTCCGTTAAGCTTGAGGTAGTCGGTCTGTCGGGACGCTGGCAGGAGGCGGTGTTTCGCCGCCTCCCACCCGCTGGTAGGGAACTCCGCGAACCTGGCGGCGACCGGACCCCGATGCGCGATCGGCGACGCGTCAAGTGGCCTTGAGGGAGCCTTGGCGACTCGTCGCCGGTCGCCCAACGGCGTTCCGGCGCTGGCCGCCCGGTTCTATGCGGGTAGGTGTGAGGCCTTCACCCGCAGGCAGTTCCTTGACTCGCGAGTATAAGTGCGATTCTTCACAGTATTCTTCGTACCGAAGACGGACCTGGGTAGGACTTTGGGCCTAGTACTCGAAGCTCAGGCAGTCCGGCCACGGCTCTGGCGTTGGTTCCGCTGTCTCGCGTTGCCGGCGCTCACGGCGAGCTCGACCCGCGACCTGACCTGATACTTGGTCAGCAGGCTGGAGACGTGGGCCTTCACGGTCCCCTCGGTGATCCCGAGCCGCTCGGCTATGGCGCGGTTCGACAGGGCCATGCTGATGAGCGTCAAGACCTCGCGCTCGCGCGGTGTCGGCACGGAATGAGCGTCCGCCACGTTCACGAGGGATGAGAACGCGTGCGCCAGCATCTCGCGAGGAGCCCAGATGGCGCCGGCAGCCACGGCGCGCAAAGCATCTCGCAGCGTGGTGGGCTGGGCGTTCGGGCTGACATAGCCGCGGTACCCGCGGGCCAACAGTCCGATCAGGACGTCGCCGTCCGCGTCGATCAGCACCAGTGTGGGAAGCGGGGCTGGCGGGGGGTTGTCGCGCGGTGTCGCCTCATGGACCCAAAGTGCTACGTCGGCATCGCCTGGCAACTGAGAGGTGGTGGCCACACGGAACTGGAACCCGCGCAACATGACGGCGACGGCCTCGACTATGAGCCCAGAGCTGCCGTAAACCCAGACGTTCATCGGATTTGGGGTCCTGCACCGGCGTAACCCAAGAGACCAGCCTCGCGAAGTGGTAGACGTCGAATGCCCGCTTAGTCGTGCCTTGAGCGATCGTCCGTTCCCGTGACAGACGTTCCGCTTACGCCGAGAAGGCTAGCATCGCTCGAAGCCGCTTCCAGCGCATTCGTCACATCATCGTCGTCGCGCCGCCGCTCTCCAGCAGCCTGGTGCAGAGGCCGGCCGCGGCAGCCGAGGTGCCTCCTTCGTCGTCGTTGTCTGCCTCGATCACGACGGCGTGCGGTCGCCACTCCCTCAACGCGGCCACCACCCGCGCCAGCGCCGCCTCGGCGCGTCGCATCGCGGCGACCGGGTCGTCTAGCGATCGCTCCAGCCGGCTCGTGACGCCTGGCCTGCGCGCCAGCCTCTCGACCACGGTCTGGGGCGCTGCCGAGACGATCACGACGACGCCGGCATGTGCCCTGCTGCTCTCCAGCGCCGGCAACAGCGCTTCGAGGTGCTCGGCGTGACCGGCGAAGCAGAGCGACCAGTAGGCCTGCAGCACGCCCTGGTCGACGAGGTGGATCCCGCCGACGCGTCTGGCCCTCTCGTAGTGTCCGCAGCGGCTCAGCCAATGAAGGGCCGTCTTGGCCCTGTCGCCGACCGCGCCGCCAGAGAGCGGACCGGCGATGCGCCAAGCGTCGAGCAGCAGGCCAGGGTTCCAGCGCGCGGCCGGAACCAGACTGCCCGCGACGTCGGCGAGGCGAGCGGCGCGCCCGGTGTTCCAGTCCGCGTACGTCTCTTGGGCTTTCACGCCTGAGAGCCTCAGCAGGCGGGCGGTCTCCGCCGCGAGGGTGGTCTTGCCTGAGCCGGGCAGGCCGAGGAACTCGACCACGAGCCCGGATCTGCTCACAGAGCGTCCCACACCGCCCGCTTGACGCGGTCCAGGAGCGGCTCGAGATCGCCGCTGGTGTCGATGCTCAGAGTCTCGGCATTGGGGAAGCTCGGCACTGCCTGGTTGGCGTGGCGGTGCTTGACGTACTGGTCGGACTCCTTGCGGTCCTTGATGCGCACGCGGTTGCGTTCCAGTGCGACCTCGAGGGCGACGCTCAGTTGGACGACGAGCGTGGGTGGAGGTATGGAGCTGTAGATCGCACGCTCGATGTCGGCGGCACGCCGGCGCCAGCCGCTGGCGTCTCTCGCAGCCAGCCGCGCGCTGTCCATCGCCCCGACCTCCGCCGATGGATACCGGTCGCAGACGATGATCGCTCCGTTGGCGGCTCGGCGCTGCACGCGGCGAGCCAACGCTCGGCGCTCGTGAGCGGTGATCAGGGCGCGCAGCGCGTACATCCAGCCGAACCGGCCCGACCCCACCGAAACGGCTCCTGCCGCCCCGTCGCCCGGAGCTGCCTGCGTCGGACCTACGCTGGCGCGTCGTTCCGGCAACAGCCGCCGCAGCAGAGGGAAGAGGGCTGCGAACGGCCAGGTCAGCCAGGTCGGCGGCGGTTTCCCTAAGTGCACCTCGTCGACCTCGAAGACGGAGCCGAGCGTGCGGGCAAGGCTAGTCACGACGGTCGACTTGCCTGTGGCCTCGGGGCCGATCACCGCGACGACGGCGCCGCCGGTAGCGAGTCGCTTGCTACCGCGATGACGGCGGCGTCGGCTGACAACCTTGGCGCCCAGCGCCCTTATCCGCAGCCAGGCGCCTGCGACTCGTCCGATGCGCCTGAGGTCAGGTATGCGCGAGCGCAGACGGCCTCCCAGGCGCAGCAGATGCAAGGTGCCCGCCGGGACCGTCAGCGCAGCCAGGCACTCGCGCCAGAGCGACACCGGCACCTGGGGTAGACACGACGGAAGCAGGGCCTCGGCGTCACTGGCCGCCTGTGGCTCACGCGCTAGGAGGGCGACTATCTCCTCGCGGGTCGTCCGTGTCGAGCGCGCGTCCTTGCGAGTGAGGAGCTGTAGGAGAGACGACCGCTTGATCATCTGGATCGTCACCAGCGCCAACAGCTCCGCACCGGGCGGCGGCACCGGAACCCCGAGGTGGGTGGTCTCGCCTTCGAGCAGGAGCCTCTCGAACGGCAGGCGGTACTCCTTCAGCAGGTTGCTGCCAGTGGTGATCGCGTAGTAGACGTCGACGTGCAGCCACTTGCAGCTGGCCGGATCGAGGGCGAAGTACTGCTCGATCGCCGGGAACGCCTCGTGGGAGCCATCGAGCACCCTGCGCAGGCCGCGGGAGGCGAACACCCGGTTCAGAGCCGCTGCGTCTGACCTGCGCACCAGCAGGTCGAGATCGTCATCGCAGCGCAGCGAGAGCGCGAGCTTCTCGTTCGACTTCCAGTGCTTGAAGACGACTCCGGCCGCGGTCAGGTCGGACAGCAGGCCGGTGACGGCCTCCAGCGGCTCGCCGATCGAAAGGTCGCTCATCCTCGCTCCGCGACCGGGGTGCGCCAGCGCTCAGGGAGCACCCGGCTCAGCCTGACCATCCCGGCTAGCCGCTGCGCCACCCACAGCCCGTGCGGCCCTAGCACGGTCGGTGCAGCGAGACGCGTGAGGGCCAACACGCAGGCTGCGGCCGCCGCGCCACCGACCAGGAGGATGGTAGGTGGGCTGGCCTCGGCTAGGCGCAGCGGAACGGCGGCGAGAGCGGTGACGCCACCGACCGCGGCCGTCAGCGCGATGATCGGAACGTGCACGGCGAGGATGGATCGCGAGCTCGCGCCCGCCAGTTGGGCCGCCGACGACGTCATCAACGCGAAGTTGATCGTGATGGCGACGAGCACACCGACGGCCACACCGCCGAGCCCCCAATGGTGGCCCACCCACGCGCCGAGCACGACGCAGGTCGCGTACACGGCCTGGCGCCAGGCGCGGGCGAAGACGGCGCCCTTGGCGCGCAGCACGGCCTCGCTGATCTTGTAGCTGGTGCGGAAGAAGATGCCCAGCGCGAGCACTTGGAAAGCGGGCACCACGCCTAGCCACTGGGTTCCCAGGAGCGTCCATACGAGCTCGGGCGCCAGGATCGTCGCGACCAGGCACAGCGGCATCGTCAGCAGCGCGACGAAGGCCAGGCCCCGCAGGAACCCGGAGGCCAGGCGGCCAGGGTCGTCCTGAACCTTCGACAGGACGGGGAACAGCACGACGTCGACGACCTTCCCGAAGAGCGAGGCCGGCGCGACCATCAGCTCGTACGCGCGGCTGTAAGCGCCCAGCGCAGCCAGCCCCATCCAGCGTCCGACCACGAAGTAGTCACCCTGGAGAGCCAGGAAGTTGAAGAACCTGCCGAGCGTGAAGCCGCCACCCATCCTCGCCAGCTCGGCCGCCGAGGCGCGGTCAAGCAGCGGGCGCATCGGGTGCCTGTGCGCGACCAACAGCATCACGCCCTTGAGCACCAGCGACGACAGATGAGCTGCGACGAGCGCCCACACCCCCCAACCGAGGGCCGCGGTGACGACGCCCACTATGGCGAACCCGATGAAGAACGAGACGGTCTCGATGATCGCGAGCCGCTTGAACTCCAGCTCTCGCTGCATCAGACCCTGTGCGGCGACGGCCGGCCCGGTCAACACGAAGGAGATCGACAGGACTCGCAGCACGGTGACGAGCCCGTCTTCCGAGAAGAGACCGGCCAGGAGGGGAGACAGCAGCCAGACGCCGACCGTGAACGCGACACCGAGCGCCAACGACAGCGTGAACGCCGTCCGCACGTACTCGGTGGTGAGAGTGGGACGCTGGACGATCGCCTGGCCGAAGCCTAGTTGGGCGAAGATGTTGGAGAAGTTGATGACGACGAGGGCGGCCGCTACCGCTCCGAACGCTTCCGGCGTCAGAAGCCGAGCCAGCACGAGCAGGACGACGGCGCGCAAGACCGCCTGGACCCCAGTTCCCGATCCCATCCATGCGAGGCTTCCGAGGGTCTTGCCGCTTAGGCCTGCGCTACCCAAGCGCACCTACTCGCGGCGTGCCACGGACCCGTGGGCGCAGCGTGCGAACTGTGGTCATGCCCCATACTCTCATAGAGCACGGTTCTGTCAGGACCAAGCGTCACGTCGGCGATCCAGGCTTAGCGCGGCCTAATCGGTCGGCGTGATGGTGAAGCTGCTGATCACGATCTGTAACTGGGCGCCGAAGCGCTGTGCTTCGTTCATATTGCCCTCTATGAGCATCAGGTACAGCTTGTCGCCGACGACCTGCACGAGAGCCTGGTAGAGGAACGCCGAGGTGGCCGAACCGTAGTTGTACAGGAGGGTGCTGTCGACCCCAGGTGAGGATGGCGGCTCGAGGACTTGGACGGGGTCCAGGCCCGGCCCGCCGTCGACAAGATCCCAAGCGTCCGCGACAGCCACCGCCGGGTCGGCGGCAGGTCCGACCATGAGGTGAACGAGCACGCCGCCCTCCGGGCTCATCACTGTCGCGACGCCGTCTTGCTCGAACACCGACCACTCCGCGGGGATCCGCACCGAGTAGCGGCCGGTGGAGTCTTCGAAGAGCGCCGGCGCGGTGAGGCTCGTGCCGTCGCTGCGGTGCAGCGAGAACCGGAACTGCTGACCGAACTGCGAGAGCGTGCCTTGGAGCGTGTCGCCGGTCAGCGTGCCGGTGAACGTGGGTTCTCCCGCCACGTCGGCGATGGCGAAAGTCACGTCAGCGCCCCAGACCGAGACGTCTTCCAGCGGCAACCCGTAAGAGCCCTGTGCAGGGATGTCGATGATGCCGTTCCAGCCGCTCGCGTCTAGGTTCAGGGTCACGCTGACGCCGAGCATGGTGCCTGGGAGCTCGACGAAGCCCTCCCAGGTGCCGGCCGGTGTGGGTTCGGATTGGGCTAGGGCGGTGCTGAGGGCGAGTGCCGTTAGCAGGTGGAGTGGCAGTCGGGCGAGAGGGCGCGTTGGTCGAGGCATCATTGTCTCCTAGGCGTGCGGCTAGGCACTCGTTGCTGAAGTGTAGGCGTTTGACCATGGACAAGTCACCTGCTATGTGGCAACCTGTAGCGGAGATGTCACAAGATGTGCACGCTGTCACGGTTGGAAAACATGGACGAGTGGTGATTCCTGTGTCGCTTCGCAACGAGCTTGGACTCGACGTAGGTACAGAGCTCGTCGCGCGTGTCGACTGCGGTCGGCTCGTACTGGAGCCTCGCGATCTGGTGGTGGAGCGTGTACGTGGCAGGTTTCGGCACCTGGCTGGCGGTGTCGTGGACGAGTTCTTGGCCGAGCGCAAGCTCGAGGCACAACGTGAGAGCGGAGAGTGACTGATGCCCGCCTCGGATGGGCGTTACGTCCTGGACGCCTCCGCACTCCTGGCGTGGTTGCTTGAGGAGCCCGGCGCCGCCTTGGTCGATCCGAGCAATGCGGTGATCAACAGCGTGAACTGGTGCGAGGTGGTGCAGAAGCTGGCCTCGCGAGGCGGTGACGTCGAAGCTCTCGGTGCCGAGATGGAAGCGCTCGGCCTGCGCCGACTGGCGTTCAGCGTCGTGGAGGGCGAGGCGGCGGCGGCGTTGCAGCAGGTCACCCAGCACCTGGGACTCTCCCTGGGTGATAGAGCCTGCATCGCCACCGCGGCTCAATTGCGCGCCACTGCGCTTACGGCTGATCGGGAGTGGCTCGAGGTCGGGAAGCCGCATCGGATCAAGGCGATTCGATAGTCGTCGCAGTGGGACTCCGTTCACCCTGAACTTGACTGCCACGGCACTTGACATCTGAGCGTCGTTCGCCGACGCGATGATGTTCTGGGTCGGGATCACTCGTCGACCTGCGCAAGGCGCTTGCTGCGACTCGCCAGAGCGCGTTCCTATCTTCCGATGCGACCTCTTCAGTACATTCTAGATCTTGGTCCGAACCTGGCAAGGACTTGGCGACCAGGAGAAGTCCACGCACTAGCTGCGATTGGGAATCGACCTCGCCAACTCCACGGGGTTCCACAACCAGGTCTGCCGCGTGCTCGGATCCCTAGGACGTCTAGAACTCGAGCCAGGTGAGCACGAAGAGGCCGAGGCCCTGTTCGAGAGACTCCTGACCACTGCCCGAGACACCGGCGACTGTGGACCCCAGGTCGCGGCCCTTACCGGCTTGGAGCTGGCATCCTTTCAACGATGATCGTGAAGGTTCGCTGCGTATCGTCCTCGCGCGCGGCGGGATCCGGCTAGATGCTGTGCCTGTGCAGAAGAACGTGACCGCCACCCTGGGCCTCAGTCTCAGCGGCATGCGAGCGGCCGCACTGCTCATCTTGCTTTCATGAGGAGCGCTGTGCATAATGCGCCATGAGTCAAGCTCGGATCGTCGTTATCGGCGCCGGACTTTCTCTTCTCCTTCTCTCCGGCTGTTCACTTTTCCCCTCTCTCGGCAGCGTCCGCTGGGTGGACAGTGCCCTGCGGCTCGGGGTCTACCTCGAAATGACCGGCTTCGCTCCGTTCTCGGACGAGGCTGAGGCCGGGAAGGTGTTCGCCTTCGATGGCTCGGTCGAGACCAGCGGCATCTTCACCATCGACGACGTGCCCTACTGCGACTTCGCCCTCTCCGCCGAGGCTGAGTACCTGCTCATCCTCATGTTCGGTCAGTACCTCAGCAGCTTCTCTGGTTCGTACTCCGCTGACGGGGACGGGTTCAACGTCCTCCCTGAGTGCGAGTACGAGACCGATGCGCTGTTCGAGTGGATCATCGAGTTCGAGGTGCTCGAGCCGGTGATCATGGAGATCGTGGCGTCGTTGCACGCGGTCGTGGTCCCCGGCGTCGCTGGCGACCAGCTCCACTACATCGAGATCCGTCAGCAGGGCGGCGACCCGATCTGCTGCGACCCGGTGGACGGCTCCGAGGTCGATGAGCAGTACGACGAGGCGATCGCCCTGGCGGTCGGCAGGTACGAGTTCGCCGTCTATGCCAACCCGTACCTCCTCGGCGATGGTGGCGCCGCGAGCATCACGTCGGGCTGGACGTACGAAGTGACTTTCACCGACGACGATTAGCGCGTCGCCAAAGCTCGGTCACTCGGGTCTGAAGGCGCGGCTTCGGACTGGGTTGCGCGGACACTTGTCAGGGTTGCCGTTTCCGACCTGACCGTACGCGTTGCTGCCCCATGCCCAGACGGTTCCGACTTCGATCAACGCCAGCGAGAAGTTGGTGCCAGCCGAGTCCCGTCGCATCACGACGTGACTACCTTTGCGCCTGACTACGCTGGATCCAACTCCTTCTAGTACGCGGACGACCTCACTGCCCGACACGTGGGGCAGTTTAGGCACCGACCGACACTACGAAGGTCCTCACGACGGCAGGTTCCGAAGGGGTCGCGGGGAGTAGACCCAGTTTCGGGATTGAGAGCCGTGTAGCCACCTTCGGGTGCAGGCGTCATGACGGCGGTCAACTCCATCAGCGACACCACCTTTCCAGCCGCACCGTACTCACCTGCGCACTGCCGCGAGTGAGCCTCTAGGCACGAACCTACACACCCCGACTCCGAGGATCCCAAAGATCCCTCAGCCCATCCCCCAACAGACTCCACCCCAACACTGTCCACACGATCGCGATGCCCGGCACCAATGCCGGGTACGGACTCAGCGCCATGAACCCTTGCGCCTCGCGCAGCATGTTGCCCCAGCTCGGCACGTCAGGCGGAGTCCCGAGGCCGAGGAAGCTGAGTGCCGCCTCGGCGAGCACGGCCACGGCGAGGCTCAGGCTCGCCTGCACGATCAGCGGTCCGATGGCGCCTGGCAGGATGTGCCTGCCGAGCACGCGTGCGCCGCCCGCTCCGAGCGCGCGGCCGGCCTCGACGAACTCGCGCTCCTTGATGCTCAGCACGCTGGCCCTGGCGATCCTCGCGAAGATCGGGATGCTGGCCAGGCCGATGGCGGTCATGGCCGTCAGCGTGCCGGGACGGTAGACGGCGGCGAGCAGCAGCGCCATCAGGATGGCTGGGAAGGCGTACAGCACGTCGACGAGGCGCATCATCACCTCATCGACGACCCCGCCGACGAACCCGGAGATCGCGCCGATGGCGCCGCCGGCCAGCAGCGCGATGCCGACGGCGATGAACCCGACGTAGAGCGTGCTGCGCGCGCCGACCAGCATGCGTGAGAGCAGGTCGCGGCCGAAGTGGTCGGCGCCGAGCCAGTTGGTCGCGCTCGGCGGTTTGAGCTGGACGGCGAAGTTCATGGAGAGGGGGTCGTGGGGCAACCACAGGTAGGAGAGCAGAGCTCCCACCACCACAGTGCCGATGAGGAAGCTGCCGAACCACACGTTGTAGGGACGGCGCCTCACGAGTCGGCCCCATCCGGCTCGAGCCAGGCAGCAAGGTCGCGCCTGACGTGTAGCACGCGCCAGACCTGGATGCGATCTTCCTGTTCGACGTAGAAGACCAGGTAGGGGAAGGCGTTCACGGGCCAGGTTTTCAAGCCCGGCAGGTCGAGCTCATGAGCGAAGCGCGGTGAACCGCCCTGCGGCTGCTCGGAAAGCGCTTCCAGACCGCTCTCCAGGGATCCGATCAGTCGCAGCGCAACCTCCTTGGAGGTCTCGGCGAGGTAGTAGCCGATGGCTGCGTGGATGTCATCTTCTGCCGCCAAGCGCAGGACGACCGGTTTGCGGGAGGCTTGCGGTGTCACCCAGGTCAGCCAGCGGTGACGCGCCGACGTAGGTCGGTGAAGAACGCGGCGTCGGCGGTGCGGCCTGGTGCGCTCTCGGCGCCGGCCAACAGGAGCTGCCGCAGCCGGGTGCGCTCCTGATCCCTGCGGATCAGCTCTCGCACGTACTCGCTACTGCTGCCGTACCCACCAGTGGTCGCTTGCTGGTCGACGTACTCCTTGAGGGCGGCCGGTAGCGATACGTTCATCGTGCTCATGGCGTCATGCTAGCCGACCTGGTCAGGCTCTGGCAAGGTTTGTCAAGGCGCCCTTCCCAGGCCGCCGCCACGTCGATCACGGCGCGAACGCTCGCCCGCTCACGTGTACCTGATCCGCGGGTCGAGCAGCCCATAGGAGACGTCGACGAGGAACCCGAGCCCGACGATGGTGCTGGCGTAGAGGAGGATCTCGCCCTGCAGTAGCGGGAAGTCGCGGGTGCCGATGGCCGTCAGCGCCAGGCGCCCGAGACCCGGCAGCGCGAAGACCTGCTCGACCACGATCGAGCCGATGAACACGTTGCTCAACGACAGGCCGAGGATGGTGATGATCGTGACCATCGCGTTGCGCAGGGCGTGCTTGAGCACCACGCTGTTCTCGCCCAAGCCCTTGGCGCGGGCGGTGCGCACGAAGTCCTGACTGAGCACGTCGAGCATGGCGGCGCGCGTCATGCGCGTCATCACCGCCGCCTGGCCCACCCCGAGGGCCAGCACCGGCAGGGTGAGCGAGCGCAGCCAGCGCACGGGGTCGTCAGCGAACGAGGTGAAGCCGCCGGCAGGCAACCACCTCAGCTCGACGGCGAAGTAGAGGATGAAGATCAGGCCCAGCCAGAAGCTGGGGATGGCGGCGCCGAGCTGCGACAGGCCGGTGAGCAGCGGGTCCCAGACTGTGCCGCGCTTCAGGGCGGCGATGATGCCGAGCGGCAGCGCCAGCAGGCACGCGATGATCGCGGCGCCGATGGTCAGCGGTACGCTCACCTTGAGCCTGTCGCGGATCAGTCTGCCGACGTCGGTCGAGTAGTTGATCGAGGTCCCGAAGTCGCCCTGCACCACGCCGCCGAGCCACTGCACGTAGCGTTTGGGGGGCGGCACGTCGAGGCCGAGCTGGGTGCGCAGCGCGGTGCGCGCCTCGGGGCTGGCGTTCATGCCGAGAATCACCTCGGCTGGGTCGCCGGGCACCGCGAGCAGCGCCGAGAAGACGACGAGACTGGCGAGGATGATGCTCACCATGGCCGTCAGGAAGCGTCTGACCAGGTAGCCGAGCACGTCAGCGTGCCGCCGGGCTGGTAGTTATCGAGAAGAGAGTGGTCACGGCTAGATAGGGGGGAGGGCCGCTGGTGTGCGGCCCTCCTGAGCGTGCTTCAGGTGTCGACGCTCGCGCGCCGGCTCTCGCTTACTGCCGGTAGACGTCGCCGAGGTAGAGGGCCGGCGTCGGCTGGTCGGTCCAGAAGCCGTGGATGTCGGTGCGCATCGCCATCAGGAACGGCGAGGACATGACCCAGACGTTGACGGCGTCTTGGGCGATGATCGTCGCGATCTCCTGGTAGTAGGCGTTGTGGGTGTCCTGGTCGGTGGCGGCTTCCGCCAGCGCCAGCAGCTCGCCGATGCGCGGGTTGTCGTAGTGGTAGTAGTAGCCGGGGTTGGCGTAGACGTTGATGTCACGCGGCTCGGAGTGGCCGATGATCGTCATGTCGTAGTCGCCACCGAGGAAGATCCGCTCGATCCAGGTAGCCCACTCGACGACGCTGAGCTGCACGTCGATGCCGACCTCGCGCAGCTGCTGGGCGATGACCTCGCCGCTGCGGCGCTCGATGTTGTACGGCTCGGGCAGCTCGAAGTTCATGGTGAAGCCGTTGGGGTAGCCGGCCTCGGCGAGCAGCTCGCGGGCGCGCTGCGGGTCGTATGGGTAGGTCTCGCTCAGGTCGATGAAGTACGGCTCCGACGGGCTCATGTGCGAGCCGATGACGGTGCCGAGGCCGAACATGGCGCCGTTGACGATCGCGTTCTTGTCGATGGCGAGCGTGATGGCCTGGCGGACGCGCACGTCGTCGAACGGCGCGCGCGTGTTGTTCATCGCCACGGTGATCTCGGCGGTGGCGGTGCCCTGCGTGCCCTTCAGCTCGGGGTTGCCAGCGAGCTGGATGTACTGCTCGGGGAGCACGCCCGCGATGTCGATGTCGCCGGTCTGCAGCGCCGCGAAGCGCGTGTTCGGGTCGGAGATGATGCGGAACACCGCGCGATCGAGGTACGGGACGCCGAGCTGCCAGTAACCGTCGTACTTCTCGAGGACGACCTCGGCGCCTTCGGTGTACGAGGCGAAGCGGAACGGGCCGGTGCCGATCGGCTGGCTGCGCTGCGACTCGTGCGTGCCGGCGGGGTAGATGATCGAGTCGGGGCGCGCGAGGTTGTAGAGCAGGCTGGCGGCCGGCTGCGACAGTGTGAAGACGACGGTGTGGTCGCCCTGTGCCGAGACGTCGGAGATCGCGGTGTAGTACGCGGCGTTGGTGTGACCGGAGTCGGGGGTGCGGGCGCGGTCGAACTTCGCGACGACGTCGGCGGAGGTGAAGGCCGAGCCGTCGTGGAAGGTCACACCTTGGCGCAGGTTGAAGATCCAGGTGAGGCCGTCGTCGGAGACGCGCCAGTCGGTGGCGAGGCGCGGGACGATGGCGCCGGTACCGTCGAACGCCACCAGGCCCTCGAAGACGTTGCCGTAGACGACGCGTGGGATCTCCTGTGAGGTCGAGGCGGAGGGGTCCCAGCCGGGCGGGTCGGCGGAGATCGCGACGGTGACGCTGCCGCCGGGGGTCTGAGCCACGGCGGTGCCTGCCAGCATGGCGGCGGCCAGGATGAGGGCGACGAGCGCCTTCACCAAGCCACGAGCAGCGCCGCGAGAGCGGTTGGCCGCGTCCACGTGGTGCGCAGCGTGAATCGAGTTTGCGTGTGCGGGCATCCTCTTCCTCCTAGATCGCGCTTTCTGACTCGCTAGGATCGAACCTAGCGAGTGGGCCACTTAGCTCCCTGGCGCCACCGGCTCATCCTAACTCATGCGCCGGGAGGCTCAATTCACCGCCGTGTCGCTCAGGTAGGCGACCGCTGCGGCGGCGTAGAGCCGTGCCGAGCGCACCACGTCGGCCAACCTGACGAACTCGTCCACTTGGTGCGGGATGGTCCTGTCGCCGGGTCCGATGGTCACGACGGGGATGTCGCGCAGCGCCCACAGGAACGTGCCATCGGTGGCTCCCGGCACGCCGCCGTACTTCGGTGGCTCGCCCAAGACCGGCTGGTAGACGCTCTCGACGGCGGCGACGATCGGATCGTTCGGCTTCGTCTGGGTCCAGGGCCGGGACTCGAAGCAGTCGATCTCGAAGCGCAGCCTGTCGGTTCCCGCCTCGAGCCGCCTGGCGATGGCGTTGAGCTCGGCCTCGATCTCGGCGTGATCCTGACCCGGCACCGTGCGCACGTCGAGGGCGAGGTAAGCCTCCTCGGGCATGACGTTGAGCTGCGCCTCACCCTGAGCGGGGGCGCGCACGATGGTGGGCGTCAACCACGGCAGCCCTAGGTACTGATGCTCGCCCAGGCGCTGCTGCTCGGCCCTCTCGTAATCGCGCACCGCGACCACGAAGTCGGCCAAGCCGCGCACCGGGTTGACGCCTGCGTACGGCATGGCGCCGTGGCTCATCACGCCCCTGACCCTGACGTGCAGGCGCATCGCGCCCTTCTGGAACAGGCAGATCTCGTTCTCTTCCGGCTCGCAGACTATGGCCCCAGAGACCTCGTCGGCCCAGCCGTTGGCGATGAAGCTCTTGATGCCGAGCATCATCCCCTCCTCGTCGGACACGATGCCAAGCCGGATGCGGCCCGGCAGGTCGGGCGCGACGGCCCTCACCGCCTCGAGCGCCGCCATGGCTGCCGCGACGCCGGCCTTCATGTCGGCGGTGCCGCGACCGTGCAGCACGCCCGTCTCCTCGCGGCCGTCGGCCCCGGGCGTGATGCGGCCCTCGAACGGTGGGATCCGCCAGGCGCTCGGGTCGCCCTCGGTGACCACGTCGGTGTGGCCCTCGAACATCAGCGTTCGGTGACGGCCCTGCACGTAGCCGGTGCCGGCCCAGTCGCAGATGACGTTCGGGCGCCCCGGCACCGCCTCCTCGACGATGGGCGAGAGGCCGATCGCCCGGAGTTGAGCCGCGACGTAAGCAGCCGCCTCCGTCTCGTTGGTGCCGAGGTCGGCGTCGAAGACGCTGCGGATGCGCACCAAGCCCTGGGCGAGCTCGACGACGCGCTCTGGCGAGACCGCCTCGGCGGCGCGGCGGGCGAGGTCGGACGGGTAGTCGCTCATGCGCTTCCTTAGAGCGGAGGTGTGAAGCGGCCGTCGACGGCCGTCCAACCGCCGTCGACGATCATGAGCGAGCCGGTGACGAAGCTCGACGCGTCCGAGGCGAGGTAGATGACGGCCCCGACGAGCTCGGACGGCTGCGCCCACCGCCCGAGCGCACTCTTCTGCGCGTAGGCGTCGTACCAGGCGGGCTGGTCCTTGATCTGCTGGGTCAGCGGTGTCTCGACGACCCCGGGAGCGACGGCGTTGGCGCGCACACCAGACTTGCCCCACTCGGCGGCGGCGGCCCTGATCATCTGCAGCGTGCCGGCCTTGGTCGCGGCGTAGATGCCCTGGCCCGGCTCGACCACCTGCGAGCGGATGCTCGAGAAGAAGATCATGCTGCCCTTGCCCTGGGCCGCCATCCTCGTGCCGGCCTCCCGCACGACGAAGAAGCTGCCGCGCAGGTTGATGCCCATCACCCTGTCGAACTCGTCGGCGCTAACGTTGGCGAGCGGCTTGCGCACGTTTATCGAAGGCGAGCACACGACCACGTCGAGGCGCGCGCTGCCGTTGACGGCACGCTTGACGCTCTCCTCGTCGGCGATGTTGATGACCATGGTCTCGGCCGAGCCGCCGTTGGCGTTCAGCGCCGCGGTGGTCGCGGCCGCTGCGTCCTCCCTGACATCGGCGCACACGACGTGCGCTCCGAAGGCGGACAGCCCCTCCGCCGAGGCTTTGCCGATGCCAGACCCCGCTCCGATGACGAGCGCGGTGCGGCCGCTAAGGTCGAACAGGCCTCGATAATCTATGCTCACGCGGTCACCCTCTCGGTCAACTCCTTGAAAACCCTGACGCGCCCCGTGATGACCGCCAGGCTGTTCCGCCAGAATCTTACGTCCTCGATGTCGATGCCGAAACGCTGCGCCAGCGCAGTGGCCGAGAACATGCCGGTGGAAGCGAGCAGCTCGTCGTAACGCGCCATGAACGCCTGCTGGTCCTTCTGGTACTCGGCGTACAGCCCCAGCCCGAACAGGAAGCCGAAGGTGTAGGGGTAGTTGTAGAACGACCTGCCGCTCGAGTAGTAGTGACCCTTGTGCGCCCACATCAGCGGGTGCCGCTCGCCCTCGGCGAGTCCGTCGCCGTACGTCTGGGCTTGGGCCTCCAGCATGATCTCGTTCAGCTCGCTGACGCTGAGCTCGCGCTCGCGGCGGCGTTCGAACACGGTCGCCTCGAACAGGTAGCGGCTGTGGATGTCGATGACCAGTTGTGTCGACTGCTGCAGGTGGTGTTCGAGCACCGCGAGCTTCTCGAGGTCGCTGTCGGTGGCGAGCAGGCCATCGAGCATGATCGTCTCGCAGAAGATGCTCGCCGTCTCCGAGAGCGTGTTCGGTGTTATGGCCTGGATGACGTCGCGGCCGAAGCGGTACTTGCAGTCGTTGTGATAGGCGTGGCCGAGTTCGTGCGCCAGCGTGAACACGTCCCCCAGGCTCCCGCCGAAGTTGAGCATCACGCGCGACTCGCCGCGCGCGGCTACCGCCGAGCAGAACGCTCCGTTCACCTTGCCCTTGCGCGGCGGCACGTCGATCCAGCCTTCGAGGAAGGTGCGCTTCGCGAAGCCGGCCAGCTCGGGGCCGTACGAGCCGAAGCGCTCCTCGACCAGAGTCTTCGCCTGCTCCCAAGTGAACCTGGGTGCTCGCGCCTTCGGCAGCGGCGCGAACAGGTCGTACCAGGCGAGCTGCTGCTTGCCTAGGTGCCACGCCTTCGCCTTGAGGTAGTCGCGCAGCGCGTCGAAGCTCTCCTCGCAGGCCTGGTGCATGGCGGCAAGGGTCGGCTTGGTGAGGCCGTTGTCGAACAGCGCTTCGTCGAACGCCGACTCCCAACCGCGGCGCCTCGCGAGCGAGTCGACCTGACCTTTGATCGAGTTCATCGCCGCCGCGTACGCCACTTCGTCGCGCGCCAGCAGCTCGAGCTCCGTCTCGAACGCGCGTCGCCTCACCTCCACGTTCTCGTGGGTCTGAAGCACCTTGAGTTGGGCGACGCTGTACTCGCCCTCGGCGCCTTCCTCGTCCAACACCTTGGCCTTGATAGTGCGGCGCGCGATGAGCTGGCCGTAGAGCCGCGACCAGGCGGCTCCGCCGGTGTCGTCGAGCGAGATGGCGACCGCCTCGCCCTCGGGGGAGAGCAGGTGCGTGGCGTGGTGCTGCTCGCGCTCCAAGAAGTGAAGGTGAGAGGCGACGGCGTCGGATGCCGCTTGAGCTTCCGCAAGGTTGACGTCCGAGAGCCATGCGGTGAAGCGCTTGCGCAGAGTCTGCAGCCTGATCCCGTAGGCGGCTAGCGCCGAACGCTCGGCCTTGGCGGCGTCGTCGGTGGCGTCGACGGCGATGCGTAGGTACAGGTAGCCGCTGAGAGTCGCGAACGGGACCAACGCGGCTTCGATCCGCTCCAGCCCCTTGCCGATGAAGACGGCGGGTTCCTCGTCCGCGCCGGCACCGTCCAGGAAGTGCTCGAGCGCGACTATGCCTTCGCGCAGCCTACGCTTGTCGGCAGCGTATTCCTCGTCATCGAAGCCGCTGTAGATCGTGTCCAACTGCCAGTGGGGAAGGGGCTGCTCGGCCATGCCCTCAGCCTATCCCTCATGGGGCGGCTTGGCCGGCGCGATGACTGGCACCGCCACAACGGCAGCCGGTCACTGCGGCCGGACTCAGGGAGAGAACATGGCCTGCAACTTGGCTAGTACGGCAAACTGGGTCTTCTCTTCGAGCACTCCCAACCTCGAAGCCAGGCGTGTAGTGTCGACCGTGCGGATCTGGTCGAGCGCGACGAACCCCTCCCTACCGCCGAATGCGCACGGTACGCGGGTCGGATAGAGCTTTCCGCGGGTCGTCATGGGTGCGACGATCACGGTTCTCAAAGACGCGTTCATCTCGTCGGGCGAGACGATCACGCACGGCCGCGTCTTCCTGATCTCAGAGCCGAGAGTTGGGTCCAGGACAACGAGATGGACCTCGAACCTCAGTCCCACTCCCACTCCTCGACATCGAAGCGCGTATCGAGAGGTTCAACCAACAACGCATCGTCCCCAGCCGCAGCCATCTCAGCGAACGCGGCCGCCCAGCCGGCGCGTGGGTCAGAGGGCGCTTGGATCACTATCGTTTGCCCGACGAGCTTAAGCTCGATCTCCTCGCCCAACCCCGCCTGCTCGATCAGCGGCAGTGGTATCCGCACGCCTTGCGAGTTCCCGATGCGCACGATCCGCGTTCTCATCGCTGCCTCCGTGATTACAATGTACTTACAACCGCCGAGCGGGTCAAGTCGCTACTCCAACCCCTCAGGCCAACTTCCACCCAAGGCCAACCACGCCTCCACCATGTCAGCAGGGACCGGTGCCACGAACGTTATCGGCCGGTTGTCGCGCGGGTGCGGGAGGGTGAGCCGCTGGGCGTGAAGGGACTGGCGAGCTATGGCGCCAGAGGCACGTCCGTAGACCTCGTCACCCAGGATAGGCGCCCCGAGGTGGGCCAGGTGCACGCGGATCTGATGCGTCCTGCCGGTGTGAGGCTTGGCGCGGACCAGGCTGTAGCCGGGAGCCTCAGCCAATCGCCAGAAGTGTGTGGATGCCGAGCGCGGAGCCTCGCCGCCGACGGTCATCTGCTGGCGCTTGACGGGGTGCCTGCCGATGGGCGCGTCGACGAACGCGCCGTCCTCGATGGTCCCAACCACGATGGCGACGTACTCCTTCTCGGTGAAACGGCGCTTGAACGAGTTGGCCAGATGCCGATGAGCCTCGTCGGTCTTGGCCACCGCCATCACTCCCGACGTGTCCTTGTCGAGCCTGTGGACGATCCCGGGGCGGTAGTCGTCGTC
Source organism: uncultured bacterium (assembly GCA_964392895.1). GTDB lineage: Bacteria > Deinococcota > Deinococci > Deinococcales > Trueperaceae > CAYMRL01. The sequence continues at coordinate 411,069 of CAYMRL010000001.1, forward strand.
GGCCGGGTCCTGGAGCCTGTCCTTGCTCAGTTGCATGCGCCCCAGGAGAGCGTTGACCACGGTTCCGCTGCGCACCGTCGCCGTCGGATGGGCGACCATGCCCGGCGGCTTGTCGACGACGGCCATGTCGAGGTCCTCGTAGATGATCGGTAGCGGCAGGTCCTCGGCCTCGACCTCCACTGGGCGTTGCGGCGGCAGCATCACCGTCACGATCTCGGCGCCGGTCAGCTTGGTGGCCGGCTTGCCCACCGGCCGCCCATCGAGCATCACGTAGCCTTCGTCGACCAGGTTCTTGGCGTAGGTCCGCGACAGCTCGAGCGCCTGGGCGATGGCCACATCGAGGCGTTCGCCCGCCGGCGCGTCGAAGGTGCGGAAGTCGAGGTCCACGTCCCTGAGTGTAGTCCCGGGCCGCCGGTTGGCGGCGTCAGCCGTCGAGATAGGGGGCGTATGACGCCTCGTCGTCGATGTTGCCCACGAACTGCCCCAGCCCCTCGTGCCCCATCAGCTTGCGCGCGGCCATGTTTTCGCCGAGGTGATACCAGTAGTGGTAGATGACGCGCTGCAGGAGGTTGCCTATCAGGCGTCCCCCTTGCTTGGTGCCGCCCTTGGAGTAAGGGGCCGCGAGCTCACGCGACGTCAGCGTGTCGAGCCATGGGTCGGCTAGGGCCGTGATCTCGGCCCAGCTCGCCAGCATCTCCTGCAGGTCGGGTGTCGAGCTCGGTGCTCCCGGTCTGAACGTCTTGTCGATGTCAGGGAACGGCATCGAGCCACTGCCCCAGTAGAGGAAGTACTTCTGCTCCTGCCAGGCGAGGTGGCCGACCGACCAGCCCAAGGAGTTGAGCCGTCCGACGCGGCTCAGGCCGTCGTCGCCCGGCACGTCGCGCAACGCGCGTCTGAACTCGCGGCGGGTGAAGCGGAGCTGCAGTACCAGCGGGTCGGGCATGGTGGGACCTCCTCGAGCTGCGCGGCAAGATCGTGCGCCACGGCTATACTTCGACCTCAGAACCGCGGCTTAGCGGCCGGAACTCCCCCACTATCGGGCTTCGGGACCGCCGATGGGTGAAGTTCGGACGCGGCGAGAGTGAGAGCATGTGAACGCGTCGTCTACAGTCAAGATCGCCCTGGACGCCATGGGCGGTGACAACATGCCGGAGGCCGCCGTCGAGGGTGCCCTGCGCGCAGCGGCGGACGGAGCGCATGTCGTGCTCGTCGGGGACGAGGCGCGGCTGCGCGCGGCGCTGGAGGCCTCGTCAAGCGGAGCCGGGGCCGGCCACATCACCATCCGCCACGCCGAGGACGTCATCTCGATGGACGACCACGCCGCCGACGTGAGACGACGCCGGCAAAGCAGCGTGATGGTGGCGATGCAACTCGTCAAGGACGGCGAGGCGGCGGCGGCCGTGTCGATGGGGCATTCCGGTGCCACCATGGCGTCCGCGCTCCTGGTCCTAGGGCGCCTGAAGGGCGTGGAGCGCCCCGCCATCCTGGTGAACATCCCGACCGACAAGGGCTTCTCGGCGCTGCTCGATGCCGGAGCCAACGCCGACGTCAAGCCGTCGTACCTCCAGCAGTTCGCGGTGATGGGCAGCGCGTTCGTCAGCGCCGTCTGGGACAAGCCGAACCCGAGCGTCGGGCTGCTCTCCATCGGCGAGGAGCCTCACAAGGGCAACGAGGTGACAAAGGCGGCTCACGAGCTGCTGGTGGCCACGCCCGGCATCCGCTTCCACGGCAACGTGGAGGGCCGCGACGTCCTCGCCGGAACCACCGACGTCATCGTCACCGACGGCTTCACCGGCAACATCGTGCTCAAGCTCGCCGAGGGCGAGGCCAAGGTCATGTTCGGCTGGATCAGGCAGGCTCTGCAGAGCAGCCTGAGAGCGAAGATCGGCGGTCTGTTGGCGCGCCCAGCGCTCAGAGCCCTCGCCAAGCGCATGGACCCTGCCGAGTACGGCGCTCAGCCTCTGCTCGGCGTGGACGGCTACGCTTTCATCGGGCACGGCAGCTCGGACGCGCGGGCCGTCACCAGCGCTGTGCGGGTGGCCGCCCGCGCCGTGGCTGCCAAGGCCCTGGAGCGCACGCGCGATGCGATGGCCTAGGGACCCAGCGGCGTCAACGCCCTGACCCAACCGATCACCGAAATGCCCTGCTCGCCGCCTGGGCCTTCCGGCAACGTCACCTCGGCCATCTGCTCGCCGTGAACGCGCAGCGACTCGCCGGAGCTGCCGCCGGTCAGCAGGTCGATGATCACGATCCGCCCCTCCGAGACTCCGTAAGCGAAGTAGATGACCGGGTCGATGGTGGCGGCCACGGCGGTGAAGCCCGTAGTGTCGGGGTCGGCGTCGGTGAGGCTCTCGTGGACGCCCGTGCGGCTCGAGCCCAGGACGATCACGTCGGGAGCCACGCCCCAAGGGTCGGCCTCCACGCGCGCGGCGCCCGTGCTGAGGGTGCCGCTGACCACCGCGGCCAAGGATGGCTGCGCCAGGTCGACGCTCACCAGCTCGGTGGCGGTCAGGGCGATGAGCGCGTCGCCGCTGCCCTTCACCTCCAGCAGGTCGATCCCGCGCCGTGGCAGCACCGCTTGAGCGAGGTGGTAGGAGGGCGTGCCGTCGAGATCGTCGACGTAGACGTGAGTGTTGGAGATCGCCTCGATGAGGAAGTAGAGGCGCTCTTCGTCGGGGCGCTGGTCGAGGTAGATCCCGGCTGCGACTAGCTGGTTGTTGTCCTCGAGCGCGCGCGGCGATCCCGCGCTGCCGGTCGTGTCGATGAGCCACAGCTCGCTGTGATCCGAGAGGCCGCAGACGGATGGGTCGTCGAGGACCGCAGCGAGGCTGCCGTCGCGCGAGACCTGAACAGCGGTGGGGCAGGTCGCGGGCGAGGTGAGAGACAAACCATCGAGGATCCCACCGCCGCCCGGCAGCGTCAGCGTGATACGCGCCGGCACGTCCTCCGCGAACGCGCTGGGTGAGGCCGGATCGATCTCATGGACGCCGAAGCGTTGCAGGTAGGCGCTGACCTCCGGCCCGCCACTGCCATCGACGATCTCGCGCGTCAGGACCCATACCGCTTCGCGGTCGGCGGCTCGGTTCTCGAAGTCGAGTGCCACGGCCGGCGCCTGCAGGTCGCGGGCTCCGCCGGGGACCGCCGTCAGGCGCGGGGAGCCTGGCGGCGCCGTGGCGGTCACGTCCTCGACCAGCAGCAACCGCGGCGTGCCGGCGGCCTCGATGCCGACGAGCAGCAGCGTCGGCGGCCGAGGCTCGCTGGTGCCGGTGCAGGCGGCCAGGATGGCGAGCGACGTCACGGAAAGAAGCAGCGCACCGATGCGAGGGGCGCTCCTGGTCAGTACTCTCATGGCGTCCTCCTCGGGATCAGCCAGCCGGTCTCGAACACCTGACTCAGCCCCTGGTCGGCGCCCGGGGTGGTCAAGGTTATCGCCAGCGCACCGGTGCCCGTGTTCCAGGAGCCGTAGAGCGCCCAGCAGCAGCGGTTCCACACCAACGTGACTGTCGGCCTGGCGCTGAAAGCGGGTCGGCTCGGGTCGTTGCCGGTCAAGTCCCACACCTCGTTGAACACGGCACCGACGTAGAGCGAGTCGATCGGTCGGACGACGAGCGCTACCTGCTCGAGCGAGAGGCGCGCGCTGGTTACCTCCTGCAGGCTGGTCGAGTAGGCGGCCGAGTAGCCGACCGTGCCCTGCAGACCGACGACCTCGGCGAACTGGACGCCGAACACGAGGTTGGCCCGGCGCAGGTAGGTCTCGGGCTGCAGGGCGTCGCGCCACTGCAGCTCGGCGAAGCCGTCGATGCTGAAACGCGTCGACCCCAGCTGGTAGTCGGCGACCAGGGCCCGGCCCGTTAGCGTCGAGGCGCGGTAACCGCCAGTCCCGCTGAGGATGTCGGGGTCGTAGGTGGTCGAGAAGCGCAACTGCCAACTCGGCTGCCCAAACTGCGGCGCGGCCTCGACCGAGACGCCGATCTGCCGTGCGAACGCCGCGTGGCTAGGCAGCCCCAACCACTCCGGCGGCAGCCAGGCCAACCCGTCGGCCTGCACCGCCACATAACCGGGCAGCTCGGCCCGCAGGCGGCTGTTGGCGATGCGGCCGCTGGGCAGGTCGAGCCGCTCCACCGCGCTCAGCCTAAGCGTGGCGATCCGCGCGGTGGCCTCGACGCCGAAGGCGCTGGTGTAGCCCTCGTCGAGGTCGCGGGCGTAGGTGATGGCCAAGCCGGGCCGCAGGTCGTTCTGCGAGAGGGTGCCGAGCGTGAGGGTCAGCTCGAGGTCGTCGAAGCGGTCGGGCGCGCGTCCCGGCTCGGGCGGCGGCGGGTTGTAGCGGTAGGCGGAGCGGGCGGTGAGAGTAGCTATACCGGTCAGTCCACCTGAGACGCTGAGGTAGGTCGCGGATTCGTCGAGCGGTTGCAGGGTGATCCGATCGGGCAGCACCGCCAGGTCGACGACGTGTCTCAGCTCGGCGCTGGCTCCCCAAGCGCCGCTGCCGGTGGTGCGCAGGCTCAGCGTGGCGTCGATCGTGCCGGGGTCGCTGCCGTCGAGCTCGTACACGTTACGGACCGTCAGCGTCACCCAGTCGACGTTGCCGAGCAGCGTGAGCGTGCTGGTGAGCGGCATCCAGCCGACATCGCCGGGGGAGCGGTCGTCGACGAAGACGTAGCCGCCGTTCTGGTCGAAGCGCAGCCAGGGCGCGGGAGTCAGCAGGAAACGGGCCGTCAGGTCGGTGCGGTTGCGGTAGGGGAGGACGTCGAAGCGGAACGGGGTCTCGCCCTCTCTGACGTCGCGACGGTAGCTGACGTTCAGCGACGCGACGTTGCCGAGAGTCTGGGTCGCCGACAGCCTGCTCAGCCACTCGACCTGCCGTTCGGCCGTGCCGTAGTAGTAACCGGTGAACTCGGTGCGGCCGTCCAGCCGCAAACCGCTCCACAGCTCTTGGGGAGCGAGCGTCACGCTGTGCGCTTCGCGCAGCCTGCCGGTGGTCGAGAGCGGCGTGACGGCAGCCGAGCGGTTCAACGGGTTGCTGACGTCCTGGAAGCCTCCGAAGTCGAGCAGCAGCCTATCCAAGCTCAGCGGACCGACCGAGAACCCTGTCAGGTCCTCCGGCTCGAGCTCGAGCCTGGCCAGGGTCATCAGCGGCGTGGAGCGGCTGGCGTAGCTCGGCTCCCACACGCTGTCGGTCGGGTCGAGGTCGATGAACACCTGGGTGCTGAAACGCGCCCTCACGCCGCTCTGCACCTGCACGGCGTAGGCGGTGGCTTCCCAGATGTCGTCACGCCTGACGTCGTCGCGCTCCAGCAACAGCGACAGCGTGGGTGGTCCGAGAGCCTCCTCGTCGTCGTAGGCGAAGCGCACCTTGAACTCGTGATCGGTGACGCCCTGCGGCGTGACGAAGCCCGGCGTGAAGTCGACCTGGAAGACGCCTTTGCCGCGCTCGGTGTAGTAACGGTGGTTGACGGCTCCGCCTAAGTACCACTGCGCGACGGTGCCGCCGAGCAGCGTCTGCTGCACGCCGCGACCACCTGGCAGCACGTCGGCGTAGTAGCGCAGCGTCGCGTCGCCGTACGCGTCGGGGCCGGCGACGTACGGCCAGGTGACGAAGATGCGGGCCTGCTGCGACGCCGAACCGCGCTCGTAGACCAGGCGCGGTTGGCGGTGAGGCTCCGAGAGCGGTAGGACCATGATCGGGAGGTTCAGCACCGGCTGCTCGCGGATCAGCACGCTGACGACGAACGCGACGAGCCTGTCGCCCGGGTAGAGCTCGAGCCGTTCGGCCTTGAAGCCGTAGTCCTCGACCTGCTGGTTGCAGCGGCTGCACAGGCTGAACTCGCCCATCGCCACCCGGATGAGGCCCGGCACGCGGCTGGCGGAGTCGCCGCGCACGTCGATGGCGTCGGTGACGATCAGGACGTCGGCGGCCGAGAACGACTCCTCGCTGAGGTCGATGACGAGGTCGTCGCCGGTCACCGTCTCGCTGCCGGTGGTGAACGAGCCTGGGCCGATCACCCTGACGAGCCTGTTGGTGAGGTCGAACTCGACGTGGTCGGCGACGAGCACGTCGTCGTCGATGGCGATGCGCATGCCTTCGCCCTCGAGCACGTAGAGCTGCACCACCTCGCCGTTCGGCAGGGTGATGGTGCGGATCTCCAGGCGGCTATCGGGATCGGCCGCCGCGTCGATGACGATCCTGGCGGCCTGAGCACTGCCTAACAGCAGGGCCAGCAGGCAGGCCAGGAGTAGCGCTCGCACCCTCACCGCCTCCACGCGACTGTGAGCAGCGCGATGCCCCCGGCGGCGTACAGCGCCACCGGTATCCAGCCGGCCAGCACGGGCGGCAGCGCCCCCTGCGCGCCCAGCAGCTTGGTGACGCTCCAGGTGGCGTAGTAGACGAAGGTGAGGACCAGCACCGCGACGAAGCCGATGTTGGCGCCGCGCCTGAACGTGTAGAGCCCGACGGCCAGGGCGAACAGCGCGAACGCCGTCGCGGCCGCCGGCTCGGCGAACTTGCGGTGCAGAGCTGTCCACTCGGCCGCCTGGTCGCCGGAGCCGGAGCGGATGCGTGCCAGCAGGTCGCGCAGCGGGAGGTAGACCAGGTCGGTGGTGGTAGTGGTGCGGGCGGTCAGTCCGCGCACCGGCAGGGTGGCAGAGTCGGCCTGGAACTCGAGGGTGAGGCGGGCCTCGCGCAGCACCCTGAACGTGATCCCTTCCAGCAGCCACACGCCGTCCTCTGGCCGCGCGACGCCGCTCTCGGCGTGGATCACCTCGCTCGGACCCTGCGCGTCGCCGGGTGTTATCACCGTCACGTCCCTGAAGCGCCCGCCGGGGGCCAGCTCGCCGATGAAGATGCTGCGCCCCAACGCGTCGGAGAAGAAGGCGCCCTCCTGCACCAGCGTCTCCGGGCTGGTGAGGAGGATGTCGCGCTGGGCCTCGGCCGCTCGCGCCTCGCTCCACGGCACCAGCAGCTCGTTGTTGAGGAGCGACACCAGGCTGACGACCACGCCGAGCCCCAACAGCGGCAGCGCGAAGTGCCGCGGGCTGACCCCGAGCAGCAGCGCGGCCTTGATCTCGCTGTCCTGCCCGAGGCGCGTCACGGCCAGCAGGGCAGCGAACAGCAGCGCCAACGGCAGGCCCGGCCCGGCGGCGGCCGGGAGCTTGAACAGCAGGAACTTGGCGACGAGCGGGATCGGCACGCCGCGCGCCAGCACGTCGGCCAGCATCTCCAGCAGGAACGCCAGCAGCAGCAACAGGAGCAGGACGACGAGCCCGGCCGCCAGCAGCGGCACTGTCTCCATGACGAGGTAGCGGCCGAAGCGCTTCACGAGCGCAGGCTCCTGGCGGCGAGGAGCGCGGCCCCGGCCGCCGCCGCCGCCGGGGTCAGCCACGCGGCCGCGACGGGCGGGAGGGCGCCGGCTTCGAACAGGTTCGCCGACAGCACCCAGGCGGCCCAGAACCCGACCATCAGCACTATCGTCCAGGCGAACCCGGCGGCCCTGCCGCGCACCCGCAGAGCGATGGCGCCGGCGAAAGCGGCGAAGATGGCCGCGCTGAACGCGTCGGCGACGCGGCGGTGCAGGTCGAAGGCGAACGCTCTGGCGTCGCCGCCGGCGCCCTGGATGGCGCGGTACTGCCGCCACAGCTGGTCGAGCGGCAGCTCCTGTGGGCGGCTCAGCGTCTCCGAGGGCGTCGCCTCCAGCGCGAACGGCAGCTCGAGCTCGGCGCGCAGCGTCGGCTCGACCCCGAGCGGGGTCACCTGTGCCTCGGCCAGGCGCCAGACGCGGTCGCCGGCGTCCCAAACGCCGCCGCGCGCCGCGATGAGCGTTCCGTCGGCGAGCGTCACCATCACGCCGCTGAGGTTGGCGAGGCGCGGATCGGCGGCGTCGACGCGGACGCGTGCCGCGAAGAAGACGTCGTCAGCGATGCGGTAGGCGGCGTTCAGTTGCAGCTCGGGCGGAGGTCTGACGTAGATGAACGAGTCGATCTTCTCCTGGTACAGCGCCTCGGCGCGCGCCTCGAAGAAGCCGTTGTTCACGAGGCTGACGACGCCGACCGACAGCCCGAACAGGATCAGCGGCACCAGCAACCGCAGTGGCGAGATCCCTAGCGAGTAGGCCGCTTTCAGCTCGGAGTCCTTCGCCATGCGGCCGCCGGCCAGGAGCACGGCGAAGACGACGGCTATCGGCAAGGAGAGGCGCAAGAACCAGGGCAGCTTGTAGAGCAGCAGTCTCCCCGTGTCGGCGAGCGTCGCGTCTTGCTGGATCAGGAAGCGCGCCAGCACGCTCAGCAGGTCGACGGACAAGAGCAGGCAGATGGCTCCCACGCCCAACAGGTGAAGAGTGGCAGTCTCCTTCAGCAGAGACCACGGCAGGCGCTTGAGCACTGGGGCAGTATACCGGCGAGGATGAGCGTTCTACGCGGTAAGATTGCGTTCGTGACGGGGACTCTCGGCCTGTTCTCCCTAGTCGACCTGTTCCAGCTCTTGGCGTCCGCCAAGCGCTCGGGGCGGTTGGCTGTCGAGCACCCGACCGGCCTGGCGCGCGTCTACTTCGAGGATGGGCAGGTCATCCACGCCGAGTTCGGGGAGGTGGTGGGCGAGGAGGCCGTGTACGCCCTGTTCGCCGACGAGCGTGGCCACTTCGAGTTCCGCATCGGCATGCAGTCCGGGCAGACGACGATCTCGCGCTCGACCGAGAACCTGGTGCTCGAAGCGATGCGTCGCCTCGACGAGGGCGTTCACCACGGCGATCCCAAGCTGTTGCTCTCCAAGGACGCCGTGCCAGCGCTCTCCAAATCGGGCCAGCGCGACCTGCATCTCAGCGACGGCGAGCTGCTGCTCATCGAGAAGGTCGACGGGCGCCGCAGCGTCACCTCGATCGCCAAGGAGGCCGGCCTCGACACCGAGGAGGCGCTCACCGTCACGGAGCGCCTGCTGCGCACCGGCGTGATCAAGCTTCAGAACCGCCGCGCGCGCACCGCCAGGCTGGTCACGCGCCTCTCGCAGCTCAAGCTCCCACCAGGCGCCGCCGGCCTCGAGGAGGCCATCTTGCTGGCGTGGGAGAAGGCGCTCGGCCAGGTCGTCACCGAGGTGGCCTGCAAGCGCGAGAACGGCGACGTCCTGGTCTTCTCCGCGCTGGCCCTGCGGGGGTCGGGACCGTTCCTCGAGATGTCGCGCGACACGCTGTTCAGAGCCAACATCAAAGCCAACGAGACCCTGCTGGTGCGGCCCGTCGACAACCAGCCGGAAGACTGAGCCGCGGTGCTGCTGGCTTGGCGCAAGCTGCCGTTCCCCGCGCGCTGGGACGAGGAGTTCGGCGCTGCCGGCCCGCTGCTGCTGGAGGTCGGGTTCGGCGACGGTCGCTTCACCGAGCGCGTGGCCCGCGGGCGGCCGGAGGCGCGTTTCGTCGGGCTCGAGGTCTCGAGCGGCAGCCTGCAGCGTGCGCTGCGCCGCATCAAACGCTCAGGGCTGCCCAACGTCAGGCTCGCCAAGGTCGGAGCCGAGTTCGCTCTCAGGCAGCTCTTCGCTGCTGAGAGCCTCGAGGCGATCGTCGTCAACTTCCCCGACCCGTGGCCGAAGGAGCGCCATACCGAGCGCAGGTTGCTGAAGCGCTCGTTCTTCGAGCTGGCGGCCACGCGGCTCGCCGACGGTGGCGAGGTCCGCCTCGCCACCGACCACCCCGGCTACCTCGACTTCGCCAGGACCGAAGCCGCCGCCAGCGGCCTGTTCAGCGAGAGCATGCCCGAGCCGCCCGAGGCGGTGTTCGAGACCAAGTACGCGCTGAAGTGGCGCGGTCAGGGGATCCCGCTCAACTACGTCGTGTTCCGGCGCCTGCCGGGTCTTACCCCGCCAGAGTTCGCGCACCTAGAGAGGCCAGACGTCATGCCGCACGCCCTGTTCACCGGCACCCTGCCGCCAGAAGCCGCGCTCGAGAAGGTCGTCAGCGAGTACGCCGGCGGTCACGTCATCCTCCACGACGCCTCGAGGGTCATGGCCGGCGAGCGGACCTCGTGGCTGATCCGCGCCAGCATCGACGAGGACGACCTGAAGCAGCAGCTGCTGGTGCTCGTCGCGCAGCGTCCCGACGGCGACGTGATCGTCAGGCTCGAGCCGTTCGGCGACCCGATCATCACGGCCTGCGCGCGCGGCGCGGTGCACGCCGCCAGCGAATGGCTGCTGGCCAACACCGACCTGCAGGTCAAGGCCAGGAACTACTGAGTGGCCACCGCAGCCGCGCCGCGTCCGGAGATCCTCCGCGCCACAGGCTTCGCGCCGCTGCACGGCTTCACCACGCGGCACGCCGGCTTCAGCACCGGTGCCTACGCCAGCCTCAACCTCGGCCTTAGCTCGGGCGATGACCGCGTCCTCGTCGAGGCGAACCGCGACCTGCTGCTCGGCTCGCTGGGTTTCGGCCGCGAGCAGGTCTGCGCCTTCGACCAGGTGCACGGCAAGCGCGTGGTCGTGGCGCGAGCAGCCTCCTGGTTCGAGCACGAGGCCGACGCCGCCATAACCGCGGATCCGAACCTGCTCCTCGTCGTCAGCGCCGCCGACTGCCTGCCGATCCTGTTCCACGACCCCTTCACAGGCGCCGTTGGCGCCGCGCACGCTGGCTGGCGCGGCACCTTGGCGCGGATAGGTGCCGAGGTCGTAGGAGCGCTGCAGCGTGAGTTCGGGGCAGACCCTGGCGACCTGAGGGTCGCCATCGGCCCCGGCATCGGCGCGTGCTGCTACGAGGTCTCGCACGAGGTGGCCGCTGAGTTCAGCGCTGCCGGTTTCAGCGCAGCTTGCTTCCGCCCCGGCAGGGGCGAGAGACCGCATCTCGACCTGGCCAGGGCGAACCGCGAAGCGCTGGCGCGCGCCGGCGTGCCCGAGGCGGCTGTCACCTCGGTGGGCCGCTGCACCAGTTGCGAGCGTGACGTCTTTTACAGTCACCGCCGCGACTCCGGTAAGACCGGTCGGCTGTGGGGTTTCATCAGCGCCAGGGGCTAGCATGTACCGCATGGTTTCTGGCGACGGCTCCGCTGCTGCAACCGAGGCTCGCGTCGGTGACGTGTTCGCGAGCCTCTTGGAGCGCCTGCCGTCGCTGCGCAGGGAGACCCTCGACATCCCCGGCTTCAGACGCGCGGCCGTTCTCGTCCCGATCCTCGACGCCCCCGCCGGTCCGCAGGTGCTGTTCACGATCAGGGCGGCGGAGCTGCGCAGTCACGCCGGCCAGATCGCTTTCCCCGGCGGCAGGCTCGAGCCCGGTGAGGACTCGGTCGCCGCGGCCCTGCGCGAGACGTTCGAGGAGGTCGGCCTCGTCTTAGGTCCGGCCAACGTGCTCGGCGAGCTCGGCGATCACCCTTCGCCGTTCGGTTTCGTCGCTACGCCGGTGGTGGCGCGCGTGCCCTGGCCGCAAGACCTCGCGCCCGACCCGGGCGAGGTCGCTGCCACGTTCGAGGTGCCGCTGGCCGACCTGCTGGCCATCGAGCCGACGAGCGAGGAGCGGCAGCTGCTTCACTACCGCCGCAACCTCTACTCGTACCGCTGGCATGACCACGACATCTGGGGCTTCACAGGCAACGTGGTCAAGGAGCTGCTCGACGTGCTGAGAGGCGTCACCGTCTCGAACCGTCACGGCTCGATGCAAGACGGCGAGTCTAGGCTCGGCAGCGAGGCTGTCTCGTGAGGCGCAGAGATCTGCGCGTGACCCGTGGCGAGGAGCGCTACGCCCTGTCGATAGGGGTGCTGGTTGAGTCGCTGCAGACCGCCGGCGTCCCCACCGACGACGCCATACCGTTGGTCGCCGAGGTCGAGGTCCTGCTGCGCGCGCGTGACGAGGCGCAAGTCGAGCTGGTCGAGCTCACGGAGCTGCTGACCGGCTTGCTGAGAGAGCGCTTCGGCGAGGAGACCGCCATGCGCTTCGCGCGGCAGACCCCGCCGTTCGTGCCGCTGATCGTCGACGCCGATCCGAACGGCGAGGCAGGGCACGGGCGAGCCAAGCGCTTCTCGCGGCGCACGCTGGTGACCTCGCTCGACAAGCTAGGGCTCGGTTTCAAGGAGGCGAACGCCGTCGCAGCCTCGGTCGAGCAGGGCATCCGCGCCAGCGGCGTGGAGCGCGTGGCGCAAGGCGACCTGGCGCGCCGCGTCGCGATGGCGCTCGAGGCGCGCTACGGACGCGACCTGCGTCTGCGCTACGAGGCGCAGACCTTCAGGGCGTTCGAGCTCACGGTCGTCGACGACCACGCCCCGCTGCCGTTCTCGCGCGGGATCCTGGCCCAGTCGCTGCTCGCGATCGGCCTCGGCCCCGAGCTCTCGCACAACCTCGCCAAGCGCGCCGAGGAGGCGCTCTACGCGCTCGACGTGACCGAGGTCTACAGCGGTACCGTCCGCGACGAGGTCTCGAAGCTGCTCAGGCAAGAGGCGGGCGAGGAGTTCGCCCAGCGCTACGCTCTGATGCGCGAGGCGCGGCACAGCGAGAAGCCGATCTTCATCCTCATCGGTGGCGCGCCCGGCGTCGGCAAGTCAGCCATCGCCGCCGAGGTCGGTTACCGGCTCGGCATCCCGCGCGTGGTCTCTACCGACAGCGTCAGGCAAGCCCTCAGGTCGCTGATCGGCCCCGAGCTGAGCCCGGTGCTTCACGCCAGCACCTTCACCGCGTGGCGCGCCGAGCTGCTGCCGGGCGAGCGCGCCAGCTCGCGCCCCAAGCGCAACCGCGTGCTGCGCGGCTACCTCGCCCAGGTCTACCAGCTCGGCCCCGCGATAACGGGGATCATCGACAGGAGCACGACGGAGGCGACGTCGTTGGTGATGGAGGGCGCGCACATGGTGCCAGGCATCGCCCCCGGCAGGGAGTTCCCCGAGGCGACAGTCGTGCCGCTGATGCTCTACCTCGGCGATCCGCTCGATCACCGTCAGCACTTCGACATCCGCGAGCGCAAGGCGCACAGCCGTGAGGCGCACACCTACCTGGCGCACTTCGACGAGATCCGCATGATCCAAGACTTCCTGCGCGAGCGCGCCGAGCAGGAGGGCGTCACCGTCATCGACGCCAGCGATTCGGAGCGCGCCGTCGAGCGCTGCATCGACAGGGTCCTGGATGTGCTGCTGCTCGAACGGCTCAGGCGCGAGGCCCAGACGGCGGCCCACGGCACCTGACCCTAGAAACGAGCGCCCTGGACGATGAAGAATGTTATCGCCCGACGTAATCGGCTCTAACTAGACTGCCGCGAGGAGTGCTATGGCGACCCCCGTGATCGAGACGACGAACTTGACGAAAGCGTACGGCGGTCGGCCGGTGGTGCGCGACTTCTCGTTCACAGTCAACCCAGGCGAGGTCTACGCGCTCGTCGGCCCCAACGGCGCGGGGAAGACCACCGTGATAAGGCTCGTGTCCGGCTTGGCGTTCCCCACCTCGGGGAGCGTCAGGATCATGGGCCAGAACCCGCATCAGGTGCCGGCGGTCAGACGCAGGCTCGGCGCCGTCGTCGAGGCGCCCGCCGCCTTCTACCCGTACCTGACCGGCAGAGGCAACCTCAGGCTGCACGGCAACCTCGCAGGTAACGTCTCCGACGCCCGCATCGACGAGGTGCTGCAGATGATGGAGCTCTACCAGGCGGCCGACCGCAAGGTGGGGATCTACAGCCTCGGGATGCGCCAGCGCCTCGGGGTGGCTGCGGCGATGCTCACCCAACCCGAGGTCCTGATCCTCGACGAGCCGGCCAGCGGCATGGACCCGTTGAGCCTGCACCTCGTCCATTCGGTCCTGAGGCGCGCTGCAGAGGCCGGCACCGCGGTGCTGCTCTCCACTCACCACCTAGACGAGGTCGTCGCCTACTGCACGCGCGTGGCGATCCTCGAGGAGGGCGCGCTCATCGACGAGGTCAACCTCATCGACCGCCGCGAGCGTTTCCGCGCCCGCGTCACCCACGCTCACCAGGCGAAGGCGCTGCTCGAGACGACACCCTTCGTGAAGCACGTCTCGGTCAGGGGCGAGGAGATCGTGTTCATCCCCAACACGCCCGACGACCTTGGGCGCGTATCGCCGGCCCTCGCAGGCTCAGGTATCGGGGTGCTCGAGATGTCGCGCGACATCTTCGACCTCAGGGCCTACTATCGCGACCGCGTCGGCTCCGAGCGCGCGCGCCGCACCGGCGCGTACCCGACGGCCGGACCCGACGGCGGCGTCACCTCCACGGACAGGGGCGCGACCACCGATGGGCGCGGCACCCGCGGCGGTGGCCGCACCACACGCGGAGGTGAGGCATGACCCTCCTGCGCATGGAGCTCGGCAAGCTGCTGAGGCTCACCAGCGTGAGGTTCGGAGCGATACTGCTCATCGTCTTCCCGCTGCTGTGGGCCTACGCTCCCGGCATCTTCGACGTCTACGGCTTCTTCCTCGTCTCCGGCTACCAGGTTCCGGCGCTCAGCCTGCTGTCGAGCATGCAGTTCCTGCTGCCGCTGCTGGTGGCGATAACCGCAGCCGAGCTGCTGGGAGTCGAGATGGCGAACGGCACGCTCCCGACCATCCTGCTGCGCCCCGTGACCAGGCCGCAGTGGTTGGCGGCGAAGCTGATCGTCGTCGCTGTCTACCCGTTCATCGTATTGCTGCTGTTCCTGCTCGCGTCGCTGGCTGCCGGCATCCCGTTCGGCTTCGGATCGTTCATCGGCGGGACGGGCCTGGGCGAGGCGGGCCTGCTCGGGCATGGGGTCATGCAGCCAGGCGCCGCGCTGGCCGAGCTGGTGTCCGCCTACGCCGTGGCAGCGATAGCGCTCGTGCCGATCGGCTTGCTGTCCGTGCTGTTCACCGTTCTTTTCATGAACGCGGCCGGTGGTGCCCTGGCGACGCTCTCGACGCTGATCTTCATGCAACTCTTGGTCGTGTTCCCTAAGATCGAACCGTTCCTGCTGACGACGCAGCTGAACGCTTACACCGCGCCGGCCAACGCTCTCACCTGGGTCGTAGCGTTGATCGCGCTCTACTCGGCGCTGTTCGCGGCACTGTCGGTCGTCGTCTTCGAGCGAAAGGACTTCTAGGTGCCCGAGCGGACGGCCACGGCGGCGCTCGACAAGCTACGCCGACTAGCCGCCGCGTTGGCCGTCTTGCTAGCTGCGGGGTTCTCGGTCGCGCAGGCACAGGTCGTCCCTTACACGGTTCAGGTCATAGCCCTCTCCGATCATCAGGCGGCGCTGAGCGTCCAAGCCGACCTGCTCAGGTCGGGCTTCCCCGCTTACGTGACCCGCGCCGCCAGCGAGCAGGGCGACGTGTGGCGCGTCCGCGTCGGCGCCTTCGCCGACAGGAGCTCGGTGCTCCTCTACGTCTCTGGCATGCCGCCGGTGGCGGGCGTGACGCCGGTTCCAGCCCTCGTCGAGTCGATACCACCCGGCATCATGCCGCTGGCACCGCGCATCCTGGCCGAGGTTCCCGTCGCGGGCGTCGACATCGCTGTCGCGGTACTCGAGGACGGCTTCGTGATGCGCGTCGCCTCGAGCCAGGCGCCCGGCCAAGCTGACTTCCTGTTGTTCTCCGGCGGCGCGGTGCACCGCTACCGTGCGTGGCAGCTAGGGTTCGACTCGAGCGGTGAGCTCATCAGGGTGCGCGAGCTGCTGATGTGGCCAGAGAACTGGGCCAACGACTCTGCCGAGGTGCGAGACGGCTTTCATCGGTCGCTGCTGGCGCTGGTCGCCGAGAGGCTCGGGGTCGGCAGCGAAGAGGTCGCGGCGGCCGAGTACCGGCCGAGTGCCGACGAGCCTCCACGCCTGCTCGTCGTCGAGCGCGGCACCACCAGCCTGCTCGAGGGCGCCGAGCTCCTCGCCATCGGCCGGCAGGTCGAGTCGGGTGAGACCGGCGAGACCGGTGAGACCGGTGAGCCCGGTGAGGCCGGCGAGGCCGGCGAGACCGGCAGCGCCGCTGCTGAGCTGCGCGGCGAGTTCGGCGAGTTCGGGACCGTCGAGTTCCTGCGTTCGGCGGCGTGGCCCGCTGGCGAGGAGCTGCCCGAGCTGGCTGACTCGTCGACCCTGGCTGAGTTGGTCGCGGCGGCAGAGTCGGGCGAACCGATCCTAGGCAGGGGCTGGCAGGCAGTCGCCGACGGTGCTTACATCCGCTTGACGATCACCGATCCAGCCGCGGCCGGAGCCGAGGGCACGACGGGGCAGGGGACCTCGTGGCGAGCCAGCCTGGGCCGGCCGCTATGGAGCGAGGGCAGCTACCTTGTCGCTTGGCTCGAGGAGCGCCTGCTCGTCTACGGCTTCGTGCTGCGCTGACCCACCCTCCGCCAGCCAGCGTTCGGCGGCCATGGCGGCGCGCGTGCCGGCTCCGACCGATGTGCCGAGCTGGCGGTAGACCTCATCGGACACGTCACCAGCGGCGAAGATGCCCGCCACGTCGGTGTAGATCTCATCCCTGACCGCGACGTAGCCGCTGGGGCGCAGCGCGACCGTGCCCGCCAGGTAGGCGGTGTTCGGCTCGTGGCCGATGTAGACGAAGAGCCCGTCGGTCGGCAGCTGCGTCTCGCCGCCTGTTCGCAGGTCCTTGACGGTCACGGCCGTCACGACGCCGCTCGCGCCCAAGACCTCGGTCACGGCACTGTGCCAGATGAACTCGACCTTCGGGTTGGCGAACGCGCGCTCCTGTGCCGCCCTGTGCGCACGCAGCTCACCGCGGCGGTGGACTATCGTGACGCGCTCAGCGAACTTGGTGAGGAACAGACCCTCCTCGACGGCGGCGTCGCCGCCTCCGACGACGACCACGCGCTTGCCGCGGTAGAAGAAGCCGTCGCAGGTGGCGCAGGTCGAGACGCCGCGGCCGTAGAACTCGGCCTCGCCGGGCACGCCCAGCAGGCGTGGGTTGGCGCCGGTCGCGATGATCACGGCGCGCGCGTGATAGTCGGCGTCGCGCGCGCTGACCAGGAAGCCGGTCGTCTCGTTCCTCGCTATGCCCGTGACTTCGTCTTGGATGATCTCGGCGCCGAACTTCATCGCCTGGCGCGCCATGTTGTCAGACAGCTCCGGCCCGCTGATGCCATCGGGGAAGCCGGGGTAGTTCTCGACCTCTTCGGTCTGCGCGATCTGGCCGCCGATGACGCCCTTCTCGACGATCGCGACGCTGAGCTGCGCGCGGCCGGAGTAAAGGCCGGCCGTCAGACCGGCGGGTCCGGCGCCGATGATCACGACGTCGAAGCGGCGCGTCTGCTTGGTGCTCGTGTCCTTGGACACCCAGTCCTCCATCCGGAGGACTTGGGGGTCCTCCAACTGAGCCGAAGATATCACCGCCCTTCGGCCGCTCGGGTCGGTGGCGAGACCCGGTCGTGACCAGACCGCGCGCCGGCACTTGCGTCGCCGCAGGCTTCGCCCTAATATTAGGTGTGGCTAAGGGTGAAGCTGTGGCCGCCGTCGGCTCGGGCCAGATCTCGAGCGCGGTCGGCGACTACCTCAAAGCTATCTGGCAGCTAGCCGGGGACGGTGCCGCGTCGACCGGCGACATCGCGCGCGAGCTCGAGGTCACGGCGCCGTCGGTGACGGGCATGCTCGGCAAGCTGGCCGCCCTGGGGCTGATCAGGTACCAGCCGTACCGCGGCGCTGAGCTCACCGCCGCGGGCAGGGAGCAGGCGCTGCGGCTCCTGAGGCGTCACCGTCTGCTCGAGACGTTCCTGATCAGGGACCTCGGTTACGGCTGGGACGAGGTCCACGACGAGGCCGAGCAGATGGAGCACACGATGTCGGAGCGCTTCACCGAGCGCCTGGCGCAACACCTCGGCCAGCCCCAGTTCGACCCTCACGGCGACCCGATCCCGCGTCGCGACGGCAGCCTCCCAGACGGTCCCGACACGCCGCTGCTCGACGTCAAGAACGGCGGCAAGATGGTCGTCCACCGCGTGCTGACGCAAGACGGCGACGTGCTCAACTACCTCGCCGGCCTCGGCATCGAGCCCGGGCACGAGGTCAGCGTCGTCGGGCGCGAGCCGCTCGGGCACCTGTTGCTGCTGCGCATCGGTCGCCGCGAGGTCGCGCTGTCGAGCGAGCTTGCCGCCGCCGTGCTGGGCAGCGCCAGCTAGCGGCCCGCTGCTTGACAGGTTCCTTCCGCCCGTCTAAATTAGGCACTACGAAATATTGAACGCGAGTTCGATATCTCGTCGGAGGATATAGTGACGAACACCTCTCTTCATGGCGACGAAGCACGTTCTGACCTCCAACCGCGGCCGGTGCCCCCACGGGCCTCGAAGCTGCGTGTGTCCGCGCTGCTAGTACTGGTTCTAGGCTGCCTTGCTGTCGCGGCCGCTCAGCGCCCGAGCGTGGTGGCGACGGTCGGCATGATCGGCGACATCGCGGCAGAGGTCGCGGGGGAGTGCGCCGAGGTGAAGACGCTCATGGGCCCCGGCAGCGACCCGCACCTCTACCGCGCCACCGCCGGCGACGTCCGCGCGCTCCAGTCGGCGCACCTGCTCCTGTACGGCGGTCTGCACCTCGAGGGCCGCCTTGGCGAGGTGCTCGGCGCCACTTCCGGTCGGACGCCTTCGTTCGCCGTGTCGGAAGGCGTGGTGGGAGACGACGAGCTGATCGTCGACGCGAGCGGCGCCACCGACCCGCACGTCTGGCTCGACATCGGGATCTGGTCGCGAGTCCCAGCCTTCGTCGCGGGAGTCCTGCCTCAGGCTGCCGGGTTCGACCCCGAGTGCGAGCAGAGCGTGAACGAGCGCGCGGCCGAGCTCGAGCGCACGCTCCTAGCCCTCGACGCCTGGGCGCGTGCCTCGTTCGAGACGGTGCCTGAGCGCCAACGCGTTCTCGTCACGGCGCACGACGCCTTCCAGTACTTCGGTCGCGCTTACGGCGTCGACGTCGAAGGGGTGCAAGGCGTCAGCACCGAGACCGAGGCGGCCGTGGCGGACATCAGGCGCGTCATCGACGTCGTGGTCGAGCGCAACGTGCCCATGCTGTTCGTCGAATCGACGATCAACCCCCGCACCGTGCAGGCCGTGCGCGAAGGCGTCGCTCAGCGCGGCGGGCCCACCGTGACCATCGGACCCGCGCTCTTCGCGGACGCTCTGGGCGACGCCGGCACCGCGCAGGGCACGTACATCGGGATGTTCGTTCACGATGTGGTCGAGATCGTATCCGGACTCGGCGGCGCACCGCTCCCGCTGCCTGAGGAGGCGGCGGGGTGGCAGTCGCGCTGGGGCTACCAGCCGGTGGGGAGCACGCGATGAACGTCCTCGAGACTTCCGGGCTCACCGTCAGATATGGCGGAGGCAACTACGCCATCCAGGATGTCGACCTGAGCGTGCCGGCCGGCGTGATGGGCGCGGTCGTCGGACCCAACGGAGCGGGGAAGAGCACTCTCATCAAGGCCGTGCTGGGGCTGACCGAGCCGACCTCGGGTCGAGCGCTCCTGTTCGGCGAGGAGACCAACAGGGCCAGACACCGCGTCGGGTACGTGCCACAGCGCTCGACCATCGACTGGGACTTCCCGGCGACGGCGCTCGACGTGGTCGTGATGGGGCTGTACCGCCGCCTCGGACTGTTCAGGCGTCCGGGGCGCGCTGAGCGTGAGGCTGCGCTCGCGGCTTTGGAGGCCGTCGGCATGGACGCGCTGGCGACGCGCCAGATAGGGCAGCTCTCCGGTGGGCAGCAGCAGCGCGTG
This sequence comes from uncultured bacterium, assembly GCA_964392895.1. Classification (GTDB taxonomy): domain Bacteria; phylum Deinococcota; class Deinococci; order Deinococcales; family Trueperaceae; genus CAYMRL01. The sequence goes on from CAYMRL010000001.1 coordinate 430,673, forward strand.
TTCTTGGCGAGAGCGCTCGTCCAGGACGCAGACCTCTACCTGCTCGACGAGCCGCTGGCGGGCGTCGATGCCGTCAGCGAAGCGGCTCTCGTCAAGGTCTTGAGGCGCCTGCGTGACGACGGCAAGACCGTCCTCGCCGTTCACCACGATCTCGGCACGCTCGACGACTACTTCGACTGGCTCGCGCTGCTCAACGTGCGGCTCGTCGCTCAGGGACCGCTCGACGAGGTCTACTCCGACGAGAACCTCGCGCGCGCCTACGGCGGCAGGCTGCCGCGACTGCAGGGCGAGCCCGGTATGCACCTCTCCACGAGAACGGCCGCGGCCGGATAGGACCTGACGCAACCGATGGGACTCTTCGCTCTCCTGGCTGATGCCACGGTCGCGACCGTCGTGATCGGTGCGGCCATGCTGGGCGCCTGCTCGGGCGCGCTCGGCACCTTCGCGGTGCAGCGCAGACAGAGCCTGATCGGCGACGCTCTCGCGCACGCCGCGCTGCCGGGCGTCGTCGCGGGCTACCTGATCGCGGGCGAGAGGCAGCTCGGCGCGCTGTTGCTGGGCGCGCTGGTCACCGGCTCGGCGGCGGCGCTCTTCGCCACCTTCCTGAGTCGGGTGGCGAAGGTGAAGCTCGAGGCGGCTCTCGGTACCGCGCTGAGCATCGGCTTCGCGATCGGCGCCGTCGGCCTGTCGTACGTGCAGCGTCTGCCGGGCGCCGGCCATGCCGGGCTCGACGTGTTCCTCTTCGGCCAAGCGGCCGCGACGCTCAGGTCCGACCTGTGGCTCATCGGCGGCGTCTTGGTCGGCTCGTTCGCCATCGTCGCGCTGTTCTGGAAGCAGCTGAAGCTCGTGACCTTCGACCCCGTCTACGCCCGCGCGCTCGGCTACAGGGTCGATCTCATCGAAGGTCTGCTGACCGGACTCTTGGCCACCGCGATAGTCATAGGTCTGCAGCTGGTCGGTGTGGTGCTGATGGCGGCGCTGGTGGTGGCGCCCGCCGTCGCCGCGCGGCAGTGGACGAAGGACTTCGGGAGCATGTTCGTGCTCGCGGGCGCGTTCGGCATGGTCGCCGCTGTCGTCGGAGCCGTCGCCAGCGCCGAGGTGAGGGGACTGGCCACCGGACCGGTGGTCGTTCTCGTCGCCACGACGTTGGCTTTCGCTTCGCTGGCGTTCGCGCCGCGGCGTTCGGTGGCGGTCGAGTCGTGAGGCTCGCGGAGGGTCGGTCCTAGATGGAGCTCACCGGAGGCATCGGCTTCGCGATCGTCCTGACGGGCGTGCTCGCGGCCGGCGCGACGGCCCTGCTCGGGTCGGTCCTGGTGGTGCGCGGCCAGGCGATGCTCACCGACGCGATCAGCCACGGGATCGTCCTCGGCATCGCCGTCACCTTCCTGCTGACCGGGCAGGTGTCCGGCCCGTTGCAGCTGCTCGGTGCCGGCTTGGCCGGGTTCCTGACGGTCATCGTGACCGGTGCGCTCGCCGCCAGCGGGAAGCTGAAGCGCGACGCAGCGACGGCGCTGGTGTTCCCGGCGTTCTTCGCCCTGGGGATCTTGCTGATAAGTCTCTTCGCCAGGAACGCCCACGTCGACGCGCACACGGTGCTGCTCGGCGAGATCGGCTTCGTGTGGCTCGACACCGTCAACCTGCTAGGTCTCACCTTGCCGCGGACGGCGGTCACGCTCGCCGTCGTGTTCGCTCTCAACCTCGCGTTCGTCACGCTGTTCCGCAAGCAGCTCGAGGCGGCAGCGTTCGACCCGGTGCTCGCCACTCTCCAGGACCTGAAGCCGCGACTGACGACGGCCCTGCTCCTCGCGCTCACCTCGGTCACGGCGGTGGCGGCGCTAGACGCCGTCGGCGTGGTGCTGTTCGTCGCGTTCGCCATCGTGCCGGCCGTGACGGCGCGCCTGGTCAGCGGCAGCTTCGGCGCCATGCTGCTCACCTCCGTGCTGGTCGCGATGGCGTGCGCCGTCCTCGGCTACCCACTGGCTGTCTGGGCCGACGTGTCGATCGGCGGGTCGATGGCGGCGCTGACCGGTGTGCCGTTGCTCCTGGCACTGATACCGCTGGTTTGGCGTAGGCGACGCAACTCTCGCTCCGCGGCTCCGCGACAAATGTCATAAAGCGCCACTCTTGCCGCATGCTAGCGTTCCGTTCAACAAGGGTATGGGAGCCCTATGACGACGGGACGCAGGTCCACGCAGGGAGCACAACACGGGATGGACGACGCTCACGCCGGCGGCCGCGTAGTCGCTGACGTGCTCGGTGCTGCCGGTCGCATGTTCAACGGCGAGCCCTACGCCGTCACCGACGCCATCGACATCGCCAAGCCGATAGTTCACGTCAGCGACGAGTTCGCCGACCTGGTCGGCTACGCGCCCAACGACCTCAAGGGACGCGCCGTCGCGTTCTTGCAGAAGCACGACACCGACCAGGGCGCCGACGCCCTGCTCGAGGCGGCCGATCTGGGTCGCAGCACAGGGACCACGCTGCGGGCGTACCGCTCGGACGGCTCGTTGTTCTGGTGCGAGCAGCGCCACTACCCGCTGGCGGCCTACGGTGCCGGCGTCACGCACATCATCAGCGTCATCAGGGACGTCAGCGCGTCCGTCCACGCCGCCGCCGTGCAGGACCTGGTGCGCGACCTAGGCTCGAGCCACGACGGCGACGGCCGCTTCTTCAACTACGCTCAGCTTCTGCACGACGACGGCCGCCGTGAGTTGATCTGGGGCTCCGAAGCCTGGACGCAGCTCAGTGGCTACTCGCCGACGGACCTGCGCAGGAGCGGCATCGAGCGCTTCGTTCACCCCGACGACCGCGAGAGCTACCTCGCGAAGCTGAAGGTACTCGCCGAGCAACCCAAAAGGCAGGACCAGTACCGCCTGGTGACACACGGCGGTCAGGTCGTGTGGGTCGAAGACTTCGCCAGCCAGCGCTGGCGCAGCGACAGCGCCGGCATCACCGCCATCTACGGCATGGTGCGCGACGTGTCGCACGCCAAGCGCGACACGGCCGACCTGTGGCGCATCGCCCACGTCGACTCGCTGACCGGCTTGCCGAACCACCACCTGCTCGAGGACCGGATCCATCAGGCGCTGCTGCTCGCCAAGCGCAACAGGACCCACGTCGCGCTGGCGATCTTGGACCTCGACCACTTCAGGTTCGTCAACCAGACGTTCAGCCGCCGCCACGGCGACAGGCTGCTGGCCGAGGTCAGCCGCCGGCTCAAGCGCACCCTGCGGCGCACCGACACGCTGGCGCGCTGGGGCGGCGACTCGTTCGCGCTGCTCCTCGCCGACCTGCCCCAAGCCCACGCAGTGCTGCCCGCGCTCGAGAAGGTGGTCGCGGCCGTCGAGCGCCCCTTCGTCGACGACACGCTCACGATCAACCTCGCCGCCACGCTCGGCGTCGACCTGTACCCCGACGGCGGTCGTTCCGCTGCCGGCATGATCGAGCGCGCCGCCGAGGCGCTCCGCCGCGGCAAGGAGAGCAACCGCGGCGGCTTCACCTTCCACGACGCGACCTTCGACGCCAACATGCGCGAGCGCCTCGCCGCCGTCGCCGAGATACGCCACGCCTTCGCCAGCGAGCAGCTCCTGCTTCACTACCAGCCGCGCGTCGAGCTCGACAGCGGCGCCGTCAACAGCGTCGAGGCGCTGGTGCGCTGGGCGCACCCCCGCCGCGGCATGCTCAAGCCCGCCGACTTCCTCCCGCTGATCGAGGAGGCGCAGCTCGGCCACCTGCTGTTCGAGTGGACGCTCGAGCGCGCCTGCCGCCAGGCCAAGCGCTGGCAGCGCCAACGCACGCCGCGCCGCGTCGCCGTCAACGTCAGCGCGCAGGCGTTGGAGCAGTCCGACTTCGCCAAGACGGTGCAGGCGGCTCTGAGCCGTTACGACCTGCACCCCGGCCTGCTCGAGCTCGAGGTCAGCGAGCGCACCGCCATCGCGACCCTCGAGGACGCCGCCGAACGCCTCGAGGACGTCAGGGCGATGGGCGTGCACGTGGCGCTCGACGACTTCGGCATCGCCAGGTCGTCGCTGTCGCACCTCCGCGACCTGCCTCTCGACGGCCTGAAGATCGACAGGAGCTTCGTGACCAGGCTCGGCGTCAAGTCGCCGGGCGAGGACATCGACCTGCTGCGCGCCATCATCTCGCTCGGCAAGAGCCTGCGCCTGCGCGTGACCGCCGAGGGCATCGAGACCCGCGAACAGAACAGCCTGCTCAGGACGCTGCGCTGCGACGACGGTCAGGGCTTCCTGTTCAGCCAGCCGGTGCCGGCCGAGTACGTGCCCGCCTTCGCCTGAAGCTCCCAGGCTCGGCCTCCAGCCTGCGCGAGACGCAGCCGGCGCCAGAGCTCTAGGCGCCGGGTTATCCTGACTGGCTCATGTCTACGAACCCGTTGCTATCCAGGGACCACCGCATCCCGTTCGACGCCATCCGCCCCGAGCACATCGTGCCAGGGGTCGAGGCGGCGATCGAGGAGGCGAGGAGCGCCATCGCCGAGCTCGTGGCGGAAGGGGCGTTCGAGACCTACGATGCCGTGCTCGGACGCCTCGACGATCGGCTCGAGCTGCTCCAGCGCGCCTTCGGTCTGGCCAGCCATCTCAACTCCGTGGTCAACGTCCCCGAGATGCGAGCCGCCTACAACCAGGCGCTCCCGCTCTACGTCGCCTTCATCAACGGGCTCTTGACCGACCAGGATCTGTGGCGGCTGCTGAAGGCTTACGCGCAGACGCCCGACGCCGCTGGGCTCGACCCGGTGCGGCGCCGGCACCTCGAGAAGACGATGGACGAGTTCCTTAGGGCCGGCGCCGACCTCAGCGAGGAGGAGCGCGCTCGCTCCGAGCGTCTGCAGCTCGAGTTGGCGTCGTTGCAGACGAAGTTCTCCGAGAACGCGCTGGACTCGACGAACGCGTTCGAGCTGATCATCGATGACGAGACCGACCTCGCAGGCCTGCCTGACGGCGTCAAGCGCCGCGCCAGGTCCGAGGCGGAGACGCGCGGCAAGTCGGGCTGGCGCTTCACGCTGCAGGCGCCTTCGTACGTACCGTTCCTGAAGCACGGCGAGAACCGCGAGCTGCGGCGCCGGCTACACGACGCCTCCATGGCGGTCGCAGGGCCGGGCGAGCACGACAACACCGCGCTGCTGCGCGAGATTCTCGCCAAGCGTCGCGAGCTCGCCAACGTGCTCGGCTACAAGGACTTCGCCGACTACAAGCTCGCGGACAGGATGCTCGGCACCGGCGCAAGGGCTTACGACTTCGAGCGCGAGCTCGCCCAGCGGGCGCGCCCTTACTTCGACGCCGAGAGTCGCGAGCTGGAGGCGTTCGCCGCCGCTGAGCTCGGCATCGAGCGGCTCGAGCCTTGGGACCTGGGGTTCGCGATGGAGCGGCTGCGCCTGGCGCGCTTCGACTTCGACGAGGAGTCGCTGCGCCCCTACTTCCCGCTCAGTCAGGTGCTCGACGGTGTCTTCGCGCTCTCGGCCAAGCTGTTCGGCGTGCGCTTCGAACGCACCTCCGGCGTCAGCACCTGGCATCCCGAGGTGCAGACCTTCGACGTCTTCCACGAGGACGGCACCTACCTGGGCTCCGCCTATACCGACTGGTTCCCGCGCGACAGCAAGCGCAAGGGCGCCTGGATGAACGGTCTGGTCACCGGCGGCCCCACCAGGGACGGTTTCGAGCCTCATGTCGGGATCATCGCCGCCAACTTCACGCCGCCCGAGAGCGGCGGCGAGGCGCTGCTGACCCACGACGAGGTCCAGACGGTGTTCCACGAGTTCGGGCACCTGCTGCATCTCTTGCTGTGCCGCGTCGAGCTGCGCGGACGCAGCAGCTCGAACGTCGCCTGGGACTTCATCGAGCTGCCGAGCCAGATCATGGAGAACTGGACGTGGGAGCGCGAAGCCCTCGCCCTATTCGCCAAGCACCACGAGACGGGTGAGGAGCTGCCGCAGGAGCTGCTGGAGCGCCTGTCGCGCAGCCGCAGGTTCATGGAGGCGACCGCGCTGATGAGGCAGCTAACCTTCGGCACCGCCGACCTGGCGCTGCACATCGACTTCGACCCGGCGAGCGATGCAGACCCGCTCGCGCTCGCCGACGCCGTCACGCTGCCGCTGGTGCTGCGCTCCGAGTTCTCGCAAGGCAGGCGCCTGCGCTCGTTCACGCACGTGTTCAGCGGCGGGTACGCGGCCGGTTACTACTCGTACAAGTGGAGCGAGGTCCTCGACGCCGACGCCTTCGAACGCTTCCGCGCCGAGGGCGTGCTCAACGAGAAGACGGGCAGGGAGTTCGCCGACACGATCCTGGCGACCGGCGACAGCGCTGACGCCAACGAGCTGTTCAGGGCGTTCATGGGCCGTGAGCCGCGACTCGACGCCCTGCTGGTGCGCACGTTCGGCTCGTCAGAAGCCCGCTGAGAGCCCCAGCGACCTGACCAGGATCGTCGTAGCCCTGCCGTAGTCGGCGACCCCATCCGAGCTGCCTTGGGCGACCAGGTAGGTGTCGTAGACGCTCCACAGCGCGTCGGCGACGGCGTCCCACCTGTAGCTGCGCTGAGCCGCCGAGATCGCGGTCACATCGTCGGCGGCGCCGGCCGGCCAGCTCGCCACGTACTCAGAGGCGGCCGTGGAAGGCAGCGCGTTCGAGATGGCGCGCGCCGCAGCCAGTGCCGACGGGTAGCGCACGCGTGGGTCGCCGCACTCCAGCCCGGCCAAGAGCGCGATGGCCTCCGCCTCGGCCTCACGGGCGTAGCCGGCTGCGTGCGCCAGCTCGTGAAGCGCGACATGGGCGGTGCCGTGAGGAGGCAGACCGGGATCGACATGCGGCTCGAGCAGCCAGGGATAGACGACGCCCGTCGAGCCGAGGCGCAGCAGCACCCCCTCCGGCACGCTCTTGACGACGCTAGGCAGAGACGCTCCGCCGGGTAGGTCGCGGCTCTGCAGGAAGCCGGTCACGCAGCGCGAAGCCGCCGCGGCCGGCTCGGTCGCGAAGCTCGCGTTCACGGCGGCCAAGGTCGCAGACGCCTCCTGCAACGCCGCCAGCACGCTCTGGCCCGCGGCGGCGATCTGCTCGGGGCTGAGGCTCGGTTGAGAAACGTCGGCGAGGCCCAGCCGCGACTCGAGACTGCTCGTCTTGTATCCGAGGCCGAACGCGAACGGGAACGTGAAGACCGCGAGCGCCAACCACCAACCGAGCAGCCCGAACGCCACGCGGCGACCGCCGGGGCCGCTCAGCAGACCCAAGACGAAGAAGATGAGGAACAGCATCAGCAGCGCGGCGGCCAAGCTCAGAGGCACGGAGTCGTGAAGCCGCGAGGTCAGGCTGCTGAGGACCGGATGCACGCCGCGCGTGTAGACCGCGTCGGCGACCGACGCGGGCCAAGGCGCGAGCTGAACCCCGACGCCGAGCAACAACCACACCCACCAGCGTAACAACAGACCGCGACGCCGCCTCGGCGCGTACGCGCCGAGGGACGGGCTCGCCCCTCCCCGGTGATTGGCCATGCGCCTATCCTAGACCGGCGGCGCCACTCGCTATGCTGAGGCGGTGAAACGGTTCGTCGGACAGGGGGCCAACCAGCCGTTCGAGTGTGCGGTGTGCGGCGCGAGCGTCCCGCCCCTGGCCAACGGCTCCTACCGCAACCACTGTCCGAGCTGCCTTCACTCGTTGCACGTCGACGTCAACCCGGGCGACAGAGCGTCGGACTGCGGAGGCGTGCTCGAGCCCATCGGTGTGGAGAGCTCAGGTAAGAAGGGCTGGGTCATCGTGCACCGCTGCCTGAGCTGCGGAGCGCTGAGGCGCAATCGCGCGGCGCTCGACGACCCGGAGGCGCCCGACGACTTCGAGGCGATCATCGCGCTGACGCGAGTCCCTGGCATGGGCCGTTGGTAGAATCGTCGTCGCGAGGCCTGATGACCTACCAGAAGCTGCAACTCGACACGCGCGGCGCTGCGCTGCGCATCGCGCTCAACCGCCCCGAGGTTCTCAACGCGCTCGATCTCGAGCTGCTCGACGAGTTGGCCGACGCTCTCGCCGGACCAGCCGCCGAACCTGGCGTGCGCGCGGTGATGCTCACCGGCGCTGGGCGCGGCTTCTGCGCCGGCGCCGACCTCGGGGCCACGCGCATGGACGCCGACATCGGCACGCTGCTCGAACGGCACTACCACCCGGTCGTGCGCGGCATCGCGGCGTTGAGCAAGCCGGTCGTCGCTGCGGTGAACGGCGTCGCCGCCGGTGCCGGGCTCAGCCTGGCTCTGGCCTGCGACGTGCGCTACGCCTCGCAGTCGGCCGCCTTCGTGCTCGGCTTCACCGGCATCGCCCTGGCTCTCGACGCGGGGGCCAGCTTCTACCTACCGCGCCTGATCGGGACCGGACGCGCCTACGAGATGGCCCTGAGCAACCGCAAGGTCGCTGCCGACGAGGCGTTCGCGCTCGGGCTGGCCGAACGCGTGCTGCCGGCCGAGGGCTTCGAGGAGGCCGTGTTCGACGCCGTCGCCGCGCTGGCCGCGGGACCGACGGCCGCCTTCGGGCTGATCAAGGCGGAGCTGAGCGCTGCGACGACCAACGGCCTCGAGGCGCAGCTCGCGTTCGAGGCGCGCAGTCAGGCGGCAGCCGCCGCCACACGCGACGCGGCAGAGGGCATCGCCGCGTTCTCAGAGAAGCGCCCACCGCGCTTCGAGGGGAGCTGAACCTTGCAAGCCGACCTGATCTTCCACGGCTCCGCGTTGACCATGGACCCGGTAGCGCCGCGCGCCACCGCCGTCGCGGTGCGCGCTGGCCGCATCCTGGCCGTCGGTTCGAGCGCCGATGTCCACGCGTTCGCCGGACCGCGCACCCGCACGATCGAGCTTGGTTCCGCCTGCCTGCTGCCGGGCTTCCACGATGCCCACGTGCACCTGACGCAGCACGGCCTCGAGCTGTCGGAGCTCGACCTAGCGCCCGCGCGGCAGTTCGGCGCTGCCCTCGACGCGCTGCGCGCGCGCAGCGCGGAGCTCGCCGCCGGCGAGTGGCTGCTGGCTGCCGGTTTCGCGCTGAACACTTGGCGCCTGCCGACGATAGGCGACGAGGAGGCGGCTGCGCTCGAGGCGGCGGTCGGGGGTCGGCCCGCCTGGCTGGAGAGCCAGGACCACCACTCGAGCTGGGTCAGCCGCAGCGTGCTGTTGAAAGCCGGGCTCATCGACGCTGAGGGGAGAGCCACGGCCCTCGCGGACAGCGCCGGCGTGGTGCGTGGCGCCTCCGGGCGCCCGTCGGGACTGCTGCTGGAAGGTGCGCGCCGGCTCGCCGAACCTCACGTCCCCGAACCGGATCAGCAACGCCTGCGGCAGGCGCTGGCGGACGCGGCCGCTCACATGGCCTCGCTCGGCGTCACGACCGTGCACCACATGGCGGCCGAGCCGCCGGCTTACGGACGCGCCATCGCCGACTCCGCCTCGCGCTCCGACTACCCGTTGCGCGTCTGGGCCTGCGTGCCGCATGCGCTGATCGAGGCGGCCGCCGCGCTGGGCGTCGCCACTGGCCAGGGTGGCGAGAACTACCAGATCGGCGGCGCGAAGTTCTTCGTCGACGGCGCCCTCGGCAGCCGCACCGCCTGGATGCTCGAACCCTATGCAGGTACCGACGAGACGGGAGTCATCGTCGACAGTCCCGAGACGCTGCAGGAGCGGATACCGCTCGGCGTCGCCGCGGGGCTCACGCCCGTCGTGCACGCGATCGGCGACGCTGCAACCCGTGCCACCGTCGCCGCCTTCGCGGCTTCGCGCGCGGCTCTGGCCGCTGCCGGCATGCGGCCGCGGCTTGAGCACGCTCAGCACATGCACCCTGACGATGTGGCGCTGGCGGGCGCGCTCGGGATCATCGGCTCGTTCCAGCCGATTCACCTCACCTTCGATGCGCGGGCGGTGAAGGACCTGCTGCCGGACCGGGTCGACCGCGCCTTCCCAGTTAGGTCGCTGGCGCGCGCCGGCGCCGTGCTGGCGTTCGGTTCCGACACTCCCGTAGCGCCACCGGACGTGTTCGCCGGCCTCAGGGCGGCGTGTCGCCGCCTCGGCAACCACGATGAGCGGCTCGGCGCCTCCGAGGTCGTCTCGCCAGACCAGGCTTTGGCCGCCTACACGACGGGTGCCGCCTACGCGATCGGCTGGGAGCACCGGTCAGGCAAGCTCGCCCCCGGCTTCGACGCCGATCTCGTCGTGCTCTCTCACGATCCACTGGTCAGCCTCGACGGACTGGAGGTCGTGGCGACGCTGAAGGGCGGGAGCTTCACATTCGAGAGCGGAGGCCTCGGTTAGGCGCTCGACGGTAAGGACGTCTGCGCTCAGTAGCTCGTCTCGACGTGCGCCTGCCGACCGTCGGTCCCCGCTAGGGAAGACCGAACAGCTCCAACTCCCTGACCGCGCCTCCCTGGCCGCCCGAGACCAGGTACTCGAGAGCTGCGGCGACGGCATCCGGCGCGATCCACCTCGAGGCGTCGGCCCGCGGCATCGCGCTGCGGTTGGCGGGAGTGTCGATCGCACCCATCGGGTGCAGCACCGACACGACGATCCCGTCGCCGCTGACCTCCGCCGCCAGCGACCTGAAGTAGGCGGCCAGCGCGGCCTTGGCGGCCGCGTAGGCGGTTCGTCCGGGAGCCTCCGTCCGCGCCGCGGCGGCGCCGATGACGGCGACGGCTCCGTCACGGCGCTCGCGCATGGCAGGTAGCGTCGCCAGCGTCGCGTTGACCGCGGTGCGCAGGTTGATGTCGAGCTGGCGCTCGAGTCCGGCGCTGCCGGCCTCACTGGCCCCCTCCGCCTTGAAGCCGCCGGCGATGTTCAGGAGGACCGCCGGCGGTCCCCACTGCTCCGTCACCTCGTCGATCGCGCCGCGTGCCGACGCCTCGTCAGCGAGGTCGGCTCCGAGGATCAGTAGCCGGCCGGATGCCGCGAGCTCCGGCGAGCCCGGCAGCGACTCGGCTACCCGCTCCTGGCTGCCATCCCTGGCGATCAGCACGACCTTCGCGCCGCTCCTCAAGAACCGCAGGGCGACCACGGGTGCGACAGCGCCGCCGGCTCCGGTCACCACGACAGGCCCGGCGGCGAGCCGGTGGGCCAGGGTCTCGTTCACGGGCAGATTGTAGCGCACGACGTCCGGCGCAGGGTCGCTTCCGCGAACCGGGCGATAGGCGATAGCCGCGTCCTAGACGGCAAAAACGGTTTGACCGGGATGTTCGCTCCGGGGTATGATTCAGGGGTTGGGCTCGCTCCTTGCGCGCCCTGTATGGCGCGGAGGTCGAGGCTTGAACGCTTACACAGCAGATGACATCAAGGTCCTGAGGGGCCTGGAGGGCGTGCGCAAACGCCCAGCGATGTACGTGCAGGGCGGTACCGGGATCGATGGGTATCACCAGCTCCTGACCGAGATCGTCGACAACGCGATCGACGAGTACCTGGCGGGCGTCGCCGACGCGGTCGAGATCATCCTCAACGCCGACGGCTCCGCCACCGTCGTAGACAACGGCCGTGGCATCCCCGTCGACATCATGGAGGCCGAGGGCAAGCCCGCCATCGAGGTGATCTTCACCGAGCTTCACGCAGGCGGCAAGTTCGGCGAGGGCGCCTACAAGGTCTCCGGCGGTCTGCACGGTGTCGGCAGCTCGGTCGTCAACGCGCTCTCGACACGCTTCGAAGCCGAGGTGCGGCGGGACGGCAAGCGCTACCGCATCGTCTTCGAGCACGGCGAGGTCTCCGAGCCGTTGCACGTCGTCGGTGACGCGCCCAAGGGCGCGCACGGCTCCGCGGTAACGTTCTACCCCAACCACGACATCTTCAAGGAGATCGAGGGCTTCGACTACTCGCGCGTCAGGCGCCGCCTGCGCGAGCTGGCCTTCCTGACCGGCGGGGTCAAGATCACCCTCGAGGACCGTCGCGGCAGCGAGGTCAAGCGCGAGGTCTTCTTCGAGAAGGGCGGCGTCGCCGCTTTCGCCGCTACCCTCGCCAAGGACTCGAAGGGCCTCTACGAGAAGCCGATCGAGATCAGGGGCACGGCCAGCGTCGAGACCGACCGCGGCCTGCAGGAGGTCGAGGTCGACGTCGGCCTGATGCACACCTCCGGCTTCGGACAGACGATCCTCACCTACGCCAACATGATCACCAACCGCGACGGCGGCACCCAGCTCACCGGGTTCAAGAGCGCCTACACGCGCGTGCTCAACAACTACATGAAGAGCAAGAACCTGCTGAAGAAGGGCGACCCGGCTCCCACCGGGGACGACTTCCTCGAAGGCCTCAACTGCGTCATCTCGGTGAAGCTGCAGGAGCCGCAGTTCGAGTCGCAGGCCAAGGTCAAGCTCCTCAACCCCGAGGCCCAGACGGCCGTCGCCAGCGTGGTCTACGAGAAGTTCGCCGAGCACCTCGAGGAGAACCCGAAGGTCGGCCGCGCCATCATCGACAAGGCCGCTCACGCCGCGCGCGCGCGCGAGGCGGCCCGCAAGGCGCGGGACCTGGTCAGGCGCGCCAACCCGCTCGAGAACGACGACCTGCCGGGCAAGCTGGCCGACTGCCAGTCCCAGGACCCGTCAGTGTCAGAGGTCTACATCGTCGAAGGCGACTCGGCCGGCGGCACCGCCAAACAGGGCAGGGAGCGGCGCTTCCAGGCCATCCTGCCGTTGCGCGGCAAGATCCTCAATGTCGAGAAGGCGAACCTCGCAAAGATCCTCAAGAACGCCGAGATCAGAGCGATGGTCGCTGCCATCGGCGCCGGCATCGAGGGCACGGGCGACGACGCCCACTTCAACCTCGAAGAGGTCCGCTACCACCGGATCATCATCATGACGGACGCCGACGTCGACGGCTCGCACATCAGGACGCTGCTGCTGACGTTCTTCTTCAACTACATGCCGCAGCTCATCAACGCCGGCTACCTCTACATCGCTCAGCCGCCGCTCTACGGCGTCAAGATCGGTCGCGCCAAGGAGATGCAGTACCTCTTCGACGACGCCGCCCTCCAGACGGTCAGCCGTCAGAACCGCGACAAGAAACTCGAGATCCAGCGCTTCAAGGGCTTGGGCGAGATGAACGCCGAGCAGCTGTGGGAGACGACGATGAACCCCGAGACGCGGGTGCTGAAGCGCGTGAGCATCCAAGACGCGCTCGAGGCCAAGGAGACGTTCGACGTGCTGATGGGCTCCGAGGTCCCGCCGCGCCGCCAGTTCATCGAGGAGAACGCACACCTGGCGCGCTTGGACATCTGAGCGGCCGCGCGCACCGGGCGCCTGTGACGGGCGCACCGTGCGCGTACAGGGCTGACGCTAGCCTGTTCCCAGCCATGAGCGTAGGGGACGGATGTCGTTCAGCACAGACGAGCGGGTATTGAAGAGGATCTTCAGGCGCAAGCAGTTCATCCTCGGCCCCCGACCGGTCGAGGGGCCGGAGGGTTGGCGGACCGTCAAGGTAGCCGGCGGCCTGTGGCTGGTGGCGCATCCGGAGCTCGGTGTTCTCACAGCCACGAGCGCGGGCCTGTCCCTGACCCTGCTCGGCTACATCCTCGACCCCGACGCGCCCGACGCCTCGGATGCCGACATCGTCCAAGACCTCGCGGAGAGCGTCTCGGCAGGCGCCGACCTGTTCAAGCGCCTCGAGACGCTCGGCGGGCGCTACCTGCTGCTCCTCGCCCGCCCCGGCCACTCCCCGCTGCTGGTCGGAGACGCCTCCGGCACACTCAGCGCCTTCTACGCCGTCGCCGAACGTGAGACCTGGTGCGCGGCTCAGAGCGACCTGCTGGCCGACCTGCACGGGTTCGAACCCGATCCGGAGGCCGCGGAGTTCATCGCCGGGCGGAGGGCGTTGGTCGAGGAGTTCCAGTGGCCGCTCGACACGACGCTCTACGCGCAGGTCAGGCGGCTACTGCCCAACCACTACCTCGACCTCGAGTCGGCTCAGGTGCGCCGCTACTGGCCCAGCCGGCCGCTCGCCGAGCGCTCGGTGCAGGCGGTGGCGCGCCCCGTCGCGTTGCGCATGCAGGCGCTGATGGCCGCGGCGGCGCGGCGCTTCGATCTGGTCGTCAGAGTCAGCGCGAGCATGGACAGCCGACTGATGCTGGCAGCGACCGCGGGCTCCTTGGACCGCGTCGAGTTCTACTCGGGCTTGAGCAAACAGCGGGGCGTCAACCACCCCGACCTGGCGATACCGCGTCAGATGCTTGCCGGCACCAGCGCCAGGCACCACGTCATACCCAACGACGGGACCGTCGACGCCGCCTTCGCCAAGGTGTTCGACGCCAGCCTGCAGCACGGCCATCCTCAGCGCGTCCCCGGTCTCGGCAGGCAGCTCGAGTACTTCAAGCTGACGCGCGTCGCCGTGCTCGGCAACGTGTCCGAGAACGCGCGCTCCAAGTACCTGTCGCGCAAGCACCGACCGCTACCGCAGTCAGGCTTGACGCCACAGCTCTGTGGCAGCCTCTCGCAGATGGAGGAGCCGTTCGCGGTGCGCGCCTACGCCCGCTGGTTGGCGGACGTCCCCGAGGTGCCTGGTTACGACAAGCGCGACCTGCTCTTCTGGGAGTGCCGGACCGGAAGCTGGTTCGCCGGCAACGTCAGCGAGTTCGTCATCGCCTGGCAAGAGGTGTTCCTGCCTTACAACTGCCGCGCGCTGCTCGACGACCTGATGTCGGCGCCGCTGGCCTCGCGCGCGATACCGGCGACCAAGCTGTACCTGACCGCGACGGCCGAGCTGTGGCCGGCGTTGACGCTCTTCGACGTCAACCCGCAGAGCCTCGGCAAGCGCCTGCGTGACGCCACCTACCTGAGGCTGCGCGGTCTCAAACGCCGCCTGCTGCGAGCCGCCTAGGCTGGCTAACGCGCCTAGGCCCTGATCAGGTTGGCCGGTGTCCTACCGTCTTTGACGGCCAGGACCGCCTCCACGCACAGCCGCGCCATCGCAGAGCGGGCGAAGGTCGTCGCCGAGCCGGCGTGCGGAGCCAACACGACGTTCGGGAGGTCCAGCAGCGCGGGGTTGATCTGCGGCTCGCCGTCGAAGACGTCGAGACCGGCGCCCCACAGGCGGAAGGAGCGCAGTGCGGCGGCCAGCGCCTCGTCATCGACGATGCCGCCCCTGGCGGTGTTGATGAGCACAGCCGTCGGCTTCATGCGCGCCAGCGCGGCGGCGTCGATGAGTCCCTTGGTGCTGAGCGTGAGGGGGCAGTGGAGGCTCAGGAAGTCGGAGGTCGCCAGCAGCTCGGCGAGCTCCACTCGTCGCGCCTCGAGCGCGGGGTCGAGGGTGCGCTCGCCGCTGTCGACACGGCCGGTGTAGGCGATGCGCATCCCGAAGCCTGCGCCCCTGCGCGCCATCGCCTGGCCGATGCGCCCCATGCCGACGATGCCGAGCGTGGCACCGCTCAGCTCCAGGCCCAGTAGCTGCGTCGGCTCCCAGCCGGTCCAGGTGCCTGAAGCCGCCAGCTGGTGCCCCTGCAGCAGCCGCCGGGCGACGGCGAGCAGCAGCGCGAACGCGAAGTCGGCGGTGGCGTCGGTCAGCACGTCGGGGGTGTTGCTGACCAGCACGCCGCGCGCAGCGCAGGCCGCGACGTCGACGTTGTCGTAGCCGACGGCGAAGTTCGCCACCAGCTTCAGCTCGGGCCCGGCGGCGGTCAGCAGCTCGGTGTCGACGCGGTCGCCGATGAAGGTGATCAGCGCGAAGGCGCCACGGGCGCGCTCCAAGAGCTCGGGGCGTGGCGCGGGTCCACTGCCGTCTCTGACGTCGACGCTGAGGCCGGCGGCCAGCAAGGGCCGTAGCCAATCGTCGGGCAGCGAGCGCGTAACGAACACCCTGTTCATCTCGGAACTCATCTCGAGAAGGCTCTCCTAACGACTCGACCGGGCGTGGTGCCCGGCCGAGTGAACGTCTGGATTGTCGGCCCGTCGCAGCAGCTTACGGCAGCCCGAGCTCGCCGCGCAGAGCGTGGACTTCCGTGAAGCTCAGCATCCGTCCGCGCTCGGCTGCGACATCCTCAGGCGCGTACGGCTCGAAGCCGGCGCCGATCTGCTCGCCGTTGCCGAACGAGGTCATGACGAAGTTGAGGACCGCGGCGATGTCGCCGTCAGATAGGTGAGCGTGTGCCGGCATCAGACCGTTGAACGACATCCCACCGACCATGATCTGGCCCATGACACCGAACGTGACCGCGAGGATCGGGTACGACCTGTCTGCCAGGTAGAGATCGGCGCCGTGGCCCGCCAGCGGCGGGAACGCACCGGGGATGCCGGCCGCGTTGGCCATGTGGCAGGCGGAGCAGACCGACTGGTAGATGGCTGAGCCGTCGGGAGCGGCGGCGGCCGGGCCGCTGTCGGTCGCGCCGGCACCGTCGGCGGGCGACGGTGAGAGTGTGGCGCCCGGCTTGACGATGCCTGGGTCGACTACGCCGCGCTGGGCTACCAGCTCCATGGCGCGCTGGATGTCGATGGTGGCGCGGCCGTCCTCCAGAAGGGCGTAGCCGCTGAGGTCGTCGGTCGCGGCCTGGACCTGCGCACGGAAAGCGCTGGAGTCGACGGTCTCGAACCGGCCCTGCGGCCTGGCGGTAGCCAGCAGGAGCAGCACGATCAGCGTGCCGATCATGCCGACCGTCATCAGCACCGCTCCGAGGCGGATCTGGTTCGTGCTGAACAGGTAGTCCTTGGTCGACTTAGGCATGGTGGTGCTCCGCCGTGGCCCTCAGCAGGCGCGGGTCGTTGACGGGCAGGACGTTGCGCGAGGAGAGCATGCGCGCGTAAGCCGCCAACCACACCAGGAACATGCCGACGAACATCAGTATGTCGGTCAGCGTTATCTGCGCTCCGGTGCGCCCGAACGCCGGGACCAGGAACCAGATGATGTTGAGGATCTGCACGACTATTGCCCACACCGCCACTATCGCCAGGGTGCGGCGCTTGCGCTTCACCCAGCGCGAGAAGAGGATCATGAACGGCGCGAAGAAGCCGAAGAACAGCAGGAACGCCGACAGGCCGACCCACTCAGGGCTGAGCCTGATCACGTACCACTCGGCGGTCTCGACGATGTTGTTCGACCAGATGATCATCAGCTGCGAGACCTGGGTGTAGGCCCAGAACATCGTGAACGCCATCAGGAAGTTGCCGAGATCCTGTAGGCGCTTGGGGGTCAGCAGCGCGTCGATCGAGGCGTTGCGGCCGGCCAGCGAGATCAGCACCAGGATGATGAACGCCATCGCGGTTATCGCCTGGCTGATCATCAGGATCACCGAGTAGATGCCGGAGAACCATATCGGCGTCACCGACATCGCCCAGTCGATGCCCGCGAAGGTCATCGTCATCACGTAGACGACGAGCCACATGCCTGACATGCTCTTCATCCGGTAGCCGAGCTTGCCGGCCTCGGAACCGCTGCCGTCCTGCCTGGCGGAGAGCCGGCGGTAGAGCAGAGCCGCCAAGGTCCAGAGCGCGAAGTAGATGACCGCCCTGATGATGAAGAACGGCACGTTGAGGTAGGCGGTCTTGTTGGCGACTATGGCGTTGCTCGCCAGGTAGTCGGCGTCGGTCCACACGAACAGCCGGTCCATCCCGAACAGCAGCGGCACGAACAGGAGCGCCATCAGCGGCAGTAACGCGGTGGCAGCCTCGAGAGGGCGACTTATCAGGGCGCCCCACGAGCCGCCGGCCATGTTCTGCACGACCATCAGGATGAAGGCGCCGAGCGAGAGGCCGATGCAGAACAGGAACGCCATCAGGTAGGACTGGAAGAAGCCGGTCGCGTTGCCGAAGCCGAGCACCGCCGCCCCGACCAGAGCGATGGCGCCTACGGCCAACGCGCCGGTCTGCAGACGCGAGGTGTCGGGCGGCTCGAACTGCAGGGCGCTCATCTGCCTGCCTCCGTGTTCAAGAGTTGGTGCAACTCGGCGGCTGGCACGTCGGCGGGCGAGGCGTTCTGGCTCAACTGCAGAGCCTTGACGTACGCCGCGATCGCCCAGCGGTCCTCGACGGGGATGCGCGAGGCGTAGCTGAGCATGCGGCCGAAGCCGTTGGTCATCGCGGTGAAGTAGTAGCCGACCGGTGCGTCGAGCAGCCTGTCGGTGGAAGTGAACGAGACCGGCTGCGGGAAGCCGCGCAACACCGTCGCGCCGAGGCCGTCGCCGTTGTAGTTGTGGCAGGGCGAGCAGTAGATGTTGTAGCGCTCCTGGCCGCGGTAGAGCACGTCGAGGTCGAGCGGGTACGGCATCTCGCTGACCATGCCGCTGGCGTTCATGCCGGTCAGGTAGGCGGGGTCGAGGCCGCCGAACTCGCGCGAGACGGTGCCCGGCACCAGGGTGCGCATGGCGCTGCCGTCCTCGAAGAACTCGCTCGACTTGAACGCGTCGGCGCGCGGCTGATCGAACATGTTGCGACCGCAACCCGTCCACAGCAGCACCACCAGCACCAGTGCCAGCGCCGCCTTGAGGCGCGAGGTCAGCGAGGGCGTCTTGGAGGGCGCGCTCACTTCTCCACCTCCGCCACTGATTCGGGGCCGAGGCTCTCGAGGAAGGCGCGCGTCTCGACGAGGTCGAAGTTTGGGTCGCGGCTCTCGATGCAGATGAAGAACTTGTCGCGCGAGGCGCGCTCGAAGTTGGGCGTGTTGAAGATCGAGTGGTACGGCCGCGGCAGGCCGTTGCGGAAGATCATGAACAGGCCGGCGGTGAACGCGGCCGACAGGATCGTCATCTCGTACATGATCACGATGAAGTTCGGCCAGCTGTTCAGCGGGCGGCTGCCGATGTTGAGCGGGTAGTAGAAGCCGTTCGACCACCACTGCATGAAGAACCCCGCCAGGCCGCCGCCGATGGCGACCGTCAGCACCACCCAACCGAGCCGCGTCTCCTTCATGCCCAAGGCGTCGTCGAGGCCCTCGACGGGGAAGGGCGTGTAACCGTCGGTGCGGGTGTAGCCGGCGTCGCGGATGCGTTCGGCGGCCGCCTTGACCTCTTCGACGCTGCCGAACTGCGCGGCCAGCCCGTAGACGTCTTGGCTCGCCGTGCCCGCGCCAACGCTAAGGCTGCTCATGCCTTACCCCCAGCGTAGTACTCCTCGCGGATCTGCTCGAAGGCGTCGGCTCCGTGGTGCTCGACATGGTGGAGCGTCTCCTTGGTCTCGGCCGTGGCTATCGAGGGCAGCAGGCGGATGAACACGAAGAACAGTGTCGAGAACAGGCCGAGGCTGCCGATGAACATCGACCAGTCCCAGAAGGTCGAGATGTAGTCGGCCCAGGACGAGAGCAGGAAGTCCTTGGTCAGCGACACGGCGATGATCACGAACCGTTCGAGCCACATCCCGACGCTGACGATGAGAGAGATCACGAAGAGCCACAGAGGACTCTGCCTGACCTTCCTGAACCAGAGCGGCTGTATCGCGACGAGGTTGCAGAAGATCAGCGCCCAGAAGAAGATCGCGTGATCCCCGAACATGCGGCTCCAGATCATGAAGCGCTCGAACTCGACGCCGCTGTACCAGGCGGTGAACACCTCGATGAAGTAGCCATAGACGACGATCATGCCGGTGCCGAGCATCAGCTTCGCCGAGTTGTCAAGGTGCCGCATGGTGATGAGCTTCTGCAGCCCGAACGCCCTGCGCAGCGGGATAGCGAGGATCAGCACCATCGCGAAGCCCGCGAACACGGCCCCAGCGACGAAGTACGGCGGCATGATCGTGTTGTTCCAGCCGGGGACCTGGCCGACAGCGAAGTCCATGGCGATCGTGCTGTGAACGCTGAGCACCAGCGGGAAGCTGAGCGCGGCGAGCAGCAGGTAGGCGCGCTGGTAGCGCTGCCAGGCTTTGGTCGAGCCGTTCCAACCGAGCGCGAGCAGCGAGTAGACGAACTTCTGGACCTTGGTCGGCGAGCGGTCGCGCAGGGCGGCCAGGTCGGGGATCAGGCCGATGAACCAGAACAACACCGAGACGCTGGCGTAGGTGCTGATCGCGAACAGGTCCCAGTCGAGCGGGCTGCGGAACTGCGGGAACAGCCCGTAGGTGTTCGGGTAGGGCAGCAGCCAGTAGAAGACCCACGGGCGGCCGAGGTGGAGGATGGGGTAGAGACCGGCGCAGACGACGGCGAAGATCGTCATCGCCTCGGCGAAGCGGTTGACCGTCGTGCGCCACGGCTGCCGGAAGAGCAGCAGCGCGGCAGAGATCAGCGTGCCGGCGTGGCCGATGCCGATCCACCACACGAAGTTGATGATGTCCATCGCCCAGCCGACGGGGATGTTGTTCCCCCAGATGCCGATACCGGTCGTGAGCAGCTTGACGACGGAGATGAGGTAGACCCCGAGGACGCTGGCGGAGATGCCGAAGCCGATCCACCACCAGCGCGGCGTCTGCCACGGGCCGGCCAGCACGGGCGACAGGACGACGTCGTCAACCGACCCGTAAGTCTGGCCCTTGCCCATCACGAGGTTGGTCTCGGTGATCTGCGGTTTCAGCGAGGAGACAGCCATCAGCTCCTCCTATCCGCGAGGCTGGGATTGGGGTTGGTGATCTTGGCGAGGTAGGTGGTGCGCGGGAAGGTCTGAAGCTCCTCGAGCATGTGGTAGTTGATCGGCGAGGCCTTGGCCCTGTTGATGGTGCTGGCAGGGTCGTTGAGGTCGCCGAAGTAGATCGCCTGGGTCGGGCAGGCCGACTGGCAGGCGGTGACGACCTCGCCGTCGCGGATGTCGCGACGCTCGTTGGAGGCCTCGATGCGGGCGCGCGAGATGCGCTGCGTGCAGTAGGTGCACTTCTCCATCACGCCGCGGCTGCGGACGGTGACGTCGGGGTTGTTGGCGAGCGACAGCTCGGTGGCGCCGGTGTCGAGCTCGGCGAACTGCAGCCAGTTGTAGCGGCGCACCTTGTAGGGGCAGTTGTTCGAGCAGTAGCGGGTGCCGACGCAGCGGTTGTAGACCATCACGTTGAGACCCTCGGAGTCGTGGACGGTCGCGCCGACCGGGCAGACGGGCTCGCAGGGAGCCTTCTCGCACTGCTGGCACGGCATCGGTTGGCTGAAGAACGTCGGGTCGTCGATGCCGCCTGAGAAGTAGGAGTCGACGCGGATCCAGTGCATCTCGCGGCCGCGCGCCACCTGCTCCTTGCCGACGATCGGGATGTTGTTCTCGGCCTGACAGGCGACCACGCAGGCGTTGCAGCCGGTGCAGACGGTCTGGTCGATGACCATGCCCCACTTGTAGCCCTTGTACTCGAAGTCGGGCATCAGGTCGGCGGAGTGGTGCGCGACCGGGTGCGCGAACTCGGGGTGGTCGGGGTGAGCCTTGAAGTCTGCCAGGGTGCCGGCGCGGACGATGAAGCGCGCCTCGCCGGTGCCTTCGAGGTTCTGGTGCGACTGGGTCGTGACGAGCTGATGGCGACGACCGGTGCGGGCTGCGGTGACGGCGCCCGAGAAGGTGACGCCGTCGGCCATCAGCGGGAAAGCGTTGACGCCGACGCCGTTGCCGACGGTGCCGGCGGCGCTGCGGCCGAAGCCGAGAGCGATGGTGATGGCGCCCGCCGCCTGACCGGGCTGCACCCAGACCGGCGCTTCGATGCTGCGGCCGTCGGCGTTGAGCGTGATCACGTCGCCGGTGGTGACCGCCAGGGACTCCGCCGTGGCCGGAGCCAGCAGCGCGGCGTTGTCCCACGACAGCTTGGTGATCGGCTTGGGCAGCTCGAGGAGCCAGCCGTTGTTGGCGAACCGGCCGTCGGCGAGCGCGGAGTCGAAGACCAGGTGCATCTCGAGCGCGGCGCCCGCCGGCAGCTCGAGGTCGGCTGCGCTCGCGCTGACGGACAGCGTCGGGGAGGCGGAGCCGGCGATGACGCCGCGATAGACGCTCTCGCGCCAGAAGTCGTCGAAGGAGCCGGTGACGCGCTCGCGCCAGTGCGCCCTGACGATGTCGTAGCCGCTGGCGTTGGCGTTCCCGCTTACGGCAGCGAGCATCTCGTGCTCGCTCTTGCCGCTGTAGAACGGCAGAATCAGGGGCTGCGTTATCGTCGTGGTGCCGTCGAACGCTCTCGCGTCCGACCAGGCTTCCAGGAAGTGCGTCTTCGGCACGTGCCACTGCGCCACGGACGCGGTCTCGTCGAAGTAGAGCCCGAGGTGCGCGCTGAACCTCAGGCCGCGCATGGCCGCCGAGAACTGCAGATGGCTCGGCGCGGTGAAGACGGGGTTGCCGCCGAGCACGATCAGGCTGGTGACCGAGCCGTCGCGCATCGCGCTCGTCAGCTCTGAGAGCTCTTCGGCGTGGATGGCGGGACGCGCAGACGGGTTGGCGACGTAGCGAACCGTGCTGCCGACGTTGCCGAGTGCCTCGTTGATCGCGTGGGCGAGCGCGTGAACCGCCGGCGGCTGGGTCTGGCCGGCCATGACCAGGCTCGAACCGCGGTTGGCGCTCAAGTCGGCGATGAGCGCCGCGAACACGTCGGCGCTGAGCGCGGCGGGCCGGCTCGCGGCCGGCGCTGCGACACCGAGCTCGGCGGCGATGGCCGCGGCCGCCTGCGCCACATCCGAGGGCTTGAGGGCGACGCGGTGGTCGGCGAGGGTACCCGTTACGCTCGGCGTGGTCTCGAGCTGGTAGACGCGGTTCATCTCGGCCGACGCGGTCAGCACGCGGCGCTTGGCGCCGAACGCACGAGCGTTGGCGAGGCGCGCCGGCCCGGCGTCGAGGAAGTCTGCGTCGAGCGAGACGATGACGTCAGCGTTGGCGAGATCGAAGACCGGGAGCACCTCGGTGCCGAAGGCGGCGCGCGCACCGGCGACGACGTTGTCGGGATGCAGGGTGTCGTACTGGTACCACCTGGCCGCCGGGTACTGCAGCAGGATGGCGTTGAGCTGGCTGGCGAGGGTGGGGGAGGTGACGTTCTCGGTGAGGATCGCCAGGCCCTGACCGCCGGCTCCCAGCTCGGCGATGGCGTTGCCGAGGGCAGCGGTGAAGTCCTCCCAGATGCGCGGCTGACCGCCTGCGAGCACCTCGCGCGAGCGATCCGGGTCGTAGAGGGCGAGGACCTGAGCCTGCGTCTGCGCGGCGGTAGAGCCGAGGCTGGCCGGGTGGTCGGGGTTGCCTTCGAGCTTGGTCGGGCGGCCCTGATGGCTCTCGGCAAGCACGCCCTCGGCGAAGCCGCCGTAGGTGACTGCCGTGGCGAAGAAGAGCGGCTTGCCGGGAGTGATCTCGGCCGGCTGCCTGACGTAAGGCACCACCTCTTCGCGCGCTAGGGGCGGCCTGGCGCAGGCGGCGAGGCCGGCCAGGGCCATGCTGGCGCCGAGCAGCTTGATGAAGTCGCGGCGCTCCAGGCCGTTGTCGAGCGGAGCGGCCTGCCGCGGGAACTCCTTGTGCAGGAACTCGCGGAACTCCTCGGTGTCGGCGAGCTGATCGAGCCCGCGCCAGTAGGCGGGCCCGCTGGCTCCTTCGAGCTTGGCTCTGAGTTCTGTGATGTCTATACGGTTCTCGTTCATCGGTGGCACGTCGAGCACTGGATGAGCTTGTCCGTGTCTATGTGGTAGGCCTCGACTAGCTCAGCGCCGAGGAGTGCTTGCAGCTTCGGGTCGGACGGGAACGAATAGGACATGTTGAGGACCTCGCTCCTCGGCCGTAGGAACGACTCAGGGTTGCGGTGGCACTCGAGGCACCAGCCCATCGTCATCGCCTCGTTCTTCCACATACCGGTCATCTGGTCGACGGCCCCGTGACAGGTCGAGCAGCCGACGCCGTTGTTGACGTGGGCGCTGTGGTCGAAGAAGACGTAGTCAGCCAGCTCGTGGACCTTGTTCCAGACGATCGGCGTGTCGTTCTGCCAGCTCTGGAAGACTGCCTGGAGCTGCGGGGTGTCGACGCGCAGCTGCGAGTGGCACGACATGCAGGTCTCGGTGGAGGGGAACGAGGCCGTGTTGGAGGTCTCCACCGTCGTGTGGCAGTAGCGGCAGTCGAGGCCGACTTGCGCCACGTGGAGGTTGTGGGGGAAGTCGACTGGCTGCTCGACGGGAACGCCGACCTGGTTGTTCGTGGTGCGCGCGAAGAAGGTGAGAGAGGCGACCAGGAGAACGACGAAGACGCCGCCGGCCCAGATCGAGTAGGTGACGAAGGCGTTCGCGTTCGGTGGGTAGAGCTGCGGCATCAGTCGGTCGTCCTCTCGGCAGACCTAGCTGACCGTGAACCGCAGCGCCGCGACACCCCTGGGCCAGCCGCTGCGCAGTTGGAAGGCGTCGGTTGGCGGCCCGGCATGAAGCTGCTCATGACTCTTTGGTCGACCTCCTCGAATCCCTAGTGAATCAGTCGGGAACCCGCGCTGAGACGTGAAAAAGCCGGGTGCCCGACCACCCTGAAAAACTCCCGCCAATGTATCACAAGCTACCGAATCGCGATTTCGGGACAAATGCCCCGTGGTAGACCTAACACTCAGCTCTTGGTCAACGCTTCGAGGGTCTTGGCGATGCGCCGCTGCCTGGTCTCGTCGGTCTTGGCGCCGGCTATCGATTCGGCGTGCGCCCGCTGGTTGCTGTACGACAACGCCGCCCAGGCCTTGGCGGCCTCCGGGTTCTCGGCCAGCGCGGCTGCGAGCTCGGCGGGCGGCTCGATGGTGCGGGGCTTGTCGTCGAGCTCGAGCGTGACCTCGACCTCGTCACCGCCGCCGCGGCCCGTGGCCTTGCGGGTCTCCGAGTTGAACGAGATCAAGAACTGCCCGCCCATCGAGGTGATCGTGTTCCTGTAGGAGTAGCTGCCGTCGATGGTGACGACGACCGGCACGCGCTTGCCCCTGTTGAAGCCGAGCACGATCTCCTCCGGTACGACGATGCCGACGTTGTTGCCACTTGCCCACAGCGTGGTGCGGAAGGTCGTCTTCATGGGATGTCTCCGTTCTAGCTAGCGAGAACGCTCGACACCCCGTAGATGTCGAGCGTTCTGGCGAGGAGGCTCTGGTGGAGCCTGCCGGACTCGAACCGGCGACATTTCGCTTGCAAAGCGAACGCTCTCCCAGCTGAGCTAAGGCCCCTGGCTACCAGGGAACACGATCCTATCAGAGCGCGGGCGATAGTCGCCAGCCGCCGGATCGGTGAACAGCGGGTCGGTGAGGACGTTGCCCTCGCCCGGTTCGGCCGTCACCGAGCCAGTGATCGTGTGACTCCCTCCCTCGTCGTCGGTGAACTCGTGGGTGTTGCCCCAGATGATCGAGTCGCGGATGGTGATGGTCGAGTCGGCCTGCACGTAGATGACACCGCCCGTCGAGTCGGGGCAGACGTGGTCGGCGATGATCGCGCCCACGACGGTCACGTGCGAGGGTCCCTCGCCGCCGTCGACGTAGATGGCTGCGCCCGAGCGAGCGTCGGCAGGACAGACGTTGGCGTATATGAGGTCGCCATGCATGGTGCCTGTCGCTCCCTCGTCCCAGAAGATCCCCGAGCCGATGGTGGGGGCGTAGTTGCCGGTGATGACGTTGCCGTTGAGGTCGGCCGAGGCTGCTGCGATCAGTATCCCGCCGCCCCAGCCGTAGCCGTAGGTCGCGCCGATGCTGTTGCCCCTGACCACGTTGCGCTCCACGATGGTGCTAGCGGTGGAGATGTAGATGCCTCCGCCGTGGTCGCCGTGGCCGACGTTGTCCTCGACGAGGTTGCCGATGATCGTCGCGCGCGGCCCTCTGACGTTGATGCCGGCGCCGCGGTTGGCGCGGTTGCCCCTAACGATGTTGTGCTCAAGGCGCACGTTGCCGACCGAATCGCCCTCCCAGTCCTCGAAGTTGACGTGGATGCCGCCGCCGCGCGTCTCGACCTCGTAGGAGTCGTACTCGGCGGACTCGTTGTCGTAGACGACGTTGTTGGAGACGATCACCTCGCCGTTGCCCATGTAGTGGATGTGGATGCCACCGCCGGCGCCGTAACCGTCCTCCCAGTCACGACCCAGACCGCGACCGCGCGTGATGGTGAACCCGTCGAGCACCGTGGTGCCGTCCGACCAGACGTGCAGTCGAACCCCGGGGTTCTGGAAACCGCCATTGATGGTGGTTAGAAAGACGCCAGCGTCTCTGACGGCGAAGTCGGTCGGATCGAAGCCACCGAGCAGCGTAAGGTGCGTCGGCGACATCTCGAGGTACTCGCCGAGCGCGACGTTCTCGCGGTAGGTGCCGGCCGCCACCTGGACGATGTCACCGGCTCGCGCGGCCGCGATGGCCGTGTTGATCGTGTCGAAGGGCGAGGCAGCGCTGCCGTCACCGCCAGAGCTAGCCGAGGAGCTCACGCACAAGACGGCGGGTCCCGTGCCGACCGCGCCGCCTACGCCGGTACACGCGTACGCTGCTCCGTTGTCGGAGGTCGGACCGAAGGGTAGCCTCGCCTGGGCAAGCAGCGGCGCCGGTCCGTTGGTCGTCAGATCGACTCGCGTTCCCGGCGCCACGCCACCGAGGTCTCGAGACTCGAACGCTCCGAGGTCGGGTTGACCTCTATATGTGCGCAGCGTGCCACTGGCAGGATGCAGGTACTCGTACTCGACCGTGTGGCCCGCCGCCACGACGGCCGGATGCAGCTCCTGAGCGCTGTCGATCGTCGCGCCGCCAGGCCTGAGCTGGAAGTCGCCGGTGGCGGCGCTCCGGAACCCGGGGTCGTCGCCGGACCGCAGGTTCTCGAGGCCGTCGACGCTCCCGGTCGTTTCGACGCCATCACGGAACTCGGCCATGCCGGCCGGAGCCCAGTTGACGCCTAGGGTAAGCAGGCCGGCGGTGCGCAGCCACGAGAGGTTGCTCGGCTGCGCTCCGGCTGTCGCGCTCGCGAGGAAGACGATGTTGTTGCGAGCATGGACGGTCTCGTCCTCCGTCTCGACGTCGAACAGCACGACGCGCCAGCGCTCGGACTGGTCGGAGGTGATGACGACAGTGTTGTGGAAGAAGTGCAGCGTCCCCTTGCGGTAACGCTCGGGCATGCCGCTGTCGCCGCCGTAATGGATCATGTTGGTCGGGCCGGCTGGCCCGTTTACTATCACGTTGCCGTAGACGAAGGTCTCGCGGTAGACGCTCAGCGGTGTGGCGAGGCGCCAGCTGTCCTCGGCGTCGACCAGGTCGAGGGTGCGTGCGCCGCCTTCGATCCAGTTGTAGCGGACCACGGTACCCACGGACCGGTCCTTGAGGGCCGAGCCGCCAGAGCCGGAGCGCAGCGGGCCGATGTAGTTGAACTGGAACAGCATCCCCTCTGACTCGGTGTAGATGTTGTGGTGACGGTCGGCGCCGGTCGTGACGGTGCCGTTGTCGTAGAGCGCCGAGTACTCGAGCGTGATCGCGCGCGAGCGCACCTCCTCGCTGTCGCCCGAGGCCACGAAGAAGCCGTTGCCGTTGCCGGTGATCAGCACCCCGCGCACGGTGATGTGCTCGCCGCGTTCGACGAAGATGCCTGCGGCGTTAGGGGTGTACGCGGCCACGACGCCGGCCGAGTTGGTGAAGCTGTGCTCGTGGAAGGCGCCCGTTAGATGCAGACCTTGCACGACGATGTGCGACGGCTTGTAACCCCATGGGTCGTCACCGCCCGGTGCGACGTGGATCAGTCCCCGCGTCTGCGTGCCCTGCCCGCTGTAGCCCATGCCCGGACGCGTGGTGGCGTTCTCGCCGTCGATGACGGGCAGCTCGCCGTTGGGGCCTGCAACGCCACAGATCGTGATCGGTTGCTGGGCGCTGCCCTGACCGCGCAGCAAGACCTTCTCGCGGTACGGCTCAGGACGCCAGTGGATGCGGACCGTGTCGCCGGCTGCCAAGGTCTCCCACGGGACTGCGCCGATGGCATCGAACAGCCGACCGGGACCGACGTCGTACGACGTGCCATTGCCGACGTGGAGGCACTCGAGGGGCGCAGGCTCGATCATCGGCTGCGCCAACGCCGCGGCGCCCGTCAGCAGCCACGCGGTGAGGAGTGAGGCGAGGAGGTAGTGGCGGAGCCGAGCGCAACTCATCCTAGGCCATCCCTCGGGGAACAACGAGGTGATTGCGGCGCAGTACACACAGCTCAGCCGTGATCGTTGCCGGTGGGCCGCGCGAAGATCATCCGCCCCATGTTCGTCTGCAGGCTGGATGTGACGACGGTATCGAGAGTACTGCCTACCCTATCGGCCGCGTCCTCGACCACGACCATCGTGCCGTCCTCGAGGTAGGCGAGGCCCTGACCGGGCTCCCTGCCCATGCGGACGATGTTGAGCGCCAAGCGCTCGCCGGGCATGTAGGTCGCCTTGAGCGCGCTGGCGAGCTGGTGCAGGTTGAGGACCCTGACGCCTTGCAGCGCGGCGACGCGGCTGAGGTTGTAGTCGGTGGTGATCAGGTCGTGACCGTGCCGGCGGCAGATGTCGATCAGCTTGTCGTCGACCGGCATGGGCGCGCCGGTGTCGTCGTGGATGACTTGCGTGCGGGCTCGTGGGTGCTCGGCGATGCGGTCGAGGACCTCGAGTCCGCGCCGGCCGCGCTGGCGCCTGAGCGGGTCGTCGGAGTCGGCGATGCGCTGTAGCTCGGCGAGCACGAACTGCGGCAGCAGGAGCTTGCCCTCCATGAAGTTGGCGTCGATGACGTCCACGATGCGGCCGTCGATTATCGCCGAGGTGTCGACCACCTTGTCCGACACGGCGCTGACGGGCGGCACCGGGCGCGGCGGGGTGCCGGGGATGCGCAACTGCCGCCGGTTGGCGACCGCGAACCCGGCGATCCCTACCACCAGGACCAGCGCGATCAGCTGCGACCAGTACCAGGTGAAGCCGGGCATGGAGGCCATGACGTTGTTGATGAGGATCGTGATCAGCAAGCCGACGGTGGCGCCAGCCCCGGCGGCGACCACGACGTCGGGCTGGATGCGGTTGGCGCGCCGCATGAAGCGCTGCCAGAGCCGGCCGGCCCGGGCAGCCAGTGGGGCGGAGAGCAGGTAGGAGGCGAGCAGTCCGACGATCGAGATGAACAGCAGGTTGTTCGGCCCGCTCAGCACGCCGCGGTTGACCAGCAGCATCCCGACCAGGTAGCCGGCGACGCCGCCGGCGGCGCTCAGCAGCGTGCGGGCCAGCACAGTGCCGAACACGATGTGCGCGTCAGGCTTGGGGCTGGGTGCCGAGCTGCTCATGCTCGACCGCCGACAGCGGCAGGTGCGGCGGCCCACACCAGCTCGAGCGCTTTGGCGAGGCTCGACGCACCACGCTCCAGCTCGCGCGACT
Source organism: uncultured bacterium (assembly GCA_964392895.1). Classification (GTDB taxonomy): domain Bacteria; phylum Deinococcota; class Deinococci; order Deinococcales; family Trueperaceae; genus CAYMRL01. The sequence goes on from CAYMRL010000001.1 coordinate 459,787, forward strand.
TCGGTCCGATGAGGGTCACGAGACCAGCCCTGCGCACCTCTTCGAGGCGGCGACCTAGCTGGCCGACGCTTCTCAGCTCTCCCGCCAGACCGACCTCGCCGACCAGCGCCGTGTCTTCGGGCACCGGACGGTTGGTGACGGCCGAGTAGACGGCGACAGCGACGCCGAGGTCGGCGCCGCGATCCGTCAGACGCAGGCCTCCGGCTACGTTGACGAAGAGGTCGAGCCCGTCGAGCGGCAGCCCGAGGCGGCGCTCGAGCACGGCGAGCACGACGTCGACCCTGCGAGAATCGAGCCCCTGCACCACGCGGCGCGGGCTCGGGTACGGGCTCTTTGACGCCAGCGCCTGCACCTCGAGCAGCAGCGGCCGCTGACCCTCGAGCGCGGCGACCACCACCGAACCGGGCACGCCGTGCGGCTTCTCGGCCAGGAACGCCTGCGAAGGGTTCTCGACGGCCTGCATGCCGGCGTCCGTCATCTCGAAGACGCCGACCTCGCCGCTGGGGCCGAAGCGGTTCTTCATGGCGCGCAGCACGCGCATGCCGGCGGCGGATTCGAGGGCGATGGTGGCGTCGACCACGTGCTCGATGACCTTGGGTCCCGCGATCGAGCCCTGCTTGGTAACGTGCCCGATCAGCACCAGCGTGCTGCCCGACTCCTTGGCGGCCTCCACCAGGGCGGCGGTGCCGTCTCTCACCTGGGTCAGGCTGCCTGCGACGGCTCCGTCCTCGGCGGTGAGCGTCTGGATCGAGTCGACGATCACCAGCTCGGGTGCGCTGGAGCGCAGGTGGGCCGCGATGCGTCTGGCATCGGTCTCGCGTGTCAGGGTCAGGCCGGAGGTGACGCCGAGCCGTTCGGCGCGCAGGCGCACCTGCGCCGTCGACTCCTCGCCGGCGACGTACAGCACGGCGCCACCGGTACCGGCGGGGCCGGCGATGTTGCGGGCGAGCTGCAACAGCAGCGTCGACTTGCCGATACCGGGTTCGCCGGCGAGCAGCACGGCCGAGCCGGCCACCCAGCCGCCACCGAGGACGCGGTCCACCTCGGGCTCGCCGGAGCTGCGGCGCGTCAGGCGCGCGTCGGCGACGTCGGCGATGTCGACCAGCTCGAGCGGCGCGTGCGATGCGGCGGCTTTGGGGCCGGCGCCTGCCGGCACGCTGACGCGCGGCTCGAGGGTGCCCCAGGCGCCGCAGCGCGGGCAGCGGCCCATCGCGACCGGGCTCACCGCCCCGCACGAGGAACAGACGTGGTCGGTCACTGTGCGAGCCATCTAGGCGCGCACCTCGGCCGCATGCATGGGTGCAAGCGTAGCGCCTAAAGGGGCGAGCAAGCGTGTCCGGTTCGGCATCTGCCGGGTGGTTCTAGGTTGAGGCCTGGGGTTACAGGATCGGGACTGGCCGCGCGAAGACGGCCTTGCCGCCTTCGATCGTGACGAGCACCGGCTCCTGTGAGCCGTGGGTGAGGATCTCGGTGGAGAGGGGGTCCTCGATGTGCTCGCGGATCACGCCCCTCAAAGGGCGCGCGCTCTCGCCGCGCGGGAGCTGCTCGACCAGGAAGCCCGCGACCTCGGCGGAGAACGTCACCTGGATGCCGCGGCCGGCGAGTTCGCGCTGGATGTCGTCGAGCATCTGTCCGGCGATGACCAGGACGTCCTCGCGCTCGAAGACGTCGAAGACGATCACCTCGTCGAGGCGGTCGAGGAACTCGGGGCTGAAGATGCCCTTGAGCTCCGTATCCTGGGTCCCGCCGGCCTGGAAGCCGACGGTGGCGCCTTTGTTGTAGCCGGTGTTGCTGGTCATGATCAGGATCACGCGGCGGAAGTCGACGGTGCGGCCGAGACCGTCGGTGAGGCGGCCGTCGTCGAGGACCTGCAGGAAGGTGTTGTAGATGTCGGGGTGAGCCTTCTCGACCTCGTCGAGCAGGACCACGCTGAACGGCTGGCGCCTGACGGCTTCGGTGAGGCGCCCGCCCTGCTCGTGCCCGACGTAGCCGGGAGGGGCGCCGATGAGCTTGCTCAGCGAGTGCGACTCCTGGAACTCGCTCATGTCGATCCGCACCAGCGAGCGCTCGCTGCCGAACAGCTCGACCGCGAGCTGCTTGGCGAGGAAGGTCTTGCCGATGCCGGATGGTCCGACGAACAGGAACGAGGCGGCGACGCGGGTGCGGCCGCCGAGGCCGACGCGCGCGCGCCTGAGCGCAGCGGCCAGCGCCTTGATGGCGCGCTCCTGGCCGACGACCGAGCGTTGCAGGCTCTCCTCGATGCCGGCGAGCTTGCTGTCGTCGCGCTCGTCGACGTAGATGCCGCCCCAGGAGTCGACGACAGCTTCGATGTCCTCGCGGCTGACGACGGGCGTGCCATCGGGTTCCTCGACCACCGGGAAGCCGAGCGACTTGTTGAGCCTGGTGCGCGAGGCGGCCTCATCTATGAGGTCGATCGCCTTGTCGGGGAAGTTGCGGCCGGGCAGGCTGCGCTCGCCGTAACGGACCGCCATCTCGAGCATCTCGCGCGGGATGACGACGCCGTGATGCGCCTCGTACTTCTCGCGCAGGCCGACGAGGATCTGCAAGGACTCGGCTGGGCTCGGCTCGAGCACGATGACGGGCTGGAAGCGCCGCTCTAGGGCGGCGTCCTTCTCGATGTAGCGGTGGTACTCGCCGGTGGTGGTGGCGCCGATGACCTGCACCTCGCCGCGCGACAGGGGCGGCTTGAGGATGTTGGCGGCGTCGAGGGTGCCTTCCGCGCCGCCGGCGCCGACCAGGGTGTGCAGCTCGTCGATGAAGGCGACGACGCGCGAGTTGCGCAGCTCCTCGATGATCTGGCGCAGGCGCTCCTCGAACTCGCCGCGGTACTTGGTGCCGGCCACGACGTTGCTGAGGTCGATCGAGAGCACCCGCACGTTGGCGAGGTTCGGCGGCACGCGGCCTTCGACGATCGCCTGCGAGAGCCCCTCGACGATCGCGGTCTTGCCGACGCCAGGCTCGCCGATCAGCACCGGGTTGTTCTTGGTGCGACGCGAGAGGATCTGGATGACGCGGCGGATCTCCTCGGTGCGGCCGATGACGGGGTCGAGCTTGCCTTCGCGAGCCTCGCGCGTCAGGTCCCTGGCGTACTCGTCTAAGAACGGCGTGTTGGCGGTCTCGGTCTGGTTCTTCGGGTCGGCGGCGGCCATGATGCGCCACCTGACGGTGTCGACGTCCCTGGTGAGCTCGTGCAGGACGCGGTAGGCGACGCCGTCGCCCTCGCGGATGATGCCGAGGAGGATGTGCTCGGTGGCGATCACGTTGCTGCCGAGGCTGCGGGCCTCGGAGCCGGCGAGCTCCATGACGCGGCGCGCGCGGGGGGTGATGCTGGCCGATTCGTTGCGGGGGAGACCGTCGCCGCGGCCGACCATCTGCTCGACCTGGGCGCGGAACACCTCGAGCGAGGCGCCGAACTCGGTCAGCAGCTTGCTGGCGGTGCCACCCTCGCGCATGAGGCCGAGCAGCAGGTGCTCGGGTCCGATCATCACGTGGCCGAGCTTGCTGCTCTCCTCGCGCGCGAAGTGGAACACCAGCCTGGCGCGATCGTCGTAACGGTTCACAGGCGAGCCCCCTCGCTGCGCGAGGCAGGGATGGCGGTAGAGCGGGTCGGGCGCCGCGTGGGCATGGTGCTATAGTACCCGCCTGACGCGAAACCGGGCACGACATTGGTTACGCCGAGCGTCCCAGGCATTGAGCGTCGTTTCACTCTCGCCCTAAGGAAGCACATGCTGCTACAAGAGATGCTCTTCAGTCTCGACCGCTTCTGGTCCGAGCGCGGCTGCGTGATAGGTCAGCCGCACGACACCGAGGTCGGTGCCGGCACCTTCTACCCGACCACCTTCTTCAGATCGCTGGGGACCGAGCCGTGGTCGGTCGCGGGCATCGCGCCGAGCCGCCGCCCCGCCGACGGGCGCTACGCCGACAACCCCTACCGCTTCCAGTACTTCTACCAGTATCAGGTGCTGCTCAAGCCCTCGCCCAAGGACGTGCAGCAGGTCTACCTGGAGTCGCTCTACGGCATAGGCATCAGGCCGGAGGACCACGACATCAGGTTCGTCGAGGACAACTGGGAGTCGCCGACGCTCGGCGCCTGGGGTCTCGGTTGGGAAGTGTGGCTCGACGGCATGGAGATCACCCAGTTCACCTACTTCCAGCAGGTGGGCGGGATCGAGTGCCGGCCGGTGTCGGTCGAGCTGACCTACGGCCTCGAGCGCCTGGCGATGTACCTACAGGGCGCCGAGCACGGCATGGACATACAGGTGGCGCCCGGTGTGACCCTCGGCAAGCTGCGCCGCGACTTCGAGATCCAACACTCGCGTTACAACTTCGAGGCCTCCGATCCCGAGTTGCAGCGGCTCTTGTTCGACAAGTTCGAGCAGGAGGCGAAGCGGCTCTTGGACCTGGAGCTCGTCTACCCGGCATACGAGTTCGTGCTGCGCTGCTCGCATGCGTTCAACCTGCTCGACGCGCGCGGAGCTTTGTCGCACACCGAACGGCAGGCCTACGTGCAGCGCGTGAGGCGGCTGGCAGAGGCGAGCGCCAAGGCTTACCTCGCCGCCGGGACCGATACAGGGGGCCCGCGATGAGCTCCGCTCGCGACCTGCTGTTCGAGATCGGCACCGAAGAGTTGCCGAACTGGTACGTGGACGAGGGTGCCGATGCGCTCGCCGCGCTGGTGTCGGAGCGGCTGTCCACCGTCGGGTTCGCGCCGGCTTCTGTCGTTGGCTACGGGACACCGCGGCGGTTGGCTGTCGTGGCGTTCGGCGTCCCTGAGGTGAGCGCACGGTCCGTGGAAGCTAGGCGTGGGCCTAGCGCAGCGGTGGCGTTCGACGCGGCCGGCGCACCGACCCGCGCCGCGACGGCCTTCGCCACCGCCAACGGCGTGGACGCGTCCACTCTCGAGGTGCGCGAGACCGAGCGTGGGCCCTACGTGTACGCGGTGGTCGAGGTCGGGGGCGAGGCCGCCGGCGACGTGCTCGGGCCGCTGCTGGCTGCGATCGTCGCGGACCTCCCGGCCCCTCGCAAGATGCGTTGGGCTGACGAGCTTACCGCCTTCGTGCGTCCGGTCGCGTGGCTGCTGGCGCGCTTCGGTGGCGAGGCGCTGCGGTTCTCGGCCGCTGGGGTGGAGTCGGGCGAGGTGTCGTACGGGCACCGGTTCCTGGCGCCGGGGCCGGTCGTGGTCGGTTCACCGTCCGAGTACCTACCAGCGCTGCTGGGCGCGAAGGTCAGCGCCGACCGCGCCGCACGACGCGAGCAGGTCGCGGCGGCGGTGGCCGAGGTTGCTGGTGCGTCCGCGCTGACGCCGCTGCGCGACGAAGCGTTGCTGAGCGAGGTCGCCAACCTCATCGAGTGGCCGTTCCCGATCCTCGGCTCGTTCGAGGAGTCGTACTTGGAGCTGCCAGAAGAGGTGCTCAGCACGGTGATGATCAAGCACCAGCGCTACTTCCCGACGCGCGACGCCGCCGGCAAGCTGGCGCGGCACTTCGTGGCCGTGGCCAACAACGCGGTCAGCGAGGAGTCGGTGGTGCGCGCGAACTACGAGCGCGTGTTGGCCGGCCGCCTTTACGACGCCGGCTTCTTCTGGCGCTCGGATCGGAGCAAGAGCCTCTCGCAGCACGCCTGGGCGCTGTCGGGGATCGCGTTCCAGCGCGACCTCGGGAGCATGGCCGACAAGGTGGCTCGCGTCGGGCTCGGCGCGGCTTCGTTGGCCGACGCCTTGGAGCTGAGTGACGGCGAGCGCGAGGTGCTGGAGCGCGCCATGCCGCTGTTCCGCGCCGACCTCGCGTCGGAGATGGTGTTCGAGTTCCCGGAGCTCGAGGGCACGATGGCGCGCGCCTACGCGCTGGCCGAGGGCTTGCCCGAGGGCGTCGCGGACGCCCTGCGGGACGGCGTGCTGCCGCGCGGTCAGGGCGGCGAGCTGCCGGTTTCAGCGGTGGGAGCGGCGATCTCGGTGGCCGACCGTATCGACAAGCTCGTCGGCTTCTTCGCGATAGGTAAGAAGCCTTCCGGTTCGGCGGATCCGTTCGCGCTGCGCCGCGACGCGCTGGCCGTGGCGCGGATCGTCTCCGCGCGTGGCTGGACGGCGCCGTTGGCGTTGATAGTCGAGGCAGCCGCTTCCGCCTACCGGGACTCCGATGTGACGGTCTCAGGCGAGACGCAGGCCGAGGTCGTCGAGTTCCTGTGGGACCGGGTCGAGGCGTTGCTGGTCGACCACGGCTACAGCGTGCCTGTCGTGAGGGCTGCCGTTCAGGGCAGCGCCACGCCGCTCGGCGCGGGCCGGCGTGCCGTGCTGTTGAGCGTGCTGGTCGAGCGCGCCGAGTTCGCCGACCTGATGGCGCTCTACAAGCGCGCCGCCAACCTCGCGTCCAAGGCTCCCGCCTTCCTCGACGCGCCCGTGCGCGGCGTCTTCACCGAGCCGCAGGAGGCGCCGCTTTACGACGCGCTGCCGGTGGCTCAGCATGGAGTCGAGCGGCTGCTCGACCTCGTCAGCGACGCCTTGCCGGCCTTCGACATCGAGGAGATGCCGCGGCCGGTTCTGGTTGGGCTCGAGGAGCCTCTGGCCGAGATCCTGGCGTTGAAGGCGCCGCTTGACGCGTTCTTGGACGGCGTGCTGGTGATGGCGGAGGAGACGGCGCTGCGCGACAACCGATTGGCGTTGCTCAAGGCGGTCGTGGACGTGCTGAAGCGGCTGGGGGCTTTGGAGCAGTTGGGCGGTTGAGTCTTGACCGATGGTTGGGGATCTGGTTTCGCCGACGACTGGAGATCTAGGGGTCTGTTGAGCGAACCCCTACTCTAGGCTTGTGCCTAGGGTAGCGAGCAAACGCGTGTGCTACTGTAGTACGAAGGAGCAGCCATGCGTACTACTACTGCGAGAGACGCCAACCAGAACTTCTCGAAACTCCTCGCCGAGGTAGAGAAGGGTGAGACGGTCGTGATCACCAAGAACGGCAGAACGATCGCGGAACTCCGCCCCAGGCCGGACGATCCTCGGACCGATCCTGAATGGCTCGCCGCCTACCAGCATATGGTCGACCTGATGGGGTCCTGGCCCGACCGCGGGTACGTGGTTGGCCAGATTACCGAGGACGACAAGTACGGCGACGCCCCTATAGAAGCCAATGGTCAGAGTTAGCCTCGACAGCAACGTCCTCATCTACGCTGTCCTCGAACCCCAGTCCGACAAAGGGCGACTTTCCGAGCAACTGATTCGCCGGACCGCCCATCACGCTGTTCTTGCGACGCAAGCTCTGCTGGAGTTCGTGGCAGTAGTGAGGCGACGAGCGCCGGACCGAGCCGAGCAGGCGATCGTCCAGGCAGAGGCTTGGGCGAGCGTGTTTGAGACCGCACCTACGACCCAGCTGGTCGCCGGGGCCGCGATGAAGCTTGTCAGAGACCACAAGTTCCAGGTCTGGGATGCCGTGATTCATGCCGCGGTCTCCGCCGCCGGCGCCAAGCTCTTGTTCTCCGAGGACATGCAGGACGGACTTACCCTCGAAGGAATGCGAATAGTCGACCCATACAAGCTTGGTGAAGAGGATCTTTCCGGACTGCTCTCTGCTTAGAGCGCCGTGGTTGATTCGCTCGCGCCGGTTGCAGTCCTGCGCGTAGCATCAGCGCAAGAGAGGAGGTCCCGGACACGAACGCCCGGGACCTCGTCTCATCTGCTAGCTGGTGCCGAAGGTGGGACTTGAACCCACACAGCCTTACGGCCACACGACCCTGAATCGTGCGCGTCTACCTATTCCGCCACTTCGGCGCGGTGGAACGAGGCTGGCTGGAGCCACCTCGATGCTGCTCAGGCGGCAGCGAAGGCAGAGTTTAACACAGACTTTCGGACGACAAGTGTAGGTCGAATCGCTGACCGACGGCAGCAAGCCGGTCCTTCGCGGTCGGATAGCATGCCGTATGGATTCCGTCGCCGAGGACGCAGCCAAGGTCCCAACCAGGGTCGCGCTAGTCACAGGGGGCGCGAGCGGCATCGGCCTCGCTTGCGCGCGGAGGCTCACTGCCGACGGGCTCAAAGTGGCGGTAGTCGACCTGCCGAACAGCCGCGGCGCTGAGGTGGCGGCTGAGCTGGGCGGGTTGTTCGTCGCTGCAGACTTGACCCAGCGCGGCGCATGCCAAACGGTTGTCGACGAGGTGGCGGCCGAGCTGGGCGCTCTAGATGTCCTTGTCTGCAACGCCGGCTATCAGCACGTCGACCCGATCCCGGAGTTCCCCGAGGAGCGCTGGCGCGACATGCTCGAGCTGATGCTCACGGCTCCTTTCTTGCTTACCAAGCACGCCTGGCCGTGGCTGACGCGCACCAGGCAGGGGCGCATCGTGCACATCGGCAGCGCGCACAGCCTCGTGGCCAGTCCGTTCAAGTCGGCGTACATAAGCGCCAAGCACGGGATCGTCGGGTTGGCTCGCACCACCGCGCTCGAGGGCGGGCCGCATGGGTTGACCTGCAACGTCGTCGCTCCCGCTTACGTGCGCACGCCGCTGGTCGAGAAGCAGATCGCCGATCAGGCTCGGACGCGTGGGATCTCGCCTGATGAGGTGGAGGAGAGGGTGTTCCTCGAGAACGTCGCTGTGCGAAAGCTCCTCGAGCCGGAGGATGTGGCGGGAATGGTGAGCTATCTCGTCTCGGAAGCTGCTTGGGGTGTGACCGGGAGCGTGCATAACATCGATCTGGGGTGGACGGCACGGTGAAGCGCGGCGCATTCGGGGTGTTTTGGCATCTGACAACTGTTTACCCGCGACCCCATCTACTCTCATTCACGTGACGACCGCGAGCATCACGCTGAAGCTGCCTGACGATCTAGTGCGCCGCGCAAGGATCCTCGCCGCAGAACAGGGCACGTCAGTTTCGGCACTTGTGGCGGACCTGCTCAGGCAAGTCACTGACGTTGGAGCCGACTACGATGCCCTCTGGGCTGCGGAGGAGCGGCTGATGGCTGAGGGCAGCCGGCTGGAGGTCGGTGAGGTCACGTGGTCACGGACGGAACTTCTCGAGAGGTGAGCCTCGAGTTCGTCCCTTGGGTCAGACGACGAACACACCATCACGCTGAAACACTTCCCCGTCCAAGATCAGCTCACCGCCCTGCCTTAGCTCGGTGATCAGATCCCAGTGAATAGAGCTGTTGTTCATACCACCCGTCTCCGGGTACGAAGCCCCCAGGGCCAAGTGAACGGTGCCGAGTATCTTCTCGTCGAACAGGGTTTTCATCGTCGGCACGGTGATGTTCGGATTGGTGCCGATCCCCAACTCCCCGAGGTAGCGCGCCCCCTGATCGGCGGCTAGTTGCGCGTCTAGAATCTCCTGCCCACGCACGGCCGTCGCCTCCACGACCTGCCCACGCTCGAACCGCAGCGTCACGTCCTCGACCAACCCACCACGCACGAAGCTGGGCACAGTGAACCGGATGACGCCCTCAGCGCTGTCCTCGATAGGCCCGGTGAACACCTCTCCAGACGGCATGTTCCGCTTACCGTCGGAGTTGGCCCACTTGCGTCCGCCGACCTTCATCCGCAGGTCGGTCCCTGGTCCGACGATCCGCACCTCGTCGGCACGTTCCAACCGCTCCACCAACTCCTGCTGCCTGCGACCGAGTTCGCGCCACCGCTCGGCGGGGTCGTCGTCGTACAGGAACATCGCGCCGAACACGAAGCGTTCGTAGGCATCAGTGCTCATACCAGCCTCTTGAGCCGAGGCAGCGGTGGGGTAGAGCGTGCCGACCCAGCGCGTCCGCTCCACGCGCTCACGGTTCACCGTGTGCGACCGCTTGTCCAACCGAGTCTGCTTCGCGCCGTCCATGCCGGTCAGGAAGCGCGAGTTCTCGGTAGCGCTGACGCGGATGTACGCGTCCATCGCTTTCATCTCGGCGAGTTGCAGGTCGGCGGGCGAGGAGATCAGATCCTCAGCGGCCAGCTCGAGCAGGTCGGCTGCCTGCTCGGGGTAGCTCAAACGCAAGAACGGCTCGCCGCCGGCGGACAGAACGGCGCGGTACAAAGCGCGAGCCATCGGTAGGGCCGCGGTGTCGATCTGAAGCATCACCTTCTCGCCAGACCGGATGTCAGTGCAGTAAGTGGTGAGCAGTTCGGCGTAGCGCTCGAGCAGTGGGTGGATCATGCCGGGAAGGTAACACCTATCATGGGGCGCGTGAGTCAGGGAGAGCGTCTTCAGAAGATCATCTCGAGCGCGGGCGTCGCGAGCCGCCGCAAGGCGGAGGAGCTGATCCTCCAGGGACGCGTCACCGTCGACGGACAACGCGCCACGCTCGGGCAACGCGCCGGACCGGAGCAGGTCGTGCGGGTCGACGGCAAGGTCGTCTCGGTCAACGTCCAGCACGTTACCTACGCGCTGAACAAGCCGACGGGCGTAGTGAGCACCGCCTCCGACGAGAGGGGCCGTACCGGCGTGCTCGATCTCGTCCCGAAGCAGAATGGGCTGCACCCGGTCGGTCGCTTGGACCGTGACTCGGAAGGTCTCATCCTCCTGACCACCGACGGCGAGCTGACGCTGCGCCTGACCCACCCTCGTTATCAACACGAGAAGGAGTACCGGGTCTGGTGCAAGCAGGGCGCGCTGGGGCCGGTGGCGTTGTCCAAGCTGATGAAGGGCGTGACGCTCGATGACGGGCCGGCCCGCGCCATCGCCGCGCGCCCCGCCCCGGGGGGCGCCATCATCGTCCTCGCCGAGGGCCGCAACAGGCAGCTCAGGCGCATGCTCGCAGCGGTCGGGTACGAGGTCGAGCGGCTGCTGAGGACTCGCATCGCGACCATCGAGCTTGGCCGTCTGGAGCCCGGCCGTTGGCGCGAGCTGACGCCGAAGGAGCTCTCCACCCTCGGGTATAATCCGCGCTAGACGTCCGCCGGCCGCCAGCGCAGCCCAGCGGTCCTTGCAAGAGAGATGAAACGACGAGGTGCCGGCTTGAGCCCCACAACCACCTTCGCCCTCGGCGGCGGGCAAGTCCAGATCTCCGAGGCGGAGATCAAAGCCCGCGTCGCTGAGCTAGGGCGCGAGATCGCCGCCGACTACGCCGGCCTCGACCTGCAACTCATCGCGGTGCTCAACGGCGCGTTCGTCTTCATGGCCGATCTGGTGCGCGCCATCGACCTGCCGCTGACCGTCGACTTCCTGTCCGTCTCCTCCTACGGCTCCGAGACCAAGACCAGCGGTCAGGTCAAGCTCGTCAAAGATCTCGACCGCAGCATCAGGGGCAAGCATGTGATCCTGGTTGAGGACATAGTCGATACCGGCCTGACCATGCAGTACCTGCTCGGCTACTTGCAGGCGCAGGAGCCGGCCTCGCTGAAGGTGGCGGCGCTGCTGTCGAAGCCGTCGCGGCGGCGCGTCGAGGTGCCGGTCGCTTACCTCGGCTTCACCATCGACGACGCCTTCGTCTACGGCTATGGCCTCGACGTCGACCACCGTTATCGCAACCTGCCGTTCGTGACGAGCCAAGCCGACTGATGACCCTTAGGCGGCGGCTCGGTCTGATCACGCTCTTCGCGCTGTCGGCGGCGCTGGCGGGGTTGGCCGTGTCCGAGGCGCTGCGCGACAAGACGCCGCCGCAGCTCTACTACGAGGTGCCGGAGGGCGCCCGGCTGCCGGACGGGACGCTGCTGATGCTGCTCGTCAGCGCCGACGAGCCGGTCACCTACACCTTGGAGTACGCCGGCTCGACCTACGAGGCCGTGTCGCATGACCACGTCTTCGAGCTGCCGATCGCAGCGGGGCGGCACGCGGTGACCATCGCCGCTGTGGACGGAGCCGGCAACCGCACCGATGCCGATTTCGAGCTGACCGGCGTGGCCGAGCCGAGCGTGTCCCTGGCCGCGGCTCCGCAACTGCTCTCCGGAGACCCGCTCGGCGTCAGGCTCACCTGGGCGCCCCGCGATGGGTTGGCAGCCGACTCCACAGCGAGGGTCGTCACCAGTCGGCTCCTGCTGGCGGGGGAGGAGTTACCTACCCTCCCGCTGTCGTCTCGCAGCCTACCGGAGCAGGATGGTGGAGCGAGTGCCGGCATCGAGGCGCTGGCGCCGACACCGCTCGTCGTCGACCCGACTGAGCTGCCCCTCGAGGCCGTGGTCGAGGACGAGTTCGGACGCGTCACGCGCGTCCTCCAGACTGTGGTGCTCGACCCGCTGCCGGTAGTCGTGGAGCAGCTCCAGCTCTCGAACGCGGTGCTCTCGGTCATCACGCCCGAGGGCCGCGAGCTGGAAGCGACCACCTGGGCCGAAGCCACCGCCAATATGGTCGAACAGCCGCTGTGGACAGAGCCGTTCCTGATGCCGATCACCGGCGTGTTCACCAGCCGCTTCGCCGACGCCAGGCGCTACGTGGCGGGCGGTCCCGTCTCGTTCCACAACGGCCTCGACCTCGCGGCGCCAACGGGCACGCCGATCGCGGCGACGAACTCGGGCACCGTGCTCGTAGCCGGCCCGTACCCGATCAAGGGCGGCTGGGTGATGATCGACCACGGCGGCGGCGTCGCCAGCCACTACTTCCACATGTCGAAGGTCGACGTGACCGTCGGGCAGGTGGTGCAGCGCGGTGAGATCATCGGCGAGGTCGGCACTACTGGCCTCTCGACCGGTCCGCATCTACACTGGGAGATGCGCGTTCACAACGGACCGACCAGCCCGATGGCGTGGGTCGACAGGACGTTCCCATGAGATTCTTGGGCTTGCTGATGGCCGCGACCCTCGCTCAATCCGCCCTCGCCCAGAGTGTCTCCCAAGCGCCGGCCCTGCTCCCACCCGATCAGGGCGTCTGGTACCAGGTCTTCGTCCGCAGCTTCCAAGACTCGAACGGCGACGGCATCGGCGACCTGAACGGTGTCAGGCAGCGCCTCGACTACCTCGCCGAGCTCGGCATCACCGGCATCTGGCTGACCCCGATACACCCCAGCCCCAGCTACCACGGCTACGACGTCACCGACTATCAGGCCATCAACCCCGATTTCGGCACGCTGGACGACTTCAATGCCCTGCTCGACGCCGCGCATGCCCGCGGCATCCGCGTGATCATCGACTTCATCCCGAACCACTCGTCGTCCAGCCACCCGTGGTTCCTGGCGTCGGCAGCCGGCGACGCGCGTTACCGCGACTACTACGTGTGGTCCGACGACCCGCCCGCCTGGCGCGGCACCCGCGGGAACAACGCCTGGCACGCCGGTCCCAGCGGCGGCAACTACCTCGGGCTGTTCACGGGCGGTATGCCCGACCTGAACCACCGCAATGCGGCTGTCGTCAACGAGTTCGTGCAGATTGCGCGGTTCTGGCTGGACATGGGCGTCGACGGATTCCGCATCGACGCCGTGCAGCACGTCATCGAGTCCGAGAGCGGCCAGATCGCCAACACGCCCGAGAACTACCGCTGGCTGGCCCTGTTCATCGCGGCCGTCAAGCGCTACGCCCCCGATGCCCTGTTCATGGCCGAGACCTGGACCGAGATGCCGGCGATCATCCGTTACCACACCGAGTCGAACCTCGACATGTCCTACGACTACCCTCTGTGGAGCGACCTGCTCGCCGCCATCCACTCGCGCTCGGCGGCCGACCTGGCCTTCACCATCGCTCAGGAGCAGACTTTGTATCCGCCGGGCGCCTGGCGCGGCACCTTCCTCTCCAACCACGACCAGGTGCGCCACGCGACCCAGCTCTCGCTGCCGCGGCGCGACGAGCGGCGCCTGAAGCTCGCCGCCGGACTGCTGCTGACGCTGCCGGGCACGCCGTTCATCTACTACGGCGAGGAGATCGGCATGATCGACGGCCCCGGCACCGGCGACATCCCGAAGCGCACCCCGATGCGCTGGCTGGAGCAGGGGCCGGGCTTCGGGTTCACCGACGGCACGCCCTGGACGGACGGGGGAGACGTCATCGAGGGAGTCGGCGTGGCGGAGCAGCTCGCCGATGGGACGTCGCTGCTGTGGACGTATCGGCGGCTGATCGCGCTGCGGCGCATCCACCCCGCGCTTTACGGACCGCATGCTGAGCCACTCGACGCCGGGCCGAGGTCGCTGCTGGTCGTCAGGCGTGAAGGTGGTGGCGAGACGCTTTACGTCGTCGCCAACCTGGCGGCGCAGGCTGCCGAACTCGACCTCGCCCAACTCGGCCTCGGCGGCGCGACCGACGTCTTGACGTCGGAGGGTTTCTCGGGGTCGGCGACCGTGCCGGGCCTCAGCCTGCGCGTGCTGCGGCCCTGAGCTGGAGCCCTGACCTGCGGCCCTGAGCCGCGGCCCGCCTTATACTTGCCCGTTATGAGTGACAAGCTTAAGCGCGCGCGCGTCCTCTCGGGCGTTCAACCAACCGGCGTACTCCACCTCGGCACCTACGTCGGAGCGCTTTCGCAGTGGGCAGCTAGGCAGGACGAACGCGCCAACTTCTTCTGCGTCGTCGACCTGCATGCCCTCACGGTTCCCGAGGCCGTCGATCCGAAGCGGCTGCGCGAGCAGACGCGCAGCGTCGCCGCGCTCTACCTGGCGGCCGGCATAGACCCAGAGAAGAGCGTCGTGTTCGTGCAGTCAGACGTGCACGAGCACGCCGAGCTGAGCTGGCTCCTCACCTGCGTCACGCCGCTCGGCTGGCTCTACCGCATGACCCAGTTCAAGTCGAAGTCAGAGGGTCGCGAGAGCGTCGGCACCGGTCTGCTGACGTACCCAGTGCTACAAGCGGCCGACATCCTGCTCTACGACGCCGACTTCGTCCCTGTCGGCGAGGATCAGGTGCAGCACGTCGAGATCACGCGCGACATCGCCATCCGCTTCAACAACCTCTTCGGCGAGGTCTTCGTGCTTCCCAAGGCTGAGATCCCCAAGGTCGGCGCGCGGATCATGGGGCTGGACGACCCGACGGTGAAGATGTCCAAGAGCATCGAAGCCGAGCGCCCCGGCCACGCCATCAACCTGCTCGACGACCCCAAGACGCTCAAGAAGAGCATCATGGCCGCCGTGACGGACTCGGAGCGCGAGGTGCGCTTCGAGCACGCGTCGCCTGGCGTGCGCAACCTGCTGACGATCTTCCACGTGCTTTCCGGTCGGCCGCTGGCTGACATCGAGGCAGAGTTCGACGGTGCCGGCTACGGGCCGCTCAAGCGTGCTCTGGTCGAGGTGGTCACGACTGCGTTGGCGCCGATGCAGGAGCGGTATTTTGAGCTGACCAGCGACCCGCAGCGTTTGGACGGCATCCTCGAGGATGGGGCGGCGCGGGCGCGAGCTATCGCTAGCAAGACCATCGCTAGGGCCAAGGAGGCCATAGGGGTTGGCTGAACGCGGGTCGGACCACTCCGGCAGCGCCGTCATCTTCGTCTTCCTCGACGGCGTGGGCCTCGGCTCGCCTGCCCCGGTCGCGAACCCGTTCACGACGGCCGATACCCCGTTCATCGCAGGGATCCTGGGCGGCCAGCTCACGGCGGATACACCGCCTACTACCGCGACGAGCCTCGTGTTCAGGCACCTGGACGCCACTCTGGGCCATGAGGGCCTCCCTCAATCCGCCACCGGCCAGACTGCACTGCTCACCGGCACCAACGCCGCCGCCCTGATGAACGGCCATTACGGCCCCTGGCCCGGCCCGACGCTCCGAGCCGAGTTGGCGCGAGGCAACCTCTTCCACACGGCCCAAGCCGCGCCAGGCGCCCATGGCGCCGCCCTGGCCAACGCGTACCCACCGCGCTACTTCGAGCACGCCCGCGGCCGCAGGCTGCGGCTGAACGCGATGGCGGCGGCGGCCGTTGCGGCTGACGTGCCGCAACGCGACCTCGCGTACTACGAACGCGGTGAGGCGATTGCGGTTGACCTGACGGGTACCTACTTCCAGTCGCTCGGCCACCGCGGCACCGACCCGGCCGACAGCGCCGCCAACCTCCTCAAGCTCGCCAAGGGCACGACGCTCACGGTGCTGGACGTTTGGCTGACCGACACGCTAGGTCACGCCCGCGACCTCGCAGGCGCCGTGGAGCTGATCGAGCGCCTAGACGCGTTCCTAGCGGCGCTAGCCGCCGACCTTGGCGAAGCCACGCTGCTGCTCACCTCAGACCACGGCAACCTCGAGGACCTCGGCACCAAGACCCACACGCGCAACCCCGTGCCGCTGCTGGCGCTGGGCAAGGGCGCGCACGTGTTCAGGGACAGCGCCTCGCTGTTGGACGTGGCTCCGGCGGTCAGGAGCCTGTGGCGCTCAGGTTCCGAGGATGATGACGGCGGCCTCGTACCAGGCGCCGACCAGCAGCAGCATTAGCGCGAGGCTGAGGACCGAGACGAGCTTGCGCAGCCCGATGCCGTAGGCACCAAGTCCGCGACGCACGACGGTCGAGAGCAGCATCCCACCGCCCGCGACGACGATGAAGTACGCCGTCAGCTCTAGCAGCAACAGCACCGCGACCATCAGCAGCTCGCCCACGCCTCCGCCGGCCAACAGGCCGAACGGCACTCCTTGCACGAAGAAGGAGAACGCCGCGAACAGGTAGGCGGGGATCCCGAACAGCAGCCCGAGCGTGAACGTCACCGAGACCGTCACCACGACGAAGTTCTGGTAGAAGGTCGTCGCGGCGGCGCGCGGCACGTCGCCGGAGCCGTAGGCGGCTGTGGCGCCGACGTTGGTGATGGCGGTGTCGAGGATCTCGAGGATGGCCGCATCGCAGCTCTCGGGCAGCTGAGAGCCGCTGAGCGCTCCGAGCCCGAACAGCGCGTAGAGGCCCACCAGCGTGGCGATCACGAGGCGCCTGTGCTCGCGCACGGCGCGCATGCCGGCGGCCAGTCCGCGGCGGATCAGTGAGCCCGCCCTGAAGAGCGCCACCACTATCAGCAGCGTGAACGCCATGAACGCCCAGGCGGCGGTCGGAGTCTGCAGCCAGGCGCGCACGCCGCCGAGCTCGCTCAGCGACCGGAAGCCGACGCGCTCGGCCTGCCAGACCCCGGCGGTCTCGCGCATCTGGACCTCGACCACGTCGAGCTGGTCGCCTGGCCTGACGGCGGCGTAGGTGAAGATGCGCAACGTGGGATCGTCGCTCGGCTGCTCGAGCCTGTCGTCGATGCGCACGGTCGTGCCGGCCGGCGGTGGGGGTCTGGAAACGAGGCCGGGCAGCTCGCGGCACAGCTCCTCGGGAGTGAGGGCGGACAGCCGGTCGATGGCCATGCTCGGCCGCGTCAGCCAGTCGTTGACCGCCGCGTCGGCGATGGCGCCGACCGGGTCGACTAGGTCGTCGACCGGCTGAGCGAACGCCACGGCCCCGGCCAGGAGCAGAGCGCACAGGAAGCGAAAGAACAACAGGTGGGGGCGATGAGGTAGGGCCGTCACGAACTGCAGGTGGTTCTTCATCGTCTCCAAGCCGCGGCCGTGAACGAGCACCTTGGCTCAGTCGACCGCTCGCTCAGCATAGCGTGAGCCGCACGGCAAGCCATGAGTACACTTGTCGGCGTGTCTCGCACCTTCACCTGGCTCAGGAACGCCGCCGTGCGCACGCTGCACACGGCGCTGCCAAAGGCGGCCAGGCCTGACGATGCCTGGGCGAAGGGGCGGATGCCAGCTAACGAGTACGCGCTCTACCAGGATTTGCCTCCGGCCGAGCGCGTTCACGCGGTCATGGTCGCGCGCTGCGTCGAGAGCCGCGCCGCCGCGCGCGGTTTCGAAGCCGGCGTCTTGGTGCGCGCGGCGCTCCTGCACGACGTCGGCAAGCTCGGCACCGACAACAACGTGGTGTGGCGCGTGCTTAGTCACTTGCTGGGGCCGTCCGATGCCGCCGCCGAGCCGCGCCTGTCGTCGCTGGCGGGCACGCGTCAGGCTGCTCGCCACCACCCCGCTTACGGCGAGGCGCTGATCCTCGCGGCCGGGGGAGACCCCGAGGTCGCGCGCCTGGTGGCCAGGCATCACGATCCGCGCGGCGAAGCTGCGGCCGGGCTGCTCAGGGAGTGCGATGAGCTCGCATGACGCCTAACGACCCTGTGCCGCACCTGCGGCCCGGCGGCTGGCTCAACACCCTGGCGCTGTTCGGAAGCGCGCCGCCGCCCGAGAACACCCGCGCGCTGCTGCGGCGGCTCGGGAACCCGCAGGACGCTTTGAAGGTCGTGCTCGTCGCCGGCACCAACGGCAAGGGCAGCACCGCCAAGCTGCTGGCCGACTGCCTGCGGGCGGCCGGTCACACCGTCGGGCTGTTCGTGAGCCCGCACCTGCAGGACGTGACCGAGAGGATCGTCGTCGACGGAGCCGCCGTGGCGGCGTCCGAGCTGGATGCGACGTTGGCGACGATCAGACCGGCTGCCAGCGAGCAGGGTGCGACGTTCTTCGAGGTGTTGACGGCGGCGGCGCTAACGACCTTCGCGCGTGCCGGGGTCGAGTGGGCGGTGATGGAGGTCGGGCTGGGCGGCCGGCTCGACCCGACCAACGCGCTCGAGCCCGAGCTCTCGCTCATCACCAAGGTGGCGCTCGACCACCAGGCCATCCTGGGTGACGACCTCGAGTCGATCGCGCGGGAGAAGGCTGGCGTGATGCGCCCTGGCAGGTTGACGCTGACGAGCGCCGACGGGCCGGGCCTCAAGGCGCTCAGGATCGAAGCCGCTCGCACGGGAGCCGAGCTGGGTGTGCTGGGAGACGTGTTCGATCAGAGCGTCACCTCGTCGACCTGGGCGGGGCTCGACCTCGAGCTCTGGTTCGACGCCTCGTGGCTCGCCTCGCAGCGCGGCGCTGCCGAGCCGCTGCGGCCGCCACTCGGCCTCTCGACCCGCCTGGTCGGTATGCACCAGGCGAGCAACGTCGCGCTGGCCGCCACGGCGGCTCTCTGCCTCGGCGCCGGACCGGCAGCGGTGCGTGAAGCTGCAGCCGGCGTTGCGTGGCCCGGACGCCTGGAGCGTATCCGCTACGCCGACAGATGGGTGGTGCTCGACGGCGCACACAACCCGCATGGGGCTGCGTCATTAGCCGAGGCGTTGAGCCAGTTGGGAGGCGGCGTCGAGACGCTGCTGTTAGCCGTCGGCCGCGACAAGAACGCCGGCGCCATGATCAGGCCACTGGTCCTCAACACCAAAAGCGTGGTCACGACGGCAGTGGACGCCAGCGGGAGGTTCCTGGACCCTGAGCAGCTCGCCGAGATCGTGCGGGAGGAGCGTCGGGCGCTGGAACCGCTGCTGAGCGCCAAGCAGGGTCACAAGCCGGCTAGTCCCGAGGACGTCGTGGCGGTCGCCGAACCCCGCTTCGCCTTCGAACGAGCGTTGGGACTGACACCGCTCGGCGGCACTCTGGTCGTGGCCGGCAGTCTGCACCTGGTGGGCGAGGTGCGGCAGGTGCTGTTCGCGCAACCCCTATCCTAGGCAAGTGCCTAGCATAGGGGTCGGCCGAGGGAGTACCCCCAGCCCCGAACCCACACCCCTAGCCTAGGCAGAAGCCCGGCCACCCTCGCCGCGCCAGGCGAGCAGGTGCTTCAGGTAAGCGATGAGCGCCGCCGCCGCGGTAGCGCCGACCGCGAGCGTGCTGTCGCCAGGCTGCCACCCCGCCAGGTACACGGCCGCCAGCACCATCAACGGGTACAAGACGAGGACGACCGTCACCGCGAGCCGCATGTTCTTGCTCGCCAAGTAGAGCGCCGCGAGCACGACCAACCCGCTGAGCCCGGCGAGAGGGTAGAGCGGCAGTGACACGCCGAGCAGCGCCGCTAGGCCCTTGCCGCCGCGCCATCTCACGAACACCGAGAAACAGTGGCCGAGGATCGCCAGGCAACCCGCCAACAGCCCGCCGAGCAACCCGCCCGTGAGCCACCCACCCACGAGGACGGCGAGCGCGCCCTTGGCGGCGTCGCCGACCAGCACCAGCAGCCCGAGAAGCCAGCCGAGGTTGCGTGCCGTGTTCATCGCGCCCATGTTCCCCGAGCCGACCTCGAACACGTCCGCGCCCCGCAGGCGCGCCACTAGTGACGCCGTCGGTATCGAGCCGAGCAGGTAGCCGCAAACCGCTGCGAGCAGCAGCGCGAGCATCTAGCGTGCTCCCGTGCTCATGGCCGCGAGGCCGTCCAGGCTGGCCAGGTCTCTGACGTGATACTCGAGGTAACGAGACAGAGCGCGCCAGTGCCCGCGTCGGTCCTCCGGCGCTCTCTCGAGGGTCTGAGTGGCGGGGCTGGTGAGCATCGTCCGGATCTCGTCGGCCACGGTCTCGCCGATGGGTATGCCGGAGGCGCAGGCGCCGCAGGTCAGGGCGCCCGCCGCGACGTCCAGGTGCGACAGCCCCTCGGTAGCGCCACAGATTGTGCAGGTGGCGGTGCGTGGCGCGAGACCGGCGAGCGAGAGCAGACGCCACGAGTAGAGCAGCGCGACCAGCTCGGGGTCGGTGTGCCGGTTCAGGCCGCGCAGCGCGCTGGCGAGGTGCGCGTGGACGCTCTCGCCCAAGTGGACGTCGACGCTCAGGGCGTCCACGAGCTCGGCGAGCAGGTGCGCGTAAGGGTAGACGTCCGGCTCGGTCAGGCGCGGCAGCGCGCCGTTGAGGGTCACTTGGGTGAGGAGCGCGAGGTCGTCGTCGCGGCGGCGGTAGTACTGCACCGTGACGTCGTGGAAGAGGCTGAGCCTGCCGAGGTTGCCGCCCGGCAGCTTGCCCTTGCGGGCGATGGCGCGCCACTTGCCGCCGTCGGAGAGCAGCGTCACCACCAAGTCGCCGCTCGGCAGCGGGGACCGGCGGATCACGATGCCGTCGGTGACGGTGTAGCGCTTCACGGCTCAGTCTATCGGGCCGAGGTGGTTGAGGCCTTCTTCGCGGGGGCCTTCTTCGTGCTGGCCTTCTTCGCGGGGGCCTTCTTGGTGCTGGCCTTCTTGGTGCTGGCCTTCTTGGTCGTCGCCTTCTTGGCCCCAGCCTTGGCGGTGGTGGTCTTCTTGCCACGCGCCGTGGCGGCCTTGCGGCCACCCTTGCTCGGCGTCGCAGCCGCGCGCGCGTTCAGCAGCTCCACGGCGTGCTCGAGAGTTATCTCGTCGGGCGAGACCTCCTTAGGAAGCGAGGCGTTGACCTTGCCACGCTTCGCGTAGGGGCCGTAGCGGCCGTCGCGGATCTCGATGACCTCGCCCGTCGCCGGGTCCTCGCCGAGGGTGCGCAGCGGTCCGGCGCGGCCGGCCTTCTTGGCGATCAGCTCCAGCGCCTGCTCAAGCGTGACATCGAGCAGGAACACATCCTTGGGGACCGAAGCGTAAACGCGCTGCTGGCGTACGTATGGGCCGAAGCGGCCGATGCCGACCTCGATGGGCTCGCCGGTCTCGGGGTGCTCGCCGAGGCGCTTCGGGAGCGCCATCAGGTTGATCGCGAGCGCGGCGTCGACGTCGTGCGGCGCAACACCCGGAGGCAACGAGACGCGCTTGGGCTTCTTGTCACCCTCGCCGACTCCGAGTTGCAGGTACGGCCCGAACGGGCCGCGCTTCAAGAGGATCGTCTCGCCCGAGGCGGCGTCGCGCGCGACCTCGACGTCGCCCATGTTGCCCTCGCGCAGGAAGCGCTCCAGGTCCTCGCGCGTCAGGTCGGCCGCGGCCGCGTCGGCGGGCAGGGATGCGGTCAGGGTCTGGCCGTCCACCTCGCCCTCGACGTACGGCCCGTAGCGACCGACGCGCACCCGGTACGGCTCCCAGGCCGAGGACTCGATGGTCGAGATCCCGCGCGCGTCGACCTCGTCCAGAGCCGCCTTGACGCGGGCGTCGATACCCTGGTCGCCCAAGTAGAACTCGCGCAGGTAGCCGGTGCTGGCCAGGTCGCCCGAGGCGATGTCGTCGAGCGAGCTCTCCATCTGCGCCGTGAACTCGGTGTCGACCAGGCGCCTGAACTGCTGCTCGAGCAGGTTGGTGGTCGCGAAAGCGGTGAAGGTAGGCACGAGCTGTTGGCCGGACTTGACCGCGTAACGCCGCGCCAGGATCGTGTCGATGATGCTGGCGTAGGTCGAGGGGCGCCCGATGCCTTCGCTCTCGAGCAGCTTGACGAGCGAGGCGTCGGTGTAGCGAGCGGGCGGCTTCGTCTCGTGACCGGTCGCTCCCAGCGACTCGAGGGCGAGGGCGTCGTCCTTGGCCAGCTCGGGGAGCGGCTGGTCCTTGTCGTCGAGAGCCGCGTCGGGGTCATCAGAGCCCTCGACGTAGGCGCGGAAGAAGCCGGGGAAGACGACGGTGCGCCCGCTGGCGCGGAAGGTCAGGGAGGAACCGCCGGACGGCACACCCGCGCTGACTATCGCCTCAGACGGCACCGCGGCCGCGATGCGCGCCGTCACGGTATTGATCCGGGCGTCGCGCATCTGGGAGGCGACCGTGCGCTTCCAGATCAGGTCGTAGAGCGACGCCTCGACGCCGTGCAGCCCGTTCTCGGCGGCGGTCTTCATCTGCGTGCCGGCCGGCCGGATCGCCTCGTGCGCCTCCTGCGTCTTGGCCGCCGAGCGCTTGAAGCGCCTGTCGCCGGCCGCTAAGTACTCGGAGCCGTAGCGCGAGACGATGGCGTCCTTGGCGGCCTGCAGCGCCTCGCTCGAGAGGCTGATCGAGTCGGTGCGCATGTAGGTGATGTAGCCGTTCTCGTAGAGCGACTGCGCCACGCGCATCGTGTCCTTGGCCGAGAGGCCGAGTTTGCGGCTCGACTCCTGCTGCAGCGTCGAGGTCGTGAACGGCGGCGCCGGCGAGCGGCTCGTCTCGCGCTCCTCGACCTGCGTGACGCTCCAGCGACCGGCGCGGGCGGGCTCGACCAGCGCCGAAGCGGCCGCCTCGCCCAGCGTGACCACGTCCTTGCCGACGCTCAAGCCGTCCTTGAGGTGGCCGGTGTCCGGGTCGAAGTCGCGGCCCTGCGCCACGCGCACCTCGCCGACGTGGGTCAGCGCCGCGTCGAAGGCCTTGCCGCTCTTCGCCAGACGCGCGGTCAGGTCCCAGTAGGCGGCCTTGACGAACTCGAGGCGCTCGCGCTCGCGCATCACCAGCAGCCTGACGGCGACGCTCTGCACGCGGCCGGCCGAGAGCTTCGGCGCGATCTTGCGCCACAGCAGCGGGCTTATCGAGTAACCGACGAGCCTGTCGAGGACACGGCGGGTCTCCTGCGCGTCTACCAGGCGGCTGTCGATGTCGCGGGTCTGCTCGAGGGCGTCGCGGATGGCGCGCTCGGTGATCTCGTGGAACACCATCCGCTTGACGGGCACCTTCGGCTCGAGCAGCTCGACGAGATGCCAGCCGATCGACTCGCCCTCGCGATCCTCGTCAGTCGCGATGTAGAGCTCGTCCGCTTCCTTGACGGCAGCCTTGAGCTTCTTGACGATGTCGCGCTTGCCCGGCGCGACGATGTAGAGCGGCTGGAAGCCGGCGTCGACGTTCACGCCGAGCGTCGCCCAGCTCTCTCCGCGCAGCTTCTCGGGGATCTCGGAGGCAGAGGAGGGGAGGTCGCGCACATGTCCCATGCTCGCTTCCACCCGGTAGTCATCGGGCAGGAACCGGCTTATCGTGCGGGCTTTCGTCGGCGATTCGACGATCACCAACCTCTTTATCGACTTCTGCGCTGCCAACTCAAGCACTCTCCTCGTTCGCGGCGCGCCATTATACGTAGGGTCCCGGCGGCGTCAAGGAGCGCATTCGACCTGCCGCGACACTCGCTCGACCGAGCCGCTCACACGGGGCGGCGGTTCGAGATCGCGCGGCCGAGGGTCACCTCGTCGGCGTACTCGAGGTCGCCGCCGACGGGTAGTCCGTAGGCGATGCGGCTGACGTTCAGCCCCGAGCCCTCGAGCTGCCTGGCGATGTACATGGCGGTGGCCTCGCCTTCGACGGTGGTCGAATTGGCGAGCACCACCTCCCTGACGCCCTCTAGGCGAGGCATCAGCTCGTGCAGGGTGAGTTGATCAGGCCCGACGCCGTTCATGGGGCTTAACGCCCCGTGCAGGACGTGATAGAGGCCGCTGAACTCGCCGCTGCGCTCGATGGCGAGGAGATCGGCAGGCTGCTCGACGACGCAGATGACGCTCTGGTCGCGGTTCGGATCCGCGCACACCGCGCACGCCTCCTCGCCCGCTGACATGATGTTGAAGCAGACGGGGCAGCGCGCCAGACCGACCTTGGCGGCGACGATCGCATCGGCCAGCGCCCGCACGTCGGACTCGGGCTTGTTGAAGAGGTGGAACGCCAGGCGCTGGGCGCTCTTGGGGCCGATGCCGGGCAGGCGGCCGAGCTCGCGCACCAGGTTGAGCAGCGCGGTCGGGTACCTCATCGGTCGGAGGCTACCAGGGTCAGAACAGGCCCCCGAGACCGCCGAGCCCGCCCATGGCGTCGCCCATCTCGCGCTCCTGCAGCTCCTTGGCGAGTCGCTGCGCCTCGCCGACCGCCGCCTTGACGAGGTCCTCGAGCATCTCGACGTCTTGCGGGTCGACGATCTTGGGGTCGATCCGCACGCTCGTCACGCTGCCGTCGCCCTTGGCGGTGACCGTCACCAGTCCGGCGCCCGCCGTCCCGGTCACCTCCATCGCCGCGACGCGCTCCTGCGCCTCCGCGACCTTGCGCTGCGCCCTCTGGGCTTCCTTCATCAGCTTCTGGATGTTCACGCTGTCTGCCTCATCTCCTTGGTGTCTCGTCTCGCCGCGCAGGTGCGGCTCGCCGCTCGCTCATGGGCCGAACGACAGGCGGTCTTGGGAGTCGTCTTCGTAGCTGTCGCCGTCTTCGCTCGCTGCTTCCGAGCCGTCGTCGACGACCAGGTCGGCCGCGTCGGCAGCGCCGAGATCGTCGAGCGGACCCACCGCCGCGCGCGGAGCCGCCGCCTCGGCCGACACGACGTGCGTGACGCGGCCGGGAAAGAGCTGCTGGACCTCGCCGAGCGCGGCTCCGGAGCTCGCCAACAGCTCCAGCGCCTGCTGTTCCAGGGAGTCGCCGCCCTTGCCGCGCCGTGTCGCGCCGGTGCCGCTCGGGCTGACGGCCTCCTCGAACGAGTCGCCGGCTCCGGTGAGCGGTTCGTCCATCCAGGCGGCGTGGTCCTCGTCGAAGCCGGCCAGCTCGAGCTCGGTGGGGACGTAGTCGCCGGGGTGTGCAACCGCCGGCTGAGGGGCGGGTGTGGGATCCGGCTCGGTTGCGGTCTCGGTCGCGCTCTCAGCGACCGGAACCTCGGCTCGCGCAGGCTTCGCCCGACTGGTCGCCGGTTCGGTGCCAGGTGCCGTCGCAGCGGAGGCCGGCCGCGACGCCGCGGGATCCTCGCGTGTGCTGCGAGCGGGAGGCGGCGTGCGCCCACGCTCCTTGGGCGAGGAGCCGCCCGCGACCGTGACCCGGTACTCCGCTCCCGCCTTGGCGGCGACGTGAGCCTTGAACTCCTCGAGCTTGTTCATCAGCTGGTTGCGGTGGAAGGAGTGCTTGTCGTCGTAGCGGACCGTCACGTCGAAACCGTCGACCTCGACCTGAGCAGGGGCGAGGAACGCCTTGAGCTGCGGACTCGCCGAGGTTCTGACGGCGTGCCAGGAGAACGCCGACTGCGTCGACGGCTCGCTGGCGGCTCTCGCCTCGCGCCTCTTCACTGGTTCGAAGGGTGGGGCGACGGGCGCTTCGGTGGGCACGTCAGCAGTCGTCTCGACTGAGGACTCGCGAGGCGTGGCGGGCGCTACCGCCACGGACTCCGCGTCCGGCGCAGCGCCTCGCGTCTCGGTCGGTGCCCTTGGCGCTGCGACCGAAGCGTCCACCGCAACCTGCTGCGCCGGCTGCGCGACCGATCTGACAGCAGGCGGCACGATCACGTTCTGCGCCTTGATCAGCGCCACCTCGAGCGCATACAGATCGTTCTGTCTGACGAACCGCTCCGACTCGTCGTCGAGGGCGTGAAGCAGCGCCAGCAGCGTGTCGCGCTCGCTGCCGCTCCATGCGGGGTTGCCGGCTAGGACGCGGTGCAGCTCGTCGCGCACCGCCCTCGCCAGCTGCTCGGCGATGGTGCGAGGAGCGTAGCCGTCGCGGTAGAGCGAGCCGGCCTCGTTCAGCAGCGCGTCGAGATCCGCGCCGAGCAGGGCGGTGCCCATGCGGGCGAGTCGCTCCTGCGCTGGAAGTCCGAGCGCCGACTCGGCTGCCGACCGCGTCAGCGCCTCCCCCTTCACCAGCAGCCTGTCGAGCAGCGACTCGGCGTCGCGCATGCCGCCGTCGGCGGACCTGGCGATCAGCGCCAGAGCGTCCGGCTCGGCCTCGACGCCCGCCTCGGCGCAGAGGCGCGCGAGCTTGCTCGTCACCTCGGCGTCCGCGAGCCGCCTGAACCTGAAGTGCTGGCAGCGCGACAGGATCGTCGGCGGCAGCTTCTCCGGCTCGGTCGTCGCCAGGATGAAGATCAGTCCCGGCGGCGGCTCCTCCAGCGTCTTTAGCAGGGCGTTGGCTGCGGCCTTGCTGAGCATGTGGGCCTCGTCGAGGATCCACACGCGCTTGCCGCCGCGCATGCTCGCCAAGCCCATGTGCGACTGCAGGTCGCGCACGTCGTCGACGGAGTTGTTGGATGCCGCGTCGAGTTCGATCACGTCGGGGTGCGTGACCGAGCGCACCAGCCGGCAGGACTCGCACTCGCCGCACGGCCGCGACGCACCCCTGACCGCCGGCTCGCAGTTGACGGCCATCGCCAGCAGCCTGGCCGTGGTGGTCTTGCCGACGCCGCGCGGGCCGGAGAACAGGTAGGCGTGCGAGGTCCTGTCGTCCCTGACCGCGGCCTCGAGCACGTCCTTGACGTGTTCCTGCCCGACGAGCTCGGCGAAAGTCACCGGTCTCGCGCGTTGGTAGAGAGCGGACATGACGGGCAATGCTACCACCTCGCCGCCGCGGTCCCGGTCGCGGCCGGGAGCCTGCCGAGGGCGAGAATCAGCGTGCCAGCCGCACCTAACCGCTGCGGCTCACCTAGTTGAGAGCTCGTCCCGGTGTACCATCGTCTGCATGCAGGAGGGCCTCCACGACGCTTCGACGCGCAGCGCGGCGGTCGAAGACCGCGGGATCGGCGTGGCCTTCGGCGGCGGCGCGGCGAGGGGAGCGGCTCACGTCGGCGCCTTGCACGCCCTCGATGAGGCCGGTCTCAGGGTCGACTGCGTCGCGGGCACCAGCTACGGAGCGATCATCGCCGCCCTCTACGCCGTCGGTGGTCCGGCCGCCGAGCTCGAGCGGGTGATCAGGCAGCAGGACATCGGCGAGCTCTGGTCGCAGGCCATCGACTTCGGCCTGCACCGAGGCGCGCTCGTCAACGGCAAGCGCTTGGCGCGCTGGCTCGACAGGAAGTTCTTCTACGGCGCCACGTTCGCGGATACGCGGCTGCCGCTCGCCATCGCCTGCACCGACCTCGCCACCGGCGACCTGGTCGTCTTGCGCGAGGGCTCGCTGGCCGAAGCCGTGCGGGCCAGCTGCGCGCTGCCGGCCGTGTTCGCCCCCGTCAAGCTCGGCGGCCGCGTCCTGATCGACGGGGGCTTCGTGGAGGCGGTGCCGTTCCGCGCCCTTGCCGCGCTGGCGCCGCGCGTCAGCATCGGCATCCACGCCGGCGTCGACACCGACAAGACCGCCTTCGTGCGCGCGATCAGGCGCATCAACCGCAGCGCGACAGGTAGGGCGCTCAAGCGCGCCGCCGCCGCTACCGACGCCAGCGGCCCGTTCGGGCAGGCTCTCAAGGGCGTGTCGGTCTCGTTCGAGTCGTACGAGAACCGGCTCTCGGCGCCACCAGGTGCCCACCTGCTGGTCACCGAGCCGCGCATCGCCTGGTGGGATTTCCACCGTTCGCCGCAAGCCTTCGACGCGGGCCGAGTCTCGATGCGAGCGCTCATCGAACGGCTTGGCCCGGAGGCTTTGGCGGGCGTCGGCGAAGGGGTCGCGTGACGCAGCGGCTCTACCTCAGTTACCCCTTCGAGAGCGAACCGTGGTGGCGCGCCTACGCCCGCGTCGGCGCTCTCCTCGCCGAACCAAAGGAGCCGAGAGCGCTCGAGGCGACGTCCGCGCATGCCGAGTTGCTCGGCGCCCTGGTCGCCGCGGGCGCCGCCGACCTGGCGCACGCCGTGGCGGCGAGCCTGGCTGGCGGAGCGCCGCCCTTCGACGTCGCGGCGGCGGTGAAGGCCGGCACGGCCGGCGGCGCGCTGCGGCTGTTGGCGCGCGATCTCGAGGTCGTCGCCGAGGCGTGCCGCCGCGACCTGGTGTCCGAGTTCGCCGCCCTCGGCGTGTCGGTGCCATCGCCCACGGACCTCGCCGCACCACCGGCCGACGGACCGCGGGCGCGAGCCGTGTCGTCGTTGCTACGTGTGCTGGCCGAGACCGAAGGCGAGTCGCTGGTGCGCGCTTACGCCCGGCACTTGGAGACGTACGGCAGCGGCACGGCGGCGCTGTACGCCGCCCTCAGGTGGCAAGGCGGCGCGCTGAGCGGTGTCGCGACGCCGGCCGCGGCGCGGCTGGAGGACCTCTTCGATCTCGACGCTCAACTGTCGCGGCTGTGCGAGAACACCGAAGCGCTTCTCGCCGGAGCTCCTGCTCACGACGCGCTGCTGTACGGGCCGAGGGGCAGCGGGAAGTCGACGGCTGTCAGGGCGCTGCTGGAGCGCTACCAGGACCAGGGTCTGCGCTTGCTGGAGTTGCCTCTCGAATCCCTGAGCGAGCTGCCAGCGGTGCTGGACGCCGTGACCGGCAGCCCACGACAACGTTTCGTGGTGTTCATCGACGATCTGAGCTTCTCGGACGCCGATGGCCGTTACGGCCCTCTGAAGCGCGTGCTCGACGGGGGGCTCGCCCTCAGGCCCGCCAACGCGGTCGTCTACGCGACGAGCAACCGGCGCCACCTCGTCAAGGAGCGCCTCAGCGACAGGCCCGACCCCCTGGATGACGACGTTCACGGTTGGGACACGCACAACGAGCTGTTGGCGCTGTCGGACCGGTTCGGTCTCGTGCTCACGTTCCCAGGGGCGGGTCAGAAGCGTTACCTGGAACTGGTGCGCGCCGTGGCCACCCGGGCCGGGCTCGAGCCCGACGCCGCGCTGGCCGAGGCCGCCGTGCGCTTCGCGGAGTGGGGCAACGGCTACTCGGGACGCACCGCCCGGCAGTTCGTAGACTCGCTCAAACGCTGAAGCCAGGCTTGGCTACGCGCCGCTCACTCCCCGGCGCCGAACAGCGCCAGCCGGGCGGCCAGCTCGTAGGCGTCGCCGCGGTCAAGAGTTCCCGCCGGCGCGACGATCGTAGGCACCAACCCGGCCGCGTGCAGACCCTCCCACCCAGAGTCGCTCAAGCACCCGAACAACCGACACACCGCCTCGTGCATGACGACGGCCGCGACGGTGGCGTCGAGGCGGTCGTCCGGCGCAGGCGTGGCGCCGAGAGCGGCGTCGACGAGGACCTGACCGATGTCGTTGCGGTAGTGGAAGCGCGTGACGACGTTGCCGAGCAGGTACGCGAACGAGATCGCCGATACGGGACCGTCGAGGCGCGGGTCGTTGTCGTAGCCCATCACGCTGAGGCCGCGCCCGATCAGCGTCCTGAACGCAGTGTAGTTCGGATGCTGCGTCGGTCCGGCGGCGGCGCGCGCCGCCACGGTCGGCAGGTAGGCGCCGCGCATCCCCAGACGGATGCGGATCTCGTGAACGGCTTGGACGTCGAGCGCGGCCCAGGTGGCGCCGTTGCCGCTCGCTACCGCTGCCGCAGCAGCCACACCGGCTGCCTCGGCCATCGCCATCCCGAAGGGGACGACGCGGGCGCTCGAGAACGCGACTGGGTCGTAGCCGGCGCTGCGCCCCACAACCCATAGGTTCTCTGGGCCGTCTAAAGGTATGCCCATGCACAGCCTGCCGCCGTAGATCTGCGGCACGCCGTAGACGAAGCCGGAGTCGTGCGGGGTGAAGGTCTGCGCGTCGAGAGGGTAGCCGCCGGCCGCCACGTCGAAGGCCGTCACGCGGTTGCCGAGCACGTCGTTGGCGCTCAGGTCGCAGCGCGACCGCAGGTGCCGCGTCTCCCTCACGTACAGGCTCTCTGCGGCGCCGGCCAAGTGCGCGCCTGACAGCCCCGGCACGTCGGTGGCGAGATACTCGATGATCCTCGGCAGCTCTGCCAGCGCGCGCTGGCGGCCCTGCTCGCGACTGACCGGGTCGAGCGCGTCGATGCCGTAGATGAGGAGCGCATTGACAAGCACCGTGCCGTCGTCCTGTCGCCCTAGGTTGAGCCCGCGCAGCCGCAGGGTCGGGTCGAGTGGCTGGTAGGCGGCTGGGTGACCTCCGAAGTGTCCCCACACGACGGTCGACTTGGCGACGGCGTAGGAGCGGCCGCGCTGCTGCACGCCGGTGATGAGGGCGTCCCAGTCGACGCCCGCCATCCTGAACACCAGCGTGTCGGCCATCCGCTGGCTGACGCCGAAACGCTCCCAGCCGAGATCGAACCCGGCGCCGGCCGCGAACGCCAGGTCGGCGTCGCCGCTGCCATCGATGAGCTGGTCGGCGGTAACGCGCCACGCCCGCCCAACCTCGTCGGTGAACGTCAGGCCGGTCACGACCGCGCTACCGGAGACCTCCTCCAGCAGAGGGACGGCGCCTTCGACCGCGAGGAAGCGCTGCACGCCCGACAAGCGCAGCATGTACTCGAACGCCGCCTCGGCCCGTTCGACGTCGAAGGCCTCCTCGCGGCCAACCAGGCGCCACCAGTCGTCGAAGAGCCCGAGCTGGTAGTCGAAAGGCTGTGTCTTGAGATCTAGGACGTTGAGCTCGCCGAGCACGAAGAGGCCGCCGAGCCGCGCGTCGCGGGTGATCAGTACCGTGTCGGCGCCCTCCTGAGCGGCTGCCACGGCCGCGACTATCGCCTCCGGCTCGGAGCCGAACACGACGACGTCGACCGACATCTCGAGCAGTTCCTGCGAGGCGGCGCACTGCACGATGGACAGCAGGACCGCCAGCAGCACCGCCAAGCGGCAGCGAACGACGACGCTCACCGCGCCACTCCCGAGAGATCGAGCTGGGATGGAGCGCCGACCTTCCTCGGCGGCACCAGCTCGTCGAGCACCGTCCGCGCCACGCGCACCGCCGCGTCAGAGTGAGCGAGCGGCGCGGTGGCCTGCCGCATGGCGGCCAGGCGCTCCGGCTCCTCCAGCAGCTTCCTGAGCTTGTGGGCGAAGGTCGTCAGCGGCTCGACCCTGACAGCGCAGCCCTGCTCGAGCAGCACGCGTGCGTTCGCCTCCTCCTGCAGCGGGTAGGGGCTGATGAGGACCAGCGGCAACGAGGAGGCGAGCGCCTCGCTGGTGGTGAGCCCGCCGGGCTTGGTGACGGCGATGTCGGCCGCCGCCATCAGCGTCGGCATGTCGTCGACGAAGCCCATGACCGTGAACCCTACCGGACCGTCGGCGCCCTCGGTCGCGGCGTGCGCCACCCGCTCGAGCTCCGGGCTGCGGCCGCACACCACGATCACGCTGAGCGGCCAGCGGAAGTCGCGCAGCTGCTCGAGCACGTTCCTGAGGTGGGTGGCCTCCAGCCCGCCGGCCAGCAGCAGCACGACCTCGCGGTCGCCGCCGAGCCCGAACGTGGCCCTGGCGTCGGCGCGCGGTGGCAGCGACGCGAAGGCGGGGTCGATGGGTATCCCGGTGACCCTGACGCGGTTGGGGTCGACGCCCGCGGCGAGCATGTGCACCCGCAGCTCCTCGCTGGCCACGAAGTAGCGCGCGATCCCCGGCTGCAGCCACAGGTTGTGCGCGAAGAAGTCGGTTATCACCTCGGCCTGCGGCAGCGGCTGGCGGCGGCGCAGGCGACCGGCCACGATCTCGGCGCCGAGGAAGTGCGTGTGGACGACGGCGTGCGGCCGGTACTTGTCGATGGTGCGAGGCAGCTCGTACGACAGCAGGCGCGTCACCCTGGCGCGAAGGCGCTGCGGCGTCGTCTTGCGCTCGCTGGGACGCCGGTCCATCCTGCGCCCCACCCACTCGACGAGGTCGGGGACGTTCCTCACCAGGTCGAAGTAGGCCTGGCGGTAGAGGCGCCGGAACGGCATCGCCGTGTGCTCGAGCAGGTCGATGTGCTCGACATCGGTATCCAGCGCTGTGAACGCCTTGTGCAGCGCCCGACCCGCCGCGACGTGCCCCCCTCCGATGGAGGCTGACAACACCAGCACGCGTGACCGTGACTCCGACACTCGATCGAGCATACCAGGGGCGTCAGGAACGCCGGTTCCTACCCCGGATGCAGCCCTCAGGAGCTTCTCAGGCGCTCGGTGTTAGCATTCGTCCTTGGAGGCACCATGCGTACCAGAGCCTTACTCGTATCAGTCGTGCTGGGCCTGGTGCTCGTCTCCTGCGAGCCCGAGCCTTCCCGTTCACTCTCCGACCTATACATCTACGGCTACCTCGACACGCGCCTGACGTACTTCTACGGCGGTGAGGGCGAGTTCGCCTACGGCGGCAGGACCGTTGAGCTGGTCCACGCCGAGGCGACCGACAGGCGCTTCAACGCCAACTTCGCCGTCAGCTCAGCCGCTCTCGTCGACGGCTCGCCGTTCCTGCGCGAGGGACAGACGCCGTTGGCGCGCGCGCCGCTGACCCTCAGCCGCATACCGCTGACCACCGACATGCAGGTGCGCGTCGACGATCCCGTCGGCCACGTCGTCTACTTCGACGGCACCACCTACCTCAGCATCGTCGACAGCGCCACCCAGGAGCTCGACGTCAGGGTGGTGCCGACGCCGCGCTTCAACAGGCTGCGCGGGCTGGGCGAGCTGACGAACCAGGAGGCCGACGCGCTCGCCAACGCGCTCGAAGCGTTGCGGCGTCCGTTCGCGCTGGCCGAGGTACCGCTCAGCGTGGTGCCGCAGCGCTCAGTCGACGGCCTCGACGATCACCGCCGCAGCGCCTTCTACGTCCAGCTCGACATCGAGACCGACGCCGGCGCCTTCGTACCCGCGCCCAGTCAGCTCATCTGGGAGACCATCGCTTCCGGCAACCAGGCGACGGCGATAAGAGAGGCGCGTTACCAGCTCGTCCAGACCAGCGAGCAGCTCATCAGCCTCTGGTCGGCCGCGCACTCGGCGCAGCTTCAGCAGCCGGCGCTGCCCGAGGTGTTCCTGGAGCGCGAGACGATCGTGGCCATCTTCTTGGGCCAGCGCTCGACCGGCGGCTACTCGGTCGGCGTCGTCGACGTGGTGGAGGAGCGCGGCGACCTCTACATCGACGTCAGGCTCACCGAACCGGGCAGGGGAGACATCACGACCCAGGCTCTGACCAGCCCCTGGACGCTGGTGAAGGTGCTGAGGGCCGGGTACCAGGTCGCGTGGATCCGCAACGCCGACACCGGCGATCTCATCGGGGCGGCGCGCGCGCAGTAGACGCTGGCCGCGGCGAGCGCGGACCGTCTTCGCTTAAGTCAGGACGCTTAGGTCAGGACGTTCGGCTCGAACAGCCGGCGGTACTCCTCGACCGCGTAACGGTCCGTCATACCGCTCAGGTAGTCGGTCAGCGCGCGCTTGAGGCCGAGCTCCTCGGCGTCGCGGCGCACCGCCGGCGGCAGCATGTCGGGCGCCGCTAGGTACGCGACGAACATGCGCTCGAGGATCATGTTCGCCTTCTTCGACATCCTGATCAGCCGATGGTGGAAGTAGAAGCTCTGGTAGAGGAACGACTTCAGCTCGGCGAGTTGCGCCCCGAGCCGCGCCGATGGCCCCAGCAGCTTCGATGAAGCGTTGCGCACGTCCTCCAGCGTCTCGATGCCGTGCTCGCGCAGCCGCTCGTCGGTGGCGACGACGGTGTCGGTGATGATCAGCCCGAGCAGCTCGCGCGTCAGCAGGTAGCGCGAGGGACCGTCGAAGGCGTCGACGTCGATACCAAGCGACCGGATCAGCGCGCCGATCAGCGGCACCTCCGAGACCTGCTTGGCAGTCAGGAGGCCGGAACGGAGCCCGTCGTCGAGGTCGTGGACGTTGTAAGCGACCTCGTCGGCGCTGTTGACCACCTGAGCCTCTAGCGAGGGCTGGATATCCGGCTCGAAGCGCGCGTCGGGCACGTCGTACTCGGTCTCGTGCTTCATGATGCCCTCGAGCGTCTCCCAGGTGAGGTTGAGGCCAGGGAACGAGGGGTAGCGGCGCTCGATCTCGGTGACGATGCGCAGGCTCTGGCGGTTGTGATCGAAGCCGCCATCGCCCTTCATCAGCGTGTCGAGGGCCTTCTCGCCAGAGTGACCGAACGGAGGGTGCCCGAGGTCGTGCGCCAGGGCGATGGTCTCGCTGAGGTCCTCGTTGAGGCCGAGTGCCCGCGCGATGCTGGTGGCGACCTGAGCGACCTCGAGCGTGTGCGTGAGGCGGGTGCGGTAGTAGTCGCCCTCGAAGTTGACGAACACCTGCGTCTTGTACTCGAGGCGCCGGAACGCGCTGGTGTGCAGCACCCGGTCCCTGTCCTTCTGGAACGCGGTGCGGAAGGCGCTCTCGCTTTCAGCGTGGATGCGGCCGCGCGAGTTGGCGGCCAGGCAGGCGTAGGGGGCGAGCGTCTCGCGCTCGCTCGCCTCGAGGCGTTCGCGCGTGATGATCATGGCGTCGGTATCGTACCATCCGTGCTCTTGCGGACTTGAGAGGCTGCCCTTCGCGACCGGCCGCCTTCGCAGGTATCGTAGCGTCCGCGTCGCGACCGGCGGCTTCGTGGACTCGATCCGAAGCAGCCCCGCTCCGGTCGGACCGCGCTAGGAGCGACCTGTGGATCTGGACAGAACCTTGGAGGTCTGCCTGGCGGCCGTGCACGAGGCGGGGCGCCTGACGCTCGCACACTTCGGCGCAGGCGTCGAGGCCGAGTACAAGGACGACGACACCCCTGTCACCATCGCGGACCGCGCTGCCGAGGAGCTCATCAGGCGGCGGCTAGAAGCGGCGTTCCCGGGTCACGGCATAGTCGGCGAGGAGCACGGGACGACGCGCGAGCACGCACCGGAGCGCTGGTACATCGACCCGATCGACGGCACCAAGAGCTTCATGCGCGGCGTGCCGCTCTACGCCGTGCTGCTCGGCCTCGAGGTCGAGGGCGAGGTGAAGGTGGGAGCGGCCTACTTCCCGGCCCTCGACGAGCTGGTCTACGCACGCGCGGGCGGCGGCTGCTTCGTCAACGGCAGGCGCTGCCGGGTGCGTGACACGGCCGACCTGTCGCGCGCCTTCATGTCGTTCACCGACGCCGCTTCTTTCGCCAGGCACGGCTACGGCGCCGCCTTCGAGCGCTTGCAGGCTGCCACCTGCCATCGCCCCGGCTGGTCGGACGCTTACGGACACGCTCTGGTCGCGACAGGCCGCATAGAGCTGATGCTCGATCCGGTGCTCAGCGCTCACGACGCCGCGCCGTTCGGGGTCATCCTGCCCGAGGCCGGCGGCTACTTCGGCGACTTCAGGGGCAACGCGGGAATCCATCGGCAGCAGGGCCTCAGCACCACGGCGGCGCTGCTGCCTCAGGTGCTCGAGTCGCTTTCAGGCACAGCGGCCTAATCTCCGCGGACTAGACTGGTGGCGTGGCTGTCATCCTCGCAGAAGAGCTGTCTTTGAGGCGCACGACCCCCACGACCTGGGTCGGCGACGTGCCCCTGGGGAGCGGTCACAGCGTCGTCGTGCAGTCGATGACCAACACCGACACTGCCGACGCTGCGGCCACGGCTGAGCAGACCGCCGCCCTAGCTTCGGCCGGCAGCGAGATCGTCAGGGTCACCGTCAACGACCCCGGCGCGGCCAGAGCGGTGCCGGAGCTGCGTCGGCGCCTCGCCGACATGGGCGTCGACGTGCCCATCGTCGGCGACTTCCACTTCAACGGCCACAAGCTGCTCACCGAGTTCGAGGGCGCGGCGCGGGGGCTCGACAAGTACCGCATCAACCCCGGCAACGTCGGACCTGGCAGGCGTCACGACGAGAACTTCCTGACGATCATCGACGTCGCCATCGAGCACGCCAAGCCCGTGCGCATCGGTGTCAACTGGGGCTCGCTCGACCAGGCGCTGCTGACAGCCCTGATGGACGCCAACGCGCGCCTGGCTGAACCGTTGCCCTCGCGCGACGTGCTGATCGAAGCGATGATTCGCTCGGCTCTCGACTCGGCCTCCATGGCGGAGGAGCGCGGGTTGGGGCACGACAAGATCGTGATCAGCGCCAAGGTCTCGAGCGTCCGCGACCTGTGGGACGTCTACCGCAAGCTCGCCACCCGCTGCGACTACCCGCTGCATCTGGGGCTGACCGAGGCCGGCATGGGCGTGAGGGGAGCCGTGGCGAGCACGGCCGCCTTGGCGCCGCTGCTGGTCGAGGGCATCGGCGACACCATCCGCGTCTCGCTCACCCCCGACCCGGGCGCGCCGCGCGAGCGGGAGGTGGAGATCGCGCAGGAGATCTTGCAGACGCTCGACCTGCGGCGTTTCGCGCCCTCCGTCACCGCCTGCCCGGGCTGCGGCCGCACCACCAGCACGCTGTTCCAGGAGATGGCGCGCGACATCCAGGCGTACCTGAAGGCGAGCATGCCGGCTTGGCGCGAGCAGTACCCGGGCGTAGAGGGGCTGCGGGTTGCCGTGATGGGCTGTGTCGTCAACGGTCCAGGGGAGAGCAAGCACGCCGACATCGGCATCAGTCTGCCCGGCAGCGGCGAGTCGCCGAGGGCACCCGTCTACCAAGACGGGCAGCTCGTCAGAACACTGTCCGGTCCCACGCTCGTCGCCGACTTCAACAGGATGCTCGACGAGTACGTCGCCAAGCGTTACGGCGCGCCTTGAGCTGAGCCGCGCGCCTGAGCGCCGAGCCCTGAGCTTCCGGCGGGGCTCTCGACGATGAGCCGCTGTGAGGGGAACGCCAGCATGATGCCCAGCTCGGCGAAGCGCTTGTAGAGCTGTAGGTTCACGGCCTGTTGCGTGTCCATGTACAGCCCGAAGTCGGGCTTGCGCATGTAGTAGACGGTCTCGAACAGCAACGACTCGCCACCCAGCGACTTGAAGTGCGACCTGTCGAAACGCGTGTGCGGCTGCGCCTCCACGGCCTCGCGCACCAGGCTCGGGACGCGCTCTACCAGCTCGACGGGGGTGCCGTTCTCGATGCTGAAGGTGAACACCGCGCGCCGGTCCTGCATGCGCTTGAAGTTGCGGATGCGGCTGGCGAGCAGGTCGTGGTTGCCGAGCACCAGCTGCTCGCCGGAGACGCTGCGCAGCCGCGTCGTGCGCAGGCCGATGTTCTCGACGGTGCCCTGGAACTCGCCCACGGTTATCGAGTCGCCGACCTCGAACGGCTTGTCGAGCACTATCGACAGCGAGGCGAACAGGTCGCCGAGGATCGTCTGCAGCGCCAGCGCCACGGCGATGGAGGTGATGCCGAGCCCCGCCAGCAGCGTCGTTATCTCGACGCCGATGTTGTCGAGCGCCAGCAGCGTGAACAGCGCGATCAGCGCCAGCCTGCCCAGGAACGACATCGCCGTGAGTGAGGGCAGGTTGCCGGAGTCGACAGCGCCGTTTCGACGCCGGATGTCGACGAGGCCCTCGAGCAGCGCCATGCACCAGAACGCCGCCTGCGCGAAGAGCGCGACGATCGCCACCTTGTTGACGAACGCGGCCGTCGCCGCCTCGAACGAGAGCGCGCGGCTGCCGAGGTAGATGGCGAACGTGATGATGAACAGGCGCTTGGTGGCGTTGGCGACCCTTACTGCGAGGTCGTCGACCTGGTTCGGGCTCCTCTCGGCGAACGAGCGCAGGCTGCGCGTCACCAGCCTCAGACCGAGGGTGATGGCTCCGTACGCCGCGAACGCGACGACGATCGCCAACAGCCAGTCGGCCGCCGTGTCGTTCAACAGTGTCAGCTCTTGGAGCCTCGTCAGCACTTGCTACCTCCGCGAAAGGACTATGAACAGGACGCCTGGGATGGGCTAGTCCAAACCCGCTCTCGACACTCGCGAAAGGACTATCCTGCCGCCATGAAGATATACACCCGCACCGGTGACGGTGGCGAAACGGGCCTCTTCGGCGAGGAGCGCGTGCCGAAGGACGATCCGCGCGTCTGTGCCTACGGCTCGGTCGACGAGGCGAACGCGGTGCTCGGCTTGGCGCGCGCTGAGCTTGCCAAGTCCGCCGCAGCCGGTGGCATCGACGCGGATCTGGAGCGTCTGCAGAGCCTGCTGTTCGACGTCGGCTCCGACCTCGCCACCCCGCTTCACGCCCGTCAGCGCGACATGATCCGCGCCGTCGACGCGCGCGACGTCGCGGACATGGAAGCGCTGATCGACAGGTACCACGCCGAGCTGCCCCGCCTCACGAACTTCGTGCTGCCCGGCGGCACCGCAGCCGCCGCGGCCCTGCACATGGCCAGGGCGGTGGTGCGCCGCGCCGAGCGCGAGGCGGTGACAGCCGCCCGCACCTCAGGTATCAACCCGGAGGCGATCAAGCTCTTGAACCGCCTCTCCGACCTGCTCTTCACCCTGGCGCGCGCGGCCAACCTGCGAGCCACCGTCACCGAGTCGATCTGGCGCGGCCGAGCTAGCTGAGGGAGGCTCCGCGCAGGGCCGAGACGTTGGTCAGCCCTCGCGCTTCCAGCTCCGCCAGCACGCCGCGCAGCACCTCGCCGACCACGGCCGGCCCGCGGTAGATGAACGACGTGTAGAGCTGCAGCAGGTCGGCTCCGGCGGCGAGGCGCTCGAGAGCGTCCTGAGCCGAGAAGATCCCGCCTACCGAGACCAGTGGCAGCTCGGTCAGCTCTCTCAACCGCAGCAGCACGGCCAGGGAGCGGCGCGCCAACGGTCGACCCGAGAGGCCGCCCGCCTCGGCCGCGACCGGCCCGGCGACACCGTCGCGCGCCAAGGTGGTGTTGGTGGCGATGATGCCGGAGGCGCCGCCCGCCTCGGCGGCCTGCGTCACGTCGACCAGCTCGGCGTCGTCTAAGTCGGGAGCGATCTTCACGACCACCGGCCACGCGCCCAGCTCGGCGCGCAGACCTGCCACCAGCTCCAGCAGTCCGGCGAGCTGCTGCGGGCGCTGCAGGTCCCTGAGCCCAGGCGTGTTCGGGGACGAGACGTTCAGCGCGAGGTAGTCGGCCCTGCGCCATAACTGCCGCAGCGACAGCTCGTAGTCGCTGAGCGTCTGCTCCTCGCTCGCGGCTCGGGACCGACCGACGTTCACGCCGACGAGAGCAGCGGTGCCGCGGCCCGCTCGCCGGCTCGCCCTGAGCTCGTCGAGCCTCGGCGCCATCACGGAGGCTCCACGGTTGTTGAAGCCCATCCTGTTGATGATCGCCTCGTCGTCGACGAGCCTGAACAGGCGCGGCTTGGGATTGCCGGCCTGCGGCATGGCGGTGACGCTGCCGACCTCGACGGCTCCGAAACCGATGGCGGCGAGAGCCGGGATCGCCACGCCGTCCTTGTCGAGGCCCGCCGCGAGTCCGAGAGGGTTGGGGAAGTCCAGACCGAAGGCCGACACGGCCAGCCGCGGGTCGGTGATGGCGTAGGCGCGCTCCAACGATGCCAGAGCCACATGGCTGCGCGAGGCCAGCGCCAGGCCGCGCAGCGTCAGCCGGTGCGCCGTCTCGGCGTCGAGCCGGAACAGGGTCTTGCGTGCCAGTGGGTACACGACCACCGCTGTCTACGGTTGGCGCGGGTTAGAGGGGCGTATCTCCACTTTGCTCGGGAGGGTGCGCGCCGGCATCTTGGCCAGGAACACGACCGTCTCGGCGATGTCCTCCGGCTGGATCTTCCAGGCGTCGTCGTCGCTGACGGGGCGCCGGCTGAACGTGGTCGCAACCGAGCCGGGCATGACGGTGCTGACGCGTATCCCGTACTTGCGCAGGTCGAGCATCGCCGCCTGGGTGAAGCCGAGCAGGCCGAACTTGCTGGCGTTGTAGGCAGCGCCGCCGGCGAAGAAGTTGGCTCCGGCCAAGCTCCCGACCGTGACGATGAGCCCGCGCGTGCGCTTGAGGGCCTCGACGGAGGCCGAGACGCTGTAGAAGACGCCTGTCAGGTTGATGCCGATGATCTCGTCCCAGGTCTCCGGTTCCAGCTCCTCGACCGGACGCCATGCGCCGACACCGGCGTTGGCGACCAGCAGATCGAGCCCACCGAACCTAGCTTCGATCCTTGCGACCAGGTCGCGCTGCTGCGCCAGCTGCCTGACATCGCACGCAGCGGCGAGCACCCGTGACCCTGCCGCCGCGCCCAACGAAGCGGCCGCCTCGTCGATCTCGCGCTGGTCGCGCGACGTGATCGCCACGTTCATGCCCTCGGCCAGCAGGGATGCTGCCACTGCTAGGCCGATTCCCTTGCTGGCGCCGGTCACCAGCGCCGTCTTGCCGCGTAAGTCCATTTAGCGAGGCTATCACTTCCCACGCTGCGCCCTCGACTACTACGTTCCCGCCCTCCGGCGCTAGGGTCGCTCGGCACTTCCCACGGCGCGCACGCGGGTACTACACTCGCAAGAGTGCGGCGACTGACCTTGATCAGGCACGGCCTAACCGACTGGAACGCCAGCGGCCGCTTTCAAGGTCATTCCGATGTCCCCCTCAACGAGGTAGGTCGCAGGCAGGCGCGGAGCCTGGCCCGGCACGTGTCGGGACTGGAACCAGGTGCCGAGGTCCACGCGAGCCCCCTGTCGCGAGCGGTCGAGACGGCCCGGATCGCGTTCCCGGGTCGCGACCTCAGGGTCGACGAGCGCCTGCGCGAGCTCGACTTCGGCGCCTTCGAGGGCAAGACGCTGGAGGAGAACGCCACCTTGGCGGCCTGGGCCCCGTGGGTGGCTGACGCCTACGCCCAACAGGCTCCCGGCGGGGAGTCTTACCGCGAGCTGAGGACGCGCGCCGCCGCGTGGCTCGCCGACGTCATCGCTTCCGACGTCGAGCACGTCGTGGCCGTGACCCACTCCGGTACCATCCAGATGCTTCTCGCCGAGGTGCTCGGCATCGAGCACCCGCGCTGGCGCAAGCGTCTCTACCTGCGCCACACCAGCATCAGCCGCCTGATGTTCCGCGGCGACGAGGTGCTGATCGAGCGCGTCAACGACACGCGTCACCTCACTCGCGAGGGCGCCGACCCCTTCCTCGACTGACGCCGCCCATCGGGGCAGATCCGCTATCCGTAAGTATCGTCGGTCGTTTGAGTAGGCGGTCTCGCCTGATGAGGCGCAAGACGAGTACGAGCGCGGTCATGAACCCGAGCGTTCCGATGACACCGAGGGCTGTGCCTGCCGCTACCGCCCTTAGATTGCCGCGAACGAAAGCGACGACTCGTTGCACGAGTCCAGGGACGGGTTGCGTGTGCCTAAGCCGCAGGGTCGCGAACAGTTCCGCGCGCACTGCTTCTATCTGAGCCACACTGAGATCCAGGTCTGGCATCTGGACTTCGGGCTCGGCGAAGCGCGGGTCCCGCAGGTAGTACCCCAGCCACACCCAGACGCGGTCCATGTCAGAGGCCGCTAGGATCTCGCGCTTCGCGGTCTCGAGCCAACTCGGCGCTCCAGGCTCGTCGGAGCTGCGCGCCATCAGTGTCTCCTCGAAGCCAGGGCTGTTGAGCCGCTTCGATAGGTTCCAGGTGATGTCGAAATTCGTCAGCGACGGCCCGATGCCGCCACCGACTCCGTTGATGTTGTGGCAACCAGTGCAGCCTAATGAAGTGAGGTGGATCAGGCCATGAGGCGTAAACAGGCCGCGCTGTGAACTCGTCAGCACGGGATGTGGCCCGGCCGGGTCGTAGCGAAGCTTGACGACGGCTCCGCCGTCCTCGGTGAGCGGGAGCATGGGCACGACGTAAAGCCCATCCGGCCCGACGGCTACGCCGATGAAGTACTGGCTCTTAGGGGGCGAGAGGCTCTCGATGAGGAACGCAGGAGTTCGGTTGAGCGCCACGGCATCCCAACCTCCGTAGCGGATGATCCCCGCGGGGATCTCGTCGGTTCCGTAGATGGCCGACACGAAGTTGCCCGACCAATCCGGATCCATGAACTCCAAGCCACCGGGCACCCAAGCCGTCTGAACAGGACCCATCGATCGCGGGA
The DNA here is from genome assembly GCA_964392895.1 of uncultured bacterium. Lineage (GTDB taxonomy): Bacteria > Deinococcota > Deinococci > Deinococcales > Trueperaceae > CAYMRL01. The sequence continues at coordinate 501,653 of CAYMRL010000001.1, forward strand.
ACACGATCTCGGCCAAGCTCGCCAGACCCTCGTCGGTACCCCGCCACAGGTGGTCGGCACCCTTGCTGATGCGTAGGAAGCGGTCGAGGTCCACACCATTCTCGGCGGCGTAGAGATCACCGTCGACGGCGACGAGGCCGAACGGATTGCGGAACCCGTAGGCGTACGTGTACGCCGCTGGACCGTCAGAGGGAAACGGCGGGTCCTTGCACGGCGCGCCGTCGAAGTCCATGCACACGACCTTGCCGAGCAGCTCGGCCGGGTCGCCTGCGCTTGACGACCTGCCGCCGTCGCCGACCCCGATGTAGAGCTCGTCACCCAAGACGACGCAGCCGCCGATCTGGTGAGCAGGTGCCGACTGGAACTGCGCGAGCACGAGGCCGATAGTGCTGGTCTCATGGGCCGCCAAGGAGTAGGTATGCGGGGTACTCGTGAACTTCGCGACGTGATTGCGCAGCACGCCCGTGTCGTCCGGCTCGGTGTAGGTCGCGAACAGCAACCCTCTATCAGGAGCTAAACATAGGCCCGCCAGCCCCTGCTGGCTGTCGCCACTCATCGAAGGCTCTTGTCTTCCCCAAGTCGGCACGCTGCCGAATGTGTGGACAGCGCGCGAGTTGGTCACCACTTTGATCGTGCCTCGCAACTCGGCCACGAAGTAGAAGGGATCGTCGGGTTCGCTCCCTGGCTCAGGGATCATGGCGATCGCAGTAGGTAGGTAGTAGCCACTGCTATCGACCTCCAAGGAGTAGCCCGGCTTGACTCCCCACGTCTGGAAGTCAGACCGCACGCCCTGCGCCGCTCCGTTGCCGATAAGGCAGACAAGCGTCAAGCAGAGCAGCGACCGATGCGCTTCGCAGAACGACGAACGACACCTGACCGACTTGTTCACCATGCACACCCCATGGGCACGCCGCGCCCCTTATCTGCGTCAACAAGCGCAGTCTAGACTCGACGGTTGCGATCGCGCCGCGATGGGCATCACGTGCGCCGCGCAGGTGTTCAGGTGGTAGGCTCGCCGCGTGTCCGCTGCAGGCGAGTTCGTCGTAGAGCAGCCCGGCTTCAGGGGCAGCGTGAGCGAGCTGGCGCATGCGCTGCGCACCGGCAGCCTCAAGCCGACCGAGTTCGACCTCTACCAACTCGTCAAGTCGTACCTCGACTACCTCCAGGCCTATGCCGCCGACCTCGAGCACGCCTCCGAGGCGCTGCCGCGCGTCGCGCAGGTGATCGAGCTGAAGCTGCGGCTGCTGCTGCCGAAGCCGCCGCGCCTCGACCCCGAGGTCGCCGAGGCCGAAGCGCTCGAGCAGAGCCTCGAAGCCGTCGTGCTCCTAGAGGCCTTGGAGGAGGCGATCGACTTCCTGCGCCGCCGCCGCAGCGAGCGCCGCCTGGTGCTGCCTGCGCGCACCGACAGGCCGGCGTACCCACGCCCCCACCGGCCACAGCGGACCAGCCCGGCGGCGTTGGCGAGCCTGGCATCGGCGTTGCGCGTCGGTGGTTACTTCGAGCTCGAGCCCGAGCGGATGACGCTCAAGAGCATCATGCGCGACCTCTACAACGCGGTGCGCGCGCGGCTCGGCGGCAGCCTGTTCGAGCTGCTGCGCCTGCCCGGCTGGGCCGAGCGCACGATCGCGTTCGCGGCGCTGCTCGAGCTCGTCAAGGACGGCAAGGTGACGGCCGAGCAGGAGGAGCCGTTCGCGCCGATCGTCGTGTCGCTGGCCAACGGAACAGCTGCCTCGGACGACGAGTCGGTGGCGACGGCCGCCTGAGCGCCATGCGCCCTGGTGCAGCCTGCCCGCCTCAAGGCGCCAGGTAGCTGTAGGAGTAGACGGCCTCGAAGCCGATTGCGCGGTAGAGCGAAGTGGCTGCCTCGTTGCCGGTCGCTACCTGCAGGTAGGCCTCGGTAGCGCCAGCGCGCGCACCCCACGTCAACAGAGCGCTCATGACGCGCCGAGCGTGCCCGGCGCGCCTGTGCTGGCGCAGCGTGAGCACGTCGTAGATGCCGAGTAGCCCGTCGGCGACGATTCCCAGGCCGATGGCTCTGAGCTCGCCGTCGTCGGTGCCGCTGACCTGGAAGTACGCGGTGTCGCCCTTGGCTTGGGCGGCAAGGGCCAGCCGCGCCGGTGCGTCGGAGCCCTCGTGACCAGCTAGGTGCGCTGAGCACCAGTCGTCCTCGGGCCGCGGGCTCCAGCTCTGGCTGACGCCGTCGGGAGTGGAGGCGGCGACGGCGGTAGCGGCCGGCAGCGCCATGCCCATCACGAGCGCTCCGCTCGACTCTGTCCAGCCGAGAGCCGCGGCCTGCGATGAGGAGGCAGGCGGCGCGAGGGGCGTCAGCCGCAGGCGCGGACGATAGCCGCGCTCCAGGTACGAGCGGGCGACCTCGGCGACAGACGCCGGCTTAGCGGCAGCGCCGTCCGGGTCGGCCGCAGCCGAGCTGACCCTGCCGATGGTCCCGCCGGCAGTCGCGAAGCAGCGCCAACCCGGTAGGCTCCAGCTGGTCTCGGGAGCCATGACGTTCTGAAGATGCCGCTCCAGCCTCTTGATGCGCGGCAGGTCGGGGCCGAGGTCGGGGACCAGCGGTGTGCCCCCGGCGTCCACCTCAGTCCTCGACGCCGACAGCCAGGACCTTGGCTTCCTTCTTGCGCATGTTCGGATCCAAGACGCGCTTGCGCAACCTGAGCGACTTCGGCGTGACCTCGAGCAGCTCGTCGTCGGCGAGGTACTCGAGCGCCTCCTCGAGCGTCAGGCGCCGCGGCGGGATCAGGACCAGGTTCTCGTCGCTGCCGGCGGCGCGCACGTTGGTGAGCTTCTTGTTCTTGGTGACGTTGATGTTCAGGTCGCCGTAGCGCGCGTTGGCGCCGAGGATCATCCCGACGTACACCTCGGTGCCTGGTGTGATGAAGAACGTGCCGCGGTCGGAGAGCTTGAACAGGCTGTACGCGAAGGTCTCGCCCGGCTCCATCGCCACCAGTGAGCCGTGGTTGCGCGTCACGACCTCGCCGGCGTAAGGCTCGTAGCCGTCGAAGATGTGGCTCAGCACGCCCTCGCCCTGCGTCATCGAGAGGAAGATCGTGCGGAAGCCGAACAGCCCGCGGCTCGGCATGCGGAACTCGAGGCGCGAGCGGGTCTCGCCCGGCTCCATCTGGCGCATGGTGCCGCGGCGGCTGGCGAGAGCCTCCATCACGCTGCCCATCGCGCTGTTGGGCACGTCGACGACGACGCGCTCGAACGGCTCGAGCGTCGTGCCGCCCGACTGCTTGAGGATCACCTCGGGACGCGAGACGCTGAACTCGTAGCCCTCGCGGCGCATGTTCTCGATCAGGATGCTGAGGTGCAGCTCGCCGCGGCCGGAGACGCGGTAGCGCTCGCTGCCGAGCGGCTCGAGGCGCATCGCGACGTTGACGAGCAGCTCGCGCTCGAGGCGGTCGGCGAGGTGGCGGCTGGTGACGTAGGTGCCCTCGCGCCCGGCGAACGGGCTGGTGTTGGGGCTGAACGTGACGGCGACCGTCGGCTCGTCGACCTTGGGCGAGGGGAGAGCCTTGACCGCGTCGGGGCTGCAGACGGTGTCGCCGATGCTGATCTCGTCGATGCCGCCGAGCACGACGATGTCGCCGGTCTCGCCCAGCTCGGTCTCGACCCGCGTCAGGCCGAGGTGCGTGTAGACCTTGGTGACCCGCGAGCGTTGGCTCTCGCGGTTGGGGCCGACCACGACGATGTTGTCGTTGGGCTTGACCGTGCCCTGCAGGATGCGTCCAAGGGCGAGGCGGCCGAGGTAGTCAGAGTAGTCGAGGTTGCTCACCTGTAGCAGCAGGGGAGCGCGCGGGTCGCCGCCGGCCGGCGCGACCCTCTCGATGATCGTCTCGAACAGCGGCTGCAGGTCGGAGCCGGGAGGCTGACCCTCGCGCCACGCCCTGCCCTCGCGCGCGATGGCGTGCAGGATCGGGAAGTCGAGTTGCTCGTCGTCGGCGCCGAGCTCGACCATCAGGTCGAAGGTGAGCGTCGCGACCTCGTCGGGACGCGCGTCCTTGCGGTCGACCTTGTTGATGACGACAATCGGCTTCAGGCCGCGCGCGAGCGCCTTCTGCAGCACGAAGCGCGTCTGCGGCATCGGACCCTCGGCCGCGTCGACTAGCAGCAGCGCGCCGTCGACCATGGTCAGGGCCCGCTCGACCTCGCCGCCGAAGTCGGCGTGGCCGGGGGTGTCGACGATGTTGATCTTGCCGTCCTTCCACATGACGGCGGTGTTCTTCGCCAGGATCGTGATCCCGCGCTCGCGCTCGATGGCGTTCGAGTCCATGACGCGTTCCTCGACGTGTTGGTTCGCCCTGAACACGTTCGACTGATGCAGCATGCCGTCGACCAGTGTCGTCTTGCCGTGGTCGACGTGCGCGATGATGGCGATGTTGCGATAGTTCATCTACTGACTCCGGGCTGCTGCGCTACTGGCTGTGCGTGGGCACTCTCCGGGCGCCTGGCAGCCGCTAGATGCGCGGTCGCCGGCGTGAAGCGCGAGCGGGGGAGTCTAGCATGTAAAGGCCGTCGACGTCGGCACAGTACCGGCACCGTGTCGGCACAGCGTCGGTACCGTGGTAGCTTTGCTGGATGGTGAACGTCGGCGCAGGCAACGACTCGCAAACCTCAGAGCGCGCCGAACGCGTCCGCTCGATGTTCTCCGACATAGCGCCCACGTACGACCTGCTCAACTCGCTCCTGAGCCTCGGGGTAGACGCGCGGTGGCGTGAGCGCGCCGCCGAGCTCGCTCTGGAGGGTAGGGGCGCCGCGCCTCGCATTCTCGACGTCGCCACCGGCACCGGCAACCTGGCGTTCGCGATCAAGCGGCGAGCGGCCGGTAGCTCAGTGACGGGCGTCGACTTCGCCGAGACGATGCTGGACGTCGCGCGCGCCAAGGCGGCGCGAGCCGGTCTGGCGGTCGAGTTCGCCGTCGCCGACGGTACGGCCCTACCTCACGCAGACGCCTCCTTCGACGCAGTGACCATCGGCTACGGGCTGCGGAACTTCGCGGATGTCGACGCCGGGCTGCGCGAGTTCAGGCGCGTGCTCAAGCCAGGCGGCGTCGCGGTCATCCTCGAGTTCCCGCCGCCTCCGACTGGCATCTTCGGCGCCGCGTTCGCCTTCTACTTCAGGCGCGTCCTGCCGTTCATCGGGGGCTTGATCTCCGGCAAGCGCTCGGCCTACACCTACCTGCCGGAGTCGGTGTTGGCGTTCCTGGAGCCTTCCGCTCTCGCCGCCAAGATGGCGCGGGCGGGTTTCGAAGGTGTGCGTTACGAGCTGCAGACCTTCGGAGTCTCGGCCGTACACGTCGGCTACGTCCCACGAGGACAGAGCGCAGGCGTGGCGTGAGCAGTGACGTCACGACCGAGATCGGCGGCGAGGCACCCGTCAGGCCGGCCGTCGTGCGGTCAGACGAGACCGGCTTCGAGATCAACACCGACGCCGCCCTCATCGACCCGGACTGGGACGACTACGCGCAGAGTCACAACCACCGCTTCGGCCTGGCCATAGCGCATCTCAAGGCGAGCATCAAAGGCCGCTCGTTCGACAACGACGTCATGAGCCTGCGCGTCTCCAAGAACGGCTACTTCACCCAGTCGAAGCGCTTCCCCGGCGCCTTCTTCGGCGACTCGGGCGCGGCGACCTGGTCGTACGTCGACGAGGCCGAGGCGCGCGCCGCGATCTGGGAGGCGGTCGCCCACTACCGCGCCGACGAGGCGCGATCGCTCGTCAGCATCTACAGCAGCGACGACCCGCCCGATTTCTTCTTCGGCTATCGACCGACCGAGGACCGCAGGTACGAGATCGGCAACCTGCTCACCGAGCTGCCGCTGCACCTGCGGGTGCTGTTCGACGCCGCGCAGGAGGTGCCCGCCATCGACGCCAAGTCGGGTGTACTCATCTACCAGCGGACGGACAGCGGGCGCCACGTCCTGGTGCGCGCCAAGGGTCGTCGGCGCCCGATGATGGTCGCGGGCAAGCTCGAGTTGTGAGCCGCGCCTTCGGCTCGGTTGCCGCTGGTTGAGGCGTACCCCGTGAGCCGCACCGCCAGAGACCACGCCGTGATCGTCGTAGGCGCGGGCATCGCCGGCTGCGAGGCGGCCTGGGTCACCGCGCGCGCAGGCCTGCGCACACTGCTCGTCACGACGAGCCTAGACACCGTCTACCAGCTCGCCCACGACAGCGCCGCGCTTCGGCCGGAGCCGGGAACCTTGCTGGCCGAGCTCGCCTTGGACCTGGCGTCGCCGAACGCTCCGGCTGGGGAGCCGCTGAGCGCCGCAGCCCTCAGGCGCGCGGCGCGCAGGCGCTTAGAAGCGCTCCCCGCTCTTCACCTGTTGCAGTCGACGGTCTCGGCGCTCGTCTGCGCTGATGACTCCGTCGTTGGTGTCACTACCTGGGAAGGTGTCGAGCACCGCGCACGCGAAGTGGCGCTGTGCGTCGGCAGCTTCCTGCGCGCGCGCCTCAGCGTCGGCGCGGTCGTCGAGCAGCAGGGTCGGCTCAGCGAGATGGCTTACGACGACCTCTACCTAGACCTGTCCGAACGCGGTTTCGAGTTCAGGCCGCTAGAGCTTACGGCTCGGCAGGTGGCGGGAGCGCTGCCTTACCGGGTCGCGAGCGTCGCGCTGGCGGCGTCGGAAGCGGCGTCCGTTGAGGCGTCAGAGCAGCCATCCGAGGCAGCGCGGCTGACCGTGGCAGGTTTCAGGCTACGGAGGTTCAGCGGCCTATGGGCGGCCGGAGTGTGCGCACCGCGCGCCGCCTTGGAGCTCCCTGACTATGAGCGCTGCGCCGCCGAAGGCCGGGCGCTCGGACAGGCGCTGGTAGCCGCCTCGCAGGGCTGAGCCGAGCCGGTACCGTCGGTCAGCGGTTGGTGTCGTCGACAGGCGTCGTGTAGCGGGCGATCTTCTCGAGCTCTGAGGCCGGGGCCCAGACCATCCTCGCTCCCGACGGCGTGCTCGACAGCAGTCGGTAGCGCTGTGGCGGGCGGGCGGAAGCCTGGCTGATGACGAAGCGCTCGCCTTCGTACTTGACCTCTTCGCCGATCATGAAGCTCGACATGGACCGAGCCTACCCCTTCTCGGCGGCGCCGGTAGGGGCCTGCATCCCGTCGGTGGGCACGAAGACCTCCTGAGTCGGGGTGGGGAAGAGGCCGAGCGCCGCGCCGCGCGCCAGCAGCTCTGTCAGCGCCCGCTCGCCGCTGGGGCCGACGTCGAGCGAGTGCTGGTTGACGTAGAGGTCGATGTGCCGCTGCCTCACGTCGGGCGACATCTCCTGCGCGTGGGCGGCGACGTACGCCGCCGAGGCCTCCGGATGCGCGAACGCGTGCTCGACGCTGCGCCGCACCAGCCGCTGGATCCTGGCGCTGACCGCGGGGCCGAGGTCGCGCCTGACCGCGATGACGCCGAGCGGCACCAGTTGGCGGTACTCGCCCTCCCACCAGGCGCCGAGGTCGACGTGCTCGACGAGGCCGTGGTCGCTGTAGGTGAAGCGGCTCTCGTGGATGATCAGACCGGCGTCGTACTCGCCGGCGGCGACGGCGGGCATGATCCTGTCGTAGCGCACCTCTTGGAGGTCGAGGTCGCTGCGCCACAGCTTCAGCAGCAGGTTGGCGGTGGTGAGCCCGCCGGGGATCGCCACGGTGGCACCGGTCAGGTCGAGGTCGGCGTCGCGTGACACCAGCAGCGGCCCGGTGCCGTGTCCCATCGCGCCGCCGGAGCGGAGCAGCTGGTAGCGAGGCGCCAGATGACCGTAGGCGTGACAACTCACCTTGCTGACGTCGATCTCGCCGGCGAGGGCCGCCTGGTTGAGCGCTTCGACGTCGCCAAGGACCACCTCGAACTCGAGGGGCTCGGCCGCCGGCTCGTCTTCCTGTATGAGGCCGTGCACGAGCGCGTTGAAGATGAAGGTGTCGTTGGGGCAGGGCGAGAACCCTAGTGTCAGTCGCATCTCGGGACCAACGCTACAGCGCCGCGAGCCGCGGCCGTGTCGGGAGGCTGAGCGGCGGGCGCCTGCGCGGTGTCGGTCTAGGCAGTTGCCGATGGCGACGTTCAGGGGCCGCGACCTATCTGCTACAATCTGACGCTGGCGCGGTGGAACTCGCGAGCCTTGGGCGGTTATGGCTCCAAGGCGGCGAACCTCGCGCGCAGACACTTCCGGAGGTGGAGTCCATAGCGAAAGAGTTGAAGGTGAACGAGCAGATCCGCGTGCGTCAGGTGCGTTTGATCGCGGCAGACGGTCAGCAGGTCGGGATCGTCGAGACGCGTGACGCGCTGAAGCGCGCTCGAGAGGAAGACCTGGACCTGGTGCTCGTCGGCGAGGCCGCGCAGCCCCCCGTCGCCAAGCTGCTCGACTACGGCAAGTACCGCTTCGAGCTGCAGCAGCAGACGAAGGAGGCGCGTCGCAGGTCGCGCCAGCAAGACATGAAGTCGATCAAGTTCCGCGTCAAGATCGACGACCACGACTACGAGACCAAGGTCAACCACATCCGCAGGTTCCTCAAGAGCGGACACAAGGTGAAGGTGACCATCATGTTCCGTGGGCGCGAGCGCACCCACCCGGAGCTGGGACAGGGCATCCTCAACCGCGTCGCGGCCGACGTCACCAGCTTGGCCGTCGTCGATGCGGCGCCTTCGCTCGCCGGCATGGACATGAACATGATCCTGCGCCCGGCGCAGGTTCCGGTCGGCGTCGAAGAGTGACCGCTCGCAGCTCGTAGGCACCTCGCTCCAGCCCTTTGGCCCACAGTCAGGTGATGCACAACCGCGCGCGCATCTGCTAACATCGGCAGGTTGCGCCGAGACCGACCCAGCTCGGTACTCCGGTGAGGCGAACCGCCGACGGCCCGCGCCCAGCGCTCGGACCTTAAGGCAGCGAAACGAAAGTAGGAGAGAATCGCGATGCCGAAGTTGAAGACCCATAAGGGCACCAAAGCCCGTGTCAAAGTCACAGGGCGAGGTAAGGTCAAGGCGATGCGCTCCGGAAAGCGGCACCTGAACGCCAAGAAGTCGGGCGGCCGCATCCGTAAGGGCAGGACCGATCTCGTCGTAGCCGACCCAGAGGCGAAGCGCATCAAGGCGCTTCTGCCTTACGAGTGAGGTCGTAGGATGCCACGCGCCAAGACCGGCATAGTTCGCCGCCGCCGCCACTCGAAGATCCTCAAGCGTGCCAAGGGCTACTGGGGCTTGCGCTCGAAGAGCGTTCGCATCGCACAGCAGACCCTGCTCAACGCCGCCGATTACGCCTACCGCGATCGTCGCGACAAGAAGGCCGACTTCCGTCGCCTCTGGATCGCGCGCATCAACGCCGCCGCGCGCCAGGAAGGCCTGAGCTACTCGCGCTTCATGGCCGGACTGCGCAGAAATGGCGTCGAGCTCGACCGCAAGGTCCTCGCCGACCTCGCCGTGCGCGAACCCGGTACCTTCAAGGCGCTGGTCGACCAAGTCAAGTCCGCCTAGAGCCTCCGCGCGACGCCGCGCTTCACTATGAGTGCCAAGCCCCTGCCACCTGGTGGGGGCTCTTCTTTGCGCGGCGACCGTCCAGTCACGCGCTCCGAGCGGCGCGGGCCAAGCGGTATCCTGCGCCCATGCAGGTGCTAGAAGGACTCGACGCCGCGCTGGCATGGTGTGCAGCGCGCTCAACCACCTTCGCTGACGACGTCACTGCCGCCGCGATGGCCACTATCGCCGACGTGCGCGCCAGGGGAGACGCCGCCCTCTTCGACCTCGCGCTGCGCTTCGACGGTTACGCGCCGCCGCGCTTGCTGCTGGAGCCCGAGGAGATCGAGGCGGGAGCCGCCGAGGTAGCTCCGGAGCTGGCAGCCGCGATCGACCTCGCCATCGACAACGTCGCCACCTACTACCGCGAGCAGCCCGTCGGCGAGTTCAGGTACGCCAAGGATGGAGCGACGCTCGGGATGTTGGTGCGCCCGCTCGACTCGGTGGGTTGTTACGTGCCTGGCGGCAGCGCTCCGCTGTTCTCGAGCCTGATCATGACGGCTGTGCCGGCGCGCCAGGCCGGGGTGAGCCGCATCGCGGTCGCGACCCCGGTCAAGTCGGACGCGGGCGTGCCAGCCAGCATCCTCTACGTCGCGGAGAGGCTCGCGATCGACGAGGTGTACGCCATAGGCGGCGCGCAGGCGATCGCGGCGCTGGCCATCGGCACCGAGAGCGTCACCAGGGTCGACAAGGTGGTCGGACCCGGCAACAGCTACGTCGTGGCGGCCAAGCGGCTGCTGTTCGGCGAGGTCGGGATCGAGTCGCTGCCGGGCCCTACCGAGACGCTGGTCGTCGCTGACGAGAGCGCGTCGGTCACCTACGTCGCTGCCGACCTCCTGGCTCAGGCCGAGCACGTCGGCGCGCAGCCGGTGCTGGTCACGCCTTCGCGCGACCTCGCCTCCGCCGTGCTGGCCGAGCTCGAGGCTGCGGCGCAGTCGCTGCCCGACCCAACGTCTGCCCAAGCGTCGCTGCGCGAGCGCGGCGCCGTCATCCTCGTCGACGACCTCAGGCAGGCGATCGCCGTCTCCAACGCGTTCGCGCCCGAGCACCTCTGCCTGCTCGTCGAGGACCCGGACGCCCTGCTCCCGCAGGTGCGGAACGCGGGCGGCATCTTCATAGGCGACGACAGCCCCGAGGCGCTCGTCGACTACGCCGCCGGCCCCAGCCACGTGATGCCGACGGCCCGCACGGCGCGCTACTCGAGCTTCGTGAACCTGCGCGACTTCCAGAAGGCGATCCCCTTCATGGTCGCCGGCCGCGACTTCGTGACCGAGGCGGGACCGAGCGCTGTGCTCATGGCCCGCGCCGAAGGTCTCGAGGCGCATGCCTTGGCTGTCGAGGCGCGGCTCGAGGCGTACCAGCGCGACAAGCGGCGCCGCTGAGTCGCGTCAGGATCGCGCCAGAGCCGCGCCAGGGCCGTGTCACGGCTGCGTTAGAGCCTGAGCTCGGCGAGGAACGGGTTGGTCGCTCGTTCGACGCCTATGGTGGTGTTGGGGCCGTGGCCTGGCAGCACCTGTGTCTCGTGTCCGAGGGGGAGCAGCCGGCTCGCGATGGAAGCGATGAGCGTGGCGTGGTCGCCGAACGGCACGTCGGTGCGCCCTACGGATCCGCGGAACAGCACATCGCCGGAGACGACCCTCCCCAGCTCGGGGAAGTGGAACGCGACGTGCCCTGGCGCGTGGCCGGGCACGTGTAGCACGGTGGCAGTGTGTTCACCGATGGCGAGCCGGTCGCCGTGCTCCAGCGGCGTGAACTCCTGTGGCGGCTCGGGTATCTCGAGGCCGAGGTTGGCGGCGAAGGTTCGCGCTCCGGCCAGCAGCGGCGCGTCGGCGGTGTGCATGAGCACGGTTACCGGCCGTAGCTGCTGCAGCTCCGCGAGACCGCCGACGTGGTCGAAGTGAGCGTGGGTCAGCCAGACGGCCTCGAGGGTGCAGCCGCGCTTGTCCAGTTCAGCGACGATGGCCGCGCCCTCCGCGCCTGGGTCGACGACCACGGCCGAGCCGTCCGAGCACAGCAGGTAGGCGTTCGCCTGCAACGGGCCGACCGGGAACTTGACGAAGCTGATCATCGGCTGCCTCTCAGTAGCTGCGCCAAGACCTGCGAGTACATCTTGGCTCGCGCCAAGGCGCCTCTCAGGAAGCCGCGCTTCTCTTCCTTCATGATCTGGCTGACCCCGGCGAGCTCGACCTCGGCGCAGCTCCAACCGTTGGCGCGCGCGTGGCGCGTGATCGCGATCTCCACGCCGTACTGGCTCGTCCTCAGACCCTCGACCCCAAGCAGATCGGCGCGTCTGAGGCAGCGCTGCCCGTTGAGCTGAGGAGTCAGACGCTGCGCCAAGGTCGTGCTGAGCCTGCCGCCGCTGAACGTGCCACGGCTCATCCTGGCGGCGCCTGTGAGCACCGGCTCGGCCAGGGCCACGATGTGCTCTGGCTCCAAACCTGTGAGGTCGGCATCGAGCAGCACGAGGTAGGTCTCGCCCAGCGCCGTCGCGCCGGCGGCCAGCGCACCGCCCTTGCCGCGGTTCTCCGGCAACGTCAGCACCGCCGCTCCCGCCTCGGCTGCCGCTACGGAGGTCTCGTCTCGTGAGCCGTCGTCAACCACGAGCACGGACCTCGGTCCGGCGGCCAGCGCCGCGGTGACGACAGGCGCGAGGTTGCGCGCCTCCTCGAACGCCGGGATGAGCACGGCTACGTCGTCCAGAGCGACTGCGTGCGGCTCGGAGCTCACGCGCTCAGGGTACCCGTGCACAGGCTCCCGGTCGTCGGGGTGAGAGTCCTCAGCTCGTGAACAGGCCGCTGAGTTCCCTGAACGTGATCAGGACGATCAGGGCGAGAACGGCCACCACGCCGAAGAAGTGGAACTGCTCCTCCTGGCCGGGGGCGAACGGCCTGCGCCTGACCGCCACGACCGTAGCGAGCAGCATGCGCCCGCCATCGAGGCCGGGTATCGGCAGCAGGTTGAAGACGGCCAGCGAGAAGTTGATGACGGCTGCGAGCAGCACGACCGGCGCGATGCCGACACGACGGGCCTGATCGACCATGCTGACCATGCCGACGGGGCCGGCAACGTCGCGGTTCTCGCTGCCGGTGATGGCTCCGGCGAAACCGGTTATGAAGCCTCTGACCATGTCAGGGACGACGCGGATCCCGAACCGCAGCGACTCGAGGAGCGTCGGACCGAAACCGACGGCCGGCAGCACGGGCGCGATGCGGACGCCGAGCAGCGGCGCTCCGGTGGTGCCGGTGGGCGGCCACGGCGTCGCAACGGTGCGCTGCACACCTCCGCGCTCGACCACGATGTCGAGGGCCGAAGCGGTCCTCACCTGCTCGACGACCTGGTTGGGGGCGGGATCGACGATGCCGTTGACGCTGATGATGCGGTCGCCGGCAGCGAGGCCGAGCCGTTCGGCGGCGGAGCCGGCTGTGACCTCGGCCAGGGTGGAGCCGAGGATAGTCGGCGTCTGGCCGGTGGTGATCTCGCGGTAGGACGGCTCCATGACGATGGCGGCTGCGAGGAGCACCGAGCCGAGCAGGTAGTTGGCGATGACGCCACCGACCAGCACCCACAGCTTGGCCGCGAGGCTCTTGGTGGCGAGACCCTCCTTGGGGTGCTCGAGCTTTCCGTCGTCGCCGAGCGTCGGCCCCATCCCGACGGGGTCGACGTACCCGCCGAGCGGCAGCGCGCTGAGGCGCCACTCGGTGCCGCGCCACCGGCGCCGCAGCAGCACCGGGCCGATGCCGACGCTGAAGGTCCTCACCGGCACGCCGACGCTGCGCGCGTTGAGGTAGTGCGCCAGCTCGTGAACGACGACCGCGCTGGTGAGGATGAGAACGAACGTTAGAGCTGTGAGCATCAGTCGAGGCCGATTATTGCAGACCTGCGAACTCGCGAATGTGGCGCAACAGGTCGCTGGTGCTCAACACGCCGATGAGCCGCCCGCCGCCGTCAACGACGTAGAGACGCCCGGTGTCGCCTTCGGTGAGGCGCTGAAGCACCGTCATGACGTGCTCGCTGGGGCCGATGCGCAGCGCGTCCCTGAGCACGTCGTCGACGACCTCGCTCCCGGCGGCGATCGCAGCCGACGCGTCCTCCAGCCTGGCGACTCCCAGTAGCTGCCCATCGGCGTCGACCACCGGGTAGGTATCGAGCGGTCTGAACTCGGAGAGGCGCGCGAACTGGCCAAGCGGCATGCCCGACTCCACCGACGCGACGTTGACGGTCATCAGGTCCGCCACGGTGCGACCGTAGACGGCCTCGCTGATGAGGGTCGCCTGCGACTCCATGCGGCCGGCGTTGTAGATGAAGAACGCGACCAGCGCCAGGTAGAGCTGGCCGCCGAGCAGAGCGAACACCCCGAGCACTATCGCCACGGCGCCGCTGACGCCGACGGCGAGGTTGGTGGCGTCGAGCCGCGGCATGTAGAGAGCCAGCAAGCTTCGCAGGATCCGCCCGCCGTCGAGCGGCAGGGCGGGCAGCAGGTTGAACAGTGCCAGACCCAGGTTGGTGACGCAGAGGTAGCTGAGCACGACGCGAGCCGCCGCGGTGACCGGGAACAGCTGCATGAGCCCGAAGAGCACCAAGGCCAGCAGGGCGCTGGTGACGGGGCCGGCGAGGGCGATGACCGCCTCGACGCCGCGCCGCCTGGGGATCGCCTCGAACTGAGCCACGCCGCCCAGGAACCAGAGCCGGATCTCCTTGGTCTCGATGCCGTAGGCGCGCGCGGTGAGCGCGTGACCGATCTCGTGGATCAGCACGCTGCCGAAGAGTCCGAGCGCGCCGATGAAACCGAGCACGTAGGCGCGCGTGCCGGTGAACGCGCCGGGGTCGAGGGGCACGCCGACCGACGCGAGTTGTGCCACGTAGGCCGGAAGCTGCGAGCCGATGAGGTAGGCGAACAGCGGCAGGACCAGCAAGAAGCTCTGGTCGAGCCGCAGCCTGACGCCGAAGATGCGCAGCGGTAGGAGTATCGACCTCGTTGCCACCCACTGAGGATACTCACAGAAGCGAGACCGGCAATCGCAACCGCACCCTGTCCGCGGCCCTACTGCCGAGACGAGCAGCCTCAGCGACGCCGCGCCGCCACCGCTTCGGCGGCCAGCTTGCGGGCCGCCGCGTCGGCCGGCGCCAACGCGTCCCAGGTCAGAGGCGCCGAGGGCGCGCGGCTCAGCACGTCGGCGAGCACCTCGGGGATGCCGGTGAACGACAGGCTGCCGGCCAGGAACGCTGCGACAGCGACCTCGTCGGCAGCGTTCAGATAGGTGGGAGCCAAGCCCCCGGTCGCGCCGGCCGCGTAAGCCAGGCCGAGGCTCGGGAAGCGCGCAGAGTCGGGCGCGTGGAACTCCAGCGACCCGGACAGCGGCAGCGCCGGCAGCGGCACGGGCGGCCTGGCCGGCGCCTCGATCGCGTACTGGATCGGCAGCCGCATGTCGTGCGGACCGATGTGAGCCTTTATCGACCCGTCCACGAAGCGCACCAGCCCATGCACCAGCGACTGTGGATGCACCACCACCTCGATCCGCTCCAAGGGGACGTCGAAGAGGAAGTGCGCCTCGAGCACCTCGAGGCCCTTGTTGAAGAGGGTGGCCGAGTCGATGGTCACCTTGCGGCCCATCGTCCAGGTCGGATGCTTGAGCGCCTGGGCCGGGGTCACGCCAGAGAGGTCGGTCGGCCCCGTCCTGAATGGCCCTCCCGAGGCTGTGATGACGAGCTTGTCGACGGTCTTCACGTCCTCGCCGACCAGGCACTGGTAGAGCGCCGAGTGCTCGGAGTCCACGGGCGTGATGCGCGCGCCCGACTCTGCGGCCAGCGCGCGCATCAGCGGGCCGGCCATCACCATCGCCTCCTTGCTGGCGAGAGCCACGTGGCGACCGGCCCTGAGCGCCGCCGCGGTGGGAGCGAGGCTGGCGGCGCCGGGTATGGCGGCGACGACGGTGTCGACCGGGTGAGCCGCCGCCGCTTCCAACCCTGCAGCGCCGGCGACCAGCTCCACCGCAGGAGGCAACACCCCGCGCAAGCTCGCGGCGGCCCGAGGATCGACGCACACGACCAGCTCGGGCAGGAACTCTTTGATTTGGACTAGGAGCTTGTCGGCGTTGCCGTTGGCTGCCAACGCCGCGACGCGGTAACCCCGCCAGCGCGCGACGTCGAGCGTCTGCTCTCCGATCGAGCCAGTAGAGCCGAGAACCGTGATCCTGCGCATGCTGCGATCATGCCATTTACGCCGCCGGCGGCCCTGTTGAGCCGTCTCCGGCGGTGTTACCATCAGGTAGAAGCTGGAGGCTCGCATGCTCGTTCGTGAGTGGATGACCCCAACCCCTCGCACGGTGACCGCTGACACTCCCGTCATGGACGCCATGCAGCGTCTGCGCGACGGAGGTTACCGGCGCCTGCCCGTAGTGCGAGACGGCAGGCTCATCGGCATCGTCACGGACCGCGACCTCAAGGAGGCCACGCCCTCCAAAGCCACCACGCTCAGCGTCTACGAGCTCAACTACCTGCTCAGCAAGCTGCAGGTCAAGGACGTCATGCGCACCCCGGTGATCACCGTGCGCTCAGACGACCCGATCGAGCAGGCTGCCTTGTTGATGGAGGAGCACAGGGTCTCGGGCCTGCCGGTGCTCGAGGACGGCACGCTGGTCGGCATCCTCACCATCACCGACCTGATGCGCGCCCTGGTGAGCTTCCTGGCCCTGCGCGAGGGCGGCGTGCGCGTGACGGTCGACCTGCCCGACGAGCCAGGTGTGCTCGCGCGCGTGGCGCAGGCCGGCGCTCCCTCCAACATCGTCGCTGCCGTCACCACCGGCATCAAGCAGGGTCACAGGCGCCGCATGGTGCTGCGCGTCAACGGCGAGGCGCAAGACGAGTTCCCTGAGCGCCTCAAGAGCGTCGGCGTCGAGGTGACCGACGTCCGCTGAGTCCCAGGGCAAGACCGTGACGGCCGTCGTCCCGTCGCTGCGGGTCGACGTGCTGGGTGCGCGGGCCTTCGGCGTGTCGCGCTCGTACTTCGCCAAGGGCGTGGCCGCCGGCAGCGTCAGCGTGGCAGGCAAACGTGCCGGTCACGCGACCACCCTCGCTGTCGGTGAAGAGGTCGCGGCGCGCACGTTGGGGACGTTCAAGCTTGTGAGCGTCGACGGGAGCACCCGCCGCGGCAACCAGAAGGTGACGCTGAGCGTGCAGCCTGAGGTCGGCTAGGTCCTGACCTTCTTGCGGCCCCCGCCGCGCTCCTTGAACACCAGCCTGAACGGAACCTCCCTGAAACCGAGGTCCTCGCGGATCCGGTTGCGCAGGTACTGCTCGTACGCCCGCGTGATGAAGTCGACGTGGTTGACCGAGATCACGAACGTCGGCGGCGCCACCTCGACCTGGCTGGCGTAGAGCAGCTTCAGCGGCCGGCCCTTGAAGTTCGGGGTCGCCTGGCGGGTCGTCCACGCCTCGAGCCAGATGTTCAACTCCGAGGTCGACACGCGCACCCTGGCGGCGTCGTACAGGCGGATGGTCGTGGCGAGAAGCTCGTGCAGTCCGAAGTCGGTGACAGCGCTGGTGAACACCTTGGGGGCGAAGTCGATGTGCGACAGCACCGCTGCGATGTCGGCCCTGAACGGCTCGAGCTGCTCGTCCGTGACCAGGTCCCACTTGTTGACGGCCACCACGATCGGCTTGCCCCAGTCGAGCGCCAGGTTGGCGATGCGCAGCTCGTGGTCGCCCAGCTCGAACGGGTCCACGACCAGGATGCCGACGTCGGCGCGCCTCAGCGCCGACTCCGACCGCAGGCGCGAGTAGAACTCGAGGTCGTCAGCGTCCTTGCGGCGCATGCCCGCAGTGTCGATGAGCACGAACGGCCGCCCCGCGAAGGTGAAGCGGACATCGACGGAGTCGCGGGTGGTGCCCGCCACCTCGGCGACTATCACGCGCTCGTCGCCGACGAGGGCGTTGAGCAGGCTCGACTTCCCGACGTTCGGCCGGCCGATGATCGCGACCTTGACCGTCTCCTCGTCGACATCCTCGTCATCACCCGGCAGCAGCTCGGCGAGGTGGGCGATCAGCTCGTGCGTGCCCCTGGCGTGCTCGGCCGAGGTGGCGAAGGGGGCGCCGTAGCCGAGGGCGTAGAGCTCGAAGAAGTCGGGCAGCTCCTCGTGGCGCGGGTCGTCGATCTTGGTGGCGACCAGCAAGACCTGCTTGCCGAGCGAGCGCAGCCACTGCGCGACCTCGTGGTCGGTCGGCTCGATCTCGGCGCGGCCGTCGACGCAGAACAGGACCAGGTCGACATCCAGGAGCGCGGTCTCGATGCTGCGGCGTATCGGCTCCTGCCACCTGTCGCCCGACCAGAGCCCGCCGGTGTCGAGCAGCCGGATGCGGCGCCCCTCGTCTGTGACGATCTCACCCTCCTTGACGTCGCGGGTGACACCGGGCTGGTCGGCGACGATCGCCTCCTTGCGACCGACGAGGCGGTTGAACAGGCTCGACTTGCCGACGTTCGGCCTACCGACTATCGCGACGCTAGGCAAGGCGCGTCCCCCTCACGACACCGCGGCCGTTCGCCCAGGCGCGCGCGCTCATCTCGCGGCCGGCGGCCGGCTTGACGCGCAGCAGCTCGACTGGGGCGTCGCCGGTCGCTACGATCACCGTCTCGGCGGTAAGCGCGACGACCTCGCCCGGCTCGCCGGCCGCGGGCGCGCCCTGCGCGGCTCGCAGCGCCGGCACCTTCACGCGCTCAGGGCCGTGCATGAAGTAAGAGCCCGGCCACATGTCGACGCCGCGGTGGCGTGCCAGGACGCGCGTCAGCCGCTCACCCCACCTGATGCGGCCGTCCTCTGCGCTCAGGGGAGGGGCGTGCGTGGCGATAGCGTGCTCCTGCGGTCGCGACGGCAGGCTGCCGGCGGCCAGCAGTCTCAGTGCCTCCGTGATAGCCGTTGCGCCGAGCAGCGACAGCCGCGCCAGCAGAGCGCTCGCGCCCTCGTCGGCACCGATGGCCGTCTCGACCTGGAGCCGCACCGGGCCGGTGTCGAGGCCGGCCTCCGTCTGCATGATGGTGATGCCGGTCGACTCCTCGCCTTCGATCAGCGCCCGCTGCACGGGCGCCGCCCCGCGGTACTTGGGGAGCAGGCTGGCGTGCACGTTCAGGAAGCCGTGGCGCGGCACGTCGAGCAGGTCCTGAGGCAGGATGCGGCCGTAGGCAGCGGTGACGGCGATGTCGAGATCGAGCTCGCCGAGCAGGTGCCTGAGCTCGCCGTTGCCCTTCAGACGCGTCGGCTGCTCGAGCCTGATGCCGAGCTGGAGCGCGCGCTCCGCCGCAGCCGGCTGCCTCAGCGCCAGGCCGCGCCCGGCAGGCTTCGGCGCCTGGGTGACGACGAGCGCGAGCTCGTGCGAGAGCCGCAGCGCCTCCAGCGTCGGCAGCGCGAACGCCGGCGAGCCGAACAGCGCCACCCTCAGTCGGCGCGCCGTCGGCGTGGAGCCGGCCGTCATCCCGTTCTCCCGACCGGCTTCGCCTTGAGTCGTTCCTTCGCCTCGCGCTGCATGCCGGCCAGCTCGGCGCGGTTCGTCTCAAGGAAGGCGCGGCGCTCCGGCTCGGGCAGATGGTCGAAGAACAGCACGCCGCGCAGGTGGTCGTACTCGTGCTGGATGACGTGCGCGAAGTAGCCCTCGGCCGTCAGCTCCTGGCGCCGCCCGTCGGCGTCTTGGTACGCGACCCGCACGAACAGGTCGCGCGGCACGTCCTCGGCGGCGAGACCAGGCAGACTCAGGCAGCCGTCGCGGCCGTGCTGCACGCCGCGGCGCTCCTTGATGACCGGGTTGATCATCACGTGCTCGCGCACCACGCCCCACGCCTTGCGCTTCTGGGCGCGGGTCAACGGCTGCTCCTGATCCTCGGAGGCGGCGTCGCCGGTGTGCGCGACCTGTCCGGCGGCTTCAGCGGCCTCCTCTTCGCTGGCGGACTCGAGAGCTATGAACAGCGCCAGCGGCACACCGACCTGCGGAGCCGCGAGACCGATGCCGTCGGCGGCGTAGACGGTCTCGAGCATGTCGTCGATGAGCCGCTTCAGCTCGGCGTCGAAGCGCTTGACGGGCGCCGTTTGGCGGCGCAGTATCGGGTCGCCGTAGAGGCGGATGGGGAGGATCACCAGCTAGCTCCAGTCGGCCGTCAGGGTTGCACCGGTGAGTCCACGTACACCAGCGTCGCGGTCGGGTTCGTCAGCGCAGCCACCCCGCTGGGCAGCTCGAGCCGAACCGGCAGTGTATACCGGCCGGGCGCAACCGGCGCGCTCGGGGGCTCCACAGAGCCGAGGACGCTGCTCAGGTTGGCGATCACAGAGCTCTCGCCAGCGACCTCCACCGTCTCGTGCGAGACCGTGATGGTCGTGAGGTTGGCAGCCGACGGGGTGGCGACCTCCAGAGCGACGGCCTTGGTGACGAGCGCTTGGCGGGACTCGACGCTCACGCGTGCCGTGGCCGGCGAGATGCTCAGCTCGGACACGGGCGCTCCCGTGACGTCGAGCGCGACCAGCAGGGCTTCGCCGCCTGCGACGTTGGTGACCGCCAGCACCCTGGCGACGCGGTCGAGGACCAAGCCGCGGCCGGTCAAGGTCACCGACGGAGGCTCGACGGTCGCGGTGACGACGAGGTTGTCGGGCAGAGGCCCCGTGAGCGAGGCGCTGACAGGCAGTTGGCGCGAGGTCATGCTCTCCAGGAACCCGATCACGTCGGTGGGCACGACCTCGAGCACGCGGATCTCGGCCGGCGGCTGAACCGTGATGCCGCGCTCGAACTCGCCGACGACGTCGGTCAGGTCGAGCGTCGCCCTGAACATGTCGGGCCTGAGGCGGTTGACGCGCGGCGCCGGACCGCTGACCACGACCTCGACCGACGCCGGCAGGCCGACCGCGATCTGCTCATCGCCGACGCCCTCCACCACGAGCGGGATCGTCAGGTGCCCCTGCGTCGTGGTCACGTTGTTCGTCGTCGCGAACAGCCACACCAGGACGGCGGCGACGAGCGACGCCAGCTTCGGCCGCCAGCTCCTGGCGGCGCGCCTCAGCAGCCAACCGAACGTGATCCTCTCCGCGCTCACGCTACGTAAGCCTCTCGCAAGGCCTTCAAGACCTCGGCGGGAGCGATGTCGCTCGACAGGACGCCGTCGGTGGCGATGCTGACCGTACCCCGCTCCTCGCTGACGACGAGCACCAGCGCGTCGGTCGTCTCGGAGAGGCCGAGCGCCGCTCTGTGCCTGGTGCCGTGCTTCACGGACCAACCCTCGTGCTTGTCGGAGAGCGGCAGGATCGCGCCGGCGTGAGTCAGCAGGTCCTCTTTGATGATCACGGCGCCGTCGTGCAACGGCCCCTTGGAGGCGAAGATCGTCTGCAGCAGGGCAGAGGAGACCGGGGCGCCGATCGCGGTGCCGCTATCGGCGTACTCCTTGAGCGGCGAGCGCTGCTCGATGGCGATGAGAGCCCCGCGCCTCTGGGTCGCGAGCTCCCTCACCGCCGACATGATCTCCTGCACCGGGTCGCCGGAGACGCTGGTGCGCAGCCGACCGCGGCCGACGCGTTCGAGCGCCGCGCGCAGCTCGGGCTGGAAGACGACGACGAGCGCGAGGAAGCCGACCGGCGCGACGGAGTCGAAGAGCCACTTGGTCGCCGCCATCTGGAACTGGGTAGCCGTGAACCAGAGCGCGGTCAGCGCGATGATGCCACGAAGCACGTTCCAGGCGCGCGAGCCGATCAACAGACGGTAGCCTTGGTAGAGCAGCACGCTGATGATCAGGATGTCGAGCGCATCCTGGAACCTGAAGGCTTCGAACTGTAACAACCGCCTGCGACCTCCGGCCCACGCAGGATACCACCCGTCGGCGACGCGCCTGCTCGGGCAACCACCGACGACACGGCGCGCTAGACTATGCGTTCGGAGGATCAACAGTGACCGAACTAAAGGAAAGAGTCGAAAGCCTCAGGGGGTACCTTTGACTTGGCTTCCAAGGAAGCCAGGTTGGCCGAGCTCGAGCCCAAGCTAGCCGAGCCAGGGTTCTGGAACGACCCTGAGAACGCCAGACAGGTAAGCCAGGAAGCGACGCGTTTGAGGCGCGTGCTCGAGGGCTTCAGGAGCCTCGAGAGCGACGTCTATGGGTTGGCTGAGCTCTACGAGATCGCCACGGCCGAGGAGGCCGAGGAGCTCGGCGACGAGTTCAAGCGGGTGGAAGCCGACTTGGACGAGCTCTACCGCGAGACGCTGTTCTCAGGCGCGCACGATGAGAGAGCCGCGATCCTGACGATCAAGCCGGGCGCCGGAGGCACCGAGTCCTCCGACTGGGCGGGCATGCTGATGCGCATGTACCGGCGCTACGCCGAGCGCAACGGCTTCACCGTCGAGCTCATCGACCTCGTCGCCAACGACGCAGCCCCTAACGGCGTCGACTACGCCCAGATGATCGTCAGGGGCGAGCGCGCGTTCGGCAAGCTGCGCGTCGAGGGCGGTGTGCACAGGTTGGTGCGCGTCAGCCCGTTCGACTCGCAGGGGCGCCGACACACCTCGTTCGCGGCCGTCGAGACGATGCCGGAGATCGACGACTCGATCGAGGTCGTCATCGACCCGAAGTACCTGCGCGTCGATGTGTACCGCTCCAGCGGCCCCGGCGGACAGTCGGTGAACACCACCGACTCGGCGGTGCGGGTCGTCTACAAGGCCGGCACGCCCGACGAGATCGTCGTCACCTGCCAGGACGGCAAGTCGCAGATCAAGAACCGCGAGAAGGCGATGACGGTGCTGCGCTCGCGGATCTTCGAACGCGAGGAGCAGAAGCGCCTCGACGAGCAGATGAAGGCGCGCGGCGAGCAGCGCGCCATCGAGTGGGGCTCGCAGATACGCAGCTACGTGCTAGACAAGCAGTACATCAAAGACCACCGCACGGGTCTGATGAGGCACGATCCCGACGCGGTGCTGGACGGCGACATCGAGGACCTGATCTGGTCGGGACTGGAGTGGTCCGCCAAAGCGGCCGCACCGAGCTGAGACTCGCGCATGAGCGATCCTTACTCGCGCGCCGCCGCTTCCATGCTGGATGCTGAGCGGCGCGCATGAGGATCCTGGCCGTCGCCGACGTCGTCTCGCCCATCGTCTACTCGAGCAACTTCCCTGGCAACCTGAAGTCGTTCGACCTGACGCTGGCGGCCGGCGACCTGCCGGGCAACTACCTCGAGTTCATCGCTACACGCACCGATGCCCCGCCGCTGTTCGTGTTCGGCAACCACCCGCTCGAGTACTTGCAGGACGAGGAGGGGGTGCTCAGGCCGCCGGGTGGCTGCATCGACGCTCACCTCAAGGTGTTCGAGGCCGGCGGTCTGCGGATCCTGGGCGTCGAGGGCAGCGCTCGCTACAAGGACGGCCCTCACCAGTACTCCGAGGCGGAGTTCTCGTACATGCTGTTCAAGCTGTGGCCGCGGCTCTGGTGGTTGGAGCGTCGCCACGGTCGCGCGATCGACGTGCTGCTCACTCACGCCCCGCCGCTCGGACCGCACGCAGGCGCCGACCGGCCGCACCGCGGCGTGCCGGCGTTCAACGCGTTCCACCGCCGGTGGCGGCCACGTCTGCACGTGCACGGGCACGTCCACCTGAGCGGCGCCAACGCCGCGCGCGAGTACACGACGGAGGAGGGCGTGCGCGTGGTCAACGCTTTCGACTTCGCGCTGATCGACATCTGAGGCCGCCGGCCGCAGCCTGCGCAACTTGCGCAACTTGCGCGACGTGCCCGTCCGGGGCATGAGCGATGATGGCTCCGTGAGCTACAGGGATGTTTTCGCTGCGCTGGGCGGCCGGATCGAAGGCGGCGTCGTCGTCTCGTTCGGCGACGTCGAGGGCGAGACGCGCCGCGCGCTCGCCGCCGCGGACTCGGGCGCGACGTTGACGCCGCTGCTGGCCGCGAACGTGCTGCGCGTCACGGGGCCCGACGCCAGAGACTTCCTACACGGTCAGTTGGCCGCGGACATCAGGAGTCTCGGCGCGTCGGGTCAGGTGCTGAGCCTGCTTTTGAACCATAAGGGCCACGCGCTCGCCGATGTGGCGGTCTTGCGCGTAGGCCCCGACTACTTGCTCGTCGTCGACGACGGCAAGGCAGAGCTGGTAGCCGGGAGCTTACTCGAGCACATCGTGTTCGACGACGTGACCGTCAGCGGCGCTGACGCCTTGGTCATCACGTTGCAAGGCGCTGACTCCGAGACGGCGCTCGCTGCTGCCGGGCTCGCGGTTCCGGACACCGCCGCGGTTGCGGGGTGGGAGGCTGGCGGTGTAGTCGTTCACTGCGTGAGGCGCAGAAGGTCCGCCGCGGGCGGCTTCGATCTCGTTGTCGCTGAGGCCACTGGCACCAGTGGCGCCGCGAGCGCCGCCGCGCTGGCTGAGGGAGCGCAGCGCGTCGTCGAGCGCTTGCTCACGGCCGGCGCCGCACCGATCGGCGAGCCTGCGCTAGCGGCTGCGCGCGTCGACGCCATGGTCCCCGCTGCCGCCTTCGAGGGCGGTGACGGGGTGCTGCCGCAGGAGGCCGGGATGGTCGAGCGCCTGTCGTACCGCAAGGGCTGCTACCTGGGGCAGGAGATCATGGCTCGGATCGAGGCGCGTGGCAACCTGAAGCGCGGCCTGGCACTGCTGAGCGTCGACCGCGCAGCGGGGACGGAAGGTGCCTTGAGCAGCGGAGCCCCCGTGATGCTCGCTGACCGCGCCGTCGGCCGCGTCGGCACGTTGGTCGGTATGCCGGGAGGAGAAGCGGCCGCTCTGGTGGTACTGCGTCGTGACGTACCCGAAGGCGCCGAGCTCGCCGTCTCAGGCGCGCCTGCGCGGCTCGCCAAGTGGCTGCCCCTATAATGTCGCCATGGCTAAGTCCAAGGCCGCATGGCTGAACGGCGCGTACGCGCGCGCTGTGGCGCAGCACCCTGAGCGCGACGCTCCCAAGGAGACGCTCTCCGGCATACCGGTAGAGCCGCTCTACACGGCCGAGGACTTGGCGCCCGATCTCGAGGAGCGGCTGGGTTTCCCGGGCGAGTACCCCTACACGCGCGGTGTACAGACAAGTATGTACAGAGGCCGGCTGTGGACGATGCGCATGTTCGCGGGCTTCGGGACCGCCGAGCAGACGAACGAGCGCTTCCACAAGCTCCTGGCTGCAGGTCAGACAGGTCTGTCTACGGCCTTCGACCTCCCCACGCTGATGGGCTACGACAGCGATCACCCGATGGCGCTCGGTGAGGTGGGGAAGTGCGGCGTCGCGGTTGCCAGCCTCGCCGACATGGAGCTGCTCTTCGACGGTATCGACCCCGAGAAGATCACGACCTCGATGACGATAAACAGTCCCGCCAACGCCATCTGGGCCATGTACCTCGCCATGGCTCAGCGCCGCGGCGCTGACCTCGGCAAGGTCGGCGGCACCCTGCAGAACGACATCCTCAAGGAGTTCATAGCGCAGAAGGAGTACATCTTCCCGCCCGCGCCGAGCGTCAAGCTCGTCATCGACACCTTCGAGTGGGGACCGAGGAACGCGCCGCGCTTCAACTTCATCTCCGTCTCCGGCTATCACATCCGCGAGGCGGGCTCGACGGCGGTGCAGGAGCTGGCGTTCACGCTCGCCGACGGCATCCACTACGTCCGCAAGGCGCTGGAGCGCGGCCTCGACATCGACGAGTTCGCTCCTCGCATCAGCTTCTTCTTCAACGTCCACAACGACTTCTTCGAGGAGATCGCCAAGTTCAGAGCGGCTAGGCGCATCTGGGCGCGGCAGATGCGCGAGGTGTTCGGCGCCAAGAGCGAGCGCTCCTGGATGCTCAGGACCCACGCTCAGACGGCCGGGGTCTCGCTGACCGCTCAACAGCCTCTCAACAACGTGGCCAGGGTCGCCATCCAGGCTCTGGCCGGCGTGCTCGGCGGCACCAACAGCCTGCACACCGATTCCTACGACGAGGCGCTCGCGCTGCCGACCGAGGAGGCAGCCACCCTCGCGCTGCGCACCCAGCAGATCGTCGCGCACGAGAGCGGCGTGACTGCCACCGTCGACCCTCTGGCCGGCTCGTACTACCTGGAGAGCCTGACCGACGAGATGGAGCGGCAGGCGCTGGCTTACTTCGAGCAGATCGACGCGCTGGGCGGGGTAGAGGAAGCCATCGAGGCCAGCTTCTTCGCTCACGAGATCGGCGATGCCAGCTGGCGTCAGCAGCGCGACATCGACGACAGGCGCAGGCTCGTCGTCGGCGTCAACGCCTACGCGCAGGAGGGCCCTGTGGTGCCGATCCAGCTCGTCGATCCCAAGGTGGCCGAGGTGCAGAAGCAGCGGCTGGCGCGGATCCGTTCCGAGCGCGACCCCAAGCGCGCCGAGGCGGCGCTGGCGGCGCTGCGGAGGGCTGCCAAGGACGGCGCCAACACTATGCCCGCGTTCCTCGAGTGCGCGCACGCCTTCTGCACGTTGGGCGAGCAGATGGACGTGCTGCGCGAGGTCTACGGGGTCTACCAGGAGCCGGTGGTCATCTGATGGCCGCTGGAGCCCGGTGCACGAAGCCCTTCCCGAGGCGCGGTCGTGCCTAGGAACTTACGAGTGCTGATCGCGAAGCCGGGGCTCGACGGCCACGATCGCGGCGCCAAGGTCATCGCCCGCGCCCTGCGCGACGCCGGCATGGAGGTCATCTACACAGGCCTCAGGCAGACGGCTCCGATGATCGTCAGCGCCGCCGTGCAGGAGGACGTCGACGCCGTCGGCCTCTCGGTCCTCTCCGGCGCGCACATGCACTACTTCAGGGAGGTGCGGGCCGGCCTCCTCGACAGGGGCGCCGGCGACATCCTGCTGTTCGGCGGCGGCATCGTCCCCGATCAGGACCGCCCCGAGCTCGAGAAGCTCGGCGTGGGAGCGATCTTCACCCCGGGCAGCAGCACCGACGATGTCGTCGCTTACGTCAGGCGCGAGGTCGCTGTGCGCAGGGGCCAGGCCGAAGAGCCCGTCTAGGCTCGAGCGTAGCCGGCAGGCGGACCGCCGGACGCGGCTGGGCAGTCGCCTCGATTGGCTCGCACATGTGAAATCTCATGACTTTCTCAGCCTGCAACTGATAAGTTCGCAGGGTCGAGTGGCGTTTTCTGCGTTTGGGCCGTGCTGCCCGGACCGGTGTGCGCTCGACGACCCGTTAGGAGTGCTACTTACAGGTGCCAAGGCGCGGACAGTTGAGCCTGCTACCCATGCTCGTCGTGGCCGCACTCGCATCTCACGCGCTCGCCCAGTCTTACGCGCTCCACGAGGTCGTCGCCGGCGAGTCGCTCGGCTCCATCGCCAACCTCTACCGTCTGTCGCCGACGGACATCCTCGAGGCGAACGGCCTCACCTCCAACGTCATCCACCCCGGCACGGTGCTCGAGGTTCCCTACGCCGGAGCCGTCGGCGGTCCCGCCGACGCGGGGCTGCGCCTGCCGCCTGGTTTCCGCTGGCACGTGCTGCAAACGGGCGAGAGCCTCAGCACGGTCGCCGAGAGGTTCGGGATCGGGATCAACGCGATGATCGGGGCGAACCCCGACATCTCCTCGATGGACAGGCTGCCGGCAGGGGTGCAGCTCCTGGTGCCGCCGCAGTCGGGGCTCGTCGTCAAGCTCTCCAGCTACCCCTCGCTGCTGGCCGTCATGGAGCAGCACGGCATCACGGCGGCCGAGCTGGCGCGCGCGAACGGCCTGCGCTCGCCTTTCGACATCACCCCCGACATGATGCTGTTCCTGCCGGGTGTCGAGCCGACCGAGGCTCTGGCACGCCTGCGGCTGGTGCGCGAGGAGGAGAACCGCTACGTGTGGCCGCTCCACGGCCGGCTCACCTCGTACTACGGCCCGCGCTACCTCGGGATGGGCACTTCGAACTTCCACCGTGGCATCGACATCGCGGCGCCGTCAGGCACGCCCGTGCGCGCCGCGCGCTCCGGCACCGTCGTGTTCGCGGGCTGGTCGACGCAGGGCTACGGGAACCTCGTCAGGGTCCGCCATACCGGTGGGGCCGAGACCTGGTACGCGCACTTCAGCTCGATCGCGGTGTCCGTCGGGCAGTACGTCGACCAGGGCGACGTGGTTGGTCGCGTCGGCTCGACCGGGCTGTCGACGGGTCCGCACCTGCACTTCGAGCTGCACGAGAACTCCCGGCCGCTCGACCCGCTGGCTCTGCTGCGCTGACCGGCTACTGCCTTCTGCTCAGGCCTCGGGAGCGGGCGGCGGCATCAGGATGCGCCCGCAGTTCGAGCAGCGCGTGATACCGGCGCCAGACCGCACCTTCTGAACGACGTGCAACGGCAGCTTCACGTTGCAGCCGCCGCATTTGGCGTTGTCGACGATCTGCACGACGCCTAGACCCTTGCGTGAGCGCCTGACCTGCTCGTACTGCTTGAGCAGCGGCGCTTCGACGCTGACCGCCAGGGCGTCGCGCTGGCGACGCGTGTCGCCGATGCGCGCGTCGAGCTTCTCGACCCTCTCGACCTCTGCCTGTTGCATCTCGGCGAGAGCGGGTAGCAGCCCGTCGAGCTCCTCGCGCAACGCGCTGAAGTCGGCGCCGGCGTCTTCGAGGGCCTGCATCAGCGGCAAGGTGTCCTCTTCGAGCTCCTGCGCGCGCGCCGCCATCTGCAGCTCCTGGTTCTGGTACTGCGACGCCTCCTTGGCGCTGGCGGCCCGCAGCGCAGAGTCCGACGCGCTGCGACGGCGTTCGCTCATCGCCTTGAGCTCCTGCTCGTTGGCCTCTACCTTGCGCCGCAACTCGGCGACCTCGAGGTCTTTGCGGGCGGTCCTCGCCTCGAGAGACCTCACGCGCTCGGCCAGGTCGGTCAGCTCCGACGGGACCTGGGCGCGCTCCGCTTCCAGCCCATCGATGGCCAGGTCGAACTCTTGAACCTCTGTCAGTCTCTTCAGCATCGGAACCCAATAAGCGAACGACCCTCGGCCGGCGCGTGCCGAGCGAGGGTCTTGGATGCGCCGTAGGCGGTCAGTCGAGTCACGAGCGAAAGTGTAGCACGCTGGTTCCTGGCGGTAGAATGGCGCCAGTGTTCGAGGATTCCCCCGAAGGTTTCGTAGCAAGGTGGCGTGCTTACAGCGTCGAGGCCGAGCTGTTCGCGAAGACGGAGGGCCACCCGCTGATCGAATGCCGCATCGGCGACTCCGTGCTGCAGCTGTTCGAGCGCACGGGCCCGTACCTGTCCAAGGCGGGCGAGGCGCGGCTGATAATCAACCCGACCGTCGACAGGCTCGAGGCGAGCGCGTTCGCGCTGACGCCTGGGGTCGAGGTGGCGGCGGTCAGCGCCATATCCGCCTCAGGCACGGTGCTGGAGGTAGACGGGCGCACCGCCGTCGTCGACGCGGGGTTGCCGCTCGTCGTCTACAGCCTCGACCCGCTGCCGCCCGACCTGGTGAAGGGGGCAGCGGTCTCGTTCGAGAGCCACGCACCCGTTCACGGCTTCGTGGTGCCGAGCCAGCTGCGCCGCCGCGACACCCGCGGCGCCGACGACGACATCTAGCTAGTCCTGCTACACTGCTTGGCCGTGCCGCGCGTCGTCCTCAGCCGCCAACAACGCCCAGCTCTCGCCGTCACCCCGGCGAGGATCCTCAGCGTTGCCCAAGGTTCGCCTGCCGCTGCCAGCGGGGTGCGGCCTGGCTGGGAGCTGCTCACCGTCAACGGCGTCGCGATCCCTGACGTGCTGGCTTTCCGGCGCGAGCTCGCCGCCGGCCGCGCTACGCTCGAGGTCAGACCCGAGCCGGGCGCCGCGAGCGCGTTCTTCGAAGTCGACTGGGAAGAGCCCGGTCTCGAGTTCGAGGACGTGATCTTCGACGGCATCAGACTGTGTGCCAACCACTGCGACTTCTGCTACATCCACCAGATGCCAAAGGGCATGCGCAAGAGCCTCTACATCATGGACGACGACTTCAGGACCAGCTTCCTGTACGGCTCGTTCGTGACGCTGACCAACCTGAGCGAGGACGACATCGCGCGCATCCTGGACGAGCACCTGAGCCCGCTCTACGTCTCGGTTCACACCGTCGACGAGGACCTGCGCGGCGACCTGATGAAGTGGTGGCCGAACAAGGTCGCCTACCGGGGCGCCACTCGCATCCGCGACATGGTCGAGCGGCTGGAGGGCATCGAGCTCTACACGCAGCTGGTGCTGGTTCCGGGCCGCAACGACGGCGACAGGCTCGACCAGACCGTGGAGTACCTGGCCGCGCAGCCGCACGTGCAGTCGCTCGCGGTCGTGCCCGTAGGCCTTACGGACCATCGCTCTCGCCTCGCCGAGGTGCCGACCTTCGACAGCGCGACCGCACGCGACGTGTTGGAGCGAGTCGGCAGACACCAGCGCCGGCTGCTCGCAGAGCGCGGCTCGCGCTTCGTCTTCGCCTCCGACGAGTTCTACCTGACCGCCGCCGACCCCGACACGCCGCTGCCGGACGAGGCGGCTTACGAGGGCTACCCGATGCTCGAGAACGGCGTCGGGATGGTGAGGGACTTCCTCAGCGCCGAGTTGCCGGCGCCGCCCGCCTCGCTGGCGACGCCGCTGAAGGTCATCGCCGCCACCGGCAAGCTCTTCGCGCCCGTGCTGCGGGAGGCGCTCGCGCCGTTGGCGGGAGTCGGCGACCTCGAGATCGAGGTGAGGGAGCTGACCAACCGCACGTTCGGAGCCGTCACGACCGTGGCCGGGCTGCTCGCGGGCAGGGACGTCCTGGCGGGAGTCGAGCCCGGCGAGGCCGACGTGCTGCTGCTGTCCCCGAACATGTTCAAGTACGGCACCGAGACGATGCTCGACGACAGGACCCGCTCCGACCTGGAGCGGGAGCTGCGCATGCGCGTCGAGATAGGCGGCAAAGACATAGGCGAGCTCTACCGCACGATCTTGAGCGGCAGCAGCGGCAACCACCTCCCGAGCTTCGGCTTCTCGACGCACGCGATCAAGGAGTCCGCCAAGCAGCACTGAGGCGGCGTAGCATTCGGTCGTGGCAGCCATCAACCGTCGTCGCCGCACCCTTGCCGACTACCTGGCGCTCGTCAAGATCGAGCACACGCTGTTCGCGTTGCCGTTCGCGTACGGCGCCATGGTCTTGGCGGCCGGGGGCTGGCCGGGTTGGCGCGTGGCCCTGCTTGTGACGCTGGCGATGGTGGGAGCGCGCACCGCCGCCATGGCCGCCAACCGCGTCATCGATGCGGCCATCGACGCCCGCAACCCCCGAACGCAGGGTCGCGAGATCCCGAGCGGCAAGCTGAGCCGCCGCGATGGTGTGCTGCTGACGCTGGTTGGTCTGGCGGTTCTCCTCGCCGCTGGGGCCTCTCTCAACCGGCTGACACTGATCCTGCTGCCGGTAGCTGTCCTGTTCCTGGTGGTCTACCCGTACACCAAGCGTTTCACCTGGGCGTGCCACCTCTGGCTCGGGACCACCATCGGCGCGGCGGCGGCGGGCGGTTACATCGCCGTGACCGGCGCGTTCGCGCTGCCAGCGGTCCTGCTGTGGGTGGCGGTCGGCGCGTGGGTCGCGGGATTCGACGTCGTCTACGCCATGCTCGATCGCGACTTCGACGTCGCCGAGGGCTTGAGCAGCATCCCGGCGAGGTTCGCGGACCGGGGCGCGAAGGCGGCGACTGCGCTGCTTTACGCCGTGGCCGTCAGCGCTTTGACGCTGGTGTGGCTCGTCTACGACCCGGCCGGTGCGGCCCAGCGTCTGGGCTGGCCCTATCCGGTGGCCGTGGCCGCGATGGCGGCGCTGCTCGGCTGGCAGCTCGCGGTGCTCGCGAGACGAGGCGCCAAGGCCGCACTGGAGGTCTTCAACGCCAACCTGATCCTGTCACCGCTGATGTTGGCAGGAATCGTGTTCGGAATCGTGACCGCAACCTGAAGACACGGTTTTGGTGCAATTGCGTCCTGACTACACGCACTGTAGCGGAGCGTAGTATCTTTCTAAGTAAGACCAGCGGCGGACCACCGCACACCCCGAAGCCAGTCGGCGGCGTAGGTGAACTATCGTCCGCGCGCTGAGCTTGCAGGCAAGAACCGAAGGGAGAATCTGATGTCAAATCGTCTCAAGAGGGTACTGGTGGCCGTGCTAGCAGCGGCACTAGTCAGCGCGGCGGCGTTCGGCCAAACCCTGGTCGTCGCGCAAGGAACCGATCCGGTCACGCTCGACCCGCACAACTCGACCGACTCACCCACGGCGACCGTGCTTAGCCACATCTACGAGACGCTGTTCGATCTGACCGCCGATGGCGAGATCGTGCCGCACCTCGCGACCAGCGCCACCATGTCGGCCGACGGCCGCAGCTGGACGATCACGCTGCGCGACGACGTGACCTTCCACAACGGCGCGCCGCTCACCGCCGAGGTCGTCAAGTTCAGCGTCGAGCGCTTCATCGACCCGACCAACGCCTACACCTTCGCCTTCTTGCTCAACACCATCCAAGAGGTCGAGGTCGTCGACGATCACACCGTCGTCTTCCACCTGAACTCGACGTTCGCGCCGTTCCTCGCGCACCTCACCCACACCTCGACCGCGATCGTGCACCCCGACGTCGTGTCTCACGACCGCAGCGCGTTCGTCGAGGACAACGCAGTCGGCACCGGCCCGTTCAGGTACGCCAGCTGGCAGCGCGGCGAGCGCATCGACCTCGAGCGCTACGACGGCTACTGGGGTGACCAGCCCGGCGTCAGCGGCGTCGCCTTCCTCAACGTCCCCGAGGACACCACCCGCATGGCGATGGTCGAGACCGGCCAGGCCCACGTCGCGGTCCGCGTGCCGCCGCAGGACGTCGCCCGCATCGACGCCAACCCGAACGTCACTGTGCACAACGTCTCCGGGCTCCGCACCATCTACATCTTCTTCAACCACTTGATGGAGCCGTTCACCGACGCCCGCGTCCGCCAGGCGATCAACTACGCCGTCGACAAGGAGGAGATCGTCGAGTTCGTCATGGGCGGCGCCGCCCGCGTCAGCGACGCGCCGGTCGCCCCCGGCATCTTCGGCTACACGCCGGTCGGCCCGTACGACTACGATCCCGAGCGCGCCCGCCAGCTCCTCGCCGAAGCCGGGTTCCCCAACGGCCTGACCATCGAGCTGTGGAGCCCCACCGCCCGCTACCCGCAAGACATCCAGGTCGCCCAGGCGATCCAGGGCCAGCTCGCCGAGGTCGGCATCACCGCCGAGATCACCAGCATCGAGTGGGCCGCCTACCTCGAAGCGACCTCGCAACCGGCCGAGTCCACCCGCGTGCCCGTCGCCCTCCTGGGCTGGGGTACCGTGACCGGTGACTCAGACTACGGCCTCTACGCGCTGTTCCACAGCAGCCAGGCGCCGAACCCGAACCGCGCCTTCTACAACAACAGCGTCGTCGACTCCCTGCTCGACGAGGCTCGCACCAACCCCGACGCCTCCGTGCGCCAGCAGCTCTACGCCGACGCGATGGAGCTGATCTGGACCGACGCCCCCTGGCTGTTCCTCTACAGCGAGAGCCAGGTCGTCGCGATGCGCGACGAGGTCAGCGGCTTCGTCATCCACCCGACCGAGCGCTTCCTGGCGAACAACGCCTCGCTGCGCTGAGTAAGTAGCCGCGCTCAGCAGCGGCTGAGCTCTCTGGCCACTAGACGAGCCGCTCTTAGCTCTCTGAAGAGCGCGCTCCGCTAGGAACTCGCAAGCCCGCCCTCCGGGACCCGGTCGCCGCGCCGCCAGCGGCAGGCGCCGGGTCCCGCCTGGGCGTCCGCAGAGGCCGTTCGCGACCACCGTGAGCGGCGCCTGCGAGTTCGATGCGGATAAGACCTATCTGACTGTCCCTCTGAGGTGACTAGTGCTTCAGTACACGATCAGGCGCGCCCTGGTCGCTATCCCCACACTGTTCGGGGTGCTGATCATCGTCTTCGCCATGGTGCGTCTGGCGCCGGGTGATCCGGCCGTGCTGCTCGCCGGCGAGTTCGCCGACGCCGCCACGATCGAGCGCATCCGAGTCCGCTTCGGCCTCGACCGCTCGCCGCTGGAGCAGTTCGGCCGTTTCATCGGCGGCGTGGTTCAGGGCGACCTGGGACGCTCGACGCGGACCGAGCGCCTGGTGACCCAAGACCTGGCCACCTACTTCCCGAACACGCTCGAGCTCGCGCTCGGTGCCATCGTCGTAGCGCTGGCGATAGGGATCCCGGCGGGCGTGGTGTCGGCGATCCGACCCAACGGCCCCATCGACTTCGCGGTCACGACCGTAGCGCTGCTCGGTGTCTCCATGCCGGTCTTCTGGTTCGGGCTGCTCGCGATCCTTATCTTCTCGGTCCAACTCGGCTGGTTCCCGGTGGCGGGCAGGGGCACCTTCGCGCACCTCGTCCTCCCGGCCATAACTCTAGGCGTGTCGAGCACCGCGATCATCGCGCGCATGACGCGCTCCTCGATGCTCGAGGTGCTCAACCAGGACCTGGTGCGCACCGCTCGCGCCAAGGGCCTGAAGGAGTCGGGCGTGGTGCTCAAGCACGCGCTGCGCAACGCCCTGGTGCCGGTCGTCACGGTCATCGGCCTGCAGTTCGGCGCGCTGCTCGCCGGCGCGGTCATCACCGAGACCGTCTTCACCTGGCCCGGCATCGGCAGGCTGCTCGTCGACTCGATCCGCGCTCGCGACTACCCCGTCGTCCAGGGCGCGGTGCTGCTGATCGCGGTCTCGTTCGTGGTCGTCAACCTCCTCGTAGACCTGGTGTACGGCTTCATCGACCCGAGGATCCGCTATGAGTGAGGACGCCGCGCGCGCGGAGCGCTCGCCTTCGCCCGGGCGTGCGCGAGCTCGCCCGCGCTGGCGCAGCCGGCTGTTCGCCAGCCCGCTGGCCAAGGTGGGCTTCGGTATCATCTGCACCTTCCTGCTCGTCGTGATGTTCGCGCCGTTCATCGCGCCGTACACGGCGATCCAGCAGAACCTCAGGGCCAGCTACGTGCCGCCGGGCACGGGCGTTAGCTGGCGCGGCCCCGACGGCCAGCTCGGCCTGTGGGTCCATCCAGTGACCCGCTCGCCGTCGGCAGGACTTCAGGTCGACCGCGAGGAGGCGTACCCGGTCAAGCTGTTCGTCAAGGGCAGCAGCTGGACGTGGCTCGGCGGTCTCATCAGGAGCGACAGGCACCTGTACGGCGTCGATGGCCCCGTGCGCTTCCATCTGCTCGGCACCGACGAGCAGGGCAGAGACATACTCTCGCGGCTCGTTCACGGAGCGTGGATCTCGATGTTCATCGGCCTGATCTCGGTGGCCATCGGCGTCGGCATCGGCGTACCGCTCGGGGCTGTCAGCGGCTTCTACGGCGGCGCCACCGACCTGGTGGTGCAGCGCGTCATCGACACCCTGTTGGCGTTCCCCGGCATCCTGCTGGCGATAGTCCTGATAGCCACCTTCGGGACCGGCCTCGTCAACCTGATGATCGCGGTCGGCATAGCCTCGATCCCGATCTACGCGCGGCTGATCCGAGGCTCGGTGCTGGCCGTCAAGAACCACGAGTACGTCGAGGCGGCGGGCGCCCTTGGCCGCCTGCGCCTCTCGACCCTGTTCCGTCACGTGCTGCCGAACACGCTGGCGCCGATCATCGTGCAGTCGAGCCTGCAGATGGCCGTGGCGATCCTGTTTGCGGCCGGGCTCGGGTTCCTCGGACTCGGAGCGCAGCCGCCTCAGCCGGAGTGGGGCCTGATGCTCTCGCGCGGCCGCGAGTACCTGGCGGTCGCTCCGCACGTCGCGACGTTCCCCGGCCTCGCGATCATGCTCGTCGTGTTCGGCTTCAACCTCGTCGGCGACGCCCTGCGCGACGCCCTCGATCCGCGGCGCTGACGGGAGTGCCGAAACCGCCCGCTCCGCTCGCCCGCTCCGCTCGCCCGCTCCGCTCGCCCGCTCGAGCCGGAGTCTGAAGCCGAAGTCAACGCACTATGCCGTAGGCGTCATCGATCGACGTGCGTAGCTGGTACCTTTGAGGTGTGTCCGAGCTCCCGGTGTTCCCGCTTGACGTAGTCGTGTTCCCGGGCATGACCATCCCGGTGAGTGTGAGCGAGGAGCGCTACAAGCGGCTCGTCAAGCTCGTTCTCGCCCAGCCGCAGGAACCGAAACGCTTCATCGTAGCCATGGCGGGCGACGATGCGGCGATCCGCGACACGCCGGTCAGGATCGCGCGCTACGGCACCCTCGTCAACGTGCTCAGCGTCGAGGAGACGGAGGACGGCTTCGATCTGCTCGTCCACGGCCAAGAGCGCTACGAGGTGTCGATCAGCCGCGTGGAGCAGGTGCCGGAAGCCGGCGGCGCCACTCGACCTCTGCTGTTCGCGGAGGGCACGCCCGCGCCCGTCGCGCGCTCGGATCCCAACGCCGAGGCGATCGCGGCGTGGGACGCCGTCGACACGTTCCGCGACTACGCCAAGACGCTGTTCAAGCTCGACACCGCCGCCGACATCGATGTGCACCTGCCGCAGGACCCGCTCTACCAGGCCTCGTTCGTGTGCGCGAACATCAGGGTCCCGGCCGCATCCAAGCAGCCGCTGCTCGAAGCGCCTTCGCTGACAGCGCGCTTCGACCTCGCCCGCGACCTGATGCTGCGCAGGCTCGAGCGCAAACCGCGGTCGCGCCGGGGTAGTGCTTGATAGACGGCTTGAGAGAAGGCTCGAACCAGAGCTCGAGAGAGCGCTTCGTCTTCGACTGGGCGCGGCTGCCTTACATCACGCCCGAGCTGCCGGGAGCCGGCGGCAGCGTGCGCGCGTCCCCCGAGGACTTCCTCGTCGAGGAGCTGCCCGCCTACCTGCCGCAGGGCTCGGGTTCGCACCTTTACCTTAAGGTCGAGAAGCGCGGCCTGACGACACGCGACCTCGTCGTGGCTCTTACACGCGCCGGGCTCAGCGAGACGTCGATCGGCGTGGCGGGCCTGAAGGACAAAGCCGCTGTGACGGTGCAGTGGCTAAGCGTCCCGCGCAGGTTCGAGGAGGCGGCGAGCGCGCTCGAGCAGCTGCCCGGCGTCAGGATCCTGGAGCGCTCGCACCACAAGAACAAGCTCGCCATCGGACATCTCAGCGGCAACCGCTTCGAGATCACGGTCCGTGACGTCGACGCGGAGGCCGTGACGCGGGCCGAGACCATCCTCGCGCGGTTGCGCCAGACCGGTACACCCAACTGGTTCGGGCCGCAGCGCTTCGGTAGGTTCGGCAGCAACGCCTACGACGGTCTGCGCGTGCTGCAGGGCGAGCGCGTGCCTGGCGGCCACCGCCTGCGGCGCTTCTTCGTGTCGGCCCTGCAGTCGCAGCTCTTCAACCACATGCTGGCCAGCCGTATCGAGCTCGGCCTGTTCCAGACGGTCGTCGAGGGTGACTGGGCGCGCAAGCACGACACGGGCGGCACCTTCGAGGTCAAGGACGCCGAGGCAGAAGCCGCGCGTGCGCTGCGGCTGGAGATAAGCGCCACGCTGCCGCTGCACGGCCGCAAGGTCAAGCTCAGCGACGCTCGCGCCGGGGAGCTCGAGCGCGCCACGCTCGAGGAGTTCGGCCTCAGCTGGGCGCAGTTCGGCTCGCGCCGCGGCGATCGGCGCGGCAGCCGCCTACTGGTCGACGACGCCACCGTGACCGACGCCGGACCAGGGGCGCTGCGGCTCGCCTTCTCACTGCCCAAAGGCTCTTACGCCACTGCGGTGCTGCGCGAGGTGCTGAAGGTAGACGTCGATCAACCCGCCATGGACGAGGGCTCAGACGGCGGCCCTGACGGACCTTCAGGCGATGGACCTGGCGTCCCTGACGCCGCCGAAGACGCGGCGATAGACGAGCTCGGCTAGGAACACCCCGAAAGCTGCCAGGGTGGGCACCGGCCATAGCGGGCTGCGCCGCGTGACGAGGCGCGGCTCGTACGCGCCAGGCCCGACCACCTCGCCCCCCGTGCGCTCCGCGATCGTCTCCAGGAGCGCGTGGCCGCCGCTCGTCTCGAACTCGGGGTCGGCGCCGGCGATCCTGGCACGCGCCACGACGTCGCCGGCGTTGGAGACCACCACCTCGTCACCGCCGGTTTGGACGTAGGGCAGGCGACCCGTGTAGCGGCCGGGCGCCACCTGGTCGAGGCTGACGGCGGTTCCTGCGAAGCGCGCCTGCAGCGGCTCGTTGTCCACGTAGTCGCCGCCGCGGATTGCGTCGACTACTATCGCGAGCTCGGACCCGTCGCGCGTGACCTGGGCCTGGTAACTAGAGGGCAGCGACTGCAGCCAGCGCGCCAGCGTGCCGAGCGCACCTCCGAGGTCGCCCCAGGCGCCGAACGCCCCCGCCCAGGCGTTGAGGTCGGTCGTCAGGGCAGCGGTGCGGCCGAGACCGGCGCGCCGCACCGCCAAGAGCGGCTCGTCGGCCCTACCGACGAGCAGGGCCTGGGCGTCGGATCTCAGCGCCGTGGCGATGTACGCGTCGACAGGCGGCAAGGCGTCGGGGAAGGCGACGAGCTGGTTCGGCCGGGCCCGCGGGGTCGTCGGCACGTCGATGAGCAGCGCGCGCGTCGCGGTCAGCGCCTCGTTGCTGAAGATGCGGGGCAGGGTGGCGGCGTCAAGCGCCTCGTAGTAGCGCCCCCCGCCGGCTGCCGCGATGGCCGTGAGCCGTTCGAAGTCGGCGGAATCACCGATCGCGATCGTCGACGTGGTTATGTCGGAAGCTAGCGCGGCCGCCGCCAGTGCTCCGAAGTCGGCCTGGCGGCTCGGGTCGAAGGGGCCCTGCCCGTCGTAGAGCCTACCGTCGGAGAGCACGATTATGTGCTTCACGGCGGCCTCCGTCGCCTCCAACGCCGAGATCGCCATGCGGTAGGCCGGCTCGAGGACGGTGCCGCCGCCAGTGCCGATGTTGAGGATCGCCTGCAGCATCTCGCGCTTGCCGCGCTCGGTGGCCGGCCGCAACTCGAACGCCCACGAGGTGCTGGCCGAGTCGGAGAACACGATCAGTCCGAGCAGGTCCTCGAAGTACGCCAACTCCACGACCTGGATCGCGCCCTCCTTCGCCAGCTCGATCTTCGAGGGGTTGCCGGAGGCCATCGACTGCGAGCGGTCGACGACCATCACCAGCGCCACCAGCGGCAGCGTGACCTCGGTCCTCAGGTCGGTGGTGACGGGGAGGATCTCCTCGACAGGCGTGCGGTACCAGGCGCCGAAGCCGAAGCTCTCAGGACCGCCGGTCATCATCAAGCCGCCGCCGTTCTCGACGAACGACCTGAGCAGGTCCAGCTGGCCAGGGGTGAAGTCGCCGGCCGAACCGCGGATCACGACCGCGCTGTAAGGCAGCGGAGCGACGACATCGGCCGCGCTGCCGGTCAGCACAGCCAGGCCCTGAACCTCGAGCAGAGCAGCGAGCGCCGGATCGTCCACCACCAGCACGGGCGGCCTCATCCGCACGCCGATCTCGGTCGCCAACCTGTCGGCTCCCGCCAGCGCCGCGCTCGACTCGAGGCTGACGCTGACACCCACGCTGGCTCCCTCGCCGGCGGTGAACGCGAACGGAACGGCCGTGAGGCCGACTCCCACCTCGACCTCGATGGGGTCGAGCTCGACCCCCGCCACCACCGGCCGCACGACGACGGTGGCGGCCACCCCGGCTTCGACGACTGCGACGGCCTCGATCGACTGCCCGGGCGAAGCCTGGCTCGGGACGAGCAGCTCGCTCAGGCGCACGCCCGACATGGAGGCGACGGGGTAGACGTCGACGGGCACCGCCGGAAGCGCCGCGAGCACCGAGAGCGCGGGCACCGCGCCGTCGGAGACGAGCAGAACGCGCCCGGCGCCCCCCGCGCTGGCGACCTGCAGCGCCCTCGCCAGGTCGGTGGTGGCGGGCCTCACGAAGGTGGGGATGGCGGCCGGCAGCGCCGCTACGCGCGCCGTGTCTCCGGCGAAGACGAGGTACTCGGAACCGCGCGGCAGCGCGCTCAGATCGAGGTCGGCAACGGCGTCGAGCGCGAACGGTCCGACGCTCGAAGAGACGTCGACGAGCACGGCGACGTGCCCGCCGGCCGCGTCCCTGACCGGTTGCGCCAAGGCCAGCACCAGCAGCGCCAGCGCGGCCGCCCGCAGGTACCGCGCCGCGCCGCGCGGACCGGTCAGCAGCGGAACGGCGCACGCCGCCAGCGCCGCCAGCAGCAGCGGCTGCTCGAAGCGGATGCCGGAGGCGGCGTTCATTAAGGATGCGAGATCCACCACAGGCATGCTAGCAAGGGAGTGGGCCTGACGCCCTGGTAGTATGTGGCGATGGCCGCGGGCGCCCCTCACATCCTCATCGCCACTGCCAACGAAGCGCGTGGCGAGGGGTTGCGTGGCGTCACAGCCGAGTTGAACCTCCGCAGTGAGGTGTTCACCGACATCGAGCGACTGCTCTACCACACGCAGGGCAACGTTCCCGACGCGATCGTCCTGGAGCACGCCTTGGCTCAGCGCGCGCCAGCCAACCTCGACCTCGTCGTCTTGCTGCGCCAGCGCAAGCAGCTCACCGAGGTGCCGCTCGTCTACCTTGGGCCGGGCGACAGCACCCTTCAGGCCACGGTGGTCGGCAACGGCGCCGACGCCTACGTGGTGCTGCCGACGCAGCCGCGCGTCGTCAAGGCTCATCTGCAGCGCATGCTGGCGCGCAGCCGTAACGAGCGCGCCGTGCGCGAGACCCTGGAGCAGATGCGCCGCTTCGAGCAGGCGTACCAGGAGAGCGAGCGGATGAAGGACGACCTCATCCACATGCTCGTTCACGACCTCAAGAGCCCCATCTCGAGCGTGATGGGCCTGCTCGACCACAGCCTCAGCATGCTGAGGGGCGACGGCGGCGGCTCCGATGTCGAAGACCTGCTGAGCCTCGCCAGGAGCGAGTCGCAGCACCTCTTGAACCTCGCGGCCAACATCCTCGACGTCAGACGGATGAAAGAGGGCCAGATGCCCTACCATCCCGACGTCATCAACAGCCTCACCGACCTCGCCAAGGAGGCGCTCGGCGACGTCAGCGCCCGCCCGCAGGACCGCAACTTCGGCTTCTTGGTCAGGCCAGAGGCCGAGGTCGTCTACGGCGACCCGAAGCTCCTGCGCCGCGTCCTCGCCAACCTGATGGCCAACGCGATCAAGCACACGCGCAGAGGCGGCTACATCGACTTCCGCGCCTGGCGGCAGGAAGAGGGCTTCGTCCTCAGCGTCCGCGACGACGGCGAGGGCATCCCCGAGGCCGACCAGAAGCGCATCTTCAACGCGTTCGAGCAGTCGCGGCACACGGTGCACGACAGGTTCGACACCGGCATGGGCCTGACCTTCTGCAAGCTCGCCGTCGAGAAGCACGGCGGGCGCATCTGGGTCGAGTCGAAGGTCGGCCGTGGCAGCACCTTCTACTTCACGATCCCCGACAAGGTCGCGAGCGAGGCGCCTTCCGACGAGGTCGGGATCCGCGCTGTCTGAGCGGCGCCGCCCAACGAGAACAGGGACGAGAACCGGCACTAGCACCGAGACGAACGGCTGGCAACTCGAAGAGCGGCTGTGGCGCCTCGGCTGCGTGCGCGTGGCCGGCGTCGATGAGGCGGGGCGCGGCGCGTTGGCCGGACCCGTCGTCGCGGCGGTCGTCGTGCTGGCCGCGGGCGTCGACGGCGCTGCCAGCGACCACTCCGCCGCCCCTGCCTACCCTTACCGCGACTCCAAGATCCTGACCCCGGCCACGCGTGGCCAACTGGCGGCTCGGATACGGAGCGAAGCCGCCGCGTTCGCCATCGGCAGAGCCGATTGCGCCGAGATCGACGAGCTCAACGTGCTGGCGGCGACCAAGCTCGCCGTCAGGCGCGCTTTGGCGAGCCTGCCAGGCGGCTGCGACGGGCTGGTCACCGACTACCTAGCGATGGCGTTGCAGATGCCGGAGGTGGCCGAGGCGCGCGCCGATGCGCTCAGCTACCAGGTGGCTGCCGCCAGCATCCTCGCCAAGGTCGAGCGCGACGAGCTTATGGTCAGGCTCGAGGAGGAGCTGCCGGGTTACGGCTTCGCGCGCCACAAGGGCTACGGCGTGCCAGAGCACTTGCGCGCGTTGGCGCGTCTGGGTCCGAGCCCGCAGCACAGGCGGTCGTTCGCTCCGGTCATGCGGCAGCCGCTGCTGCTGTAAGCGGCGTCTGAGCCGAACCAGGGGCGCTTCGCGGTTACAATCTTCTCCACCTGGTCCGCCGGCCGGCCACCTACCGCGACGGCGCGGCCTCGCACAGACGGGAGACCCGACCATGCCTGAGTGCATCGGCGTGAAGTTCGACAACGGACCCAAGATCCACTACATGGAGGCGCCGCCGAGCGCGCCGCAGCCCGGCACGCGCTGCATCGTCACGACGCGCAGGGGCCTGGAGATGGCGCTGGTCCGCACCCCTGTCAGAGAGGTGCAGAAGCCGCACGGGCACTTCGTCCGCGACGCCCAGGGCGACGACTTCGAGCGCTACCAGCAGCTCAAGGCGCGCGCCGAGGATCTCAAGTGGCTGCTGAAGGCTCGCGCCAGACAGGTCGGGGCCGACGTCAAGATCGTGGCGCTAGAGTTCACCATCGACGAGGCTCTGCTCGTCGTCAGCTACTCGAGCGACGGCAACCCGCCTCTCAGGTCGCTCGCCCAGGTCCTGGTAGGACACACCAGCGCGCGCATCGAGTTCGTCAACGTCGGACCGCGCGACCAGGCGCGCATGCTGGGGACCTTGGGGGTCTGCGGCGACGGCTCCTGCAGCTCGACCTGGCTGCAGAGCTTCAGCGCCGTGAGCATCAGGATGGCGCGCGATCAACAGCTCCCCCTGAACCCGGAGAAGATAAGTGGCCCTTGCGGACGGCTGATGTGCTGCCTGCAGTACGAGCACGACATGTACCGCGAGTTGCTCAAGGGCATGCCGAAGAAGGGCGTCAGGGCGTGTCACGACGGCAGCGGCACCTGCGGCCGCGTCGTCAAGCTCAACCCGCTCGCTCAGACCGTCGAGATAAGGACGGAAGAGGGCGCCACCGTCGAGTTCCCGGCCGGCGAGGTCAGCCGCCAGCGAGCCTGAGTCTGCGCAGCTCCAGCGCCAGCACCGAGCAGGCCAAGCCCGCCTGCGCGTAGCCTTGCAGCGCCTGCTCGCACTTCGCGACGGCGTCCACGGCCGCGGCGTAGGCGCGCGGGGGCAGCGCCCGCAGCGGTTCGAGCAGCCAACCCAACGGTCCGGGACGCACGCCGGCCTCCGCCGCGTCGGAGACCGACTTGGCGAACGCCTCGGCGGTCGTGAGCAGCTCGAGCAGGTCGCCGTCGAGCGCGTCCAGGAGCTGTGCGGCGGCTCGGCGCGCGGCTTCGGTCGCCGGCGCCGCCTCGCGCGCGCGCAACAGCGCCCCCGGCTGTCCGAGCCGCAGTCCGGGGTGTCCGGTGAGGTCGTCGAAACCCTGAGCGTCGACGGGGCCGAGCCGGATGGTCGCGCAGCGCGAGGCCACCGTGGGCAGCAGTGCGTCTTGTCCGGTCGCGATGAGCACGATCACGGCCCATGACGGCGGCTCCTCCAGCGTCTTGAGGAACGCGTTGGCGGCGCCCTCGGTCAGCGAGCTCGCGCCGTCGATGATCCCGACTCGGTAGCGGTGCTGCGGCCGCGTCCTCAGCCAATCTCCCAGAGGTTCGGGGTCCCCGCCCTGTCTGGCGACGAGCCTGTCGATGGTGATCAGAGCCCGCGCCGTGCTCCTACCGCTCTTGGTGCGGTCGCCGGGAGCGATCTCGCGGATGTCGACGTGGGTGCCTGCCACTGCGGCCAGACAGCTGGCGCAGACCCCGCAGGGGGCGGCGGTCGCCGAGCAGTTGACGAGAGCGGCGAACCAGTGGGCGACGGTTCTGCGGCCAACCCCTTCCGGGCCGGCGAGCAGCAGCGTCCTCGGCCCCGCCCCGGCGGCCCAGGTGCGCCTCAGCTCCGCCAGCACGAGGTCGTGCCCGATCACCTCCAGCGGCGCTCGGCCGGCTTCCGTCTCGCCCAGCGGCATCTAGGTGCTCATCTTCCCAGAGCCAGACGCGCCGCCAGGACCTCCGGATAACCAGCCGCCTTCACGGCGCGCTGGACCTCGGTGACATCGAACTCGACCCTGTGGAAGTCGATCGTGCGCGTCGGCACGTCGAAGAGGGCGTAGGCCGCGAGCGGAATCTGGTCGCGCGGCTGGCCGACGGCGCCAGGGTTGGCGATCACGCGCGCCTTGGGAGGGATGCGGTAGCGGCCGAGCTCGTGCCGGAAGGTCACCGTGCGCCACAGCTGCTGCTGACCGGTGTCGACGGCGGCGAAGACCTTGGGGAAGTGGGTGTGGCCGACGAGCAGCAGGTCTGTCGACATCAGCTCGAGGTTCGCCTGCGCCAGGGTCACGGAGGCGAGGTAGTCCCATTGGCGCGTCAGCGCGCCGTGCGTCGCCTCCCAGGTCTTGTCGACGTGCCTGTCCTTGAGGCTGCGCAGGAAGTTGACGCTGTCCTGACCGAGCGTGGTGAGCTGCCGCTCGAGCACCTCGATGACAACGCTCGCATCGCGGTTCGTCTGCGCCACGCCGTCGGCGAGCTCCAAGAGGCTGGCGTCGTGGTTTCCGAGGATCGCCACGGACGGTTGCAGGTCGATGAGCCGGTAGATGACCTCGTTGGCCTGCGGGTAGTAGCCGACGGCGTCGCCTAGGAACATGACGTCGTCGTAGCCGCGCTGCTTAGCGTGAAGTAGGACCGCTTCCAGGGCAGGGAGGTTGGCGTGGATGTCGCTGAGCACTAGGTAGCGCATCAGAGCGCAGGATAACAAGC
The DNA here is from genome assembly GCA_964392895.1 of uncultured bacterium. Classification (GTDB taxonomy): domain Bacteria; phylum Deinococcota; class Deinococci; order Deinococcales; family Trueperaceae; genus CAYMRL01. The sequence continues at coordinate 545,846 of CAYMRL010000001.1, forward strand.
GCGCTTGCGGGCGCACCGAGAGTCACCTCGCCTGTGGCTATACTTGACCCGATGTTCTCGCCATCGTCGCTGCCTAGACAGGACCGCTCGCGTCCTGCGGCGGTGACGCGCTCGCCGTACCTGCGTGGCGCCGTGGTGGCGATCCTGATGCTCGCCTCCGCTGCGTTCGCGCAGATCTCCGCCCCGGCGTTCGGCACGCGTGGCGAGGTCGAGAGCGACCTCGTCGCGTCGTTCATGCTGGCGTTCCGCTCCGCGGTCAGCGCCGCGACCGGCATCGAGGTTCGCAACGGCGACCTGATAACCCCCGGTATCGCAGGGAGCCTCGAGCCCGAGTTCGCCAAGCTCATCGCCGAGCTCGACGCCGCTCGCTTCGCGGTCAGCGGCGAGATAGCGCGCCTCGAGGGTGCGGTCACCGACCCTTACACGGTCAACCTCATCGTCGTCGACGCGGACATGGACCGATCCACCGACCTGATCAGCGCACCGCTTTCTGCCGCGTCCGTGACGGAGACGGCGGCGGCCCTGGCGGCCGAGGTCGCTTCGTTCACGGCCGCCCTCGTCGAGCTGCCTCGTGGCGACGCCGGCCTGTTCGTGTCGAGCGAGCCCGGTGACGCGCAGATCTTCGTCGACGGGGTGTCGCTCGGCCGCACCACGCGCCTCGATGTCGCGATGCTGCAACCCGGCCGCTACCGGCTCGAGGTCCGCAAGGAGGGCTTCCTGCCCGAGGTGAGGATGATCGAGCTGCGTTCGAACGATACCAGCATGCTCCACGTGATCCTCACGCCCATCGCCGGTGGCAGCATCCAGCTCGCCAGCACCCCGCGCGCTCGCGTCCTGCTCGACGGCGAGAGCGTCGGCACCACACCGATGACGGTCGCTGCCTCGCCAGGGCTGCACACCGTCACGCTGCAGCGCGACGGCTTCGTCGACGAGGTGCGCGAGGTCCTGGTCCGCAACTTCAGGGTCACGCGCCTCACCGCCTCGCTGCTGCCGGCGAGCGAGCCGCTCGTCTACTGGGACGAGGAGCGCGAGTGGTTGGTGTTCATCGACGGTGTGCTGCAGCCGACGGGTCACGCCATCGGTATCGTGCCGGGGTTGCGCAGCTTCGAGCTGCGGCGCGGCAGCGAGGTCCGCACGTACCTGCGCGCGGTGCCGGAAGAGGGCGCGTATCGGCTCGACCTAGAGACGGGTGAGCTCGTAGCGCTCGGGCTGTGAAGCGCCTCAGCGCAGGTTGGCTGGGAGCGAGTAGCCGACGCTGACGGCCACCACCGGCTGAAGCATGTCAACACCGGCAAGCGCGACGCTGCCCGCCAGCTTGAGCGTGCCCTGTCCCAGGCTGGTGTCGAACGCAGCCGAGGCGCGATACGGCGCCAAGTCGCGGCGGTACGGTTCGGCGGCAAGCGACAGCGACACGACCTGCCCGCCGGCGAGACGCTCGACGATCTCGGCCGAGGCTCCCGGCAGCATGCGCCCGCCAGCGTGACCGACCGAAGCGGTGAAGGTCCAGTCCGGCGCGCGGCCTCGCCCTAGCACGACGCCGACGCCGACGCCGAGGTGCGCCTCTCCCATCACGGGAGACGAGTACGCCAGCAAGATGGCGCGCAGCTCGTTATCGCCGAACGCGCGCAGCCAGCGCAGGCGCGACTCGAACCTCAGCGCCGATCCGCCCGCGACCCGGTAGTACTCCGGCTCGACTTCCAGAACCAGCGAACGGTTGAGCCTCCCGCTACCCCCCAGGCGCACCGAGAAGCCGTGTTGAGCGCCTCCAACACCACGCAGCCTCGGCCTCAGGCCAGACGCGTCGGCAGCCGGATCGAAGCGGCCGGCGTCGTGGCTGAAGGCGCCGAGCGCGAGCCGCACCGCTACCGGGCCGATCACGCCGCGCGCCGTCACCTCCGCCTGCGCAGCGGCGTCGGTGCGCAGGCTCGTCGTGAAACCGAAGACGACGTTGCCGAGTGGACCGAACGAACGGCTCTCGCTGAGGCCGAAGGTCAACTGAGCGGCGTCGCGGTAGGCGAGCGCCAGCGAGACCGTCGCGGCGCCGACGCGGCCCGACTCGAGAGCCAGCACCAACTGGGGCCGCACTCCCGAGACCGCGCTGAAGGCTCCGAGCGACACGCTGAAGGTCTGGGCGCCGGCGCTACCCGCCGTGGCGCCGAGCAGGAGCACGACCAGCGCGCAGAGACCGCGCGTGCGCTTTGCTGCGAGCCTGACGACGTGCATGGAGTAGCCTAACCCGGGCCGGAAGCCGGTGATAGGATGGCCGGCCTCGCATCACCTAGGCAGACCTCTGACATGAACAGACTCGGAACCCTGATCGTCACACCCCGCCTCCCCGACCGGATCGGCCGCCTGGCCGAGCTGGCTGCGAACCTCTACTGGACCTGGCAACCCGACGCGCGCGCTCTGTTCAGATCCCTCGACGAGGAGGTCTGGGAGCACTCGAACCACAACCCGTCGGTGCTGCTGCGCGACGTAGCACAAGCCAGCCTCGACGACGCCGCGGCCGACGAGCGCTACATCGCGTCCTACGACAGCGTGCTCGAGCGCTTCGATGCGTACCTGGCCCGCGACGGCTGGTTCTCGCAAGCCGGCCCGGAGGGCTCACGCGGCGACGTCTACGCCTACTTCTGCGCCGAGTACGGCTGGCACGAGTCGCTCGCGCTCTACTCAGGCGGACTCGGGGTGCTGGCTGGCGACCACACCAAGGCCGCCTCGGACCTGGCCGTTCCGCTCGTCGCCGTCGGGCTCTTCTACCCGGAGGGCTACTTCCACCAGCGCATCTCGGAAGACGGGCAGCAGACCGCCGTCTACCACCTGAACGAAGCCGCTGCCTTGCCGCTGCACCTGGCCAAGGACGAGGCGGGCGCGACCGTCACGGTCTCGGTCCCCGTCTACGGCCGCGAGGTCAAGGTGCGCGCCTGGCGCACGCACGTCGGCAGGATCGGCGTCGTGTTGCTCGACGTCGACTTCGAGCCGAACGACGACAACGACAGGAAGCTGCTCGCCAGGCTCTACGGCGGCGACACCGGCACCCGCATCGCTCAGGAGATCGTGCTAGGGGTCGGCGGCGTCAGGATGCTGCGGGCGTTGGGGATCGAGCCGACGAGCTGGCACATGAACGAGGGACACAGCGCGTTCATGGCTCTCGAGCGCTCGCGCGAGCTGGTCGCCGAGGGTCTCGACTTCGCCGCCGCGCGCGAGGCGGTCACCGCCAACACGCTGTTCACGGTTCACACGCCGGTTGCGGCGGGCAACGACGCCTTCGGCTTCGACCTGGTGTCGCGCTGCTTCTCCGGCTTCTGGCGCGAGCTCAAGCTGAGCGAGGAGGAGTTCCTCGATCTCGGCAGGGCCGATCACGGCTGGGGCGACGTCTACAGCATGCCGGCGCTGGCGCTACGCTTCTCGTCCGGTCGCAACGGCGTCGCCGAGTTGCACGGCGACACCAGCCGGCGCATCTGGTCGAGCCTCTGGAAGGACGTGCCGGCCGGTGACGTGCCGATCGGTCACGTCACCAACGGCGTGCACCTCGCCACCTGGATGGCGCCCGAGATGCGCGCCCTGGCCGAGCAGGTGCTCGGCGCCAAGCTGCACGACATCGGCTGGGACGCCAAGCGCTGGGAGGCTTTCGAGTCGGTCGACCCCGCCAAGCTGTGGGAGGCGCGCATGGCGATGAAATCGCAGAGCGTGCGCTTCCTGCGCCGCCGCGTCGCCCGCCAGCTCGAGCGCCAGGAGGCGAGCCCGACCAGCGTCGGTGCCGGCACCAGGATCTTCGATCCGAACGTGCTGACCATCGGTTTCGCGCGGCGCTTCGCCGCCTACAAGCGCGCGACGCTGATCTTCCGCGACCTCGAGCGCCTCTCGCGACTGCTCAACAACGAGCAGTACCCTGTGCAGCTCGTGTTCGCCGGCAAGGCGCACCCGGCCGACCAGCCCGGTCAGGCGCTGATCACCTCGATCCACAACCTCTCGAAGGACCCGCGTTTCGCCGGTAAGGTCCTGTTCGTCGAGGACTACGACATGGCGATAGGCAGGGCGCTGACTCGCGGCGTCGACGTGTGGCTCAACAACCCGCGCCGACCGCTCGAGGCGTCAGGTACCAGCGGTCAGAAGGCCGCCATGAACGGCATCCTCAACCTCTCGGTGCTCGACGGGTGGTGGCCGGAGGGCTACACGGGCGAGAACGGCTGGGCGATCGGCGGAGGCCGCACCTTCGCGGATCCCGCCCGCGGCGACGCAGCCGACGCCGACTCGCTCTACGACCTGCTCGAGCGCGAGGTGGTCCCGCTCTACTACCGCCGCGACGAAGCCGGCCTGCCGCTGGGTTGGCTCAAGCGCTCGGCGGCGGCCATAGCCAGCGTCGCGCCCCGCTTCTCCGCCCAGCGCATGGTCAGAGACTACGTGCAGACCTACTACGCTCCGGCCAGCGCGCGCTTTCGCGCCATCGCGGCCGACTCGCACGCCGGAGCGATCTCGCTCGCCGCGTGGAAGCGCCAGGTCGCCGCGTCCTGGCCACAGCTCGAGCTCAGCGCCGAGCGCCCGGCCTCAGCGAGCGCCAAGGTCGGCGACCAGATCGAGATGACTGCGCGCGTCAAGGCCCCGGGTCTAGACGGCGTGGAGCTCAGGGTCGAGGTCGTCTACAGCAGCGAGGAGGACGACCTTCAGCAGGGCCTGAGGGTGGTGCCGATGCAAGCGGCGCCGCCGTCGCGTGACTCAGAGACCACCTACGTAGCGCGGTTCTCACCGGAGCTGAGCGGGCGCCTGGCGTACGGGGTGCGCTGCTACCCGGTCAACGAGTTCTTAGCATCGCCATTCGATGCTCACGCCATCACCTGGGCGTGATCGGGTAGCGGTGTCCTAGCGGCGCTGTTCTCGCGATGCTCACGCCATCACCTGGGCCTAGGCCACCGGCTGGAGGCTGTCGGTGACCAACAGCAGGCGCTCGGCGGCGCTTACAGCCGAGGCCGGTGCCGTGTCGGGGTCGGGCCTTCGGCGCGTGCCGGCGGCTGTGTCACCGTTAGTACCCCCGAAGGCTGCGGGGAAGTTGAGGCGCAAGGCGTCCGCCTTGCCGGCACCCGTCACCAGGAACGCCACCACCCGGCTGGCGCTGAGGGTGGTCGTGCTGAGGCTGAGGCGCGGGCCGATGCCTGGCACCTCGCTCGCGACGGTCGTGCCGGTCTCGGGGGCCGCGCCGGTTCCTGGGAACAGGCTGGCGGTATGTCCGTCGGCGCCGATGCCGAGGAGCGCCAGGTCGAACAGCGGACCGTTCGTGGCTAGAGCGGTCAGCGCCTGCGCGTAGGCCGCCGCCGACCGCTCGAGCGTGTCTAAGATCGGCCACGCCAGCACTTGGGCCGGCGCGGTCGGCAACCTGTCGAAGAACGCGGCTCTGAGCGAGCCGTAGTTGCTGTCCGGGTGAGTATGAGCCACGAAGCGCTCGTCGGAGAAGGCGAAGGTGACCCTGTCCCACGGCAGGTCGGCTTCGCTCGCCAACCGCGCGTACAGTGGCAACGGTGTCTTGCCGCCGGACACGCAGACGGTGGCGCTGCCACGCGCCGCGATGGCCTCGCGCACCGTGCGCTCGAACACGCCGGCGGCCGCGGCTATCGGATCGGGCGTGTAGACGACCTCGAGCGCCGGGGTTCCTGTGGCTGCTGCCTCGTTCATCAGCGGAGTATATGAGGCGAGCGCGCGGTGTCGCTCAGCGCCTCCTCGCACCGGCGCCCGTTACACTCGCAGGATGAAGCACACGAGGCAGGATGCGCTGGCGCTGATGGAGGAGTGGACCGAGTCGGTCAGCCTCCGCAAGCACATGATGAGCGTCGAGACGGCCGTGGCGGCGTACGCGCGCTCGTTCGGCGAGGACGAGGACCTGTGGGCTCAGGCCGCGCTGCTGCACGATTTCGACTACGAGCGCTACCCCAACCCCGCCAGGGATGAGTCAGGGCACCCGTGGGTGGGCGCCGCCGAGTTGCGGCGTCTCGGCTACCCCGAGTCGGTCGTCGACTCCGTCCTTGGCCACGCCGACTACACGGGCGTGCCGCGCGTCAGCCGGATGTCGCAGGTCGTCGCCGCCTGCGACGAGCTGACCGGCCTGATCACGGCTGCAGTGCTGGTGCGGCCTGACAAGGACATCGCCGGGCTCGAGGTCAGCAGCCTCAAGAAGAAGTTCAAGGACAAGGCGTTCGCTCGCGGCGTCAACAGGGAAGACGTGGTCAGGGGCGCGGAAGACCTCGGAGTCGACCTGTGGGAGCACGTTCAGTTCGTGCTCGACGCGATGAAGGCCGACGCGGCACGCCTAGGACTCGACGGCAGCTTGGCGCGGAGCGCCTAAGGCCACCGCGGCAGGCTGAGCACTACCCGCCCCCGCAGCGACGTCACGGGCACCGGCCCGAAGCTGCGCGAGTCGCGGCTGGCGAGTGGCACGCGGTTGTCGCCTAGCAAGTAGACGGTGCCGTCCTCGGCCGCCGCGACGCGCTTGACAGCCAAGGTGCGCTCGAACGGAGTGACGAGCGCTACGACGTCGCCGGGCTGCTCACCGCCGCTGCCGCCCAGCAGCCTGTCGAGCCCCGGCCGCACCAGCACCACGACGTCGCCGTGCGCGAGCGTCGGCAACATGCTGTCCCCGACGACGCGCGCCGGGGCCAGCGCCCAGAGGTAGACGGCAGCCCCGAGCGCCAGACCCACCACCAACGACAGGGCAGCTCTTGCCGTTCTGCGCCCGGCTCCACCTGCGTGCGCCGGCCGGCTGCTCGCAGACGGCTCAGACCACGACAGGCTGTGACAGCTCCAGATGGCCGCCGGTCGCTACCAACGCGCTCCAGCCGCCACAGTCGCTGAGGGCCTTCTCCGCGGCCTCCTCACCGACGTCGATGATGCGCTGGTACTCGATGAACGCCTCGATGCCCACGCCGGCCATCGGCATCCGTATCCGCAGGTCGGCCGGCTGCAGGCTCGCTTGGATGTCGACGAGTATCGCCTGCATGATGTCGCTGGAACGCAGCACCATCTGCACCATCGGGTTGCGACGCTGCAGCTTCAGCGATGCCACCGTGCGCTCCCACCACGTGCCCTCCTGCTCAGGGGTGAGGAACTGCGAATAGCGTGCGGGCGAGACGTCTGACGCGACGGTACGGTTGGCGCCGAGCGCCGTGGCCGCGGCCACCGGGAGGTTGTTGACGATGCCGCCGTCGGCCAGCGTGCGGCCGAGGTACTTGATGGGCTCGAACGCTCCCGGGAAGCTGCTCGAGGCCCTGACCGAGGTGACGAGGTCGCCCTCGCTGATCATCACAGACTCGCCGGTCTCGACGTCGGTGGTGGTGACGGCGAACGGCAGCTGCAGGTCCTCGAACGACGGCGGCAGGTGCTCTGCCAGGAAGCGCTTGAAGCGGTCGCCCTTCATCAGCCCTGTCTTAAGCGAGAAGTCGACGACGTCGGTCCAGCCGGTGGAGCTCACGAGGTCTTGGAGGTCGGAAGCGCGCAACCCGGTCGCGTACAGCGCGCCGAGGATCGCGCCCATCGAGGTGCCCGCCACGACGTCGAACTTGGCGCCGTGACGCTCGAGCACCTTGAGGACGCCGATATGAGCGAAGCCGCGGGCACCGCCTCCCGAGAGCACGAGGCCGATGCGCAGTTGGTTGGTGGGTCGCTCCATGCGCGGATGCTAGCACCGCCCATGCGTAGGGAGCTGCGCGAGCTCCCGAACGCATGGGCGGCGTTCCGACTGGGTTACTCGCCCTCAGCCGGGGCGACGATCCGCAGTGTCGCGGTTACGTTGCGGGTCTCGCCCGCGCGCCACACCTCGAGCTCGAGGGTGTCACCTTCGTTCAGGCCTAGCACGATCCGCTGCAGGTCGGTCACCTGCCTGAGGCGCTCCCCTCCGGCGCTGACGATGATGTCGCCACCGGCAGGGTAGGTCTGGTTGGCGATGTTCGCCTCGTAGGTCGCCGCTACCAGCCCGGCTTCCTCCGCAGGGCTGCCTGGCTCGACGTTCATGACGACGACGCCCTCGTCCGGCATGCCCAGCACCGCGCGGGCGTTGGCCGGGAAGTCGGAGGCGGCGACGCCGCTCAGCCCGAGGCGCGGCCGCGAGGTGATGTTGGCCGCATCTGCGTAGATGCCGACGAGGCCGCCGGCCTGCATCATCGGCAGGGCTTCAGCCACCAGCGCGCTGGGCACGGCGAAGCCGATCCCGATGTTGGTCGCCTGGCCGGATGACGACCGGCCGGGCACGATCATCGTGTTGACGCCCAGCAGCCGTCCGCTCGAGTCGAGCAGCGGCCCGCCCGAGTTACCGGGGTTGATGGCGGCGTCGGTCTGGATCATCTCGATCTGGATGCGGCCGATCGAAGGGAGCTCACGGCCGATGGCCGAGACGATGCCTTGCGTCACCGTCGACTGGAGGCCGAACGGGTTGCCGATGGCGATCACCTTCTGGCCTACTCGGGCGCCGCTCGAGTCGGCGAGCTCGACAGGCGTGACGCCGGCCGGCAGCGCCGACGGATCGGCGAGCTGCAGCAGCGCGACGTCGTAGTCGGGGTTGGCCCCCACCACGATCACGTCGAGCTCGTCCTCGCTGCCTGGGAAGATCACGGTGATCTTGGCGCCGCTGCGCAGCTCGATGCCGTTCTCCACCAGCGCGTCTCTGATCACGTGATAGTTGGTGATTATCTGCCCGCCGTCGGCGACGACGAAGCCGGAGCCGGAGCCCTGAATCACCTCGGGTTGCGACAGCGGGGGGAGCAGATCTCGGAACTGCGGGGGCAAGAAGGGGAAGTCGTCGAGGGGGTTGACCCGCTCGCCCCGAACCTCGACGTTGACCGCGACGACGCTCGGTCCGACCATCTCGATGATGTCGATGGTGTTCTGTTCGTCCTGCAGCCTCGCAGCCGTCTCGTTGAGCGGCGGCACGGCCTGGGCGTGACCGCCCGTGCTCGGCAGCCACGCCGCCAAGGCAATGAAGAGCGCGACGAACACTGAGAGAAGGAGTTGTTGACGGTTACGCAGCATTCGAATCCGTGGCTCCTTTCTGAAAGCCATTAAAGAAGCTAACGCCTCTCGGTTAGGGAGCCGCTAGGCTCAGATGAGAAACCAACGACCGCACGCTGCTCGCGTCGCCACCTTCAGCGAGGAGGCAGACAAGCGGGCCGCCTACGGTTAGGCTCTAGGTGTGAGCGAACCGATCGACGACCTGCCCGACTTCGGGCTCGACCAGCACGGCGCTGCCGGCGACGCCGACTCCGGCAGCGCCGAAGCCGCGTCCGGCCGCGGCAGTCAGCGGCCGGACGACAAGTCGTTGGAAGAGCTCGCCTCGCACCTGCTCTGGCGCATCGGGCGCACGTCCGACGACGGCCCGGTGACCGTGCGAGTCGGCTTGGCGACGAGCGCGCAGCTCTTCCAGCAGCTGCCGCGCCTGCGCAGCGCCAGCGACGCCGAGATCGAGGCCGCCATCGAGGGTCGCAGCGTCAAGGTCGAGTGGGTCGGTCCCAAGCCGCGCGGCGGCGGGAACTGAGTGGAGCTCAGCTACCCCTTCAGCTTCAGCGTCGAGCTCGAGTGCGGCAGCGAGGACGCTCTCGCGTTCGTGAGGGACGTAGCCGCCTCCCTTAGGTACGCCGAGGTCCTAAGCGACCTTCAGGTCTTGGCCGGGGATCCGAAGGTCATGAGCGCCTCGCTGCCGGTGTCCGCCGCACTCTTCGGTCAGCACGAGCTCCCTTTCAAGAGCGCCCTGCGCGCGACGCCGGATGGCGCGACCCTCGAGCCGCTGCCCGTCGTGGCGCGCGGGCCGGGATCGGCCGAGGTCGCGGGCACCGCTAGGGTCAGTGAGTCGGCCGGCGGCAGCCAGGTCGACTACTCGTTCGTCATCACGGTCAGGCTCAGGCTGCCTGACGGTGGCAAATGGGGCGAGAAGGCTCTGCTCAAGCTGGTGAACCTCACCGCGCAGTCGGTCCTGCGATCGGTGGCTTCGCGGCTCGAGCCGGCGGTGGCCCGCGCGGCGGCGGAGTACGAGCCGGTGGTCACTTCCCGACGCAGAAGCGCGCGAAGATCTCAGCCAGCGTCTCCTCGCTGATCTCCGAACGGCCCGTCACCTGGCCCAGCGTCAGGAGGGCGTCTTGAAGCTCGAACGTGACCATGTCGAGGGCCCCATCGGCGTTGGCGGCGAGCGCGGCATCGACGTGCCCGAGGGTGAGCACGAGAGCCTCGACGTGCCGCTCGTTGCTGATCCAGAGCTCGCTGCCCGCCGCCGATCCCAACAGCGCCTGCACCACGCGCTGCCTGAGCTCATCCAGCCCGGCGCCGGTGAGAGCGGAGACGAGCACGGCCCCCGAGACGGTAGGCAGGGCCTTGTCCAGCAGGTCGGACTTGTTGATGACGACGAGGCTGCGCGGGCCGCCGAACGCGGCCAGCAGCTCATGGTCATCGTCGGCGAGCGGCCCGGAGCCGTCGAGCACCAGCAGCCGCATGTCTGCGAGCTCGGCGAGCTGCCTGGCGCTATCGACCCCGTGCGCCTCGATCTGGTCGTCGGTGCGCCTGATCCCGGCCGTGTCGACGGCGGTCACCGGCACGCCCTCGATGGTGAGTGGAGCCTCGAGGTAGTCGCGGGTGGTGCCAGGCAGGGAGCTGACTATCGAGCGCTGGTAACCGAGCAGCGCGTTGAGCAGGCTCGACTTCCCGACGTTGGGGCGACCGAGGATGGCGAGGCGCGCGCCGTCGCGGCTGAGCCGGCCCGCCTCCGCCGTGTCGAGCAGCTCGCTGACCAGTCGAGCTGCTCGCCTGAGTGGCTCGCCGAGTTGAGCGTCTGGCACGCCCTCTTCAGGGTAGTCGATGGTCGCTTGCAGCGCCGCGTAGGCGTCGAGCAGGTGGTCTTGCACCTTCCCCAGGCGGCGACTCAGCTCGCCGCCGAGTCCCAAGGCGGCGTTGCGCCGCGCGCTGTCGCCCTGAGCTTCGACGAGCTCGACCACGGCTTCGGCCTGAGCGAGGTCGAGCTTGCCGGCGAGGTAGGCGCGCAGCGTGAACTCGCCCGGGCCGGCCAGGCGGGCGCCGGAAGCGACGCACAGGTCGAGGGTGCGCCGCAGCACCGCCGGTCCGCCGTGCGTCTGCAGCTCGACTAGGTCCTGCCCGGTGTAAGAGGCTGGCGCGCGGAACGAGAGCGCGACGGCCTCGTCGACCAGCTCGCCTGCGGCGACGACCCTGCCGAAAGCCAGCCTGCCGCCGGGGAGCGCGGTCAGAGGACCGCCACCGGCCGGCGCGAACAGGGTGGAGGCGACGGCGTGCGCTTCGGGGCCTGAGAGCCGCACGATGCCGATGGCGCCGCGACCTGGGGCCGTCGCTATGGCGCAGATCGTGTCTTCGGTGGGTGGCAGCGGCACCATGCCATGCTGGCACACTAGCGGTGCCGACACTCGCTGGCTAGAGCTCGTCAGGCGGTCTAGAATCGGCGGATGGAGCTCGTCTACGCGCTGCAAAGCGTCGCCTCTCCCACGCTCGACCGTCTGATGATGGCAGTGACCCAACTCGGGTCGGAGACCGTGTACATCGCGCTGATCGTCGTCGTGTTCACGAGCGTGGACGCCAGGCGCGGGCGCGCGTTGGCGCTCGTGCTGCTCGCCAGCTTCTACGCCAACCAGGTGCTCAAGCTGGTGTTCACCACTCAACGCCCGTTCCAGATCGATCCCGAGGTGCTGCGGTCGCCTGCGGCGGCCGACACCGCGCCGGGTCACGGCTTCCCGTCCGGGCATGCGCAGGGCAGCGCCACTTTCTGGGGATTGGCCGCCGCCTACGTCAGACGGAGCTGGTTCACCGTCCTCGCCTTGGCAGTGGCGCTTGGCGTGTCGGTGTCGCGTGTCTACCTGGGCGTTCACATGCCGATAGACATCCTCGGCGGCTGGGTGCTCGCCGCTGCCTTCGTCGCTCTGGCCGTCTGGCTGGAGCGCAGTCGGATCAGTCTCGGCAAGGGGCTGAGGATAGGGCTCGGTGTGTGCGTGCCGCTGGCGCTCCACCTGCTGGCGCCGACCGAGTACTCCGGCATGCTGCTCGGCTGCTTCGCGGCGTTCGCAGCCGGGCCGGAGCTGGTGAGGCATGAGGCCGGCGGCACGCTGACTCAGCGGGCGCTGCTGTGCCTGCTCGCGCTGGCGCTCGCGTTCGGCGCGCTGCTCGGCAGCTCCGTCGCCCTGCCGGAGGAGCTCAAGCGGCTGCCGCTGGTGTCGTTCACGCGCTACCTCGCCATCGGCGCGTTGGTGACCGTGGTGATGCCGCTGATCGGGAGGAGCCTCGGTCTCGCGCAGCGCCCCGCCGCACACGGCGTCTCCGCCCCGCCGCGCCCGCGTTGAGCGAGGCGACCGACATGGGCGCCGTGAGCGCCCGCCGCGTGAGGCTCAAGATCGAGTTCGACGGTACCGGCTTCCTCGGCTGGCAGCGCCAACCATTCGGCGAGCGCACCGTGCAAGCCACGCTCGAGGCGGCGCTGGCCCGACTGCCGGGCGAGCACGGCAGCGTCATCGGTGCCGGCAGGACCGATGCCGGCGTCCACGCCTTGGCTCTGGTCGCTCACCTCGACACGACGACCTCTCTCGCCGACGAGCGCCTGCGCATGGCGCTCAACGCGCACCTGCCGCGCGACGTGGTCGTGCTCGAGGTCGCGACCTGCGCCCCTGACTTCGAGGCACAGTTCGACTGCCTCTACCGGCGCTACCTGTACAGGCTGCGCGTGGCGCGCGGCGACCCACGGGGCCTCGCCCTGCTGCGCGACCGCGTGCTGCCGGTCTTCAAGGAGGTCGACATCGCAGCGATGCGCGCCGCCGCCCGACTGCTGGTGGGGCGGCACGACTTCGCGGCCTTCGCGACGCAGGAGACGAGGAGCACGGTCCGTGAGGTGCTGCTATGCGAGCTGCGCGAGGAGCGCGGCGAGCTGAGGCTGCACATCGCCGCCGACGGCTTCCTGCGGAACATGGTGCGCACCATCGTGGGAACCCTGTTGTGGGTCGGCAAAGGCAAGCTGACGCCAGAACAGGTCGCCGAGGTGCTCGCCTCGCGCGACAGGCGCAGGGCGGGACACAACGTCGGGCCGCAGGGGCTCTACTTCGTCGAGGCGGGCTACCGGAGCTTCGACCTGGCGCGCTCCGAGGCGGCCATCGCCGACCTCGTCGTGTGACGACGCGCGCGCTAAAGCGCGAGTCGCCCGAGCACCATCGCCGTGCAGCTCGGTCGTGTGATGACACGAGCGCGGGAGCGCGGGACGTGCGCTGGTATGATCCGCCTGTGAGCGACAGGGCGCCCAGTGGCGGCCATCTGGTGGATGGCCACCCAGTGATGATCGATGTCTCGGGCAAGAGCGTCACGCGGCGCACCGCGGTGGCCGAGGCGTTCCTCGAGTTCGACGCAGGGGAGACTCGAGCGGGTGCAGGTGCGGTCGTGGCGGAGCGCCTCGCGGCCGGCTCGCACAAGGGTGACGCCGTCAAGGTGGCGGAGTTGGCCGGCATCATGGCCGCCAAGCGCACGTCGGAGCTGATCCCGCTGTGCCATCCGTTGCCGTTGACTCATGCCGCGGTGTCGTCGACGGTCGAAGCGCGCCGCGTCAGGTTCGAAGCCAGGTGCTCGACGACCGCTCAGACGGGCGTCGAGATGGAGGCGTTGGTCGCTGCCAGCACGGCCGCGCTCACCCTCTACGACATGCTCAAGTCGGGCGGTCACGACATGCAGGTGACCGGGGTGAGGCTGTTGGCCAAGGAAGGCGGACGAAGCGGAGCATGGCAGCGCACGCCAGGCCACTGAGCGTCGGCGACCTCGAGTCGCTGGCGCCGATCGACGCCGCTTACGCGGGAGCACGCGCGCTCGAGGGGGTCGTGAGTCGCGCCGCTCTTCACCTCTACCAGCGCAGCGGTCACTCGTTCGTGTCGGAAGAGGGCGCGCGCGTGACAGGCTTCATCCTGGCCCAAGCCGTGTGGAGCGGCGACAGCGCCGCAGTGTCGGTGCAGCGGTTGGCCCTGGCGGCTGACGACGACGTCGCGGCGGCGGTGGCGCTGGTGAAGGCGCTGAGCAAGAGCGCTTACGACTCCGGCGTCTACTGCCTCGAGGTCGCCCTGCCTCAGGGCGACGAGGCTGCGCGCGCCGCCTTGGAAGCTGAGAGCTTCTTCGAGCTGCCGAGCGTCGTCTACGCCAGGGGATTGGGCTCGCGCGCGGCGCTCGTCGCGCGCGCTGCCGCAGGGACGGGAGATGGCGATGTCAGGGGAGCAGATGGCTGATGGCGCTCTGGCCAGAGCGATGGTCGGTGTCAAGGGCATGGACAGCGTGGAGGCGCGTGCCAAGGTGCACCGCGCCTTGGCGGAGGTACCGGGCGTGCAGCATGTGGCGACGGGAGCAGACCACAGGGTCGTCGTCGAGTACGACCCGAGCGAGGCGACCGTCATGGACCTGATAAGGGCGCTGCGGCGCATAGGGTTCCTGGCGGGGATGGAGTGAGATGGAAGGCAACGCAGCCAAGAAGCCGAAGTCGAAGCCCAAGGCGCAACGCTCTCCGAGCGCGCCCCGTCGCGCGGCGGCCGGTCAGGCTTCTGCCAAGACTCGCAAGGTCGACGCCGTCGAGGTCTCAGACGGAGCGCTGGCGACGATAGTCGGCTTGGCAGCGCACGAGGTGCCGGGTGTGGTGGGGATGGCGCCAGCCAGCCTCACCGAAGGCATCAGGCGCATCCTCGGAGCCAGGCAGGTCGACGAGGGCGTCGTGCTCGACCGAGGCGGTCCAGACCGAGCGGGCGTCGCGACCGTCGACCTGCATGTCGTCGTGGCTTATGGCGTCAACATCCCGGTGGTGGCCGAGCAGATCCGCAAGCGCGTCGAGTACGCGGCCAAGCGTTACGCGGGCGTCGAGCTGCACGAGGTGACCGTGCACGTCGACGGAGTGAGCCGTGCCTGAGCGCGCGGGGGCTGCGCTCGAAGCCGAACAGCTCGCACACGCCTTCGTGTTCGCGACCCAGTGGCTCGGCGTCCACATCGAAGAGGTGAACGCGCTCAACGTGTACCCGGTACCCGACGGCGACACCGGCACCAACATGCACCTGACGATGCAGTCGGTGAGACGCCAGCTCAGCGAAGGCACGCCGCGCGACCTCGACAGCCTCGCGCACGCGCTCTCCTACGGCTCGCTGCTGGGAGCGCGCGGCAACTCCGGCGTGATCCTCTCGCAGGTCCTGAAGGGCTTCGCCGAAGGCTTGAAGGGCAAGGCGAGCGTCGACGGTGCCGACCTCGCAGAGGCGCTCGTCTCCGGCGCGGCCAGCGCTTACGCGGCGGTCATGAAACCGGTCGAGGGCACCATCCTCACGGTCGTGCGCGAGTCGGCCGAGGCGGCAATCAACGCAGGCGAGAAGGACCCGGTCGAGCTGCTGAGGAAGGCTCTCGAGGCCGGCCACGCCTCCTTGGCCCGCACGCCCGAGCAGCTGCCGATCCTCAAGCAGGCCGGCGTCGTCGACGCCGGTGGGCTCGGCTACTTACGGCTGCTCGAAGGCGTCATCGCCTACTTCGAGGACAGGGACCTGCCGCCGCCGCCGAAGATCGAGAGGCGCGCCCAGCAGCAGTTCGAGGAGGAGGAGTTCGGCTTCTGCACCGAGTTCCTGCTCGCCGACGTGACGGTGCCGACCTCGCAGATCCAGGAGCTGGTGGCTCCCTACGGCGACTCGCTGCTGGTCGTCGGCGCCGAGGGCTTCGTCAAGGGCCACATCCATACCGAGGAGCCTGAGAAGCTGCTGGCCGAGGTGTCGCGCTTCGGACGCATGGTGCGCTCGAAGGTCGAGGACATGAGCGAGCAGCACTCCGAGATCCTCGCCGAGGTCGACCTGGCTGCCGACTCGACGCAGGACGTCGCGGTCGTGGCCGTCGCCAGCGGCTACGGGCTGACGCGCGTCATGCGCAGCCTCGGCGTCAGGGTGGTCGGTGGTGGACAGACTGACAACCCGTCGGTTCAGGACATCGCCGACGCGGTGCGGTCGGTCGGTGCGCGCTCGATCATCGTCATGCCCAACAACAAGAACGTGATCATGGCTGCCGAGCGTGTCGTGGAGCTACTGGCGGACAGAGACGTCAAGGTGCTGCCGACCACGACGCTCGGCCAGGGTCTGGCGGCGGCTGTCGCCCTCAACACCGAGCTGGGCGCCGACGAGCTCTACGAGGTGATGAAGGCTGCAGCGGCGGGTTCCAAGACCATCGAGGTGACGAGAGCGAGCCGCGGTGCCAGCATCGATGGTGTGGACGTCAGCGAGGGTGACGCCATCGGCCTCGTCGACAACGTGCTCAAGGTAGCGGCTGGCGATGCCGACTCGGCGCTGATGCTCCTGCTCGCTGAGATCGGAGAGGACTCCGACGTCGCGACGCTGTTCCACAACAGCGACGTCGACGCGGCAACGGCGCGGGCGCTGGCGCAGCGCATCGCCGCAGCGCACCCTCAGCTTGAGCTCGAGATCCACGCCGGCGCCCCGGAGCTCTACAGCTACCTGATGGTGCTCGAGTAGGGCGCGTCCGCTACGAGTCGGCCGGCAGCCTCAAGGCTGAGTTAAGGAAACCTCTGTGGGCCGTCTCACGGTCCGGCGGTAGAATGCCGTCATAGGAGGCCTGCCTTGAAACTCAGATCCCTCGCCCTGTTGGGTGCTGTGCTCGCCTTGTCGCTGCTCGTCTCGTGCCAGATCATCATCGAGCCGAACCCGTGGCCGCCGTCCGGTGTCGTCAACGTCTCCACCGGGGGAGAAGGTGACGTTCAGGGAACGCGGACCCTCGCCAACAACGAAGCGGTCGTGTACAGGCTCAGCAACACGGGCGGCACCTCGGGCGTCGTCTACGTCGAGCTCGACTCCGGCAACCTCGACTTCGACCTCGAGGTGATCAGCTCCAGCGGCACGGTGCGCTACAGCTCCGCCTCGCGTCACGTCTTCGGCTCAGGCGTCTCCGCGCTCGGTCTGAGCGCTGCCGGCGAGATCGATCAGCAGGCGATCGTCACCTCGGTGACGTGCCGCGGCGCATGCGTGATCGTCCCGGGTGCCGAGTTCAGCTCGACGATGTACGCGCGCGTCACCAACCGCAGCGGCTCGACGCAGAGCGTCGGCGTCTACTTCTTCAAGGACACGTACAAAGACAGCGGCGAGCCGGGCAACAACGTCACCAGCGCACCCTTCCTGAGCATCGGGGAGGACTTCGGAGCCATAGAGACCGTCGGTGACATCGACTACTTCAACGTCCTGCATCCCGGCAACGTGACCTTCGACTACATAAACACCAGCGGCAACCACGTAGCGATACGGGCCGAGATCAGAGACGAAACTCAGACGCTCGTCGCCGTCCTCAGCCCCGGACAGAGCTTCGCCTTGGTTGCCGGCGACAGGATCATGGTCAGAGCCGCCGACGCCGCCTTCGCGGGTGTCAGCGCATCGAGCGGTTACCGCCTCAGCTACCCGCCGACCCTCGAGGGCGCCAACGTCGTGCCGCGGTCGGTCCTCGAGTAGGGCGACCGCAGGCGCACTGGAGGGCGGTCCTCAGAGGGGACTCGCAGATGATGTTGAACAGACGACAAGCTCGGAACGCCGGTCACCGCCGGCTCTACTCAGCGGCGGCGCTGCTAGTGCTGGCCCTGCTCGTCGCGAGCTGCCGGCCGGCCGAGGTGATAGCGCCGCCGGAGGACTCGATACCCGTGCAGGCGACGGCCGACCCGTCGGCCGTGGTGCGCACCGTCACCATCCCGGCCAACGACGAGGTCGTCTTCGACCTGATCGTGCCGAGCGGTCTCGTCGGCGCCAACGACGTGTTCTACGTCGAGATCGACGCCGACCTGCCTCTCGAGCTCAGGCGCAGCAGCAACTACGGCGTGCTGGTGGCTTCGAGCACCAGCGCAGCCTTCTTCGCCAGCGGATCGGGCGCCCTGAGCGCAGCCGCCACGCTCGTAGGTGGCGACCTGGAGCCGACAGGTATCGGCGTCAGCCGCGTCTGCGCCGGCGCGTGCGTCATCAGGCCCGTCGTCGAGAAGCTGCACGCCCGCGTGCGCAACGACGGCGGTTCGAGCCGCGAGGTCGACCTCTACTTCTTCGTCGACGTCTTCCAAGACGACACCGAGACCGCCAACGACTCGCGTGCCAGCGCGCCGAGCCTCGGCACCGACGATCAGGGCGCCATCGAGCTCATCGGCGACACCGACTTCTGGCAGGCTCCGTCGCGGCGCGACGTCCAGCTGACGCAGGGCGCGAGCGCTCTGCCGGTGCGCGCCGTGGTCGTAGACCAGAACGGCGTCGCCGTCTCCGACATCTACAGGAGCGGCGACGTGTTCGAGGTCTGCGAGGGGCAGTACGTGCGCGTCTCGGCCGATATCAGCAACCGCGCGGCTGCCCCAGGGCGCAGCACCTACACGCTGTCGAGCACGCCACTGGCGCCGGACCCCGGTTGCGACGCGCCTGAAACGGTGGCGATCACCGCCAACTTGAACCCCGGCTCGCCGCGCCACTCGGCCACGCTGCCGCCAGGCGGAGCGCTGTTCCTGGACATGAGCATCCCGCTGAGCGTCAGGAACGAGCCGGCCACCTACTTCGAGCTCAGCTCCGACCTGAGCCTCGAGCTGCGCAACGCCGCCAACACCAGCACGATCGCCAGCAGCAGCTCAAGCGAGTACTTCGCCGCGGGCACGTCCGGCCTGCTCGCGGCCGGCTCGGCTTCCACGGCTTCCGCGGCTTCGACAGACCCGAGTCTCCAGGGCATCGGCACCACCGTCGCCTGCCGCGGCTCGTGCGTGATCTTCAAGCCTACGCAGGGCGCTTACGTCGGGCTGATCGTCAACGAGAGCGCGTCGAGCGTCTCGTTCGATGTCTACCTCTACGGCGACGACCTCGTCGACCAGGGCGAGGACGGCAACGACGCCAGGGGAACCGCGCCGCAGCTGCAGAGCCCTGACGCGGGCGCCATCGAGCTCATCGGCGACGTCGACTACTTCGCCGTGCCCAGCTCCATGTCGGTCAGCTTCGACCCCGGACCCGGCATCGGTCTGCAGCTAGAGGTGGTAGACGCCGGCGGCACGACACAGGTCGGTCCCGTCACCGGCGGCAGCGTCTTGGTGCTGGGCGGCGAGTACCTGCGCGTCACGGCGGTCGACTCACAATCCGCCGCCGCTTCGGCCCGCTCGACCTACTACCTGAGCGCCGGCGCTGACGTCAGCGACGCCGAGGTGCTGGCTCAGCGAGCCGGCTCCGCGGCGCCAGCCGACTCAAGGTAGGTTCGGTTCTGCGTGGCACCTTGCAGCTAGTCGCGCGGCGTTGGGCGCGGGTCGCGCTCTTCGCCGCGGCGTTGGTGTCGTCGGTCGCGTCGGCTGCCGACATCTGCCGCCCTGAGCTGCTCGGCACCCTCACCGACACCGAGCTGAACAGGCCCGCCACCGGCGCCGACGCCGCCATGCTGCTGAAGCGCGCCGTGGAGCTGATCGAGCCGGCTTTGCCGGCGCTGCGAAGGTCCAACGCGCTGCCGGTCGAGAGCGGTCATCCGGCCTACTCGAGCGTGCGCTACCTGCACGAGCGCAGGCTGCTCCCGGCGGCCTGGAACCCGGACAGCATCGAGGTGAGCGTGTGGCAGGAGATGCTCGCCGGGTTCCTTGGTTGGTACAAGCTGTCGGGACAGCTGCCCGACGCGCCCGTCACCGCCGGCGACCTGCTCGCTGACACGATGGCGGCGCTGCAGCGGGCGTCCGACGCGGTGAGGCCCGCCGCCCTGCTGGCTACCGACCCGGCCGACAACAGGCGCCTGTCGTTCTGGGCGGTCATCTGGAACTGGACCGTCTACCCTCGGTTGCTCGTGTTCAGGCCCGACGAGGACCTGTCGCTCGACGACCTGAGAGGCGCTCTCGTGGCGCTCGGCACCTGTGCTCTGCGCGTGGAGAACTACGTGACGGCGCCTCAGGAGACAGCTACGCAGCTCTTCCTGGCGCACAACGACTCGCGCATGTACGTGGTGGCGAGCCGACCCGACCCCGGCACCTGGCCGTACAGCGTGGCCCCCGGCGAGGAGCTCGACGCTTTCGGGTTCTCTCTGAGTGAGCTCGACGGCGTGAGGCTCTACGCGGCGGTGTTCGACGGTCCGGCGGCCGGTGTCGGCACGATCCTCGGCCTGATGTCGCGGGTGCGGACCAACATGTCGCCGTTCACGTTCTTCCAGCACCTGGAGATCCCGGCGCGCTGACGGCTCGCTAGTTGTGGGGCCGCCGGGGCCGCCGGCTCGACGCGCTCAGCGCGCGTCCAGCGCTCGCTCGATGTCGTCACGCATCGAGATGGCTGCCGCGCGGGCGGCCGCGACGTTGGCGCTCAACGAGCCATCTTCGGCCTTCGGGTAGTTGAGCGCGCGGCTCGAGCTGACCACCGCTCCCAGCCGCCGGGCATCGAACGCCTCGACCACGTCGGCTGCACCGGCGCCCTGAGCTCCGTAACCCGGCACCAGCAGTACGGATGAGCTGAGCGCGGCACGCAGCTCTCGCACGGCCTCGGGCTGGTTGGTGGCGCCCACCACCGCCCCGAGCGCGCCATAACCGTCTTCGTCGCGTGGCGCGGCCCGATTCGCCGTCTCCACCAGCTCGGCTAGATGTAGATAGACCGGTTTACCTGTCACCAGCCGTAGCTCTTGGAAGTCCTTGGAGCCGGGGTTCGAGGTCTTGACGAGGACCAACAGCCCGCGTCCGGTGGCGCGCGCGGCGTTCGCCAAGGGCGCTAGCGCGTCGAAGCCCAAGAACGGGTTTACCGTCAGCGCGTCGCCGGCGAAGGGCGCTCCGTCGGCGAGGAACGCTCTGGCGTAAGCCTCGGCGGTCGAGCCGATGTCGCCCCGTTTGGCGTCGACGATCACGGGCAGGTCGTGAGCGCGGGCGCGCTCGATCACCGCTGCGAGCGCCTCCATCCCCGCGGGTCCGAGCGCCTCGAAGAACGCCGACTGCGGCTTGCAGCAGGCGACCACGTCGTGGGTCGCGTCGAGAAGGGCGGTCAGATGCTCGGCGACAGCCTTCGCGACGGCAGCTACCGAACCGCCATGGCGCTCGGGATGGGTGTGCGCGAGCAGCTCGGGCCGAGGGTCGAGGCCGAGGCAGACCCGCGACGAGCGCGACGCCATCGCGCGGTGCAGCCTGGCGGCGAAACCGTCGCTCAAGCTTCCGAGCGCCCGTGACAGTGCTTGTACTTCTTGCCGCTGCCGCAGGGGCAGGGGTCGTTGCGGCCGACCTTCTCCTCGGCGCGGATCGGTTGGGTGGGGCCGCTGGCGCGCGCCTGTTGGCTGCGCGCGGCGCCGGCGGCCGCGGTGGCCGCCGCCATCGCCGGCTGGTCGGTGCTGTACTGGACCGTGGAGGCTCGCTGCTGGCCGCGCTCGAGACGCTGGTTGGTCTGCACTTCGACCCTGAACAGCAGCTTGGCGGCGTTGAGGCGGATGTTCGCCTTCATCTCCTCGAACAGGTTGAAGCCCTCGAAGGCGTACTCCTGCAGCGGGTTGCGCTGGCCGTAGCCGCGCAGGCCGATGCCCTGGCGGAGCACGTCCATGTTGTGCAGGTGCTCCTTCCAGTGCTGGTCGACGACCTGCAGCACGATGAAGCGCTCGAGCTCCCTCAGCAGCGGCGCGCCGAGCTGGCTCTCGCGCTCCTGATACGCCTTCTCCAGGCGCGGGACGATGTCGTCGGTGACGTTGTCGGGCTGATGGCCTCTGAGCGCCTCGAAGTCGAAGTCGGCGAGGGCGGGGACCGCGTCGATGACGGCGGCGGACAGCGCCGCGATGTCCTGCTCCTCGGGCTCGAGCTCGGGGTTCAGGTAGCGCTGCACCTGCGAGTCGACGTACTCGGCGATCATGTCCTGCACGTCCTCGGAGATGTCGTTGCCGAGCAGGATCTCGCGGCGCTGGGCGTAGATGACCTCGCGCTGCTTGCTCATGACGTTGTCGAACTCGAGGAGCTGCTTGCGGATGCCGAAGTTGCGGTCTTCGACGCGCTTCTGCGCGCGCTCGATCGCGCCGGAGACCATCCGCGCCTCGATCGGCTGGCTGTCGTCCATGCCGAGCCTGTCCATCATGCCGAGCACGCGCTCGTTGGCGAACAGGCGCATGAGGTCGTCCTCGAAGCTGACGTAGAAGCGGCTCGAGCCGGGGTCGCCCTGACGGCCGGCGCGGCCGCGGAGCTGGTTGTCGATGCGCCGCGACTCGTGGCGCTCGGTGCCGATGATGTGCAGGCCGCCGAGGTCGACGACCTTGACGTGGTCGGCGGCCGCCGCGTCGCGGATCTGCTCGAGCTTGCCGAGGATGTCGGCCGGCAGGCCCTCGAGCTTCCTGGCGCGCTCCCTGGCCTCGTCCATGCGGTTGAGCAGCACGGCCCTGATGAACAGCTCGGTGTCGGTGTCGTAGCGTTCGAAGCCTTCGCGCTCCAGCAGTTGGCGCGCCAGCCACTCGGGGTTGCCGCCGAGCACGATGTCGGTGCCGCGACCGGCCATGTTGGTCGAGATGGTGACGGCGCTGCTGCGGCCGGCCTGCGCGACGATCTCAGCCTCGCGGCCGTGGAACTTGGCGTTGAGCACCTCGTGCTGCACGCCCTTGCGCTTGAGCATCTTCGACAGGCGCTCTGACGCCTCGATGGTCACGGTGCCGACGAGGATCGGTCGGCCCGTAGCGTGGACCTCGACGATCTCCTCGACCGCGGCGGCGTACTTGCCCTCCTCGGTGCGGAAGACGACGTCCTCGCCGTCGTCGCGGATCACCTGTTTGTTGGTGGGGATGACGAGGACGTCGGAGGCGTAGATCTCCTGGAACTCCTTCTCCTCGGTCTTGGCGGTGCCGGTCATGCCGGCGATCTTGTCGTAGAGCTTGAAGAAGTTCTGGTAGGTGATGGTGGCGAGGGTCTGGTTCTCGCGCTCGATCTTCACACCCTCTTTGGCCTCGATCGCCTGGTGCAGGCCCTCGCCGAAGCGCCGGCCCGGCATGAGGCGGCCGGTGAACTCGTCGACGATGACGATCTGGCCGTTCTCGTCCTTCACGTACTGCTGATCGAGGTGGTAGTGCTCGCGGGCGCGCAGTGCTTGCCTGAGCATGTGCCCGTTCTCCATGTTGTCGGGGCTGAAGATGTTCTCGATGCCTAGTAGCTTCTCGGCCTTGGCGATGCCGTCCTCGGTGAGGTGGATGTCCTTGGCCTTGGCGTCGGCGGAGTAGTCGCCGGTGGCGGGCTGATCGCCCTCCTTCGGCTCGCCGCGCGTCAGCTGCTTGGCGATCTTCGCCATCGTGTAGTACTTGTCGGTCGCCAGCTCGGCGGGGCCGGAGATGATCAGCGGCGTCCGGGCCTCGTCGATGAGGATCGAGTCGACCTCGTCGACGATGGCGAAGTGCAGCGGCGTGTCCTCGCGCAGCACGAGCTGGTCCGGGCGGAAGGCCATGTTGTCGCGCAGGTAGTCGAAGCCGAGCTCCGAGTTAGTGATGTAGGTGATGTCGGAGCGGTAGGCGGCGCGGCGCGCAGGGCCGTCCATGTCGTGCTGGATGACGGCGACGTTGAGGCCGAGCCCGCGGTAGACGGGACCCATCCACTCGGCGCCGGTCCTGGCCAGGTAGTCGTTGGTGGTGACGAGGTGCGTGCCCTTGCCGGTGAGCGCGTTGAGAACCAGCGCCAGCGTGGCGACGAGCGTCTTGCCCTCGCCCGTCTTCATCTCGGCGATGTGGCCCCTGTGCAAGGCGGCGCCACCGATGAGCTGCACGTCGTAGTGACGCAGGCCCAGGAAGCGCCTGGCCGACTCACGCGTCAGCGCGAACGCCTCCGGCATCAGAGCGTCGAGGTTCTCGCCGCCCTCCAAGTGGCGGCGCCTGAGGTCCTGGTAGGCGGCGGCGAGGTCGTCGAGTCCTTGCATGTGCGGCTCGAGGTCGTTGACGCGGCTGACCACCTCGGCCTGCAGCTTCTTGACCTCGCGCTCGTTGTTGTCGAAGAGCTTCTGGACGAATCCGAACATCTTATGGGGGACCTTTCGGCGTCAGACTATCACTCTCGATTGTGAAGCGGCGTAGGCGGCAGGGTCGACACAGTCGATAGAGTCGGCACATTCGCCACATTCGGCTTTCAACGGCTGTCATGCGACCGTCACCGCGCTCTGACCAGCGTCAGGGAGTTGGTGCCGTACTTCTTCGACCTGATGCCTATGAAGGCGTCAGCGTCTACCTCGAGCACGAAGCCGCTGGGGTGCTGCAGCACGTAGAGGCCACCGCCGGCCGCGACGCCCGACGCCAGCACGCTCCTGAACACCTGATCTAGGTCCAGCGGATAGGGCGGCGCCGCGAACACGACGGAGTAGGCGCCTGGGTGCGCTGCCGCGTAGGCGATGGCGTCGCCTTCGACGACCTCGACCGTCAGTCCCAGGCGTGTGGCGTTGCGCCGGATCACGGCGGCGGCGGCGGGAGCCAGCTCGACGCAGGTCGCGCTCCAGCCCCGGCTCGCGGCCTCCAGCCCGACGGCGCCGGAGCCGCTGAACAGGTCGAGGAACGAACGCGAGCCTGTCGCCGCTGGCTCGAAGGCGATGATGTCGAACAGTGCCTCGCGCAGGCGCGCCGGGCTCGGGCGGGTACCGCTCGCCGGCGTCTCTAGTTGACGTCCGCGCGCGCTGCCGCCGAGTATCCGAGGGTTCGACACGCCGAAAGCATACGGCGGCGACCCGCTCACCAGGCGCGAGCGAGCCGACAAGGGCGAGCCGAGACGAGCCGTGGCGGGCTAGAGTGGATAGCCGTGGTTCGCAACCTCGCGCCAGACGAAGTCGTGTGGTTCATCGGCAAGGCGCTCGGCTACCTCGGGCATTCGGATCCCAAGGCGATGTCGCTGCGCCTCGCTCCACTCCTGGGCGACAGCCGCGGCGACGGCGACGCCTGTTTCGTGATGACTCACCTAGACCGCGCGCCCAGCGCCGGGGTCTTCCTCAAGCCGCCCGACGTCAACGCCGACTCGCTCGGTCTCAGGTTCGCCAGCCCCTGGCACGACGGCGAGCCCGGCGACCTCAGGGCGCTGATCGAGCACCTGCTGTCGCGCTTCGAGCACGATCACGCCTACCTCGACCTCCACTCGCTCGGCGAGGCCCGCAGGGCAGAGCTGGCCGAGCTGCTTCAGCCGCTCGGGTTCGCCTTCGACGAGCTGCACCAGCTGCGCTTCGAGCTCTCCGAGGTGCCGCCTATCGGGGTCCCCCTGGTGCTCGACGCGTGGAGCCAGCAGCAGGACGTCGAGTTCAGGAACTTCTACGCCGCGGCGGAGTCGAAGCAGTTGACCGACGGCGGCTGGTCGTACCTGAAGCGCGCCTCCGGTCCTTTCCATCCCGATCTCTGGTTCCTGGCGCGTGAGACGCTCGACCAGAGCTGCGTCGGCTACGCGTTCTTCGGCACGACCGAGCAGCGGATCGACGCGCGCTTCAGCCTCGACGCCGTCGGCGTGAGGCGCGACCTGCGCGAGGACAGCGGCATGCTGCGCAGGTTGGTGATCTCGGCCCTGCAGGAGCTGTCCGGCATCAGCCCGATGGGCGTGGTGGACGCCTCGATCGGGGCGTCGGATCCGAAGCTGACGGGTATCTTGAGGTCGCTCGGCTTCAGGGAGGTGGCGCGCGTGCCGCTGCTCGCCAAGCTGCCGCTGTGAGCTAGCTGTCAGAGCTAGCCGCTTGGGCTAGAGGCGCCCTGACGTAGGGCGCGGCAGGTACTTCTCCCAGATCGGATCGATGTCGGGCACGACGCCGTAGGCGCTGGAGAACATGAAGCGCGGCGCATAAGGCTTGCGCTTGAGCAGCATGTTCGCCTCCTCAGGGGTCCTGTCGCGCTTGCGCGCGTTGCACGACTTACAGCAGGCCACCACGTTCTCCCAGCTCGTCGGGCCGCCGCGGCTGCGTGGCATGACGTGGTCGAGCGTGAGGTCGTTGGCGTGCCTGAGGCAGTACTGGCAGCGGTGATCGTCGCGGCGGAACACGTTCTTGCGGTTGAACGCCACGCGCTGCCTGAACGTGCCGCGCACGAAGCGCTTGAGCCGGATCACGCTGGGAACGGGGAAGACGCTGCTGGGTGAGCGGAGGACCCTGTCGGAGTCCTCGACGCGCTCCGCCACCTCGTGCATCAGGAGGGTGACGGCGCGCTTGACGGAGCAGACGTGTAGCGGCTGGTAAGAGACGTTGAGGATCAGCACGCGCGCCGAGTTGACGTTGGTGAGAGGCTGGCCGGGGCCAGACACCACCCCTGCGCTCGGCGCCTCGTCCTCCGCGTCGAGCTCGTCGTCTAAGTCGAGCCAGCTGTCTAGGTTCCGGTCGGCGGTCCTGACCTCCCGCTCAATAGCTCTGGCGGATGATAACCCCAGACGACCCGCTTGACGCGTCGCGGGGCTCTCTCTACGCAGCGGGTCGGACCCAGCTAGCCTCTGTCGTCGAGCGCCAGGTCGACCAGGCGCCGCACCAGGTCGGGGTAGGGCAGGCCGCCCGCCTCCCACAGCTTCGGGTACATCGAGTGAACGGTGAAGCCTGGCATCGTGTTGATCTCGTTCAGCAGCAGCCGACCGTCAGGCAGGTAGAACATGTCGACCCTGGCGAGGCCGGCGCCGTCGACGGCGGCGTAGGCGGCGCGGGCGAGCTCGATGCAGCCCTCCGCGGCGGTGGCGCTGATGTCGGCAGGGATCACCAGCTCGGCCCTGCCGTCCTGGTACTTGGTCTCGTAGTCGTAGAAAGCTCCGCTGTGGACGATCTCGCCGACCGGACTGAAGGCGGGCTCGTCGTTGCCGAGAACCGCCACCTCGAGCTCGCGGGCCCCTACGGCAGCGCGCTCCACGACGGCGCGCCGATCGAACTCCAGCGCCAGTGCCAGGGCGGCTTCGAACGAGGCAAGGTCCTCGGCGCGTGTGATCCCGATGCTCGAGCCCAGGTTGGCCGGCTTCACGAACAGCGGGAAGCCGAGAGCGGTCGCCTCCGCCGCGACCGCGGCCGGCTCGGAGCGCCACTGTGAGCGCGTCACGCCGAAGTGCTCGACCTGTGGCAGACCCTTGCCTGCGAAGACGGCCTTCATGGCGAGCTTGTCCATGCTCAGGGCGCTCGACAGCACCCCGGCGCCTACGTAGCGCAGGCCCATGACGTCGAGGAGTCCTTGCAGCCTGCCGTCCTCGCCGTAAGGGCCGTGAAGCAGCGGGAACACGACGTCGAACTCGCGCCCTTTGGCTCCGATGGCGGGTCCGAGCGCGGCCTCCGAGCCAGGCGCCGTGACCTCGGACGTGGCTGCGGCTGCGGCCGGCGCGCCGAGTAGCGCGCGCGAGGCGCCGGGTTCCAGGAGCGCGCCCTCGCGTGAGATCACCAGCGGCGTCACCTCGAGGCCGAGGTCGTCTCTGCCTTGCAGTGCGCCGAGCACCGAGCGTGCGGACGCGAGCGAGACATCGTGCTCGTCGGACTTGCCGCCGCACAGCAGCAGCACCCTACGCGGGTGTAACGTGTGTAAGTTACACATCATGACGAGCGTACTCCCAAGCGGCCGGCGGGTCAAGTCGGGCTAGAGCTGCTTACTCAATCTCTCTCGGTGGGCGGCTGCCAGCTCGGTCGCCGCTTCTCCAAGAACGAGGCGACACCCTCGGCCAGCTCAGGCGACGAGCGCCTCGCGGCGTTCGCCAGCGCGGCCGCCTGCAGCGCCGCGGTCAGCGGCAGCCCGTCGATACTCGCCAGCAGCCGTTTGGTCTCGGCGAGGGAGCCAGGCGCGTTGCGCGCCATGCGCGTGGCGAGCTCGATGGCGCGCTCCACCACGGCGTCGTCAGGCACGACCTCGTTGACGAGACCCAACGCGAGGGCGCGCTGTGCGTCGATGATCTCGGCTCCGAGCAGCAGCTCGCGCCGGACCTTGGCACCGACCTGCCGCTCCAACAGCGCGGCTACCAGCGCGGCTACGAAGCCGATCCGCGCCTCGGTGTACCCGAAGCGCGCGCCCTGCGCCGCCACCGCCACGTCACACGCGTTGACGAGACCGGCGCCGCCGGCCACCGCCGGACCGTTGACGGCGGCCACGACGGGCTTGCCGAGCTCGATGATCTGACTGAACAGCGCAGCCAGGGCTTGCGAGTCCTCGAGAGCCGCCTCGTGCGGCTGCCCGACCGACGCCTTCAGCTCCTCGAGATCGAGGCCCGCGCAGAACGACGACCCGCTCCCGGTGATGACGACCGCCCTCACAGCGTCGTCGTCGTCGGCGGCGCGCAACGCCGCGGCGAGCTGCGCGCGGAGCTCGCGCGAGAGCGCGTTCCTGACAGCCGGCCGGTCGAGGGTGATCAGCAGCACCGGACCGCGCAGCTGGGTTGCGAGCACAGCCATGCTGCATTCTAGGTCGGCGGCAAGCGAAGTAGTCGACCGCGCTCGGCCTGCCGGCTCGGCTAGGCTCGGTACGTGGCGACGCAGGTAGCAGCGGCGCCGCCGAGCTTAAGGAGAGCGCGTGCCAAAGAGGACCGCCTTAGCCATCCTGCTGGCGCTGTGCGCCCTGATCGCGGCGTGCGCGCCAGGAGCCAGGGTCATCGCGCCGCCTACCTTCACCATCGACGCGGCCAACTCGGGCTTCGTGCGCATCGACCCGGCCGGCATCGGTGACGGCACGGCCACGTTCAGGCTGGCGTTGCACGTGCACAACCCGAACCCCGTCTCGTTCAAGCTCGCCAGCCTCGACGGCGGCCTGTTCGTGCAGGACGTGAGGGCGGCTTCGATAAGCTTCCGGGGCGGCCTCGAGGTTCGCGCCAACGGCTCCTCGCCGGTCACCATCGACGTCAGGGTTCCGCTTGGCGCCGCGCCCGCGCTCGTCGACAGCATCGCCAGGCTGATCAGCGCTCAGAGCGTCCGTTACCGGGTCGACGCTGCCGTCGGCGTCGAGCTGCTCGGCGCCGTGCAGAGCTTCCCGTCGTTCACGCTGGCGCAGGGCGAGCTGACGCGCCCGCTGCTGCTGACGGCTCCGACCATCGCGCTGGCCGGCGGAAGCGTGCGCTTCGAGTCTCTGACCAGCGTGGCGATCAGCATCGACCTCGCACTCGCCAACCAGGGGATCGTCGGCTACAGGCTCTCCTCGCCCGAGTTGCGGCTGAGGGTCGCCGGCGTCGACGCTGCCACCGCGCGCCTCACCACCGTCGAGGTGCCGGCGGCCGGCGCGTCGACGGCCAGCCTCGTGTTCAGGTTCAACCCGCTGACGCTCGGTCCGGCGTTGGCGACGCAGGTTCAGGCGGCGTCGGCGGGAACGGCAGGGCTTGGCTTCGACCTGATAGGCGGTTTCAACCTGGAGGCTCCAGGGCTGGCGAGCCTGGCGCTGCAGAGCTCGACACTGCTGTCCGACGTGCTCAGGTAGGTCGTCAAGTAGACCCTCAGGAGGTGTGCTCAGCCTTCGTGGTCGAACCGCGGCAAGCGCCGCTCGAGCCACGCCGGCAGCCACCAGTTCCAGCGACCGGCCATCGTCATCACGGCCGGCACCAGCGTCAGCCGCACCAGCGTCGCATCGAGCACCACGGCGACGGTCAGCCCCAGACCCAGGGTGCGGATCAGCTCGACATGGCTGAACAGCAGCAGGCTGAAGACGGTGATCATCACGGCCGCGGCGCTGGTGATCACGCCGCCGGTGGCCGACATCGCCGTCGCGACGGCGTCCTTGTCCGAGAGGCCGCTGTCGTGCGCCTCGCGTATGCGCGCGACCATGAACACCTCGTAGTCCATGCTCAGGCCGAAGACGATAGCGAAGATGAACAGCGGCGCCGAGGTGTCGACGTAGCCGAGCACCGGGTTGCCGCCGACCAGCCAGTAGAGCGCTCCGTACTGGAACACCAGCGTGATCACCCCGAACGCCGCGCCCACGGTCAACACGTTGAGCACCAACGCCTTGAACGGGATCAGCAGCGACCTGAACGCGACTCCCAACAGCAAGAACGTGGCGAGCGCCACCAGGGCGAGAGCCAGCGGGAAGTGACCGTAGAGAGCCTCGGTCCACTCGGTGCCAGCCACGTAGACGCCGCCGATCTCGGCCGAGAGGCCCAGGTCGGCGAGCGCGGCGGTTATCCCGCGCCGGATCTCGCCCGCGACGGCCGGGGTCACCGCGCCGGCGGGGTAGACGCGCACCATCGCGTAACGCCCACTCTCGCTGACGGTGGCGCGCGCCAACGGAGCTACCTCGCTTCCCAAGGCGAGCTCACGCGAGGAGTAGTACTGGTACAGCAGCAACCTCGGCACGCCCGCCAGCGCCAACGGCGACGACACCTCGCCGACGCCGTCGAGAGCCTGCACGGCGCGTTCGAGCAGCGACACCTGCCTGACCGACGACGGATGATAGAAGCCCGTCTCGCCCAAGTCGACGAGCACGTCGAACGGGTTGAGCAACCCCTCGAGCCCGAGCGTCGACAGGGCATCGAGCGTGCGCCGCGACTCGGTGGCAGGCGCGAGGCCGCGCGCGCCCGGGTCGGCAACCTGCATGCGCAAGGCCGGGAGCGCGAGCAAGACCAGAGCGGTCAGTCCGATCGCGGTCCAGAGCCGCGGTCGGCGCATGATCGCCAGCGCCCGCTCGCGCCAGTAGGCGCGGCTGCGCAGCCCCGGCTCGCGCCGCGTGACGCGCAGCCAGTTGACGCGGTGGCCAAGCAGGGCGAGCGTCGCAGGTACCGCCGTGACCGCGACCAGCACAGCCACGAGCAGCACCAGCATCGTGCCGATGCCGATGGAGCGTATGAACGCGACGGGCGGGACCAGCAGGGCGGCCAGGGCCACCAGCACCGTCAAACCGCTGAAAGCCACCGCCTTGCCCGCCGTGACGGCCGTTCGTGCCGCCGCCTGGCGTGGGTCGAAGGTCCTGCGCAGCTCCTCCCTGAAGCGGTTGACGATCAGCAAGGCGTAGTCGATGCCGGTGGCGAGCCCCAGCATCGTGACTATCGTCTGCGTGAACACGGCGAACTCGACGGCTTGCCCGAGCCAGAACAGCATCGCCGACGAGACGACGATGCTCGTGACGGCCGAGAGTAGTGGCAGCGCAGAGGCGACGACGGCTCCGAACGCGATCAGCAGTATCAGCAGCGAGATCGGCAAGCCGAAGAGCTCGGCGCGACGCGCGTCGCGCTCGCTGACGGATTCGAGCTCCATCACCGTCGCGGCGCCGCCGGACAGATCGAAGCGCAAACTCGGGTTCTGCCTCAACGTGTCGCGTATGTCGGCGACGACCGCCTTGGCCTCGGACAGGTCCGTGGTCGAGAGGCCGATCAGCAGCGCCGAGAAGCCGGCCTCCTCGCTCAGCAGGTTGAGACCGACCGCCGACCTGTGGTCGCGGACGAAGTCGACACCGATCAGCTCTGCCAGCGCAGCCATCGAGGTGTCGACGGCGGCGGTGAAAGCGTCACTGCCTACCGCACCCGGGTTGTTGGCGCCGCGGGCAGGACGCGCGATGGCGATGAGCAGCTCGGACTCGTGGCTCTCGAACTCGCGCGCCACCAACTCGCGCACGCGCTCGGATACCCCACCCGCCGGAGCCTGAGGTTGACCCGTCAAGACCTCGCCGACCCTGAGCGCGAACGGCGCCGTCGCGACCACGACGACGAGCCACCCGACGAGGATCCAGCGCGGGTAGCGCTCGACGAGCTTGGCCAGCACCGCGAACACGGATCAGGCGCTGAGGAATCTGTCGATGTCGGACCTGGCGTCCGGCGACTTGGTGAGGGTCTCGCCCGCCACGCGCCCGTCGCGCAGGAACACCACCCTGTCGGCGTTGAGCGCCGCCGCGGGGTCGTGCGTGACCATGACTATCGTCCAGCCCGACGTGTCGACGCCAGAGCGCAGCAGCCGCAGCACCTCGTTGCCGGTGCGCGTGTCGAGGTTGCCGGTCGGCTCGTCGCACAAGAGCAGCGCCGGCGAGTTGATGAGGGCCCGCGCCAACGCCACTCGCTGCCGCTGCCCGCCGGAGAGCTGGCGTGGCCGATGATCCAAGCGGTCGGCGATGCCGAGCTTCCCCGCCAGGTCGGCGAGGACGGCGGCAGCGGCAGCCATGCGGCCCGCGATCTCCGCCGGCAGCAGCACGTTCTCCCGCGCGCTCAGGTTGGGGATGAGCTCGAAGGATTGGAACAGGAAGCCGAGCCGGTCGCGCCGCAGCGCTGTCAGCTGCTCGTCGTCGAGGCCGGTCGTGTCGCGGCCCTCGATCACCACCTGGCCGGTGTCGGGCAGGTCGAGGAGCCCGAGCATGTAGAGCAGCGTGCTCTTGCCGCTGCCGCTCGGCCCCATGACGGCGACGAACTCGCCCGCCGCGACTTGCAAGGAGACGTCGTCGAGCGCCCTGATCTCGGCTTCACCGAGCCGATAGGTCTTGCTGAGGTTGAGAGCCGAGATCGCGGGAACAGAGCTTGGGTCAGGCATTCTCACTCCAGGTCGCGAGGGCTCGCGAGGGGGCCAGCTTGGCGGCGCGGCGCGCAGGCAGTATCGACGCGACGAGGCCGGCCACCGGCGCCGCCAGCAGCGCCAACAGCGCGACCGACCACGGTATCACCGGCTCGAGCATGAAGCCGGTCAGGCTTCCGGCCGTCGTCGTCACGACCCGCGACAGCAGGAACCCGAAGACACCGCCGATCGCGGCGCCGAGCAGCATGACGATCACGCCCTCGGCGGCGATGAGCCACCTGACTCCGGCGCGGCTGAGCCCGAGCGTGCGCAAGACGGCGATCTCGTGCGAGCGGTTGACTAGGTTCATGCCCAGCGTGTTGGCGACGCCGAGGGTAGCCACGAGTACTGCGATCACCAACAGCAGCCGGGTGGTGCCGAAGGCCTGCGAGCTGACGTCGAGGATGTAGCGCCGGTAGTCGAGGTTGAGGGTAGCGTCGAGCGCCAGCTCGGGGAAGGCAGCCAGCAGACGTTCGCGCACCACGATCGGGGCGACTCCGGCGTCCACCGTCATGACGTAGAGTTCGGGCGTGCCGCCCCCGAAGGCATCGATGTTGCCGAGGCCCGTGACTATCGTCTCGCCTCCCGCCGTGAAGTCGACGACGACACCGGCGACCTCGAAGTCCCTGAAGCCGTCGACGGTGCGCAGCGTCATGGTGTCGCCGGCCTGAACGCCGTAGCGGTCCCTGATCGTGTTGGCCACGAGCACGGCGTCGGGCCTGAGCAGGGCTTGGTAGCCGGTGACGTCGTCGCCCTGGCCGGGCAGGTACTGGAAGCGCCCGAAGCCAACCCGCGGGTCGAACCTGTCGGCCTCCGCCAGCACCAGCGCGACCGATCTGCCGCGGCCTTCAGGGTCGTCGAGGTAACGCACGACCTTGATGCCGACTCCGCTGGCGATGGCCACCCCTTCGACGCGCTCGGCTTCGACTCCGAATCCGGGCGGGAACCCGACGGGGGTCGTCACGTAGAGGTCGCCGATGACGGTCGTGTCGACCCACGAGGCGACCGCACGGTTGACGCTCTCGACCATCGATCCGACGCCGATGACGAGCCCCACACCGACGACGACGGTCCCGATGGCGACGCCGTTGCGTGCGGCGTTGCGCTGCGCGAAGCTGACGCCGAGTCGGCCAGCGGCGCCGAAGAGCCGCACCATCAGCGGGCGCAGCGCGCGCACCGCCGGGACCAGCAGGGCTGGAGAGGCGAGCGAGACGCCGACGAAGAACAGCCCGAGCGAGCCGGCGACTCCGATCAGAGCGGCCTGACCGCGCCACGGGAACAGCGCGGCGGCGGCGCCGACGGCGAGGAGCAGCAGGCCGAGCGGGAGCTGCCACGACCGCAGGCCGCCCTCCGGCGTCTGAGCCGCCTGCATCGGCGGCGTGCGAGCCGCGCTGTTGGCCGGCAGCGTGCCCGCCAGCACGGCAGCGACGACGCCGAGGACGCTGGCGAGCAGCACGCTGCGCAGCGGAACGACGAGCGTGCGGAACTCGAAGCCGAGCGCCGCGGCGTTGATCCTCGTCATCAGGTACGAGAGCAAGACGCCGAGCAGCACGCCCATCACCACGCCGGCTACCGCCAAGGCCAGCGCCTCGTAGAGAGCCATGCGCCTCACGTCGGACCGCGCCATGCAGATGGTGCGCAACAGAGCGTACTCGTGCCTGCGCTCGACGACGGAGGACATGAAGGTGTTGTAGGCGAGGAAAGCTCCCAACGCCAGCAGGGTGGCGGCGAGCACGCTGAGGCCGGACTGCAGGGTCTGGACGATGCCGGAGGCGAAGTTGCCGGAGCCGGCTGGGAAGGTCACGGCGAAGTCGTCGCCGGCAAGCTCCGCGACGGCGTCTTGCACGAATGGTACCGACGGCGCGTCGACGACCTCGATCTCGAGGTTGGAGGTCCTGCCCTCGAGCCTGAGGATCGCCGCCAGGTCGTCTAGGTGCATCACCCCGATGCGTCCGCCGTTGGTGCTGGCGTAGCCGACCGCGTCGTCCAGCAGACCGGAGATCAGGAGGTCGACGGTGCCGGTCGAGAACCGGAACTGCACCACCTGTCCGACCTCGATGTCGCGGCCGGCGGCGAAGCCGTCGGCGACGGCGATGGCGTTGCTACCGGCGGCGGGCAGCGACCCGGCACTGAGCGCCAGCGGCAGGCTGGCGAGGTTCTCGGTGCGCCTGCCAGCTACCTGGAAGCCGCTGTCGATGCCTGGGATCACGCCGCCGCGCTCGGGAGCGCCGCCGACGCGCGCCGGCTCGGCGCGCGTCATCAGGACCGCCTCCACCGACACGACGCCTTCGACGCCTGCGATCTGCGACGCCAACGGCTCGACCTCGAACACGGCGCGGCCGCCCGGACCGGGAGTCACCAGCAGGTCGGCCTTGCCGGCGGCTGCCTGCAGTGCGCTGCGCAGGTTCGCTTCGACGTTGTCACCGACCGAGAGAGTGGTCAGTACGGCGGCGATGCCGAGACCGATGCCGACCAGCGTCGCGAGGCTACGCCACGGGTGCCTGAAGAGGTTCCTGACGGCCAGCCTCAAGACGATGCTCACCCGTCAAGTCTACGCGGGCACGCC
This sequence comes from uncultured bacterium, assembly GCA_964392895.1. GTDB lineage: Bacteria > Deinococcota > Deinococci > Deinococcales > Trueperaceae > CAYMRL01. Next base: position 580,763 of record CAYMRL010000001.1, read on the forward strand.
CCTCGCGGTTCGGTGTCAGAGTCCGGTCGGCGCGTCAGGGTCGGCTCATCGGAGCGTGGTAGCGTTTCGAGAGTGCGCATACTCTTCGTTGCCGACGACCTCTATCCCGGGTTCGGGGGCCAAGCGAGCGCGACGCAGGGACACATCGCCGCGCTGCTCGAGGCCGGTCACGAGGTCAGGGCGGTGGCGGGAGCGGAGCCGTCACCGATCGCGGCGCCACCCGGCGTCCTCGTCGAGCGCCTGCCGTCGTGGGTCCTTGGCAACTCCCAGACGCGCTTCGCACACCCGCTGTTCGGGCGTGTGGCGCCGCATCTCGAGTGGGCCGACGTGATGCACGCCAACACCCCGACGGCGCTGGCTGCGGCCGCTGTCATCGTCGCCAAGCGCAAGTCGGTGCCGGTGGTGCTGGGTCTGCACACTCAGATCGAGACGACGGAGCTGCAGGTGCCGATGGTCGGCAAGTTCCTCGGGCTGCTGCTGCGGATCTGGTACCGCATCCTCTTCTCAGGCGCCGATCTGGTGGTGGCGCCGACGCGCTTCGCTGCCGACAAAGCGCGGGCGTTCACGCGCAGCCGCGTCGAGGCGGTCTCCAACGGTATCGATCTTGGCAGTTGGCCTGAGCCGACCGACCTCGAGGAGCGCGGATGCCGGCTCGCCGATCCCGATGCTCCCAGGCGGCTGCTCTACCTGGGACGCTTGTCGGGCGAGAAGGGGGTCGGTGGCCTGCTGCCGCTCATCGGCGCGCTGCGTCAGAACTACCGACTGACCGTCGCCGGGCACGGTCCCCTCAAACAGGAGCTCAAGACCGCGATCGAGATCGCAGGGCTCGAAGGGCGAGTCGACTTGCTCGGCTTCGTCAGCGAGGATCAGAAGCGCGCTCTGATGGCGTCCTCTGATCTCTTCGTGATGCCGTCGCCCGCTGAGCTGCAGAGCATCGCGACGCTGGAGGCGATGGCCGCCGGTCTGCCGGTCGTCGCTTTCGGACACGCCAGCAGTGCGGTCCCCGGCTTCGTTCAGGACTCGGGCGGCGGGGTCGTCGTCAACCCGGTCGAGCCGAGGCTGCAGGCCCGCGTGATCGAAGAGCTGCTCGACGACCCGGCCGCCGTCGTGGCTACCTCAAAAGCGGCGCGCGCCTTCGCCGTCTCGCACGATGTCAAGGCGAGCGCGGCGCGCTTGCTAGGGCTCTACCAGGAGCTCATCGACGCTCGTCGCGTGCTCAGGCAAGGTCCCGCCGCCGTCGGCTCAGAGTGACTCAGCGCTCTCTCTCGTTGCGTTTCGGCTGGACCTTGCGGCTCTGGCCCCACGAGCCGCGCGAGCGCGACAGCAGCACCCAGGCGCATACCGGTCCGAGCAGGTAGACGACGTAGAACGTGCCGGCGCGCCACAGGGCGACCGGCGCCGCGATCGTCGGTGCGGTGTCCGTCACTCTCACGGCCAGCCCGACCATCAGCTCGGTGATGCCTGAGGCTCCCGGAGTCGGCACGAAGAAGCCGATGAGGGTGACGATGCTCAGCACCGATACGACGTCGAGCAGCTGAGCCTCGGCTCCGTAGAGCTGCAGCAGCGCCCAGAACATCAGGAAGTTGCCGAGCCAAGCTATCAGGTTGACGCCGTGCAGCTGCCACCACGCCTGGGGGGGCATGTCGCGGAAGGCGACGGCGCTCACGTAGTACTCGCGCGCGACCCGAGCGAGGCGTTCGGAGAACCGCTGCAGGAACTTGCGCTTCGACAACCACCTGACCAGCGCGTAGAGCAGGCGCGGGTAGCGCGCCAGCGCGACCGCGCCGACGAGGGCGACGACGGCGAGCAAGCCGCCGAGCAGCGAGGTCGCCAGCGGTAGCTCGATCGGGCTGAACAAGAACAGGTAGACGAGTCCTATCGGGATCAACACACCGAGCGCGGCGAGGTCGAGCACGAACAGCTGGATCGCGATGCCGAGCCCGGTCCCGACCGGGATGCCCATGCGCTCGAACGCCAGCATCATCGCCGGTCCGCCGCCCATGCCGCTCGGGGTCATGGCGGTGCCGAACACCTGGGCGACGTGTGCCAGGAACGCCTCGCCCGGCCGCAGCCTAAGCCCCTGCGCTCCGGCGAGCAGCCTGAGCTTGGCGACCGGGGCCGCCCAGGTGGCGAGCATGGAGACGACGGCGACGGCCAGCAGCGAGAGGTTGGGTCGCACCAGCTGGTACGTCGCGGGCGAGAGGACGGCCTCCTTGGTAGCGAGGTAGAGACCGCCGATCCCCAGGCCAACCGTGAGCAGGAAGAGCGCGACCAGCCGCCTGGTGCCCATCAGGCGCTCCGGCCGACGGCTGTTCTCGCGAGGACCGCTTCCGTGACGTCGGCGAACGACCCCGGCGCCAGCGAGCTCCTGGCGCCCTGGCCGACGGCTAGGCCGGACAGGTAGTCGCCGATGCCGCTCGCCATGGCTCTGAAGTCGGGTCGGGTGGCGATCGCGCCTGCGCCCACCGTGCCGCGGCCCTCCACCGCCGCCACCACCGCAGCGGGCGAGGTGGCGAGCGCGCCCTGACCTGAGGCCGTGAGGTAGCGGACGACAGCGAGCTCGTTGAGACCGGCGTAGGAGGTCGCTACGACCTGGCGACCGACGGCGAGCGCCTCGAGCGTGCTGGCGGGGCCGGCCTTGCCGATCACCAGGTCGCAGGCCGCGAGGAGCCTGTGCATGTCGGTGACGAAACCGTACACCTTCGGCGCCGGCGTGCAGCGTCGTGCCACGGCCTCGACGCGTTGCCTCAGCGCCTCGTTGCGGCCGCAGATGCACAGCACCTGAACGCCGCGCGCAGCGAGCGCCTCGATGATGCGCAGCATGTCGTCGCCGACGACACCCTCCGCGCCGAGGCTGATGAGGACGGTGAAGCCGTCGTCGAGACCGAGCTCGCTCCTGGCCGTGCCCCGGCTCGGCGCGTCCAAGAACCGCTGGGCGACGGGGTAGCCGGATAGATGCACGGCCGACGCCCTGACCCCGAGCCTGATGAGGCTCTGAGCGGCGGCCGCCGATGGCGCCAGCACGATCTCGGCATCGGGCGTCGACCAGAGCGCGCTGGCGTCGAAAGGTTCGGTCGCGAACACGACCACCGGCACCTCGAGGCCGTGGCGGCTGCGAGCCAGTGTCAACGCCGTCGCCAGCCAGCCGTGGTTGACGACGATCAGCGCGGGTGGCGACGCCTGGTAATGAGCAGCAGCGGTCGCGGCGAAGCGGCCCAGCAGCAGGTCGTGAGCCGCGCGCGTGACGGCGGGTGCGGCATCGAGCGCACGCTGGGCCCAGCGGATGAGCCGCGGTCTGCCGAGCATGCCTTTCCACGACGACTTGTGGCGGCTGTCGAGCTCGGCGAACCCGAGCTCGACCATCACCTCCGCGACGCGCGTTCTCAGCGCTCCGCCCGAGCTGGCGGTCACGGCCTCAGCCATCGCGTTGGCCGTCGCCACGTGGCCACCGCCGGCGTTGATCGTCGCGAACAGGACCTCGTGCGAGGCGCTCATCGGCGGCGCGCCTCACTCGACCTCAGCGCCTCGAGGCTGTGGCGCATCCCGTCTTGCCAACTGACGCGAGGCCGGTAACCGAGCTCCGTAACGGCATGTTCGATGCTGAAGTGGACGTCCTTGGCCATCAGTCCGGCACGGTAGCGGGTCATCGGCGGCTCGATGCTGGGAAACAGCGCTCCCCACGTGGCCTCGACGCCGCTCGCCAACGCCTGGGCCGGTCGGCCGGGAAGGTTGAGCCACGGCGGATCGAAGCCCGCCAGTCGCGCGAGCTCGGTGAACAGCTCGCGCCAGGTAGGCATGCCCTCGTCGGCGATGAGGTAGACGCGCCCCGCCGCGGCCGGCACGAAGCAGGCGAGCTCCACGCCTTCGACGAAGTTGCCGGCGTAGGCGGTGTTCAGCACCGTCCCGCCACGCTTCATCATCGGCAGCACGCCGCGCGAGAGCGCCGTCGCCACGCGCTGGAAGGTCGCGTCACGAGCGCCGTAGGGCCACAGGCCCGGCCGTACCACGACGCCTTCGATGCCGTCCTCGCCGAGCACCAGATCCTCGCCTAAGATCTTCGAGTGCGCGTAGGCGTTGCGGTGGTTGTCGCGTGGCTGGATGCGAGGATCGGCGTTCCTGAACCCGCTGTAGCGATGCACGGCGACGCTCGAGATCAGCACGAAGCGCCGCACGCCGCGCCTCACCGACTCGTCCAAGAGCATGCGAGTGCCGAGCACGTTGGTGCGGTAGAAGGCGTCCCAGCGCCCCCAGTCGGCGACGCGGGCGGCCGCGTGAACGACCGCGTCGACGCCGTCGGCGACCCCGGCTATCGAGCGCTCGTCCTGCAGGTCGGCGCGCACGACCTCGAGCCTGTCGTCATCCAAGACGGAGTCGAGGTTGGTTAGGCTGCCCCATGGAGTCACCAGAGCGCGGACCGAGTGGCCCTCGCCGAGCAGCCGTTCCGTGAGGTGGCTGCCCAAGAACCCGTGCGCCCCGGTGACGAGCACGACTTCCTTTTCCTTGTGCGCCTGCGCGCTCATTGGAACAGCAGACCCTGACGCGCCAGCACCGCGACGTCGATGGTGAGACCCACGACGAGGTGCAGCAGAGCGGGATAGACGATCGAGCGGCTGCGCAGCGCGATGACGCCGAACAGCAGGCTGGCCGGCGCGGCCGCGAGCATCTCAGGCAGCGGCTTGCCGAGGTGGATCAGCGTGGCGCACAGAGCCTGCACCCACAAGCCGGCCGAACGACCCCAGGCCGCGGCGACGGCGTGCAACAAGAAGCCGCGGTAGAAAGCTTCGAACGCGACGTAGTAGACCGCGTAGACCACGGCCCAACCGAGGAGCAGCCCGAACGTGCCGCCGACCGAAGAGCCGGCCCAGGGGTAGCTGGCCATCAGCGAGGCGTCGCCGGACGCGAGCGCCAGCACCGGGATCGCCACGACGCTGCACACGCCGACCGCGGCCAGACCGAACCGCGAGTCGCCCAAGCGCATGCCGGCGGCGGCGGGGCTGCCACCGATGAGGACGAACATGAGTCCCGGGAGCGCCAGGAGCGTCACCGCGGACCAGATGATCCCCGTCAGCGCCGTCTGCGGTGCCAAGGGCGCGTAACCAACCAGGCTGGGGCCAGGCGTCGACAACCACCAGAAGCCCGCTTGGCAGATGACGGCTACCAGCAAGAAGTACCAGACCTTCGTCGTCCAATCCCCGCGCACGGGTCTGGGGAAGAGAGACGCGAGGTCGCCGAGGACCAGCCTCAGCGCTTTCGGCAGGTTCATACGCTCTTCTGGTACATCCTGTAGGTCTTGTTACGCACTCCGCCCGCCGCCTCGATGGCCCTGTTGATCGCATGGTTGTCCTCGAGGGTCCAGCCGCACTCGCCGCCGACGATGCCGATGGCGTTCGCGCGCCGCACCACCTCTTGGATGAGCAGCAGGTCGAAGCCGCGGTTGCGGAACTCGGGCAGGACGCCGAGCATCACGAGCCTGGCGCGGTTGATGATCTTCTTGCGGCGCAACAGATGGAAGATGCCGGTGGGGAAGAGCCTGCCGTCGAAGCGCGCCAGCACCTGGTTGAGATCGGGCACCGCGATGCACACGCCGATGGGTTTGCCTTGGTGCTCGAGGAACAGCGCCATCTCGGGCTCGACGATCATCTTCAGCTCGCTGGCGAGGTGATCGATCTCGGCGTCGGTGAACGGCACGTTGCCCCAGTTCTTCTCCCAGGCGGCCTCGTGGATCTCCTTGAGGATGCGCACCTCTTGGTTGAAGCGCTTCATGTCGGCGGGCCTCACGACGGGCGAGTAACGCGAACGGCTGCGGTCCGCCAGCCTTCCGACACGCTCGTCGAACGGTTTGACGGTATCGAAGTAGAAGGTGTAGAGGTCCTTCACCTTCGCGTACCCGACGGCTTCCATCCACCGCGGGTACTCGGGAGGGTTCTGCGGCATCATCACGTACGGAGCCTCGTCGAACGCGTCGAGTTGGAAGCCGGCGCCATCGTTCATCGTCGGGTTGACCGGTCCTCTGACAGCGGAGCGTCCCAACGCCTTGGCGTGGTCCTCGACGGTCGACATCAACGCCTTCGCGACCGCCTCGCTCTCCGCCTCGAAGAAACCGAAGAACGCGATGTCGTCGTCGTGCGTCTGGTTGTGAACGTCGTCGTCGATGAGCGCAACGCGGCCGACGGTGCGACCGGAACCGTCCTTGGCTAGGAAGAACATGCCGCGAGCGTGCTCCCAGAACGGGTTCTTCTTAGGGTCGATCAGCTCGCGCTGCGAGATGCGCAGCGGAGCGACCCAACTCTTGTCGCCCCGGTTCTTGCGGTAAGGGTAGTCGAGGAACTCGTTGAGCTCGGAGCGCGATCTGGCTTGGCCGACACTCACCACGCCCGCACGCCCTCAGATTACGCCGAGGCGACGGCCGACTATCGAGAAGGCCGCCAGCAGCCGCTCGAGCTGGTCGGACGTATGGTTGGCGTTGACGCTGGTGCGGATTATCGACTGCCCATGCGGCACGCCGGGAGGCAGGGCCGGTGTGGTGAACACGCCCTCTTCCCACAAGCCCTTCCAGAACGCCATCGCCAGCTCGTCTGGGCCGACCAGGACGGGCACGATCGGGGTCTCGGAGCCGAGGGTGTCGAAGCCGAGTCCGTCCATGCCGTTGCGGAGCTGCTCGACGTTGCGCCACAACTGCAGTCGGTGCTGAGGTTCCGACTCCATGATGCGCAGCGCCTCGAGCGCGGCCGCCATCTGCATGGCGGGCAGCGCCGCCGTGAAGATGAACGGGCGCGCGTGGTGCTTGACGTAGTTGACGACCGCCCTGTCCCCAGCCATGAAGCCGCCGACGCTGGCGAACGACTTCGAGAAGGTGCCGACGATGACGTCGACCTCGTCCTCGAGACCGAAGTGCTCGCCGGTGCCGCGGCCGCCCTCGCCGAGCACGCCGCTGGCGTGGGCGTCGTCGAGGATGAGGCGTGCGCCGTAGCGCCGCTTGATGGCGACGAGCTCTGGCAGCTTGGCGATGTGGCCGCTCATCGAGAAGACACCGTCGGAGACGATGATCCTGCCGCCAGGCTTGCCGACGTCGGCGGCCAGCAGCTTGTCGAGCTCCTCCATGTCGTTGTGCTCGTACTTGCGCAAGTTGGCGTAGGAGAGACGAGCGGCGTCGTAGAGCGACGCGTGGTTCTCGCGGTCGTAGTAGAGGATGTCGTGACGACCGGCCAGCGCGGAGACGACGGCCAGGCAGCCGAGGAACCCGGCGCTGAACGTCAGCGAGCTCTCCTTGTTGAGGAAAGCCGCGAGGCGGTTCTCCAACTCTTCGTGCAAGGTCAGCGTGCCGGTCAGGAACCGCGAACCCGTGCAACTCGTGCCGAACGCGTCGAGCGAGCGCCGCGCCGCCTCCTTCAGCCGCGGGTCCTGAGTGAGACCCAGGTAGTCGTTGGACCCGGTGATGACCATCTCACGGCCGTTGACCGTGACGGCTCCGCCATCTTGCGAAGCTATCGGCTTGAAGAACGGGTGCATCCCGGCTGCGGCGGCTTCATCGGCCCGCCTGAACGAGTACGCCTTGCTGAAGGCGTCTGTCGTCACACTAGGTGTCGACGCGCTCACGTCCTCGGTGCGCGTTACCTCTGACAAGGCTTCCTCCATACGATCGGACAGGCCGATTCGGGGATCATATCACCGAGAGCGCAGTTCCCTCCTAAGCGGCCAGCCCAACCTTAAAGCATGCCTACTCCCTCGGTAGTGAGTCAACGCGCACGGGAAGACTCACGCGGCCTTGGTAGAATCAGTGGCACGCCACGGCCACGCCCCCATCCAGACGGGTCAGCGTGTCGACATCTTCCTAAGGAGAGTGCACCGTGCACTCGAACACCCTGACTCTCGGACCGGCGATAACCAGACGGGCCGACACGTCCGATGCGGAGATCGTCCACAGGCTCTACAGTCTCACCCCGGCTTACTTCGAGATAATCTCCATCCCCATCCCCACGCTCGACGAGGTCCGCACCGACCTCGCGACCGCCAGCGCCGACCCACGCCGCCACGTCGAGCTGATCCTGCTCCCGGCTGGTGAGGGAGGCGGCTCGTCGACGGGCGAGGAGCCCCTCGACCCCGTCACGGGTCAACGCGTCGCGGGCTACCTCGACTACAAGCTCGACTACCCCGAGAGCGGTGACGCCACCGTCAACCTGCTGCTGGTACTGCCGTGGCTGCAGAGCCTCGGTCTCGGCAGCGCGTGCGCCAAGAACCTCGAGGAGCGTCTCAACGGTCGCTCGCGCCGACTCCTGGCCAGCATCTACGGCAGCAACCCGCGCGCCAGGAGCTTCTGGGAGAAGCTCGGCTACACCTTCGCCATCGATGCCAGGCCGATCCTCGTCTGGTACGCGAAGCTGCTCGCCCCTGCTCAGGCTACAGCGACGACCGCCGCCACTGCCGCGGGGTCTTGAGCCTCAGCCAGGTGACAGCCGGCAAGGCCCTCGATGTCGTCAGCGTCTCGTTGGGCTCGAGCCGTAGGGATACCGATCAGACCGTCGAGCTGCTGGGTCACGAGGTGAGGTTCAGGCGCCTGGGCGTCGAGGGCGACGTCGCGGCGGCCGCCAGGCTGATCTCCGAGCTCGACGGGACGGTCTCGGCCATCGGGCTTGGCGGTATCGACCTCTACGTGCCGGTGAGGTCGCGGCGCTACTACTTCCGCGACGCGCTGCGCATGGCCAGGGCGGCCAAGTCGACGCCCGTCGTATGCGGCGCCGGCCTCAAGGGATCGCTCGAGCGCGCCTCGGTCGCGAAGCTCGCGCCCGTGCTCGGGCTGGCGGACCGCAAGGTGCTGATGGTGTCGGCCGTCGACAGGTTCGGGATGGCTCAGGCGCTCTCCGAACTGGGAGCCGACGTCACCTTCGGCGACTTCATGTTCCTGCTCGGTATCGGTGTCGAGCTCAAGAGCCTGCCGGCGCTTGAGCGGCTCGCCACCACGCTGCTGCCGGTGATAACACGTCTGCCGTTCAGATGGATCTACCCGACCGGCGAGCGTCAGGACCGCGCTCCTAAGCAGCGGTTCGCCGCTGCTTACGACAGGGCCGACGTCATCGCCGGCGACTGGCACCTGGTCAAGCGCTACGCTCCGGAGGACTTGAGCGGCAAGGTCGTGCTCACCAACACCACGACCGCCGAAGACGTCGAGTTCCTGCGCAGCCGCGGCGCGGCGAGCCTCGTCACGACGACGCTCCGGCTCGGCGAGCGCAGCATCGGGACCAACCTGCTCGAGGCGGCTTTCGTCGCCATCGAAGGCGCCACGGGCGAGCTGCCGGGCGCGCGCTACCTCGAGCTGATCGGCGCGGCGGGACTCGAGCCGACGACGCTGAACCTCGGCTAGGCGACCGGAGCCGGACGGAGCAGAGACCCTGCGGGCGCGCGCCTGGGTGGTAAAGTGGCGGAGTTAGCTCGCTCGCGCGGCCGCTTCGTGGGGAGAACATCCTCAGGTGTGCCGAGGCGAGGAGCAGAGGCGACCGCACTATGACTGTCAAGCCAGCAGTGGAGGAAGTTCTAGATGATCAGCGTCACCGACTTGCGGAGTGGCACCAAGGTTGAGATGGACGGCGGCCTGTGGGAGGTCGTCGACTACCAGCACCAGAAGATAGGTCGCGGTGGCGCCAAGATGGTCGCCAAGTTCCGCAACTTGGAGACCGGCTCGATCGTCGAGCGCTCGTTCAACGCCACCGAGAAGCTGCAGGACATCTTCATCGAGTACCGTCAGATGTCGTACCTCTACTCGGACGGCGACACCTTCACCTTCATGGACCTCGAGACCTACGAGCAGCCGACGCTGACGCGCCAGCAGATCGGCGACGGCGCGCGCTTCCTCAAGGAGAACACCGAGGTCACCGTCGACTACTTCCAGAGCAAGCCGCTGAAGGTGACGCTCCCCAACGTGGTCGAGCTGACGATCACCCAGACTGACCCCGGCGTCAGGGGCGACACGGTGTCCGGCGGCTCGAAGTCGGCAGTGCTCGAGAGCGGCGCGACAGTGGCTGTGCCCCTGTTCATCGAACAGGGTGAGGTGATCAGGGTCGACACGCGCAGCGGCGACTACTTGGGTAGGGCCTGATGGACCCGCGTGAGATCAAGCGGCTGCTCGCCGTTCTCAAGGACGCCGAGGTCAACGAGTTCAGCTTCGAGGGCCCCGACTTCAAGCTGTCTCTGAAGCGCGGCGCACCCGTCGTGCAGATGATCGCTCAGGCGCCGGTGCAGGCGCAGCCGGTGGCCGTCGCCGCGGCCACGAACCCCGGGGCGCCGCCGACCGAGGCAGCGGCCGCCGCCGCACCGGTCGCGGCCGGCGGCTCGGCGAAGCTGGTCGAGATCACGGCCCCGATCGTCGGTACCTTCTACGCCGCTCCCTCGCCCGACTCCGGTCCCTTCGTGCGGGTCGGCGACCGGGTGAAGCCCGGTACCGTCATGTGCATCATCGAGGCGATGAAGCTCATGAACGAGATCGAGGCCGAGGTCTCCGGCACCGTCAGAGAGGTGCTCGTCAACAACGATGACCCGGTCGAGTACGGCCAGGCGCTCTTCCGCATCGAGCCGGACTGAGCCAGGGGAGCCGTGTTCAAGAAGATCCTCATCGCCAACCGCGGCGAGATCGCCATGCGGATTCTGCGCGCCGCCAGGGAGCTGGGCGTGCAGAGCGTCGTCGTCTACTCGCAGGCCGACGAGAGCTCGCTGCCCGTGCTGCTGGCCGACGAGTCGATCTGCATCGGTCCGGCGCCGGCCTCCGGCAGCTACCTGAACGTGCGCAACATCCTCGCCGCCGCCGTCGTGACGGGAGCGGAGGCCATCCACCCCGGCTACGGCTTCCTGGCCGAGAACGCCGAGTTCGCCTCGAAGTGCGAGGAGCACAACATCGTCTTCATAGGGCCGCGGCCCGACAACATCGCCAGCATCGGCGACAAGGCGTCGGCGCGAGCGGTCGCGAAGGCGGCCGGCGTGCCGATAACCCCCGGCTCCGACGCTCTGACCGACTTGGAGGCCGCGCGCGAGTTCGCGCGCGAGATCGGCTTCCCGCTCATCCTCAAGGCCTCCGCGGGCGGTGGCGGCCGTGGCATGCGCGTCGTGCAGAGCATGGGCGACCTGGAGCGCCAGTTCGTCAACGCCCAGGAGGAGGCCCGGTCGGCCTTCGGCAACCCCGAGCTGTACATGGAGAAGTACCTCGAGGAGCCGAAGCACATCGAGATCCAACTGTTCGGCGACGGCAAGGGCAACGTCGTTCACCTCTTCGAGCGCGACTGCTCCATCCAGCGCCGCTACCAGAAGGTGCTGGAGGAGGGTCCTTCGACGCTCGACGACGACCTGAGGCGGCGCATCGCGGCGTCCGCGGTCAAGCTGGCCGAGCACATCGAGTACCGCGGCGCCGGCACCTGCGAGTTCCTCGTCGACAAGGAGGGCTCGTTCTACTTCTCCGAGATGAACACCCGCATCCAGGTCGAGCATCCCGTGACCGAGATGATCACCGGCGTCGACCTGGTGAAGGCGCAGATCCAACTCGCCGCCGGCGCTCCGCTGCCGTGGACCCAGGAGGAGTTGGAGGTTCGCGGCCACGCCATCGAGGTGCGGGTCAACGCCGAGGACCCGGATCACGACTTCAGGCCCGCGGCAGGCGTCATCACCGACGTCCACTGGCCGGGTGGGCCGGGGGTGCGCGTCGACTCGCACGTCTACTCCGGCTACCGCATACCCCCGAACTACGACAGCATGATCGCCAAGATCATCGTGTGGGCACCGACTCGTGACGAGGCCATCTCGCGCATGGAGCGGGCGCTGAAGGAGACCGTGATCGAGGGCGTCAAGACGACGGTGCCGTTCCACCTCAAGGTGCTCGAGAACGCCTTCTTCCGTCGCGGCTCTGTCTATACCAACTTCATTGCGCGTAGGATGACCTCGTGAACGGTGCCCCTTCACTCGCCATCTCGTCTGACGTGCTCTACGGCATCGCGCAGCTGGCGCTCGACAAGGTCGAAGGCGTGCGCGCCATGCAGGGTCCGAACCGCATGGGGGAGATCCTCAGCGGCAAACGCGCGCGCGGCATCAGCATCGAGCGCGAGGGCGACCTCGTCTACGTCGATCTGACGGTCAGCGTCGCGTACGGCGTCGAGATACCGAAGGCCGCCGCTGCCGCTCAGAAGGCGGTGCGCGACGCCGTCGCGGCCATGACGGGGCTGTCTGTCGCCAGCGTCAACGTCACAGTCGAGACGATAACGATGCCGGAAAGCGAGCAGGGTGGCTAGACGCAGAGCGCGTGAGCTTGCGTTCCGCACGCTGTTCCAGTCCGAGCGAGGAGCGTCACCTCTGCTGGAGGTGTGGCACACGGTGCGCTCCGAGGCTCTGGAGCTGGACGACGAGGCTGAGGACGAGTCCGCCTACGGCGAGCCTCTCGACACCGAGGGACTCGACTTCGCCGAGGAGCTGCTGAAGCTCTTCGAGACCAACCGCTCGAGCATCGACGCCGAGCTGACGCGCGCTGTCGAAGGTTGGACGTTCGCGCAGATGTCGCAGACCGACCTGAACGTGCTGCGGCTGGCGACCACCGAGATGCGGTTGACGGCCACGCCGGCGCCCGTCGTCATCGAGATGGCCGTGCGCCTGGCCAAGAAGTTCGGCGGCGAGGAGTCTGGTCGCTTCGTCAACGGGGTTCTCGCCAAGGTACTGCGCGCCGGGAGCGAGGTCGTCGATGGCGGCTGAGCGGCTCGACGGCGCGGTAACGGCGGAAGCCGTCGTCGAGCGCCTGCGCGACCGCATCAGCGCGCTCGGTTTCGTGCCCAGGCTCGTGTTCGTGCGCGTAGGAGACGACCCGGCCAGCACCTACTACGTCAAGTCGAAGGGCAGGCTGGCCGCCAAGGTCGGCCTGCGCACCGACACCATCGTGCTGGACGCGGCCGCGAGCCAGGCGGAGCTGGAGGGTGTCGTCGCGGGGCTCAACGCCGACCCTGACGTCGACGGGATACTCGTCCAGCTACCCCTGCCGGGCACGGGCTTCGACGAGCGTCGGGTCCTCGAGCTCATCGACCCCGCCAAGGACGTCGACGGGCTGCATCCTGTCAACGTCGGCAAGCTCTGGTCGGGCCAGTCGGGCTTGGCGCCCGCCACCCCGCTCGGCGTCATCGAGCTCCTGGACAGGTACGGGATCGAGCTGGAGGGCCGCAGAGCCCTCGTCATCGGTCGGTCGAACCTCGTCGGGAAACCGGTGGCCGCGCTCCTGCTCAGACGCAACGCGACGGTGACGCTAGCTCACTCGCGCAGCCGCGACCTCAAGGGGCTGGCGCGGGAAGCCGACGTGCTGGTCGCCGCGGTCGGGGTGCCGTGGCTCGTCACCCCCGACATGGTCAAACCCGGCGCCGCCGTCCTCGACGTCGGCGTCTCACGCGTCGACGGCGCCATCCGCGGCGACGTGCACCCGGACGTGACCGCGGTGGCCGGCTACCTCACACCCATGCCTGGCGGCACCGGTCCGATGACCGTAGTGATGGTCATCTCCAACACGGTCACCGCCGCCGCCTCGAGGCGCTCGGCCTGATGCTGGGCTCGATGGCTTCGAACGTCCCATTGGTCGCGGCCGTGCTCGCCACGTGCACAGCGCAGATCCTCAAGGTGCTGCTGGTGCTGCTCACCGAGCGCAGGTGGGCCTGGGCCAGGCTGCTCGAGACCGGCGGCATGCCGTCGTCTCACAGCGCGGCGGTTGCGGCGGTGGCGACCAGCCTCGGGATGCTTCACGGCTGGAACAGCCCGCTGTTCGCCGTGGCGGCCGTGTTCGGCTCGATCGTCATGTACGACGCCACCGGCATCCGCAGAGCCGCCGGCCGGCAGGCCGAGATGATCAACGACCTGGTTCGGGAGCTGAGCCACCTCTTCGACGAGGGCTTCCAACCTCGCGCCCTCAAGACCTTGCTGGGCCACACCTACCCGCAGGTGATCGTCGGGGCGCTGCTAGGGATCCTGACTGCCGTCATCGTCGTTCTCTAACAGGTCGCTCTCGCTTCTCACCGTCCTGGCGACGACAGCTGCCAACACACCCTCGACGCCGGCCGTCAGCAGCTCGGTTCGGCACGCGGTCAAGGTGGCACCGCTGGTCATCACGTCGTCGATGAGCAGCACGGTTCGGTGTCGCGCAGGGGTGGCCACGAACGCGCCGGCTGCGTTGACGGACCTGGCGCTGCGGCCAAGCGCCGCCTGACTGCCGCGCGCCGCCCCCGGTGCGGTGCGAGAGAGCAGCGCCAGGCACCGCGTACCGAGACCGTCGGCCACGGCTCGCGCCAGCAGCTCGGCCTGGTCGTAACCGCGGACTCGCAGCTTGGCGGTCGAGGCCGGCACGAACGTCACGCAGTCTGGCAGCCACCCAGCGGCGCTCGAGCGCGCGGCGAGCTTGGTGCCAAGGTACTCGGCCAGCGTGCGTTGGCTACCGAACTTCAGCGCCTGCACCATCCGCAGCAGCGGGCCCGCGTAAGGTCCGAGCCAGAGGGTGTCGCCGTGAGGCGCCACGCGGCTCAGAGCGCCATCGAACAGGCTGTCGCACTCTCGGCATACCGGTCCCGCGCCCGGAGCCGCCTGCCCGCACACTGGACAAGGTCTCAGCGAGCCCAGCGCACGGTTCACGGCTCCAGCCATCACCCGCGACAGGACAGGGGTCACCGCGCCGATTAAGGCGCCGAACCGCTCTTCGACCGAGTAGACTCCTCCGCGACGGAACGAGCGCGTGCGCCGCGGAAGAGCCATGTCGCGATGGTAGACGACCGGTTCGACCGGCACGTCGGGCGACTTGGCTACGGATGGGGCAGAGTAGGCCGCAGCCTAACCGGCCGCGCTCAGAGGGAGCGCGTGGCGAGACCCGCGAGCAGCTCGAAGAGCTCGCCTACGGCTCGGCGGCCTGGTAGGTCGGCGAACGCCGACTCGAGGGCGCGCAGGCCCCTGGTGCCGCGCTCCTGGGCCAGCGCCTGCGCCCTGTCAAGGGAGCCGCAGCTACGCGCCAACTCCAGCACGTGCGCCACCTCCTCGGGCGACTTCTCCTCGCGCCGCGCCGCCAAGACCTTGACGACGCGCGCGCGCTCCTCGCCCGCGAGGCTGCTGAGCAGATGCGCCGTGATCAGCGTGCGCTTGCCCTCGTAGATGTCGCCGTACGGCTCCTTGCCGTACGCCTCGCTTTCGCCCGTCAGGTTCAGCACGTCGTCTCTGACCTGGAACGCGACGCCGAGGTCGATGGCGGCCGCGGCGATAGCCCTGCTCGGTGTGACGCCGGCGCACAGCGCACCGAGCCTCAGTGGCGCCAGCACCGTGTAGTGCGCGGTCTTGAGCTCGACCATGCGGAGGTACTCGGCTTCGCTCACATCGAAACGGCCCTGCTCGACGAAGCTGAGGTCTAGGTGCTGGCCCTCGGTCGTGCGCATGACCATCGCGCCGAACTCGCCGAGCACGCCGCTCGGCAGCGGCCGCGAGAGCAGGTAGCGCCACATGTGGGCATGCAGCGCGTCGCCGACGTTGAGCGCGATCGGCACGCCCGTCAGCCGGTGCAGCGCCGGACTGCCTCTGCGCTGCTCGGAGCCGTCCTCGATGTCGTCGTGTATGAGCGCCCAGGCCTGGAACAGCTCGAGGGCGGCCGCCACCGCCAGCGCCGCCTCGTCGCGCGAGTCGTCGTGCGAATCGTCGCCCGCGTGCGCGCGCGACGACAGGACGACTAGCTGGCCCCTGAGCGCCTTGCCGGCTCTCTCCGGGTAATCCCGGATCAGACGGTAGAAGTCGGCGAGGTCGGGGTCGAAAGAAGCAGGCAGCGCGTCCAACGCCGCTTGGCGTACACGCGCTGCCAGCTCACCGGTGACCCGGCTCGTCACTACTCTTGCAACCACACCCAGCAGCTTACTGCGCCTGCCTGCTGCTCAGCGGTTGATGCAGGCCTTGAAGTGCCCGGGGCTGACCTCGACCAGTGGGGGCACCACGTCCGCGCACTCCTTGGTCGCGATCGGGCAGCGTGTGCGGAACACGCAGCCGGACGGCGGGTTGATCGGGCTGGGGATATCGCCCTGCAGGATCACGCGCTCGCGCTTGATCGTTGGGTCGGGGATCGGCACGGCCGACAGCAGCGCCTCGGTGTACGGGTGGATCGGGTTGGCGTAGAGCTCCTTGGAGGGAGCGATCTCCATGATCCGGCCGAGGTACATCACGATCACGTGGTCCGAGATGTACTCGACGACCCCGAGGTCGTGCGCGATGAACAGCAGCGTCAGCCCGAGCTCTTCCTTGAGGTCCTGGAGCAGGTTGACCACCTGCGCCTGGATCGACACGTCGAGCGCGGAGACCGGCTCGTCGGCGACGATGAAATCGGGGTCGACGGCGAGGGCGCGCGCGATCCCGATGCGCTGACGCTGGCCACCCGAGAACTCGTGCGGGTAGCGCCGCATGTGGTTGGGCGACAGGCCCACCTTGTCGAGGAGCTCGGCTACGCGCTGCTCGCGGTCCTTGCCGCGCGCGAGGTTGTGGATCGTCATCGCCTCGCCGATGATGTCGCCGACCGACATGCGCGGGTTGAGGCTCGCGAAGGGGTCCTGGAAGATGATCTGCATGCGCTTGCGGTACTCGCGCATGGTGCCCTTGTTGAGCTGGGTGACGTCGACGCCGTCGAACTTGACCTCGCCGCTGGTCGGCTCGATCAGCCTGAGGATGCTGCGGCCGACCGTGGTCTTGCCGGAGCCGGACTCGCCCACCAGGCCGACCACCTCGCCGCGCTTGACGTTGAAGCTGACGTCCTCGACCGCCTTGACGTTGGCGACGACGCGCGAGAAGATGCCGCCGCGGATGGGGAAGTACTTGCGGAGGTTCTTGACCTCGAGCAGGTTCTCGCTCTTGCCGGTTGACTTCGCTTGGTTGGCGCTCATGCCTGGATCTCCGACTTGAGGTCGAGCTCGTCATGCCTGACGCAGCGAACCTGGTGGCCGTTGCCACCGTCGACGAGCGCAGGGATGGCGGCCTTGCACTTGTCCTGGACGAAGCGGCAGCGCGGATGGAAAGCGCAGCCCTCCGGCAGGTAGAGCGGGTTGGGCACGTTGCCGGGGATCGCCTGCAGACGCTCTTGGTGCTCCGCCGCCCGGTCCACGCGCGGGATCGAGTTGAGCAGACCCAGCGTGTACGGCATCTTCGGGTTGGCGAAGATGTCGTTGACGTGCGCCTCCTCGACGGCGCGGCCGGCGTACATGACCACCGCGCGGTCGGCCATCTCGGCGACGACACCGAGGTCGTGCGTGATGAACAGGATCGACATGCCGATCTCGCTCTGCAGCTTGCGCATCAGGTCGAGGATCTGCGCCTGGATCGTCACGTCGAGCGCCGTGGTCGGCTCGTCGGCGATGAGCAGCTTGGGACCGCAGGAGAGGGCCATGGCGATCATCACGCGCTGACGCATGCCGCCCGACATCTGGTGAGGGTAGTTCTTGACGCGCTTGCCCGGCTCGGGGATGCCTACGAGGTCGAGCATCTCGGCGGCGAGCTTCATCGCCTCGCGGTAGCTCTTGCCCTGGTGCAGAACGATGGCTTCCGCGATCTGGTCGCCGACGGTGTAGACCGGGTTGAGGCTCGTCATCGGCTCTTGGAAGATCATCGAGATGTCGTTGCCGCGGATGCGGCGCATCTCGCGCTCGGTCTTCTTGACGATGTCTTGGCCTTCGAAGAGTATCTGACCGCCCGCGATGCGCCCTGGCGGGGTGGCGATCAGGCGCATCACCGACAGGCTCATCACCGACTTACCCGAACCCGACTCGCCCACCACCGCCAGCGTCTCGCCGCGGTCGAGGTGAAAACTCACCCCGTCGACGGCCTTGACGGTGCCTTCGTCGGTGTCGAAGTAGGTCTTGAGGTCGACCACGTCGAGCAGCCGTTCGTTAGTTGCCATCAGGACATACGCTCCTAACGTCGTTTGGTCGCGGCGTCACCCGGCTCTGCCGAGCCAGACGACACAACGAAGCGAATTAGAGCGCGCTACTCAGACGGCGGCAGAAGCCACCGGGGCGGCGCGCCCCGCAAGATATGTCTCTGATTGCAAATACGCTCGGGAGCCCGGCGCTGCTGTCGCGTCCAGGGGTTTCATAACCTTACAGAGGTTCGGCTCGACGCCTCCCGATTCCCAGAGGATAACACTCAGGAGCCACTCATTGCGAGAGTTCGGCGGGGTGCTGTGAACACCCCGCCGAACCGTAGGACTATCGAGTAGTGGACCTGACTACTTGCGGCTGCGCGGATCGAGCGCGTCACGCAGACCGTCACCGAGCAGGTTCCAGGTCAACACCGAGATGAAGATGAACACGCCGGGCAGGAAGATCCACCAGCGGTCGCCGAGGCCGGTGACGCCGACGAACGACTGAGCGGTGTTGAGCATCAGGCCCCAGCTCGTCGCCGGCGGCTGGATGCCGAGCCCGAAGAAGCTGAGCGACGCCTCGGCCAGGATGTAGCCGGGGATCGCGAGGCTCATAACGATGACGATGTACGACAGCGTCTGCGGCAAGAGGTGCCGCGTGATGATCCTGCCGGACCCGGCGCCGAGAGCCTGGGCCGCGACGGTGAAGTCGCGCTCACGGAGCGAGAGCACCTGCGCCCTTATCGTGCGCGCCACACCGCCCCAGCCGATGAGAGCGAGGACGACGACGATGAGCGGGAACACGACCGAGGACGGCAAGCCCAGCGGGTAGAACACGGCCGAGAGCGCCAAGAGCAAGAACAGGCTGGGGATCGCCTCGAGCGCCTCGACGAACCTCAGGATTATCTCGTCGAGCCAGCCGCCGTAGTACCCGGCCAGGCCGCCCATGAGCATGCCAAGCACGATCGCGACTATCGAGGCGAGGATGCCGATGGTCAGGCTGATGCGCGCGCCGAACAGTATGCGGCCGTAGATGTCGTCGCCGAGGTCGCCCGAGCCCCACAGGTAGATCCTGGCCGTCGGGTTGTCGAGACCGAACAGGTGCAGGGTCGACGTCGGCGCGATACCCCACGCCTGCCTGAGACCGACCGGGATCAGGTTGACGGGGAAGGGCACGTACCGGTCGCGGATGCCCTCGCGCCTGACGAAGAACTTGATCTCGTACTTCGTCGTCGTGTCCTCTTCCCAGTTGACCTGCAGCGTCTGCATGTCGAGGGAGCGCACCATCCTGTAGATGAACGGCCTGGTGAGTCGCCCGTCCTCGTCGACGAAGCGGACCCGGTTAGGCGGCTGGAACGTCATCGAGGTGTTGATGTAGCGCTCGGGGTAGGGCGCCAGGAAGTCGGCGAAGGCGGCGATTAGGTAGAGGGCGCCGAGGATGGTGAGAGCGACGCGTGCCAGCGGGTGCTTCTTGAACTGCTGCCAAGCGATGGCGCCGAGACTCGTGCCTTTGACCGCCGGCTTGACCGGTGCGGTCTGGTTCGTCTTGGCGGCGTTGACCTCGCTGTGGTCCGATTCGTTCGCCATTGCCTAGTACCTGATCCTTGGGTCGATGGCTGCGAGCAGCAGATCGGAGAGCAGGTTCCCGATCATCAGGAACACGGTCAGGATCGTGAGCAGCGCCATGATGACGTAGACGTCTTGCGCGAAGATCGCGGTGATGAACAGAGGCGTGATGCCGGGCCAGCGCAGCACGAACTCCACGGTGCCGGCGCCGCTGATCAGTCCTGGCAGGATGCCGCCTATCGTCGCTACCAGCACCAGGATCGCGTTCCTGAAGCCGTGCTTGTAGGTCACCGCCCTGGCCGACAAGCCCTTGGCTTTGGCGGTGCGCACGTAGTCCTGCCCCATGACCTCGAGCATCTCGCCGCGCATGATCCTGCTGGTGAAGGCCAGGCCGGACAGGGTGACGACTATCATCGGCCCGATCAGGTGCCACGCGATGTCCTTGAACTGGCCCCACGGTCCGAGCTGGCTGAAGTTGGAGCTCGTCATCCCGCCGGTCGGGATCAGGAACCAGTGATTGTTCTGGTAGAAGCCGACTGCGACGGCGAGCAGGATCAGCGCCAAGAAGAAGTTCGGGATCGCGAGGCCGATGAGGCTGAACACGGTGAGGATGCGGTCGCCGATCGAGTATTTGCGGATGGCGGAGTAGACGCCGATGGGGATCGCGATCAGGAACGTCAGGATAGTGGCGGGTAGCAGGAGCGTGAGGCTGTTCTGCATGCGCGGAACGACCAGCGAGGTGACGGAGCCGCGACTGGTCATGCTGGTGCCGAGGTCGCCGTTGACGACGAGGTTGCGCAGCCAGTAGAAGTAGCGCACGTACCACGGCTCGTTGAGGCCGAGCACCTCGCGCATGCGCTCGGCTCGGCCTGGATCGATGAGGTCGAAACGGAACTGGTTGGCGAAATCGCCGGGGGCGATCTCGATGACGATCCACGCCAAGAACGTCGCGAGGATGAACGTCGGGATGAGACTGACGATGCGCCTGATTACATAGTTGATCAGCACTGGAACAATCCTATTGGGGTCGGTAAGAAACCTTGTGTGAGATACCGGACGAGACGGAACCCCCTCGCGCCGTTCGGGCGAGAGGGGGTTCCGACTGCGTTCAAGCTTGTGTCTCTAACGCGCCGCTTACGGGGCGGTCAGCGCGTCGCGGAAACCGCCGGGGCGGTAGGGCGACTGGATGCTGTTCGGGTCGAGGTACTCGACCGGCCAGACGTTGCCGAGGTTCTCGTAGAAGTGGAACGCCTGGTTGATGAGCGGGGTGACCGGGAGGTACTCGGCCATCAGCTCAGCGCGCTCGTTGAACACTGCGACGCGGTCGTCGAGGTCGAGCATGGTCGACATCCTGGTGGAGAGTTGATCCATCAGGATCTCCCACGACTGGGCGTTGTCGCTCTTGTTCCAGGCGTTGAGGCTCTGGGCAAGGCCGAACACGTTGTAGGCGTGGGGGTTGTCCATGTCGCCGCCGGCGAGGCCCCAGATCTGGGCGTCGTAGTCGACGAGGCCGTCGATGGCGTCGCCCCAGATCTCGACGGAGACTTCGCGCGGGTTGATCGCGACGCCGTACTCGGCGGCGGTCTGCGAGATGATCAGCGCGAGCTGGGCACGGCGGTTGTTACCGGAGTTGAAGTTCAGGTCGAAGGCGACACGGCAGCCCGTGACCGGGTTGCGCAGCACGCCGTCGGCGCCGGTCTGGGTGAAGCCGATGGAGGCGAGCATATCGACGGCCCGTTCGGGGTCGAACTCGATGTAGTCGACGGTGGAGCCGTCGAACGGAGCGGCAGCGGCGGAGGTCCAGCCCTTGGCCGGGAACCCGAGGCCGCCGACGGCGCCCTGCACCAGAGCGTCGCGGTCGATCAAGATGCTGATCGCCTGACGGAAGATCTGGTTGCTGAACATGTCCGCCTTGCACTGGTCAGGGTTGTTGTGCATGTAGGTCATGAAGTCCTGAGCGGTGGAGGGGGCGATGTTCGGGTAGACGCGACCCTGGATCGTGCCGCTGTTGACGGCGTCGATGACGGCGCGGAGGCGGTCGGCGGTGTCGGGCCAGTAGGCGCTGGACTGACCGGTCACGACGCGCGCGAGGATGGCGTTGGCGTCCTGCGAGATCTCGACGACCCAACGGTCGGGGCCGGGGAGGCCGCTGCCGTCGGCAGCCTGGACCCAGTTGCCGTAGTTCGGGTTGCGCTCGAACACGAGGCGCTCACCGGTGCGGACTTCGGTCAGGATGTACGGGCCACCAGAGACGAGCTCGGAGACCGGGGTGTCGATGCCCCAGAGAGCCTGGATGCCGGCGGCGCCTTCGGCTTCGTAGACGGGCATGAAGATGTGAGCGGGCAGCGTGCCGCAATCCTTGACGGCCAGCGAGTTGACGAACGGCTGGGGCAGGGTGATGCGGATCGAGTAGTCGCTCAGCTTCTCGAAGGTGATCGGATCGCCGCCGATGTGGCTGCAAACGTACGAGTTTGAGCCGACCTCGGGGTCGCCGATGATGGTGCGGGCGGCGATGACGTCGTCGATGGTGATCTCGACGCCGTCGGACCAGTACCAGCCCTGCTTGACCGTGACGATGAAGTCTTGGTGCGGGACCAGCTCCTCGACGCTGGCGGCCCAAGCGAGGTTCCAGTTGCCGTCGGCGTCACGGAACGAACGGGTGCCGAGCCAATCGCGGTAGACGAAGCCGGGGCCGCCCCACAGGGCGTTGACGGCGCTCTCGGTCGCGTTGCTGATCAGCACGGAGTTGAGCGTGGTGAAGTCGGAGAACGTGTCCTCCATGACGGTGCCGCCGTACTTAACGGTGGGCGCGTACTCGGGCCCGTACACGAAGGGCTGGGCCATCGCCGCGCCGAATAGGGCGAGGGCGGCGATGCCGATGATCAATCTCTTCATTCTGCCTCCAAGTGAATGCGATGCTCGGAGGCCACCAGACCTCCGCCACAACTTAAGACCCGCTGGTCTTGATCCGAGTCGGCAGACATGGAACCAAGGCGAACGGGGTAGCGCCATGTGGGCTTACGAACAACCCTCTGAAGTTGTACCCACATCGCCACTGAAGTTACTACGCTAGGGGGGCGGGGTCAATGCACGAGGCGCCCGTTGCCTACAACGTCCTTCAGGTTTCCCTAAGACAAACCCGGCCGCTGGGGCCGGGCTCGTTCGAGGCTGTTCGTCAGGCTCTATGTCGAATCTATCTGCCGACGAGCTGAAGAAGTATCGCGAGCAGGCCCCAGGAGATCCCCAGGTAGATGGTCATGCGGTGAAGACCGCCGGTGGTGCCGCGCACGTTACCGAAGTCGACGCCGCCACCCCCGTCGAGACCGCTGCCGAGACCGGACTGCTTCGGCTCCTGCAACAAGATCACGCCGGTGAGCGTGACGGAAACCAACACGAAGATGACCAGCACCAACCAGAACATCGCTTCCTCCATGCGCCGCTAAGCGCCGATACCAGAACTCAAGACTACACGCAGCCGGCGCGAGGTCGTCGGGCGGGCCGGCGTCGGTCGTAATGGTGCCGAGAGCGGGATTCGAACCCGCACGGGTCGCCCCGGTTGATTTTGAGTCAACTGCGTCTACCGTTCCGCCATCTCGGCACGACCGAACCGCGTCGGCGACCTTTCAGCGCCCGGTGGCGCAAGAGGGTGAGCCGCGCGGCGACCGCGACGGTAGCCGCGGCGGTTGCGCATCTTAGCAGCGACGAGGCGCCAGGGGCAAGGCGAGGCGCCGTGCCGTGATAACTTCGGCGTGGCCGCCGACGGCCGCTACCCATGACCATCGCCGTCATCACTTTCCCAGGCAGCAACTGCGACGACGACGCCCGCTACGCGCTCCAGGACGAGCTGGGTGCTCCGGTGCGGATGGTGTGGCATACCGAGACCTCGCTCACGGGTGTCGACGCCGTCGTCATCCCGGGCGGCTTCAGCTACGGCGACTACCTGCGCAGCGGAGCTCTCGCCGCCCACAGTCCGGTGATGGGTGAGGTGAAGCGCTTCGCCCATGGCGGGGGTCTCGTGATCGGCATCTGCAACGGCTTCCAGATCCTCACCGAGGCCGGCTTGCTGCCTGGACAGCTGGCTCGCAACCCGGGCCTGACCTTCCAGTGCCGCGACGTCCATCTGCGCGTGGAGACCTCGCGCGCGCCGTTCACCAGCCGGGCGGCGGTCGGAGCCGTGCTGCGCATGCCGATAGCCCATAACGAGGGCAGCTACTTCGCCGACGCGGACACGCTCGAGCGGCTGGAGGGCGAGGGGAGAGTCGTCCTGCGTTACTGCGATCCGCGCGGAGTGGTGGACGACGCGGCGAACGTCAACGGCAGTCGAGGTGGCATCGCAGCCATCACCAACGAGACAGGCAACGTGATGGGGATGATGCCGCACCCGGAGCGCGCCGCTTCCGCGCTGCTCGGTTCGACCGACGGCCTCGCGATCCTCGGCTCCTTCGTCGACGCTAGCGGCGTGCGCGCGTGACGCGGAAGGACGCTGCCTCTCTCGGGCTCAGCGAAGACGAGTTCGACATGGTGGTCGAGCGCATGGGACGCGAGCCGAACGTCCTCGAGGCGGCGGTGTTCGGCGCCCTGTGGAGCGAGCACTGCGGTTACAAGAACTCGCGCCCCCTGCTGAGGCGCCTCCCGACGACCGGGCCGCAGGTGCTGCAGGGTCCGGGTGAGAACGCGGGCGTCGTCGACATCGGTGACGGCTACGCCGTCGCCTTCAAGATGGAGAGCCACAACCACCCGAGCGCCGTCGAACCCGTTCAGGGCGCGGCCACCGGCGTGGGTGGGATCCTGCGCGACATCTTCGCGATGGGCGCCAGGCCCATCGCGACACTCAACTCGCTGCGCTTCGGGGAACTGGGCGAGGAGCGCAGCCGCTACCTCCTCGCCGGTGTCGTGCACGGCATAGCCCTCTACGGCAACGCGATAGGCGTGCCGACCGTCGGCGGCGAGATCGAGACCAACCCCTGCTACGCCGAGAACCCGCTGGTGAACGTCATGGCGGTCGGGCTCATGCGCCACGAGGAGCTGCGCAAGGGCACCGTCGGCGAGGTCGGCAACCGCATCTTCTACGCCGGCTCCAAGACGGGTCGCGACGGTCTCGGCGGTGCCGTCTTCGCGTCCGCCGACCTCAGCGAGGCGTCCCAGGCCGATCGTCCCGCGGTGCAGGTCGGCGACCCGTTCATGGAGAAGCTGCTGTTGGAGGCGTGCCTGGAGGCGATAAGGCTCGACCTCGTCGTCGGCGTCCAAGACATGGGAGCCGCGGGCCTCTCCAGCAGCGTCGGCGAGATGGCGCACCGGGCCGGGCTGGGGGTCGACCTCGACCTCGACGCCGTCCCCACCCGTGAGGTCGGCATGACGCCTCTCGAGTTGATGCTGTCCGAGTCGCAGGAGCGCATGGTGCTGACGGCTCGACCGGGCCGCGAGGCCGACCTGGTCGCGCTGTTCCAACGCTTCGAGCTCGACATCGTCGAGATCGGCGTCGTGCGCGACCACGGGCTGTTCCGGCTCCTCGCCGGCGGTGTCGTGGTCGGCGAGCCGCCGGTCAGGGCCCTGAACGAGCCGCCCGCCTACGTGAGAGAGGGCGTCGAAGACCCGGCCGTCGCGGCGCTGCGCGCGACCGACCTGAGCGGCCTGAGCGTGCCCGCCGACCTCGGCGCCGCGCTGCTGACCCTGTTGTCGTCCCCGACCATCGCCTCGAAACTGCCCGTCTACCGCCAGTTCGATCACCAGGTCATGACGAACACGGTGGTGCTGCCGGGCCAGGCGGACGCCGCCGTGCTGCGAGTCAAGGGTAGTAGCAAGGGCATCGCCGCCACCGTCGACTGCAACTCGCGCTACGTCTACCTCGACCCCGAGCTGGGCGCCGCGCACGCCGTCGCGGAGGCCGCGCGCAACATCAGCTGCGTGGGAGCGAGGCCGCTGGCGATAACCGACAACCTCAACTTCGGTAACCCGACCGAGCCACAGGTCTACTACCAGCTCGAGCGCGCCGTCGCGGGTCTGAGCCGCGCCTGCCTCGCGCTCGACACCCCCGTCACCGGCGGCAACGTCAGCCTCTACAACCAGTACCGCGAGCACGGCAGGCAGGTCGCCATCCACCCCACGCCGACGGTGGGGATGGTCGGAGTTCTCGAGGACGTGACCAGGCGGGCCACCAGCTCCTTCAAGCGCGAGGGTGACCTCGTCTACCTGCTGGGTGACGACGCCGGGCGGCTGGGCGCCAGCGAGTACCTCTACCGGGTTCACGCTCTGGAAGCCGGCGCGCCGCCGCCGCTCGATCTCGAGGCCGAGGCCAGGGTGCAGGCCCTGGTGCGCGCCCTGATCGCTGCCGGCACCGTCGACACCGCCCACGACGTCGGCGTCGGTGGGCTGGCCGTGGCGCTGGCCGAGATGGCGCTCGGCGACGGGCTCGGGATCGCGGCTGTCGCGCCGGATGGCGCCACTGGGCGTCCTGACGAGGCGTTGTTCGGCGAGAGCGCGGCGCGCATCGTCGTCGCGGTGACTCCGGAGCGCGAGGGCGCTCTGAAGGCTGCGGCCGCGGACGGGGCGGTGCGGGCGACGCGGCTCGGAGCGGTCTCAGGCACCGCCCTGACGCTGACGAACGCCGAAGGCGACCGGGTCCTCCTGACGGTGCCGCTGACCGAGTTAGCCCACGCTTACGATGCCACCTTCGCCACGGCGTTAGGCTGAGGGCGATGCCAGAGCCGACCGAGCACGACTTGGACAAACCCGTCGAGGAGTGCGGCGTGTTCGGCATACAGCTGCCGCATGCCGACGACGTCGCGACTCTGGCTCAGCTCGGCATCTTCGCGCTGCAGCACCGCGGTCAGGAGTCGTGCGGGATCTGCGTCGCCTCGCAAGACGAGTTCCGCATAGAGAAGGACATGGGCATCGTCACCGAGGTGTTCTCTGAGGAGCGACTCGCCAAGCTGCGTTTCCCAAGCAGCCGCGTCGGGATCGCCCACACGCGCTACTCGACCACGGGCTCGAGCCTGCCGTTCAACGCGCAGCCCCTGACCGTCAGGTCGAACAAGGGCCTGCTGGCGCTGGCGCACAACGGCAACTTCACCAACGCCCGCGAGATGCGCGCTCGCATGCTCGACGAGGGGGCTGTCTTCCAGACCACCAACGACAGCGAGGTGATGATCAACCTCATCGCCCGCTACAGCCACCTCGACCTGCGCCGCGCCACCGAGCGGGCGATGGCCGAGCT
Organism: uncultured bacterium; assembly: GCA_964392895.1. Taxonomy (GTDB): domain Bacteria; phylum Deinococcota; class Deinococci; order Deinococcales; family Trueperaceae; genus CAYMRL01. The sequence continues at coordinate 607,408 of CAYMRL010000001.1, forward strand.
CGAGGGCGGCTTCGCAGTGGTGTTGATGGACCGCTCCCAGGTGATCGCGCTGCGCGACCGCAACGGGGTCAGGCCGCTCGTCATCGGCCGCTACCGCGGCGGTCACGTGTTCGCCTCCGAGCCGTCCTCGCTCAAGGTGATAGGCGCCGAGTTCGTCAGGGACGTAGCGCCGGGCGAGCTGGTGGTGGCGGACGACGCCGGGCTCCACTCCTACCAGGTCCTCACTCCCAAGCCGACCCCGTGCGCGTTCGAGTGGATCTACTTCGCGCGCGGCGACTCGCGCTTGGACGGTGTCGAGGTGCACGACTCGCGGCTGCGCATGGGGGAGGAGCTGGCGCGCGAGGCCCCGGTCGAGGCCGACCTGGTCGTTGGCGTGCCAGAGTCCGGACTCGCCGCCGCGGTCGGGTTCGCGCGGGCCAGCGGCATCCCGTACGACATCGGGATGTACAAGTCGCCGTACGCGGGCCGCACCTTCATCAGCCCGACCCAGGACGCGCGCGATCTCAAGGTCAAGCTGAAGCTCGCCCCGACCTCCGCGGTCAGGGGCAAGCGCGTGGTGCTGATCGACGACTCGATAGTCAGGGGCACGACATCGGGACGCATCGTGAAGCTGCTGAGGGACGCCGGCGCGCGCGCGATCCACTTCAGGGTCTCTAGCCCGCCGATCCGCTACCCGTGCTACTACGGTATCGATACGGCCGCTCGCAAGGAGCTGGTGGCGTCGACCCTCAGCATCGACGAGATCCGTCAGAAGATCGGAGCCGACTCGCTGCACTTCCTCAGCGAGGCTGGGCTCAAGCGCTCGCTCGCTCTGGCGTCGACGTGCCTCGCCTGCTTCAACGGCTCGTACCCGGCAGGTCACCCTGGCGACGAGACCCACAAGGACAACCTCGAGCAGGCTGCGCTCGCGTTCGACTGACCGCGCGACCGGCCTAGCGCCTGGTCCTGGTGAGCACCAGCATCACGAAGCGGATCAGCCTCGGCACGCGGCGCCATCGGCGCGTGTCGCTGACGACCCTGAAGAGCCACTCGACCCCGAGCCGCGACGTCCAGGCCGGCATGCGTCTGACCTCGCCCGCCCACACGTCGAGCGTCCCGCCGACACCAACCATCACCTTCACGCCGAGGCGCGAGCCGTTCTCGTGCAAGAAGCGCTCCTGGTCCTCGCCGAGGCCTGCCAGCAGCAGGTTCGCCCCGCTGTCACGGATCTCGCGGCACACGCCTTCGACCTGCTCCGGCCTTCTGAAGTAGCCGTCGCGCCAGCCGACCACGTGCGCACTCGTCGTGCTCGTCACCGCCTCGGCGGCCCGGAACGCGACCCCAGGCTTGCCGCCGAGCAGGTAGACCTTAACGTCGGCGCCGCCGACCTCCAGCACCCGCCGCACCAGGTCGATGCCTGGCACCCTGCCGGGCAGCGGGTGCCGGGCGCGGCGCGCGGCCCAGGTGATGCCAACGCCGTCAGCGACGCTCAGGTCGGCCCTATGCAGAGCCTTGGCGAGTCCGTCCTCTGAGCGCGAGCGCACCACGATCTCCGGGTTGAGGGTCACGACCAGCCGCGCCGGCTCGCGAGGCCCTTCGGCGTCCGGGCCGCCCGCGCCCTCGGAGCGCAGCGCGGCCAGGATCCAGTCGCAGGCGCCTTCCAAGGTGATCCAGTCGATAGGCAGGCCCAGGAGGTAGACGCGCATCGGACGCGTGGAGTCGGGGTCGGCCGGCGTCTCCTGCGGCGTCAGGCGGCCGTCGGGCCACTCGTTCACCGCGCGGCGGCGGTGAACTTGTACATGGGGCCGTCGCCGCCCGCGACGATCGTCTGCAGCCGCGGCACCGACTGCGATACCGAGACGGCTGCGCAGAACGCCAGGTCTCGCTCCTGCCCGAGCGCCCTCAGGTAGGTGCCGCAGGTCGATTGCCACAGGGCCTCGAGCGGGTCGGGGAACGACCTGACGAGGCTGGTCGCGAGCCGAGTCGAGCCGCTAGCGGCCTCGAGGTCGACTCCCAACTCGGCGGCGATGACGCCTGCCGCCAGCAGGTCGTCGATGTCGGGCGTGCCTCTGAAACCGCAGCACACGACGTCGATACGCCCTTGCGTCAGCTCCGTCGCCAGCCGCGCGACCTGTGAGGCGTTGTAGAGCGAAGCGAGCAGGACGTGCCTGGCGCTGTCGACCTCGCTCATCACGCGCGGAGCGTTCTCCGAGACGAGGACGACGTCCAAGCCGGCCAAGTCGACGCGTGTGAGCTCCATAGGCGAGTTGCCGTGGTTGAAGCCTTCGAGTGGAACCCCACCACGCTCACCGACGAGCCTCACGCCCGGACCGGCCTCGGACCTGGCGCGCTTGATGCTCGGCGAGATCGAGACCGACTCGACGCCTCTGTCGAACAGCAGCGGGGCGACGGTCCCGGTCCTCAGGACGTCGATGAGCACTACGACATCGGAGTAGGGTCCGTTGGGGATCGGGTCTGTGTTGACGAGCATAGATTCGAGGGTCGTCTAGATATTCGCCGCTCGTGCGGCCGCCGAGAGTCTAACACGACTGCCCTGACGCGCTCGCCTGCGTCGGCTCGTACGCACGGCTGCGGCCGCGCCCTAGTTATGCTGCGCCGTGCCCACTGCACAGCCCTCTCAACCAGCACAACCTGCTGGCCCCGACTTCCAGGCCGCCTACCGCACGGGAGTGCTCTCCGACTTCTTCGCTCTGCGCGACGGCGACTTGGCGGCGGCGCTCAGGTTGCCTCGCCACCAGGATCGATCTGCACTGGCGGCCGCGCTGCGGCCACATGCCGAGCGCCTCGGCGCCCCGCGGGCAGCGCTCGCCAACATCGAGAAGTTGGCCCAGCCCGGCTCCATGGCCGTCGTGACCGGCCAGCAGACGGGCTTGCTGCTGGGTCCTAGCTACACGCTCGCCAAGGCCGCCACCGCCATCGTGCTGGCGCGTCGACTCGACACACCCGAGCGCCCCGTGGTCCCGCTGTTCTGGCTGGCCAGTCAGGACCACGACGCCGCCGAGATCGATCACACCTACCTGCTCGACGGCTCCGGCTGCCTGAGGCGCGTGGCGGTCGCTCTGCCGGAGGGGATCGCAGCGGGCCGCATCCCGGCGAGCGGCGCGCAGCTCGACGCCGTCAGGGTGGCCTTCGCCAAGCTGGCGCCGCGCTCGCGGTTCGAGGACGAGGTCGTCGACCTGCTGCAGGACGCGCTGGCGCGAGCCACCTCGTTCGCCGACTGGTTCGGTGCGACGCTCTACCGCCTCCTCGGCGAGCACGGTCTCGTGCTCGTCGACCCATTGGAGCCGGCGGTGGCTCAGGGCTTCTCGCAGCTGCTGGCGCGCGAGCTGGAAGAGCCGGCTGTGACCCCGCGGGCTGTCAACGACGCCGGCGACAGGCTGAAGCTGCTCGGTTACGAGCCTCAGCTGGGACGGGCAGCCGACGCCACCAACCTGTTCGTGGAGCTGCCGGGCGAGCAGGGCCCTCGCAGGACGCTGCTCAAGCGCTCGGGCAAGGGCTTCACGGCCGAGGGCAGGCACTTCAGCACGTCCGAGCTGCTCGACATGCTGGCGGCGGACCCGACCGTGATCACACCGGCAGCGGGGCTGCGGCCGATCACCCAAGACGCGTTGTTGCCGACGGCCGTGTTCGTGCTGGGGCCGGGCGAGCTCAGGTACGTCGCGCAGCTGCGCGACGTCTACGAGTTCCACGGCGTCGCGATGCCGCTGGCCTGGCTGCGCGCCTCCATGACCCTCTTGGAGCCGGTCAGCGCGCGTCTGCTCAAGTCGCTCGGGCTGAGCGCCGCCGAGTTCCGACGCGACCCGGAGGGGAGACTCGCCCGCGTCTTGCTAGAGCGGCACGGCCACGCCTCTGCGTTCAGCCGTGCCACCCAGACGATCGAGAGCTCGTACGCGGAGTTGCTGGCGTCGGTCGACGGGGTCGACCCGACCTTGGGCGGCACCGTGGCCCGCGCCCGCCGGCACCTCGACATCAGCCTCGAGAGGCTGCGCACGAAGAGCGCGGCGGCTCTGAGCCGCAAAGACGCCAAGACGCGCCAGCAGTTCCAGCGCCTGGGCGCGCATCTCTTGCCGCTGGGAGCGCCGAGCGAGCGCGTGCTGAGTCCGTTCAGTCACGCTCTTAAGTTCGGTGTCGAGCCCGTCGTCGACCGCTTCATGGCCATGGAGCCGAGCGGTGAGCAGGAGCTGGCGCTCTAGCTCGTCTCGCTCGTCCGTGGCTGTGCCCTCAGCGCCGCGACAGCGAGTAGTTGGGCGCTTCCTTGGTGATCTCCACGTCGTGCGGGTGGGACTCCTTGAGACTCGCCTGCGTGATCGTCACGAAGCGCGCCTCGCGCCGCAAGGTAGGCAGGTCGGGCGCGCCGCAGTAGCCCATCGCAGAGCGCAGACCGCCTGCGAGCTGGTAGACGACCTCGCCGACCGGTCCCTTGTAGGCGACCATCGCCTCGATGCCCTCAGGCACCAGCTTCTCGGGTTTGGCGGCGCCGTCTTGGAAGTAGCGGTCGGCGCTGCCGCCCGCCATCGCTCCGAGGCTGCCCATGCCGCGGTACGCCTTGTAGCGCCGGCCGTCGCGCAAGATCTCCTCGCCGGGCGCCTCGCTGGTACCTGCCAGCATCGAACCCATCATCACCGTGTCGGCGCCGGCCGCCAACGCCTTGGCGACGTCGCCCGAGAAGTTGATGCCGCCGTCGCTGATCAAAGGCACGCCGGCGGCGGCGGTCACCTCGGAGATCGCGAGGACCGCGCTCAGCTGCGGCATGCCGACGCCGGTGACCACGCGAGTCGTGCAGATGCTTCCAGGCCCGACTCCGACCTTGACGCCGTCGGCGCCGCGCTCGATCAGCGCCTGCGCTGCCTCGGGCGTCGCTATGTTGCCGGCCACGACATCGATGGCGTACGTCTCCTTGAGGTAGACGAGCGCATCGAGTATCCCCTGCGAGTGGCCGTGCGCGCTGTCGAGCACCAGCGCGTCGACGCCCGCCTCGACCAGGGCGGCGGCGCGGCTCTCGAGGTCCTGGCTGACGCCGACGGCTCCAGCCACCCGTAGCCGCCCGAGCGAGTCCTTGGCGGCGTTCGGGTACTCCTGGCGCTTGGTGATGTCCTTGATGGTGATGAGGCCCTTGAGCCTGTAGGCGTCGTCGACGACGAGCAGCTTCTCCACCTTGTGGTGCTTGAGTATCTCGCGCGCGCCCTCGAGCGTCGTGCCGACCGGCACCGTCACCAGGTCGGTGGCGGTCATCAGCTCGGTGACGCTCTTGCTCATGTCGGTCTCGAAGCGCATGTCGCGGTTGGTGAGGATGCCGGCGAGGCGTCCGTTCGCTTCGACGATCGGCACGCCGCTGATGCGGTACTCGCGCATCAGGTCCTCCGCATCGCCGACCGTCGCGCCGAGACCCAGCGTGATCGGGTCGACGATCATGCCGGACTCCGAGCGCTTGACCTTGCGGACCATCTCCGCCTGCGCCTCCACCGACATCTTCTTGTGGATGACGCCGATGCCGCCCTGGCGCGCCATCGCGATCGCCATCTGCGTCTCGGTGACGGTGTCCATGGCCGCGGCGACGAGCGGCAGCTTCAGCTCGATCGAGCGCGAGAAGCGTGCGGACAGGTCGGTATCGCGCGGCAGCACCGAGCTGTGCGCCGGCACCAGCAGCACGTCGTCGAAGGTGAGGGCCGTCGCGACGATCTTCTCGGCCGCTCGTCTGCTCGCAAGTGTTGTCGTCAGGGTCTCTGGCACCATCCACCTCGCCGCCTGGCGCTCCGCCGGCGGCGGCTCGTGCCAACGCGTATCGCTACCGATTATAGACGCGGTTACGGCGCGCGCCCCACCATCTTCATGAGCGGAGCCAGCCAGCGCTTGCCTATCCGCGTGGCGCGCCCGTCGCGACCCGTCGGCACGTGGATGGACCGCGCCGTGGCGATGCGGACCCCGTCAGCGGGCCGCTCGATCTGGTACTCGAAGCTCACCCTGCGGCTCTTGACCTCGGTGGCGCGCGTGTGCACCACCAACAGATCGTCGAAGCGCGCGGCGGCGCGGTACTCGATCTCGATGCCGGCAACGGCCAGCGACAGGCCGCTGTCCTCCATCTCCCGGTAGCTGAGGCCGCGCTCGCGCAGCCACTCGACGCGCGCGGCCTCGCACCACAGGACGTAGGCGCTGTGGTGGGCGATGCCCATCTGGTCGGTCTCTGCGAAGCGGACCCGTAGCTCGAAGGCGGTTGCGTCAGATCTCAAAGTCGCCCTCCTGGGAGCGCGCCCGGCGCGGTTGGCTTCGCGCGGCTCATCGGCGACCCTAAGCGTACCGGGCGGCGGTGTTAGACTCCGCAGTTCAGGGGGCGGCTAGCTAGCAGCTGCCAGGGAGACCAGACTTGAGTTCCAAGCGTCCGCGTCCCATCGGCGCGGAGTTCCACCACCAGACGAAGTTCAAGCGCGGCCAGTTGCCGGGCGCGCGCAGTCGCGTCGCGCCGCCGTTCAAGGTCTACGCGAACCCCGCCGAGGTCGCCCACCTGCCCCAGCCGCAGCTGAAGGGCGGCTCAGGCATGTGGACGACGATGTCGACCGAGCGCGGCGGCATGGCCGAAGGCGGCCGGATCAAGCAGGCGCAGCTCTCGCAGCTGATGTGGTGCGCCGCTGGGTTCACACGCGAGCGCGACCGCGTCCATCTAAGCGCCCAGGGCGTCTCCTCCTTGGAGACCTATGTGCTGGCCAGGCAGGTGCAGGACATCTTCGCCGGGATCTACCACTACGACCCGCGCGAGCACAGCCTCGCCCACCTCTCGACGGGCGATCCGTCGTTGCGCTTGGCTGACTCGCTGCTGGCACCGCTCGATCTCGGTGCCCAGGCGGCGGTGCTCTGCTTCACGGGCGTGCCTCAGCGGCACCGCAGCGCCGAGGGCGGGCGCGCCTACCGCTACCTCTACCTCGAGGCCGGCGCGGCCGCTCAGAACGTCGTGCTCGCCTGCGCGTCGCTGGGGTTGGCGGCTCAGTTCGTCGCCGACTTCTACGACGACGAATTAACCGACCTGCTCAACCTCGACGGTCGTGGCGAGATGCCCCTGTGCCTCGTCGCCGTCGGATCCTGAAGGAGGAGTCGATGTCAAGCCGGGCAGTGGCAGACAGCGTCGAAGCTTCGAAGACGAGCTCGTGGCTCGAGCGCGAGAGGGCGCACAACAGCGGCCTGTGGGCCCCCGACCTCGTCCTCGAGCGCGGCAGCGGCTCTCTGGTCTACGACGTCGACGGCAAGGAGTACATAGACATGCTGGCCGGTATAGCCGTCGCCAGCCTCGGGCACGCGCACCCGCGCCTGGTGGCGGCCATCGCCGACCAGGCGGCTAAGCTCATCACCTGCCCCCAGTACATCGTCACCGAGCCGCGGACGCTGCTGTCAGAGAGGCTGATCCGCCTGTGCGGCGCTCCTTACACGCGCGTGTTCTACGCCAACTCCGGCGCCGAGGCCAACGAGGGCGCGCTCAAGTGGGCGCGCGCCGCCACCGGCCGCGGACGCTTCGTCGCCGTCAGACGGGGCTTCTCGGGGCGCACGCTCGGCGTGCTGCCGCTGACCTGGGAGCCGAAGTACCGCGAGCCGTTCGGCCCCTATCCGTTCGAGGTCGAGTTCGTGGACGCCGACGACGTCGCCGGTCTTCAGCGCGCCGTGGACGAGCACACGGCGGGCGTCCTGCTCGAGCCGATCCAGGGCGAGAGCGGCGTGAGGCCGGTGAGCGACGAGTTCCTGCGCGCCGCTCGGAGCGCTTGCGACGCCAGCGGCGCCCTGCTGATCCTCGACGAGATCCAGTCAGGAGTCGGTCGCACCGGCACGTTCCTCGCCAGCGAGCCCTCCGGCGTCAGGGCCGACATCGTCACCCTCGCCAAGGGGCTGGGTGGCGGCGTGCCGATCGGCGCCGTCGTCATGACAGAGGAGGTCGCGCTGAAGATGCCTAAGGGCGGTCACGGGACCACCTTCGGCGGCAACGCGCTGGCTGCGGCTGCGGGTCTCGCCGTCCTCGAGGAGATCGAGACGCACGACCTGATGGGCCACGCCGCGCGCCTCGGCAGCAAGCTCGTCGAAGCCATCCGCGGCCTGAACAGCTCCCGGATCACCGCCGTCAGGGGACGGGGGCTGCTGATAGGCATCGAGTTCGACCAGGACGCCACGCCGATCATGGCGGCCCTGCGCCGGCAAGGCGTGCTGACCACCAACGCAGGCGCCAACGTGATCCGCTTCCTCCCGCCGCTGACGATAGGGGAGGACGTGGCGCTCGAGGCTGTGGCTCGCCTGGGACGAGTGCTGGCCTAGCTGCGGCTTGCCACGCGCGGACCTGGGCAGGTGAGGATTCGCACACTGCCTGTGGCGGCCGCGCGACGCTAAGATGAGCACGTATGCCGCACCTCGAAGGTGTCGTGCTCGAGCTGCTCGAGTACAAGATCGACGACTTCAGGGCCCGCCGCCCCGTCAGGGGTGGCAACGCATCGCTGTGGGACCTGGTCAACCATCTCGAGCGTGAACGCGACAGGCTGAGCGGCGCCGAGCGGCAGCGCTTCGACAGGCTGAAGCACAGCCTCAGCTCGTTCGGCGGCAGCTCGGGCGCCCCCGCGCTCCCGACCGGTAGCGGCACGCCGGAGCTCGGCTCGCTGATGATCGGCGACGTCGAGGAGGTCGAGCTCGCCGTGGAAGCCGCCGCGCCGGCGGTCCATCAGACGCCGGAGGAGCGCGAGGAGAACGCGGTGCTGCTGCGCCTAGCGCGGCGCGTCTGGTGGGACGACCTGGACGCTTACGTCCAGCGCCTGGCCGCGGCCTGGCGCTCGGAGCGCGACAGGTACACGGCGCGCGTCGTATTCGCCACGCTCAACAACCTCAGGCGCAACACCGAGCGTTCGACGTTCCTGACCGAGAGCGGCATGCGCGGCTTCAAGGTGTTCGAGCCGATCCCGCCGATCGGCGATCCGCTCGTCTCGCTGTCAGACCTCGACTCGCTCTCCGAGATCGCGCGCGAGCTCGTCAACGTGATCATGACGCTCGGTCGCGACGGCAGCCCTTACCCCTCGCTCAGCGTTCCCGACGGTCAGGCTCTGCCGATGATCAGGCAAGCCGCCCTCGCTGTGGCCGCCGACCCCTACGCCGGCCGCACCTCCTCGCTCGACTCGCGCACGCTCTCCAGCAAGCAGCTGAGGCTCGCGATGCAGGAGCTGGCGCGCGAGCGGCTGCCCGACGACCAGCGCGCCGCGCAGCGGCGCGAGCTGGAGCGGCGTCTGATCGAGGTCACGGCTCTCGAGCGCAGCGAGGCGCAGGCGTATCAGCGCGACACGCAGATGATGCAGGAGCTGGTGCACGTCTTCTTCGACAGGCTTGCCGACTACCTGCCTACTTATGTCGGTGGCAACGCCAGCGCGCCGCAGCTCGAGGGCGGTGTGCTGTTCGGCGTCAACCCGGCGTTGCGCACCGACAGGGTGGACCCGCAGACCTCGGCGATAACCGTCAAGCTGGTCGGCCCGGTGAGGCTGAGCCTGCGCGGGCACGACATCGCTCTGTCCGCCGCCGGCGGGGTGCGCAACCTCTTCGTCGACGGTCGCGAGGTGGAGATGAACGGTGCGCAGATCGTTCACCTCGGGCATGTGCGGCTCGGGGTCTTCCGCGAGGGCGACTACGTGCACCTGCGCCTGAAGGACGAGGGGCGCACGCTCGCTGTCAGGCTGGCAGAGGCGCTGGTGGTGTTCGAGGTGCTGAGCAGCCCCAGCCGCGAGGAGCTGCTGACGGTCCTCAAGGTCATCGCCAACATGGTCAGGGGCGAGCCGCAGGAGATCGTCGTGCAGGCGCTGGCGCGCGCCAACACGGTGATCTCGCGGGCTCCGAGCCGCCGCCAGGCGCTCGACGGCCTGCTGCGCGGCGCGGCGCGGGCTTCGGAGCTACTGCTGGCGGACGACGTCATCGGCAAGCTCGTCGACAGGATGGTGCAGGCGGTGATGGTCGACCCGACCGACACCGCCACGATAATCGAGCGTTCCGGAGCGACCGACCACGAGCTGCAGGTGCTGACCGGCGAGCCGCTGTCGTTCGAGCTGAACGGTCAGAAGATCACGGTCAGGCAGTATCGGGGTCGCACACGCGACTCGCAGGAGAGCCTGGTCGCGATGCTACCGGGCCAGATGCTCGGCTCGTTCACCGACAGCTTGCTGGTGCCGCACGGCTCGGGCACGCTGCTGTTCGCGCGTGGCGAGCAGGAGATAGTCGTGCTCTACCTACCCTCGGCCGGTGTCGAGGCTCATACCGAGCACTGAGCGGTCCGTCAGTCGGTCGAGCCGGGCGACTGGAACTCGTAGAGCGAGCGCAGCAACTCTAGATCCGCCTCTCCCACGACGCCGTCGCGGTCGAGGTCGGCCGGGTCGTTGACGCCCGTCCTGCCGAAGCGAGCCGCGAACGCCAACAGGTCGTAGAGGTCGACGCGGCCATCGCCGTCGAGGTCGCCCTGGACAGCCGAAGCGAGCGCGATCAGCGCTGTCAGCTCGGCGTCGCCTGGCGCGTGATCCGGACCGGAGAGGGCGCGCGGCAGCGGACCGCTGCCCGCGGTCTCGGGCAGCCCGAGGACCAGTCCGAGCTCGTGCCTCAGGGCGGCACGCAGCATGTCGCCGGCAGCGGGCGAGATCAGCGAGCGGCTGTTGCCGCCTTTTACGAGCGTCAGCGCGAACGTGTCGCCATCGAACAGGTCGGGAGCGCCGTAGGCGAACAGCGCGGTCGCGTCAGGATCGTCGACGAACCGGATCAGCTCGGGCGCCAACGCCGTCCAAGCCGCTGCCGCTGCTGCCAACTCGTCGCCGAGCAGGAGAGGGCCGCCCAGCTCGTCGACCAGATAGCGGCCGATCTGCTGGGTGATCAGCTCCCCGCCTTCCGCCTCGCCGTCTCCTTCCTGCGAGGGACCGACCGCCGGATCTTCGGCGCTGGGTCGAGCCAGGCTGGTATCGCCCGCGCGCAGTCTCGCTATCGCTGCGAGCAGCTCAGTGACTCCCGTCGGCACGTCAGAGCGCGCCAGGGTCAGCTGTGCGTCGCTGCCGCTCGCGCCGCCATCGACACCGTCAGTCGCGCCCGCCGCACGCACCAGCCCGAGGTAGAGACCGGACGCATCGACGGCTCCGTCATCGGCGAGCCGCCACAGACCCTGTTCGAAACCGACGAGCGGCGATGCCAGCCCCGAGCCCTCCTGCAAAGCGAGGATCACTCGCTCCCCGACGGAGAACGTCGGCATCCCTGCGACGAGCAGAGCCGCGCCGCTCGGCAGCGATCCGCCGAGGAACCTGAGCTCCAGCTCTAGCTCCTCGCTCTGACGCGCCTCTTCTTCCTCCGGATCCGGTTCGTCCTCGGAAGCCTCGACGGTCATCTCGACCTCGAACCTGACCAGCGTCCAGACGAGGTCGCCGTCCGACTGAGCCTCCATGTCGAGCACCGCGGCTACCACGACGCTCTCGGCTGTCAGCAACGTCTCGGCCGCGGTCAGGCTCCTGTAGGCGGTGGCGCCGGCCCAGTGGCACGCCACGACGAGCAGGGCGAAGGCAAGGCGAGTCAGGGTCATCCGTCGTCTCCGTCAGAGCCTTTGCCTGGACCCTCGTCCTCAGGTGCGTCCCCAGGTTCGTCCTCAGGCTCGTCGCCTGGTTCGTTGCCCGGCTCGCCATCTGAGCCGCCGCTCGGCTCTTGGGGCTCGGAACCGTCTGTGGTCGGCTGCGAGCCGGTGCGCGCCAGCGCGAGCCTGGCGGCTGGGGCGCCTTCGACGGTCTCGGCCACCTCACTGCTCTGGACGCTCGAGCGCGTCGACACGAACTCGGTCAGGGCCGACACGGCGATCTGCGCAGGCGGCTGCAGCGGCTCGAGCACGAAGCTGAACAGGTCGGCGGCGGCGCTCACGTCGCTGCTCGCGCCGGGTCCCTGACCTGCGAGGACGGCGAGGTCGACCCGCAGCACGCCCGGCTCCGACTCGTGGAACAGCGCCAGGCCGCGCCGGACCGCCGTGACGCTTCCCTCGCGCAGCTGGTAGGCGGCGGGATCCCAGGTGATGACGGTGCGCAGTCCGCGCAGCGCCCGTGCCTCGGTGACGCGGGCCCTCAGCGTCAGCGCCGAACGCACCTCGGTCTCCGGCACCCTCAACGTCAGCGCCGTGGGCGGGACCTCTACGACCCGCAGTTCGTAATCGTTCATGAACTGGGAGAGGTTCGCATCGGACACGCGCACGGTGAAGCTGTGCACCCCGAGCTGCGTCGGTACACCCTGCAGGTTGCCGTTGACGAGGCTGAGCCCAGCAGGAAGCCGACCCGACTCGAGCGTGAACTCGTAAGGTCTCAACCCGCCCGTCGCGATGAGCGGTGCGCTGTACTGCTCGTTCACGACGGCCTCGGGCAGCTCGGCTGTCAACAGCCTGAGCGCCTCTGTCTGTGTGCTGAGCTCGCCCGCGCAAGCCCCGAGCAGCAGAGACAAGCAGACGGCCGCGACCCTCGACCGGCCGGCGAAGTTGCGTCTAGTTGGGTGGCGGGATCGGGTCTGCGGGTGCATGGCTCGTCGCGAGCGTACCGCAACGGCGTCTGAGAACGCGTGAAAGGTCCCTGGCTGGGCCAGTGCTAAGCTCAGACTCACCGAACGTGCGAAGCCTTCCGACAGACCCGAGCCGACGCTTCCTTCACGTCAGAAGAGAGGCTCGCGAGCGCTTTGACATCGCCACCGACGCCTTCGGAGTGGCGGGCCGTCTCGTCGACCTCGACTTCGGTGAGGCCGAGCGCCTGGCTGCGTCGCTGCGTCGCGACGCCGGCGCTGGACCCGCGGCGGGCGTCACCGCTGGGATGCTCACCGCCGCCGTGCTGCTGCATGAGCTGGCTCACCTGCTGATCGCGGCACACGAGGCGCAGGTGGCGGCGGTGAGCGCGGCTCTGCGAGCGCCTCACCTGATCGGGCACACCAACGATGCGCTCACGCGGTTCACGCAGGCGTTCCCGCCGCCTGCGGTGGCGAAGCGCGACCTGACCCCGGCCGAGTACCTCATTGGTGGGTTCGACGCGGCGTGGGAAGAGCTGCTGTTGCTCGATCTCGCGGACGGCAACCCTGCGCTCGAGCCCTTGCGCGGTCTGTTCGCGTTCGAGGACCTTCGCGATGGACCGCTCGAGCCGGTACTGGCCGAGGTCGCCAGGGTCCTCGGGGCGCCGCTGCCGACTGCTGCCGACCCTGGCGACGCGAGCACACCCGGCCACAGCCTCTTGGACTTGCTGCTGGCGCCGCAGCGGCAGCATCCCGGCTCCCTGGCCGAGCAACTACGCACCGCGCTACGCATCTGGGCTCCGCTGCTGAGAGCCGACCTAGCCGCGCTCTTGCGGCAGGTGGAGCAGACCCTCGGCGTCATCGCGGAGGAGGACAGCTACCTCGCTCACCTGGCGACGCGCGAGGGGCGCCCTCAGGCTCAGGGGTTCGGTGGGTGGGGCGCCCTCGGTGACGGCCCCAGCGCGTTCTCGAACGACCGCGAATGGATGAGTCGCACCGTGCTGGTAGCCAAGAACGCGTTCGTGTGGCTGGCGCAGCTCTCGCAGGCGCTGGGGTGCCCCATCGAGAGGCTCGACCAGGTTCCTGATCAGGCGCTCGACGACCTCGCCGAGGACGGCATGGATGGCCTGTGGCTGATCGGCATCTGGCAGCGCAGTCGAGCCTCGAGGACGATCAAACGGCTCAGGGGTCAGCCTGAAGCGGAGGCGAGCGCGTACGCCGTCGACGACTACGTGGTCGCGGCCGAGCTCGGTGGGGAAGAGGCGCTCGAGAACCTGAGGCGGCGCGCCGCCGCACGCGGGATCCGCCTCGCTTGCGACATGGTCCCCAATCACACCGGAATCGATGGGCGCTGGATGATCGAGCATCCGGAGCGCTTCGTGCAAGTGGCGAGCCCGCCTTACTCCGCTTACAGCTTCTCCGGCCCTGACGTCTCGGGTGACCCGCGCATCGAGGTCAGGATCGAGGACGGCTACTACCAGGGCACCGACGCCGCTGTCGTGTTCGAACGCTTGGACCCTGCTACCGGCGCGCGGCGCTACATCTTCCACGGCAACGACGGCACCGCCATGCCGTGGAACGACACCGCCCAGCTCGACTTCCTCAACCCGGAGACGCGCGAGGCGGTGATCGACAAGATCGTCGAGGTGTGCCGGCAGTTCAGCATCGTGCGCTTCGACGCCGCGATGACGCTCGCCAAGCGCCACGTGAGACGTCTGTGGCATCCGGCGCCGGGTGCCAGTGACGGCGTGCCGTCGCGCTCGCGGTTCGGAGCGTCGGAGGAGGCGTTCGAGGCCGCGATGCCGCACGAGTTCTGGCGCGAGGTCGTCGAGCGCGCCGCCGTCGAGGCTCCCGACACGCTGCTGCTGGCGGAGGCTTTCTGGATGCTCGAGGGCTACTTCGTCCGCGAGCTGGGCATGCACCGCGTCTACAACAGCGCGTTCATGCACATGCTCGCCGACGAGGACAACGCCAAGTACCGGTCGATACTCAGAGAGACGCTCGCCGCCGACCCGCGCGTGCTCGAGCGCTTCGTCAACTACCTCAGCAACCCCGACGAGGAGAGCGCCGCCGAGACCTTCGGCAAGGGCGACAAGGCGTTGGCCGCCACCGTCCTGCTGGCGACGCTGCCCGGCCTGCCGCTGTTCGCGCACGGTCAGGTCGAGGGACTCTTCGAGAAGTACGGGATGGAGTTCAGGTCGCCACGGCTCGCCGAGCGGCCCGACGGTTGGTACCGCGACCAGCACAGGCGCAAGATCGCGCCGCTGCTCCACCGTCGCCGCGTCTTCGCTTCAGCCGTGGGGTTCGCCCTCTACGACGCTACCCACAGCGGCGATCCTCCCGGGCGCGTCGCCGAGAGCGTCTACGCGTTCAGCAACGCCTCGGATGGCGAGCAGGCATTGGTGGTCGTCAACAACGCTCCGGAAGCTGTCAGGGTGCGCCTCGACGGCGGTGTCAGGGGGGGCGTGCCCGACGACGTTTCGGCAGGCGGCCTGATCGGCACGCGACTTCTCGACGAGCTGGCTTCAGGTGGTCTCGATACTAATGACCCATGGCTGGTCGGACGAGATGTCGTCAGCGGGGCGCTCTTCGCCCGCTCGTTGCACGAGGTGGCGCGCGAGGGACTCGTGCTCGACCTCGACGGCTACCACGCGCTCGCCCTCCTCGACGTTCGAGTGAGGAGCGGCGCGCCGTGGGACGCGGACCGCGTGGCCGCCGTGGAGTCTGGCGATGTCGATGTCGGGCACGCCAGCGGCGCTGCGAGAGCGCGCCGGCGCGCCGGCTCGGCGCAGAGCGCACGGGCGGCGGCGGCGAGGCGCAGGCGCGCGCGCGCCAGACGCTAGCTGGTGCGACCGAGCTCCGCCACGCGCCTGTGCTGCAGGTGCGTCAACGCCAGGGCGAGGGCGTCGGCGACATGGTTGCTCGCGGGAGCGGCGCTCAGCTTCAGCAACGCTCTGACCATGTAAGCGACCTGCGCCTTGTCTGCGCGTCCAGTCCCGACGAGCGCCTGCTTGACCTGCAGGGGTCCGTACTCGAAGACCGGCACACCGCTCTCGGCCGCCGCCAGTAGGACCACGCCAACGGCCTGCCCGACCTTGAAGGCGACCTCGCGCTGCTGGTGGAAGAACTGGCCCTCGACGGCGAGAGCGTCGGGCCTGTGATGGGCGATGAACTCGTCGACGGACAGCTTCAGCTTCTGCAACCTCGTCGCCTGCGATTCGCGCGGTCTGGTGGTCAACAGAACGGAGCCGAGGAGGCGGGGCTCGTTCCCCACCTCCTCGATAGCTCCAAGTCCTAGGTTGGCCAAGCCGGGGTCGATGCCTACGACCCTGTGAAGCTTCTTGGCGACTCGCTGTGGACCGGCGGGCGTCACGACCCTGACTTTACGCCCCGCGGCTCGGTCCGACCGCTCAGTACTCTGCCAGGTAGCGGTCGAGCTCCCAGCCGTGCACCGAGATGCGGTAGTCGTCGTACTCCTGGGTCTTGGCGTTGACGAAGCTGCGGTAGACGTGATCGCCGAGCGCTTCGGTCACGACGCGGTCGCGCTTGAGGGCGCCCATCGCCTCGCGCAGGGTGTACGGCAGCTCCTTGATCTTGTGACGCCGGCGGTCGCGCACGCTCATCTCGTAGATGTTGCGCGAGATGGCGGGCGGGGGCGTGAGCTTGCGCTTCAGACCGTCCATGCCGGCGCCGGCGATGACCGCGAGCGCGAGGTACGGGTTGCAGGAGGGGTCGGGCATGCGCAGCTCGGCGCGGGTGCTGTTGCCGCGGCGCGCGGGGATGCGGATCATCGCGCTGCGGTTCGAGGACGACCAGGCGATGTTGGTCGGGGCCTCGTAGCCGGGGGTGAGGCGCTTGTAGCTGTTGACCGTCGGGTTGGTGACGGCGACCATGCCGGCGGCGTGGTCGAGCAGACCGCCGATCCACTGCTCCATGATGGTGGAGAGCTGGTTCTGACCCTTGGGATCGAAGAAGGCGTTCTTGCCGTTCTTGAAGATGCTCATGTGGACGTGCATGCCGGAGCCGTTGATGCCGCCGACCGGCTTGGGCATGAACGTCGCGTGCAAGCCGTGGTTGAGCGCGATGCGCTTGACGACGGTGCGGAACGTGAGGATGGCGTCGGCCGTCGCGACGGCGGGGCCGTACTTGAAGTCGATCTCGTGCTGGCCGGGCGCCACCTCGTGGTGGGCGGCCTCGATCTCGAAGCCCATCTCGACGAGCGCGTTGACCATGTCGCGGCGGGCGTCCTCGCCTCTGTCGACGGGCGCGAGGTCGAAGTAGCCGGCGGCGTCGTTGGTGACAGTCGTCGGGGCGCCGGTCGGGGTCCGCTGGAACAGGAAGAACTCGGGCTCGGGGCCGACGTACATGTCGTCGTAACCCAGCGCCTTGAGCTTCTCGATCTGACGCTTGAGCACGTAGCGAGGGTCGCCGCTGAAGGGGTCGCCGTTGGGCAGCGCAATGTCGCAGATGAGGCGCGCCACCGTGCCGCGCTCGGCACCCTCGATGGCGGGTGGGAGCAGCAGGAAGGTCTCGGGGTCGGGACGGAGCAGCATGTCCGACTCTTCGATGCGAGCGAAGCCCTCGACGGAGGAGCCATCGAACATGATCTCGCCGTCGAGCGCCTTCTCGAACTGGGAGGTCGGCACCTCGATGTTCTTGATCTGGCCGAGGATGTCGGAGAACTGCAGGCGCAGGAACCTGACCTTCTCGTCTTTGAGGCGCTTGAGTACGTCGGCGGCGGTTGTTGGCATCTGGTTGCTCCTCCGGGAGGGTGCCTCTGCGGGCCCGATTGCATGGCGTAACACGAGAAATGCCGATTTGGCATGCCAGCGCGTACACCGTGCGCGTATCAATAATGAAGTGCGAGCGCGCGCCTTGTCAATCGACAATGCGTCTGTCGACTCGTGTACAACGTGCAATGGACTTACTCCCGCGCTGCGAGGCGTTCAGCATCGCTTAACCAACCCCGACGGGCGGCTCCTGAGCGTCGCATTCGCCTTGACGCGCTCGCGGAGGGGCGTTATACGATGGCGCTGTCTACCCGACAGCGCCCATTAGCACGCGCAAGCCTAGGAGGAGTATGAACAAGCTCATTCTCAGAAGCCTCGCCGTTTCGGTCGTCCTGCTGCTCGTCAGCGCCGCGGCCGCCCAGACGATCCGCCTCGGGGTCAACCTCGAGCTCTCGGGTCGCTTCGCCACCATCGGCACGACCTCTCTGCAGGGCATCGAAGCCGCCATGCAGCTGAGCAGCGCCGATATCGAGCTCTCCGTCTGCGACAACGCGACCACGGCTGAAGGCTCCGTCGCCTGCGCCAACCGCTTCGTAGACGAAGGCGTGCTCGCCGTCCTCGGCCCCATCTCGACCACGCACGCCATCCCCGCCGCCGAAGTGCTGCAGCAGGCCGGCATCATCATGATCAGCACGGCGTCCACCAACCCGGCGACCACCCAGGTCGGCGACAAGATCTTCCGCATGTCGTACACCGACGACTTCCAGGGCAAGGTCGCCGCTCGCTACGCGGTCAACGACCTCGGCGCCAGCAACGCCATCGTCTTCCGCCAGCAGGACGACGACTACAGCTTCGGCCTCGCGAACTTCTTCGACGCCGAGTTCCAGGCGTTGGGCGGCAGCACGGTCGTCGTCGACTACGTCGCCAACACCGTCGACTTCTCCGCGCAGATCAACGACGTCCTCGGCACTCCCGCCGACGTGATCTACTTCGCGGGCTTCTGCGCCGAAGGCGCCACCCTGGTGCCCGCCCTGCGCGCTGCCGGCTTCGACCAGCAGATCATCGGCGCCGACGCCTCCGACGACTCGCAGTGCCCCGTAGGCGGCGGCCCTGCGTTCGACGGCTTCATCTTCACCGGCTTCGGTGGCTCTGAGGTGCTCTCCGGCGCTGCCGCCGAACGCGCCTCCGCGTTCGCGACCGAGTTCCGCGTCGTGTTCCCTGACGCCAGCGACTTCAACGGCTTCACCCTCTCGGGCGCCGACACGCTCAACGTCATGGTCGAGGCCGTGCGCCTCGCCGGCTCCGTCGAGCCCGCCGCCGTCCTCGCCGCGCTCCAGGGCCTGCAGAACTTCCCCGGTGTCTCCGGTGAGATCACCTACGCCGGCACCGACGGCACGCCCGCCGACCGCACCATCGCCTTCTTCAGCTACCACGTGCCCGGCACCGACGGCTCGGCCTGGAACTCCAGCGCCCTGTTCGGTATCAGCACCGCCGAGTAACAGAGAGCTTCGCTACGCTGCCAGTAGTGCGGCGTAGATGGCGTTCCGCGGGGGGACAGGATGCGAAACCTGTCCCCCCGCTTCCTGTTATCCTTGACGCGGCCACAGCCGGAAAGCACCTTCAGATCAAGCAACACAGCGAGGGGAGTCCTCTTTGTCAGTCGCGAGCCTAGGTTCAACGCGCCGATCTAGACGTTGGTTGCCGTTCGTCGTCATCGGTGGCTTGCTGCTGCTGATAGTGCTGCGCATGCTTTACCTGATGGACTTGGAGGCGCGTTTCAACGGCGCCTTCTTCTTGAGGGCGCTCATCGACTCGCTGAAGCTCGGCAGCCTGTACGCGCTCATCGCGCTCGGCTACACGATGGTCTACGGCATCATCCGCCTGATCAACTTCGCGCACGGCGAGGTGTTCATGGTCGGAGCCTTCACCACCTATTTTCTCTTCACCGTCACGCCGTACGGCTGGGTTCCCGCGCTGTTCCTCGCAGCCGTCCTCGCTTTCGGGGTCAACCGCCTCGTGGCGCTGTTCAGAGCCCACCCGCGAGACCCCATCACCTGGGGCGCGACAGGCGTCGCGTTCATAGGGCTGTTCTTCCTGTTGCAGGCGGGCACCTGGCCGTTCTGGGGCGCACTCGCCGGCAGCATGTTGGCGACGGGCGTGCTCGGCGTGACCATCGAGCGCTTCGCCTACCAACCCCTGCGCACCGCGCCGCGCAACTCTCTGTTGATCACGGCCATCGCCGTCTCGTTCCTGCTGCAGAACCTAGGTCTGCTCACGCTGACCAACAGGCAGACGCCGTTCAGACCACCCACGGCCCTGCTCGACGCGATCCGCATCCCCGTCGGAGACCAGGTGGTTCAGACGAACGGGCTGTTCTTCGGGATCCCGCTCGTCACAGCCGTTCTCGTGCTGGTGCTGCACAACTTCGTGACGCGCACCAAGCTCGGCCGGGCGATGCGCGCCGCGGCTCAGGACGCCGAGACGGCGCAGATGATGGGTGTCTCCGTCAACAAGGTCATAGCCACGACGTTCTTCATCGGTTCGCTGCTGGCGGCCGCGGGCGGCGCGATGTGGGGTCTCAACTTCGGAAGCCTCAACCAGCCCGCCGTGATCGGCATCCTGCCTGGCATCAAGGCTTTCGCCGCTGCCGTCATCGGCGGTATCGGCAGCCTGCCTGGGGCGGTGATAGGCGCCATGGTGATCGGCTTCTCCGAGTCGTTCCTGACCGCGCTGTTCCCGCGCACCGGGGACTTCCAGGGCATCACCGAGTTCAAGGACACCTTCGCCTTCATCCTGCTGATAGTGGTGTTGCTGATACGCCCGAGCGGCATCGTGGGTGAAGACCTCTCGGAGAAGGTCTGATGGCAGCGCGCTCGAAGACCCCGACTCCGCTCGACGCCATCGACCCTAAGCGTCGACTGCGGAACCTGCTGCTCACCCTCGGCGCCATGGCGCTCGGCGCCGTGGCCCTCTACATCCTCGACGGGCTCGGCAGCTCGAAGCTGTCCCAGGCGCTGGCGCTGTTCGCCATCTGGGGGATCGCCACGGTCAGCCTCAACCTCGTGAACGGCACCCTCGGCATCCTGTCGCTCGGCCACCACGGCTTCATGCTCATCGGTGGCTACACCACGGGTCTGCTGACACTGTCCGAGCTGTCGCGCAGGAACATCGTCAACTCCGGCCGCAGCACGATGACGGAGGAGACGCTGGCGCTGAGCATGACCAACCTGTTCAACTCGCTCGGTCTGACGGGGCTGACGACGCCGGAGACCGAGTGGGTGCGGTTCGTCGGCGCCGTGTTGATAGGCGGTTTCGTGGCGGCTTTCGCCGGCCTCCTGGTCGGCTTCCCGAGCCTGAGGCTGCGCGGCGACTACCTCGCCGTCGTGACCTTCGGCTTCGGCGAGATCATCAGACTATCGGCCTCGACGCGCATCTTCTCGCCGATAACCAACGGCGCGCTCGGCTTCGCCGGCGTCAACGGCGCCTTCGGCAAGAGCGTATGGTGGACCTTCGGCTTCCTGGCCTTCACCGTGTTCGTCATCAGCAAGATCAAGTACTCGTCGTACGGCCGCGCCATGCAGGCGATCCGCGAGGACGAGGTCGCGGCCGAGGCCATGGGCGTCAACCTCGCGTATCACAAGGTGCTCGGCTTCGTCGTGTCCGCGTTCTTCGCCGGCATCGCGGGCGGCCTGTGGGTCAGTTGGCTGGCCGGCGTCAGGCTCGAGTACTTCCTGTTCCAGCTCACGTTCTTCTTCCTGGTCGCGATCAGCGCGGGCGGCACCGGCTCGATCACCGGCGTGCTGCTCGGCACGGCTCTGGTGGTGTTCGTCAGGCAGTACGGCGACCCGCTCGAGGAGACGTACTCGCTTCAGACCTGGCTCTACATCGGGTCTGTCGTGGTCGCGCTCGCGGCGGCCGGCGCACTGGCCTTCAGGAACTTAAGGAGGCTGCGACCTAGGTTGCACCCGACCGTGTGGGTGCCCGCGCTGTTGGCCGTGATCGGCGTCGTGCTCGCGACCCTCTACCCCGCTTTCTTGGAGGGAACGTTCCGCGGCTTCGGCATGCGCGCGATCTTCCTCAGCGTGCTGCTGATCGTGATCATGGTGTTCAGGCCCGAAGGTATCGTCGGCAGGACCGAGTTCAGTTGGGGCAGGCTGTTCGGAGACGACCGCTCGCAGCCGACCGACGAGGAGCGCCGTCAGGACGCCTGGCTGAGCAACCCCGCCCTCAACCCGGGCGCGGCGGCCGACGCACCGACACAGGCGAGCCGCGAGGGGAGCGCCTGATGGCGATGCTCGAAGTCGAGCGCCTCAGCAAGGCCTTCGGCGGGCTGCTCGCCACCAACGACGTCTCGTTCAGCGTCGACAAGGGCGAGATCGTCTCGATCATCGGCCCCAACGGGGCGGGGAAGAGCACGATCTTCAACCTCATCACCGGCGTGTACAGACCCGATGCCGGCGATGTGCGCTTCGAAGGCAAGTCGCTCGTTGGCCTCAAGCCGAACCAGATCGTCGACCGTGGCGTCGCCCGCACCTTCCAGAACCTGCGGCTCTTCACCAACATGACTGTGCTCGAGAACGTGCTCGTCTCCCAGCACCACAGGCAGCGCTCGACGATCTTCTCGTCCATCTTGCGTCTGCCCGGCGCCAGGCGCCAGGAGCGCGAGGCTCGCGAGGTGGCCGCTGAGAAGCTGGCGTTCTTCGGCCCCAGGCTCCTGAGCTTCAGACTCAACCAGCCGGTGCTGGTGCTGAGCTACGCCAACCGCCGCCGCACCGAGATGGCGCGCGCCATGGCCACCGGAGCCAAGCTCCTGCTGCTCGACGAGCCGAGCGCCGGCATGAACCCCAAGGAGACGGCCGAGATCACCCAGATAATCCGCCGCATGCGCGACGAGGGCGGCTACACGATCGTGCTCGTCGAGCACAAGATGAACCTCGTCGGCGAGATCTCCGACAGGGTGATCGTCCTCGACTACGGCGTCAAGATCGCCGAGGGCAACTACCGCGACGTCGTCAACGATCCCAAGGTCATCGAGGCCTACCTCGGCAAGCGCGACGACGCAGGCTCTGACGGCGCTAGGGCTGACGGGGTCGCGCTGTGAGCGCCCAGCAGCGGGAGAACCTGCTCGAGCTCAAGGCCGTTACAACCCACTACGGCCCGATTCGCGTCCTTCATAACGTCGACATGGTCATCCACCCCGGTGAGATGGTCTGCCTGCTCGGCGGTAACGCTTCCGGCAAGTCGACGACCCTCAAGACCATCCTTGGGCTGGTCAGGGTCTCGGAGGGCGAGATGTACTTCGGCGGCGAGCGCGCCGACAAGCTCAGCACCGCCGAGCGCATCGAGCGCGGCATGGCCGTCGTGCCTGAGAACCGCCGCATCTTCCCGCGCATGACGGTGCGCGAGAACCTCGAGATGGGCGCCTACCTACGCGACGACCGCAAGGCCATCGCGGAGGACCTCGACTACGTCTTCGAGCTGTTCCCGCGCCTCTCCGAGCGCCTGGAGCAGAAGGGCGGCACGATGTCCGGCGGCGAGCAGCAGATGCTCGCGATGGGCCGCGCCCTGATGAGCCGGCCGAAGCTGATCCTGATGGACGAGCCGTCGATGGGTCTGGCGCCGCTGTTCGTCGCCCGCATCTTCCAGATCATCAAGCAGGTCAACGAGCGCGGGATCTCGGTGTTCGTGGTGGAGCAGAACGCCAACGTGGCGCTGTCGATCGCCGACCGCGGCTACGTGCTGCAGACCGGCGAGGTCGTGCTGTCGGGGCCGGCCAAGGAGCTGCTCACCAACGAGGCGATGAAGAAGGCTTACCTCGGCGAGGTCTAGGCTCGCTTTACCAGCGGTAGGTCCTTCGAGATCCTCTTGAACCCCACGCCGTAGTACATGTCCCTGGCGGCGTGGTGCGCCGGGGCGCCGAGGCACGGCACGAACATGCGCCTCGCCCCTGCTGCCCTGGCAAGGGCCATGCCGTGTAGCTGCAAGGCGCTACCCAAGCCGAGACGGCGGTAGTCGATGTGCGTGCCGACCGGCTCGAACTCGGCCGAGCGCGTCTCCTCGTCGAACCACATGACCGCGGTCGCGGCGATGGTACCGTCCGGCGCAGCGACCAGCACGTGCATGTCGCGGCGGTACGGCCAGGTCGACTGGATCCGCTCGAACGCGCTCAGGTCGAGGCGCGTCTTCTGCCAGGCGTCGACGTGCGCCTTCAGGGCAGCAGCAGAGGTTACGTCGGCGGCCGTAAGGAAGCTGAAACCCGCAGCCAGCGCAGGCTCGGGCACGGCTTCGTCCAGCTCGCGCATGTTGAACTGCACCCAGTAGCCGTCGTCTGCCGCCTGCTCGGCGTCGGAGACGTAACCGTGAGCGGCCGCGATCTCTTGCGCCACAGGATCCGTGTCCTGCACCGTGAGGAACCTGTCGACGCCGGCGGCGACCTCGTCGTACCAGTCCAGGACCTCTCCGAAGAGCTCACGGCTGTCAAGGTGCGTCTGCCAGGTCAGGTTCGCCGACTTCGTCTCGTGTACCTCGCCACTGGCGAGTTCCAGTCGAAACGGCAGGCGCGCCCAACCCCAGGCGGCGAGCTCACCGTCGGCGCCGCGCCACAGCCGGTGCCGCCAGAACGGTCCCAGCGCGCCGAAGTCCCTGCCCCACACCCAGGCGAGCTCACCGACGGTCGCGTTGCCGTTCAGGAGCTCGGGGCGCTCCGAGGTGATGCGCTGAGCGAGGCGCTGAAGCTGTCTGAGCTCTTGCCGGCTGAGGGGGTCCATGCGGTCGTAGAGGATACCCAGGCCCCGCCTAGACGTCGAGCATCTGCTGGATGGTCACGCGCTTGATGCGGGGCCGCCCGCTGCCCACACCGGCGGCGAGCTCTGCCGCGTCGAGCCGCAGCCACGCCTGTGTGTCGACGACCTTCACGCCCCTGCTGGCCAACAGCGCGTCCACGGCCCCGGTGGAGGCGTCGTCGGCTGAGATAGCGGGGAGCTCATCTGCCAGCAGTGAGGCGACGGTACCCATGGCGCAAGCCTTGTTGGTCCCGATGACCCCGCTCGGACCGCGCTTGATCCAGCCGGCGACGTAGAGGCCGGGGACGCGCTCGCCGCCGGGTGCGCTCAGCACGCGGCCCTCGTCGTTGGGGATCACGCCGCGCCTGGTGTCGAAGGGCACGTCCGGCAGCGCGGTCCCGAGGTAGCCAACGCTTCTCAGCACGAGGTCAGCAGGGATGTCCTCGAACTCGCCGGTGCCGACGGCCGTCTGGCCGCCGCGTTCGTCCGGCACCAGCTCGTTGCGCTCGAAGCGCACGGCCGTGACGCGCTCCTCACCGATCAGCTCGACCGGCGAGAGCAGGAAGCGCAGCTCGACGCCGCGCGGCTTGCCGCTCGGTACCTGCTCGGCGAACCAGGCCATCACCTCGAGGTTCTTGGTGATGTTGACGTCGCCTGCGACGTCGGCGAGGCTGGCCGCGTTCGGCGTGACCTCGTCCTTGCGCACGTGGATGTCGGCGTTCTCGAGCTCGCCGAGCTCGCGCAGCTCCTTGGTCGTGAACTTAGCCTCCGCGGGGCCGCGCCTGCCGACCATCACGACGCGCTCGACGCTCGAGTGCTCGAGGGCCGCGAGAGCGTGGTCGGCGATGTCGGTCGTGGCCAGCTCCTCGACGGACTTGGCGAGGATGCGCGTGACGTCGATGGCGACGTTGCCCATGCCGATCACGACCACGCGCTTGGCGTCCAAAGGAACGTAGGCTTCGGCGTAGTCGGGGTGGCCGTTGTACCAGGCGACGAACTCCGTCGCCGACATCGATCCGTACAGCTCCTCGCCCGGGATCCCGAGCGGCCGGTCCGTAGGAGCGCCGACGGTGAACACCACGGCGTTGTAGTGACGCTTCAGGTCCTCGAGGCTAAGGTCGCTTCCGTACTCGACGTTGCCGAGGTAACGCAGGCGCTCGTCTTGCAGGGTGCGCTCGTAGAGCCGCGTCACCGACTTGATCTTCTGGTGGTCGGGGGCGACGCCGAAGCGCACGAGGCCGTACGGCGTCGGCAGCCTGTCGAAGAGGTCGACCGACACCTCGCGGCCTGACTTGAGCAGGGCGTCGGCAGCGTAGAAACCGGCCGGGCCGGCTCCGATGACGGCGATACGGGTCGGCGTGTCGCTCATGCACTGATTTAACCACTCAGGAGCGCGACTAATGTCCTTGGCGGCCGCTCTGGTAAGCTCCTATGCCATGTCAGCAGCCGCCGTCTTGGCGAAGCATCAGTTGCAGGTGATGAAGTTCGGCGGTACCAGCGTCGGCGACCTCGACCGCATCCGCAAGGTGGCGGCCCGCTTGGCGCACGCCGTCGCCGGGGGCAGCAAGATCGTCGTGACGGTGTCGGCGATGGGCCGCACCACGGACCAGCTCGTCTCGATGGCGCGCGACCTCGCCCAGCGCCCCTCGCGGCGCGAGATGGACGTCCTGCTGGCGACGGGCGAACAGCAGTCGATCGCTCTCTTGTGCATCGCCCTCGGCGATATCGGCATCAGGGCGCGCTCCTTCACGGGCGCTCAGGCGGGGTTCCTCACCGACTCCCACCACGGCTCGGCGCGGATACTCAGCGTCGCGCCCGGTGGTCTTCTCGCCGCGCTGGAGGAGGTCGACGTCGCGGTGGTGGCCGGCTTCCAGGGCGTGGACGAGGACGGCAACATCACGACGCTCGGGCGCGGCGGCTCCGACACGACCGCCGTGGCCGTCGCTGCGGCGCTCGGCGCCGAGATCTGCGACATCTACACCGACACCGACGGCGTCTACACCACCGACCCCCACATCAACAGACGCGCAGCGAAGCTGGCCGAGATCGACTACGACGAGATGCTCGAGCTCGCCAGCCAGGGCGCCAAGGTGCTGCATCCCAGCAGCGTCTGGTACGCCAGGCGCTACGGGGTGAAGATCCACGTGCGCTCGTCGTTCAACAACGCGCCCGGCACCATCGTCAGAGACCTCGCCAGTGCCAAGGAGAGCCAGATGATCACCGACCGTCCCGTCACCGGTGTGGCGCTCGACCTCAACCACGCGCGCGTCGACATCAGGAACGCGCCCGACCGCGCGGGCGTCGCTGCCGCCATCTTCGAGACGCTCGGCCGCGCCGGCGTCAACGTCGACATGATCATCCAGGGCGTCAGGGGTGGCGGCGACAGCCGTCAGCAGATGGCTTTCATCGTCAAGCGCGACGCCGCCGGCGAGGCCATCGACGCACTGGCGCCGGTGCTAGCCGAGCTGGGCGCCGACGCGGAGGTCGAGCGTGAGGTCGCCAAGCTCTCGATAGTAGGGGTGGCCATCGCATCCACACCAGGCCTCGCAGCCAAGCTGTTCAGGGCCGTGGCCTCCGTCGGCGCGAACATCGACATGATCACCACCAGCGAGGTGCGGATCAGCGTGCTGATCCCCGCGGCGCT
The DNA here is from genome assembly GCA_964392895.1 of uncultured bacterium. GTDB lineage: Bacteria > Deinococcota > Deinococci > Deinococcales > Trueperaceae > CAYMRL01. The sequence continues at coordinate 634,062 of CAYMRL010000001.1, forward strand.
GGCGCACCAGGCGCTGGCGGCCGTGCACACCGCGTTCGGGCTCGACGCCGACGACGAGACGCAGGGCTGAAGGAAGCTGGCAGCGTGCGCGCCGACGTGCTCGAGCAGCTCTTCGTCAAGCGCCGCGCTGGGCGCGTCGAGCTGACGCTGGTGCTCGAGTCGGAGTCGGGCGCGCGCCAGCGGCGGACCGTAACGACGCCTGCTGAAGACGACGAAGGCGCGATGCGCTACCTGGCCCGCTACCTGGCGCAAGACGGCGCCAAGCTTCATCAGCGCCTCAGGGTGAGGCGCGAGAGCGGCACCGCGCTCGAGGACGCTCCGCAGCTCAAGAGCGCGCTGCTGGCGGCGTTCGGCGCCGAGGCGAAGAGCAGAGGATGAGCCACCCTCTGAAGCTGTCGACGCTGGCCTACGTGCGGAGCGGCGAAGAGACTCTGATGCTCATGCGTCCGCCGCACGACGCGCCGGCCCGGCCCGGACGCTGCAATGGTCTGGGCGGTAAGTTCATGCCTGGAGAGACTCCCGAGGAGTGCATGCGGCGTGAGGTGCTTGAGGAGTCCGGTATCGAGGTCTTGGAGGCCGACTACCGCGGCTTGTTGACCTTCCCGCGTTTCGACGGGATAGACGACTGGTACGTGTTCGTGTTCGTCGTCACGCGCTTCAGCGGCGAGCCGGTTGCCAGTGCCGAGGGCGAGCTGCTGTGGCACCCTACCTCGCGACTCACCGAGCTGCCGCTCTGGCCAGGCGACAGGCACTTCCTGCCGTGGCTCGACATGCGTGGCAGGGTGTTCTCGGCTCGCTTCGACTACCTCGGTGGCGAGTATCAGGGGCACGAGGTCAGCTTCTACCCGCCACTGGGCTGAAGCAGCTCGAGGTCAGCGGCCGCCCGAGCGCCGCGGTCCCTTGCTCGGTACACCCGCTTCGGCCCGCGCCGACTCGAGCTTCTCGCGGTCGACCGCCTGTATCAGCCGTTGCGCGAGTGCCAGGTTCCCCGTCACCTTCACCTTGCCGGTCATCATCGCGACCATCGGGTTGATCTCGCCTCTGAACAGCTTGAGCAGGTTGTCGTCGGAGACCTTGACGGTCACGTCGGCCCTGTCGGTCCTGCCTTCGAACACCATCAGACCGGCGGCGTCCATGACGCAGTGGACGGGCTCTGAGGTCTCGAACTGCACCACCGCGTTCGGCGTCTCGGCATCCGGCTTCACGGCTTCGGGCAAGCGCAGGAGCAGGTCTTTAGCTGTCATCGCCGGCAGTATAGTGGCTGAAGACGCCGAACCTCGGATCACGCACTGTGGTTGTGCCGGCGCGGAGCTGCCTGAATGGACTTCTCTCTCCCCGCCGACCTGATCGCCATGCAGCGCGCGGTGCGCGACTTCGCGCGCGCCGAGATCGCGCCGCTGGCGGCCGAGCTCGACCGCGAGGGGCGCTTCCCTTGGCAGACCCTCAGGCGCATGGGCGAGCTGGGGCTGCTGGGCGTCGCGGTGCCGGAGGAGTACGGCGGCGCCGGCCTCGACACGCTGTCTTACGTGGTGCTGCTGGAGGAGATCGCGGTCGCCGACGCGTCGCACGCCACCATCATGAGCGTCACCAACGGCCTGCCGCAGTCGCTGCTGCTGTCGCATGGGACCGAGGAGCAGAAGCGCCGCTACCTCCCCTTGCTCGCCAGCGGTGAGTGGATCGGTGCGTTCTGCTTATCCGAGCCGCACAGCGGCTCAGACGCGGTGGCGATGACCACCCGCGCCGTCCGCGATGGCGACGGTTACCGCCTCAACGGCACCAAAGCGTGGGTGACGTCGGGTGGCGAGGCTCAGCTCTACCTCGTGATGGCCAAGACCGACCCGGCGGCTGGACCCCGCGGCGTCACCTGCTTTCTCGTCGAGAAGGACGCGCCGGGACTGACCTTCGGCAAGCCGGAGGAGAAGCTCGGTCAGCACGCTGCGGTGACGTCCACGCTGACCTTCGAGGACTGCTTCGTGCCGGAGAGCCGCCGCTTAGGCCCCGAGGGTCAGGGCTTCGTGATCGCCATGGGCGGTCTCGATGGCGGTAGGGTCGGGATCGCGGCTCAGTCGGTCGGCATCGCGCGGGCCGCCTTCGAGGCGGCGCGGCAGTACGCGTACGAGCGCCAGGCCTTCGGACGCGCCATCCACGAGTTCCAGGCGATAGGGTTCAAGCTCGCCGACGCGCTCACCAGCATCGAGGCGGCGCGGCTGATGACGCTCAACGCCGCCTGGCGCAAGGACCAGGGACACCGGATCACGCGCGAGGCGGCGATGGCGAAGCTGTTCGCGTCGCAGACGGCCACGACCGTGACTCACGACGCTCTGCAGGTGTTCGGCGGCTACGGCTACACCAGGGACTACCCGGTCGAGCGCTACTTCCGCGACGCCCGCGTGACCGAGATCTACGAGGGCACCAGCGAGATCCAGCGCATGGTCATCCACCGCCAGATCTACAGGGAGCTGGAGCGCTAGTAAGGTAGCAGGGGAGGGATCAGGCCATGGTCGACTTCGAGCTGACTCACGAGCAGAAGCAGTTCCAAGCCCTGGCGCGCGAGTTCGCGGCAGCCGAGATCACGCCCGTGGCCGCCGAACACGACCGCGACGAGTCGTTCCCCCACGAGGTCGTGGCGAAGGCTCACGAGGTCGGCTTGCTGAACGTGACCGTGCCGCAGGAGGTGGGCGGCCTCGGACTCGGCATGCTCGACGAGGTGATCATCGGCGAGGAGCTGGCCTACGGCTGCATGGGCATCTACACGGTGCTCATGGCGTCCGAGCTCGGCATCACACCCGTGCTGCTAGCCGGCACGCCGGAGCAGCACCAGCGCTTCCTCGCTCCCCTGCTCGACGGTCCGCGGCTGGCCGCGTTCGCGCTCTCGGAGCCGAACAACGGCTCAGACGCCGGCGCCATGAGCACGCGCGCCGAGCGCGACGGCGATGATCTCGTCATCACCGGCACCAAGACCTGGATCACCAACGGCGGCGACGCCGACTTCTCTGTCGTGTTCGCGACCTTCGATCAGTCGCTGAAGCACAGGGGCACACTCGCTGTCGTTGTCGAGGGAGACAGGCCCGGCTTGAGCTGCCACAAGCTTCACGGCAAGCTCGGGCAGCGCGCCAGCTCGACCTACGAGATGCGTTTCGAGGGCGTCAGGGTGCCGGTCGGCAACGTCCTTGGCGAGTTCGGTGACGGCTTCAAGATCGCCATGCGCACGCTCGACAAGACGCGCATCCCGGTGGCCGCCGGCGCAGTCGGCGTGGCGCGGCGGGCACTCGACGAGTCAGTGAGGTACGCCCAGGAACGCCACGCGTTCGGCCGGCCCATCGGCGACTTCCAGGCGATCCAGTTCAAGCTCGCCAACATGAAGATCGGCGTCGAGACCGCGCGCTGGCAGACGTATCACGCAGCCTGGCTCGTAGACTCGGGTAAGCCTCACGCCGAGGCGGCCGCGATCGCCAAGGCCTACGCTTCCGACATGGCTTTCGACGCGGCCCAGGACGCGATCAACCTGTTCGGTGGCTACGGATACATGAACGAGTACCCTGTCGAGAAGCTGATGCGCGACGTCAAGCTGAACCAGATCTACGAGGGCACGAACGAGATCCAGCGGTTGGTCATCGCGAGGTCGCTGCTCAAGTGAGCTGCTGTGTGTTGGAGAACAGCGTGTTGGAGTACAGCGTGTTGAGGACAGTGTTCCGGAGAACAGTATCTTGAAGACCGTGTCTTGGAGGACAGTGTGAAGGTTGCAGTGATAATCAAGCAGGTGCCCGACGCAGAGGCGCGCATCCGTGCCGTACCCGGCGGGATCGACCTCGCCGGCGTGACTTACGTGCTAGACGGCATGGACGAGTACGGTGTCGAGCAGGCGATCCGGATGCGCGAGGGCGGTTTGGATGCCGAGGTAGTCGCCCTTGCGTTAGGCCCAGCCCGCTACGAAGACGCGATTCGCACCGCGCTGGCGCTCGGCGCCGACCGGGCCGTGTTCGTCGAGACCGACACCGCTCTCGACCCGCTCAGCCAGGCGCGGGTCTTCGCCAAGCTGGTGGCGGACGAGGGTGTCGAGCTGGTGTTCGCGGGCGGCAAGCAGGCCGACTGGGACAGCGCCGCTCTCGGACCGGCGCTGGCGGCGGTGCTCGGCTGGCCCCACGCCGACTGGACCACCGAGCTTTCGCTGTCGGGTGGCGTGCTGAACGTTCGTCACGACACCGACGACGGCAGCGAGACGTTGACGCTGCCGCTGCCTGCGGTGGTGACCACCCAGCAAGGCCTCAACGAGCCGCGCTACCCGACGCTGCCGAACATCATGAAGGCCAAGCGCAAGGAGCTCGCCCGGCGCCAGCTGAGCGAGTTCGAGGGGGCCGCACCGCTGACCGAGGTCGTCAAGCAGGAGATCCAGTCGCGCGAGCGGCTCAACCGCGTCATCGGCGGTGACGCGCGTGAAGCGGCGCGCGAGCTCGTCAAGCTGCTGCGCGAAGAAGCGAAGGTCATCTGAGATGTCGTCATCAGAAGGGGTATGCGCATGATCCTCATCGTCACGATCGACGCGGGTGGACGCCTGCCTCGCAACGCCATGGAGCTCGTCTCCGCCGGGAGGTCGCTGGCGGCCGCATCGTCTCAGCCGCTAGCCGGCGTCGTGCTCGGTGCCTCACCGGCGGCCGCCGCGGCCGAGTTGGCGCGGTTCGTGCCGTCGGTGACGGCCGTGACCTCGCCCGACCTCTCTCAGTTCCGCGCCGAGGTCGCTGCAGCGGCAGTCGCCGCGGCCGCGCGCTCTCTGGGAGCCAACGTCGTCCTCGCCGCCGCAACGCGCTCGGGTGTCTCGTTCACCCCGCGTCTCGCGGTGGCGTTGGGCGCTGCGCTACTGGAAGACGTCGTCTCGGTCTCGTTCGAGGACGGCGCGGTCACCGGCAGGCGCTACGCCTACCTGTCGCGCGTCACCGAGACCGTCAGGGCCAAGACGACCCAGGTCGTCATCAGCCTCAAGCCGAACGTCACCCCGCTCGCCGAGCCGGCTGCGGCGGCTGGGACCGTCAGCGCGCTGAGCCACGCGGCGACACCGGGCGAGACCCGCGTCAGCGTCGGCGAGCGCAGCTCGGCGCGCGGCGGCAGCGTGCCTCTCGAGGAGGCCAAGGTAGTGATCGCCGGCGGCCGTGGGCTCGGTGACGCCGAGGGCTTCAAGAGCGCCGTCGAGCCGCTCGCCGCTGCCTTGGGTGCCGGTATCGGCGCCACCAGAGCCGTCGTCGACGCCGGTTGGCGACCGTACGCCGAACAGGTCGGCCAGACGGGGAAGAGCGTCGCGCCCGACCTCTACGTGGCGCTCGGCATCTCTGGCGCCGTTCAGCACCTCTCGGGGATGAACCGCTCGAAGGTGATAGTCGCCGTCAACAAGGATGGCGAGGCGCCGATCTTCAAGGTCGCCGACTACGGCATCGTCGGCGACGCCAAGGTGATCGCGCCGGAGCTGCAGTCTGCCGCCACGGAGCTGCTTAGCTCTTGACCGGCCGGCTCACAGTCGTCGTCAGGCCGGCTGTGACGCAGGACTTAGACGACCTGGTAGCGCTCGAGCGGCTGTTCCCCACCGACCGCATCGAGCGCTCCTCGTTGGCGCGTCTCGTCGCCAGGCCGAGCGCGGTGGTGTTGGTAGCGACGTTGGAGAGCGGCGCCGTCATCGGCGACGCCATCGTGCTGTTCAGACGCGGCTTCAAGTCGGCGCGGCTCTACTCGATGGTGGTGTCGCCCGATTGGCGCGGGCGCGGCGTCGCGGCGTCGCTGCTCCGCGCTGCCGAAGGGTCGGCGTTAGACCGCGGCTTCGAGATGATGAGGCTCGAAGTGCGGGACGACAACGAGGGCGCCATCAAGCTCTACTCCGGCAACGGTTACGAGGTCGTCGGGCGCAAGCCGAACTACTACGCGGATGGGAGCTCGGCGCTGCTCATGCGCAAGGCGCTCACTCGCCGGCCAGATGGCGGATGACCTCGGAGTAGATCTCTGGGTTGGCCTGGTCTTCCTCGCCCGCTGCGATCGTCGGGTTGTCGTTGACCTCGATCACGAAGTACTCGCCGTCGATCTCCTTCAGGTCGATCCCGTAGAGGCTCTCGCCGATCGCATTGGCTGCCGCCACGGCCACCGACAGCAGCTTCTGCGGTGCGTCAGCGACGGTGACGCCGATCACCTTGGCCCACTCGCCGTCCTCGTTGCGGTCCATCAGGCGCCACTGCAGCGGTGCGAACTCGTACCTGAGCACCGCCAGCGGCCGGCCGCCGAGGGTTATGACGCGCCAATCGAACTCGCTCGGCATGTACTGCTGCACCACCAGGCGGTCCGCACGTCGTAAGAAGCGTCTCCCGACCTTCACGAAGGCGTCGGGGCTCGCCACCTTGTCGACGTAGGCGCTGAAGCTCGAGTTGGGCGCCTTGAGCACCAGCGGCGCGCCGAGCTCCTCGAACAGGCGCGCTGCCGTCATCGCGCTCAGGTCTTTCTCCTCGAGCGCGCGCGTCTCAGGGATCGGCACGCTGCGGTCGGCGAGACGCTGGTACATGTTGACCTTGTCGCAGCAGATCAGGATCGCGTCGGAGTGGTCAAGCACGCGCTTGCCGAGCATCTCGGCGGTGCGCGCCACCACGTAGCTGGTGTTGAGCGGGTCGGTCAGCGCCCGGATGAAGATGCCGTCGTAGTTCTTGATGTACTTCAGCTCGTTCTTGAACAGGAAGTCGAGATCGTGGCCTAGCTCGAACGCCGCCAGGCGGTAGTTGGTCAGCGCCGTGAGCTCGACCGACGAGCGGATCGTGTAGCGCTCGGTGAAGATCGCTAGGCGCGCCATCTGCCCAACCCCTCGAGCTGCGCGCGCTCTTCGTCGGTGAGCTCGCCGAACGGCAGCGGCTCGATCGCCGACAGCAGGTACTCGCGCGGCGTCACGATGACTCGCACGCGCATCAGCGGCAGGCGGAACAGCTCGAACAGCTTGGCCCCGAACGTCTGGTACTCCGGCACCGTCGCCCTTCCCATCACCAGGCGCACCACGTCGATGCGCTGGTCGCTGGGCAGGAGCTGCGCCAGCACCGCGTACTTGCCCGTGTAGGTGAGGCCCTTGCGGCGCGCCTCGAGCGTCTCGTTGTCCAAGATCAGCTCGCCCTTGCTCGAGAACGGGTTGACCGGGTAGGCGAGCATCGGCGGAGGTGGGAAGCGGTCGGTGACGATCAGGTGCTCCGGCACCGGGATGCCGGCTAGGCTCGCCTTCGTCATCGCGATCGGCACCACGTAGGCGTCGAGCGCCTCGGCCGTCGTCGGGAGGACCTTGAGGCCGGCCAGCTCGGCGTCGAGCGAGACGTAGTAACCGGAGGTGAGGTAGGTGTAGTCGCCGGCGAGGTTCGCGACGTCGGCGCGAATCGAGCCGCTGCCGGTCGCGGCTCCGTCGCCGAAGCGCCCCTGCTCCAGGTGGAACAGGGGCGGTGCGCCTATCGTGCTCACGAGGTCGTCACTTTCGCAGCGCTTGCACGCCTGGTAGCTCCTTGCCTTCCAAGAACTCGAGCGACGCTCCGCCGCCCGTCGAGACATGGCTGAACTTGTCGGCCACGCCCGCCTCGTTTATCGCGGCGATGCTGTCGCCGCCGCCGACGACGGTGAATGCGCCGGTCAAGCCGGCAACCGCCTTGGCCACGGCCAGGGTGCCGCTGTCGAAGGGTGGCACCTCGAACACGCCGAGCGGTCCGTTCCAGAAGACCGTCTTCGAGCCAGCCAGCGCCGCTGCGAACTCGGCCTCGGCCTCTGGGCCGATGTCGAGACCCATCAGGCCGCTTGGGATCTCGTCTGAGAGGTGCACGCTGCTGGCCACCCCTGGCTCGATACGGTCGGCGCAGCGCGAGTCGATCGGCAGGACCAACTCGACGCCGGCTTCGGCGGCCCTGGCGCTGAGCCGCTCGGCCACGCCTAACATCTCCTCCTGAACGAGCGACTTGCCGACCTCGCCGCCGCGCGCCTTGATGAACGTGTAGGCCATCGCGCCGCCGATGAGCAGCTTGTCGGCCAGACCGAGGAGGTTCTCGATGACGCCGAGCTTGTCGGAAACCTTGGCGCCGCCGAGCACGACCGAGAACGGCCGCTCCGGCGACTTCACCAGCCGATCGAGCGCCTCGAGCTCGCTGAGCATCAGCGGCCCGGCCGCGTTGGGCAGCAGGTGCGCCACGCCTTCGGTGCTGGCGTGCGCCCGATGCGCCGCACCGAACGCGTCGTTGACGTAGGCGTCGGCGTAGGCTGCGAGGACGCGCGCCAACTGCGGATCGTTGTTCGTCTCGCGGCTGTCGAAGCGCGTGTTCTCGAGCAGAGCGATGCTGCCGGCGGGCAGCGCGTGGACGAACAGCTCCTGCTCGACGGTGCCGGGGCCGTCGGTGGCTTGGAACAGCACCTGGCGACCGAGCAGCTCGGAGAGGTGCTCAGCGACGGGCGCGAGACTGTACTTGGCCTCGGCCAAGCCTCCGACGCCGCCTTTGGGCCTGCCGAGATGGCTCATCAGCACGACCGTGGCGCCGCGGCCCTGCAGCTCGCGCAGCGTCGGCAGGGTCGCGCGGATGCGCGTGTCGTCGGTGACCGCGCCGTCTCTGATCGGCACGTTGTAGTCGACACGCACCAGCACACGCCTTCCGGCTACGTTCAGGTCAGCGAGACTGCGGTACATGGCCCCTCCTCGGAGGTCCTTGGATCAGAGCGACTTCTTCATGATCTCGAGCACGTCGACCATGCGGTTCGAGTAGCCCCACTCGTTGTCGTACCAGACCATCACCTTGGCCATGCGGCCCATCGTGTTGGTGAGTTGGGCGTCGACGATGCCGGAGTGCGGGTCGCCGACGATGTCGCGTTGCACGATCGGGTCGTGGGTGACGCGGATGATGCCCTTCTGCGTGCCGTTGGCGGCATCCTCGAGCGCCTTGTTGATCTCGGCGGCGCTGGTCTCGCGCTTCAGCAAGACCGTGATGTCCGAGATCGAGCCGGTCGGAGTCGGTACGCGCAGCGAGGTGCCGTCGAACTTGCCCTTGAGCTGCGGGAGGACCTTCGCGACGGCGGTGGCGGCGTTGGTGGTCGTCGGGATGATGTTGGTGGCGGCGTTGCGTGCGCGGCGCGGGTCCTTGTGCGGCGCGTCGAGGATGCGTTGGTCGTTGGTGTAGGAGTGGACCGTCGTCATCATGGCGGTCTCGATGCCGAAGGTCTCGTCGAGGACCTTCATGACGCCCGCCAGCGAGTTGGTGGTGCACGACGCGTTGGAGACGATGACGTGCTTGGCGGCGTCGTACTTGTCCTGGTTGACGCCGAGCATGATGTCGAAGTCGGCGTCGGGGGAGGCCGCGCTGATCAGCACGCGCTTGGCGCCGGCGTCGATGTGAGCCTGCACCTGCGCGCGCTTGGTGAAGAAGCCCGTCGACTCGACGACGACGTCGACGCCGTGCTCGCCCCAGGGGATCTGGGCGGGGTCCTTCTGGGCGGTGACGAGGATCTTCTTGCCGTCGACGATGATGCCGTCGGCATCCCAGCTGACGGTGCCGGGGTAGGGACCGTAGTTGGAGTCGTACTTGAGGAGCAGTCCGAGCGTCTCGGTGTCGGTGAGGTCGTTGACCATCGCAACCTCGAGCCCGCGCGCTGCTGCGATGCGGAAGATCTGCCTGCCGATGCGGCCGAAGCCGTTGATTCCGATCTTCATGTTCCTGCCTCCTGTGGCCCCGCGACGGTCGCCGCTCGGGTCGTCTCAACCGGTCCATTCTAGCGCGGGTCGGCGGGACCCTCGTCCCTAGGTCTTCGTCAACGCCAAGGTCAGGGTCTCGCCTTCGACCTCGTGGGTCTCGACGTGCGCGGCGTCGGTCGATGCCGGAGCTCCGACCTCGAAGGTCGTCGCGAGCACCTCTCCCGCGACGGCGGAGGCATGCTCTTCGAGAGCGGCGGCGAGCTCACCCGAGGCGGAGAGGCTGAGCGCGATCCTGTCGCTGACATCAAGCCCCGCCGTCTTGCGGGCGTTCTGCACGAGCCTGACGACGTCGCGGGCGAGCCCCTCGCGCTTGAGCTCCTGGCTCACCTCGGTGTTGAGCGCCGCCAGGTAGCCGTTGGCCTCCTCGGCCGCGTAGCCGGCAGGGCTGCGCGCCTCGAGCAGCAGGTCCTCGGGGGCGAGCTCGACTGCCTCGCCGTCGACCTCGATCACTGTCGCGGCGCCGGCGCGGGCGTTGGCGGCGATGTCACGACCGGGAACGGCGGCCAACGCCTCGCGCAGCTTCGGCAGGCGACTCCCGAAGCGCTTGCCGAGGCGGGGCAGGTTCGGCTTGACCGCATAGTCGACGAAGTCGTCCTGCACTGCGAGGAAGCGCACGCTCTTGACGTTGAGCTCGTCCCTGAGGCGGTCCTGCAACGACCTGACGCCCTCGAGCTCGGCTTCGCTCGGCAGCCTGACCAGCACCTCGGAGAGCGGTTGACGCAGCTTCACGCCGCTGGCGGCGCGGGCGGCGCGCCCGAGCTCGGTCACGCGCATCAGCGCGCGCATGGCGAGCATCAGGTCGGCGTCGATGAGGCGGGCGTCGGCGACGGGCCAGGCGGCCAAATGGACGCTGTCAGGCGCGGCCTGATCCCGCTCGGCGACGAGGTTGGAGTAGATCTCCTCCGACATGAACGGGGCCATGGGCGCCATCAGCTTCGCGACCGTGACGAGCGCGTGGTGGAGCGTCGCGAAGGCGCTGGCGGCGTCGTCGTTACCGCCCTCACTCATGCTGCCGCCCGGGTCGGCGTCCTCCGAGCCGATCCCCGCCGAGCCGCTGCGCCAGAAGCGCCGGCGGTTGAGCCTCACGTACCAGTTCGAGAGGTCGTCGACCACGAAGTCGCGCAGCGCGCGGCTGGCCGTGGTCGGGTCGAACTCCTCGAGCGCGGCCGTTACATCCGCTGTCAGCGCTTCGACGCGCGACATCAGCCACCTGTCGATGAGCGGCCGATTCTCGACGGCCGGTGCCGCGGCGAGGTTCGGACGCTCGAGGTTGGCGTAGAGCACGAAGAACGAGTAGACGTTCCATAGGGTTAGGAAGTAGTCGCGCAGCGTCTCCTCGACCTGGTCGATCGAGAAGCGCCGCGTCGCCTCCGGCGCGGTCGAGCTGTAGAGGTTCCAGCGCAGCGGATCGGCGCCCTGCACGTTGAGCACCGTCCAAGGGTCGATGACGTTGCCCTTGGACTTCGACATCTTCTCGCCCTTCTCGTCGACGATGTGCCCGAGGACTATCACGTTCTTGAAAGCCGACGTCGGCGGGCTGAGGTGGGCGAGAGGACCGGCGGGACGACCGGTCGCCGGGTCGCCGGGGTCGGTCATGAGCGTGCCGAGCGCGTGGAGGCTGTAGAACCAGCCGCGCGTCTGGTCGATCGCCTCGCAGATGTAGTCGGCGGGGAAGCTGAGGTCGAAGGCTGCCTTGCTCGCCGCGCTCGACTCCTCACCGAGGTAGTGCCACTGCGCGTATGGCATCGCGCCCGACTCGAACCAGACGTCGACCGTGTACGGCAGGCGCCGGTACTCCTTGCCGTTCCTGGTTATCACTATCTCGTCGACGTAGGGCCGGTGCAGGTCAAGTCCCGTGAGATCGCGTCCCGCCAGCTCGGACAGCTCACCAACCGAGCCGACGCAGATGGTGTCGCCGTCCTCGCTGCGCCAGATCGGCATCGTCGCGCCCCAGTAGCGTTCGCGGCTCAGTGCCCAGTCGACGTTGTTCTCCAGCCACTTGCCGAAACGGCCGGTGCGCACGCCGTCGGGGTGCCAGCCGATGGCGTCGTTGTTGGCGAGGAGCAGGTCGCGGACGGCCGTCGTCTTCACGTACCAGCTCTTCTTGGCGACGTTCATCAGCGGCTTGCCGTCGCGCCAGTTGAACGGGTAGGTGTGGCGGATGGTGCCGGAGCGGTAGAGGAGGTTGGCGGCGGTCAGGTCGGCGGTGATGGCGGCGTCGGCATCTTTGAACCAGACGCCGCTGTACGGGCCGGGTCCCTCCTCGCCGGACCAGGCTTCCGCGCTGCCGTCGGCCAGCCGTACCTCAGGCATCACCTTGCCGGTGAGGTCGACGGAGTAGACGGTGGGTAGACCGTGCCTGCGGCCCACCTCGAGGTCGCCGTAGGCCGGGGCGACGTGAACTATGCCGGTGCCGTCACCGAGGCTGACGATCTCGTCGGCCACGACCCTGTAGCCGGTGGTGGCGGCCTCGTCCGGATCGCCGTCGGGCCGGCCGCGCATGATCTGTCGGTACCTGAGGCCGGCCAGGCTCGAGCCCGGAACCCTCAGCAGCTCGCGTGCGTTGCCTGCGCCGAACACGCTCTCCGCGAGGTCCGCGGCGAGGATGTAGAGGTCGAGCTGCGAGGCGCCGTGGCGAGCCGGCGCCTCGACGAGCGCGTACTCGGCCTCGGCGGACACGGCCAGTCCAGTGTTGGCACCGAGTGTCCACGGTGTGGTGGTCCAGGCGAGGAGGTATACGGGGCGGTGCGGATCCTCGAGCGAGAGGCCGTGTTCGGCCAAACTGGCCGCATCGACGGGGAACTTCGGGAAGACCGAGGGGTCCTCGACGTCCTCCTGGTAACCGAGCGAGACCTCGTGCGAGGCCAGCGTCGTGTTGCTCGATGGGCTGTGCCAGGTCGTCTTGTAGTCCTCGACGAGCAGACCGCGCTCGAACAGCGACTTCATGATCCACCAGCACGACTCGATGTAGGAGTTGTGGTAGGTGACGTAGGCGTTGTCGAGATCCAACCAGAACCCGATGCGCTCTGTCATCGCGTTCCACTCCTGGATGTTGCGGAACACGTCCTCGCGGCACAGGCGGTTGAATGCCTCGATGCCGTACTCCTCGATCTGCTGCTTGTTGGTGAAGCCGAGGCGCTTCTCCACAGCGATCTCCACAGGCAGGCCGTGGGTATCCCAGCCGCCCTTGCGCCGGACGCGGTAGCCCTGCATCGTCTTGAAGCGCGGGAACAGGTCCTTGAAGGCCCTCGCGATCACGTGATGAAGACCAGGCAGGCCGTTGGCAGTCGGAGGGCCTTCGTAGAAGACCCATTCGCCCTTCTCTGGTTCCCTGGCTACCGAGCGCCTGAAGACGTCGTTGGCGCGCCACTTGTCGATGACGCGCCGCTCCAGCTCTGGGAAGTCGACCTTCGGTTGTACTTCGCGGTACATAGGCGGCACCTCGCTCCTATCAAGCTCCTGCGCTGCACGCCAAACGAGACGAGCGCCCCAGGCGTGGAGCCGTTGGGGCGCTCGTGAGCGCGGTACCACCCAACTTCGCTGCGGCTTGCGCAGCCTCATGGACCGCCCCGGAGGAGGGTCCTGGCGCGATATCGGGCGCCGGTCGGCTCCGTCTACTCGGCCGCGCGGAACTGTGCGCGTCGACCTTTCGGGGAGCGGCTCGGGGAGGATGCAGGTTCGGCGAGCAACCTACCGGGCTTCCACCGTCCCCGGCTCGCTGTAGGCGCCACGTCCGCCTGGCTGTTCCCGTCACAGCCCAGACGCATCTCCGCCGCTTTACAAGCAGCGGCGCAGACGCATATACTCAAAGCTAGCAGCAGGCAATCAGCACGTCAATACGCCGCTGCGGTTCCTGAGCAACCCGGTAAGCGCTAGTCAGTCAGCACAGCCCTGACTTCCTGCAGCCGAGCATCAGAAACGCGGCAGCCGCGCTCGGGCGTGAGCCCTGCAGGCAGCCTGATGAGCACGAGATCCCTAGCCTCACCCATATCGAGCGCGTGCGCAGAGCGTGCGTCAGCGGGACCGTGAGCAGCTCGAAACGGAGAGCCGATGACACCTAGACCAAAGAAGACCGCCGAGCCCGAGGGCGAAGGCGCAGCAGCCGGCGATAAGAAGGTCGGCGTGAGAGCGTCGCGAGCGCGCGCCGCCGCCACGACCGAAGCGCCTCCCCCAGCCGCTCCAGAGCCCGCGGTCGCAGCAGCAGCCGACCCCGCCGCCGCGCCGCGCCGCCGCGGAAGGCCGCGCAAGAACCCGCTGCCGGAGGCTCCGGCGGCGGCCGCAGAAGAGCCGAAGGTCGAGAAGCCCGTCTCGCCACGCCAGGACGCGGCGTCGCCCGAGAGCGACCAGCCGCGGCGCTCCGGCAGAGGAGCCGGCAACGGCGTCGCGCGCGAGGTCGCCAAGGGCGAGCCGGACGAAGACAGCAGCGCCCGCGACGAAGCCCGCGCTTCAGAGGGCGGCGAGCGTGATCGTGATGACAGCCCTGCGCCACGCGGCGACCGCAACGGCGGCGACCGACGCGGCGGCCGCGGCCGCGACAACGGTCGCGATGGTGGCCGTGACGGCGGCAGAGATGGTGGCCGTGAGAGCGGCCGCGACGGCGGTCGCCCAGGTTTCAACGGCGGCTCGCAGCGCGCAGACGATGCCGAAGATGACGACATCGACGACGATGCCGACGGCGACGGTGACGAGCGCGGCCGCGGGCGCGGCCGCAACCGGCGCTCGCGCGGCGCGCGCAAGGCCGCTCTGAACTTCAGGGAGCTCCAGAGCAAGATCCTCCCCGAGCTGCACCTCCTCGCCAAGGAGGTCGGTCTCGAGGAGTACCGGCAGATGAGCAAGGACGAGCTCGTCACCGTCATCCTCGAGCGCTCGACCGAGGCCGAGGGCCTGCGCCTGGTGCGCGGCTACCTCGAGATCTCCTCGGACGGTTACGGCTTCCTGCAGGAGTCGCTGCTCCAGAACAACACCCGCAGCGTCATCGTCTCCGCCGGCCTCATCAAGCAGTTCAGGCTCCGCACCGGCGACTACATACTCGGCAAGGCGCGCCGCCCGCGCGACAACGAGCGCTACGGCACGCTGATTCGCGTCGAGGCGGTCAACAACGTCGACCCGTTCGTCGCCTCCAAGCGCCCGCGGTTCGAAGAGCTGATCCCGACCTTCCCCGAGCACCGCGTCAAGCTCGAGACCTCGCAGGCCGAGCTCTCGGCCAGGGTCATCGACCTGCTCGCACCGATCGGACGCGGTCAGCGCGGTCTCATCGTCGCCCCGCCGAAGGCCGGTAAGACCACGCTGCTCAAGAAGATCGCCACGGCGGTCTCGCAGAACTACACCGACATCAAGGTGATCGTGCTGCTTGTCGACGAGCGGCCCGAGGAAGTCACCGACTTCCGCGAGTCGGTGCAGGGCGTCGAGGTCATCGCCAGCACCTTCGACGAGCCCCCCTCCAACCACATCCGCGTCGCCGAGTTCGTCCACGAGCGCGCGCGGCGCATCGTCGAGGACTCCGGCCACGTGATGATCCTCCTCGACTCGATCACCCGCCTGGCGCGCGCCAACAACCTGGTGACGCCGCCGACCGGCCGCACGCTGTCGGGCGGTCTGGATTCGAACGCCCTGCACTGGCCCAAGCGCTTCCTCGGTGCCGCGCGCAACATCCGCGGCGGCGGCTCGCTGTCGATCCTCGCCACCGCGCTCGTCGAGACCGGCTCGCGCATGGACGACGTGATCTTCGAGGAGTTCAAGGGCACCGGCAACATGGAGCTTCACCTGAGCAGACACCTCGAGGAGCGCAGGATCTTCCCGGCCATCGACATCCTCAAGTCCGGCACGCGCCGGGAGGACCTGCTGCTGCCGGAAGAGGTGCTCGCCAAGATGTGGCTGCTGCGCAAGGTCATCTCCGACATGGACCCGGCCGAGGCGATGGAGATGCTCCTGTCGCGCCTGGGCCGCACCAAGTCGAATGCGGAGTTCCTCTCGTCCCTCGGGCAGGGTTGAGCGCAACCTGAATAGGTGAGCTCGCGTCGCGCTCTGACTGCCTGGTTGACAGCGGTTCTGCTGGCTGCGGCAGCGGCGCAGCCGACGCAGGAAGCGGCAGCCTCCCTGTCACAGTCTCAACCGCCGGCGGCGGCCACGGATCGCGAGATCCTGGCCGCCGCTCAGCTCCGGGCGCTGCCGGAGGCGCTGGCCGCTCTCGGCAGCCTCGACCTGGCGGCCGACGGCTTCGTAGCGCCGCTGGAGGGCCGGCTCAGCTCGCCCTTCGGCTGGCGCAACATCGCCGTCAACGGCAACCGTTTCCACGCCGGCGTCGACATCGTCGCCAACAGCGGCACGCCCGTCGCCGCGGCCAGGGACGGCCTGGTGACGCGCGCCGGTTGGTGGGGCACTTACGGCAACGTCGTGGTGCTCGATCATGGCGACGGCAGCGAGACGCGCTACGCGCACTTGAGCCGCGTGGCGGTGACGGCGGGCGACGCCGTCCGGCAAGGAGACGTGGTCGGCGCTGTCGGTAGCACCGGAGCTTCGACGGGGCCGCATCTGCATTTCGAGCTGCGTTTCGACGGCCGCGCCGTCGATCCGCTGCAGTACCTGGCCCAATCGCGTTGACCGCTTCGGCCCCACGCGGATATACTCGGCCATAGCTAGTCGGAACCGTTCCGAGAAACTCACGCTTCGCTCGGTTCGGTGCCGAGTGCGGCGGAAGTAGGCGACGCTATGTGGGTCTCGACGAAAGCTCAGTACGGTCTCAGAGCCCTAGTCGAGGTGGCTCTCGACGGCAACGGACCTGTCAGCCTCAAGACCGTCGCCGAGCGTCAGCTCCTCAGCCAGCAGTACCTAGAGCAGCTCTTCGGCGTGCTGCGGCGCGCCGGAATCGTCGAGTCGGTGAGGGGCGCGCACGGCGGCTACAAGCTGGCTCGCCCGGCCGAAGAGATAGACGCCCTCGAGGTCGTGCAGCTGCTCGAAGGTGGGTTGGCTCCCGTGGCCTGCCTCGAGGAGGACCTCGGCTGCGACAGGGTCGGGCAGTGCTCGACCGAGAGCCTGTGGCGCAAGGTCGACAGCGCCGTTCGCAGCGTCCTCGGGTCGGTCTCGCTCAGCGACCTGGTCGCCGAGCGCAGGTCGCTGTTCCCGACGCATCCAGACGCACTGCCGATGGCGGCCGGTTGGGCTGGTATCGGTGACGACGCCCGCTGAAGAGAACGCCGCCTCGACGCCCAGCCCCCTCTACCTGGACAACGCAGCCACCACGCGTCTGGATGACGCCGTGCTGACTGCGATGACCCCCTACCTGACGACCGTCTACGGCAACGCCTCGAGCCTTCACGGTGCCGGCCGCAGCGCGCGCCGCGGAGTGGAGCGCGCGCGCGAGCAGGTGGCTGCGAGCTTAGGCGTCGATCCGCGCCAGGTCGTGTTCACCTCCGGAGCGACGGAAGCCGACAACCTCGCGATCTTCGGAACCATGCAAGCCCGCGGCGGCGGCCTGGTGACGAGCAGCGTCGAGCACCCAGCCGTGCTGGCCGCTGCACGTCTCATGGCGGAGCGTGGCAGGGTCGTCGACTTCCTCGACCCCGACGCCGACGGCCGCATCGCCAGCGAAGCGCTGCGCGAGGCGTTGACCCGCCAGGCCGCCTCGGGTGGCACGGCGCTGGTCTCGCTGATGCTCGTCAACAACGAGACGGGTGTCCTCACCGAGACCGCGCCGTTGGCGGCCCTGGCGCGAGAGCACGGCGCGCTCTTCATGACCGACGCCGTGCAGGGTTATGGCGTCTACGACGTCGGACTCGAGGCGACCGGCGCCGACCTCGTGACCCTGTCGGCTCACAAGGTCAACGGCCCCAAGGGCGTCGGCGCCCTGGTGGCGGCACGCGGGAGCATGCCCGAGCCGATCCTCGCCGGCGGGTCTCAGGAGCGCGGCGTCAGGCCAGGCACGCAGCCCGTGCACGCAGTGGTCGGCTTCGGCGAGGCTGCGCGGCTGGTCGTTGAGACTCGCGACGCGGAGCGCGCCAGGTGTGAGCGTCTCCAACGCGGCTTCGAGGCGGCGTTGCTCAGGCTCGAGGGCGTGAGCGTGAACGGCGCCGGCGGCGGCCGCGGTCCCAGGCACTCGAACCTGCGCTTCGACGACGTCGAAGGGGAGAGCCTGTTGATGGCGCTCGACGACGCCGGCGTCTACGCCAGCTCCGGTTCGGCATGCGCGGCCGGCAGCCCCGAGGCGAGCCACGTGCTGCTCGCCATGGGCCTGAGCGAGGCGCAGGCGCGCAGCAGCGTCCGCTTCAGCTTCGGGCGTCACACGACCGAGGCCGAGCTGCATGAAGCCGTCGAGCGGATCGGCAGGGTCGTCGAACGCTGCCGGCGCACGGCGCGGCCGGTCGAGGTATAGCCGGCACTCTTAGGGGTCGCTCAGGCGCTCTTCTTCTGCAGCGCCCTGGCCAGCAAGCTCGCCGTGTCGTCGAGGTCCTGCACGCCGATCGTGATGCGTTCGACGCCGCTGCCTGGAGCCTCGTACATCAGCGGCAACAGCACGCGCTCCATCACCGAGCGGATGGCGCGGGCACCGGTCTTGCGCTCGTGCGCGCGCCTCGCCACCTCGCGCAGGGCCTCGGCTGTGAACTCGAGCGTCACCCCGTCGAGCGCGAAGAGCTGGGAGTACTGCTTCACGAGCGCGTTGCGCGGCTTGGTGAGCACGTCGACGAGCGCCTCGACGCTCAGCTCCTGCAGCCTGATGACGACAGGCAGGCGCCCGATCAGCTCAGGGATCAGGCCGAAAGCCATCAGGTCCTCGGGCAGGATCTCGGCCGCGGCCAGTGGGTTGGTTCCTGACTTCGTCTGGTCGGAGTACTGGAAACCGACGCGGCTGACGTCCAACCGACGCCTGAGGATGTCGTCCATCCCCTCGAAGGCGCCACCGCAGATGAACAGTACGTTGCTGGTGTCGACGTCGATCAGCTCCTGGTGCGGATGCTTGCGGCCGCCCTGAGGAGGGACGTGCGTGACCGTGCCCTCGATGATCTTCAGCAGCGCCTGCTGCACGCCCTCGCCGGAGACATCCCTGGTTATCGAGGGACCCTCCGACTTGCGGCCGATCTTGTCGATCTCGTCGATGTAGATGATGCCGCGTTCGGCCGCGGCGACGTCGTAGTCGGCGACCTGCAGGAGCCTGAGCACGATGTTCTCGACGTCCTCACCGACGTAGCCGGCCTCTGTCAGCGTGGTGGCGTCGGCGATGGCGAACGGCACGCGCAGGCTGCGCGCCAGCGTCTCGGCCAGCAGCGTCTTGCCGGTGCCGGACGGCCCGATCAGCAGCACGTTCGACTTCTGGATCTCGGCCTCGGGATGAGCGAGACGTCGGTAGTGGTTGTAGACGGCGACGGCTAGGGTGCGCTTGGCCTCGTCCTGCTCCACCACGTAGTCGTCGAGGTCGGCCTTGATGTTGCGAGGCAGCGTCGGCAGGAAGCCGGCGGGTTGGCGCAGGCTCGCGCCGCGCACCATCTGGTTGACGCGGCCGGCGCAGTCGTCACAGATGTGCGCGCCGCCGTGGTTGGCGCTGACGAGCAGTTGCACCTCGGCCTGCTGCCTGCCGCAGAAGCTGCAGTGCTTCTGCCCCTGACTCACCGCTACCTACCGTCCGAGAAGCGGCGGGTGCCGCGCGGCTCGACGACGTTGTCGATGAGCCCGTACTCGCGCGCCTGCTGGGGGGACATGAACAGGTCGCGCTCCATGTCGCGGCGCAGCTTCTCGCGTGAGTGCCCGGTGTGCCTCTGGTAGAGCTCCTCCATCATGTCGCGGATGTCGACGAACTCGCGCGCCTGCACCTCGAGGTCTGGCAGGCTCGAGCGCGGGAAGCCGGCCGAACCGGAGTGGATCATGATGCGGCTGTGCGGCAGGGCCACGCGGTGGCCGCTCTCACCCGCCATCAGGATGACCGAGCCCATGCTCATCGCGATCCCGACGCAGTTGGTGTGCACGGGCGCCGAGATGTACTGCATGACGTCGTAGATGGCGAGCCCGGCGTAGACCTCACCGCCAGGGCAGTTGATGAACATGTTTATCGGCTGCTCGCTCGACTGCGAGTCGAGCAGCAGGAGCTGCGCGGTGATGACGTTGGCGGTCTCGGAGTCGATCGGCGAGCCTAGGAAGATGATCCGCTCCTTGAGGAGGCGGCTGTAGACGTCGTACGAGCGCTCTCCGCGGCCCGTCTGTTCGATGACGTATGGGATCAGCGGCATGTTCGCTCAGAGTAGCACCGCCCGGTCAGGCGCCAGTGAGCGCTTCCTCAACGCCTGGTGCCGCTCTGCGTGCTAGAGCGCAGCGCGGCTAATGCTCGTGGCCGTGGTGATCCTCGTGATCGTGATCATGGTCGTGGTCGTGGTGATGATGACCGTGGTCGTGATGGTGATCGTGCTCGGACTCGGCCTCGGATGCGTCGGCGCCTTCGGCTGCCTCCTCGGCCGCCTCGCTCACGCCGATGCGCTTGGCGTACTCGTCGCCGGTGAGCTCCGCGACGACCTCCCTGACAGCCTTGTCGCGCGCCAACAGGAAGCGGTAGTTGCGCAGCCAGTCATCGCCCATGTCGGCCATGAACGTTCCGACGTCTTGGCGGCGCTGCCTGGCGACGCTCTTGACGGCGTCGTTGAACTCGGTGTCCTCGATCTGAGTGCCGCGGCTCTCCATCAGCTTCTCGAGTACCAGGTCGCGCTTGACACCGCGTTCGGCGGCTTCCTTCAGCTCGGCCTCGAACTCGTCGCGCTTGCCGCGCAGCTCGAGCCGCTTCAGGTACGACTCGAAGGTCTGCCCCTGACGCTTCAGGTCGGCGACCAGCTCCTCGAGCAGCGACTGCTGACGACGACGCACCAGGCTCTTGGGCAGGTCCAGCTCCGCGCCCGCGACGAGCTTCTCGATCAACTCGTTGCGGCGCGCATCGTAGCCTTCGCGCCCGAGGTCGGCCTCGATGTTCGCCTTGAGCCGCTCCTCGACCTCCTGCCAGTTGGCGACCCCGAGCTGCGAGGCGAACTCGTCGCCGGCTTGCGGGCGCTCCTTGCCCTTGACGTCGTGGACCTTGAGGTAGAGGGTGCGCTTGGTGGGGTTGCCGTCCTCGTCGGGGACGGTCTCGTCGCTGAGCTCGATCTTCGCGATCGAGCCGAGGGTGCTGCCGGCCAGCTGGTCTCTGATCTCGTCGCCTGCCGACTCGAGATCGACGGGGAAGCCGTTCGTGGTGTCGGAGGGCTCGGTGGGCGCCTCGGAGCCTTGAGCGTCGAACGCCTCTTGGGTCACGGTCTCGAGCAGCACCCAGTCGTCGCGTTCGATGGAGCGATCGACCGGTACCAGGACGGCATTCTCGCGCTGAAGCTGGGCTATCGCCTGCTCCAGCAGCGAGTCTTCGAAGGCGCGGGGCGCCGCCGTGACTTCGATGGCGCCGACGTCGGGCAGCGTCACCTCTGGGTACGACTCGGCGTGGACCGTGAACTCGAACGCCGAGCCCCTCGCGGGCATGTCGGCGTGGAAGTGGGCGTCGATGGGGGAGATGTCGAGTTGCTTGACGGCGGCGGGGTAGTTGACGTCGACGAGCTGCTCGCGGACCTCTTCCTTGAGCGCTTCCTCGCCGACGCGTCTCTCGACGACCCCGCGCGGCGCGCGGCCGGGCCTGAAGCCAGGAACGCGCACGGAGCGCGACAGGCGCGTGATGACAGACTCGAACGCTGCGTCGACCTCTGGTGCCGGCACGGTGATCTTCAGCGTCAACGCGACGCCCTGCTTCTCGATGATCTCAGCTTCCATGACTCTCCTCAGGCGGCCGACAGAAGGAAGCGGCAAGCACTAGGCTTGCCGCGACCGTTTGGTGCGAGGAGCGGGACTTGAACCCGCACGGCTAGGCCACTAGATCCTAAGTCTAGCGCGTCTACCAATTCCGCCATCCTCGCTCGGCAGACGCCTCTGGCCTCTGGCGCCTGCGGTTGCCGGGCGAGCCGGAGGGGCCGCGCGGCCCCTCCGGACTAACCCTGGCGCTTTGGGGTGGATGATGGGATTTGAACCCACGACACCCGGAACCACAATCCGGTGCTCTAACCGGCTGAGCTACACCCACCACGCCGGCGCCGAACAATCTTAGCAGACAGTCACGCGAGCGTGTAAGTCACGCGAGGGAGACCGCCAGGGCGTTGATGGTAGCCTAAGCCTCCGGAGCCTCCTGCTCGCGTGCGGGGGGTTCTCTGCGTTTAGCCCACGGCGCCGGACTCCGGCCACAGGAGGACGTTCAGCAAGATGATCTCGCGCTGGCCGGTTTCAACAGTAGTGCACGATCGCGCCGCCTTGCCGGTCGAGCTGGCGTCGCGCATCTGCGTCAGGCGCCCGTACTACGCGCTCAGCGACGTGTCGCTCGAAGGCCTCGAGTTGCATGCGACAGCGCTGGCCGAGTCGCCCGCCTACTCCGAGGTCGGACCCATGCCGGCCGCGGAGCTGGGCAGGCACGCCGCGATCGTCGGCCTGACGCTGGCCGCCTGTCACCAGACCGACGACCGGCGGCGCTACTACCTGGCGCGCCGTGCCGAGTGCAGGTACGCTCCCAACGACGCTCCTTACGGCTCACCGGTCAGGTTCGTCGGTCGCTTGCTGGACTTGGACAAGCGCTCGACGAGGTCGGCAGTGATAGCCGAGGCCGGCGGTGTGGCGCTCGCCTCGTTCGACATCGATTACACGGTGCTCACCGAGTCCGCCTTCGAGCGCCTGTTCAGGGTCTACGCGCGCGCGACGCCGCCGGCAGCCAGCCCTTACGGCTCGCTGCTCACGACCGAATGGAGCGGAGACGCCAGCGGCGCCGAGCAGGTCGTGGAGAGCCTGCCTGTCGACGCCTGCGTCGGGCATTTCGATGGCCACCCGGCACTTCCGGTAGCGGTGCTGATGGGCCAGCTCTCGTTCTTGGCTGGACGTGCTCACGGCGGCAGCTACCGCGTCGTGCGCGGCGAGGTCGCAGCGAGCGACCTGGTGTGGGCAGGTGAGCGCGCCGTGTTCAGGGCCGTCAGAGACGGCACCGGTGGCCATCCGGATGCCGCGACGGCGCGACGTTACCGGTGCGAGGCGTGGGCGGGGGACCGCTCCGTAGCATCCATGACGCTCTGGCTCGAGGATGCGCGCGCGCTGCTCAGTTGAGAATCGTCTCGATCACGCGCTGCTCGCTGGTCTGGAGAACCGGCAGGAACCTGCGGATCTCCGAGGCCGGCAGCGGCTTGGAGAACAAGAAGCCCTGACCGAGATGACAGCCTAGGTCGCGCAGCACGTGGCACTGGGCCTCGGTCTCGATGCCTTCGGCGACGATCTCGAGGTCGAGGTGCTTGGCGACGTGAGTTATCGCCTCCACGAGAGCCAGAGCGAACTGCGGAGCGTTCAGCGGCGAGCCGAGGTCCTTCACGAAGCTGCGATCGATCTTGACGGTGTCGATCGGCAGGTCTCTGAGGTAGGCGAAGGACGAGTAGCCGGTGCCGAAGTCGTCGATGGCGATCCTGACGCCGAGGCGCTGCAACCGCAACAGCGTGTCGGTGACGTGGTCGACTCCGTACATGACTATGCCCTCGGTCAGCTCGAGCTCGAGCAGCTCAGGCTGCAGCGCGTGATCCTCGAGCGCCGCCTCGACGCTGCGGAAGAAGCCGGGGTGTGCGAACTGCATCGGCGAGACGTTCACCGACACGGTGATGCCGCTGCCCGACAACGCTTCCCACTCCTTCGCCTGCCTGCACGCCTCGCGCAGCACCCACTCCCCGAGGCTGACGATTAGCCCGCTGCGCTCGGCGATCGGTATGAACTCGTGCGGCGAGACGTGGCCCCACGACGGGTGATGCCAGCGGGCCAAAGCCTCGACCTTGTTGATCTCGCGCGTGTTCAGGTCGTGCTGCGACTGGTAGACCAAGGACAGCTGTTCCTGGCCGGTGCTGAGCGCCGAGCGCAGCTCGCGCTCGAGGTTGCGCTGGCGCTCGACCACGGCGTCAGAGTCGTCGCGGTAGCGCTGCACGCCGTTCTTGCCAGAGCGCTTGACCCGGTACATGGCGGCGTCGGCGTGACGCAGGAGCGTCGGGCCGTCCGAAGCGTCGTCGGGGAAGAGACAGAGGCCGATGCTCGCGCTGACGTGATGAGACATTCCCTGCAGCTCGATCGGCCTCACGAGTGCGGCCTGCAGCTTCCTCGCCACGAACAGCGCCGCCTGCGGGCCCGCGACGTCGTCGAGCACCACCACGAACTCATCGCCGCTCATACGCGCCATCAGGTCGGTCTCGCTGAGCACCGGGCGCAAGCGGTCGGCGACCGCCCTGAGCAGCTCGTCGCCTGCCTCGTGGCCGAGCGTGTCGTTGACCACCTTGAAGCCGTCTATGTCGAGGTAGAGCAGGGCGACCCGCTCGCCGAGGGCTTCTGCCTCAGCTAGGCGCCGGTCGAGCTCCTCGCCGAGCCTGATCCTGTTCGCGAGGCCGGTGAGCGCGTCGTGGTAGGCGTGCCTTTCGGCCTCCTCCATGCGAGCCTGAGTTCGGGTGTGGTTCTGCTTGAAGCGGATGAACATCGAGGTCAGCGCGAGGAAGACGGTGTTGGCGAGGTTGAGCTCGATGAGCGCGTAGACGATGCCCCAGTCGGCACTGCCTGCGAACACACCGGGCAGCGTGTAGAGGAGTCCGAGCACCAACATCCCGGCCGTGTAGAACCGCACGACCCGCTGACCGGTGCGGGCCTCCTCGAGGATGAACGACAGCAGGTAGACGACGGGGATCCAGAACAGCGTCTCGGTGAACTGCGCCTGCATGTCGGTCTCGGCCGGCGCCAAGAACAGCAGCCAGCCGATCTTCGCGAAGAAGAACGCGCTCGACCCGACGATCACGCCGAGCAGGACGAACCGAAGCGACCGCCTGCTGAGCGCTAGCACCAGCTCGAGACCGACCAGCGCGAAGCCCATCAGCGGGTAGACGATCATGTCGAAGCTCGTCGCCTGGCCGCTCGGCACCTCCAACGCCCAGCCGATGAAGAAGGCTAGAGCGCCGAACGGGATGAAAGCCAGCAGGGTCCTTCGCCACTCGTCCGCGTAACGGGAGCCGAGGTCGCGTGAGCCGTACGTCGCGCCATGACGTTTGGCTGTCTGCACGCCGAGAAGCTACACGGTAAGCACTGACGGGAACCTTACTGTGCCAGCTTCAGAGCCCCGAGGTCTCTGAACACCTCACCCTTCTCGAAGCCCTCCTGATAGGGCGGGAAGCGCATGCCCTGGTCGCGGAGCTGCTTCCAGGTCTGAGCGATGCCGAGGGTTCCGGTCTCGCGGGCCCGCTTGACGTTGTCCAAGTCGATGCGCTGGACGAAGAACGTCTCGCGCTCGCCGGCCTGATGCAACACCTGGCCGTCAGGGTCGACCAGCAGCGACCTGCCGCCACCCCAGGGCCCGACACCGTTGACGTCGACGAAGTACACCTGGTTGGTTATCGCGTGAGCGCGGCTCAGCACCGTCTCGAGCTCGCGGTCCTGCGTGGTGGTGAGGGTCGGGTGGATGATCACCTCGGCACCCAGCCACGCCAGCGTCCTGATCGTCTCGGGGAACCACATGTCGTAGCAGATCGAGAGGCCGAAGCGGCCGACCTCGGGCACGTCGAACACGGCGAAGTCGCTGCCTGGCCTCGCCTCCGCCTCGAACGGGTACCAGGGGAACATCTTGCGGTACTTGCAGACGATCTCGCCGGCCGGAGAGATGGCGAGCGCGGTGTTGTAGAGCGAGTCGCCCTCGGCTTCGTAGATCGAGCCGGGCACGACCCAGCGTCCGAGGCTCCTGGCGAGGTGGCAGAGCGCGCCCGAGAGCTCGCCGGGGATCGGCTGCTGAGCCTGAGCCCACTGCTCAGGGGTCGGTGCCGGGCCGAACTGCGCGACGCCCGATGGCGCCAGCTCGTGGAAGACCAGCATGTCGACCCACGGGAACGCCTTGAGGATGCGGCGCGAGACGTCAGTCATCTTCTTCAGAGTCGCCTGCGGGTCCCAGGGCACGACGTCCATCTGAACGGCGGCGATCCCGAACTCGCGGCTCACGGCAGCACCTGAGCTGAGGTTGATTGCTGATTCATCTGTACTCCTTGGGGTCGAACAGGTCGCGCAGGGCGTCGCCGACGAGGTTGAAGCTCAGCACCGCCAGGAAGATGGCGATGCCGGGGAAGGTGCTCGTCCACCAGGCGGTGCGCAGCAGCGCCCTGCCGTCTTCGATCATCAGTCCCCAGTCCGCGCCGGGCGGCTGGCTGCCGAGACCGATGAAGGCGAGCCCTGTCGTGGCGAGGATGACGGTGCCGATGTCGAGCGAGGCCTGAACGAGGATCGGCGTCAGCGAGTTCGGCAGGATGTGGCGCAGCAGCACCTTGGGCGAGCGCGCCCCGAGCGCCCTGGCTGCTTCTACGAAGGCCTGGTGCCTGAGCGACAGCGCCACGCCGCGCACCAGCCGCGTGTACCAGGGCCACCACGACACGGCGAGAGCCACGACGGCGTTGGTGAGGCTCGGGCCCTGCAAGGCGACTATCGCCATCGCCAGGAGCAGCGACGGGAAGGCGAGGAAGAGGTCGCAGATGCGCATGACCACCTCGTCGACCCAGCCGCCGAGCAGGCCGGCGATGGCACCCAGAGGCGCACCTATCGCCACTGCCAGCAGCACGACGATCAGCGGGGCGATCAGCGCGGGCCGCGTGCCGTACATCAGGCGGCTCAGCACGTCGCGCCCGAGCCTGTCGGTGCCGAGGGCGAACTCCTGAGACGGCGGGAGCATGCGGGTCTCGACCGAGGTGCTGCCCCTGCCGTGGGCGGGGTAGGGAGCGAGCTGCGGTGCGAACACGGCCGCGAAGACGAGCAGTGCGATGAAGGCCAGGCCGAAGATGGCGAGAGGATCGCGGCGCAGCACGGCCAGCGCGCGCTGCGCGGTGCTGCGGCTGGGGGCCAGCGGCTCCGAGCCTGCAGCGGCACCGTCGCCGGACGGTCCGGTTACGAGTCCGCCGGCGAACATGCGGCGCAGCGCGCCGGAGCTGCCGCTCCTCATGGGACGGACCTCATGAGTGGGCTCATGAGACGCGCACCCGTGGGTCGACGAGCACCTGACCGACATCGACGAGCAGGTTGATCAGAGCGTACCCGGCGGCTCCGAAGAGCGTCATGCCGAGGATGGCAGGGTAGTCGACGTTGAGGAACGACCTGACAGTGAACGAGCCGAGGCCGGGCCAGGCGTAGATGAGCTCGACGTAGAAGGCGCCGGTGAGCATGAACGCGAGGGTGAGGCCGGTGACGGTGAGCGTCGGGCCGATGGCGTTGCGCAGCGCGAGCTTGCCGTGGATGCGCCACTCCGAGATGCCGTAGGCGCGCGCCGTGCGGATGTAGTCCTGTGACAACGCCTCTAACATCGCTGCCCTGGTCATGCGCGTGACGAGGCCGATCGGGTAGGCGGCGAGCGTCACGGCCGGCAGCACGATGTGCGCCAGCACGTCGCGCAGCGCGATCAGGTTGCCGGTCACGAGCGAGTCCAAGATGTACAGACCGGTCAGTTCATGGATCGGAGCGATGAACCTGAGGCTGCCGTCGACCCGGTTGGCGGCCGGGAACCAGCCAAGGAGGTGCACGAAGACCTGCTGCAACAGCAGCCCCAACCAGAACGCCGGCATCGAGACGCCCATGACCGTGACGATCCGCAGCAGCCCCTCGCTGAGGCCTCCCCTGAGGCGCGAGGCCACTACCCCCAACGGGACCCCGATGACGATGGCGAGGGTCATGGCCGCGGCCATCAGCTCCAAGGTGGCAGGCAGCCTCGCACCGAGCTCCTGCAACACCGGCCGCTTGGTAGCGAGCGAGTTGCCGAGGTCGCCCCGCAGCAGACCGCGCATGTAGCGGCCGTACTGTTCGACCAGCGGCCTGTCGAACCCGAAGCGCTGCTCGATGTCGGCGATCTCCGCGGGCCTAGCCCTCGGCCCGAGGTAGAGCGCGGCGGGGTCGGAGGGGATGATGCGCGTCAGCGTGAAGACGAGAGTCGCCACGCCGAATAGCACCAGCACCGACAGCCCGAGTCGCCTCAGCAGGAACTGCAGCAGTCCCATCGCTTAGATGATGCCAGAGGCCGAGGCGCCGCCCCCGTGGAGAGGGCGGCGCGCCTGTGCCCTGGGGCTCAACGCTCCAGTCGGATGGGGTAGAAGAAGGTCGCGAACGGGTAGTTGATGTTGTACTCGAAGCCGCTCAGGTAGGTCGGAACGGCGTACCAGGAGCCGACGTCCATGAAGAACAGCCCCGGCGACTCGTTGACGAGGAGCGTCATCGCGTCGGTGTAGAGCTGCTGCGCGGCGGCTCGGTCGCTGCCGGCCAGCTCGATGGCCTCGTCGACCAGCTCGTCGAACAGCGGGTTGTGCCAGTAGCTGAGGTTGAAGAACGGCACCGCGCTGCTGCGGAACATCGACCAGAGGTTGTCGGAGCCGGCGTCGGAGTAGGTGGGCCAGTAGAGCAGCAGGAAGATGTCCTGCGCCTCGGCCGGGTTGTCGCGCGACAGCGCCCACTGCTGGTTGAAGAGCAGCGGCTCGATCGAGACTGTGATGCCGATCTCGGCCAGCGCGTCGGCGAACACCGGGGCGAAGGCGCGTTGCACGGCGTTCTCGGCCGCGTGCGTGAGCCTGAGTGAGAAGCCGCCGTTCGGGTAGCCGGCTTCGGCGAGGAGCTGCTTGGCTCTCTCCAGATCCTGTTGGTACTGAGGGACGTCCTCCGACCAGGGGAAGATGCCCTGCGGAGCCGGACCGCGAGCCTGCGTGGCGCGGCCCTCGGCGCCGACGGTGATGATGTCCTGGTACGGCGTGGCGTAGGCGATTGCCTGCCTGACTCGCACGTCGTCGAGCGGTGGCCGCAGCGTGTTGAGGAAGCCGACGTAGTTGAACGGCGTGATCACGTCGTGGATCGAGTAAGAGGGGTCGGAGGAGACGTCGGCGTAGGAGGTCGGCGGCAGGCTGAGGGCGAGGTCGACCTCGCCGGCGCGCAGCATCTGCTCCTGCAGCACCTGGTCGGCGACGATGCTGATGACCACGTTCTCGAAGTGACCGGGCTCGTCCCAGCCGCCCCAGTAGTCGGCGAAGCGGCTCAGCACGACCTCGGCGTCGGGGGTGAAGTCGACGAGCATGTACGGGCCGGTCCCGGCAGCTATGCCGGCCTCGAAGTAGCCCTCGTCGCCCTCGGCCGCGGCGAGCGCGTCGGGACTGACGATCCAGGCTCCGTAGAGCGATGATGCGATCAGGTCGAGCGGGGCGGCGTACGCCATGTCGACCCTGACGGTGAGGTCGTCGACCGCGACCACGTCGGCGACAGGCGCCCAGATGAACGCGGCGCCGCCGATGGCGCGGTGGCGGTTCAGTGAGGCGGCGACCGCCTCGGCGCTGAGGGCAGCGCCGTCGTGGAACGTGACACCTTCCCGCAGGTGGAAGGTCCACGAGCTGCCGTCGGCGGCGGCCTCCCACGAGGTGGCCAGAGCGGGCGAGAACTGCGTCGCCGAGCCCGGCGCATTGGCCCACAGCAGCGGCTCGTAGATGTTCGCCAGGTAGAGCGCCTCGGTCGAGAACGAGAGGCTTGGGTCCCAAGTCGTGACGTTGGCGGTGGCGGCGACGCGCAGGACCGTCGTCGACTGCGCGGCCGCTGCGGTGATGAGCAGCGCCACGAGCGCGGCCATGAGCACGCGCGTCAGGGCGGAGAGAGTCGGGACTCGGCGAGGGGGGACTTGGGTCATGCTGCTCCTCCTACGGTTCGGTTCGGCTCGTTAGGCATGGCAACCAGTGGTACTCGGGCAGTCTACGAAGCGCCGTTGGCAAACCGTTGGCAAGCCTCGAACCGCCCGCCGGGGCTCGCGGTAGATTGCTGGCGTGGTGCTCCACACCAAGTTCGTCGTGCCGCGCTACACCCAGGCGCGAGTGCCGCGGCCGCGCCTGACCGAGGCCTTGCGCCGTCACCTCGGCGAGCGCGCCGTGCTGGTCATCGCGCCGCCGGGTTACGGCAAGACGGTCTTGCTGGCCGAGGTGGCCGAGGCTTCCAGCGCTCCGCTGCTCTGGTTGCAGCTCGACGACGCCGACAACGACCCTGCCGCTTTCGTAGCCGCGCTGGCCGAGGGGACAGCCAAGGCGTTCCCCGCGCTGCGACCCAGGCTGGTGGGGCTCGGCTCGGCGGATCAGGGAGGGGCCGTCGGCGGAGCGGGCGCGGGCGGCGGCGAGCGAGCGCTGACTGCCATCGTCAACGCGTTGATCGATGCGTCGGTCGAGGAGTGGACGCTGGTGATCGACGACCTGCACCTGCTCAGGAGCCCCGCCAGCCTGACGTTGATCGAGCGTCTGGTCGACTTCCCGCCGCCGGGGCTGCGCCTGCTGATCGCCTCGAGGATCAGGCCGCCGCTGCCGCTGCCGCGTTGGCTCGCCAGGGGGTCGGTGCACGTCGTCGACGTCGACGACCTGCGCTTCACCGTCCCCGAGGCGGAGGCTTGGTTGAGCGAGCACGTGCCGGGGCTCAGCGCCGCGGCGGTCTCGATGCTGGTCGACAAGACGGAGGGCTGGGGCGCCGGGCTCTACCTGGCGCGCGGCCTGCTCGGTAGCGGTGGGCGCGAAGCCGGCGGAGCTCCTGGCTCGGAAGCCGGCGGGGCGAGCGCTGCCGACTCGCTCGTCTCGCGGCTTAAGGACCTGACTCCCGCCGTCGCCGACTACCTGATGGAGGAGGTGTTCGCCCGCCAGTCGCAGGGAGCGCAACGCTTCCTGCTCGACAGCTCGGTCTTACCTCAGTTCGACGACGCGTCATGCGCCGCCGCGATGGGCCTGCCCGCAGAAGATTGCCGCTCCCTGCTGAGCGAGCTGACCGACAACCAGGCCTTCTTGCAGCCGCTCGACGCCGCTGGACGCTGGTTCCGCTACCACCAGCTGTTCCGAGAGTTCCTGCTGGAGCGGCTGCAGCGCCTCGACCCGCAGCGGGCCACCCGGCTGAGGCTTAAGGCGGGGCGGGCCGCCGAGGGCAGCGGCGACGTCGCGCGCGCGGTCGAGCTCTACCTCGACGCCGGAGACGCGACCGAAGCGGTTCGGCTTCTCGAGCTCCACGGCGAGCGCTTGCTCGCGCTCGGGCGCGAGGTAGCTCTCCACCGCTGGCTGGTCAGGCTGGGGGAGAGCGTCAGGGAGTCGGCCCTTGCGGCGCTGCTGTACGGACGGGTCCTGCGGCATCGCGGCCTGTTGGCGGAGGCCAGCGGAGTGCTCAGGCGCCTGCACGCTGGCGGGGGCACTCCGGAACCGGTCGACTGCGCCGCCTGCACCGAGCTGGCGGCCCTGGCGCGGTCGCAGGGCGACTACCGACAGGCCGGCGAGTGGGCGGAGCTGGCAGTCGCGGCCGCCGGCGCCGGGGTCGATCCCGCGGTCAGGGCCGCGGCGTGGATGGAGCAGGCTCGCTGTCAGGGGCAGCTCACGGGCATGACCGCGGGCAGGGAGCTCGCCGAGCGCGCCCTCGGCGAGCTGAGCCAGGCGACGCTCTCGGACGACGACCCCCGTCTGCTCGGCGAGCTGCTCGGAGCCTTGGGTCAGATCTGCTGGTGGCAGGGCGACGTCGAGGCGGCCGTCACCCACCTCAGCGGCGCGCTCGCGGCGCTGGAAGGCGCGCCGGGCCTGCTCCAATGCGAGGTCGCTCTCAGCCTAGCGAGCCCGGTCCTGTACCGTCACGATCACCTGTCGGCTCGCCGCTTGGCCGAGCGCGCCCTGGCAGGTTTCCAGCAGCACGAGGCGCGCGAGCGCATACCCGCGGCTTACGCGGTGCTCGGCAACATCCACACGCGCGCAGGAGACCTGAGCCGGGCGGAGTCGCTGCTGCGCTCCGCGATGAACCTGGCCGACGAGATGGGCGGCGCCAGCTACGACCGCCTGATGGCCGCCGGCTACCTGGCGCACGTGCTCGAGCTGCAGGGGCGTGCCGAGGAGGCGGTGCAGGTGGCGCTCGAGGCGCTGTGGCCGCATGAGGGCCTCCCTGTCACTTACGAGCTGTACGTGTGCCGCAGCGTGCTGGCCGATACCTACCTGAGCGCCGGCCGCAAGGAGCAGGCGCGCGGCATCTACCAAGAGCTGGTCGAAATCGGCGAGCGGCGCCAGTACCGCATACCGCTCGCGCTGGTCTACTTCGGGCTCTCCTACCTGGCGCTGGAGCAGGGCGAGGTAGGCAGCGGTGTCGAGTTGGCGAGGCGCTCGTTCGACATGCTCGCCCCGACCCACGCTTGGCAGCTCGTGGCCGATCAGGGGGTGCGGGCCCGTCGCGTCGTCGACGCCTTGAGGCACGCCGGAGCTGACGGTCCGTTCCTGCCCAGGATCGAGGCCGCTCTGGCCTCTCCGGAGCCCCTTGCGCGCGCCGTCACGTCTCAGTCCCAGCGACACGCCGACGTCAGGGTGAGCGTGTTGGGCGAGCTCGAGGTCGAGGTCGACGGCGAGGTAGTGCCGGCCCGCGCCTTCGCGGCCGCCAAGGCGCGCGACCTGCTGGCCTACCTGACGACGCGGCCTGGCGAGTCGGTGAGCATCGACGCCGCGCTGGGCGCGCTGTGGCCAGACGAGCCAGAGCGTGCGCGGACCGCGGTCCACACGGCGCTCTACCGTTTGCGCAGGGCCCTGCAACGCGGCGATGACACAGGCACGCGCTTCGTGCTCGTCGAAGCGGGTTGTTACAGGTTGGACGCAGCCCGCTTCGAGATCGACCTCGAGCGTTTCGAGTCGCTGCTCTCGCAGGCTCGAGGTGCGAGCCAGGAGCGCCAGTTGGCGCTCCTCAGGCAGGCCGTGGCGCTCGTCCGGGGACCTGCGCTGTCCGGCCTCGACTACTCCTGGGCCGACGCGCTGAGGCGCAGGGTCGGCTCCGCCACCTCAGACGCCCTCCTGCGCATCGGCGAGCTGTGCCTCGGCATGCGCGACGCCGACGGAGCTCTCGATGCAGCGCTGAGAGCCTTGGGGCTCGAGCCGCTCGAAGAGCGCGCTCACGTCCTCGCGATGCGCGCCAAGCACCTGGCCGGCGACGCGCTGGGCGTCGAGCGCGTCTACCGCGACCTGACGAGCACCCTGCGCGATGAGCTCGGTGTGGCGCCATCGAACGTCACCGTGCAGGAGTACCAGCGTCTCAGCGCGCGACAGTGAGACTCAAGCGGGCCCCGGACCAGCCACTCTGAGCACCGCCACCGTGCCGCAGACAGCCAGGACGAGCAGAGCTAGCAGCACGATCCCGTAGTCCCCCGTCTGCACCCTGACCGCGCCGGCGGCGAGAGGCGCTGTCGTTTGGGCCGTCGCGATCACCAGCGTCATGGTCCCGCTGATCGCCCCGTAGTTGGCGGGTCCGAAGTGCTCAGCGATGAGGCCGGCCTTGGCGAGGGTCGTAGCGCCGTTGGCCAGTCCGAACAGCGCCGCGAACACCCATAGCCCCAAGGGTCCTGGGACGAGCAGCAGTGCCCCGAGCGCGATGGCGCGAACGCCGAACGTCAGAGCCGCGGCGTACTTGAGGGAGACGATCCCGGCTCCCGGCGCGAAGAGCAGCCTACCGCCGACCTGCAGCAGCCCGATGCTGCCGACCGCCGCGGCGACGACGCCAGGCGGGTGCCCGCGCTCGAGAAGCAGCGGAACACTGTGTGCCGCGATCGCGACTATCGCCAGCCTGTCGCAGGTGAACGCGACCGTCAGCCACCAGAACCCAGAGGTCCTGACCGCTGCCCCTGCCGAGACGCTGCGCTCCGGCGGCAGAGGACCCCGCAGCGTCGACTCGCCATCGGGAAGCTGCCCGAGCGTCTCAGGCCTGTCTCGCAAGACGAGCGCGTGCAGCGGGACCGTGACGACCGCTAGGATCGCAGCCAGCACCCTCAGCGCGGCGCGCCAGCCGAGCTCCTCGACCAGCAACGTGGAGAGCGGCACGAAGATGGTGCTGGCCAACGCCGCCACCAGCGTCACCACCAGCAGCGCGCGCATCCGGTAGCGCCTGAACCACTTCGCGAGCACCGTGAACGCGACGTCGTAGAGCACTGCCGCCATCACCAGCCCGATGCCGGCCTGCACCAGGTAGAGCTCGGTCAGGTTGCCGACGTGCGACCAGGCGAAGACGAGCAGAGCTCCCAGAGCCGAGCCACAGCTCATCAACCAGCGCGCGCCGCGAGCGTCGACCCACCGTCCGATCGGCAGCGCCGCGAGCCCCGACAGCAGCAGGGCCAGCGAGTAAGCCCCGGAGGTCTGAGCGCGGCTGACGCCGAGCTCGGCCTCCATCGGCAGCGTGAACACCGTGAAGGCGTAGAACAGGACGCCGAACCCGACGGTCTGTGTCACCGCCAGCGCGAAGGCGATGCGCCAGCCGTGGAAACGGTTAGGCGAGAGCGTCGACAAGTATGCGCGCTACCGCGCCGATGAGACGATCGGCATCCGGGTTGCGGAAACGAAGCTCCTTGGTGCGCAGGAAGACGGAGGCGGCGTAGCGCTTGCCGTCAGGGTACTCGACGACGCCCACCTCGTTGCGCACGACGCCGATGGTTCCGGTCTTACCGCTGACCTTGATCTCGTCGCTAGGGAAACCGGAGCTGAGGCGATGCGGCCAGACCTGTAGACCGAGTATGCGGCGGGCCTCGGCGCATGCCTGTGGCTCGGCCGCCTCGTCACGCCAGATCATGCCGAGCAGCCTGCTCATCTCGCGCGGTGTCGTCCGGTTCGTCTTCTCCGGCGTGCACGCTGCGAAGCGCGCCACCCGCTCCGAGTCCTCGGCGGTGAAGCGCATCCGGGGATCTTCGAAGTCCTTGGCGCCGACGTCTTCGAGCATGCTGGTGAAGATCGAGACGCAGTCGCCGGTCAGCTTGGAGCCCGGCAGCCCGAGGGTGTCCATGGTCGCGTTCACCCTGTCGACCCCGACGAAAGCCGTCACGATGTCGGTCGCGGCGTTGTCGCTGACCGTGATCATCGACGTCGCGAGGTCGCGCAGTGACCACTCGCTGGGGTCGCTGAACACGCTCAGCCCGGTCGGTCCAGGGGCGACGGCGCCCGGCGTGATCGTCACGCGCCGCTGCGGGTCGAGCTCTCCGGCCGCGACCTGCCGCACGTACTCGACCAACACCATCACCTTGAAGACGGAGGCGGCCACGACGGGTGCGTTCGCGTTGAAGCCGACCTCGCGGCCCGTGTCCAGATCGAGGGCGTAAGCGAACACCTCGGCACCGACCGCTGTGGCCGCCCGCGTGATGGCTTCAGCGACGGGTCCAGTTGCAAGACCTTGAACGCTGCTGCGTTTCGACATTGGCCTGATCCACTCCCTCGAGCGGCTGAAGCGAATGGTGCACCAGGAAGGATTCGAACCCTCGGCCTACCGCTTAGAAGGCGGCTGCTCTATCCCCTGAGCTACTGGTGCAAGCGGCTCGCTTCGCCTGGACCTGGCGGCCCGCGCGAACCCGGGTGCCGACCTGCGGTCGGTCAGCGCCCGGGCCGGCAGGTTCGCACCTGACCGGCCCAGACCGTTGGTGGAGCGGGAGACGAGATTCGAACTCGCGACATACAGCTTGGAAGGCTGTCGCTCTACCAGCTGAGCTACTCCCGCGTTTTCGCCACCGGCGACGAGAACCCTGCGTGGCCTCGTCGTCGGGATCGGCGCTGGTCGGGGCGACAAGATTCGAACTTGTGACCCCCTGCTCCCAAAGCAGGTGCGCTACCAGACTGCGCTACGCCCCGACGCTCGGCCAGCCCACTAACAAGACGCGGCCGCGCGGCGCAGTATACCCGCTGGCAACGCTAACGAGCGGGAGATGGCCGACTGCGCTCAACCGACCTCGCGCAGCGCCAGATCGACCCAGGCCGTCATCTCCGGCGTCAACCCGAGCGCCTCAGCAGCTTGTTGCGAGTACCAGCCGAACCCGCCCTCGCCGCCCGGCAGCCCCCCGTCGTAGGGCTCGAGTGGCCGGGCGAGGTAAACGAGGTCGATGTGCTCGTGACCCGGCGCGATCGACTCGAGCTGTACCCCGCGTGGCCTCACGAGCTGTAGCGGCCCGGGCGCGTCGACGGCCTTGCCTCCCACGAGCTCGATCGCGATGCCCGACTCCTCCAGCGCTTCGCGGACGGCGGCATCGTCGGGCACCTCGTTGGCTTCGACGTGCCCGCCGGGCGGCAGCCACAGGCCCAGCTTGCGGTGCCGGTGCAGCAGCACCCTGCCGCGCCAGACCACGAAGACGCTTACCGCGAGGTGGCGCTCGATCTCGGGCGGTTCACCGGACCTCACTCTTGGAACCACCGTCTCAGCATCAGGCTCACCAGTCGCCTCACCACACCCTCCATCTCCCAACGCACCTCGGCCGGCCTGAAGGCCTCGATGGTGGCGTAGCTGACGGCCTGGAAGGCGTGGGCGAGCTCCATGCCCTGCCGGACGAGCCGCTCTGGCTCGACGGCCGCGGGCAGCAACCCGTCCAGCGCCCTGAGGTAGGCCTCCAGCACCAAGGGCGTCTCCTCATGCGGCTCGGAGAAGCCCAGCAGGTTCACCAGGTCCACGCCGGGCCAGGCGAGCGAGGCGTCGGTCCAGTCGATGATCACGGCGCCGCGCTGCGCAACGATGACGTTGCCGAGGTGGAGGTCGCCGTGGCAGAGCAGCAGCGGCGCCCCGAGCCGATGGAGGTCCTCGAGCTTGCGACGTAGCAGCGAGTCGAGCTTGGGCAGGAGACGGCGCGCGTCCTCGTCGAGCGCCGCCAGCTCAGGGGAGAGCCATACCAGCTCGAGCGCGGCGGCGGTCGACTCAGGGCCGCGGTCTGGAAGGCCAAGGGCGAGCAGCTCGGGTTCCAGACCGCGGCAGCTTCGCTGCAACTCGGCCAGGGCCAGGGCCGCGGCGAGGCGCGGCGAGGCCTCACTGGCGTCGGAAGTCGGGGCGACGCGCTCCTGAAGGAACCAGGTGGCAGGGGCGGTGTTCGGGTGGTGCGGCGTGACCGTGCCGCTGGCTACCACGGCGGCTACGTGGCTCGGGACCAGCCGGGCCAGGCGCGCAGTGACGGCCGCTTCGTGGCTCCACACCTGGTGCGGCAGCTTGAGCACGTACGACTCGCTGGTCCAGACGCTCGAGAGGCTCCAGCTCCTGAGCTGCCTCAGAGGCTCGCCTTCCGCGCTGCCGCCCTCCCCGATGCGGACCAGCGGGGACGCGGCCAGCGCCTTGGCCAAGACGGCCGTGAAGCCGGGCTGGACGAAGGCCGGTAGCTGTGGAGCCTGCTCACCGCGCGACCAGAGCAGGGGATCGAACCGCGGAGCGGCGGGCGCGCCGTCCGCTCCGTCCGCGCCGCCGCCACCCTCTCGACCGAGCCGCTCCAAGGCGGTGCGCAGCGCGGTCATCAAGGGCTCTGGCAGGCCGAGTAGACCTAAAGGCCGCGCACGTCCTTCACCTTCGTCGCGCCACCAGGTGAGCTGCTCAGGCTCCCACCGCGCTCCGGGGAACGCCTCGCAGAGGTAAAGGCGTTCGGTCGGCACGCCGTCTTCGCCTGCGATCTCGCCTAGACAGCACAGGAACGTCAGAACCGGCAAGTGGCTCACCGCCAGTTCCGCCGGCAGGCTGCCCGTCCCGCCGCCGGCGTAGTCCGGCACCGCGCCGGGGTCCTCGAACCTCCCGCCGAGCGGCTCCTCGACGCAGGGAAGGCCGGCGCCTTCTGTAACGAGGGCGACCGCGACCTCATGCGGATGCAGCAGAGCGAGGTGGCGCCTGCCCAAGGCGTCAGCTGGCGGCTCCGCTGCGCTCACCGCGGGCGGACTGCGGCCGGAGCGTCGGGGCTCATAGCGCCATGGTCAGTGGGAAAGCCTCGGCGCGGGTGCCTACCAGGCTGCCGTAGAGGGCATGAGGCGTGGCCCGCTCCACCGTCACCTCGGCGAGCCCGAGTCCGGTCAGCTGCCCTGACGGCACCAGCACGGTGTGGTTCTGGTCGGAGTGGCCGACGACGTACCCCTCATCGCGACCGACCTCCGTGACCAGCACGCGCAGCCCGCTGCCGACCAGGCGCTGGTTCGCCGTCAAGGACTGGCGCTTCTGCAGCTCGATCAGCCTGCCGAGCCGCTCGGTCTTAAGCTCGCGCGGCAGGTCCTCGAAGTGCTTGTGAGAAGGCGTCCCTGGGCGGGCGGAGTAGATGAACATGTACGCCTGCTCGAAGGCGGCCTCCTGGTAGAGCTCGAGCGTCTGCTCGAAGTCGTCCTCTGTCTCGCCGGGGAAGCCGACGATGACGTCGGTAGAGATGACCACACCTTCAACCTTGTCGCGGATCTCGCGGACGATG
Organism: uncultured bacterium; assembly: GCA_964392895.1. Classification (GTDB taxonomy): domain Bacteria; phylum Deinococcota; class Deinococci; order Deinococcales; family Trueperaceae; genus CAYMRL01. Next base: position 672,023 of record CAYMRL010000001.1, read on the forward strand.
TCTAAGTAGCGCTCGCGGCGGTACTCGCGCGCCATGCGCCTCAGCACCCGGTCCGACCCGGACTGCACGGGCAGGTGGATGTAGTTGCAAACGGCGCGCTCTTCTGCGATCACGTCGATTAGCTCGCTCGAGAAGTTCATCGGGTGGCTGGTGGTGAACTTGACGCGCTCGACACCCGTGCGCGCGATGAGGCGCAGCAGCTCGGGAAAGCCAGGCAGCCCTGGCTTGTCGAGCCCGTAGGAGTTGACGTTCTGGCCCAGCAGCGTGATCTCGCAGTTGCCGGCCGCGACCATCGCCTCCGCCTCGGCGAGGATCGCCTCGGGGCGCCGCGAGACCTCGGGGCCGCGCGTCGTCGGCACCACGCAGTAGGTGCAGTGATGGTTGCAGCCGCGCATGATCGTAAGGAAGCCGCTGAGGCCGCCCGGCGGGGGCGGTTGGTGGTCGTGCAGCTCGACGTCGAAGCCGCGGCGTTCGACGCGCGCGCCACCTTCCAGCTCGCCTAAGGCCGCGAGCACCGAGGTGATCGCGCCCGGCCCGATGAGCAGGTCCACCGCGAACTTGTCCGCCAGCTCCCTGCCCTCGTCGAGCTGCGCCAGACAGCCCATCAGCCCGACCTTCAGGTCGCGGCCGGCTTGGCGCTGCTTGCGTAAGTCGCCGAGCAGCGACACGACCTTCTCGACCGGCTTGCCGCGCACCGCGCAGGTGTTCAGCAGCACCAGATCGGCCTGCGACGCGTGGTCGACGAGCAGGTGCCCGCCCGCCACCAACTCGGAGTTGATGGTGTGCGTGTCGTACTCGTTCATCTGGCAGCCGAACGTGATGACGTGGGCGCGCAAGCGGCTCTCCTCGCGGGCGCGGCGGCGGCCAACAGAGCGTCCGCGCCGGCACGGCATTCTAGCAACCGGTAACGGCGGCGAACGGCTCTACTCGGAGACGGCCCAACCTAAGGTAAGCGCGGCTACCAGCACCAACACGATGCTCAGCGCCGCCAGCGCGAAGCCGAACATGAGCAGGCGCGGGAAGCGAGCGCGCAGCGCAGGCAGTGGGCTCAGGAACACCATCACGATCCCGGCCAGGAAGGTGAAGGCGAGGAAGGAGACGGCCTGCTGCAGCGACATCGCGAACGAGCATAGCCCGCCGTTCTGCTCAGCCTGTGCGGGCCCCTATCTGACGTTCGTCAGGTCGAACCGGTGGAAGACCCTCACGTTGCCGCCGCCGGCATCGATGCCTACGAGTACCTCGGCGCGCCCGTTCTGCCGCGCTCGCTCGACGCTCTGCGCGTCCAGCTCGAGCTCGAAGCGGCCGGCCGAGATCTCGGCCTGGGTCCACGCCGTGTCTTCGAACAGCACCAGGATCGATCCCTGTGGCGCAGCCAGGTAGTCGAGGTCCACCCTTACCAGTTGCGTCGTGCGGTGGATCGCGAACGCGTTGACGATGCGCGTGTGCCTGCGGGGTGCGCTCGGCGAGAGGGTGTAGGTGCCGCGTGCGGCGGCGCTGTCGGCGGTGCTGCCGGCGTTCGCCGAGGCGAGGATGGGGCTGGCATGCAAGGTGGCGGCCTCGTCGAGCAGGAACGAGCCGCCCTGCCTCACGCCGATCGCGAGCTCGGTGTCTTGGGTCAGTGGGGCCAGAACGACGTCGCTGATGCCGGCAGGTAGGGGGATGGGCGTGCCGTTGCCGCCCCCGAACGACAGGACGATCTCGATGGCGGAACGCGAATCGAAGCGAATGACCATCTCGGTCGACGTGCGCGTCGCCAGCGACGTCTGCGCGGCTCCGAGCCGGTAGGGCTCCCAGCCCAGCACCTGAACCACCAATAGCCCGAGTTGCGGGTCGTCGTGAAGGCCGAACCCGACCCTGTTGAAGCTGCCGTTCAGCAGGTTGCGCCTGTGGCTGGGCGAGTCGAGCCAGCCCTGCACGACGCGCGATGGCACCGCGTCCATCGACAGGCCGGCTAGGCGCGCTAGGTTCTCGCCGATCTCGACCAGTGGCGAGCCCGCGTTGGTGACGCGGCGGCTGAGCGTCGCATTGGCGGGGACCGGTGAGACGTGGTCGAAGTAGCGGAGCTCGGCCATCTCGCGCGCGTGAGCGGTGGCGGCGGCGGCCAGGAGCGGGTCGAAGGTAAGCGGTCCCAGCCCGTTGCGTTGCCGAGCCGCGTTGCTCTGCTCCAACAGCCCCTGCGCCACGGCCTCCAGGGCCGGCTGAGAGGGCTGGGCGAACACCGTGCTGCACACCAACACGGCCGCGAGCATCGCCAGTGCGAGACTCAGACGCCTAAACGGCGCTAGCATCGCAGTGTGAGCGGTTTCAGACAGCGCGTCATCGCGATCGTGAAGTCGGTGCCGGAAGGCAGGGTGACGACCTACGGAACCGTGGCGCTGTTCGCCGGTGCGCCGCGCGCCGCGCGGCAGGTGGGAGCCGTGCTTCACGGCCTCGGGCCCGACGACGGTGACGACATCCCTTGGCAGCGCGTGATCAACGCCGCCGGCGGCATCTCGACCTACAAGGTCGGCGTCGGCGAGCTGCAGGTGGCGCTGCTCAGGAGCGAAGGCGTGGAGGTAAGGGACAACCGCGTCGATCTGAGACGCTTCCGTTGGGATCCCGAGGTCGAGTGACTTAGGCCGATTCATCCGAAGTGGACGCTGTCTCCGATCAGGTAACAGAGGACGCGCTTCTGCAAGCGCCTCGACAACAAGCCGACGCGCACTCTCGCCTCGACGTAGTAACCGCCATGCTCGCGCAGGTTCTGGGCGTGGTGGCGTAGGGCTGGCACCAGGGCGCCGGCCACGCCGAGGATGTCGGCCATGATCTCCGCTTTGATGTCGGCGTGCGGTGTGACGGGGAACGGGGCGATGAAGGTGGTGGCGAGCACATGCGCGCGGCGACCGGTCAACGTGCCGCGCGTCAGCGGGCGGCTCGACTCGAGCTGCTTCGAGGCCGTCTCGACGCCGTCACGCGTCCTCTCGTAGAACCGGTCAACGAACCTGAACGTCAGCGAGACGTTCTCGATGGTCCGGTACGGCACCAGCCTCAGCTCGACCTCGAACTCCTCGCCGCTGCGCACGTGGTTAGGGACCTTCAGCTCGGCCTGGTTGAACCAGCGCTCCCACAGCGCCGTGAGGAGGCAGGAGCCGGCGGCGAGGGCGGCGGCGGGCACCTCGAACACCAGGAAGGCCGTGCCGATGCCGAAGGTCTCACGCAGCCCCGGCAGCAGCGCCGCTGCCACGCCGGCGAGCGCGGCGAGCGACCACATGACTGCGAGCCAGAAGCTCGGCAGTGCAGTGAGGCGCGGCGTGAACGGCAGGTCGAGGGGTGGATCGGCGAGGTAGTGACGACTGACCCCGCAGGCGTCGCAGACGGCGCCTCCTGTGTTGGCGTGGCCGCACTCCGCGCACTCCCACGGTTGGGCCGTAACCGGTTCGGGCTGTGCGTACCGGCCGATGACGCGACCTCCGGTGCTGCCGCTATCGCTCACGGGCACGAGAATAGCGGCCGGCGAGGCGGCCGTCAGTCAGGAACTGCGCCTTTCACGGTTCCGAGGCGCCGGACCGCCGAGGCGCAACTCGTATGATTGCCGCATGGAACAAGCTCCCGAAGTCCGGCTCGCAGCCGACCTGATCAGGGCGCCCAGTCCTTCCGGCGCCGAAGGACCCGCGACCGAGGTGCTCGTCGCCGCCATGCGCGAGTACGGCTTCGACGAGGTGTTCGTCGACCCGGCGGGCAACGCCGTCGGTCGGTTCGTGCGCGGCGACGGCCCTCACGTGATGCTCAACGGTCACGTCGACACGGTGCCCCTGGGCGACGAGTCGCTGTGGCCGCACCCGCCATTGAGCGGTGTCGTCGAGGGTGGCATGCTGTGGGGCCGCGGGGCTTCTGACATGAAGAGCTCGATAGCGTGCATGGTCTTGGCGGCGCGCGACGCGGCCGACGCAGGCTTCAGCGGCACGCTCAGCGTCTCCGGCGTCGTGCTCGAGGAGATAGGCGGTCTAGGAGCGCGCTACCTCGCCGAGAGCTCCGACTTCGACGTCGTGATCCTCGGCGAGCCGAGCAGCCTCAAGCTGAAGCTCGGTCACCGCGGCGCCGCGGGCATCGAGGTCAGGTTCCCAGGAGCGATCGCGCACGCCGCGAAGGCCGAGCTGGGCGAGAACGCTCTCGTGCACGCGGCTCGTTACGTCACGGCTCTCGGCGCCATGCCGCTGCCGACCGGCGGGATGCTGAAGGGTTCGAGCGCCACGCCGACTCGTCTCGAGACCTTCCCGCAGGGTGGCACCAACGTGGTGCCCGGCGGCGCCATGTTGTACGTCGACTACCGCAACATGCCAGGCGATGAGCTCGACGACGTGATCGAGCGGTTGAAGGCGATCCGCCACGACGAGCGCATCACCGTCGAGATCCCTGAGTGGACGCTGACGAGCGTGAGCGGAGAGGTCAGCTACACGTCGCGGCGGGCGGGCCTGCCGTACCTGCTCGACGAGGGGCACTACTCCGTCGCGGCGGCGCGGCGCGCGCTGGCGCCGCTGCTGGCCCTTCACGGCCGCGAGCTCGACGTCGGCTACTGGTGGTTCTGCACCGACGCGCCGCACCTGGCTTCGCGCGGCGCGGCGGTGCTCGGTTTCGGCCCCGGAGCCGAGGAGTTGGCACATACGACCCGCGAGTGCGTGCCGGTCGAGAGCCTCGCGGTGGCGCGCGACGCGTACCGCGCCATGTGCCTCGAGCTGCTCGACCCGGCGTGAGCAGCGCGCAACTCGGACCGGTTTGTGAACAGGAGGCACCCATGAAGGGTGAGACTAGGATCATCAACGGCGACGCCTGGACGATAGTCGACATCGCGCCGGCGCCGCCCCTGGCCGAGATGGTCGCGGCGATACTCGAGGAGGCCGGCTTGGTGGCGATGGTCAGCGGCCTCGACCTCTCGTCGGAGGCGTTCTCGCATCTCGGCTCGACCAACCTCACCACCACCTACGTGCTGGTGCCGGAGGCGCAGGGTGCCGAGGCGTTGGCGTTGATAGAGGAGACGGTCACCGACTTCGAGGGCGAGGAGCTCGACGACCTGCTCGAGCGGATGGCAGCAGGCGAGCTCAGCGCCGAAGAGCTCGAGGCGTTGGGTGCCGGGGGATTCGACGACGAAGAGGAGTAACAGCGGCGCGCGCAGAAGTGCTGCGCTGCTGAGCCTCGTCGGCGCGATCGTGATCCTGGCGCTGAAGTTCGGCGCGTACGCGCTCACGCTTTCGGTAGGGCTGCTCTCAGACGCGGCCGAGTCGCTCGTGAACCTGGTGGCAGCGGTGGTCCTGATCTGGGCGCTGAACGTCTCGGCGACTCCTCCCGACTACCGTCACCCATACGGGCACACCAAGGCCGAGTACCTGTCGAGCGTGCTGGAAGCCGCGTTGATCCTGCTGGCGGCCGCGGGCATCGGCTGGTTGGCCTTCCAGCGGCTGATGGCGCCGGTGGAGCTCGACAACGTCGGGATCGGCCTCGGTGTCGCCGCCGTGGCGGCCGTCCTGAACGGCGGCCTGGCGCTGGTGCTGAGCCGCGTGGCGCGCGAGCAGAACTCCGACGCGCTCAGGGCCAACGCTCGCCACCTAATGACCGACGTGTTGACCTCGGCCGGGGTCATCGTGGGAGTGCTGCTCGTCGGAGCGACGGGCTGGCAGTTCCTCGACCCCGTCGTGGCGTTGGTGGTGGCCGTCAACATCGTCGCGGTGGGAGTCGGCGTCATGCGACGCTCGCTGTCGCGGCTGCTCGACGAACGGCTGCCGGAGGGCGAGGAGGCGGAGATCCTCGCCGTGCTCGACTCGCGCCCCGCCATCCTGGGCTACCACCGCCTGCGCACCAGGCGCTCCGGCAGGGCGCGCTTCGCGGAGGTCGACGTGTTCGTCGCTCCGAGCATGACGGTGGCCGCGGCTCACGAGCTGATGGTCGAGCTGGAACGGGCCGTCGAGGCGCGGCTCGGCGACATCGACATGACCGTTCACGCCGAGCCGTTCGTCGAGGGGGTGCGTGACGTGACGCTCAGGCCGAAGGACGAGTTCTCGCCCTAGAGTCCGCACCCAGGCGGCGCGGCCCTGAGACGGCCCGGCTGTCGGGGTCGAAGTAGCGCAGCGGAGCCTGAGCCCACGCGCCGGCGTAGTCGACGCCGATGCGAGCGCTCACAGCGATGCGCTCAGGCGCGGGACCGTCGTGGATGCCCAAGGGGCCGTCGATCAGGCTCGAGGCGTTCAGCGAGCGTGTGATCCCGAACGCTCGACACAGCTTGCCCGGCCCCTTGCCGGCGTCAAGGTCCGCCACCGGCTGCGACAGCTCCACTGCCCTCACCAGCACGGCCTGCGGCTCACCCACCTCGGCCACGACGACGTTGAGCATGTCGTACATGCCGTAGATCAGGTAGACGTACGCGGTTCCCGGCGGACCGTAAAGGGTCTCGGTGCGCTTCGTCAGACCTCTTGAGGCGTGGCACGCCAGGTCGGCCTCGCCCAGGTAGGCCTCGGTCTCGACTATGCGGCCCGCCACCGGACGCGACCGATCCGAGCCCATCCGAAAGGCGAGCACCTTGCCGAGCAGCTCTGGTGCCACGGCGTCAGCGCTGTGCCGATAGAAGTCCTCGGTCAGGCGCGGTCCCAGCTCGATCACAGGAAGCGCGCCAGCTCGATGACCTCGGCGGTGTCCCCGCGCTCGGGATCCAGCACGGTGTCGGGCGGCACCACGACCAGGGCGTCCGACTCGACGAGCGAGCGCAGCACGCCAGACGACTGGTTCTCGAACCTGGTCACCCTGAGCGTGACGCCGTCCCTGACGAGGCGCGCGCGTTGCAGCATCTGCTTGTGACCGGCCGCGAAGCGCGACCCGACGGCGACGCGCGCCCTCAGATGGAACGGGTAGGGCGCGCTGTCCCCGCTGGCGGTCTGCAGGATGGGGAGGGCGAACAGCAGGCAGCCGACGAGGCTCGAGACCGGGTTGCCGGGCAGACCCAACCACGGGACACCTCGGTAGCGCGCGAGCATGGTCGGGCCCGCCGGCCTCACCAGCACGCGCCAGAACACCAGCTCGCCGCCGCCTGACAGCAGGTCCCTCACCACGTCGCGCGGCCCGCGCGACACGCCGCCCGACGAGACGATCAGGTCGGCGCCGCCCGCGCCCAGCGCCTCCTGTACGGCTCCGGCCAGCTCGGCGCCGTCGTCCGCCACCTGTGGCAGCAGGCTCACGTCCGCGCCGCCCACCGTCAGCAGGGCAGCCAGGCCGTGGGCGTTCGACTCGTAGAGCTGCCCAGGCGTCAGCGCCGCACCGGGTGGCCGCAGCTCGTCGCCAGTCGCCACGACGACGACACGCGGCCGCCTCGCCACCAACGGTCGGGCGTGTCCCATCGCGGCCGCCAAGGCCAGGCTCGCGGCATCGAGCCGCCGCCCGGCGCGCAGGTATACCTCAGAGGCGCGCAGGTCCTGACCGCGCGGTCTGACACCGTCGGGTGCGGCAGACGCGGTCACCCTGACGCCTGCGCCGTCGTCGTCGGCGTGCTCGACCCCGACGACCGCGTCGGCGCCGTCGGGCATCAGGCCGCCGGTGGCGATGCGGACCGCCTGACCGGTCGCGACGGAGCCGGCGAAAGGCCTGCCGGCCTGCGCCTCGCCTATCAGCTTCAGCACCACGGCAGCGCTCGGCGTCGCGTGTGCTACGTCTGCCCGGTTGAGCGCGTAGCCGTCGAGAGACGAGTCGTCGCCCTCGGGCCGGTCCCGCAGGCTGGCAAGATCCTCGGCCAACACGCGTCCGTGAGCCGCGCTGAGGAGAACGCGCTCCGTGCCTGTCGGCCGGGCCGCAGCGGCGCAGAGGGCGATCGCCTCCTCGAGGCTCAGGTCGAAGCGCGCGGAGGTGCTCATGTCAGGCGCTAGACCTGTCTGGGCGTCCGCCCGTCCCAGCCGGCGTAGGAGTAGAACTTGCCGGGCACGCGGTCGACCAGGTAGTTGACCAGCGGGTCGCGCAGCGGCGGGGTGGGGACGATGCTCTTGACTTCCTCGGCGGGGAAGAAGCGCGCCTCGACTATGAAGCCGTCCGGGTCGCGCGGGTTCAATAGCCCCGTGTAGCTAGCGCGGAACGCGAACGACAGCGCGCGGTCGTTGCGGCGCCTGTCCTCGACGTGGACGGCGTACGCCAGGTGGTCGACGCCGAGCAGCTCGAGCCCGGTCTCTTCCATGACCTCGCGATGCAGCGCGTCGAGGGTCGACTCGCCGCGCTCCACCACGCCGCCCGGCAGCGTGTAACGGACTCTTCCGTGGCCTTGCCAGTCGTTGCCGACGAGCAGGACGCGCCCCTGCGCGTCTAGCAGTATCGCGGCGGCAACGACGAACTCACGGCGCGCCACCGGTCCGCACCGTGGCAGCAGCCCCCTGGTTGGAGCTCGCGGCGGCCAGTGCGCGAGCCTGCTCCTCCTGGGCGAGAGCCTGAGTCAAGTCCTTGAGGTCGCCGGCCATGATCGCCGTGATGTCACGTGTCGTGTAGCTGATCCTGTGGTCGGTGACGCGCGACTGCGGGAAGTTGTAGGTGCGGATGCGCTCGCTGCGCTCACCGGTGCCGATCTGCACCAGGCGCGCCTCGCGTGCCTCGAGCTCCGCGCGCTCGCGCTCGCGCTCGAGGAGCCGGGCGCGCAGCACCGCCAGCGCCTTCTCCTTGTTCTTGATCTGCGATTTGCCGTCCTGACAGCTGACGACGATCTCCTCGTCGGTACCGGGCTTGTAGGTGATCCTGACCGCCGAGTCGGTGGTGTTGACCGACTGCCCGCCTGGGCCTGACGAGCGGAACACGTCGACGCGGTAGTCGGCGGGGGAGAGCTGTACGTCGACGTCGTCGGCTTCCGGCAGCACCGCCACCGTGATGGTGCTGGTGTGGATGCGGCCCTGCGACTCGGTGGCCGGCACTCGCTGGACGCGATGCACGCCCGACTCGAACTTGAAGTTGCGGTAGGCGCCGTTGCCACGGATCTCGAACGAGACCTTCGCCAGCCCTCCGACCTCGGTCGGGTAGGAGTCGAGCACCTCGGCCTGGTAGCCGAGAGAGGCGGCGTAGCGCAGGTACATGTCTAGGACCTCGCGCACGAACAGGGAAGCCTCGTCGCCGCCGGCCGCCGAGCGCAGCTCGACGATGACGCTCTTGTCGTCGAACGGGTCGCGCGGGGCGAGGAGCTCGCGCAGCTCGGACTCCGCGACGGCGAGGTCTTGCGCCAGACGTTGCAGCTCGGCTTCGGCCTCGGCCGCCAGGTCGGGATCGTCGAGGAGCTGACGCGCCTCGTCGGCCTCGCGCTCCAAGCGCTCCCTACGCCTGTGCGCCGTCACTACCTCGTTGAGCTCGGCGAAGCGTCGCGCCGCGACCCGGTAGGCCGGCGGATCTGCCAGCAGCGCCGGGTCCGAGAGGCTGCGCTCGAGCGCCTCCAGCTCGCTTGAAAGGTTGATCAGCTCGCTTCTCATTGCGAGCAGTCTACCGCCTGCCCTCGCCGCCGCTTGAGAGGGAGGTTGCATCGCGATGACGCCGCCGGTTACGGAACCGCCACGAGCCCCGCTGCGGTGACCTCGGCGGCGACGAGTCCTCGCGGGACCACGGCGCTCTCACGGTCTTCGAGCACGTCGATGAGACCGGTGGCGCCGCAGCGCGGGCCGAGACCGACGACGCTGTCTCTCAGCGCCAGCCGCACGATCTCCACGCGCTCCAGAGGGATCTGTAGGGCGACGACCTGCTCCAGCGCGGACTCGACGAGCGCCAAGGCGTCGATGAAGCCCCCCGCCTGACCCAGGTCGGCAACACCGCCGAACGAGCCGGCGAGCCGGCCGGCCTGCGCCGAGACGTCAGCGGCGCAAGTATGCGTCGTTAGCAGCGAGTCGGCCACGACCGCCGGCGAGACGGCGAAACGTACGCCTGCCAGCACGCCCCAGGGGGGAGGCTGCGCTCCCGGTGCCAAGAGGGCGCTGCGCGCGTAGATCTGACCCTCGTAGCCGCGGCGGCGCAGCGCGCCGACCGCCACGCTGAGGTCGTCCCTGAGGCCCCACACGACGACTGCGCCCGGCTGGTGGCTCGCCAGCAGCAGGGCCTCGGGCCGTAACTCGCGTTGGTCGGGCGAGTAACGAACGGTGTCGACCAGTGTCATGCCGGCGTAGCCCGCCAACGACTCCAGCAACAGCTCGGCCCTGTCGCCGAACTCGTTGTCGAGGGTCATCAGTGCGAGACTGCCCTTGCCGGCAGACAGGACCTGAGCCACGACGCCGGCGAGCGCGTCGCTATCGGACGGTGCCAACGAGAACGCCCAACGGGTCGACGAGCCGTCGACGCGCGGCACCGCTTCGAGGCCGAAGGTGTCCAGCTGTGCCGGCGACAGCAGGAGCACGCCCTCCGCCTGCGCCAGCGGCGCCACGGCGCGAGCCGAGGCGGTAGTGGTGCAGCACACGATGACGTGCGCGCCGTCTTCGATCAGCCGTCGCGCTGCTGTCGCCGCTTGGGCGGCCGTGGATGCGTCGTCGGCGATGTCGACCTCGACGCCGACGCCGAACACCCCGCCGCGCCCTCGCACCATCGCCTGCCAGGCGCTGACCGCGAGCGTCTGTGACGCGCCAGCCGTGGCGGCGGCGCCGGTGCGCGATACGACGACTCCGACCTTGATCGGGTCTGCGGCACTAACTACCGCCACGAGGCCGAAAGAGAGGGTGAGTACGACCATGCGCAGGTACGAGCGGATGGCCGGTCTCCTCAGGGGGTGTGGTTTCACTCGTTGCGTTCTAACCCTGCCGGCGGTGAAGTGAGTGAGAGTGAGCCAGCAAGCGAGTCCCCCGCGCAACCGCGGCGCGGGGGACGGAGTTGGTGCGCCCGATGTGATTCGAACACATGACCTTGGGCTTAGGAGTCCCCTGCTCTGTCCAGCTGAGCTACGGGCGCACGCCGCTCTGAAACCGAGTGGCGGACGCCGGTTGCGCGTCCGCCACTCAGCGGGTCTCTGATTGTAGCGCGTCTGCGCGACGCGGGTCGTCTCAGCCCGGGCTGGGAGTGTAGGTGCTTAGCGCACGCTGAGGGTGTAGTTACCCACCCCCGTCGGGTAGTAGTAGATGACGTCTATGTACCAGGTGCCGGGCGTGGGCAGCGCGATCTCGAACCTGCCGCCGTGAGCCTCGGTGATGTCGCGGTACTCCCAGTCGCCGTCGTCGCCGAAGCCGCTGATGTCGGAGCCGTACTTGACCGCGATGTCGAGGTCGGCGTCGGCCATCAGCTCGATGATCAGCGTCTCCTTGCCGGCCGGGATCTCGACTCGGTAGGTGTGGTAGTTGATGTACTCCTGCCCGAGGCCGCCGATCTGTTGGATGGCGTTGATGCCGAGCGTCATCATGCCGACGGTGCACAGGTCACAGGGGCCGACGCCGCTCGACGGCAGGGCGGTTGGGGTCGTTGTCGTCGTGGGGGGCGTAGGCGTGGTGTTGGCGGGCGGCACGTTGGTGACTACCGGGGTCGACTGACTGCGCGAGGGAGCGCGCGCCACGTCGCTGACGTGCGGGCCGACCAGTGCCCAAGCGAGGCTGATGGGGCGGACGTAGGCCTGCTCCTCGAGGTCGAGCTCGTCGTACTTGACGGTGCGGCCGGCCGTGGGAACTCCGATAAGGTAGCCGTTCTCGTCGAAGGCGCCGCCGCCGGAGTTGCCGTGCGAGATCTTGGCGTCGGTCTTGATCCACTGCTTGCCGCCGCTCTCGAAGTCCTCGCCGACCCAGCCCGACATGAGGCCGGACGTGAAGGTGACGGTCGAACCGGAGATGCCCGGGTAGCCGACGATGGTGATGGTGTCACCGGGGATGAGGCTGTTCGAGTCGCCGACGGTCACGTGCGGGAAGACGAAGTCGGGAGCGACGGGCTCCTCGTCGTACCACTCCTCGATCTTGAGAAGGGCGAGGTCGTGCGTGGGGTCGCCGGCGACGTAACGCGCCCAGAACCAGAACTCAGGCGGCTGGTCGGTGAAGTCGCGGTCGCTGAGCCAGATGGTGTGCCACTCGTAGTGGCGACGCGTGTTGAGGTCGCCGACGACGTGGTAGTTGGTGATGATGTAGCCCGACGGGCTGATGATCGAGCCGGAGCCGGACCACGGGGCGAGGTCGTCGGTGGAGGAGTCGTACGGGATCACCTGTACGACAGCCTCGAGGATCGCGAGCCTCACGTCGCGGGGTAGGCCCTGCGCGAGTCCCGCGGAGATGAGTACCAGGGCTGCCGTTACAGCCGCCATACGCATGATGCGCATCCTTGCCTCCTAGCCAGAGCCCACGCCCGTTGGTCATGCGTCTGTCCCGTTCGCCTAACGCTTCAGTTGGCCTGCGTCTCGGCTGGAGCGGACTACTGTTCGTCGCAGAGTGTAGCAGCGAGGGGGCGGCTTGCGTCGGTGACGTTGTTTACACCGGCGCCCCTACTCGGTTTACGCCGGTGCCTTACTCGGCGGCGCCAAGTCGGTTGGGTCGGCGCCCGTCGGCGTTCGAGCCTACCTACCCGCGAGTGAGTACCTACTCGCGCGTGAGCTCGCGGTTAAGCTGCGCCAGCCAGAGCGCGCTGTGCTTGGGTGTGCGCACCTGCGTCGCCAGGTCGACGTGGACGATGCCGAACCTCTTGGTGTAGCCGTACGCCCACTCGAAGTTGTCCAGCAGGCTCCACGCGAAGTAGCCGCGCACGTCGGCTCCCGCGCTCACGGCGCGCGTGAGGGCCGCCAAGTGCGTGCGGAAGTAGTCGAGGCGTTGCGGGTCGGGGACTTCCTGGTCTCCCGCGCCGGCGTTCGCGGCGTCTACGATTAGGTCGTCGTAGGCAGCCCCGTTCTCGGTCACGTACAGCGGCAAGCCTGTCAGGGCTGAGAGCCTCACCAGCAGCGCCTCGAGCGCGTCGGGATACACCTCCCACCCCATGGCAGTGTGCTCTGAGCCCGTGGCGGGCAGGGTCCTGACAGAGGGCCAGGGAGCGCCGGGGTCGTCGGCGATCAGCGCGCGAGTGTAGAAGTTGACGCCGAGGAAGTCGAGCGGAGCGGCGATCGCCGCGAGATCGCCGTCCCTCACCGGGAAGCTGATCCCGTTATCGAGCAGCGGGGCCGGGTAAGAGCCGGCGAAGAGCGGGTCGAGGAAGACGCGGTGGTTGAGGGCGTCGTAGCGCCGGCAGGCCTCTTGGTCGCCCGCGCCAGCGGGGTAGCCGGGCGTGAAGTTCAGGACGATGCCTACCGGGGAGCTGGTGTTGGCTCGCAACCGTGGGACGGCCAGGCCGTGCGCCAGGAGCAGGTGGTGTATCGCCAGTTGGCAGGCCTGCCAGTCGCGCCGGCCGGGGGCGTGCTCGCCGTAGGCGTAACCGAGGAAGGCGCTGCACCACGGCTCGTTGAGCGTCGCGTAAGTCCTGACGCGGTCGCCCAGCCTCGCGCTGACAACGTCGGCGTAATCGGCGAAGGCCAGAGCCGTGTCGCGGTCGGTCCAGCCGCCGCGGTCCTCGAGGACCTGGGGTAGGTCCCAGTGGTAGAGGGTCGCGTGAGGCTCGAGACCGCGCTCGAGCATGCCGTCGACCAGCCGCTCGTAGAAGTCGAGCCCGGCTTCGTTCGCCTTGCCGGTGCCGGCCGGGATGACGCGTGGCCAGGCGATGCTGAAGCGATACGCCCTGAACCCCAGCGCCGTGATCAAGTCGAGGTCCTGAGGCCACAGGTGGTAGTGGTCACAGGCGACGGCACCGTCGCTGCCGTCGACGATCTTGCCAGGCGTGGCGCAGAACGTGTCCCAGATCGAGGGTGAGCGCCCCGCTTCCGAGGCGGCGCCCTCGATCTGATACGAGGAGGTGGATACCCCCAGCAAGAAGTCTGTCGGCAGGTCGACGGCGAGACGTTCCGCTGGCGCCTTGCTGGGTTGCGCGACCAGCACCTTCACCTCGCTCACGGCGTGAACACCAGCAGCAGCGCCGAGAGGCCGGGCAAGGTGACGGCGCCGCCTGAGTCGCGCGGGTCGGCGATGATGGCGGCGTTGCTGGCGGGGTCCAGGAGCCGCGCCTCGGCCAGCGCGAGCTCTGGACCGGCTATGCGCAGGTCGAGCGTCCGCGGCTCTTCGTTCATGTTGGTGAGGATGACGGTAAGGGCGCCGTCGTCGCGCCGCGCCGCGATCACCGACACGAACGGCTCGCTGGATTCGGCGCTCAGCAGCTCGCTGCCTAGGTGCTGGTAGAGCTGGTAGACGTAGTAGCTGGGACGCGGCGCGGTGTTGCTGAGCATGCCCCAGCTGCCGCGGCCGTCGGAGCTGTGCAGGTCGAAGTAGGAGACCATCCAGGCACCGTCGTTGATGAGCTTGCCCAGGACGTCGGCCCACCAGATGGCGTTGGCGTGCGAGTCGTTGGTCGCCACGCCGAAGCTGGTGGCGCTCCAGTGCGAGTTGGCCTCGCTCACCGCGAACCTCAGGTCGGTCCGGCCGGTGACCTCCTCGGCGAGAGCCCGCAGACGGCTGATCAGCTGCGTCCATTCGACGGTGTTCTGCCGCAGGTCGTCGACGGTGGTGTTGGGGTTGCCGGCGCTGCGCGGGAACGGGTAGCGGTGGACCGCCACGACATCGACGAGGTCGCCGTTGACCTCGAGGAAGCCGCGCACCCACTCGACGCCGTCGCTGTCGATGAGGGTGGCGTTGGGGAGGCCGTTCCACTGGTGCGGCTCGGGGCCGATCAGCACGATCTCCGGATCGACCTCCTTCATCGCCAGTGCGATGGCGCGCCACTCGCGGTTCAGTCGCTCGACGCTGTAGCCCTGGGCGAACGACGGCTCGTTGCCGATGTACCAGTAGCGGATGCCTAGTTGCTTCTGCTGGTTGGCCATGCGCACCAGGGCGGCGGCCTGCTCGGGAGTGCCGTCCTCGAGCCGCGCCTGCACGCTCACGGCGGCTCCGCCGAGCACGCGGGCGATGCCCATCAGCATGTCGAGGTGGTAGCCGGCGATGTTGTTGTTCTCGCCCCAGTTGCCCCCGGGGTAGCGCAGGAACGTGATGCCGGCCGTCTCCGCCTCGTCGAACAGGTCGAGCGGGATGGCGCTCAGCGGCCCGTAGTTGGCGCCGTAGACGTACGGTCCGACCTCGCCGATGACTTGGGTGGGGTCGATCGAGACTTCGCCCTGCGCGGCGGCGACACCTGCGCAGGCCAAGACCAAGGCCAGCACGAGCCTGGCTAGCATCGGAGCGCGGCTCGCGCCACGCATGACTGCTTCAGAGTCCATGTCGCTCCAGGTAGTCGCGGTAGAGCCTGACCGCGTGGTCGGCGGGGGAGGCGTAGAACTGTTCGGGCGTGACGTCGAGTGTCAGCTTGTGAAGGGGAGACCTCGCCACCCGTGGCCGGCCGGCGGCGAAGGCCTTGACGACCTCGGCATGCGGCTTGAGGCTGCCGTCCGGTCGGACCAGGCCGAAGAAGCGCTCGTGACGAGACTGGTCGCACGGCGGCTGGTCCCAGAGGTCGGGGTGGTAGTCGGCGAAGCACCAGAGCAGCGAGCCGGTGGCGCCCACCTCGACCAGCTTCGGCAGTACCTTGGACACGTAGTCGGCCAGGTCCTCCTCGGAGGCCATGAACTGGCGGCGCGGTTGGCCGTATGCCTCCCACTCCCACACCTGGCTGCTTTCGCCTGGCGGCGCGGTGCAGCCGCCCCACTCCTCCATCAGGGTCGGCTTGCCGCTGAGGGCGCTGACCAGCGCGCAGGTGAACGGCACCAGGTCGGGGTCGAGGTCGTGCCTGGCCCACGGCAGGTACATCGGGTAGGCGTGCATCACGGCCACGTCGGTCTCGGCGAAGACGTCGTTGACGCGCAGGCGGTTGTCCTGGAGCAGGCTGGCCACGTGCAGCCCGCAGGTGACCTCGCGCGCCGGGTCGATGCTCTTGATCAGGGCCGTCATCTCACGCACCCAGGCGCGGCCGGCTGCGGGTGTGTGGGGCCAGGCGAAGAGGTCGGGCTCGTTGCCGAGGTTCCACAGCCACACTCCCGGGTGGTCCCTGAGCTCGGTGACCACGGTGGTGAGCAGGAGCCGGGCGGCCGACAGCGCGACCGGGTCGTGGAAGGGGTTGCGGTACTCGCTGGCGACCACCTTGCCGCCGCTTACCACCTGCCTGATGCCCGGCGCGGCGGGAGGCGCCGTCGAGTCGAGCAGCCAGCCTGGCGCCCAGTTCGGGCCGCTCATGTGGCCGGTGAAGAAGGTGACGTCCAGTCCGAGACCGCGCTCATGGGCCAGGTCGGCGACCGTTCGCAGGTCGCGCAGCCGTTCCCCCGAGACGCTGTCAGGCGTTCGCTGCCAGTCGTCCCACAGCAGGAAAAGGCGCAGCGTGTCGAGGCCGAGGTCAGCCAGGAGGTCGAACTCGTCGGCCACCTCGTGCCGATCGAACCGGGACCAGAAGGTCATCGCTTTGCGACGCGGCCAGTAGTTGACTCCGAGCCGGAAGGGCGCCCCGCCAGCGTGTGGGTCCTCACCGCTCGTCAGCACTCGGCCAGCCTCACTTGTCCACGCCCGTCACGACGACCCCGCGCATGAAGAAGCGCTGCGAGAAGAAGAAGAGCAGCACCGGCAGCAGCATGCCGAGCAGCGCGGTGGCCTGGATCAGGTGCGGCTGGCGCGAGAAGCGGAAGTTGAACTCCTGGATGCCGACCGAGATCGGCTGGATGTCGGGCCGCCCGAGGGTGTAGATCAGCGGCTCGAAGTAGTCGTTCCATGCGAAGACGATGTGGAACAGCGCCACGGCGATGATCACCGCCCACGACTGCGGGATGATGATCGAGGTGAGCACCTTGAAGGGGCCGGCGCCGTCGATCATGGCGGCCTCGTCGAGCTCGCGCGGCAGCTGCAGGAAGTATTGGCGCAGCAGGAAGACGTTGAAGGCGTTGGAGAAGAAGTGCGGCACGATCAGGGGCAGCCAGGTCCCGGTCCAGCCGATGAAGTCGAAGAAGGCGTAGGTGGGAACCAGCAGCACCTGCTTGGGCAGCACGATCGTGCCGACCAGGATCAGGAAGAGAACGTTCTTGTAGGGAATCGGGAAGCGCGCGAAGGCGTAGGCGACGGCGATGCACGACAGCAGCGTGCCGATCGTGCCTGTGAAGGCGATGAACGCCGTGTTGAACAGCATCCTGGGGAAGTTGATGGAGGTCCACACCTGCGCGAAGTTGCCCCAGCGGGGCGCGAACTCGTAGACGGGGTCGAGAGTGCGCCAGGCGCCCTCCCAGACGATCGGCTCGCCCGTCGGGTCCTCGGGGTCGACGAAGGTGCTCGACTGCCTGCCCTTCTGGATGATCGCGAGCTGCCGCATCTCGCCGTCGACCTCGACGTTGAGGAGCTCCCTGGCCGTGCCGTCGATCTCGACCGTGACCGCGTCCATCGGCAAGACCGGCCCGCGAGCCGACGCGATGATCTGGTTGTAGTCCTTGATCGAGGTGACGAACATGTAGCCGAAGGGCATCAGGTACGCGATGAGCACGACGAGCCCGAAGAGTGTGACCATCGCCGTCAGTCCGAAGACGCGAAGCTGGCGGCTGTAGTGCGGGGAGGTGTTCACGTTGCGCGAGGCTGCTTGGCTGGAGGCCGCCACGGTTACTTCTCCCCTCCGGCGTAATGGACCCAGTACCTCGCCGTGGCGAAGAGGATCAGGGTGATGACCATCGTGATGATGAACAGCAGCCAGGCGAGCGTGGCGCCGTAGCCCATGTCGAAGAACTGGAACGACGTCTTGAAGAAGTGGATGTTGAAGAACATCGTGGCGTCGCCCGGTCGTCCGGTGCCTCCCGAAAGGATGTAGGGGATCTCGAAATAGCGCAGCAGGCCGATGACCGACAGAACCAGGTTGAAGAAGATCACCGGCGAGATCATCGGGATGGTGATGTGCCAGAAACGTTGCAGTCCGGAGGCGCCGTCCACGCGCGACGCCTCGTAGTAGGCGGTCGGAACGGCCTGCATGCTGGCCAGCGTGATGAGGAACGCGTTGCCAACGCCCCAGATGCCGATGATGACGAGAGCTGGGTAGATCCAGGTGAAGCTGTTGAGCCAGTCGGGACCCTGTATGCCCACCAGCCCGAGGATGCGGTTGAACCAGCCGGTCTCCGAGTTGAGCACGCCCTGCCAGATGTAGATGGCCGAGACGATCGGCACGACGTACGGCATGTAGAACAGGGTGCGGAAGAGGCGCCTGCCCGCCAGGAACTGGCTGTTGAGCAGCGCCGCCAACACGATCGGGAGGATCACGGCGACGGGCAGCGCGATGAGCGCGAACTTGAAGGTGACCGTTAGAGAGGTCCGCACCAGCGGGTCGGTGAAGAGCTTCTGATAGTTGCGTAGGCCGATGAACGAGATCTCGTCGGGCCTGGTCAGCTGGAAGTTAGTGAAAGAGAAGACGAGTGAGGCGATGATCGGCAGGATGGTGAAGGCGACCATGCCGATGATCCAGGGGGAGAGGAAGATCCAACCCCAGATCCGTTGCTCGCGCATCAGAGGGGAGCGGGCACCTGCTGCTTGGCCCGATCCTTTGCGCCGGTACTCTAAGACTTCTTGCGTTATCACGGTCTTCAGATCCTCCCGGTCGACCGTCTGGCGCTCACTTCTCGGCGAGCTAGGTCTGGGTCGGTTGTGGCGGCCCGGTATGAGCCGGAACCGCCACAACGCGCTACTTAAGTGTCTGACCTGCTCAGGCTATCAGCGAACCTCGTCGTAGAAGGTCTGGAGGTCGGCCAGCAGGCGCTCGATCTCGAACTCGACGTTCAGGCCCGGCTGGCTGACGAGCAGGGTCCTGAAGGTCTCGATGCGATCGTTCGACCGGTTGTTGTTGGGGAGCACGGCCTCGTGGCTCGGGGATTCGGCGTAGTTGAGGCTGTCGCGCACGACGTCCCAGTTCACGCCTTGGGTATAGCGCTCGTCGAGCGCGGCGAAGAAGGCGCCCTGCTCGGCTTCGCGCGCCGGCATGCCGCCGTAGACGGAGAGCAGGTCGAGCGAGGCCGGACCGGTGAGGTAGGCGAGCACTTCGAACGCCTCGGCCGGGTGGGCCGTGCTCTTCATCACGCGGAAGGTGTCGGCGTGCAGCCTGGCGGTGGTGACCCCGTTGTAGGAGGGCAGGGCGGCCGCGTCCCAGGCCGTCCCGGTGAGGCAGCAGGTGTACCAGAGGTGCGACTGGGCCATCGCGACGTTGCCAGACTCGAACGGGTTGCCGGCGGCGAGCAGGTCGCTGCCGTCGTGGGCGGCGTTGGGCTGGAAGTAGTCGGTCCAGATCGAGTCGTAGAACCACTGCCAACCGACGCGCCAGTTGTCCGGCATGTAGGCGTTGCCGTTCTCGTCGACCATGGTGCCCGCGCCGAAGAGCGTAACGTTCTGGCGCGTGGCGCCGGCGCCGGCGGCCCACTGGTTGACGAAGCCCCACTGCACGATGTTGTTGGGGTCGAAGTTGGCCGACGTGGCGTCGTTGCCGTTGGCGTCTACCGTCAGGATCTTGCCGACCTCGGCGAGAGTGTCGGTGTTCCACTCGACCTCTTGGCCGTCAAGGATGTACGGATCGCCGTAGGCGGCGGGCGGGTACTCGAGGCCGGCTTCGTCGAACAGCTCGGGCCGGTAGAAGAGGAACGCCGGGAAGCTCGCCAGCGGCAGACCGATGAGGCCGTCGTCGGTGCGCTGGTTGTTGACGGCGGCTTCGGGGAACTGGCTCAGGTCGTAGCCGGAAGCATCTACGTAGGGCTGCAGGTCGAGGAAGTTGCCTGCGAAGGAGGCGGTGCCTGCGCCGCCGACCGGTCCGACGATGTCGGGGGCAGCGCCCGTGGCGATGAGCGTCGAGAGCGTCGTGACCGACACGGCGTTCTCCACGTACTCGATCGTGAGGATGATGCGGTCTTGCGAGGCGTTGAACCTCTCGACCACCGCGTCTTGCATGGCCTGTTGAGCCGGGTCTGCTCCGGTGCCGAGGCCGATCATCCAGCGGATGGTGACGGGCTGGGCCAGAGCCAGCGAGAAGAGGGCCGCCAGCGTTACCGCTACTGCAACTTTGCGCATCGTTCCTGCCTTTCGCGGCGGGACCTCTGGCCCCGCAGTCGGAGTTGCTTAATCGTTGTTGCCGATAGGTTTGGACTTGCTCGACCGCTGCTCTCGCCGAGGCGGCCTATCTCCTGAGCTCACCTCCTCCCAGCACTAGTGGATGCTCGTCGGGTCGCCGGGTCCGTGCGCCGGTGGCCGACGTCGGGAAAGGGGAGAGCAGTTGGAAGAGGGGCAGCGTCGCCACGCCGAGCGCGGCGGCATCCGAGCCGAGCGCGGCCTGCAGCAGCGTCGGTGCGTAAGGCATGAACTTAGAGCGCGACTGCGACAGGCGGGTCTCGAGCCTCGTCTGGAGCTCGAGTCTCAACTCGTTGGGCCAGCCGCCACCGATGACCAGCGCCTGTGGATCGAGCAGGTACTGGGCGGCGAGCAGCCACGGCGCGAGCCGGTTGGCGGCGGAGTCGAGCCACTCGAGGATCAGCTCGTCACCGTCGGCGAGGAGCGCGCTCAGGTCCTCGAACGACCCGTGGGGAGAGCCCCTGAGCTCGAGGCGCTTGTAGAGGCGGTAGATGTCGAAGTAGCGGCCCAAGTAGTCGGTGCTGTCGGAGGCGCCGGGGTCGGGCAGGTAGCCGATCTCGCCGGCGTTGCCCTGCCAGCCGCGCAGCGGCGCGCCGCCTCTGACGATGCCGCCGCCGAGACCGACGCCTAAGAACACGTAGAAGAAGCTGTCGAGCGCGCGGCCCACGCCGTAGATGCTCTCGCCCATCGCGGCAGCGGTCGCGTTGTTCTCGAGGAACACGGCGAAGTCGACGCGGTTGGCGAGCTCCTCCGCCACCGAGACGCTCTCCCAGCCAGGGAAGCCCTCGGGGTTGATGATGTTGTCGACGACGCCATCGACGATCCGCAGCGGCCCAGGGAAGCCGACGCCGACACCCCACACGCGGTTGGCGTCGACCGAGGACGTGAGCCTGTTCACCGTGTCGACCATCAGCTCGATGGCTCGCTCAGGGGAGGGGAAGGTCATGTCCAGGTGAACCCGAGCGCGGGTCTCGCCGGCCAGGTCGACGAGCAGCCCTGTCAGGTGTCCGCGGTCGAGGTCGAGGCCGATGAAGTAGGCGCCGTCGCCGTTGATCACCAGGTCGGTGGAGGAGCGGCCGCGCGCGCCCTGGCGCTGACCGGCCACGACGACGAGGCCGCTGTCGAGGAGGTGGTGAACGAGATTGCTTATCGTCTGAGGGGTCAGATCGCTGCGTCTGGCGATGTCGGCGCGCGACAGGGGTCCGTGGAGACGCACCGTCTCGAGTACGGTGCGGAGGTTATGCACGCGCGCATGTTCCAGGTTGGTGCCGCGAAGCATGTCCCAGCCTCTCTCGACGACCGCGCGATGCGGGAGTCGGTGGACCTCCGGTTGAAGATGCCCTATTTTGTACGTCAAATTGATTTAATGTCAACTGCCTGGCGGTCGAAGGAGGTGTGACAGCTGATTTGGTTGTGATGCGCCAACCGAGCACCGTATACCCGCGCCAAATTAGCTCGCGGCGGAAGAAGCGGAAACAGCCGGAAGCGCTCTAGCGGATGTGCGTCCTGGACGGCGCTCCCGCGAAGTGGCCTCTCGCTCGATCCGGAAACATGCGGTGTCACAACGAGACGATATGCAAGTCGCTATACATGGGGTCTGCGCCAAATTAGCTGTCACAACTTGTCCGTCATCGAAGCGCGAATCGCCGTCCTGGACGCGACAAGCCGGGGGACACCGTGTCGAGGTGGCACTCGGTGAGGTCGTCACGGTGGGACATCTGAGGCAATCGCGTGTCACAGCATGTCCCACCGTGAGTGTTGCGGCTGGGACGGCGTTTCTGGTCGCATGCGTCCGCGTCGCCAGATTCACGGTGGGACATCACGGTGGGACATGCGTGATCCTTCATGAAGACGTTACCGCGAGTCTTGTGGTTTGGTCCGCGGTTTGGGTATCGGTACTAGTGCGCCTGATCGCGTGGAGCTGTCGAGGTGCCCAGCTCGCCGTTCAGTCGAAGCCGAGGTTGACAACCCACGGCTCCGCTGGCCAGGCGTGGTTGCTCGCGCTGAAACTGCAGGAGACACGGAAGTCCGTGAAGTAGGGCCACCCGTCGACGTGAGCTAGGGTCACGTCGATACCGGGGCCGCCAGGCGCGAGGTAGACCTCATTGGACTGGTACTTCTGCTTGAGGCTCTCGAACTGGTCCTCGACACATGTTGCGTAGAGAACGACTCGAGTTAGGGCTACTGTGCTCGGGTTGCGTACGTTGTAGACGATGACCGGTGCGTAGTTCACGTACCTCTGCACGGAGTAGCCGGAGGCGATGGGCTCCACTGCGACGTAGCCGCCATGGCAGGAAGTGGCGGCCAGGGCGACTACGGCGAGGATAGCGACTAGGCGGCGCCGGCGTGCGAGTTCGGGTGTTGCAGGAGCTTGTTCAAGCGCCCTACTCATGGTCGACCTCCGAGATTATGCGGACCACCTTACCGATTACTTCTGCAACATCGCTTAGCGGTATGACCGAGGGTGTGCCGTTGGTGTGGTCGACGTTGCGGCTCTGGAGGAGCTTCCCGAAGCGGTCGTCCTTGAGGGTCTTACACACGTACGCGTCGCTGGAGAGGCGGGCGACCACGGCGTCGGTGTTCGCGCCGGGGTTGTTGGTGTCTACGATGACGAGATCTCCGCTGTAGATTGGCCGCTTACCGGCCGCCATGCTGTCGCCGCGGATCCGAAACGCTCTCAGTCTCTTGCCCTTGGCGAACCGGGCCTCCACGAAGACGGGCTCTTCTTCGAGCACTTCGTCTTGGGCTGGGCCTGCGCCGCACCAGCCAGCAACCTGAACAGGGATCTTGGTCACCAGGCTAGGTTGGAGCGCGTTTGGAGCGTCGACCATCTCGCCTTGGGCGCCCGGGGCCTGTGGGGCGAGCAGGTATAGGAGCTTGTGCGTTGGCACTGTGAGCGCCGACGCCAGCTTCACCAGGGTGTCGATGCTGGGCATCATGACCACTCCGGTTTCAGTCTCGCGGCCGCGCAGCAGAGAGTAGAGCGTGCTTCGGCCGATGCCGTGGTGGTCAGCCCAGAAGGTGATCTCCTTGATTCCGTCGCGACGCATCGACTGGGCGATGAGTGCGTTCAGTGGTCCTCTGCCTGGCAGCTTTGTAGAACCGACTCGAGTCAACGGTCGCACCTCCAATGGCGTGATGATTGTAGTTGACGCGTTCACATGTGTGCGGTACGCTTTGCACATATGTGGAATCGGGGCAGGGCGTGAGTACTTGGCGGGACGTGGATTCACTGTCCGAGCGGCTCCGAGTCGTGCTCGAGGCCCGTGGGCTGACGCAGTCGGACCTAGCGAAGAAGAGTGGGCTGTCGACGTCCTACGTCTCGATGCTCATTAGAGGTGAACGGGGATCTCGCATTGGTCGCGGCGCTGCGGCCTCATTGCGACGCGTCCTGAAAGTCCCCGACACCTTCTTCGATGGCTCGAGTTACGCATACGAGGAATCTAGTGAGTGAATACGTAGACACAACTGGCCTGCTCCGGAAAGAGGAGGCCGCGGCGCTTGTCGGCGTCTCGGTGAAGACGATCACGCGCTGGATGGTCACAGGCAGGCTTCGGTTCGAGTACCGCACCGTGCCGACAAGGGCAGGCAACAGCGTGAGGGTGGCGTTCATTGCTGCATCCTCGCTACCTCTAGCGCAGGAGGAGCCGGAGCGCGCTAGCCGCCCCGATTCACCTGACGTTGCAGTTGTTGGTGCGAGGTCGCTCGAGGGCGCTGTTCGGGTGGTCGCTGCGGCTGAGCAGTCGGATAGGGCGCGCCTTGTTGGGCTGATCGCGGCGACATATGGAGTGAGTCGGCGGACCGTCTACAGGCGGTTGAGGGAGGCACCTCGCGTCGACACCGAGCTGCAGCGGGCAGATCGCGGCCGTCCGCGGATCCCTCGAGAGGCGTACGAACTGGTGGTCCGAGGGATCGTCTCCAACGAGCCCACCGCATCAGCGCGAATCATTCACCGAACGCTACTCAGGGCGGCGCCGGAGCTGATGACCCACAAGCGCGGCGGTCAGCTGTGCCGCGTGAGCGTCAGAACGGTTCAACGGATCCGGCAGCACCTGGCCGACGACCCGATGGCGTCCTTGATGCTGCTGGACGAAGACGAGCGCAAAGAGTTCCTGCGGGTGTGGGCGGGCTCGGTCATGGCCGACCACGCCAACCACCTATGGGAAGTCGACATGACGCGCTGCGACACCTTCGTCGTGGATCCGGAGACCGGCGCGATATTCCGGCCGCGTGTCCACGCGATCATCGACGTCTACAGCGGGTGCATCCCGGCGATCGTCTTCTCGCAGGAGGAGGACCAGACCCAGACGGATCTGCTGCTGTTGCGAGGCGTCCGGCCGAAGCCAGGCCACGGCGTGACGGCCGACTACCCGGTCTGGGGGATCCCGCAGCGGCTGTACTGGGACAACGCGAAGGTCTACCGAAGCACTCAGAGCGAGCGGATCCTGACCGGGCTCGGCGTAGAGGTCGTGAACAGCAAGCCGCGCGTAAGCCACTCCCGCGGTGCGATCGAGCGCTTCTTCGGCACGCTGCACGGCTTCGAGAGAACGCTGCCGGGCTACGCCGGGCAGAACGCCGTCGCCCGCGGCCAGGAGCGCATCAAGCGCCTCGAGAAGGCCACAGCCAAGTGGCTCGAGTCTGGTGGCGATCCTGGCGCCGGCGAGCGATTGCTGACCATCAGCGAGTACCAGAGCCTGGTGCTGGCGTGGCTGGTGGTCGATTACCACCAGGCCGAGAGCGACGGGCTGTCGCGCGTCGCGCACTTCACGAGCACAGCGCCCGCGTCGACCTTGGTCGAGGTGCCCATTGAGGACCTGATGCTGCTCTTCGCGAGACGTGTGGAGCGCACCGTGGATTCGTCCGGCAGGTTCCGCCTCGAGAACCGGATCTTCACCATCCCTGACGGCAGCCTGGTGGCTCACCAGGGCCGCAAGGTGCTTGTGCTGCGCGATCAGTTCGCGCTCGAGCCCGACCGTGTGCTGGTGGCGTGGCAAGACCGCCTCGGGAAGCTCGAGGTCATCGGCGAAGCCGTGCCGGCTGCAACGGTCGCGGCATCGGTCGAAGCGCATGACCAGCGCCGAGCGGCGCAGACCACGGCGCGGGCGCTACTCAAGGAGGCCGAGGCCGCTAAGCGCGACCTGCTGAACCCCGAGCTGCGCGTGTCGACTGTGCTGATGAAAGAGGTCGGTATCACGACGGCGCCGGAGCTGCCGGCTCGCGCGCGTGGTCGCCTCGAGGCTATCGATCCAACGCCTGAGCTGAGCTTCGACCCGGACGACGAGATCGGTCAGGGAATCGTCGAACGTCAGCGGCGCCTAGATGCCATCTCGGACCCGCAGGAGTACATCCGCGCGGTCATGGAGCTGGGGAAGAGAGGGGAGTAGATGAAGGTTGACCAGTCGATAGAGGCGTTCATCGCGAGGGTGGAGGCGGACCGCATGGCGCTCGACCTCGGCCGGCTCGAGGGGGCGGATGGGCTGCCGACCGATTTCAAGCCGACGCGAGTGTTCCGTGAGGTAGTCGCGGGCATCGGGCTGGGTAGGCGCATCAGCGCGAACCTGGTGCTGATCGCCGGGCAGAACGGCGCGGGGAAGACCACCGCGCTGAAGGCGTACGCGAAGGCGACCCCGGATATCACCTACTGGGAGTGCCGCGCAGGTTACCAGCCCAAGCATGTGCTGCAGGACATCGTGCGGGAGTTGCCGGTGACTGCCGGCGTCGGCTGGCGGCTGCAGACGACGCTCGCGATTGAGTACCTGTCTGACCATCCGAGGGTGTTCCTGCTCGATGAGGCGCAGCGCCTCAACTACCACTCGCTGGACCTGCTCAAGTACGTCGCCGACAACAGCGGCAGCATGTTCGTGCTCTCGGCCAGTCCCGAGCTCGCCGTGCGCATCGAACGGTGGCCGGACATCGCCAGCCGCTGCCCGGTGCGGGTCGAGGTGAAGGCGATGG
Source organism: uncultured bacterium (assembly GCA_964392895.1). Taxonomy (GTDB): domain Bacteria; phylum Deinococcota; class Deinococci; order Deinococcales; family Trueperaceae; genus CAYMRL01. The sequence continues at coordinate 698,029 of CAYMRL010000001.1, forward strand.
ACGCCAAGGAGTTCGTCGAGCTCTACCAAGCCGACGGCTGGCCGCTGAACGTCCTAGAAGAGATCCACCGTCTCAGCCGCGGCGTGATGCGCACGAGTCGCGCCATCTTCTTGGTGCTCGAGGACTATCGCGCGACCATGCAACACCTCGGCCGCAAGGAAGCCGACCGCGCGGCCTTCACTCCGCTGCACGTCAGGCAGATCGCCGGTGGCGTCACGCCGAACCGGATCACCGATCCGCAGCTGGCGAGGCGAGCATGAGCCGTCAGCGCCCTAGCGGCGTCGGGAGCAACAGCCGTCGTCGCCACGGTAGACGAGACAAAGGTCCCAGTGGCGAAAGATGCTGCCACGATTGTCTACATACGTGCACACGACGGCTCCTGGCCAACCAAGGCTACTGCGAGATTGCTCTACGACGCGTCCTGGATCAAGGAAGGTGTGACGTTCGAGATCGAGGACCTCAGGCCGGGTCACGGAATGGGATCAGTGAGGACCTTCCTCGCTGTGGAAGTCCGCCAACGCATCTCCGTGTTCGACGGGAAGTGGGGGCAGTCAAAGCGGCTCGTTCTCGCCGCCGAGGTGCTGCCCGCGAGCACGTTCGAAGAAGCGACGCTCGAGGACGTGGCATGAGCCAACTTCCGACTCCGATGACTGCGCCTCGTGGTTCTGGTGAGCGGTTGTTGTGGTCGATCGGTGAGTGGGGTGGGGGTCGGGTGCCGATCCTCCTGTACTTGGTCCGGAGGGGCGGTAGTGCGGCCGCC
>CAYMRL010000002.1:0-185000 GCA_964392895.1 uncultured bacterium
GCGCCGACCAGCCTGCCTATGACTACATAATCCAGGCCCTCTCTGGCATGGCCGCCCTTGGTGGCGAGCCGGGCGGGCCGCCGGCTCGTGCCGGGGTCAGCGTCGTCGACTTCTCGGCCGGCCTGGCGGCGGCTGTGGCGCTCCTAGCAGGCGTACACCGCGCCAGGGCGACCGGTGTCGGCGGCGATCTCGACACCAGCCTGCTCGCCACCGCCCTCAACCTCAGCAACTACGTCGCCAGCTGGACCTTGACCCGCGGCTATCGGCCCGAGCGCCAGCCGCGCGGTGGTCACCCATCGATAGTCCCTTCGCAGCTCTTCGAGGCCGAAGACGGCTGGCTGATGGTGATGTGCCAGACCGACGCCTTCTACCGCGAGCTGGCTGTGCGCCTCGGACTGCCTGAGCTGTTGGAGGAGCGCTTCGCCACCATGAGCGGCCGCTTCGATCACAAGACCGAGCTGATCGCGCTGCTCGAGAGCGAGTTCCGGACACACAGGGTCGGTCACTGGCTCGAGCTGCTCGAGGGCGGCGTGCCGGTGGCGCCGGTCAACGACCTGTCGCAGGCGCTTGACGACCCGCAGGTGGCGGCCCAGGAGCTGCTGCTCGAGTACCAGCACCCGGCATTCGGTGCCGTCAGGCAGGTGGCCGGACCCGTTCAGCCCAGCGCCAAACCAGAACCGGCGCAGCCGGGGCCCAGCCTCGGAGCTGACACGTACGAGGTACTGAGGTCGCTGGCTTCGTTGAACCAGCAGAACATCGAGGAGCTGGCGGCAGCCGGCGTGGTCCGACTGGGCCAGGAGGTGGTTGGCAAGTGAGAGGCATCGTGGTTGCGCCCCAGCCGGCGGCGGTCGAGCTCGGAGTCGAGGTCTTGGAATCCGGCGGCACAGCTTTCGACGCTGTTGTGGCCGCCGGCTTCATGCAGATGGTCGTCGACCCGTTCATGTGCGGGGTCGGCGGCTGGGGCTCGGCCACCCTCTACCGCGCTCAGACCGGCGAGTTCGAGCACATCGGCTTCTGGCCCCGCATCGGCGCCAAGATGCGCCCCGACATGTGGGTCGACGACGTCAGGGGCTTCACCGACCTGTGGCGCTTCCCGCTCTTCGACGACCACCGCGCGCTGCGCGACTACACCTCGATAATGACGCCCGGCACCATCTCCGGCTTCGGCGCGATCCACAAGCGCTTCGCGTCCAAGCCGTGGGCCGAGCTGCTGGCGCCGAGCATCGAGCTCTCGGAGCGCGGCTTCCTGGTTCCCGAGTTCGTCGCCGAGCACGTGCGCCGTCCGATGCTGCCTGAGATCCCGCACCCGCGCGAGAAGTACGCCTACAACGCCGCCGCCAAGGCGCTGTTCCACGGCCCTACCGGCGACATGATGGAGACCGGCCACGCCTACCGCAACCCGGACCAGGCGCGCTCATTGCAGGCCATCGCCGACAACGGGCCCGAGGAGTTCTACACCGGCGCCCTGGCCGAGACGATAATCGCAGACTTCGAAGCCAACGGCGCCTTCGTGACGCGCGAGGACCTCGCCGGCTACGAAAGCGTGATCGAGCCGCCTCTACGCACCAGCTACCGCGGCCACGAGATCGTGAGCTCGGCTGTGCCCGGCGGCGGACTGCTCACGCTGCAGATCCTCAACGTGCTCGAGAACTTCGACATCGGCTCCATGGAGCACAGCGGCCCCGAGCATGGCTTCATCGTCGCCGCCGCCCTGGCGTGGGCGGGCGTGACCCGGGGCAACCACCTCGCCGACCCGCGCTTCGCGCACGTGCCGACCGAGGAGCTACTTAGCAAGGAGCACGCGGCCGGCATCGCGGCCAAGATCCGCCGCGGCGAGCTGCCCGACCGCAAGAAGCTCAACAAGCCCGGTTTCACTACGCACATCTCGGTGATGGACGAGCTCGGCAACTGCGCATCGATAACGCACACGCTGACGACCTGTGCAGGCATCGTGGTGCCGGGCACCGGTTTCACGTGGAACAACTGCGTCTCGTTGATGGACCCCATCCCCGGGCGACCCAACTCCTATGAACCTGGCAAGGCTCGCGCCAGCGCGATCTCGCCCTCGGTGATCCTCAAGGACGGCAGGCCCTGGGTCGTCATCGGCGCACCAGGCGGCTGGTCGATCTCGTCGGCTGTCGGCCAGGCGATAAGCAACCTCATCGACTTCCGCATGAGCCCTGTCGAGGCCGCCGACGCACCCCGCTTCCACTCCGAGGGCGACCCGGTCTACTGCGAGCTGCGCGTACCTCAGCGCACGGTGGCAGCGCTCAAGGCGCGCGGCATGAACGTCGAGCAATCTCTGCGCAACTACGAGCGCACCTTCGCCAAGGTGCAGATCGCGATGCGCGACGGTGAGCGCTTCAAGGGCGGCTCCGACCCCCGCAAGGACGGGGGCGCGGTCGGCATCGCGCGTGTCTGACGCCCGGCTGCTCCCTGAGCCGCTCGCGTCGGCGCGCTCGCGCAGCTGGCTCTTCGTGCCGGGCGCCTCGGAGCGCTTCGTAGCCAAGCTGCCTGTGGCGGTTCCCGACGCCGTCATCCTCGACTTGGAGGACGGCGTGGCGCACAGCGAACTGCCCGCTGCCCGCCTCCGGCTCGAGCGGCTTCTGAGCCCGGGCGGTGAGGCGTGGCTTCCGCCGCTGGTGGCGGTACGGTCGCACGCGGCGCGGCACGCTGGGTTCGAGGCCGACCTCGACTGCCTCGGACCGCGCGCGCACGCGCTAGTGCTGCCCAAGGTGAGCGGTCCGGGCGACGTCGCCTTGGCCGCTGAGAAGCTCGCCGGCTTGGGCTTGGAGCACGTCGTCATCGTCGCGACGGTTGAGTCGGCCGGCGGCTTGACGCGCCTCGATGAGGTACTGGCCCATCCGCTCGTGGTGGGAGTCGCGTTCGGAGCAGAGGACTTCGCTGCCGACGTCGGGCTGCCGCCGGCAACGGGGTCGTGGAACGCCGGCGCGGACAACGTCGCCGACAGCCTTGCCGCGGCGGGCCGCGCCAGCGTGCTCGACATCGCTCGCTCGCGCATCTCGATCGCTGCAGCGGCCGCAGGCAGCGCGTGGCGCATCGACTCGCCCACGCTGCAGTTGGGTGATGAGCCGGCCGTGGAGGCGGCGGCGCGCGCTGCGCGCTCGTTCGGCTTCAGCGGCAAGTTCGCGATCCACCCTGCTCAGGTGCCGGCGCTCCATGCCGGCTTCCGGCCGTCAGACGAAGAGATCGAGTGGGCGAAGTCGGTGCTGGTTGCCGACGGCGCGGGCGCAACGAGCGCGGCCGGCCAGATGGTCGACGAGGCGGTCGTGCGCCAGGCTCGGGCGGTGATCGCGCTCGACGAGGAGTGAGGTGGTGACACTCGCCGACGTCTGTGGTAGATTGTCGACAATCTACAACCGTGAGGGAGCCGCATGACGTTCTTGGCCGCGGCAGAGCCACACATATCGATGCGCGACCGCATCTCCGAAACGATCAGGAACGCCATCCTCAACGGCGAGATCGAGCCTGGTCAGCGCGTCACCGAGACCGAGATCGCAGAGCGCTTGCGCGTGAGCCGCGCGCCCGTGCGCGAGGCCATCCGCGAGCTGGTCAACGAGGGCTTCTTGCAGTCGTTCGCCTACCGCGAGACCCGCGTCTCGCGGATCAGCACGCTCGAGCTGCTAGAGGTGCTGATCCCGACGCGGATCATCGCGGAGACCTTCGCGCTCAGGCAGCTGATGAACCGGCCCGACCCCGAACCCGTGATCGAGCGCTTGGAGCGCCACACCGAGGCCATGCTGCAAGCGGCCGCCAACAACGACGCTCCCGGCCTGCGCGAGCACGACCTCGCCTTCCACCGGGCCCTCGTCGAGTCGACTCACTACCAACATCCGCTGCGGCTCTGGGCCGCCATAACCCCCGTGCTCTACCGGGCCTTCGTGCTCGGCACCGTCGAGGAGACCCTGCGCGAGACGGCTCAGGGCCACGTGACGCTGCTCGCAGCCGTCAGGGACGGGGACCAGGAGGGCGCAGAGGCGCTCTTGGTCGAGCACATCGAGGAGATGAAGCTCCGCTACAGCGACGAAGCCGAGGGCACAGTCGACGGTTCGCCGGGCGAACCGTAAGCAGGCTCAGGCGCTCGCGACTCTACAAGGGAGGTGATGCGACACAACCCACGGTTAGTCACCCCGAGACCCTAGCTTCGGAAGGCAGATGGTAGATGCTGAGCACAACCTGCAAACGACCGCACCGTGAAATGAGGGGCCGAGTTCGCCTCGTGAGAATCGCGACCCTGCTGCTGGCTCTGACCCTCGTCACGTCGGCGCTGGCCCAGAAGGTCATCAACGTCGCCACCCGCGTCGACATCGCCAACGTCGACCTCCACCTCACTACCAACTTCGACGACCGCAACCCGCTGCTGACCGTCTACGAGTTCCTGCTCGGCATCGACGGCAACGGCGCGCCCGCCCCGATGTTGGCCGAAGGCTGGTCGTGGTCGGACGACGGGCTGACCCTCACGATCCCGCTGCGCCAAGGGGTCTTGTTCCACAACGGGAACGAGCTGACCAGCGAGGACGTCGTCTACTCCTTGAACCGCGTGCGGACCGACGGCCCTCGCGCCTCCGAGTTCGGACAGGTCGTCGACATCGTCGCCACCGACCGCTACACGGTCGAGCTGAAGCTGGCCGAGCCGACCGCCGCCCTGCTCGGCGCCATCGCCAACCCGATCGCGCCAGCGGTCATGGTCCCGGCCGGTGAGGCCGAGCGCCAGGGCGGCTCGATCACCGAGCCGATCGGCACGGGCCCGTTCAAGTTCGTCGAGTGGCTGCCCGACCAGTACCTGAAGGTCGAGAAGTTCGCCGACTACGTCGCCGACACGCGTCCGGCGAGCGGCTTCGTCGGCCGCCACGAGGCGCTCGTCGACGAGATCTACTTCCGCCCGATCCCTGAAGCTTCCGTGCGCGCAGCGGCGCTCGAGAACGGCGAGGTCCAGGTAGCCCAGGCCCTCTCGTACCCCGACTACCTCAGGCTGCAAGGACACCCGACCGCCATCGTCGAGATCATCCCCTCCGCGACCATCGGCGACGTCCGCTTCGGCTTCAAGCAGGGCCCCTTCGCCGACGACGTGCTGCTCAGGCGCGCCGCGCAGATGGTGACGAACAAGCAGGAGCTGGTCGACGCGCTGCTGTGGGGACTCGGCAGCCCGGCGCACTCCGGCATCCCTGAGTTCAGCCCCTTCGCCGTCGGCATTCACCAGACGCCCGAGCCGTACGACGTCGAGGAAGCAAGGCGCCTCGTCCAGGCGTCGAACTACGACGGCTCCGAGGTCCTGATCTCGTACACGCCCGGCCTCTACCGCGACGCTTCGGTGATCTTGCAGGCCGCGTTCTCCGAGATCGGCATCAACTCGCAGGTCGACAACCTCGAGGCTGGCAGCTCGCTGCAGAAGTGGCAGACCGGCGCGTTCGACATCTTCGTGTCGGGCCTCTCGCTCAGACCCGATCCGATGAACTACTACATGCCCTTCTGGCACTCCGCCAGCACCCCGACCGGCTACAACAACGCCGACTACGACCGCCTCAACGAGGAGGCCCTGGCCGAGACCGACGTAGAGAAGCGCACCGCGCTCTACCAGCAGATCGAGGAGCTGCGGCGCAGCGACCTGCCGTGGTACCCGATCACCTACAACACCGAGACCTTCGCGTACAGCAGCTCGCTCGAAGGCTTCGAGACCTGGTCGGCCGGCTACTTCCTGCTCTGGAACGTAGACATCCCCTGACCTGAAGTTCTAGAGGAGGACCGGCCACGTGCTCACCATCATCTTGCGCAGGGTGCTAACCCTGGCACCGGTCCTCCTCGCCATCTCCTTCGTCGCGTTCCTGCTTCTCGCGCTGATCCCCGGGGATCCCGCGATGATGATGCTCGGCGCGGACGCCTCGCGCGACGCGCTCGAGGCGCTCAGGGAGCGGCTCGGCCTCAACCGTCCACTGCTCGAGCGCTTCGTCTGGTGGCTCGGCAACGCGGTACGAGGCGACCTCGGCGATTCCCTCTATCAGAACCGGCCGGTCATCGAGCTGATCACGGCCAGGCTCCCGGTCACGTTGATGATCTGCGCGCTGGCGAGCCTCATCAGCATCGTCGTTGGCTTGAGCGCCGGCATAATCTCGGCGGTCAAGCGCAACTCCTGGATCGATCACGTCGTGCGCGTGGTCAGCCTCATCGGCCTCTCGATGCCCGACTTCTGGCTCGGGCTGCTGCTTATCTTGCTGTTCAGCATCACCTGGCAGGTCTTCCCTCTTACCGGCTACGTCTCTATCGGCCAAGACTTCTTCGGCGGGCTTAAGTTCCTGGTGCTGCCAAGCCTCGCCCTTGGCCTGACGCTCGGCGGGTTCCTCACGCGCTTGACGCGCAGCTCGCTGCTCGAGGTGCTGAGCGCCGACTACGTGCGCACCGCCAAGAGCAAGGGCCTGCGCCAGTCGCGCGTTGTCTTGCGCCACGCGCTGGGGACGGCTCTCTTGCCGCTCGTCACCATCGTCGGGCTCAACTTCGGCCGGCTGCTCGGCGGCGCCGTCGTGATCGAGAGCGTCTTCAGCCTGCCCGGGATCGGGCGCCTGATCGTGCTCGGCATCACCCAGCGCGACTTCCCGATCGTGCAGGCCGCCGTGCTCTACGTCGCGGCGCTCTACACGATCATCAACCTGCTCACCGACATCACCTACATGGTCCTCGACCCGCGGGTCAGGTACTCCTGATGAAGGCGCTGCGGAAGTTCGCGGCCAACCCGCTCTCGATAATCGGGGCCGTGCTACTCGTCGCCTCGGTCATCGGGGCGATCTTCGCGCCGCAACTGGCGGGCTTCGACCCCATGAAGATGTCGATCCCCGACCGGTTGGCATCACCATCGTGGGAGCACCTCTTCGGCACCGATATCTACGGCCGCGACGTCCTCAGCCGCGTCCTCCACGGCTCGCGCGTCAGCCTCGGCGTGGCGGTGGTCGCCAGCCTGCTTGCGTTAACCAGCGGAACGCTGCTCGGCGTCGTGGCCGGCCTCGCTCGCGGGACCGTCGACAACGTGCTGATGCGTGTCACCGACGTCCTGCTGGCCTTCCCGAGCCTGCTGCTCGCGATCGGCATCTCGGCCGCCTTGGGGACCGGCGAGACGAGCATCGTCCTCGCCCTGTGGTTCGTCTACCTCCCGCGCTTCGCGCGCCTATCTCGCGCTGCCGTGCTGCAGGTACGTGACCTCGACTTCGTCAGCGCCGCTCAGGCGCTCGGCGCCCGCACCGGCCGCATCACGCTCAAGCACGTCGCGCCGAGCATAATCTCGCCGCTGGCCGTGCAGGCGAGCGTCTATTTCTCGGAGATGATCCTCGCCGAGGCAGCCCTCAGCTTCCTCGGCCTCGGCACCCCGCCCCCGACCCCGTCGTGGGGCAACATCCTCAGCGAGGGGCGCGACTTCATGCGCCTGGCGCCGTGGATCTCGGTATTCCCAGGCGTTGCGATCCTGTTGACCGTGCTCGGCGTGAACCTGATGGGCGACGCCCTGCGCGACACCTTGGATCCAAGGAAAGGTTGATGCGAGTGCGAGAGCAGACGTCCCTACACAAACGAGCGGTGGCGCTAAGGCGACCGTCGTCCCGGAGGCAAAGGCGATGATCAGGGTGCTCATCAACGAGTGCAAGCAGGAGGTCTCGACGTTCAACCCGCGGCCCAGCGGCTTGGAGGACTTCTCGATCCATCACGGCGAGTCCTTCTTAGCCATGCACCGAGGCGCCAACCGCGAAGTCGGCGGCGCGCTCGAGGTGCTCGAGGCGGAGCCAGGCGTCAGCGTTGTCGGCGGCTTCAGCGCACAGGCGATCACCTCAGGCGGCGTGCTGGCCGCCGAAGCGTTCAACAGCATCGCCGAGAGGTTCCTGGCCGCAGTCGAAGCCAACCGCGACGTCGACGCGATCTACTTCTCGCTCCACGGCGCGATGTCGGCGGCCAACGAGGGCGACCCGGAAGGCTACCTGCTCGAGCGGACCAGACAGATCGTCGGCGAGGACCTGCCGATCGTGATCTCTCTCGACCTCCACGGCGTCTTCACCGACCGCATGGCCAGGCACGCCGACGCCGTCGTCACCTATCACACCTACCCGCACGTCGACTTCCGTACGACCGGCAGGCGCGCCGGGAAGGCGCTGCTCAAGATCGTCAAGCACGGCGCCAAGCCGGTGATGGCCAAAGTCGAGATCCCAGCGCTGGTGCGCGGCGACGAGCTGATCACCGAGACCGGCCTGCTAGGCGGCTTCATCCGCCGCGCCCAAGCCATCGAGGCGCTGCCGAACGGCCTCTCGGCCGGCATGTTCATCGGCAACCCGTTCACCGACGTGCCCGAACTGCGCAGCTACAGCCTGGTGGTCCTCGACGAGGCCGGCGCCCAGGGCGACGACTCGGCTTCAGGCGCGGCTTCTGGCACTGCTTCAGGCGCAGCCGGCAAGAGCGCCGCCGAGCGCGCCGCCGCCGAAGCGCGCAGCCTGGCGAGCGACTTCTGGTCGGTGCGCGAGAGGCTGCAGCAGCCGCTGACTCCACTCGCCGAAGCGGCGCGCCTGACGACCGATCACGTGAACAGCGGCCGCGGCGGCACCGTCATCCTCACCGACGCTGCCGACGCCACCAGCTCGGGCGCTTCCGGTGACAGCAACGCCATCGTCTCCGCCCTGCTGGCAGCCGGGTTCAGCGGCCGCGTCCTGGCGCCCATCGTCGACGCAGCAGCCGTCGAGCAGGCCTTCGCGGCCGGCGTCGGGGCCGACATCGAGACGACCATCGGCGGCAACGTCGACCCGCAGCGCTTCACCCCGCTCAGCGTGCGCGCCAGGGTGCACCTGCTGTCGGACGGCGAGTTCCGCAGCGAGACCGCCAAGCAGCTCTGGCACGCCGGTCGCACCGCCGTGCTGATCGGCGCCAACCTGACTGCCGTCGTCACCAGCCGGCCTGTCAGCCTCTACGACCGCTCGCTCTTCCTCGCCCACGGCCAGAACCCTGAGGAATTCGACGCCGTCGTTGTCAAGTCGCCGCACTGCGAGCCGCGCTTCTACAGCGAGTGGGGCGCGCTGCTGCTCAACGTCGACGCTCCCGGATCGACCAGCGCCAACCTGCCGTACCTCGGCCACACGGTGTGCGCGCGCCCGATCTTCCCTCTCGACGAGGTGGCCTCGTACCAGCCCGAAGTGACGCTCTACCGGCGCCGGCGGGCGGGCGCATGAAGATCACCGAGATCGTCGCCGTCGGCCTTCACGGCGCCACCCCGGAAGGCGGTTGGGGCGCCGAGCTGAGGCCGGACGACGACGTTCACACGCTGGTCGCCGTCGTCACCGACGCGGGCCTCGTCGGTTACGGCAGCGCCTTCACCAACTCGGGTCTCGTCAAGGCAGCACTCAAGGTCTTGGAGCCCCTCTACACCGGCGCCAGCGCGCTCGAGCCCGAGCGCGTAAGCGAGACGCTGCACCAGAACACCTTCTGGATGGGCCGCGGCGGCAGCATCACGCACGCCATCAGCGCCATCGACATCGCGCTCTGGGACATTCTCGGGCAAGCGACCGGCCAGAGCGTCGGCCGGCTGCTAGGCGGCTGCTACCGCTCCCGGGTCAAGCCCTACGCCTCGCTGCTGATGAAGGAGCCTGACGCGCTCGCCGACGACCTGGCGCCCCTGCTCGAACAGGGGTTCAGGGCCTTCAAGATCGGCTGGGGCCCGTTCGGACGCGTCGGCTTCGACCTCGACGAGCGCATCGTGGCCCGCGCGCGCGAGACGATCGGGACCGACAGCGAGCTGATGGTCGACGCCGGCGGCTCCGACGCCTTCTGGCCCAACGGCTACAAGTGGGCCCTGCGCACGGCCGAGATGCTCTTCGAGCACGACGTCGAGTGGTTCGAGGAGCCCCTGAGCCCCGACTCGCTCGACGACTACGTCCAGCTCCGCCGCCACGCGAAGGTGAAGATCGCCGGCGGCGAGGTGCTCACGCGCCGCCAGGCGTTCCTGCCGTGGCTGCAGGCGCGCGCCTTCGACATCGTCCAGCCCGACGTGACCAAGGTGGGAGGCTTGAGCGAGGAGCGCCGCATCGCGTGGGCCGCGCAGGACAACGATGTCGCGTTCGTGCCGCACGGCTGGAACACCGCGCTGGGCCTGGCCGCAGACCTGCAGCTCGCAGCGGCTCTGCCCAACACGCGGCTCGTCGAGTACCTGACGGGCTCGCAGTACATCGACGGCATCGTCGCCGACCCGTGGCGCATCGACCAAGACGGTATGCTCGAGATCCCCCAAGCCCCTGGACTCGGCGTGAGGCTCGACCTAGACGCCGTTTCGCGCTACTCACGCGGCGCCCGCCTGCCGGGGCCGGCGTGACTCCGGCGTCCCTGTTCGGGGCCAGCGCCGGCCACCTGATGGAGCCTGCCACATGAAGATCGTTGACGTTCGCTGTCACGTGCTGCTCGCACCGAACATGGACGAGAGCCTGACCTCTTCCGCCCAGGACGGCTTCCTGGTGATGATCGAGACCGACGATGGCCTCGTCGGCATCGGCGAGACGGACGTCAACCCGTGGATCGCCCGGGCCTGCGTGATGGCTCCCGGCACCCACACGATGGGCCAATCCCTGCGCGAGATGCTGCTTGGCGAGGACCCCCGCGACATCGAGCGGCTGTGGCGCAAGCTCTACGTCGGCAGCGCGATGAACGGCCGGCGCGGCGCCGGCGTGCACGCCATCGGCGCCATCGACGCGGCGCTCTGGGACCTGCTCGGCAAGATCGAAGGCAAGCCCGTCTACCAGCTTCTGGGCGGCGCCAAGCAAGAGCGCGTCAAGCCGTACGCCTCGCTGCAGCCGACCGGCTCGTCCTTCGAGGAGTACCGCGACTCGCTCGTGGCCTGGGCCGTGCGCGCCAAGGAGATCGGCTTCAAGGCCGTCAAGACCGAGGTGACGATGAACGGGCCGTACGCCCACAGCGGCCTGCACGAGCCATACGAGCGTCACACCGAGGTTGTGGCTGCGGTGCGCCAAGCCATCGGCCCCGAGATCGACCTGCTCGTCGACGTCCAGTACATGTTCGAGGACGTCGAGACCGCCGCGGCCGTGCTCAACGAGTGGGCCGCGTTCGACCTCTCGTTCATCGAGACCCCGCTGTGGGTCGACGACGTCGACGACCACGCGCGCCTCGCCGAGCTGATCCCGATGCGCATCGCTTCGGGTGAGTGGCTCGCCACCCGCTACGAGTTCGAGGAGCTGATGGACCGCGGCAAGGTCGCGGTGGCGCAACCCGACATCGGGCGCGTAGGCGGCCTCAGCGAGGCATTGAAGGTCGCCGAGATGGCCGAGGAGCGCGGGATCTCGCTCGTGCCGCACTGTTGGAAGACCGGCGTCAGCGTCGCGGCGACCGCGCACTACGCGTTCGCCAACGCCCACTGCGAGTACATCGAGTACCTGCCGCCGCAGCTCTGCGTCGAGACCTTGCGCCGCGAGCTCGCCGACGACGGCCTGGTGTTCGTCGACGGCTACGTGCTGCCGCCGACCGCTCCCGGCATGGGCGCAGTGGTCGACATGGACGCAGTGCGGCGTTTCGAGGTCGAGTGACGACGGCTACGTCGTGGAAGGATGAGGCATGAAGCTCGTCAGCTACTACCCCGCCCCCACCGGCCCGGCCATCGGCCCGGGCGGCGTCAAGCTCAAGCCGCGCGCACTGCTCGGGGTCGCAACGCCTGACGGCGTGCTCGATGTGGCCGCGGCCGCACAGCGCCACGGCTCCGACAGCCCACTGGGCGCCATACGCGGACGCGGCGTTCCGATAGGCAACGAGCTGCTCGACGCGGCCGCCTTCTACGCCGCCGGCTCGGCCGCTCTCGACGCCCTCGCCGGCCTCGTGGCGCGCGCGACCGACGGTCCGTTCATAGGCGCGCTGGAAGACCTCGATCTAGCCCCGGTCGTACCGGAACCGGGCAAGATCATCTGTGTCGGCCTCAACTACCGCCGCCACGCCGCCGAGTCGGGGATGGCGGAGCCCAAAGAACCGATCCTGTTCAGCAAGTACTCGAACACCCTGGCCCCGCAGAACGCGACCGTGGCGATCCAAGGGCTCGAGCAGGTCGACTACGAGGCCGAGCTCGGCGTCGTCCTCGGCCGCGGTGGCCGCGACATACCCGAGAGCGAGGCCCTCGAGCACGTGCTCGGCTACTTCAACGCCAACGACGTCTCGGAGAGGGTCCTGCAGATGCGCTCCGGCCAGTGGCTGCTGGGCAAGACCCTCGACGGCTTCCTACCGATCGGGCCCTACCTGCTGACGGCGGACGAGGCCGGCGATCCGCAGGACATGCAGGTGCGCGGTTGGCTCAACGGCGACCTGCGACAGGACAGCTCGACCGGCGACATGATCTTCTCCGTCGCCGAGGTGATCGCCTACGCCAGCCGCTACATGACGCTGGCGGCCGGCGACGTGCTGATAACCGGCACGCCCGAGGGTGTGGTGCTCGGCCGGGCCCAGAAGGACTGGATCGTGCCCGGCGACGAGTACGTCGTGGAGGTCGGGCCGCTCGGTCGGTTGACCACGAGGTTCGCGTGACCGTGCAGGGATCGACACCCGGTACGGAGTCGACCCGAGCGTGAGCACCGCCGTGTTGGTCACCGGCTCGGGCGGCTGCCTCGGCGCCTGGACGGTCAAGCACTTGCTGGAGCAAGGTCATAGGCCGGTGGCGTTCGACCTCTCGACCAACCGCTCGCGCCTTCAGGCGCTGTTGAGCGAGGACGAACTCGACGGCGTGACGTTCGTGCAGGGCGACATCGGCGAGCAAGAACAGGTCGTGTCCGCGGTCGCTCGCCACGGCGTCGAGCGCATCGTTCATCTAGCGGCGCTGCAGGTGCCGTTCTGCCGCGCTAACCCGTCGTTGGGCGCACGGGTGAACGTCATGGGAACTCTGCACGTGTTCGAGGCGGCGCGCGCGGCCGGCATCGGGCACCTCGCCTACGCCTCGTCCATCGCCGTCTACGGCTCGGCTTCCGACTATCAGCAGAGCGTCGTCAGCGACCTGGCCCCGAAACAGCCTCGCACCCTTTACGGCGTAACCAAGGTGGCCAACGAGGGGGCGGCTCGGATCTACTGGGCTGATCACGGGCTCTCCAGCATCGCGCTGAGGCCTTACACGGTCTACGGGGTCGGGCGCGATCAGGGCGTCACCAGCGAGCCGTCCGTCGCCATGGCAGCAGCGGCTAAGGGGCGCTCGAGCCACATCGGATTCGGTGGGCGCATGCAGTTCCACTGGGCTTCGGACGTGGCGCGGCAGTTCATCGACGCTGCGTTCGGTCGGCTGGCCCCGCTCGAGGGCGGCCTGGGCGCGCGCGTCTTCGATCTCGGCGGTCCGCTGGTCACAGTGGCTGAGGTCGCGGAGCTGATCGAGCGACTACGCCCTGGCGTGACGGTAACGGTGGGCGATGGCAAGCTGCCGTTCCCCGAAGGCTTCGACGACGCACCTCTGCGCGCCGCGGCGCTCCGCGTCTATGAGACGCCGCTCGCTGAAGGCATCAGGCGCACCATCGAGACGCATGAAGCGCATCCGGCCTAGGCTGTTCGTTTCGACGTCAAGTAAAGGGCACGGTCGAGCGGGGGGACTCGACCGTGCCATGCGTGCGCGTCCTGGCGCCTCGAGAAGCTGGATTGCCGGGACTCGCGCTGGGGGCCCGGAGCGCTGTGCGCCCGGCCTCGCGGTACATCGTTACACGTCCAGCGCGTCCGTGTGCGGACTTGTTCACGCTAGACGGCTGTGACATCGTTCTCTCGGGCCTCAGATATGTTCTACTTCCTAGACCACAGACTATTTGTCCGCCCGTCGGATAGATGCAGCACCAGTATCGGGGGCTCAGGATGGCTTCACTCATCCGGTTCAGCAAACGCGTGACTCTCAAGGACGTTGCCAAGATGGCGGGGGTCTCGGTAGGCATGGCGAGCAGGGTCATGGGGGGCTACGGCTCGTACAGCGAGGCCACGAAGCAACGCGTGTCGGAGGCTGCGGACGCGCTCGGTTACCGGCCCAACGCGCTCGCTCGCTCGCTGCGCCTCGGCCGAAGCAAGGCGATCGGGCTCGTCGCGTCGAACATCCAAAGCTACGCGTGGACGACGTTCATCCGCGGTTTCGAAGCGGCGGCGGCCAGCCACGGCTACCAGGTGATCCTCGGCGCGACCTACGACGACCCCGCCACGGAACGCGCCTACCTGAGGGGCCTGCAGGAGCGCAACGTGGACGGCATCATCGTCGCACCGGTCGAGGAGAACCTCGATCTCGTGGAGCTGCTCGTCGATTCCGGGATGCCGGTCGTGCTGATAGGCGCCGACGATCTGTCGCTCAACGCTCCGCGCATCAACCTGGACAACCGCAGCTTCGCGCGCCAAGCGACGCAACACCTGCTCGACCTCGGGCATCGGCGCATCGGCATCATCGCCGGCAACCTGGGCGTACCCTCCGGCAGGCTCCGCCTACTGGGATACCAGGACGCTCTGACCGCGGCCGGCATCGAGGTCGAGGGTGACCTGATCGGCATCGCCAACTTCCGCTTCGAGCCCGCTTACGCCGCGACCATCGCCCTGCTCGACCTGGACGAGCCGCCGACGGCGCTGCTCGCCTGCAACGAGATGATGGCCGGCGCCACCCTGCAAGCGCTCAAGGATCGCGGTCTCCACATCCCCGAGCAGATGTCCATCGTCGCCTTCGACGACCCAGCCTGGACCTCGTTCCATCGGCCGGGCATCACCACCGTGCGCACCCCACACTCCGAGATGGCCGACTTGGCCCTGAAGATCCTGCTGGCTCTGCTGACCGACCCGTCCTCGGAAGACGCCAAGCCGGCCGAGTACGTGCTGCGCGCGGAGCTGGTGATCAGGGAGAGCGTCGTGAGTCCCAGAACGGCGATGATCACGAGCCCTTAGCGGCCAGGTCCTCGACCCCTGTACAACCCCGGCCGGACGATCTCCATGTGAGCCTCCGGCCTCGTCGTGACCTCGAACCCGAACTGCCGGTAGAGGTCGTGCGCGTCGCGGGTGAGGAGCTGGAAGCGCCTCAGCCCCTGCAGGTCGGGATGCGCCATCACGACCTCCATCAGGCGCTTGCTCAGTCCACGGCCACGGTGCTCCTCGAGAACGTAAACGTCGCCGAGGTAGGCGAAAGTCGCGCGATCGGTGACCACCCTGGCGAAGCCGACCTGGTCGGAGCCGTGAAAGAGCCCGAAGCACAGCGAGCTCTGTATCGACCTCGCCACCAACTCCTTCGGGATACCCTCGGCCCAGTAGCAGCGCGTCAGGAACGCGTGCACGGCGTCGACGTCCATCGCCTCTGAGCCTGTGACGATGCGGTAGCCCTGGTCGGGTGGCGGGTCGTCCATGTCTGCGGATGCTACTTCGAGCGGAGCACCGACATGCCGAAGGCTTGCGCCCGAGGCGACCAAGCCAGAGAATCTGGTCACCTTGGCACCGACCCAGGATCCCGGCCGCCCTGCATCCGACGAGAAGGCAGCGACGTTAGTCTCCGACCTGGAGGCCGAGCTCCGCTCTCTCGCCACTCCCGAACGCGCGGCGCACGAGAAGCGCTACCTGAAGAGTGAGTTGGTGCATCTTGGCGCGAGAGTCCCTGACATCGACAGGCTCACGCGCCGCCTGCTGAGGGCGCGCGTGTCTAACGATCACGGCGTCACGGTAGCTCTGGTTGAGGCGTTATGGGAACGAGGCGTTCACGAGCTACGGATGGCGGCTGTGGACGCCCTGGCCGAGCGCGTCGACCTCCTCTCGCCGGCCGACCTGTCGCTGCTCGAGCGCCTGCTCCGCGAGTCGCGAACCTGGGCGTTGGTGGACGGCCTCGCGCCGTACGTGGTGGGACCGCTTCTAGCCGGCCATCCCAGGATCGAGGTCACCGTGCAGGGCTGGGCCGACGACTCTGACTTCTGGCTGCGGCGTGCAGCGCTGCTGGCCTACCTGCTCCCGATGCGTCGCGGCGAGGCGGTGCACGAGCGCTTCGCGGCGGTGGCCGACCGGCTGCTGGAGGACCGCGAGTTCTTCGTGCGCAAGGCCATCGGCTGGGTGCTGAGGGAGCGCAGCAAGAAGCTGCCGGACGAGGTGTTCGCGTGGCTGGCGCCACGGCGCGAGCGCGCATCGAGGCTCACGTTGCGGGAGGCTAGCAAGTACCTGCCCGAAGGCCAGCGGCTCGAGCTGCTCGGCAAAACTTGACCAGCGCGCCTACCTGATCCTGAGGATCTGCCCTGCCCTGGCCTCACCGGCCAACCGGCCGAGCTCAGCGACCTCCGAGTAGAAACCGCCTAAGTCCTCACCAACGCCCTCGCCCTGGTAGTAGACGCGGTAGTGTCCGCCGGCGACGATGTCGGGCGAGCTCAGGATCACGCGGGTGTAGCGGTCGGGCGGCGCGAAGGCCAGTAGCAGCTCGCCTTCGAGATCGGTCACCACCACGAGGCTCGCGGCGTTCTGGATCGTCGTGAAGTCGATGATCAGCGCGCGTTGCCGCCCGGGTGTCCTCAGTGGAAGCAGGATGCTCGCCCCGGTCGCTGCCACCACGCCGCCTTCGATGTAGATGCCGAGATCGGCGTCGAGGCCGGTGTCCATGGTCCCGAGCGACGTCAACGCCACGACCGTCCCGCCTGTGATGTGGAGGGTGCCGTTGGAGTCGATACCGTCCCCGGTCATCCCATGCGCGTAGACGAAGCCGCCGCGTACCTCGATGCGGCTGACGCCGTCCTCGTTGGCGTTGAGGCCGTCCTCGACGGCCACCACCCTCACGGCGCCACCGAGGAAGGTGATGTGGCTGGTGCTGGAGATGCCTTCGTAGACCGAGCGCACCTCCAGCTCACCCTGGCCGTCGATGGTCAAAGGGGCGTCAGAGTAGAGAGCTGCGTCGTACTCGCTGGTGCCGCCATCGGAGATGCGGTTGAAGGAGCCGGCCGCGAGCTCCACCGTCACGCCGGCGGCGGCCGTCACCAGGATGGCCGGTCCGACAGGGTTCTGGACGCTGACGCCGTCGAGGATCAGCGTCACGAGCTCGTCGGGCGCGGTGACGACGACAGTTCCTATCAGCTCGCCGCGCAGCTCGTAGCTACCGCCCTGACCGATCGTCACGACCTCGCCGTCGACACTCGCGCCCTGCCCCACCACCGAGGTGGCCGGTCCGAGGTCGATGCGGGTCGACGCTGCGGCTTGCGACCAGCCAACCAGCGCCGCGATCAGGGTGAGTCTGGCCATGAGAACTATGCCTCACCCTAGCTGAGCAACCTGAACCGAAGCTGAAGACGGAAGCGGCTGAGGTCTCTCCCGCTAGAATCGCTCCCTGAGGTCTCTTAGGCCACCGAGGCTGCATCCCTGAGGAAGAGGGGCACGAGCAAGATCAACATCTCCGACCCGCAGATAAGGCACGCCCCAGGCGTCATCGACCTGGCGCGCGGCCATCCGGATCTGGACCTGTTGCCGTTGGGGGAGCTCCGCGCGGCCGCAGGCTCGGTCATGGGGCGAGCCACCCCGGAGCTGCTTCAGTACAGCGCCGGCCGCGGCAGCAGCTTCTTCCGGGCTGGTCTGGCCAACTTCCTGACCTCCCGCTACGGTTTCGAGGTCGACCCGGAGCGGCTCTTCTCGACAGGCAGCACGAGCCAGGCGCTGACGTTGGTATGCACTGCTTTCGCGCGCTCAGGTGACCTGGTGCTGGTCGAGGAGCCGACGTACTTCCTGGCGCTGCGGATCTTCCGCGACTACGGCCTCAGGGTGCGAAGCGTGCCGATGGACGAGGACGGCATCCGGCTCGACGCGCTCGAGGAAGCCATCGAGAGGGAGCGCCCCGCGTTCCTGTACGTCATACCCACTTTCCACAACCCGACGGCCGTGACCCTCTCCCTCGAGAGGCGCCGACGCCTGGTGGAGTTGGCGCGCTTTCACGACCTCCTGGTCGTGGCCGATGACGCCTACCAGATCCTCGATCACGGCTCGCATGCCCCCACCGCGCTGGCTGCCTGGATCGACGAGGCCAAGGTGGTCTCGCTGGGCTCGTTCTCGAAGATCCTCGGACCCGGACTGCGGCTCGGCTGGGCACAGGGCTCGCAGCCGCTGCTGTCGGCGCTAGGAGGCGCGGGCGTGCTGGCCAGCGGCGGCTGCGCCAACCCAGTGGTCGGCGCCTGCGTGGCAGAGCTGCTCCACAGCGGCTTCCAGGCTCGGCATCTCGACCGCCTGAACGCCGCCTACGCCGAGCGCGCTGCGGCCCTCACCGCTGCGCTGCGCCGCCATCTGCCGAACGCTTCCTTCGGACCTTCTGGCGGCGGCTACTTCGTCTGGCTGCGCCTGCCCGGCAGGGATGCTGCGGAGGTGGCTCATGCGGCCGAGCACGTCCACGGCGTGAAGGTGCAGTCGGGTAAGCCGTTCTCGCCGGACGGACAGGTCACCGACGCGTTGCGGCTCTGCTTCGCTTACAACCCGCCTGACCGCCTGGAGGAGGGCGTCGAACGGTTGGCCAGGGCCCTCGCCTGAGCCATGCCGTCGGCTCGGCTGGGAGCCGGGTCGGCCGTAGGATGAGCCGATGAGCTCCTGCTGCCGCGCCGTTCCATGCGAGGAGTTGTTCGGACCCGAGTGGGCCCGCCGGGACATGGAGGCGTACTTGAGGGACGGACTCGGCACGCTCGAGCGGCAGATGGTCGAGGAGTTGGCCGCGGAGTTGGCTGTGGAATCGCCTGCGGGGTCACCCGCGCTCTCGGAGGCGCGCGTGCTCGAGATCGGCGGCGGAGTCGGCGCCATGCAAGCCGAGCTGCTGAAGGCCGGGGCCGCCAGCGGTGAGGTCATCGAGCTCGTACAAGCCTACGCTCCTTTCGCGGCGCGTTTGGCACGGGAGCTCGGTGTGGACGGCAGCACACGTTTCAGAATTCACGATCTCTTGGCGGAGCCGGGCGCGGTGGAGGGGGCCGACCTCGTGATCATGAACCGGGTCGTGTGCTGCTCTGCCGACGGTCTGGAACTCACCGCCGCGGCTGCCGGCTTGACGCGCCACGCGCTCGTGCTCAGCTTCCCGCGGTCGAACTGGTTCACGCGCGGGGTGGCGGCGGCGCAACGGGCACTGTTCCGGCTGCTGGGCCGCAGCTATCGCGCCTTCGTCTGGCCTCAGGCTGCCATCGCGGCAGCTGCGACGACCAGCGGGCTCCAGGTCCGATCGCGAGGCGGTGGGCTCGTCTGGCGCTACCTGCTACTGGTGCGGGGCGTCACTGCCTGAGGCCCGCCGGACAGCGCAGGTCGGCCAGCGCTCGCGACGAGGCGCTGCGGCTGCCTTGAGCTCCTAAGCGCTCGCCAGCTCCACCGGCGCCGTAGCTGTGGTCGTCGTCTCGCCCATGAGCGCGCGAGCCGCGGCCTGCACGGACCTGTCGCGCCAGCCGAACGTCACGAGCGCGGGACCGGGCACAGCCGCCACCAGGTACGGGTTCCATAGCGCCACGTGCAGGAACCTGGCGCCCGACGCGCCGGCAAGACGCCGCGCCAACTCGATCTCAGAGTCCTTCAGAACGGTGCGCGCCGTCGAGGCGAAGACGACGAGATCGGCCCCGCGCGCTCGTGTCAGCGCCTCTTCGAGTGCGGCCTGAGCGGCGTCGGCCTGGTATCTGACCTCCGCGACCTCGACGCCACGCTCGCGCAACGCCGCCACCAGCCCTGAGGCGGGACTGACTGTCGCTTGCGTCGCGGCGCTCTGACGGGTCGCCTCGGCGGCGACCAGCACCACGCTGTCGCCTGGCGCCACCGTCGGCAACCCGTCGGCAGCGCCGATGGTAACGAGCGCCCGGCGCGCGGCCGCGTCCAACAGAGCCGCATCGCCTGCGCGCCAGGCCTCGGCCGGCCGCGCAGCGGAGCGCTCCCCGCTGATCAAGCGGGCGAGCCGCGTCAGCGATACCTCGAGGGCGCGCTCGTCGAGTCTTCCAGCGGCTAACGCCCGCTCCAGGGCGGTGATCGTCTCCTCCTGCCGAGCGAGCGACGCGACCTGCACCGGCATGTCGACGCCGGCAGCCAGCGCCATCACCGCAGCCTCCGGTCCACCCCACCGTTCGGCGATGGCCTTCATCTCGAGAGCGTCGGTGAACACCACGCCGTCGAAACCGAGCCGCTCACGTAGCAGGCCCGTGATCACGGTCCGGGAGAGCGTGCCTGGGAGCTCAGGATCGATGCGCCGCATGACGATGTGAGCCGTCATCACCGCCGCGACACCGGCCTCGAACGCGGCCACGAACGGCGGCCACTCGCGGCGTTCGAGCTCCTCAAGGCTCAGGTCCAGCGTCGGCAGCGCCAGGTGGGAGTCGATGGCGGTGTCGCCATGACCAGGGAAGTGCTTCACCGTGGCGCCGACTCCCGCCGCTTGCAGGCCCTGCACGAACGCGACGACGTGCCGCGCGACGAGCCTCGGGTCGGCACCGAACGACCTGTCCGCGATCACAGGGTTGGCAGGGTTCGAGTTGACGTCGGCCACGGGCGCGAAGTCGATGTCGACGCCGACCGACCGCAGGCCGTGCCCCGTGGCCTCGGCGACAGAGCGTGTCAGCTCGAGGTCGTCGGCCGCTCCTAGCGCCATCGCGCTCGGCGGGTACGGCAGGTCGGTGACCCGCACCACGCCTCCACCCTCCTGGTCGAGAGCGACGATCAGGTCGCTGCCCGCCAGCGAGCGCAGCTCCTCGATGTACTCGGCGAGCTGGAAACGGTCCACGACGTTACGAGCGAACAGGCACACCCCGCCGGGTCGGCGCGCGCTCAAGAACTCGCGTTCGTCGGCGGTCACGCGCGGACCGGACAGGTCGATCATCACCAGGCGCGCGAGGTTCACGCCTGACAGCCGGTCGAGCTAGGCACCAGATAGGAAGATGGCAGCATCGGCGCCAGCATGACCCGTTTACGCCGGTACTGGAAGCTCGGCCGCGAAAGCGCGGTGAACCTGTCGTGACTGAGGGGCGAACCGCTGTGCTTTGTACTAGCTTTGAAGGGGAGTTTCGCGAACCGGCTCGAGCTGCGTTACCATCACGCAGCCCACCTCGTGCCACCTATCGGCAGGCGAGGGCCTAGCGGCGACACGATCGCGCCTCTCGTACGGCTATCTGAACGCGAGATCGACTTCACGTGTCGCCGTATCTCTGCTTGGCGGAACGATGAATCTCCGCCGCTTGACGTTGACGACTATCTCCGCTCTGCTCGCGTTCGGCCTGCTCGTAAGCGCCGCCGCACAGGAGCCCCGCTACGGCGGCAGCATCACGGTTGCCGTCACCGACGATCCGCCCAACCTCGACCCGCACCTGACCAACGCGGCTTCGGCCCGCAACGTCCTGCACAACGTCTTCGCGACGATCGTCGAGATGAACCTGGACTTCGTGCCGGCTCCCGGCCTCGCCGAGTCGTGGGAGATCTCGGACGACGGCCTCACCTACACCTTCCACCTGGTGCAGAACGCGCGCTTCCACGACGGCACCCCCGTCAACGCCGCGTCGTTCGTCTACAACTTCGACCGCATCAAGAACCCGGAGACAGGCTCGCCGCGCGCATCTGAGCTCAGCTTCGTGGAGTCGTACGAGGCCACCGACGAGTACACCTTCGTCGTCCAGCTCAGCCAACCCTACGCGGCCTTCCTGCCGGCCCTGGCCTCTTGGAGCGGCATGATCGTCTCCCCCACCGCGGTCGAGACCCACGGTGCCGACTTCGCCCAGCACCTCAGCGGTGCCGGTCCGTTCAAGTTCGTCGACCACATCCGCGACGACCGCGTCCTGCTCGTTCGCAACGACGACTACTTCCGCGAGGGCCTGCCCTACCTCGACCAGATCATCGTGCGTCCGTTCGTCGACGGCGAGTCGCGCGTCATCAACCTCAAGTCCGGCGCGCTCGACATGATCTACACCATCCCCGGCAAGGACCTCGAAGACCTCCAGTCCTACCCAGGCGTCGTCGTCGCCTCGGTGCCGGGTCTCGGCTACTCGAGCATGTACATCAACACCCAGTCCGAAGCGCTCGGCAACCCTTACCGCCGTCAGGCGCTCAACTACTGCGTCGATCGCGACATCATCATCAGCACCGTCTTCGCGAGCGGCGGCGCTGTTGCTGCGTACAGCCCGTTCTCACCGGCCACCTTCGTGACCGACATGGACGACGAGAAGATCCCGCAGCGCGACCCCGAGAAGGTCCGCGAGCTGCTCGAGCTCGCCGGCTCACCCGACGGCTTCTCGTTCGACGTCATCTACGCCGCCGACGAGCAGAACACCCGCATCATCACGCTGTTCCAGGCGATGTGCGCCGAGTTCGGCATCCAGCTCAACGCGCAACCGACCGAGTTCGGTCAGATCCTGGCACGCGCCGGTGAGGACAACTACACCGCCGCCTGGATCTCGCTCACCCCGCGCAACGACCCCGACCTGAGCGCCTACCCGTGGTTCCACTCCAACAGCACCAACTTCGCCAACATCAACAACGCCAACATCGACGACCTGCTCACGCGCGCCCGCGCCGTCAGCGACATCGCCGAGCGCCGCGAGCTCTACCGCGCGGCGGCGGACGAGATGCTCCTCGAGATGCCCTACCTCTTCCTGTACCACTCGGCGGAGATCAAGGCTTACCGCGACCGTCTCCAGGGCTTCCCGCACATCCCCGACGGCATGATGCGGTTCGAGTCCGTGTGGGTCAACGACTGAGTCGTAACTGAGTAACGGCTAGGGGCGGGCGGCCACGCTGGTGCTGCCCGCCCTACTCGTACCTGGAGCCGCATGCTGAACTTCTTGGTCAACCGGATCCTGACGGCCATCCCGGTCATCATCTTCATCACCGTCGCAGTCTTCACGGTGATGCAGCTGCTGCCGGGCGACCCGACGCTGGCGATCCTCGGAGACGAGGCGACGCCGCAGTCGCGCGCCGTGCTGCGCGAGCGCATGGGTCTCAACCGACCGGTCCACGTCCAGTACCTGACCTGGCTGGCCGGCATCTTCACCGGCGATCTCGGGCGCTCGCTCGTCGACAACACGCCCGTGACCCGCGCGGTCTCTTTCGCCTTCCCCGTCACACTGCAGATCGCTCTCGTCTCGCTGCTCATCTCTATCTCCATAGGCGTGCCCCTCGGCATCCTCTCCGCCGTCAGGCGTGGCGGGCTCGTCGACGCGCTCAGCTCCGTCTTCGCGCTCTCCGCCATCTCGATCCCCGCGTTCTGGGCCGGTATCTTGCTCATGTACTTCGTCGCCCTGCAGCTCGGCTGGTTCCCCTCTTCAGGTTTCGTGCGCTTCAACGAGGACCCGTGGCGCAGCCTCCACCACTCGATCCTCCCCGCCACCGCCCTGGCGCTGCGCCCCATCGGCATCTTCATGCGCATGACGCGCGGCAGCATGCTCGAGGTGATCAACAGCGACTTCGTGCGCACGGCCAGGGCCAAGGGCGCCTCTGAGGCCTCCGTCAACCTGCGCCACGCGCTGCGCAACGCGCTGATCCCGCTGTTCACGCTGATAGGCCTCGAGTTCTCCGGGCTGATGGGCGGGGTCATCGTCATCGACACGCTCTTCGCCATCCCCGGCTTCGGTCGTCTGATCTACAGCGCGTTCCTCAGGTCCGACTTCGTGATGATGCAGAGCCTGATGGTGCTGTTCTCGCTGGTGGTGATCGTCGTCAACCTCCTGACCGATATCTCCTACAGCCTCGTCGACCCGAGGATCAGGTACTCATGACCGGTCGCAGAGCGCTCAAGCAGTTCTTCCGGCGGCCGCTCGCCGTGGCCGGCCTCGTCATCGTCGTCATCGTCCTGTTGGTGGCCCTGTTCGCTCCGCAGTTGGCGCCCTACGACCCGAAGAAGGCCGACTTCACCGCCATCCTGCAGGCGCCGAGCGCCAAGTACCTGCTCGGCACCGACGAGATCGGCAGGGATCTCTTGTCGCGCCTCATCTACGGGGCGAGAGCGTCGATAAGGGCAGGGCTCATCGCTGTCCTGATCGCCGTAGGCATCGGGGTGCCCATCGGGCTGCTCTCCGGCTACCTGCGCGGCTGGATCGACCAGGTCGTGTTCATGCGGCTGGCCGACGCGATGATCGCGTT
The DNA here is from genome assembly GCA_964392895.1 of uncultured bacterium. GTDB lineage: Bacteria > Deinococcota > Deinococci > Deinococcales > Trueperaceae > CAYMRL01. The sequence continues at coordinate 24,037 of CAYMRL010000002.1, forward strand.
CCCGACGATAGTCCTCGCGCTGGCGCTGGCGGCGGCCCTAGGAGGGAACCTCACGACGGCGATGCTCGCCATCGGGATCGGCAGCGCGCCCGCCTTCATCCGCTTGGCACGGGCCCAGGCGTTGAGCCTCAGGGAGCGCGAGTTCGTGGAGGCGGCGCGAGCCCTCGGCAACGGAGCTGGCAAGGTGATGCTCAAGCACGTCTTCCCCAACATGATCGGACCGCTGCTGGTACAGACGTCGATCGCCGTCGCGGCGGCGATCCTGGCCGAGACCGCTCTGTCGTTCCTCGGTCTCGGTGTGCAGCCGCCAACGCCGTCTTGGGGCTCGACGCTGAGGATCGGCACCGGCTACATGCAGGCCGCGCCTTGGCTCTCGCTCTACCCCGGCCTGTCGATCTTCGTGACCGTGCTCGGCATCAACCTGTTGGGTGACGGGCTGCGGGACGTGCTCGACCCGCGGGACAAGCATTAGTCAGGTGGGAGTCTGCAGCTCGAGGCCTCCGCGCTCGAGCCTCTAGTACCGATCACGGTCGAACGTCACCAGCCGCTGCGCCCCGGCAGATCACGCGCGCAAGTGGGTACGCGTACATCGGCGTTCAAGGCCGCCGCTACCATGGTGAAGTGACCCCACAGTCCGGACGGCGCTCATCGACCCGTGTGGCCTTGGTGTCCCTGCTTCTCGCCAACCTGCCGCCGCTGATCGGTGTCTCCTTCTGGGGTTGGAGCCTCAACGACCTGCTGCTGATCTACTGGATCGAGAACGGGGTCGTCGGCCTGTACACGATCCTCAGGATGCTAGCCGCGCGCCCTGAAGGGCATGACCAGACGTCGCTCCTGGTAGGCAAGCTCTTCGGTGTCCCGTTCTTCGCTCTGCACTACGGCATCTTCTGGCTCGTGCACGGCCTCTTCGTCGTCATGCTCTTCGATGGCTCTGGGTTCGGCAACGGCGCCGCGACCAACCCGGCTCAGCCGCACACGTTCTTCTTCGCTGCAGTGATCGCCAGCTGGATGAGGGCTGATGTCCTGGCATGGCCGGTCATCGGTCTCGTCGTTTCGCACGGCGTCTCGTTCGTCGTCAACTACCTGGGTAGCGGCGAGTACCGCAGGTCGACGGTCACCGAGCTGATGGGACAGCCGTACGGTCGCGTCGTGATCCTCCATCTGACGATCCTCTTCGGCGCCTTCATCGTGCTCCTGCTCCGAGCGCCGCAACTCGTGCTGCTGCTGTTCGTGGCTCTGAAGGTGGCGGTCGACGTGCATTCACACCTCAAGGAGCACGCCAAGGCGGGCCGTTCTCTGGCCACCTCAGGCGCACGAGGCGTGGAGGATAACCACGCCGGCGCCTCCTAAGAGCACCTCCTCGAGAGGGGGGTATTCCGAGCATGGCTCACCAGGGACCGCCAGAAGCACGGATACCGCTCGCAACGGTCGTTGGCAAGTTCGCGCGACAGACGGGCCTTCACGCCACTTGACGGCGCCATCAGAACGACTTAGCGTGACTCGTCTGTTGCAGAAGGCCTCAATCAAGCGAGGCGCGCCACGAAGGCCTTCCGACGTCCCGCTCCATCTCTCTACCGTTCGCCGGAGGCACATGAGCGAACAGTGCAATACAGAGCGGTAGCGATGATCGACGCCACCAGGAGCCTCGAACGTCGCGCCTCTGAGCAGCTCGAGTGGGTGCACCGCATGGTCGTCGCCAGCGAGGTAGCGGGTGGCGATGCGACGGAGCCGGATGGGCGCATCGTCGATCGCCCGGTTGAGGAGACAGCGCTTCGTCCCTTCGAGCGAGGCAAGGGCTCGTGAAAGGCACGGTCGTTGTGATGGGCAGCGTCAACCTCGACCAGGTCCAGACGGTGCGCGAGTTGCCGCGGCCTGGGGAGACCGTTCACGGGACCTCGCTCACCTACCATCACGGCGGCAAGGGTGCGAACCAGGCCGTGGCCGCGGCCCGGATGGGGGCGGCGGTGCGCTTCATCGGAGCCGTCGGCAGCGATGCCGCCGGAGAGCGGCTGCTGTCGGCGCTCGCCGACGACGGCATCGACGTGTCGCGCCTGCGCGCCGTGGAGGGACCGACGGGCCTCGCCGTCATCCTGGTGTCGGAGGCCGGCGAGAACGTGATCGTCCTCGAAGCCGGTGCTAACGGGCGGGTTAGTCCCGGGGACCTCTCGGCTGAGGATTTCGCCGGCGCCGCCATCGCGCTGTTCCAGCTCGAGCTGCCGCTCGAGAGCGTCAGGCGCGGCCTCGAGCTGGCCAAGGCCGCCGGCGCGCTGACTGTGCTCAATGCGGCGCCTCCAGGCGGCGCAGGCTCATTGCCGAGCGAACTCATCGACCTGCTCATCGTCAACGAGACAGAGGCCGCACACTTGGGGCCGACCGTGAACCCTGAAGACCACGCGGCCCTGCTCGCCGAGCTGTCCAGTCGCTACCGCGGCGTCGTCATGACCCTCGGAGCTGACGGAGCGCTGTGGACGTTCGGAGGCTCCGGCGGCAGGATGCCGGCTGTGCGGGTGGAGACGGTCGTCGATACGACAGGAGCAGGCGACACGTTCACTGGCGCGTTGATAGCTCGACTGGCGGAGGGAGACGCGTGGCGACAAGCCCTCGAGGTGGCTGCTGCGGCGGCCGCCTTGTGTGTGCAGCGCGAGGGCGCTCAGCCTTCGATACCCCGGTTGGCAGGCTTAGAACTGTCAGCGACCGGATAGCGTTGCCCCGTGATCGCCCGGTGGGCTCCGATGGTGTCGGCGCCGAGCTCGCGCGGTGTGTACGCGGTTCTGAAGATGCTGACTTCACGCGTCGAAGAGCGGCACGAGCCGAGCAACGAGCACCGCAAGCTGCAGGGCGTCCAGTTCTTCGTCGTGACCTACGACCTCCTCTGGCTGATACACGGACTCTTCGTCGTGGTGCTTCTCAACTGCGGCGGTCCGACCATCCCCGTCCAACCGCAGACGTTCTTCTTCTCGGCTGTGATCATCAGCTGGATGCGCGCCGACGTGCTCGCCTGGCCGGTGATCGGCTTGTTCGTCTCACACGGCGCCTCGTTCGCCAGCAACTTCCTGCCGCAGGGCGAGTACCGCCGTCAGAGCAGCGACGTGATCATGAGCCAGCCGTTCGGCGGTCGCACCTGAAGGAGCACGCCAAGGCGAGTCGGCCTAGAATGCGCCCATGACCCGCTCCCGCAAGCTGACCCTGGCCGCGCTCGCCCTGGTTCTGGTCCTCGGAGCCTGCGTTCCGCTCAACGTTCCTGGCCTCAGGAACCTGCACAACCAGACCTGGGCTGCTCGTTTCGACGTCGAGGTGCGTCCGGCGGGCCTCGCTACGATCCGCCTGCCTGTCGATCTGGCACTGACCTTCAGCCAGAGCTTCCAAGACGTGACCGCCAGGGCGACGCTGCAGTACGACACCGGCATCTTCAGGCTCGAAACGGGCGGCATCGTCGATCTCAGCGGCCGCATCGGCTTCGACGACGCTCTGGACCTCAACAGCAGCAGCAACGTCTTGCGGTTCGGCGGGCGTTTCGTCGGCGACCGGCTCGTGGGGACCGTGTCGATCGCGGGCTTGGTGCCGGTCGCTGACGTGGTGTTCACGCGGACGAGGTGAGCCGCGCGCCAAGCCGCGCACGACTCTCCGCACAACTCCGCGCCCGACGTCAGTCCGTGTTCAGGTCGACGGCGTGGTGGTCGAGGTTCTCGACACCGCGCTTCCAGTAGCCGTCGACGACCACGCGCTCCTTCGGCAGCCCCAGCGCCTTGCGGAAGTAGTCGCGGATGGGACGCAGCATGCCGACCTCACCGGCGGCGAAGACGAACCAGTCCTCGCCCTCGGGTAGCGCGGCTTCGCGGACGGCGCGCTCCAGGCCTCCGATACCCGCCGTCTCGCGCAGCACCCAGGTGACCTTCACGCCGGGGCGGATCGGCAACTCCTGCGTCTCGCCCGCATCCTCCACCTCGATCAGCGCGTGCGCGCCGGCGCCTTCCGGCAGCTCCTCGAGCAGGCGAGTCAGCGACGGCAGCGCCGCCTCGTCTCCCGCAAGCAGGTAAAAGGAGTAGTTCTCTGGGAAGACGATGTTCCCGCGCGGTCCCATCACTCCGACCTCGTCGCCGACCTTGGCCGAGCTAGCCCAAGCGGAGGCGACCCCGTGACCGTGTATCACGAACTCGAGGATCAACTCCCGCGTCTGGGGTAGCCAGCCCCTGACCGTGTAGTCGCGCGTTATCGGCTTGGCCGCGCCTTCTGGCATCTGCCAGCCGCGCTCACCGGGTGTCGGCAGGATCAGCTCGCCCGTGCCGGGCTGCGGGAACAGCACCTTGACGTGATCGCTGGGAGCGAAGCGCACGTACGGGAAACCGCCGGCCAGGTCCTCACCGGTCAGGTAGAAGCGGCGGAAGCGTGGGGTGATCTCGACGATGCGACTGACCGTGAGCAGGCGGCGACCGACCGGGCCGCCGATGAAGTTGACCTGGGTCTGGCCCGTGCGGTTCGGGCCCGACCAGGTGCGGGGCTGGGGGCGTCGCTCCTCGGTCCTCTGTTCGGTAGGCGGCTGCTTCACGCTCATGTGGGCTCCTGTCGGATCATCGAGACGGTGCCGGCTCGCGCCGCGCGGCGCGAGCCACCAGATTAATCCCGATTGACTTTATCAGGAATGAGCGGGTGTGGTCTTGCGTTCGGAGCGGGCGCCGTCGACAGCCCTCACGAACCTCCTCGCCAGAGCCAGCGTGTCGGTGATGGCCGTGCCGACGACGACGGCGTGCGCACCGGAGCGCAGCGCGGCGATGACCTGGTCAGGTGTGGCGAAGCGACCCTCGGCGACGACGGGCCGGCTCTGAGCTTTCACCAAGGCGCTGACGAGCTCGAGGTCAGGGCCGTCGGCGACGACCGCGCCCCCCGTGTAGCCCGACAGCGTCGTCGCGACGATGTCGGCATCGCTGGCCGCGACGCCTTCCGCCAGGTTGGAGACGTCAGCCATCACAGGCAGGCCGGGGAAGGCCCTCCTGATCTGCGATAGCAGCTCGGCCGCGCTGGGAGCGCCGCTGCCGTTGCGAGGGCGCAGCGTGGCGTCGATCGCCACTAGGTCGGCTCCCGCCTCCACGAGCGCGGCGACGGAGTCGAGGCTGGGCGTTATGTACGCCTGCGGGTCGATGTCAGGACGCTTGTCGAGGCCGATTATCGGCAGGTCGACGACGGCGCGTATCGCCGCCACATCGGCGGGCCCGTTGGCCCTGATACCGACGGCGCCGGCCAGTGCCGCGGCCTGAGCCATCGCGGCCATGATCGCCGGCTGGCGCAGCGGAGAGCCCTCCGGCGCCTGGCACGACACGATCACACCGCCGCGCAGCGCCGTAAGTATGTCGGTCGAGCGCGTCACTTCGCGGCCTCAGGGTCGACCCGCTCGATCTCGTACCCGATCTCGAACGTCCGTTTCCACGGCAGCCTGAGGCTCGTGACGCGGTAGGGCAGGTCGAAGGCGGCGAGGTCCTCGTTGAGCCAGCCTCGCGCGCGCTCCTCGACCGCCGGTAGGTCCGCGTCCGGCAGGAACCCGCCCCAGCCGAACGGTCTGAGGGCGGGATCGAGCAGCAGGCGCGAGCGGACGCGGGCCTGATACAGCCAGTCGTCGACGAACCGCGCCGCCACGGCGAGGTCGTGCCCGGTGCCGAGCTGGGGAGGTGCCGACACCGGCCCGCCGGTGAGCGCGGCGATGCAGCCGAGCGCCACCGCCGAGCCGAGCGCGTTGCCGGCTGTGTTCCAGCCGGCGTAGCCGGCGAGCAGCTCGAGCGTGCCGGCGCTGGCGAGAGCGCTGAGCAGCTCGTCGTCGCCGCCGTTGATGTAGGCGACGTCGGCGACGCTGACCCGCGCCCCACTGGCCAGCAGCACCTCGAGCCTTTCGTGGAACGACTCGAGCGACCGGTTCAGCCCGATCACGTTCGCCTCTGACCTTTCGATCCACTCGCGTTCGGCCGGATCAGGCGCTCCGTGCCGCAGCACGTAGGCGAGCCCGCCCTGACCTTGGGAGCGGCTGGGGCTGTTCACGGCCAACCACCAGTCCGGTAGGACAGCACCGGGAACCTCGACAGCGCCGGCCGCTCGCAGATGGACCGTGATGAGGTCGCCGAGCGGCCTGTCTTCGTAGCCGGTCTGCACGTTCTCACCGCCGCGCGACGAGTAGATGACGCCGGCGAGCGGCCGTCGCCCGTGCACCTGCGCCGCCAGCCGCGCGATCAGCACCTGTGCGACCTCGTCGGCGCCGGGGTAGACGAGGACGCGCTCGCCGAGGCCGCGCTGTCTGACCTCGCGCTCGAGGCGCTGGCGGTTCATGACGTTGATGCCCCACACGGTCGTGTCGTCCTGGTTGAGGACCAGCGTGTCGATGACGCCTCGCTCGACCAGATCGAGCGCGGCGAGGTTGACGGCGAGCGTGCTGGCGCGGATCGCGAGCTGGTCGTTCCAGACCGCCTCGGGAACCTCGTGGCGCAGCCGCTCGAGCTCGGCGACCTCGGCGCCTTCCAGCGCGCCGGCGTGCGCCCTGTGCTCGAGCTCGGACCGACGGAAGATCCTGCTGCCGAGTCGCTTGAAGTACTCCGGCTCCTCGCCATCGTCGTCGTCGCGGCTGACGCGTTGGATGCTGCTGTACGCCATCAGCTTCAGCTCGGGGTGCGCGGACCTGATACGCGCCAGCGACTCCAGTCGCGCGAGGGCCGCGTCGAGATCGTTGCCGCTCTGACGCGACGGCACCAGCCCACCCCAGGCGAGCGTGTCGAGCGCTATCACGGCCCCGATGGGACCCGCGGCCGCACGCGCAGCCAGCCAGGCGCCGATGGCCTCGGCGTCGGCGGGAACCTTACGGCTGCCGTGGGTCTCGGCCGGCGGGGACTCGAGGCGCCAGCCGAGCGCGCCGGCCAGGAGGCGCGGGTAGGCCGTGTTTATCGGCCTCTCGTCGAGGGGGATCAGCAGCAGCGTGTCGATAGTCGGTTCACCCTTTCACGCTACCCGTCGCCACGCCCTGGATGAACGTCTTCTGTGCGAAGAAGAACAGCGCCACGATCGGCAGGCTCATCAGCAGCGAGCCGGCCATCAGCAGCGGCCAAGCCGCCGCGCGGGTGCTCGAGAGCTGCTGCAGGCCGATGGCGAGGGTGTAGAGACGGTCGTCGGTGAGGTAGATCAGCGGGCTCAGGAAGTCGGTCCAGGTCCAGATGAAGATGAAGAGCGAGGCCGTGGCGAGCGCCGGCCGCGCGAGCGGCAGGATCACGCGCGAGAAGATCTGCCACTCGCTGGCGCCGTCGATGCGCGCCGAGTCGGAGAGCTCGTTGGGGATGGCCATGTAGAACTGGCGCAGCAGGAACACCGCGAAGGCGCTGCCGGTCAGGGGCGGGATTATCAGCGGCAGGAACGTACCGACCCAACCGAGCTTCTGGAACATCACGAACTGAGGGATCAGCGTCACCTGCGGCGGCAGGACCATGGTGGCGAGGAGCGCGTAGAACAGCACCTCGCGGCCGGGCCACTTGAGCCTCGAGAAGCCGTAGGCGACGACGGCGGAGGAGGCGACGTAGAACACCACGCTGGTGACCGTGACGAACACGGTGTTGCGGAGGTAGAGCAGGAACGGGATCTCGCTCATCAACCGCTGGTAGTTCGACCACATCACCGGCACCGGCACCCACTCGGGCGGGATGCTGAACACCTGCGCGTCGGTCTTGAGCGACGTCGACACCATCCACGCGAACGGCGTCAGGAAGAACAGGGCCCCGACGACGAGCACCAGGTAGATGACGCCGTTGCGCCACGCGCGCCGCGAGCCCATCAGCGCTTGCCCTCGTAGTAGACCCAGCCGGAGGTCCTGAAGACGAACACCAGCGCAACGGCGGTGATCAGCAGCAGCACCCAGGCCATCGCAGAGGCGAAGCCCATGCGGAAGAACTGGAAGGCGTTCTGGTAGAGGTAGAGGGCGTAGACGAGCGTCGAGTTGGACGGCCCGCCGCCGGTCATGATGTAGATGTTCGTGAACGCCTGGAACGACGTGATGATGCCCATGATCAGGTTGAACAGGATCACGGGCGAGAGCATCGGCAGCGTGACGTAGCGCAGCCGCTGCCAGCGCGTGGCGCCGTCGAGGTCGGCCGCCTCGTAGAGCTGCACCGGCACGTTCTGCAAGCCGGCCAGGTAGATGACCATCGACCCGCCGACGCCCCACAGGCTCGCGAGGATCAGCGCCGGCTTCGACCACGACGGGTCGGCGAGCCAGCCGGGGCCGTTGATGCCTAGCTGCCATAGGAACTCGTTGACAGGTCCGTAGTCGGGGTTGAGGAACCAGCGCCACAACAGCGCCGCGGCAACGGCCGGCACCACGCTCGGCAGGAAGTAGATCGTGCGGAACAGCCCCTGCAGGCGCACCTTGGTGTTGAGCAGCAGCGCGATGAGCAGGCTGATCACCAGCGAGAACGGGATGCCGAGCGCCGCTAGGTAGAGCGTGTTGTAGAGCGTCCGACCGAACAGCGGGTCGGCGACTAGGTCGGTGTAGTTGCGCGTGCCGATCCAGCGCGGCGCGGACACGACGTTGTAGTCGGTGAACGAGAAGTAGAGCGATGCGAAGACGGGGTAGACGGTGAACACCAAGAACCCGATCAGCCACGGCGAGACGAACGCCAAACCCAGCCACAGCTCGCGGCGTTGGCGCGGCGTCATGCGCTGCCTGGGAGTACGTTCAGGTCCGCTGGCTTGGGCCCTATCCATCACTCGTACTTCTCGAGCTCCCTTAAGACATTTCGCTGCGCCGTCTCCAGCGCCTGTTGAGCGGTAACCGAGCCGTCTTGCACCGAGGCGAGCGCCTGGTTGAGCTGCTCGCTGAGGTAGAGACCTACCGGCAGACCGGGCGGCGCGAAGACGTAGCCGGTGAGGAGCATGTCGAGGTAGACCTGCATATGAGGCGTGATCGTGTCGGCGAACTCGGGGCTGGTGAGGGCATCGACGCGCGGCGGGATGTTGGCCAGCGCCGCCGCGAACCTAGATGACTGCTCGGGAGCGGTCAGCCACAGCAGGAACTCTATGGCGGCGTCCTTGTTGCGAGCCTGAGCCGGCACCGCCCAGAACGAGCCCTGCACCGGCGCCACGTCGTGCCGTCCGCCTTCTGGCGCCGGGAAGGTCGTGACGCCCCAGTTGAGGTCGGGAGCGTGGCGCGAGGTGGAGAGGACCTCCCACTGGCCGCCCTCTTGCATCGCGATCTGACCGCGGTAGAAGGGGTTGAACGGGCTCGCCATGTCGCCCCAGCCTGCCTGGAATCGGCGGATGCGGTTGATGTCGTAGGTGCGGTAGTAGTCGGCGAGCCACTCGAACGCCGCTACGTTGCCGGGGTGGTCGAGAGTGATCTCGAGCGTCTCCGGGTCGTAGAGCTGCCCGCCGAACGCGTACATGTAGATGGCCGTGACGTTGGGGTAGAAGCCGAGGCGCCGCATGTTGCCGCGGTTGTCGACAGTGGTGAGCTGCGCGGTGAGCGCGTCGAGCTCTTGGATCGTGCGCGGTGGTGCTTCTGGGTCGAGACCGGCCGCCTCGAACACGTCCTTGTTCCACATGAACGCGTAGACGTTGAGCGTCGTCGGCAGCCCGTACTTGGCGCCGCGGTAGGAGCCGTACTCCCAGATGCCTGGCAGGTAGTCGTCCTCGGTCACGCCCGCCGCTGCCAGGGCGTCATCGAGCGCGTGCAGCGCGCCGCCGGCTCCTAGCGGCACGACCATCCAGTCCCAGATCGTGACCAGCTCCGGCGGTGTGCCGCCGGCCAGGGTGGCGAGGATCCTCTCGCCGTCGCCGATGGGGACGAACGAGCCTCGCACGCTTATCGCGCTCTGGCTGGCGTTGAACTCGGCGATGAGCCGTTCCAGCGCCGCTCCCTCCTCGCCACCCCAGGCGTACCAGAACGTCACTTCGGTCTGGGCAGCGGCGGTGCTGAGCGGGGCGAGCGTCACAGCGGCGAGCAGTGCGACTACCCAGGGCCTCATGAACGCGCGGGGGAGGTTGCCTACGCGGCGGATCATGGCGCGAACCCGTCTAAGTACGACTGGTAGCCGCGGTAGAGCGCCGTCGCTGCGGCACCGAGCCGCGGGCTCATGTAGTGCGTGAAGTCGAACACTACGAACTTCTCCACGTAAGGCGCCTCCAGCTCCAACTGCTCGATCACGGACTCGATGGTGGCGGGCCGAGCCTGCCACGCAAGCTCGTCGACGGGCCAGCCGTGGGTCTGCTCGAACACCTCGAGGTCCGACCACAGCGCCACACCGTGCTTGGCCGCTACCGGCTGGAGCGCGCGGTAGACGCTCACGCCCTGGGCGGCCGTCGTGCGGCGCGTGCCGACGCCGTCTTGCATGGCGATGACGTCGACGGGCGCGCGGGACAGCGTCACGTCCCACCAGGCGGCGTAGAAGTCGCCATCGGGGTTCATGCCGAAGTACGGGGCGACCATGACAGGCTTGCCGACCTGACCGTGAGCCGCGTCCACCATCGCGGCGAGGTACTGGATCATCGCCTCGTGCGCTCTCTCGGAGTTGAAGCTGCGGTCCTCGATCTCCTCCGGCAGGTAGTAGCCGACGACGGCTGGCGAGTCGCCGTAACGCTCCTCGAGCTCCAGCATCAGGGCGATGTTCGCCTCTGACGAGGCGGCTGGGTCGAAGACGCCCTGCCAGTAGTTCGGGTCGAGGCTCAGTCCGAGCCACACGCCCATACCGTGGTGCTCGGCGGCGGCGATCAGGTTGGCGATAGGGTCGCGGACCTCTGCTTCGGCCGAGCCTACCGAAGGCGTCTCGCCCCACGCCGCCGAGCCGACCGTGACGTAGGTCGTGCCGTCGACAGAGGCGCCGACGTTGAAGCCCTCGGGCAGCTGGACCGCCGAGATCTCCGAGCGCATGAAGTCGACCTCGATCTCGTCGACCCTGACCTCGGCTCCCAGGTCGATCGCGATGAGGACGCGGTCGCCCGGGTTCTGCCAGCCGACCATGTCGGCCCACGCGAAGTTGGCGAAGCCGTCCGTCAGCTTGCCGCCCGCGGCGGCGCCCGGGTCCAGGTAGTTGCCGGCCGGTGCGGGCGTGAGCGAGTACCCCTTGCCGAGGACGACGTTCTCGCCGCCCGCGAAGACGCGCACCTCCGGGACCATCGTCCACTCGCGGCTGTTCGGACTGACCTCGATCCGCAGGTAGCGAGTGGTCACGTCGGAGGACGCAGTCCATCTCAGCGTGCCGATCGACTCGTCAGGAGAGGCCTGGACGCGGGGATCGGCGGTCGGCGGGGCCTCCTCGGGCTGCGCCTGACTCGGGAAGTAGGACGTGGTGCCGTAGCGCGAGTACTGCAAGATCACGGTGTCCATGCCGATGGCGCGCATGTAGGCGAGCTCCTGCACCCACTGTTCGGGGCTCATCGCGACGAGTTGGCCGTTCAGTTGGACGAAGGAGCCGGTAAGAACCGGCTCCGTTCCTGTGCTGGTCCCTGTTCCGTCCTGTGCTGACACCGTACCGAGCACGGCGAGCGCGCTGAGCGCCCCTCCGGCCAGCACGGCCCGGACTGTCCTGCTGAGCACGCTACTCCTCGACTTCCTCGACCTCCGGCACGGCTGCACCGGTCTGCACGACGATCTCGGCGAGCATGGTCCAGGCGGTGCGGGCGCGTACCTCGACCTTGACGAAGCGACCAGCGGCCGGGTTCTCGAGGTCTTGCCAGTAGACGCTGTTGATCAGCTCGTTCATGATCGGCTCCGGCACCGTGCGGGCGGCGAGGCCGACCGTCGTGTACGCCTCACCGTCGTCGGACACCGAGACGACCAGGCTGAACGGCAGGTTCACGGCGGAGGCGAACGAGCGCATGAACAGCCCCGCGACGCGGGTGATGCCCTCGACGCGCTCGCCCAGGTCGATGATCACGACGGGGTTGGCGGTCGGGTCGGGGAAGCCGACCATGTCGCCCCACGAGTAGGCGTAGGAGCCGTCGGTGATCTTGACGTTGCCGTCGTCGGGGTAGGCGGCGGCCGGCTCGAGCGTCGCGTAGGTGTACGACTTGCCGAGCGCGACGTTGACGGCTTCGGCCGTGGCGGCCGCGCCGCCGGCGCTAGCCGGGAGGAGCTCGGCGGGAACCGCGCCGTTGCCGACCTGCAGCTCCGCGATCATCGTCCAGGCGTCGGAGCCGGGCTGTATCTCGACCTTGACGAACTGGCCGTAGCCGGCCCAGGCCTCGTCGGCCCACACGAGGGTACCGATGGTGTCGTTGCCGACCTCACCCTCCTGGTAGCCGAGCGCCATGCCGAGGTCTTCGTAGAGCAGGCCGTCCTCGGAGACGGAGACGATGGCGTAGGCGGGCAGCGGCACGCCTGAGCCGTCGGAGCGCATCAGCTTGAGCGCGACGTAGCTGATGGTGTCGTAAGTGGCGCCGAGGTCGACGACCAGGGTGATAGGAGCGGCGCCTTCGAAACCGACCATGTCGCCCCAGGCGAACTGGTAGGAGTCGTCGGTGAGCTTGAGGCCTTCGGGGTCGGGGTACGAGTCGGCGGGTGCGCGGCTGGCTTCGACGCGCTGGCCGCCCGAGACGACGAACCCGTCGGCCTGGGCGAGAGCGGTGCCGGCCAACGCCAAGAGTGACAGCACTACTAACGAGATGAGGAGCGACTTCAGGTTACGGGTCCGCATGGCGACCTCCATGGCGGCCGCGGGCCGCTCCGCCGCGTCGGCGGGGGTCGGCCGGTCGGCCCGATTGAGCTTGGCTCCATGTCTCATCGTGAGAATTGAGCCAGACTCCTAGCCGCATGCTAGAGACGGAGCCGGCCTCTGTCAAGGGAGTCGCCCCACTCGAGGCGAGCCGCGCCTTGATCGATGCTGGCACCAGGTAGCGCGCTTGGGCGTAGCATTGATGCATGTCCCGCTTGCTGACGAAGCTGCGAGCCTCGCTCCACGGGCTCAGCCCGGTGCTACGGCGCGTGGCGCAGTACGTGCTCGACAACCCCGACGCGGTGATCTACCACAGCGTCACCGAGCTGGCGGAGGCGACGCGCAGCAGCGAAGGCAGCATCATCCGCTTCTGCCAAGACCTGGGTTTCTCCGGCTTCCAGGAGCTGAAGCTGACGCTCGCCGTCGAGCTTGACCCGCCCGGGCGCAAGAACAACGTTCCCAAGCCGGCGAGCGACAGCCACGACTCCGGGAGCTTGATGGCGCGCCTGGTCGAGCAGGCCGCCGCGGCGGCACACGAGACGGCCAACCTCTACGAGGGCGAGGTGACCGCCGAGGTCGCTCAGCGCCTCAGAGCGGCCGAACGCGTCGACATCTACGGCGTCGGAGCCTCCGGAGTGGTGGCGCAGTACTTCGCCTACAAGCTGCTGCGCCTCGGCCTCACGGCGCAAGCCTTCACCGACCTCCACCTAGGGTCGATGAGCGCCTCGAACCTAGATGGGCGCGCCGTCGCGATCGGCGTCTCCAGCTCCGGCTCGACCCTCGACACGCTGCAGGCGCTCAAGGCCGCCAAGGAGGCCGGCGCGTTCACCGTCGCCGTCACCAACCGCCTCAAGAGCCCCCTCGCCAAGGTCGCGGACCGCAGCCTCTTCGCCAGCCCACCAGAGTCGCCGCTCACCGGCGGCGACGTGTTCGCCAAGATCGGACAGCTGCTGCTGCTCGAGGCGCTGGCGCGGCTGATGATCGCCGGCGACGCCGACTTGTCGGAGTCGGTCCGCAGGACGGCTCATGTGGTGGCCGACAGGAGCATGTGAGCGACGCGGTGCTTGCGGTCGACATCGGCGGCACCAAGGTGGCCGTCGCGTTGGTGCGCGGTGGGCGGGTTCTCGTCCAGGAGGTCGCGCCGACCCCGGCCGTAGCCGGTCCTGAGGCCGTCGCCGCCACCGTCATCGCCACCATCGCCGGCTGCGCGGCGCGCCTGGCTGCCGACGGTCCGCTGCCAGCTCTCGTCGGTGTCGCCTGCGCAGGGGTCGTCTCAGACGGCAGGGTGCGCGCGATGAGCCCCGACTTGCTGCCCGGCTGGCACGACTTCCCTCTCGCCGACCGGCTCGCCTCCGGGTTGGCTGGGCTCGTCGCAGCGCCGCGGGTCACGGTCCTCAACGACGCCCAAGCGGCCGCACTCGGCGAGCACGAGCACGGGGCCGGCCGCGGCCGCGACTCGCTGCTGTTCGTCACCGTCTCGACGGGGGTCGGAGGGGGGCTGGTCGTCGGCGGCAGGCTGTGGCGCGGAGCCACGGGCCTCGCCGGTCACATCGGGCATGTGCGAGGCGGGGAGCTCGAGAGCCTCGCCTCAGGCACCGCGCTGGCGCGGCGAGCCGCCGAGTTGGGCCACGCTGTCGACGCGAAGCAGGTGATCGAGGCTGCCGGCCGAGGAGCCGAGTGGGCGCGCGCGCTGTTAGATGATGCGGCTTCAGCGCTGGCCGGCGCATTGGCGGACGTCCGCGTGCTGATCGACCCGGCGGTCGTGGTGCTGGGAGGCGGGGTCGGACTCAACCCCGGTTTCCAAGCGGCCCTGGCGCGCCGACTGGAGCTGCTGCCCGAGCCGATGCGGCCGGTCGTCGTCCCCGCGCAGCTCGGAACAGCCGCCGGCCTCGTCGGCGCTGCCAGCTTCGCTGGCGCGGCTACCTGGGCCGGCATCAACCCCTAGACTCCGTTATGAGCGAACCTGGTACGGACGAACCCGGTAAGAACGAGCGGCAAGGCGAGACGACCAAGCGCGAGGTCCTCCGGATGGTCCCGACGCCCGGCGCGGCACCGACCGTCGGCCCGTGGCTGTGGGCGATGGAGGAGACGCGCCGCGGCTTGCTGCACACGGTCCGCGACTTGGACCAGGCGACGCTCGACTGGCGCGGGGGCGCCGGCGCCGACAACTCGATCGGCTCGCTGCTCTATCACATCGCGCTCGTCGAGCTGTCGTGGCTGTACGAGGACACGCTGCTGGTGGATCCACCTGAGCACATCCTCGCCCTGCTGCCGCACCCGAGCCGCGACGCGCAGGGGCGGCTCCAACACGTGCCAGCCGAGACACTCGCCCAGCATCTCGACCGTCTGGCCAGGGCGCGCGCCGAATTCATGCGGGCTATGACCGGCATGAGCGAGGCGGACTGGCACACGCTGCGCGAACCGCCGGAGACGGACTACGCGTGCGCCCCTGCCTGGGTGGTCTTCCACCTCGTCGAGCACGAAGCCGGACACCTGTTCCAGATCAGGGAGATCCTGAGGCGCCGGCGAGCTAAGGGCTGAGCGGCGTCCGCTTGGGGAGAGCGACCCTCAGCACCGCTCCTCCTTCGACCGCCCGCGCGGCCGTGACGGTCCCACCGTGCGACTCGACTATCGCCCTGACTATCGCCAGCCCAAGGCCGCTGCCGCCGGCCGAGCGCGCACGGCTGTCGTCGGTGCGGTGAAAGCGCTCGAACACCCGTTCCAGGGAGCCATCCGGGATGCCAGGGCCGGTGTCGGCGACCTCGATGACCGCCAGCTCGCCGTCTCCGAACACCCGCAAGGTCACGCGCCCACCGCTCGGCGTGTGCCTCAGCGCGTTGTCTAGGAGGTTGCCGATCACCTGCAGCACGCGGTCGCGGTCGGCTACGACACTGAGAGGCCCGGCATGGTCCTCCACCAACGCAACGCCCTTGTCGGCGGCGCGCAGCCGGTAGCCCGCCGCGGCCGAGCGCGCGACCTCGGCTAAGTCCAACGCCTGTGGGTGCAGCGGCATCTCGCCGGCGTCGGCCAGCGACAGCAGGCGCAGGTCCTCGACGAGGCGCGTGAGGATCAGCACCTGCGCGTGCATGTCGCTCACCTCGGCCATGTCGAGCGGCACCACGCCGTCCTCCAGCGCCTCGAGGCGCCCGCGCAACACGGTGAGCGGCGTGCGCAGCTCGTGAGCCACGTCGGCCACCATGTCGCGCCGCTGTCTCTCGAGCCTCTCCAAGCTGTCGGCCATGACGTTGAAGGAGTGAGCGAGCCTGATGGTCTCGTCGCCGCGCGGCACAGGGCCGGGCACAGGACCTTGCATGGAGCCGTGCGCGACACCGCGCCCAAGGTCTGAGCCTCGCGCGGCCGCCGCGCCGGCGCCGGCAGTAGCGGCGAGCGGGACCCGCACCGACAGGTCGCCGGCGGCTAGCCGATCGGCGGCGGCGGCCACCCTCTGGATCGGACGCGCGATGACCCGGGCGAGGACCAGAGCCAGGGCCACTGCCAGGGCCAGGGCGACCAGAGCAGAGACGATGAGACTCCCGGCGCGCTGCTCCAGAGAGCCGCGCAGGTAGTTGGTGACCTCGCGCCACGAGACCCAGCCGCTCGGCTCCGCCTGCGCCTCGACCGACCCGCTCTCCGGCACGGCCGGGAGGGTGACTATCGTTATGGTCCCGCGCCCCGAGCGGCTGGGGAAGAAGACGGCGCGCCCCATCTGCCTCGGGCTGAGCTCGGAGCGCTCCGGCGCCGGCAGCGAGCGGTTCTCCGCGACGATGGCGCGCAGCTGCGCTGCGCTGATCAGCAAGACGGTCACCAGGGTGACGCCGACCAGAGCCAGCACGAGCTTTACGCCGAGCCGGTTCATGACGAGCCCGCCGCGCGCGGGTCGAAGTAGCGCGGCAACAGGGTCGTTTGCTTCACGACCCGCTCTCCTGCACCAGCTTGAAACCCATGCCCCTGACGGTCACCAGGAGGTCCCGCGCTCCGGCTGCCGCCAGCTTCTTGCGCAGGTTCTTGAGATGCGAGTCGAGGCTGCGCTCGAGCAGGTCGTTCTCAGGCAGCGCTCTGTCGATCAGCTCGGCGCGGTTGAACAGCCGGCCGGGGGCGGCGGCCATGGCGGCCAGCAGCCTGAACTCGGTGGCTGTCAGTGGCAGCTCGACGCCGCCGAAGCCGGCAGCACCCCTATCCAAGTCGACGCTGAGGCGCCCGACCCGCAGCGGCTGAGAGGCGCCGTCTTGCGGGTAGGCGCGGCGCAGGACCGCCTGGACGCGCGCGACGACCTCGCGGAACGAGAACGGCTTCGGCACGTAGTCGTCGGCGCCGAGCCCGAGCCCCAGCAGCCTGTCGAACTCCTCGCCGCGCGCGGTGAGCATGATGACCGGCACGGAGCTGGTGCGCCGCAAGGTCTCGAGGACCTGGAAGCCATCGAGCTCCGGCAGCATCACGTCGAGCAGCACCAGGTCCGGCTGCGCCGCCCTGAACAGCCGCAACCCCTCGACGCCGGTGGCTGCGACCTCGGTGGTGAACCCCGCGTGACGCAAGAAGCTGTCGAGCGTGCGCGATATGCCGCTCTCGTCCTCGACTATCAACACCCTCTTGCCTCTGACGCCGCCGACCATCAGGCCGACTGTAACGGCTGTGCGTGGAGTTCTCGTGTAGACGCCGAAGCGCGCCTGCACCCGGCCTCCACGGACTCTGCACGCTCGCGCTCTACCTTCGGCTTCAGGAGCGGCGCACCCACGAGGCGTTCCGCATCCGGATTTGGAGGCAACATGAGCAGAAGGTTCGTAACTACCGTCGTCGCCGCGTTGGCCCTCGTGGCGGGAGCCGCAGCGCTGGCTCAGGTCGCCGGCGACTCCAGCGCCGTCCAGGAGACGCTGGCCGAGCTGCGCCAGAGGGCTCAGCGCCTGACACTGCTAGCCGAGGTCCCGGCCGAGGCTCGCGCCGAGGCCGCCACGCTTCTCGACAGGGCGGAAGCGCTCAGGGCGGAAGCCCAGCAGCTCGAGGTGTCGAGGCTCGAGGCTTACATCGCCGCGTTGGAGAGCGGCGACTCTGCCAGCGTCGCGCAGCAGGTGGCGAGCGGCAACATCAGCGAAGCGAGCGTCGAGCTCAGCCGCCAACGCGAGACGTTCGCCGCCGATCTCCAGGCGTTCCTGGAAGCGAACCCTGGCGTCGCCAGCTCGTTCCGCCGCAGCGTCAACGCGCTCAGCAGCACAGGCAGCTCCGGCACCATCACCATCCACCAAGGTGGGCGCTCCGGCAGCGGGACCTTCCACTTCTCCACCGAAGGAGGTAGGGGGCTGCTGCTGCGCGGCGGTCCGAACACCCAGGGGCGGTGAGCCCACCAACACCAAGCCCGGCTGCGCTCCCGGAACGATCACCCGCGGGAGCGCAGCCGCATCGACGTCTAGATACTCGCCATGATGCGCGCGCGCTGGAACCTCTGCCCACCGAGGCGCACCAGGACCGCGGCGATCACCCACAAGACCGCTCCCAGCGCCACGACGAGCCAGACGCTCAGGTAGATCACACCTGTCGCCTGAGCGATCACCATCGCGACCAGCGGCAGCACGACGACGGCGCCGAGCTGGTACGACTCCTGGAAGGTGCTCACCCTGGCCGACACGATCACGGTGGCGCCGAGAGCCACGGCCGCCATCGCCGGCATCACCCATGCGATCAACGCCACCCACATCCACGTCGGCAGGAAGAGCCTGCCCATCACCGGCCACGCGGCCAGGTTGGCGACGAGGCAGTAGGCGATGAACGCTCCGGCGCCTACGGCGACGGCGGGCAGCCACGCCGAGAGCATCTTGGCCAGGACCAGGTCGCGGTCGGAGATAGGGCTGTAGACGAGCGCCTCTATCGTCTTGCGCTCCTTCTCACCTGCGAAGCTGTCGGCCGCCAGCACGCTCGCGAACATCACCGGCAGCACCAGGAACAGCGGCGCCATCATGTACACCAGGAAGATCACCACGACCTTCTGAGGGTCGGTGAGGCCTGCGACCGACTCGAGCAGTGTGGGCGAGAAACCCTCGAGCTCGCGCATGATGTCGGCGCCCTCGTTGGCGGCTAGCGGCGCGAACAGCGCGACGGCCAGCGGCAGTATCACGATGAAGATGAGCGGGACGATCAGCAGCGGCATCGAGACGGCCTTGCTGGAGAGCGCGACGCGCAGGTCCTTGCGCACCACGGCGGCGATCTGCCTGCGCCTCTCGGGGCTGAAGCTCGGCGGCATCATGGTGCGTCCTCCTGCTCTGCGCTCTCGTCAGCTCCGTAGATCGAGAAGTAGACGTCCTGCAGCGTCGGCTCGAGCGGCTCGACGGCGTAGACGGAGACCTCGGCGGCGGTTAGTTCCTTCACCAGGCGCGGGGTCTCTGCCTCCGGGATGCCGTGGATGACCAGGCGACCCGGCGCCTCGCTCTCGAAGGTGGCGCCCGTTAGCCTGCCGATGACCGACCTGGCAGCGTCCTCCTCGGCTGGTCCGACGCGTAGCCTCAGTCCGACCCTGGCACCCAGCCCTGCCACGAGCTCGGCCGGAGAGCCTAGTGCCACGAGTCGCCCGGTGCGCAGCACCGCCACGCGGTCGGCGACCTGCTGAGCCTCTGCGAGGTTGTGGGTGCACATGACGACGCTGCGGCCGAAGGTCCGGCTCTGGCGGCCGATGAGGGCGGTCACCTGCCGCGCAGCGATAGGGTCGAGGCCAGCCGTCGGCTCGTCGAGGAACAGCAGCTCGGGCTCGTGCAGCAGCGCCCTCGCCAGCGCCAGGCGCTGCTTCATGCCGCGGCTGAACGTCACGACCTTCTGGTCGGCGGCGGCCTCGAGTCCCAGCTCGGCCAGCACCTCGTCGATGCGAGCCTCTGTCCTGTACTCGGGATAGGTGTAGAGCGCTGCGTAGTAGCGCAGGTTCTCGCGTGCGCTCAGCCGCTCCTCGAGGGATTGCGACTCGGTGAGCACGCCGGTCCTGGCACGCACCTCGGGTCCTTCGGCAATCGGCGACAGTCCGAACACCTCGACCTCGCCAGCGCTGGGTTCGAGGACGCCGTTGAACAGCCTCACCGTCGTGGTCTTGCCGGCGCCGTTATGGCCCAGCAGGGCGAGGACCTCGCCGCGGTGCACCGCGAGATCGAGCGAGTCGACTGCCACCTTGTCGCCGAAACGCTTGCTGAGGCCGTTGGCTGAGGCTACCGACACCTCATATCGTACCGCCGCGCACGGCGCGCGAGCCGCTGCCGGCAGCGGGGCGGAGCTAGGAACCGTTCTCGAGCCACTGCTCGACCCGACGACGCCCGACCCTGAGCTTCCAAGCCTCGACTATCAGGTCTCGCAACAGGTCCTCTTCGACCTCGCCTAAGCGCACGAGCACGCCGGGGTAGCCGTCGAAGTGCGGGATCGTGAACAGCGACGCCGGGTACGCCGCGAGCAGCGTCTGCTTCTCATCGTCACCGCTGACGCGCACGGCCACGACGGGTCCGTCGGGCCAGGCGCGTCCGAGCTTCTCCAGTTGCACCAGGTCCGCCTTGCTGGGGCCGCGCGCCCACACCACGAGACCTTTCTTGGTCCGCCAACTGGCCGATCCTCTGGAGCCGCCCGGCTCCTCGAACACCTCGGGGAGCTCAAGGGCGATCCGTCGGACATCGTCGAGCGTCGCCACGCCTCAGTGTAGGGGCGATCTCAGGAGCCTGCCTGATCCCACCGGTGCCGCCGCGCGAGGCGTGCCCAGCTAGTCCTGAGCACCGCCGCGCAGAGCAGCGCCGCGCTGCTCGACCAACGCCAGCCTCTGCCGCGACTCCTCGATGTTGGCGGCGTTGTTGAGCCGACCTAGCCCTATGAACTCGCGGATCCACTCGATCACCTCGTGGATGACGGCCGCGCCGCCCGCCATCAGCCCGGCGGAGATGACTACGTCGACGGCGTCGACCAGCCAGCGCGCCACACCTGGCTCGACCATCACGGCCGGCCCGACGACCCGCAGGCCACAGACCGCGAACACGAAGGCGAGGGTCATCCCTGCGCTGAGCGCCACCCGGTCGGCAGGACGGGCAGTCGGGTCAGGCTCGGCGCTCCCGGCGTATGCGACAGGACCGTTCTGCTTCGTCACTACCAGGTAGACCTCGACCGAGCGCTCTATCAGCAGCGCGATCACCGCCATCAGCTGCAGCTTGCGCACGATGCCGCCTAGCTGCGCGTCATCGACGAGCGCGACGCTGCCGTCTACGGCCGCCGCCAGGAACCCCGCGACGGCCACCAGGACCACCAGACCGAAGATCACGACCCCGTTGCCACCCACTGCTCTCATGCTCTCCCCCTTCCCATCGCCCCGTAGCGCAGATCCAGCTCGTCGAGCCGCTGTTGCTGCCTGAGCAACTCGCGCCGCATGCCGTCGAGGGCCGAGGCCAGCTCGTCGTAGCCGGCGCCGCGCCCGTCGACTGCCTGTGCCGCCTGTGCGAACGCCGGCCGCGCCGCGACCCCTGCAGCCGCGCCCCCTGCGGCAGCGCTCCCCCGCGCCCACACCGCGCCGACGCAGTGCTCGAACGCCGACAAGGCCCTGACGACACCAGCGCCCGTCTGCGGGTCCCACCCCGGCTCACCGACGTCCTTGGCCGTGACCATCAGGCTCAGCTTCACCTGCGCGGGCGAGGCAGCGGGAGCGCCCTGCAGCAGCAGCGCGGCGACGCCGGCGACGGTGGGACACGCGGCCGAGGTTCCCGAGTCCGACCTGAAGTAGCCGTCGAAGTGGGTGACCCCGCAGACGTCGGGCTTGTTGGGGTCGAGAGCCGCCGGCCCTTGGCTCGAGTAGCCGACGTACCGCTCGTCCTTGTTGACCGCCGCGACGGTGATGACCTCGGGGTGGCCGTTGGCTCCCCAGATGCTACGGCCGGGTCCGCTGTCGCGCCCGCACTCGGCCGGCGGGCAGTCAGCGCCGCAGTTGCCGGCGGCGAACAGAACGACGATGCCCTCCTCGACGGCCTCGCCGACCTTGCGCGTGAACGGGTGGTTCGGGTTGCCGGCGTAGTTCGCGTCCCACGCCTGCTGGTAGATGCCCCAGGAGTTGGAGAGCACCTGCGGTGTGCCGTCGAGGCGGTGCCTGTCGATCGCCCACTGGAACGCCTGCAGCGCGCGGCTCAGCGTGCCCGAGGTGCCGCCCGCGCCACCGATGCGCAGGTCGTAGAGCTGCGCGCGCGGCGCGATGCCGAGCACCGCGGTCGCGCACATGTTGCCGTGCTCGTCCCAGCGCGAAGCCTCGGTTCCCCAATCGACCTCGGGCCAGCCGCCGATGACGCGCCCGATGCGCCTGCGAGTCTCGCCGTCCTTGACCTGGCGCGCCTGCGCGGTGATGCCGCCGTCGACGATGCCGACGACCACGCCCTCGCCGTAGTAGCCCCGCACCCACAGGTCGGTCGCGCCGAGGTAGTTCGCCACGTCGGCCAGGTTCCCCTTCGGCTCCCCGGGGCTGCAGTCGCGCTCTGTCTGCGTCTCGAACGGCGCGATCGGCGTGTCGATCCACACGTCGACGACGTCGGGTCGAGCGCGCAGCGCCTCGACGACGCCCATGTCGCCGACCTCGGCACGAACCACGAAGGTCCCCGCGCCCGTGGCGAGAGTAAGGCCGCCACCCATCGGCACCGGCTCGAAGCGGTGGTCGATGGTGCAGCCGGGCACGTCGAGCTGCGACGCGACGCTCGCCATGAACGCGCCCGAGCTGCCCGGCAGCTGCCGGAACTCGATGAGCACGCTTATCGGACTACGTGAATCCCCTTGTCGCTTCTTGCCACTCGCCATCTCCCCACCCCTTGCCCGCTTGTCAGAGGGGACGCGTAGGAAGACGTAAGCGCGGCTATCTCCGTCGGCTCGAGTCTACTAGACCCGTTCGGCGATGCTCCCGATGACCGCGTCGAGATCGAACGGGTCGGGCTTGCTGTAGATCTCGACGTCGTCGACGCGGATCTTGAAGACGCCCTTGTCGCCGGTCTTGAGCTTGACACCGTCGATCTTCTGGCCGAAGTGAGTCAGGATCGACTTCTGGACGTCGACGGCGCGCTCCAAGTGACCGCACGGCACGCAGTACTGGATCTCGACTGTTGAGAGCTCAGGCATGATCAAACCCTCCTTGGTGCGGCGCCGGGCAGGTTCGCGCCGCTGCCAAACTTTACCGAGCGGGCGAGTGCGTTCACGTTCTATGGTGCGAGGGTGGCGCAGCTCGATGAGACCTTCCGCCAGCGGCTGGCGGCGGCACTGCTGGTGCTGCTGGCGCTGCTGGTCGGCGCGCACGCTCTCGCACGGGGCTCCGTCGGCCGGGTCGGCGTGGACTCGGCCGAGAGCGCACCTGTGACCTCGGCGTGGCACGACCCGCACCTGAAGCTCATCGACGCTTTCGAACCCGGCACCATCTTCTACCAGCAGAGCGCGCTGGGAGAGGCGGCGCCCGACTCCGACGCCCCGCCGGGCGGCGCCGGCTCCCTGCGTCTCGCCATCGCCGGCGTCGACGGTCAGCTGAACGTCCGCGCCGAGTTGGGAGCCGATCTCGACCTCTCTGGCGAGAACCTCGTGATCTGGCTACGGGTCGAGGATCCAGCCACTCTCGCTTACGTGGCGCTGTACGTGGGCAACGACGACTTGGAGTCGTACGCCGCCTACCTGGTCTCGATCGGCGACCCCGACCCGAGCATGCTCCTGGGTCGCGGCGGCGAGTGGCACGCCGTCAGCGTCAACCTCGCCGACCCGTACCAGACCGTCGGGCGACCCGACCTGACCCGGATCGACGCCCTGCAGCTCTCGGTCGCGGCGAGCGGCGCGCGCGAGGCTGTCGTCAACGTGCACGGTCTCGCGTCGTTCCCGCGCGCGCCGCGCGGCGCTGTGACGCTGATGTTCGACGACGCCCGCGACGGCGTCGCGCTGGCCGTTCCCGTGCTGCAACACCTCGGCTTGCCGGCGAGCATCGCCGTCATCACCGGGTTCCTGGACCGCCCGGGCTTCATGAGCGTGGCGGAGCTGGTCGCCCTCGAGCGCTACCTCCACTGGGAGACGGTGGCGCACCACACCTCCGAGGTGCCGCTCGACCACTCGTTCGATGCCTACGACGCGGAGGCCCTCGCCTCCGAGTTCGAGGCGCTCACCGACGGACTGCGCGGCCTCACCCCATCGGCCGGCTGGCGCCACCTCGCGTACCCTAACGGGCGCATCGACGAGCGCGCGCTGGAGACGGTGCGCCGTTTCTTCACCTCGGGACGCACGACCGTGAACCAGCTCGGCCTCGAGACGTGGCCGCCGGGCGATCAGTACCGGCTCAGGGCGATGTCGGTGCTGGCGACCGACCCGCCCGAGGCGCTCATCGACCTGATCGACCGGGCTGCCGCCAGCGGCGGATGGCTGATCTTGACGTTCCACCAGATCGTCGAAGGCGCGCCCGAGTTCCCGACCCAGTACCGTCTCGATGACTTCAGGCGCGTCGTCGAGCATCTGGCGGGCGCCGATGTCGACGTGCTCCTCCTCTCCGACAGGTGGCCATGACCCGCTAGGCTCCAAGTTAGAGGTTCGGCTCGGCCCCGATGCGTGCCTACCAGGCGCTTGCCAATATGCTCTAGGCATGAGCGGTCGCATCGCACGGTTCTCCAAGCAGGCGATCGACCTGGTCGAGGAGGCCGGGCTCGACGAGTTCTACCGGCGCTACTTCCTCATCGACGCGCCGACCGTCGGCAAGTTCGGTTACAACATCGCGCCGACCGAGAAGATCGCCTACCTACGCAACAAGGGAGGCGTCAACGAGGCGTTCGAGGGCAGGTGGGGGCTCGAGCCGCACTGGGTGAAGTCGCCCGACAAGGTGATGGGCTTGTGGCACCTCGCCCGCTCTGAGGGGGCCGCCGACAAGCCGGCGTTCAGGGACGCCCTGCGCACAGCGCGCTGCGTGGTGCCCGTCGACGGGATCTACGAGTGGCAGAAGCTGGGCGCGGAGAAGCAGCCCTGGTACTTCCACCGGGCAGACGGGCAGCCGCTGCTGCTGGGAGGCATCTACGCCCGCCACAGTTGGGGCGATTCGTTCGCGATCCTCACCACCGAGCCCAACGCTCTCATGGCCGATATCCACGAGCGGATGCCCGTGATCATCGCCGCGGAGGACTCCGCGCGCTGGCTCGCGCCGGACATCACCGACCCGGGGCTCGTCGCGGACCTGATGCGCCCGTGCCCGCCGGAGTGGCTCAGGGCGCGCAAGGTCGGCAGCGCCGTCGGCAACGTACGCAACGACTACCCCGAGCTGATCGAGCCCCTGGAGGAGACGGAGCCTTGAGCAAGGCAGTCCTGGTACACGCGCACGGCGGCCCCGAGGTCTTGAGCTTCGAGCAGCGCGAGCTACCCGACCCCGGACCGGGCGAGGTGCGGCTGCGCCACCGCGCCATAGGTCTCAACTTCATCGACACCTACCAACGCTCCGGTCTCTACGCGCTGCCGCTGCCGTTCGTGGCCGGCAACGAGGCCGCGGGCGAGGTGGCAGCGCTCGGCCCCGGCGTCGACGACCTCGCGGTCGGTGACAGGGTCGCCTACGCCGGCCCGCCAGGCGCCTACTGCGACGAGCGCAACATCCCGGCCGGCCGGCTCGCCAAGCTGCCTGACGGCGTCGACTTCGAGACGGCAGCGGCGGTCACGCTCAAGGGCCTCACCGCCTACTACCTGCTGCTCGAGACCTGGCCGTTGAAGGCCGGTGAGACGATCCTGGTCCACGCCGCCGCCGGCGGCGTCGGACTGCTACTGACGCAGTGGGCGAAGGCGCTCGACGCCACCGTCATCGCCACGGCCGGCTCGGACGAGAAGGTCGCGCTCGCCCTGGCAGCCGGTGCCGATCACGCGATCGACTACAGCCGGGAGAGCTTCCCTGAACGCGTGCGCGAGCTGACCGGAGGCTATGGCGTCGACGTCGTCTACGACGGCGTCGGCAAGGCGACGTTCGAGGGCTCGCTCGACTGCCTAAGGCCGCGCGGCCTGATGGTCAGCTTCGGCAACGCCTCCGGTCCAGTGTCGATCCCCAACCTGGTCGTGCTCTCGACGAAAGGCTCGCTCTACCTGACGCGACCGACGACCGGCAGCTACCTCGGCACCACCGAGCAGCTGCGCACCGCCGCCGCCAAGCTCTATGCGGCCGTGGCCGACGGCACTCTGAGCGTCAGCATCAACCAACGCTTCGCTCTGCGGGAGGCGGCGGCGGCGCACGCGGCGCTCGAGTCGCGGCGCACGACAGGGTCCACCGTGCTGATCCCGTGAGGTGTTGCTGCTGGCTTCAGCGCGAGGGTGCCGAGTCTGCGACGAACGGCTGAAGTTCCGCCACCAACGCTTCGCTGTAGAGCTCTGCACCGGCACTGCCGAGGTGGAGCGAGTCGAGGAAGTGCTCGCTCTCCAGGCCTGGCACCTGCCTCAAGTCGATGATGTTGGCGCCTGCGACGGCTACCGCTCGAAGCAGATCCGGCGCAACCTCGTAGCCGCTTCGCGTCGGCATCGCGACGAACACGACGCGGCTACCAGCTTCCGTCGCTACGGAAGCGAGCCTGGCCAAGCGATCGAAGGTCGCGGTGGCACCGCTTTTCGGCGCCACACCTTGGCCGCCAAGCACGTCGTTGATCTGCCGTGAGCTGTTGCGGTACCCAGGCAAGAGGTCGAGGAAGCGGCTTGACAGGCGCTCCCTGTCGGCGAATGCCGCCGATAGCTTCGACGCGACGACGCTGACCCTGTCGTCGAGTTCGGTGACGTCGTTGACGAACAGTCTGGGCACGTCCTGCCACGCCGTGAAGAAGCGTCCCAGGCGGTAGGTCTGGGCCGGCCTGACCGGAGCGTCGGCTAGGTGCGAGTGCGAGAACCCGATCACCAACAGCTCGGGTGCCGCACCCGCCCTCACGACCGCATCTTCGAACAGGTAGAGCCAGTCGAGCACCGTCGTGTCGTCCGGATAGATGGCGTGAAGCGATGCTCCACTCGAGCCCAACTCCTCCAGGCCCGCATCGACGACGTCCAAGTTCACTCCGAGCCTGGTCAGCGAGTTGCCGAGGAAGAGCACGCGCGTGCCCTCAGCCTCCCGCATGCCGGCGGCGATCTCAGGGATGCGGCGGATGTGGAGTATGTCCAGCGACAGGCGCGGCTCGATGATGCGGATCCCGACCTCGACCACCAGCAGCAGCACGACCAGGGGAAGCACCGCTTTGACGATCGCGCGCCAGCCCGGCCCGCGCGCGGCAGCTCCCGCCTCTGACCTAGCGGCAGGCGCGGCAGACACCGGCGCCGGCGCGATAACCGTCGCCCTAACGACGGTCCGCGGCGGGATGGGGCTAGAACTGGAAGTAGATGAACTCATGTTGGGTGGGTGAGGGGAAGAAGATCAGCATGATCACGAAGTAGCCGTAGACGATGGCGCGCCAGGGCCAGGGCGCTGTGACGATGGCGTCGAGCTCGCCCTGCTTCTCGACCCAGTACTCGTAGATCATCAGCGGCAGCACGAAGAAGACCAGGGTCGCCAGGAAACCGATGGCCACGGGCGTCACCTCGAGTCCCGAGCCGAGGCGCCCCAGCAGACCGAACGCCTGGCCCATGCTCTCGGCGCGGAAGAAGACCCAGCCCAGACACGCCAGGTGGAACATGACGATCACCGGCATGAAGCGCGCAGCCAAGCGCCCCAACGGCCTGAGCGCGTCGGCCAGGGACGGCGCCGCGATGCCGAGGCTGCCGTACGGGACGGGTGCGACTTCGACACCGTCGGTGATTCGCGCCGTCTTGCCGCCCGAACCGCTGCGGCTCCACGGCCACTTGATGCGGCCCAAGACGCGGTAGACGATCAGGATCAGCCCCTGATAGGCGCCCCACGCCACGAACGTCCAGGCGGCACCGTGCCAGAGCCCGCCCAGGATCATGGTCAGCGCGAGGTTGCGGTAGGTCTTCGCCTCGCCGCCGCGGTTGCCGCCGAGCGGGATGTATAGGTACTCGCGCAGCCAGGTCGAGAGCGAGATGTGCCAGCGGCGCCAGAAGTCGCTGGGGTTGACGGCCAGGTACGGCATGCGGAAGTTGATCATCAGGTCGAAGCCGAGCCAGCGCCCGACGCCGCGAGCTATCGAGGAGTAGCCGGCGAAGTCGCCGTAGATCTGGAACGCGAAGGCGTAGATGCCCACCAAGGTCTCCATGGCCGTGAGCGAGGCGGGATCGGAGCTGAACACCGTTCCGGCGATCGCGGCCATGTTGTCGGCAACGACCACCTTCTTGAAGAGGCCGAACAGGACCAGGTAGAGACCTGCCTGCCAGTCGTCGGCGGTGCGCTTGCGCGGCGAGATTATCTGCTTCAGGAACGTCGTCGAGCGCTCGATGGGTCCGGCGACGAGGTTGGGGAAGAAGCTGACGTAGAGCGCGAAGTCGAGGAAGTTGCGGGTCGCGGGCGTGTGACGGCGATAGACGT
The DNA here is from genome assembly GCA_964392895.1 of uncultured bacterium. Lineage (GTDB taxonomy): Bacteria > Deinococcota > Deinococci > Deinococcales > Trueperaceae > CAYMRL01. The sequence continues at coordinate 52,120 of CAYMRL010000002.1, forward strand.
CGATCGTGTACGACATCGTTTGGAACGTGTAGAACGAGATCCCTACCGGCAGCACGATGTTCATGACCGACAGCGGCGCGCTCAAGCCGAGGCTGGTGAGCAGCGCGGACAGCGACTCGGTGAAGAACCCGAAGTACTTGAAGAAGCCGAGCACACCGAGGTTCAGGACCAGCGACGCGATCAGGTAGGCGCGCCGGCGGCGCTCCGAGTCCGTCGCAGCGATCATGCGCGCGACGATGTAGTCGGACAGCGTCGAGGCGAAGATCAGTCCGAGGAAGCGCCAGTCCCAGAAGCCGTAGAAGACGTAACTGGCTACTACCAGCAGCACCTTCCTGGCGGAGGTGCCCAGCGGCCGGTAGAGCGCCAGGACAGCCCCGAGGAACAACCAGAAGATGTAGCTGTTGAACAGCACCGAGCCTTCTTCCCATCACACCGGCGGCTAAGCGGCAGCCGGCCTGGTAGCGCACATGCTAGGGCTCGAGCCGGCCGGCCTCCGCTCAACCGTCACAGCCGCCAAAGTGGCGTTCCAGACGTGCCGTCCCGTCCATAGGGTCGCGGGCGTTCCCTTACACTTCCGTATGCGGCTCATACCTCTGTTCCAAGGCCCAGGCGAGCTCGGTGTTGCCACTCTCCTCGAGCTCGGCACCCCACCGGCACCAGGTTTCAAGGCGGGTAGCGTGCGCCTCGCCCCCGGCCAACGCGTCCCGGCTGAGGGCGTCTCCATCCACGCCGCGGACGAGGTCTCTTACGTCGTGGCCGGCTCGCTCAGCGGAGTCTGCGCGGGCGAGGAGTTCAGGACCGTTGCCGGCGAGATCTCGCTGATACCGGCGGGCGAGGAGCATTGGGCGGTGGCGGGGCCGGCCGGCGCCGAGATCTTCTGGTGCTGGTACGGGAACGTCGCGTCTTAGGGAGCGCCCTCACTGAGAGTCCCCCGGACCGCCGGTTAACCTGTCGAGCGATGACCGGCGGCCACATCCCCTTCGTCCCCAGCGGCTCGTACCCCACGCGCGCGGGCAACTCGCTGCGGCTGCTCAACGACGGCGAAAGCGCCTTCCGCCGCATCTGCGAGGCGATCGAGGCGGCTCGGGAACGCGTCTGGGCCACTGTCACCTTCATGTGGCCCGGCTTCGTGATGCCCGACGGCCGCGGCACCGCGCTCGACGTGCTGGACCGAGCGGCGGCGCGCGGCGTCGACGTGCGCGTGATCTTCTGGCGACCCGGCCCGGAGTTGGCGTGGCTGAAGCGCAACGCCTTCTGGGGCGCGCCCGAGCACCTCGCCGACCTCGCCGCCCGCCGCTCCGGCGTCAAGATCCGTTGGGACGGCGCGAACCATAGGTACTGCGAGCATCAGAAGAGCTGGCTCATCGACGCGGAGTCGGTCGAGGCAACCGCCTTCGTCGGCGGCATCAACCTCAACCCTCACTCGCTCGTCAGCCCTGGTCACAGCGGGGCGCCCAAGCAGAACCACGACGCCTACGTGGAGCTGCGCGGCCCGGCGACCGCCGACGTCCACCACAACTTCGTCCAGCGGTGGAACGAGGCGAGCGAGCGCGACCTGGAGGGCGGGCTCTGGGGCGAGGGCAGCGAGACGGGGCTCTCGTTCCCCACGAACCTGCCACCTCGAGCCGGCGAGGCGGTCGTGCAGATCCAGCGCACGATCCACGCCGGCGCGTACGAAGGCGGCCACCCTGCAGTCGGCGCGCGTGCGTTCGACATCGCCGCGGGTGAGCGCAGCAACTTCGACCAGTACGTGGCCGCAATCGGCGCGGCGCGCCGGACCATCTACATGGAGAACCAGTACCTGGAGGTGCTCGAGATCGTCGAGGCGCTGCGCGGAGCGCTCGAACGCGGTGTCGAGGTCGTCGTGCTGATGCCTGCCGAGCCCGAGGTATCCGATCCCGCCACCCTGTCACAGGCGCGGCGCGAGCTGATGGACGCGCGAGGGTCGCTAGCCGCCTACCCGAACTTCACGCTGGCCGGGCTGGCCGGCCTCGGCGACTCCGGCCAGCGTCATGCGGTATGGGTCCACGCGAAGCTGATGCTCGTCGACGACGCTTGGGCGACGGTCGGCTCCTGCAACCTGCACCACTACTCGCTGTTCGGCAACAGCGAGATGAACGCGGCCTTCGCGCACCCCCCGACGGTGAGAGCCATGCGCGTCGAGTTGCTAGGCGAGCACCTCGGGATCGGTACCGAGGACCTGGACGACCTCGCGGCGCTTCGGCTGTTCAGGCGCATCGCGCTGCGGAACCGTGAGCGCTTCGATGCCGGGGATCCCGACTGGCAGGGACTCGCGTTCGCCCTGGACGCTCGCTCGTACGGCCGCTGAAGCCGCTGAGTTGGGCGCCACGGCGAGTTGGACGGTAGGGTAGCTGGTCGCAGTTCGTTCAGACCCGAGTTAGGAGATCACCATGACCAACCACTCAGCAGCCGCCAGCGGCACCTTCCGCATCGGCGGCGACATGCCCGTCAACCGTCTCGGCTTCGGCGCCATGCGCGTGACCGGCACCGGCATCTGGGGCGACCCGGCCGACCCGACCGAGGCCAAACGTGTCCTCGCACGGCTGCCGGAGTTGGACGTCGACTTCATCGACACAGCCGACTCCTACGGCCCGTTCGTCAGCGAGGACCTGCTGCGCGAGGCGCTGCACCCATACCCGGCGGGCACCGTAATCGCCACCAAAGGCGGTCTCACGCGCCACGGTCCGAGCATCTGGCAACCGGTGGGGCGCCCCGAGTACCTGCGCCAATGCCTGCTGATGAGCCTGCGTCGCCTACGAGTCGAGCGCATCGACCTGTGGCAGCTTCACCGCATCGACTCCAAGGTCCCGCGGGACGAGCAGTTCGGGGTCATGCAGGAGTTCCAGCGCGAGGGCCTCGTCAGACACCTGGGCCTGAGCCAGGTGAGCGTGGAGGAGATCGAAGCCGCCTCCGCCTACTTCCCCGTGGCCACCGTGCAGAACCTCTACAACCTCTCGCGCCGCGACAGCGAGGACGTGCTCGACTACTGCGAGGCCAAGGGCATCGGCTTCATCCCCTGGTACCCGCTGGCGGCCGGCAAGTTGCTTGAGGCCGGTGGCACCGTCGATGAGATCGCCAAGCGGCACGGCGCGACCGCGAGCCAGGTGGCCCTCGCCTGGCTGTTGAAGCGGAGTCCTGTCATGCTGCCCATCCCCGGTACTTCCAGGGTGGCGCATCTGGAGCAGAACGTGGCGGCTGCGGGTCTTCAGCTCAGCGAGGAGGACGTGGCGGCGTTGGGTGCTGTGACTTGACGGTCTGTCACTCTGGGCTCCGCCGGACACCGGCGTGCATCGAGTACATTCTCAGCGCGCTCCCGAGCTAAGCCCGAAGTAACGCTCGAAGAAGGCGCTAAGCCGCTCCAGCACGCGCTGCTTCTTCTCCTCGTGCCCACCGTCCTTGGTGAAGCGCGAGACCGGCGGCAGCACTCGCGTGACCGCGGTACCGGTCGCCTGCACGGCGCCGTCGCGGAAGGCCGCGTCCATGAAGGCTCGGGTCTCGGCAGGCACCAAGTTCTCGCTGGCGATGATCTGCTCGAGCTCGTTCGCGCGGCGCGCGGCCACGAACGCCTCCCACTCGCGACCGACCTCGCCGTTGGGCGAGACGCAGTCCACGAAGTCCTCGATCAGGTCCCTCTTGCTGCGCAGCGTGGGGCTGGCGCTGACGGCGCGCGAGATCTGCACCTTGACCTCGAGATCGTCGCCGTTGCCGCGGCTGTCGCGGTACCTCTCGACGAGCATGAGGATGTAGTCGACGTTGATCTCGACCTGCTTGATGAGCTCGATCTCGAACACCAGGTCGTCGTTGATCGGCTCCTTCTCGCCATCTACGCTCCTGCGGTGCTCGGCCCACAGGTCGAGGTAGACGCTGCGGTAGTCCTGGCTCTCGCGCGGGGTCATCAGCGCGTCGGCCGCGAACTCGTCGAACGAGGTCAGGATGTTCTCCAGCCGCAGGATGGCGCCGAACAGCTCGATGAACTTCCTCTGCGCCTCCTCGCCGCGGATGCGCTCGCCGAGCGGGAAGCACGCGCGGAGTTCCCCGACCTTGGCCGCGTAGTCACCGAGGTAGTCGGCGTACGGCTTGAGGAGCACGACACCGCGCGCCTCCTCGTTGCCGAACAGCGCTATGGCGTCGTTGGTGGCCTGCTCCAGGTCGCGGAAGCACACGACGTTGCCGTAGGTCTTGACCGAGTTGAGGATGCGGTTGGTGCGCGAGAACGCCTGGATGAGACCGTGCGCGCGCAGGTTCTTGTCGACGAACAGCGTGTTTAGCGTGGTGGCGTCGAAGCCAGTCAGGAACATGTTGACGACGATCACCAGGTCGATCTCGCGGCTCTTGAGCCTGAGCGATAGATCCTTGTAGTAGTTCTCGAACTGGTCGGCTGAGGTGTTGAACGACATGCCGAACGTGGCGTTGTAGTCCTTGATGGCGTCCTCGAGGAACGAGCGCGCGTCGCCGGAGAGCGCCGCGGCGTCGAAGCCCTCTTCGTCAAGAGCGCCGTCCTCGACGGCCTCGTTGGCGGCGTAGGAGTAGATGATCCCCAGCTTGAGGCGCTGGTCGGAGGGCAGGTCGCGCTGCTGCGACTGTAGCTCCGCGTAGTAGGCGCGAGCCGCGTCAATAGAGGCAGTCGCGAACAGCGCGTTGAACCCGCGCACCCGCCTCTCGCCCAGCGCGTAGGAGTGGTTGCGCTTGGTCTTCTGGTCGAAGTGCTCGCGTATGTAACCGGTCACCTGACGCACCCGCTCCGGTGCGAGTAGCGCCCTCTCGGTGTCGATGGCGGAGACCTGCTTGTCCCTGATCGACTCGGGCAGCTCGATCGTGTTGACGTAATCGATGCGGAACGGCAGCACGTTCTTGTCCGAGATGGCGTCGACGATGGTGTAGGTGTGCAGCCGCTCGCCGAACGCCTGCTCCGTCGTCTTGAGCTGCGGGTTGCCGCCCGTGCCAGCGTTGACTGTGAAGATCGGCGTGCCGGTGAAGCCGAACAGGTTGTAGCGCTTGAACGCGCGCTTGATTGCCGTGTGCATCTCTCCGAACTGCGAGCGGTGGCACTCGTCGAAGATGATCACCACGTGCTTGGAGTAGACCTCATGGCCCTTGTTGGCGTTTATGAACAGGGCCAGCTTCTGGATGGTCGTGATGATGATGCGCGCCTGCGGGTCCTCCAACTGCTTCTTGAGCACCGCGGTCGAGGTGTTCGAGTTGGCCGCGCCCTGTTCGAAGCGGTCGTACTCGCGCATCGTCTGGTAGTCGAGGTCCTTGCGGTCGACGACGAACAGCACCTTGTCCACGCTCGGCAGCCGCGAGGCGATCCTCGCGGCCTTGAAACTGGTCAGCGTCTTGCCCGAGCCGGTGGTGTGCCAGACGTACCCGCCCGCATCGATCTTGCCGAGCCGCCGCATGTTGGTAGCCGCCTCGATCTTCTGCAAGATCCGCTCGGTGGCCGCGATCTGGTACGGCCGCATCACCAGCAGCATCCTGTCGTCGGTGAGCACGCAGTAGCGTGTGAGGACGTTGAGCAGCGTGTGCTTGGCGAAGAACGTCTGCGCGAACGAGGCGAGGTCCTGAATCGGTCGGTTCTTGGCATCAGCCCACCACGAGGTGAACTCGAACGAGTTCGAGGTGCTTCTCGTCCGCTTAGAGCCCGACGAGTCCGCGATGTGCTGCCGGCGCGTGGTGTTCGAGTAGTACTTGGTCAGAGTGCCGTTGCTGATGACGAATACCTGCACGTAGTCGAACAGCCCCGAGCCGGCCCAGAAGCTGTCGCGCTGGTAGCGGTCGATCTGGTTGAAGGCCTCACGGATGTCGACGCCGCGACGCTTCAGCTCGACGTGCACGATCGGCAGGCCGTTGACGAGGATGGTGACGTCGTAGCGGTTGGCGTACCTCGCCCCGCCCTCACTTCTGTCTACCTCGTACTGGTTGATGACCTGCAGCCGGTTGTTGTGGACGTTGCGCTTGTCGATCAGGGCGATGTTCTTGGTGGTGCCGTCGTCGCGCCTGAGGACCTGGACGTGGTCCTCCTGGATGCGCACGGTCTTCTCGACGATGCCTTCGTTCCTGCCTGCGATCTTCTCGTTGAAGAAGCGCTGCCATTCTGCCTCGCTGAAGGTGATCTTGTTGAGGAACTCGAGCTGACAACGCAGGTTGTGAATCAGCTGCGCCTCGCTGGTCAGGTCGACGCGCTCGTAGGCTTGTGACTCGAGCAAGCGCACGAGCTCGTGCTCCAGCTCCGCCTCGGACTGATAAGCCGTGGCGACCCGAGCGTCCGGCGTGTACTCAGCTACTACCGTCGACTCTGAACTGACGGCGATGGGCTCGTAGCGCAGGTTCGGCATCTACGTGTGGAAGCGTACCAATGAGGTGCTGGGCTCGGCGGGCTGATGTTCACAGCTTGGGGGTCAGGGGCCGAGGAGGGAGAGGGGTACGACTCGTACACCGTCGGGGCGTGTGTACGCGTAGCCGGTGGCGGTGATCACTATCAATGCGACGGGTCGGGTTCCGGCGACCAACCCTCGCAGCTTCAGCAGGCTCTGTGCCGCGGCGTCGACCTGGCCCGCACCGAGCTTCACTTCGATAGCCAGCCACTCGCCCGATCTGGCCTGGACTATCGCGTCTGCTTCGAGCCCATTGCTGTCGCGGTAGTGGAAGACGTTGGCGTCGAGCTCGTCGAAGTAGGTGACGAGGTGCTGGAACACGAACGACTCGAACATCAAACCTAGCGTGTTCGGGTCTCGCAGTAGGCGGTCCTCGTCGGTGTTCAACGCTGCCGCTGCGAGCGCCACATCCACGAGGTGCCTCTTCGGCGCCTTTCTCAGAGTCGCCGCCGAACGCAGCGCAGTCGACCAAGCGGGCTGTTCCTCCAGCAGGAACACGCGCCTGAGCGATGTCAGGTAAGACTCGATGGCGCCGCGCGTGGCGCTACCGTCCTCGCCAGCAAGGTCGGCTACCAGAGTTGAGACCCGTGCTTCGGTTGCCGTGTTCCGCGCTAGCGACCTCAGCAGCGCCGAGACCCGGATCGGATCGTGATCGATGCGCCCGTCACTCTCGACATCGAGGCGCGACATCTGGTCGAGGTAGTCGGTGTTGAACCGGCGGGCGGCATCTTGCGAGAGGCCGAGCGACCCAGGGAAGCCTCCGCGCACCAGGCGGGCAACAAGATCGCGGACGTGCAGGTCGTTCGGCGCCGCCGCGACAGGTTCACCGGCCAGCAACGTCGCGCTGGAGACGGTGCCGGGTGAGTGTCCGGTCTCGTACAGAGTGAGCGTCCGCATCCTGAGGCGCGCGAACCGCCCCGCTCCGGAGTGGCGGGTCCTGTCGTAAACCGGAACCGCCGACCCCGTGAGTATGAACTGCCCGGGATCGCGAGCGTCATCGACGGCGTGCCTGACATAGTTCCAGAGTTGCGGCGCGACCTGCCACTCGTCGATCAGTCGTGGACGGTCACCTTCCAGTAACAGCCCCGGTTCTATGTCGACCAGACTCCGTAGATCGCTGTCAGTATCTAGAAGGGCGAAGCTGGCGGCCCGTTGCATGGCAGTTGCGGTCTTACCGGTGCCCCTCGCCCCCTCGATAACGACCGCGCCGAGCGCGCCGAGCCTGGAGGTTAGGGCTCGATCGAGGATCCTGGGCCGGTAGGCTTCGTCCATAAGGCATTATGGAGCATTCTCACCGTGCATTATGTGGGCTTTTCACAATGCATTTTGTGGCCGAGGAGTTGCGCATTTTGTGGGCGGCCGTGATCTGCGGTTGTGGGAGTCCGCTCGCATGAGCAACGGTCAAGCGGAGTTGAGTTTCGATCGGACGTTGCCACGGCTTTCAATTTTCCGGGCGTTGACTTTCAATCTGCCGGCGTGTTGACTTTCAATTAGCCGGCGTGTTGGCGTGCCGGCCGATAGCAGTCTTACGTGAATCTGGCTATCACTCTTGCGATCGCTGACGTAACGCGTCCGCGCGTTGGTGCGGGCGATTGGGCACAGCTCGACTCGCGACGCCGTCCGACCCTCGGCTACCCGTTGTCGACCTCGGATAGTCGATTGCCACGGCGCGACCAACCGGAACCCGTAGCCAAAGTGTGCTTTGAGCGAACCGGACTTTGTCTAACGCTAGTGTCCGCCGACAAGCGTCAGGCGGATTTGTCATAGCTACCCTTGGCCAATGTAGGTAAGACAAATCGGGTTGTCGTGGCGGGTCAGGGGAGCGGGATGCTTTGGCGGATCCAGATGCATCTTTGAAGGCGGGACCCATGCCAGCGCCAGCAAACCCAAGGCACAGTTCTCAAAGGAGTCTGGAGAAGTTTGATAGGGCGTCGAGAAACTACGCTCTATCAAACTATTGAGGTTCCCGGTTGGTCATCGGAGCCAAAGCGCATCGCTCCTCTTCAAGGCGCGCCGACTGGGGGTTGAACGCCTAACGTGCGCTCAGAAGACGGTCACTCCACTTCGTCCCGCGGCGGCAGCTTCGCCCGAAGGACAGACAGCTTTGGCCCCGCGAGGCTACCCACGTGCCATGCGTCCCAGCCGTTGCTAGACTGAAGCCCAAGCGCAACGGCGGCAGCCTTGCTTGGTGACGAGTAAGCGACGCCGTTCACGATGACTTCGCCGTTCGTCGTGACTTTGCCACTTCCCAGCCTCCCGCCCTGGCTGAGGTGCAGCTCGACGCCGGCGTGCAAGAGGCCCGCAGCAAGCAGGTCTGCGACGGTTCCGGGGATGACCGCGTTGGTACGGCCGGACGAGATACTCCTTGGGCCATGATCACCTGCGGAGTCGCCTTCCTTCTGGACGTCGATTCCCGCAAGCCGCATTGCGGCCACCATCGTCGGCAGCATGGCGTCGAGCGACAGCAACATGTGGCGGGGTAGCGTCGCGTCTTGGTCCGTCTTGCCTTTGATTACGTTCAGGTTGTTAACGGCGCCAAGTTCAGAGGACAGCCGTCCTTCGAGGTAGCCGATCTCGGCACTGTTGAAGCCGTGGGAAGTGTCGCGCTTGAGTATGACTGCCCTAGTCCACTCCAGCTTAGGCGCCGCCCGGTGCTGGAGCAGGCGGTCGCGGAGTTTCACTGCCTTCCCGACATACGCGTGCCCGCTCCCATCGTCCGTGAGCAAGACGTAAACGCCTGGTGCTGCCCAATCACTCTCGGGCAAACGCACGACATCGCGACGGTGTACATAGGCAACCCGAATCGCGTGCTCTACGAAGTCAGCGATAACCGGCGCGTTCGCGTCGGCGGGCACCTGCACGTTCACTGGGACAACGGAGGCCATCAGGCGGCCTCTTCGAACGTTAGAAGGCGGTCTCGGTAGTGCTCGTACTGTTTGCGGCGGGCGGCTAGTTCGGCTGGGAGGCCGGTGGAGAGGTCGTTCGCCAGGGTGTCGAACTTGTCAAGAGTCTCTACAATGCGCTCTTGCTCCTCAAGGCTCGGAACGGCAATCGGAAACCCCTTTATCAGACCGGAGTTCAAGTCCGATCGAGCACCCTGGCCAAGCGCCTTAAGCTTCTCGTACTTGCTTGCTATCCAATGAAATACGTAGCGGAAGTGCGCTCGTTCCGGGTCGACCTGTAGATTGCAGCAGTGCTGATTCGTCGTTAGCGGAATCTTATTCACGGCGGCCCGCCCTGCCGTGGCGCCGGAAATCGCGACGATAACGCAGTCTGCCGGAATCCACTTGGCCGCTGTTTCTCGGACCGCCAAGCTCGTGATCTTCAGTTCTGTGTCGTGGATGTCCTGCCACGCAACTTCCTGGGTTCGAAGCCAAGGGATTCCGCCGTCGTAGAAGTCTCTGCGTGTAGTTAGAGGCGTTGCGCCCGATGTGACCCGAATGCAGAGATCACCGATCACCAACCCCTGGGGGGGGTCCGCTTCTACGAATGACAAGAGCGAGTCGCGGTAGTAGGCATACTGACGACGGCGTGCTTCCAGCTCCGCCTCCAGCTCCGCCTCCAGCTCCGCCTCCAGCTCCTCGAAGCGGTCTAGCACACGAACAATCTCCACCTGGATCGGCTTCGGAGGAACTGGAATCCGAATCTTGGCGAGGCCATCACCGGAGATGCGCCTGACCTTCGTGCCAGTGACGTGACGCTTCTTCTGGTTCTGAAAGTGCGCAGACTGGAAGAAGTAGGAGACGTACTTGGGGTCCAGAGCGTGACGGTAGATGTACGCATCACCACTGATCGCAACATCGGACTCTCCGACCCAAGCCATCGCCTTGCCGACGGCCTCGTCATCCTCGCTAGTGGTAACGATAATCACGTCACCGTGCCTAGCTTTGCGCAGCCTTGCGGCGAACGTGGGGGGTACGAAAGAGATGGTCTTCGAAGCCGCGGTGCCGTAGTGAGTGTGGATCTGGCCGTAGTGAATGGCGGGAAACCCGGATTCTGTGAGGTCGCTCTTCTGGAGGCCGTTCCCCCGGATGAACTCGCCAACCTCGCCGAGACCGCTATGCGGAATCCCTCTCGGGCAGAACTCTCGAATCAGCTCTTCGACTCGGCTCACTTCTCGCCCCCACCAATCCGCTTCTGAACGCGCTTGATCGACTCAAGATAAGCCCGCTCGACCTCAGACGACTGCTCCTTGATCTGCTTGCGATACTTGTCGTACTCACTCTCAGCCTTGGCGAGCGCCTTCTGCTGGCTGACGGAACCGGCGTTGGTGAGCACCGGCGCACCCATGGCGTCGATGAGTCGGTCGAGGTGTGCCAGCCAGTCCTTCATTTGCGTCGGCTATCGATTCTGGGCGCGGAACTCAGCGGCGTCGAAGTAGGCAGACACGAGAGTGTTCAACTTCCTCAGTTCGGACTCGTCCAGATAGTTCTTCGCAACCGAGACTTCGGACTTGCGGGGTCGCGTTCCGGCGAAGGTTGTCAGCCCCATGTTGGGGCGGTCGGCGGCGGCGCGGGTGGAAACGATCTCCGCCGCCGTGTGCCCGTGGGCCGCGTAGTGCAGCTTGTTCTGGACGATCTTGAAGAACTCGCCGGTCTCCGGCTCCTTGGGGTCGCAATCGACGCTTGTAGCGTAGAGGTCGAGGACTTGGCGGTGCAGCACCTTCTCGTTGCTACGGATGTCGCGGATGCGCTCAAGTAGTTCCCGCCAGTACTTCCCGCCGCCGAGCTCCTTGAGCCTGTCGTCGTCCATCGTGAAGCCCTTGACCAAGTACTCGCGGAGACGTTCCGTGGCCCAGATGCGGAAGCGGGTCGCGATCCTACTCTTAACTCCGTAACCAACTGAGATGATTGCGTCGAGGTTGTAGCGGGTTACGTTGCGTTTGACGCTTCTCGAGCCCTCCTGGCGAACCAACAAGAAATCCTTGTGAGTTGCCGCTTCATCGAACTCGTCCTCTTCGAAGATGTTCTGGAGGTGGAGACTCACGTTCTGTTGGGAGGTTCCGAGCAACTCGGCTATTTGCTGCTGGCTGAGCCAGATTGACTTGGCCTCCAGGCGCACCTCGATGGCCGGCTGGCCGTCGTCACGCACATACAGGATGATCTCGCCACCTGGACTGTCGCTCACAACGCCCCCAAGCACGAACCGCGGCCGGATCGGCTGGGGGGCTTGTTCCTTGCGCAATCGAGGGAACGTACCCCGAACAACTGCGTGCTTCGCGCTAGCCAGACCTCGTGCCATGCGTTATCGCCCCACATTACTCGGACCTGCTCACCGCCTGACTTATCGAACCTCACCTGCGGGCGAGCATCGGGCTCCCTGGCGAACACACAGGCCCCCGCGTGCGGTCACTGAATCGAGGTGCCCTTGCCGTAGTGTGGTGGAATGCGGATCTCCAAAGGAACCGTGGTCAACGGCCTGATCGTCGTGGAAGACGAGGTGCTTCCGGAGGGCGCCACCGTCACCATTCTGGTTTCAGATGAGGTTGCGTTCTCCCTGACACCCGAGGAGGAAGCCTCGTTGCTGGAAGGGGTTGCCGAAGCTGACCGAGGCAACTTGCGCAGCGCCGAAGCTGTTCTCAGGCGCCTGCAGTAACAACCGTACTACCGGTAATGGCCCCGGCTCCGCGACACCTACTCCTGCTCTAGCCCCGCCGCGATGGCTTCCTTCTCCGCCCGCAACTCGTCAGCGGTGATAGTCACGATCTTTCCGTCGCGCACGACGACTATTCCGGTGTTGGTCTGTATCGCGATCTCGCGAGCCATCTGAGCAGCGCGCTTCATCGCCCCCAGCGACGCTCGTTGGTCTGGGTTCTTCGCCTCCGAGATGTGTCGCTGTGTCACGCGCCCTCGCCCCATTCCAGTACGACTAGCTCCTGACCACTATTGTCGTACAGAGTCCAGTCGTCCACAATTTGCCGGTAACGATCGAGGAAGTTGCGCCGGCCGGCTTCGAAGCGCCGCCTGATGACATCTTTCGGGACATCGTGTCCTCCTTGCCGAACGCGCTGGGCGACGCGCTCGATCGCAGTCTCCGCATCGGGCAGGCTCAAGAAGTACAAGCTGACCTGATAGTCCTGCGCCTGCCAGCGAGGGATGCGGCTTAAGTAGCTCAATCCAGACAGGGTCGTTTCAAAGGAGAAGCTATCGCCACGCTGTGCGCTGTCCTCGATCTCATCCAGCATCAGCCGTCCTGCCCTTATCGCGGCGGTCTGCGGGTCGAAAGGCGCCAATCCTGCAGCGATCAGGTCGGCATTGATGAAGCGCGGCAGTCGAGCATCATGAGGCAGGAACGACCGCGCGAACGTGGTCTTACCCGCGCCGTTCGGGCCGGCGATGATGATCACCCGCTTCCCCAGCGCCGACTCCGCCACGCCTATTCCCCCTCCAACTCCGCCACGATCGCATCGATCTCCCGCCGCAAGTCCGCCTGCCGCTTCACGATCCGCGCGATCTCGGCGTTCAGTGCCTTGATGTCGACCTTCTCGCTGGTGTCCTCCTGCTCGACGTAGGAGGAGACGGCGATGTTGTAATCGTTGGCCCCGATGTCCTCGTTCGAGACGACCTTCGCGAAGTGCGCGAGGTCGACGCGGCCCGTGAAAGCGTCCAAGATCTTCTGCTGGTTCTCGTCCGTGAGCCGGTTCTTGTTTCCTGACCGCACGAACTCGGCGGACGCATCTATGAACAGCACCGAGCTGTCCGTCTTCGACTTCTTGAGCACGATGATGCAGGTCGCGATGGTCGTGCCGAAGAACAGGTCGGGCGGGAGTTGGATGACGGCGTCGACGTAGTTGTTGTCGACCAGGTACTGGCGGATCTTGCGCTCGGCGCCGCCGCGGTAGAGCACGCCGGGGAACTCGACGATGGCGGCGGTGCCGTTCACCGCCAGCCACGACAGCATGTGCATGGTGAAGGCGAGGTCGGCCTTCGATTTCGGCGCCAGCACGCCGGCGGGCGCGAAGCGCGGGTCGTTGATCAGCAGGGGGTTGGCGTCGCCGGGCCACCTGATCGAGTAGGGAGGGTTCGAGACGATCGCCTCGAACGGCTCGTCACCCCAGTGTCTCGGGTCGATGAGCGTGTCCCCGAGGGCGATATCGAAGCGCTCGAAGTTGATGTCGTGCAGGAACATGTTGATGCGGCACAGGTTGTAGGTCGTCAGGTTGACCTCTTGGCCGTAGAAGCCCTGCAGCACGTTGTCCTTGCCGAGGACCTTAGCGAACTTGAGCAGCAGCGAGCCGGAGCCGCACGCCGGGTCGTACACCTTGTTGACCTGGGTCTTGCCGACCACCGTGATGCGGGCCAGCAGCTCCGAGACTTCCTGTGGGGTGTAGTACTCGCCGCCGGACTTGCCGGCCTGCGAGGCGTACATCTGCATGAGGTACTCGTAGGCGTCGCCGAACAGGTCGATGGCGTTGTCGCCGAGGTTGCCCAGCGGCAGGTCGCCGATGGCGTCGAGCAGCTTCACCAGCTTCTCGTTGCGCCGCGCCACGCTGTTGCCGAGCTTGGACGAGTTCACGTCGAGGTCGTCGAACAGGCCCTTGAGGTCGCTCTCGCTGTCGGCGCCGACGGCCGAACCTTCGATGTTCTGGAACACGCGCTCCAGCGTCTCGTTGAGGTTCTCATCACTCCGGGCGCGCTCGCGCACGTTGACGAAGAGCTCGCTAGGGAGGATGTAGAAGCCCTTCTCGGCCACCGTTGCGTTGCGACCGAACTCGGCTTCCGCGTCGGCGAGCCTCGCGTAATCGAAGCTCGCGTGTCCCGCCCGGTGCTCGCCGGCATCGATGTAGGCGCTCAGGTTCTCGGAGATGAACCGGTAGAACAGCATGCCGAGGACGTAAGCCTTGAAGTCCCAGCCGTCCACCGACCCGCGCAGGTCGTTGGCGATGCGCCAGATGGTTCTGTGGAGCTCTGCTCGTTGTGTTGCGCTGGACACGGTTTCCCCTGGGTTGAGTCTGGGGTGAGGCTACCGAGGTGGTGCCCGGAGCGTCGTGAGGGACTGCATATCCCTCGCCGGAGCAAGCTACCTACGCCTCGATCGCCGCTCGCTCTCCGAAGGAGGTATCTAGCGTGACCAACGCGTCTCGTACCAGTGAGACGGCTGCCGTGCTGAACCGGAGCAGTCTCAAGTCCGCGTCGGCAGGACCGATGCATTCCATTCCCGATCTGATCACGCTCCATAGCCAGTAGAGGTCTTCATGTCGCAACGGCTTGCCGTCTGAGCGCGACCACCCGAGGTCTCCAAGGATCTCCAAGATCACCGCCAGGTCGAACCCATGGTCGGCCGACGTCGCGGCGTGAAGCGCGAGCAGAGTGCCCGCGAACCTATCGAACACTCGCCGCTTGGGGATCAGCTTCTCGACCAGGTGCCGCCACAACCCGTCCGGATCTCTCCGCAGCCGCCGTCCGAGCCTCGTCAGGACCAGCGAGCCCCGAGCCTCTCGCAACAACCCACCCACCATCAGATGCTCTCGGAACCCCAGGAGCAGTAGCGCGTCGATCTCGCGGGTGGGCCGGTCCAGCCAAAGCCGCGCGCTCGGCAGTACCTCGAAGAGGTGTCTGACGTCCACCGGCTTCAAGTAGCCGGCGGCAGTAAGTGGAAGGCCGTCGTCAGGGACGTAGTTCAGAACGTAGAGATGCGCGCTCAGCGCCGCTGCGAGCGCGTCCCCGCTCGACGACGGCTTGGCGGTGGCGATGAGGTGGCTGGTTCGACTGAGAACGGCCAGACCCAGCGGCCCGCCGCCAAGGTCATCCATCATGTGGTCGAGGGTCGGATCGAGCCGGTAGAAGATGTCCGCGCTCACGACATAACCGCTTCCTGGGGCGCAAGGCTCGCGGGTTGAATGGTGGGCCCTGTTGGACTTGAACCAACGACCAATCGATTATGAGTCGACTGCTCTAACCACTGAGCTAAGGGCCCCAGCGCCCGCCAGTCTACCCGACCCCTGCGATCTCGGCGAGCACAGCCTCCCCATAAGCCTGCAACTTCCCGAACCCAACACCGCTGACCCTCCCCAACGCGTCTAGACTCGCGGGCCTCTCCAGCGCGATCGTTCGCAGCGTGGCGTCATGGAAGATCACGTAAGCAGGCACTGACCGCTCGCGCGCGACAGCACCGCGCCACGCGCGCAGACGTTCGAAGAGCTCGGCGGCCTCCGCCGGTAGATCGGTAGGCGCCGTCGCCGAGCGCACGCGGGTCTTGGAAGCACGCACCTTATCGGGCTCGACGCGCACAAGGAACCCCTCCTCGCCCCGCAGCAGCGGCCCCGACTTGGCAGTCAACTTCAAGGCGCCACGTGCGAGGTGATCGACGCTCAGGTACTCCCGCACCACCAGTTGCCGCATCACCTGCTGCCAACGCTTCACGTCCAGACCGGTACCGATGCCGTAGGTCGAGAGTCGGTCGTGACCGTTGCGCAGCACCTTCTCGGTGTCCTTGCCCAGCAACACGTCGATGATGTGCCCGGCGCCGAACCGCTGCCCGCAGCGAGCCACGCAGCTCAGCGCCATGCGAGCGGCCTCGGTCGCGTCCCAGGTGGCCGGCTGCTCGAGGCAGTTATCGCAGTTGCCGCAGGCCTCGGGGGCGTCCTCGCCGAAGTAGCTCAGCAAGTGCTGCCGCCGGCACGCCGTCGATTCGGCCAGCCCGACGAGCAGCTCGAGCCGGCTGCGCGACAGGCGCTTGTACTCGTCGCCACCGTCCGACTCTTCGATCCAGCGGCGCTGCTGCACGACGTCCTGCGCGCTCCACGCCATCCACGCCTCGGCCGGGCCGCCATCGCGGCCGGCGCGGCCGGTCTCCTGGTAGTAGCCCTCGATCGAGCGCGGCAGGTCGAGGTGAGCGACGAACCGCACGTCTGGCTTGTCGATGCCCATCCCGAACGCGATGGTGGCGACCATCACCAAGCCGTCCTCGCGCAGGAAGCGCGCTTGGTTCCGAGCGCGCACGGCTTGGTCCAGCCCTGCGTGGTAGGGCAGCGCGACCACTCCCTGCTGCACCAACCACTGCGCCGTCTCCTCGACCTTGCGGCGCGAGGAACAGTAGACGATTCCCGCCTCACCGGGGTGCCGCGCCAGGAACGCGAGGAGTTGCCGACGCGGATCGGTCTTGTCCTGGATTGCGTAGCGGATGTTGGGCCTGTCGAAGCTCGAGACGAAGACGCCGGCGCCCTGCAAGCTCAGCTTCTCGACGATCTCGCGCCGCGTCTGCTGGTCGGCCGTGGCCGTCAACGCCAAGCGCGGCGTATCGGGGAAGCGCTCGGCCAGCACGCTCAGCCCCAGGTACTCGGGCCTGAAATCGTGGCCCCATTGGCTCACGCAGTGAGCCTCGTCGATGGCGAACAGCGCCAGTTGCGCCCTGCCTAGCAGCTCGAGCGTGCGCGGCTGCAACAGGCGCTCCGGGGCGACGTACAGCATGTCGAGACTGCCGTCCTGCACGCCCCTTTCGACCGCCGCCGCCTCCGAGCCGCTGAGCGTCGAGTTGAGGAACGCAGCGCGCACGCCTAGCTCCCTCAGCGCATCGACCTGGTCTTGCATCAGCGCGATCAGCGGCGAGACCACCACGCCCAGACCGCCCCTCGCCAGCGTCGCGACCTGGTAGACGAGCGACTTGCCGCCACCGGTCGGCATCAACACCAGCGCGTCCCGACCCGCCAACAGCTCCTCGATTGCAGCTGCTTGGTGACCGCGGAAGCCGTCGTAGCCGAAGGTCTCGCGCAGTATCTCCGCGGCGCGAGCCATGCCGGTCACGTCAGCGGTGGAGGAAGGAGCCATCTCACCGAGGGTAACAGGCGGCACGGCTCACGGCCGCTCGCGCTAGGCAGGAGCCGATCCGTATAATCGCTGTTCGGCGCGTCGACTCGGTCCGCAAGCTGTCCGTGAGACTGTTCGCGAAACTGTCCGCGCCCGCGAGGTGAGAACGTGAAGAGTGGAGCCTTCCACATGACCGCGAAGGGGCTCGAGCGCCTCAAGGAGCAGCTGCACCATCTCAAGGAGGTCAAGCGCCAAGAGATAACCGAGCTGATGGGCAGCGCGCTCGCCGACGGCGACCTGCGAGAGAGCGCCGCTTACGACGAGGCGCGCATGGCACAGAGCGAGAACGAGGTGCGCATCGCCGACCTCGAGGAGCAGATCGCCCGCGCCGTGATCGTCGAGCGTGAGCTGAACGACGACTGCGCCATCATCGGTGCCTCCTTGGAGCTAGAGGACGACAAGGGTCGTCGCGAGGTCTTCCACCTCGTCGGCACTCTCGAAGCCGACTTCCTCGAGAACCGCATCTCAGACGACTCTCCTTTCGGACGCAGCATGCTCGGCAAGCGCCCCGGCGACCAGGTCGTGGTCAACGGCAAGAGCGGCAAGCTCCTCTACAAGGTCGTCGCGGTCACTTTCGACTGACGCCTGGCCATGCGGCCGCCTGAAGGCGCGCTGAGCCAGAACAAGGACATCCTCACTTCTGCTTTCATGCGGCGCTGGTAACCTCGCCGCATGCTGAGGCTCGCCCTCATCGCTCTGGTGCTCGTCGTGGGCGCGCTGGCCGCGCTGACGATGGTGCCGGCGCGGCGCGCCACGGTGCCGGAGGCGCTGATCAGCCTCAGCGGCGCACGCGTGGCGCTCTACCCACAGGCCGACCCTGAAGCCGTGTGGCGCTTCTCGGCTCCGTCGGTCAGCTACAACCCCAACCGCCGCGAGACGACGCTCGTCGACATTACCGACGGCCGCCGCATGGTCAACGACCTGACCGACTTCACGCTCGCGTCGGAGCGCATCGTCATAGACCGCTCCGACAACCTGCGCGGCGAGACCATCCAAGCTCATCTCGTAGAAGACGAGATCGACCTCCTCATGCAGTCGCGTGGTGAGCGCACCGTCCTGATCAACCAGTCCTCGGCTCGCTTCGAGGTTCCGCGCGCGACCATGACCGGACCGGACATGGGCGAGAGCGTCTTCGAGGACATGCGCATCAGCTTCGACTTCACCGAGTTCGAAGCCGGCGGTCCGGGCACCGTCGGCTACGCCGAGTTCATCATCAGGGAGTGAGCGTGCCAGACGCCGATCGATTTGGCTCAAGCCAAGGTTCTCTAGGCAATCTTCCAGGTATAGGGGTACGCGCCAACACACCCCAGAACCGCCGCGGTAAAGGCAAACGCCTAGCCACCACCCTCCTGTGCGCGCTGATAGCTGGCACGCTGGTCCTCGCCCAAGAGGGTGACGCGCCGACCAACCAGGAGCGCATCATCACCATCGACGGCTCCGGCGGCACCCAGAGCGGGAACCTGCGCTTCGGGCCGATCCTCTACCAGCACCCCGACCCGTTCGGCATCAGCGCCAAGGTCTCCACGCTCACCATCCTCGGCAACCGCGTCGAGCTCAGCGGCCCGCCCGGTGTGTCGATAGCCCGAGGCGGCGAGCGCACGGCCAGCTTCGAGAACGGCGTCAGCGTGCTACGCGGCAGGCTCGAGGCCAGCGGTCCCGGCCTCGAGTACAGCGAGGCCAGCGGCCTAGGCGTGCTGTCGGGTCCGGCGAGCGTGAGCATCGCGCCCGACGAGGAGGGCGAGGAACCGGTCCTCATCGATGCGGATCAGGTCGCGTTCGACGTCGACACCGACAGGTCCACGTCGAGCGGCAACGTGCATCTGGTGAACGGTAACCAGACGGCCGATGCCGACGAGATGATCTTCGAGGAGGGGCGCAACCTCGGCGTCCTGACCAGCGCAGGCGGGCAGGCGACGATCACCCGCCGCGACGCCGACGGCAGCCTGATGGTCATCACTGCCGACGAGATCCGTGTGCTCACCGACGATGAGCGGCTCTACGCCACCGGCAACGTCACCGTCGTCGACGGCAGCATCACCAGCACCGGCGACGTGGTGTTCTTCGACGACGCCACCGCCATCGCCGAGGTCATCGGCTCGCCGGCTCGCGCGCACGACGCGGACAGCGGAGCAACGCTCGTCACCGACCGCATCAAGCAGGACATCGAGTTCGACTTCTTCGAGGCGATCGACTCGTCGGTGGCCAGCGAGTTCGACGCCGCCGACTTCGACCTGACCCAACCGGCAGCGGACGGCGAGTGACTGTTTGGTCAGGGCCAAGACCTACCTGCGCCGGGCCCTGACCGTATCTACCCTGGCCGTAGCCGCCTTAGCCTTGGCCCAGACGGTCACGACCTTCACCCTCCAGCGCGAGGACACCGAGCTGGTCGTCAGTAACCGCGCTCTCGCAGCCGACGGCGCCCGCAGCATCGGCAACAACGTCAACTGCGAGGACGACGTGCGCATGACCATCGTCTACGGCCCGGCCCCTGGACACGTCGAGACGCGCGTCGAGGACGCGACCCTGACCTCGAGCCTGGCGTTGATCCGCTCGCCTCGCGACAACGAGGAGGACTTCGAGGAGCAGGAGAGCCTCGAGCTGCTCGACGCCGCCGTCACCTTCAACCGTCCCGGCTGCCCGGAGGAGGTCACGCCTACTGACGCGCCGCGCGTGACGCTGTCACAAGGCCGCACCAACGTCGACGGCACGCGCTTCTTCTTGGACCGCGGCGAGAACGTCGGTCAGATGGACGGCCCCATCCGCCTGACCCGCGCCGGCGAAGACGGCGCGACGGCGCTCGAGGCCTCGGCCGACAGCATGGAGTTCGAGGTCGGCCAGCAGCGCGCCACGCTCAGCGGCGGCGTGATCGTCACCTCGGACGAGCGCACCACGACCGGCGACAGCCTCGAGCTCGACGAGGAGGCCGGCACCGCCATCCTGCGCGGCGAGCCGGCCCGCAGCACCAAGGGTAACGACGCGCTGGAGGGCCGCGTGCTGCTCTACTACCTCGATAGCGACGACGTCGTCGTCATCGGCAACGTGTCAGGCTCCATCGAGCTGGACCTGGAATGAGGTCTAGGCTTCGGTCGACTTGGGAAGGGTGACGACCAGCACGCCGTTCGCCAAGTGCGCGGTGGCGTTCTCGCGGTCGACGGGCATCGGCAGCGCGACGCTGCGCTGGAACGGACCGCTCGGCCGCTCCGACGAGAGAACCGCCGGCCCTTGCGGCAGCGTCTCGCGCAGGCCAGCTATGAGCAGCTCGCCATCGTTGACGGCCAGCTCCAGGTCTGACTGCGACACTCCCGGCACGTCTATCACCAACTGCAGCGCGTCCCCGAGGTCGAGCATGTCGATGCGCGGCGTGAGCGCCTCCGACCTCGCGCCGTCATGGCCGGCGAGCAGGTCGTCGATGCTGTCCCTGACCGCGAGCAGCTCCTGGATGTCGCCTGCCGTCCCGAACCTGTCGAGCTTCATGCAGCAGATTGTAGCAAGCGAGGGTGTGGGCTCTGTTAGCCTGCGGCGTGGGCGAAACGCCTAGAGAACATCGGCTGGAACGCGACTCAGGCGCGGCTCCCGTGCCTGTCATCGCCGGCCCGACAGCGTCGGGCAAGAGCTTCGTCGCGCTGTCGCTAGCCCGCGAGCGCGGCCTCGAGATCGTGTCGGCCGACGCCATGCAGGTCTACCGCGGCATGGACATCGGCACCGCCAAGCCGACCCCGGCCGAACGCCGCGAGGTTCCGCATCACCTCCTCGACGTGGTGACGCCCGCCGAGCGGTTCAGCGTCGCGGACTACGTGCGCCTGGCCGAAGCCGCGCTCGCCGAGGTGCTGGCTAGCGGCCGTTCGCCGCTGGTGGTGGGCGGCACCGGTTTCTACCTAAAGGCACTAGGCGAAGGCCTACCTCAACTCCCCCCAGCCGACGGAACAGCTCAGACTCCGTTATGGGACCTCGTCGCTGCCGGCAGACTCGACTCGCTGATCGCGGAGCTGCGCGCCGCCTCGCCACAGGACGCCGACCGCGCCGGGGTGAACCCGCGCCGCGTGGTGCGGGCCGTCGAGGTGCTGCGCCGCACCGGCAGGCCACCCAGCTCGTTCCCGCTTTCGACCCCACGCTTCAGCTACCGGACCCTGGTGCTGCTGCCGCCTGCCGCGGAGCTCAAGGCGCGCGCCGCCGAGCGTGCGCGCAGCATGTTCGCTGCCGGTCTGGTCGCCGAGGTCGAGACCCTCCTGCGCGCCTACCCGGAGCAGCCGACCGCGCTGCAGGCGATCGGCTACAAGGAGGTCGCGGCGCACCTGCGCGGTGAGTGCGGCTTAGGCGAGGCGATCGACGAGGTAACGCGCGCCACGCAGCGCTACGCCAAACGCCAGCGCACCTGGTTCAAGGCCGAGAGGAGCGCCGCGTTCTTTGAAGCGAGCGGTCAGGAGGCCCACGCCGCCGCGGGGCGGTGGTTGACGGGCGAGTCGTCAGTTGGAGGCGGCTGACTCCTCGGAGTCGTGAGCCTCGTTCTGGCCCTTGCGTCCGCGGCGCTTGCCGCCGAAGAAGCTGCGGATGCGCTCACCGACCGTCTCGTTGTCCTCGAAGTCCTCTTCGACCGCCGCCGCGTACGCCTCGAGATGCGTGCGCGCCTCGGCGCTGAGGCCCTTGGGCACCACGACGTTGACGCGCACGACCTGATCGCCGTGCCCGCCGTGGCGCAGGCGCGGCATGCCCTTGCCGCGGAAGCGGAACTCGGTGCCGGGCTGCGTGCCGGCCGGGACCTTCAGCGGCTCGGTGCCGTCGAGCGTCGGCACGTCGAACGCCGCTCCCAGAGCGGCTTGAGCGAGGCCGACGTCGAGGCGGTAGTTGAGGTCGTCGCCATCGCGTTCGAACAGCGGGTGTGGCGCCATCTGAACGTAGACGTAGAGGTCGCCTGCGTTGCCGCCATCCGTCCCGGCGTTGCCCTGGCGCGGGACCCGCAGCCTGTAGCCGCCGTCGATGCCCTTCGGCAGTGCGACGTCGACACTCTCGCGCGCCATCGTCCTGCCGCGCCCACCGCACTCGGTGCACGGCACGGTGATGATCTGGCCTTCGCCGCGGCAGTCGGGGCAGGGGTGCGTCGTCATGACGGTTCCGAAGAACGACTGCGCCTGGCTGCGCACCTGACCCATGCCGTTGCAGCGGCGGCACTGGCTCTTGCCGTTCGAGCCGGGCTCGGCTCTGTCGCCGTGGCAACGGGCACACGCAGCGAACCGCTCGACCGGAACCCTGACGGTGGAGCCGTCACGAGCCTGCTCGAGGGTCACGCTGAGCTCGACCTCGAGGTCCTCGCCCGTGAAGCCTTGCGCGCGCGGTCGACCCTGGTTGACGCCGCCGCCGAACACCGACGAGAAGATGTCGAAGATATCGGCGCCCATGGGCATGCCGCTGTCGTCGACAGACCCGTAACGGTCGTACCTGCCGCGCTTACTCGGGTCGGAGAGCACGGCGTACGCCTCGTTGATCTCTTTGAACTTCTCCTCGGCCTCGCGGTTGCCGGGATTCCTGTCAGGGTGGTAGTTGAGCGCCAGCTTGCGGTAGGCGGCTTTGATGGTGACTGCGTCCGCGCCCGAGTCGACGCCCAACGTAGCGTAGTAGTCAGGCATGCGTCCGCCAGTATACCGGCGGCTCGCTCAAGTTACCTGCGCTGCAATGCCTGCAGACGCTTGGCGGCCTCCTCGGCCGAGAGCTCTCCGCGGTCGAGCTGGTCGAGGACCTGGAGCCGCTCCTCGCTGTTGTCCTCGGCGACCTCGTAACCGATGGTGAGCAGCAGCTTCTCGAACCGGCCGCGGACCGTGGGGTAGGAGAGGCCCAGCACACGCTCGACCTCCTTGAGGTTGCCTCTGACCTTGACGAAGATGCGCAGGAACTCGAGCTGCTCCTCGGGCAGCAGCGCGAACTCGTTGGGGTAGAAGCGGCCCTCGATCGCGACGCCGCCGCTCTCGCTCTCCAAGCGAGTGACGAGCAGCGGCTCGCCCGTTACCGGGCAGGAGGTGGGCATGGGTAGTCTTCTCATCAGATGACCTCGATGGTGATGCGTGACGTCTTACCGGAGCCGTCGGCCTTCTCGGTCTCGAGGTCGACGATGGGCCCCTCCGGCGAATCCTCTGTCAACCCGTCGAGGAGCTGGTTCAGGTCGATCGACTGCTCGTTCAACTCCTGCTTGGCTTGCGCCGGCATGAAGCGCAGCGCGAACTTGGCCAGCCCTAGCGGCACGTTGACCTTGATCTTGTCTTGGCTTCGGCCATCGACCATCTCGATGATGTTGATCCTCAGGGCTCTGGCTCGCGGGCGCGGTGCCGCGGCGGGGCGAGCGGCGCTGGCCGGGGCCGCTGCTCGCGCGGCGGCCGGTTCCGGTGGGCGCGGCGCTGCGTAGGCCTCTGCCGGCGTCGGCCCGAGGGCCTTGAGCAGGGCCGTGGCGTCCTCGACCGAGATCTTCCCGTTGGCGAGAAGGTCAAGGACGCGCTTGCGCTCCTCCGAGACGCTCATCTCAGCCACTCCTGTCCTGGTCTTCGACCTTGACCGCCAGCTCGCCGGTGGTCACTCGCAACGTCAACGCGGCTGTTCCACCGCCGAGCGTACCAGTCAGCCGCTCGCCCAGCGTGCGCCGCTCGGTGCGCAGCGCCGGGTGCGAGGCGTGAGCCTCTCCGATGGAGACGCTGCCGTCGATCGTCACGTGCGAGTCGGGGGTCAGCGTCACCTCGAGGTCGCCGGTGGAGCAGGTGAGGGCGTGGTCGCCGCCCACCAGCTTGAGCTCGACGTCGACCTCGCCGGCCATCGTCGTGAAGTCGATGCCTTCGACGCCGCGAGCCTTGATGTCGCCCGCCGTTACGCGCCCCTGCAGGTATTTGACCCCGCGCAGGTCGATGTCCCCGGCGGTGGCCCTGAGGTTGAGGCCGTGGTCGGCGGGGATCCTGACCTTCATGTCGACGCTGCGCGCGTGGGCGAGGAAGCGATCAAGGATGCTGCCCCGGTCGGGAGCCTGCTTGATGAGGAAACCGTAGTCGGTCTCGACTATCGACACGCCGTCGGGGCGGTCGACCTCGGGGCGTGTCAGGCCCGGCACGGACTGGACGACGAAGTCGCCGGCCAGCACCTCGGCCGTCACCCAACGCGTACCGGCCGGCGCGATGCGCCTCTGGGACGCAGGTCCGCCTACGCGGGGCTCGCTCGCCCCCGCAGCTTCCACCGGCGGCGCGGGCTCGGTCGGTGCTGGTTGGCGTGGCTGCGCCGGCGGAGCGCCCGTGGCCTGTTGGCTGAGGTCCCTCGCCACCTGAGTCGCCTCGAAGGCAGCGGCGTGAGCCGCCTCGGCTGCTTGCTTGCCGATCTCCTGCGCGCGCCTGGCGACCTCCCTGGCCGCCTCGTTCGCAGCTTGGGTGGCGATGCGTACCGTCTCCTTGAGACGTTCGCGCTCTCCGCTGAGGTCTCGCTCGGCGTGCCTGTGCGCCAGACGGGCGGTGCGGTCGGCTTCGCGGCTCGCGCGCTCCGACTCGCGCTGCGCCTCCCTCTCGAGGCGGTCCAGCTCTCTCTGAGCATGCTGTTGGCGCCTCAGCGCATCCCTGTGCAGGCGCTCCAAGCGGCGCTTCTCGTACTCCTCGAACCGCTCGCGGCGACGTTCGATGGATTCGGTCGCGGCCGCGAGTAGAGGGCTCGTGGCCGCGACCTCGGGGAGCTCGCTCGCGGCGCTGGGGCGAGCGGGCGTTGGGGGCGCTGGGGGAGAGACCGCCGGCTCTGGCGCGAGCGGCGACTCGGGCGAAGCGGGTTCAGGAGGCTGAGAGGCGGCGGAGTCGAGAGCGAAGTCGGCCGCGTCGATGTCGCGGAGCACTGCGATGAGCCTCTCGCCATCCTCGGGCGAGATGCGACCTTCCGCGACCATCTCCTGAATGCGTTCGATGTCGTCCACGACCGCGTGACCTAGGCCCGCTGGTGGCCGAGCCGGCCCGGCTGAGTAAGGTCGCTCGCGTGACCGCCGCCGTACTCGCGATCCAGCCGCGCGGCGAGGCCGCGAAGCATGCTAGCTGTGCGCTTGGCCGCCGTCTTGTAGTGGGGCATCCCAGCCCGGAAAACGCGCGCTTGTTCGTGCAGTCTGGCGACCCGGTCGGCCGCTTCTCGTTCGATCAGTAGGTAGTTCATCCCGACCTCCTGCGTAGATAGTAGGTCTAGCTTTAACATTTGTCAAGCGTGAATTTAGATTCTGTCAGTCTCCGCTTTGAAGTTGGTCTGTTATGCGCAGCGCGTAGGCTCCGCCCGAGAAGTCCACGACGGAGTAGCCGGCGGCCAAGGCAGGCAGCATCGAGTTGCGGATCGCGTGGCGCCACGCGGTCGCGGCCGCGCTGTCGTCCTTGAGCAGGCTCGCGGCGTCGGTGGGCGCGGCTACCCGCAGCGCGGCTCCTGCCGGCGCAGACCGTAGCGCCTCCGCGAGGGCGTCCGCGCTCTTGGCCGCGCCGGCGGCGACCTCGTCAGCTACCAGGAGCCAGACGTCCGGGGCCGCGGGCGGGAAGCGCTGCGTGTAAGAGGTCGGCGGCGCGCCGGAGGCGATGGTCGCCACTCCGCTGTCGGAGAGTCGCCACAGCGCCAGCAGGCGGTCCGTCTCCTGGTTGCCGCCGAGCGGGCCCGTCATGGGTCCGTAGAAGTCGGCGAGGTACTCGTTGCTGATGGCGCCCAGGTGGAACATGTTGAGGCGCGCGTTCTTCGCCTGGAGCGGGTCGAACGTCCAGCAGACCCACTCGATGCCGCGAGCCAGGCACCAGTCGCGCTGGAACCACTTCAGCGCCTTGCCGACCCCGCCCCCGCGACCCGCGTGTCTGACGGCGAGCATATGCGAGTGCATGCCGAGCCCGCTCATCCCACGCCCGCTGGGCGCGGCGAGGAAGCCGTACACGAAGCCGATCATCACGCCGTCCTCGAAGGCGCCGGCGATGAGGCCCCCCGCATGCTCGACGGCGCGCAGGTGGGCTCCGGGAACGATCTCTACCGGCTCCATACCCCACACCTGGCGTTGAATCTCCTCGACCTCGCGCAGCTCCGCGTAGGTCTCGAGGCAGCGGATGTCGATCCCGCGACCCCGCGCCTCGGCCACCAGCGCGCTCTCACCCTGATTCGAGTCGGTTCCGTTGTGCACGACGAAAGTCTAGCGGTTACGTCGCGACTTGCGGCGCGGGGAGACCCCGCTGAGGCTGAGGTGTGGCTCATCGACCTGCCAGCCGGTGGCGGCCTCGATGGCCTCTTTCAGGTAGCGCCCCAAAGGCTTGCCTTCGATCATCGGGGCCGGGACGTCGAGGATCTCGCCCGTCTCGCGGCAGACCACGTGAAAGTGCGGGCTGAGGTTGCTGTCGTACAGCGACTGACCGCCGGGACCCTGGAACTCGCTGACCAACCCTGCTTCCGCTAGCGCGGAGAGGTTGAGGTAGACGGTGGACAGGCTCAGGTCCTCGCCGCGCTGCTTCAGGGCGTGATACAGCCCCTCGGCAGTGACGTGGCGGTCCCCCTCCTGAAGGAAGCCGACTATCAGCTCCCGCGGGCGGCTGTAGCGTAGCCCGTAAGCCTTGAGGACCGCGCGCGCGGTACCCGCGCCGCGGGTCAGAGCCGGTTTCGAGAACTCTCGACCCATAGCCTTGGTGGCGTCACCGTGCTGGGCGGCCATGGGTCGATGCTACCATGCTCGGAAACGTTCCGACTTTCGTTTCCCTTGAGGTCGCGAACGCGACTAGCCCAGGTCCGCGACGGCGTCGCGCTCTTCGACGAGCTCGCGCTCAGTCGCCTTCATCCGGCCGGCAACGGCGTCGCTGATGGCAAGCCCCTCGACTACCGAGACCTTACCGCCAGCGATCGTCACGGGGAACGAGTAGATGAGGCCTTCGGCAACGCCGTACTGCCCGTTGCTGGGGATGGCCATGCTCACCCAATCCCCGTTGGCCGTCCCAGCCGCCCAGTCACGCATGTGGTCGATGGCGGCGTTGGCTGCAGACGCCGCGCTGGAAGCGCCCCGCGCATCGATGATCGCCGCGCCGCGCTTCTGGACCGTGGGGATGAAGGTGTCGGCGACCCAGGAGCTGTCGACGAGAGACGTCGCCGCTTTCCCTGCCACAGAAGCGTGGCTCACGTCGGGAACCTGCGTGCTCGAGTGGTTGCCCCAGATCGTCATGCGGCGCACGTCGGCGACCCGCGCGCCGGTCTTCTCCGCGAGCTGCGAGACCGCGCGGTTGTGGTCCAAGCGGGTCATCGCGCTGAACTGCGTCGGATCGAGATCGGGGGCGTTGCGCATGGCGATGAGACAGTTGGTGTTCGCCGGGTTGCCGACCACCAGCACCTTCACGCTCCGCGAAGCGTTGTCGTTCAGTGCCTTGCCTTGCACGGTGAAGATCGCGCCGTTGGCCTTGAGCAGGTCGCCGCGCTCCATCCCAGGCCCGCGCGGCCGCGAGCCGACGAGCATGGCGTAGTCGGCGTCCTTGAACGCGACCGCGGGGTCGTCGGTGGCGACGACGCCGGCGAGAAGCGGGAACGCGCAGTCGTTGAGTTCCATGATCACGCCGTCGAGCGCCTTCAGCGCCGGCGTGATCTCTAGCAGTTGCAGGATGACCGGCTGGTCTTTACCGAGCATGTCGCCGGCCGCGATCCTGAACAGCAGGGCATAGCCGATCTGGCCGGCCGCGCCGGTAACGGCGATGCGAACTGGTGCCTTCATCGTCTCTCCTCGTGAGCTGGAGCGCTCGTGCTTCTCACCCCGCGCCTACGGTCGGGGCGTCGGCCGACCCGCACTGAGGCGGTGGCACGGGCATGCTATCACCGTGGCTGCCACGCGTCGGATGCGACTTTCACCTTGGGAGAACGGCTCGGCAGTTGCTCCTACCGCACCATCGGCTCGGGGGCAAGCTGGGACTGTTTCACGTGAAACAATCCGGTCCCAGCAGACCGATGCCTGAGCTGGCTGAGTGTTAAGCCTGATACCCCAGCAACTCGAGCAGCCGGTTCAGCTCGTCCTCGTCGTGATAGTGCAGCTCGATCCTGCCGCGCTTGGCGCCAGTGATCCTCACGCGCGTACCTGCGTGACGACCCAGGTCTTCCTCGAGTCGCGCGTAGTGCCCGGCCGAAGGTTTCGCCCCCACCTTCGACTTGCCGACCGGGCGCTCGAGTTGCTCCGCCTCTCTCACGGACAAGCCGCGAGCCAAGATCTGCTCGAACGCCCAACCTTGGTCCTGCTCCGGCTGAGCGAGGATCGCCCGGGCGTGCCCGGCGGTGAGCTTGCCCTCCTCGATGGCGACCTGAACCTCGATCGGCAGCGTCAAGAGCCTCAGCGAGTTGGCGACGGCGCTGCGACTGCGCGCTACCGCCTTCGCGACCTGCTCCTGGTTCATGCCGAAGTCCATCAGTTGCTTCATCGCGCGTGCTGTCTCGATGGCGTTCAGGTCCTCACGCTGCAGGTTCTCGACTATCGCGATCTCCAGGGTCTCGCGGTCGCTGAGGTCCTTGACGACGGCCGGCACGCTCGTGAGACCGGCGCGCTGTGCGGCGCGGAAACGGCGCTCGCCGGCAACGATCTCGTAACCGTCGGTCACGGGTCGCACAACTATCGGTTGGATGACGCCCTTGTCGGCTACCGATGCCGCGAGATCCGCGATCGCCTCCTCGTCGAGGCGCTTGCGTGGCTGCCATGGCGACGGCCGGAGTTGTTTCACCGCGATCTGCTGCACGCCCTTCTCTACTGGCGGCAGCAACGCATCCAGACCTCTCCCGAGGCCTCTAGGCTTCGCTGACACGCTGGAGCACCTCCTCTGCGAGCGCCTGATAGGCGAGAGCACCCTGAGAAGTGGGCGCGTACTCGAGTATCGACATGCCGTGCGACGGCGCTTCGGCAAGCCGCACGGTGCGGGGGATCACCGTCTTGAAGACCCTGTCCCCGAAGTGTGTCCTGACGTTCTGCTCGACCTCGTTCGACAGTCGAGTACGGTTGTCGAACATCGTCAACAGGATCCCTAAGATCTGGATGTCGCGGTTGAGCGAGCCTTGCACCCGCTCGACTGTCTCCATCATGCTTGCGATGCCCTCCAGCGCGTAGTACTCGCACTGCAGCGGCACCACCAGGTGGTCGGCGGCGGCGAGCGCGTTCAGGGTCAGGGCGCCCATCGATGGTGGGGCGTCGACGATTATGAAGTCGTAGTTGGGCCGCACGCCGATGAGCGCTCGACTCAACAGCGTGAGACTCTCGCGGCTGGCGTCGAGCTCGACCGCGGCACCGGCGAGGTCGCTAGATGATGCCAGCACCTTCAGGTTGGGAAGCCGAGAGGGCGCCGCTGACTGCCGCGCCGACGCGCGGCCGGACAGCACGTCGTAGATCGTCCGCTGCGGCTCGATCACGCCGACACCACTGGTGGCGTTCGCCTGAGGGTCGAGGTCGACGAGCAGGATGTTCCTGCGCTCGGCGAGGGCCGCGGCCAGGTTGATGGCGGTTGTTGTCTTACCGACGCCGCCCTTCTGGTTGATCACCCCGATGATAGGCAAGCGGGTCCTCCAGCCAGGCGCAGTGCGACGAGGCTACCACGCTGCTCCAGCGCCTCCGCGCCAAGGACGGCGACTGCCCAGCTGTTCTCGGCTTCTGCCGAGTTGGCGGTCGAGGTGTCGTCTGCGCGGGGCATGGTAGCGGTCACGGATGCCCTGCCTGACGCGGTCCGAGCGATGTAAGCCCTAAGCCCGGGGATCTCCTCCTCCCAGCCGGGACCCCGCCGGCTGATCAGGAGGCACGGATCCGCATGAAGGTGTCGAGTGAGGCCGGTGACGTCCGTCAGGCCCGCGACGGCTTGCGCTATCACGGCATCCGCGCAGACGCCCTTCAGATGTCGGACATCCCCTTTCACGACCGTCGCGTTAGCGATCGAAAGACGGCTGGTGACAAGCTCAAGGAACGCGGCCCTGCGGCGGCGGCGCTCGACCAGGAATACCTTGGCGTTGGGGAGGGCGATGGCTACTACGATGCCAGGGAGGCCTGCGCCCGAGCCGACGTCCACGATGGTCGGTGCCGGCTCGCTCAGGTACTGAGTGATAGCTGCAGCGTAGGCCTTCGCGTCCTCGACGAGTCGCCCCATCTGTTCCAAGCCCTGCGCGGACATCAGATCCAGTGTCTTGTAGTAACGCTTGAGGAACTCGATGTAGCCGGCGATGAGGCCGTCAGTCGCACTCATCCGGACGTCGATGTTTCACGTGAAACATTCTGGCTCCCACCCTCGAGGGTCTCGGAGTCTGCGATGACAACCTCGCCTGCGTCACTCGCGTTCCGAAGCGCCCCCGCCTTCGCAC
The DNA here is from genome assembly GCA_964392895.1 of uncultured bacterium. GTDB lineage: Bacteria > Deinococcota > Deinococci > Deinococcales > Trueperaceae > CAYMRL01. The sequence goes on from CAYMRL010000002.1 coordinate 82,625, forward strand.
CGCGTGATTTGGCATGAACCAGGAGCGCCACGACATCGCTGTCGCGCACGCCACGGACGCGCTGCGCGGCGCCTAGCGAGGCGGGGGCTGTTCGTCTCAGCGCCTCCCTGCCCTCGTTGGAGAGGCTTGCGACCGCATCGAGATCGATCCCACGCAGGCTCATCGACTCGTATCCGGCCCGGTCGCGCCGCTGCTTCTCGGCCCTATCCACGTACGAGGCGTAACGAACCGCCGTCTCGACCCTGTCGCGTTCGGCCGCGGTCAGTCGTTCTGTGGGCTCCCCGACGAGCGACGTGACGGCGGCGTAGTCGAGGCCGGGCCGGCACAGGAGCTTGGTGCCGGGGACGCCATCGTGCCTAGCGGTCGCCAGGCGCTCCATCTCGCGACGCACACGTTCGTCGCTCGCCCGCGAAAGCGCCAGCGTCGCGGTGTCAACCATCCCCCATGCGTGCCCCAGCGCCATCAGCCGCTCGTTGGCGTTGTCCTGGCGGTGCAGCAGCCTGAACTCGTTGCGAGACGTCAGCATCCGGTAGGGCTCCTCGATGCCGCCCCTCACGAGATCGTCGAGCATCACGCCGATGTAGCCCTGATCGCGAGCGACCGTGACCAGCTCTTGGCCGGCCGCATGGCGCGCCGCGTTGATCCCGGCGATGAGTCCCTGACCCGCGGCCTCCTCGTAGCCGCTGGTCCCGTTGATCTGCCCGGCCGAGAACAGGCCTGGCAAGCGTCGCGACATCAGCGTCACGTCGAGCTGGCCTGGGTCGAGCGCGTCGTATTCGACGGCGTAGGCGTAGCGGTGGATCACAGCCCTCTCGAAGCCGGGCAGGGTCCTGATCATGTCGTCCTGGAGGATCGGCGGCATCGAGCTCGAGAAGCCTTGGAGGTAGAGCTCGCTGCGATCGATGCCGTCCGGCTCTACGAACAGCAGGTGGTGGTCCTTGTCAGAGAACCTCACTACCTTGTCCTCGATGGAGGGGCAGTAGCGAGGGCCGCGGCCGTCGATGTCGCCGCTGTACATAGCCGACGACGCCAGGTTCGCGTTTATGAGCGCATGCGTCTCGGGCGTGGTGCGCGTGAGCCAGGTGGAAGTGCTCGACATGAGAGGCCCGGGCGTCCCGCTGAACGTGCCGTGCGGGTCGTCCGAGGGCACCTCTTGCAGCGAGGCGAGGTCGACCGTGTCGGCACGTATGCGTGGCGGCGTGCCGGTCTTCAGCCGCAGCAACTCGTGACCGGTGGCGCGCAGGCTAGCCGAGAGGTGTCGTGCGGGCGGTTCGCCCTGTCGGCCGGCGGGGCGCTGTTGCCGGCCGTACCACACGACCCCAGCTAGGAAGGTGCCTGTGCAGAGAACCACGCTTGGCGCGCGCAGGCGCCTGCCGTCGGTAGTGGTTACACCCGCCGCGGTCCCATCGGACCCGACGATCAGCTCCGCGGCTTCGGCACGCACGATCTCGAGACCGGGCGTCGCTTCCACGAGACGCCTGGCGGCGGCGGCGTAGCCGTCGCGGTCGTTCTGCACGCGCAGCGACCTGACCGCCGCCCCTTTGCTGGCGTTGAGCGTGCGCGTGTGTATCGCAGTCGCGTCGGCCAGCATCCCCATGACGCCACCGAGCGCATGCAGCTCGTAGACGATCTGCGACTTGCCCGGGCCTCCGATGGCCGGGTTGCACGGCATCAGCCCGATCTTGTCGGGGTTGGGCAGTACCAGAGCCACGGCAGCTCCGAGCTTGGCGGCAGCGACGGCCGCTTCGATGCCGGCGTGGCCGCCTCCGATGACCACCACGTCGAAGCACACGTCGGCGTTAGGCACCAGGTCTCTTGTCGCTCCGTCAGCCATGCTCATCGTCTCGGTCCTCGGCCTCCGTGTCTCGCAGCGCGCCCTTCGGGAGCTGAGCTTCCGGACGCGAGAGCGCAGTATAGCCGCCGCGCTGCTCGGCGCTTGAGTCGTGAAAGCATCTGCTAGACTGCTCTTCCGGCGCCGGGGTCGCAACTGTTCGTCCGCGCGTTTTTTGCGTGAGCGACAGGGTTTCTGCGCGACTCGCGCGGGCTGGAGTAGCGGCCTCCGCCTCCTTCTGTCAGTCTCGAGAGGACCAGGTGCGATGTCTGCGCCTTATCAAGGAATCTGGGAGCAGGTGCTCGACGCGGTCAAGGGGCACGTGCCAGAGGTCGAGTTCAAGACTTGGTTCTTGAGCATCAAGCCGCTCGGCATCGAGGACGGCACGCTGCTGCTGGGCGCGTCTTCGAGCTTCGCTCGCGACTGGCTCAAAGACAACTACCAGGAAGCGATCGTGCTGGCCATGCACGACCTCGGCGTGTCGACGCCGAAGGTCGCGTTCAGGGTCGCTCCGACCACTACCAGCCAGCAACCGAGCGTGTTCTCCGAGATGCCTCCCGCTGACGACGACGCGGTCCGCAGCCGCCGAGCCGGCCGCCCTCCACGCGACAGGTCTGCTGAGCGCAAGCCGCGCAGCGCCGCCGCCGAGGACGCTGTCCCCGACGAGCGCGGCTACTTGGCCCCGCTCAACCCCAAGTACGTGTTCGAGAACTTCGTGGTCGGGGCCAGCAACAACCTCGCCCACGCCGCGGCGCAGGCGATAGTCGAGACGCCGGGCAAGGAGTACAACCCGCTGTTCATCTACGGTGAGTCCGGCCTCGGCAAGACCCACCTGATGCACGCGGTCGGCCACGCCGTCGCCGCCCGCCACCGCGGTCTCAGCGTCGAGTACGTCACCACAGAGGTGTTCACCAACGAGTTGGTCGACGCCATACGTGAGAAGCGCATGTCGCACTTCCGCGACCGGTACCGCAGCGTCGACCTCCTGCTCGTCGACGACATCCAGTTCATAGCCGGCAAGGAGCGGACGCAGGAGGAGTTCTTCCACACGTTCAACGCTCTGTACGAGTCCGGCAAGCAGCTGATCATCTCGTCCGACCGGCCGCCGAAGGACATCCCCACGCTCGAGAACCGGCTGCGCAGCCGCTTCGAATGGGGCCTCATCACCGACGTACAGACACCTGAGCTCGAGACGCGCATGGCGATCCTCAGCAAGAACGCCGAGTATCGCGGCGTCAAGGTGCCTCACGAGGTCATCGACTACATCGCCCGCAACGTGACTTCCAACATCAGGGAGCTAGAGGGAGCCCTGATGCGCGCCATCGTCTACGCCTCGCTCAACCAGCTGCCGCTCAACCGCCAGAACGTCGCCAAAGCCCTGTCAGACGTCTTCGCTCCCGCCGAGAAGGCCTTGACCATGCCCGATATCGTCAAGGTCACGGCCGAGCGGTTTCAGGTCGCCGTCGACGACGTGCGCGGCAAGGGTCGGCGCCAGGAGATAGTCGTGCCGCGCCAGGTCGCCATGTACCTGATACGCCAACTGACGAGCCACTCGTTCCCGGAGATCGGCCAGTACTTCTCGGGACGCGACCACTCGACGGTCATCTACGCCGTCGACCGCGTCAACCAGGCACTGGAGACGGACGAGCGCTTCGCACGCGTCGTGCAGAGCCTGAGAGAGACGCTCATCTAGACGGTCGAGCTCTCCCTCCCTTATGAAGCCTCTGTGGAGAAGCCTGTTTAGATGCTGTCGATAAACTGTCGCGGAACCTGTGGAGAGAGCGCGTCCGGTCAGCGAGTGTGGACAAACGTTGAGATCACCTAGCCACATCCACAGAGTCACCCGAGTTATGCCCGGGCTCATCAACAGCCTGATCTCCGACCAAACGACGTCCTGGACGCTTCAGCTACCGGTTGTCCACGTTCTCGACAGCCCCTACTAAGTACTAGCTCTAGGCTCCGATGAAGCTTTGTTAGGCGTAGGGCTAACCCGGTTAGGCAGTTGCCTAGAGCAGGGCAATGCCCCGTGGGTAGGCAGGGATAGCCCCGTAGGAGGCGGTGTTCCTGGCCTTCGGGTATGCTCAGGGACGGAGATGCTGAGATGAGAGACATGACCTGTGCCCAACCCTGGTACCGCGGATGAAGGTTCACGTCGCGAAGAAGACCTTGGCGGAGGCGCTCGCGCACGTCGAGCGCATAGTGCCGGCCAGGTCTAGCAACCCGAGCCTGAGCCTGCTGCGGATCTCGTTCGCTGACGACGTCGTCGAGATGGTCGGCAGCAACATGGACTCCGACATCCGCGCCCGCATCCCCGCCGACATCGGCGCCAAGGGCAGCTTCGCTGTCAACGCCGCGGTGTTCGCTCAAGTCGTGAGGGTCCTGCCGGCCGAGGACGTGACGCTCGAGTTCGGTGACAACGAGCTCGTCATCGTCTCAGGCAACTACAACACCAAGCTGCAGCTGTCGGCGCCTGGCGCTGCCCCCGAGCCGACGTTCCCGAGCGAGTACCCGGGCGAGGTCGACGCGAGCGCCTTCTCGCACGCGCTGTCATCGGTCAAGTACGCCGCCGCGGTGGCCGACTTCCAAGCCGTGTTCCGCGGTGTGAAGCTCGAGTTCTCCGACGCGCGCACCCGCGCCGTCGCCAGCGACGGTTTCAGGCTCGCCTACTTCGATCTAGGTGGCTCGACGGGTCTCGACGCCGGTGTCATCGCTCCGGCTCGCAGCATCGAGGAGCTGATAAAGCTGCTCGACGACGGCCCCGTCGGTCTCGCGCTGACAGAGGGGCGCCTGTGTGTGCAGCACGGCAACTACGCGCTGAACATGAAGTTGATGGAGGGGTCGTTCCCCGACTATCAACGCGTCATCCCATCGGTGTTCCCCGTCAGCATCCAGATCGGCGCCTCGGCGCTGTCGGAGGCGGTGAACCGCGTCGCGCTCATGGCTGACAAGACCGCGAACAACCGCGTCGACCTCTTCATCAAGGACGGCACGCTGAGGGTCACGGCCGAGGGCAGCTTCGGCCGGAGCCAGGAGGAGTTGCAGGTCTCGCAAGAGGGCACCGACTCCGAGATCGTGCTGGCCTACAACGCCAAGTACCTGACCGACTCGTTGGGGCCGGTCACGGGTGAGGCGCTGGTCAGGTTCTCCGGCTCGAGCTCCAGCCCCAGCGTGATCACCGACTCCTCCGACCCCAGCTACCTCGCGATGGTAGTGCCTCTCCGCAACGCCTGACCTGACGCCGAGCGCCCTGCGACGACAGCGGCCGCCGGCATGGAGGATTCACCCGTGACGATAATCGAAGACGTAGTAGGGATCGAGCTCATCGACTCGCGTGGCAACCCGACGGTGGGCGCTTCTGTCAGGTTGACGAGCGGCGCCGAGGGCTTCGCGGCTGTTCCATCCGGCGCCTCGACGGGCGCGCACGAGGCGGTCGAGCTGCGCGATGGCGGCGGCAGGTTCCTGGGCAAGGGCGTGGCGAAGGCGGTCAAGAACGTCACCGAGCGCATCGGTCCCGAGCTGCTCGGCCTCGACGCGCAGGACCAGGCGGGCGTGGATAGAGCGATGCTCGCGCTCGACGGCACGCCCAACAAGGCCGAGCTGGGCGCCAACGCGATACTCGCCGTCTCGCTGGCGGCGGCACGTGCCGCCGCCTCTACGCTGGAGGTGCCGCTCTACCGCTACCTGGGCGGCAACAACGCGCGCGTCCTGCCCGTCCCGCTGATGAACGTAATCAACGGCGGCAAGCACGCCGACAACGCCGTCGACATGCAGGAGTTCATGCTCGCCCCCATCGGGTTCAAGAGCTTCTCCTCGGCCCTGCGCGCGGGCATCGAGACCTTCCACCACCTCAAGAAGGTCCTGGCCGGCCGCGGTTACGACACCAACGTCGGCGACGAAGGTGGCTTCGCTCCCGACCTGAAGAGCAACCGCGAGGCGATCGAGGTCCTGCTCGAGGCGATCGAGAAGGCCGGCTACACGCCGGGCGACGAGATCGGCATCGCTCTCGACCCCGCCTCCACCGAGTTCTACGAGGGCGGGTTCTACCGCCTGGGCGCCGAGGGCAAGAGCTACGACACCGACGGCATGATCGACTACTGGGAAGAGTGGGTGTCGAAGTACCCGATCGTGTCGATTGAGGACGGCCTCGCCGAGGACGACTGGTCCGGCTGGGCGAAGCTGACGTCAAGGCTCGGCGACAGGGTCCAGCTCGTCGGCGACGACCTGTTCGTCACCAACACCACCAGGCTGCAGCGCGGCATCGACAGCTCGGTCGGCAACGCGATCCTGGTGAAGGTCAACCAGATCGGCACGCTGACCGAGTCGATGGACGCGATCGAGCTCGCCAAGCAGTACGGTTACCGCAACGTCATCAGCCACCGCAGCGGCGAGACCGAGGACACCTTCATCGCCGACCTCGCCGTCGCCGTCAACGCCGGACAGATCAAGACCGGCTCGGCGAGCCGCAGCGACAGGGTCGCTAAGTACAACAGGCTGCTGCGCATCGAAGCCGAGCTGGGCGATGGCGCGCGCTACCTAGGCAAGGCCGCGCTCAAGCGATGAGAGCTTCGCAGCGCCGAGGAGAGAGATCGTGAGCGTACGCAGGCGCACGAAGATCGTCGCCACGCTGGGCCCCGCCACCAGCTCGCCCGAGATGATAAAGGCGCTGCTCGGGGCCGGCGTCAACGTGTTCAGGCTCAACTTCTCGCACGGGTCGAAGGAAGACCACAGGCAGACGGTCTCGAACATCCGCAACACCGCTGCCGACCTCGGCGTCTACGTCGGGGTTCTGCAGGACCTGCAGGGCCCAAAGATCCGCGTCGGCAAGTTCGCCAAGGGCAGCATCGAGCTGGTCGTGGGTGAGCCGTTCGAGCTGACCTGCGACGACGACTCGCCCGGCGACGCCAAGCGCGTCGGCGTCACCTACACCGGCCTGTGCAACGACGTCAGGCCTGGCGACAGGCTGCTGCTCGACGACGGCCGCCTGGCACTCGAGGTGACCGAGGTCGAGCGCAACACCATCCGCACCAAGGTGACGCTCGGCGGCACCCTGAGCAACAACAAGGGCATCAACATCCCTGGCGCCGACCTGAGCGTGCCGGCCCTCAGCGACAAGGACGTCGAGGACCTGATCTTCGGCGCCGAGCTCGATGTCGACTGGGTCGCCATGAGCTTCGTGCGCAGCCGCGACGACCTGCTCCTTGCCCGCCACTACCTGGCGCGCGCCGGCTCGCAGGCGAAGCTGATGGCGAAGATCGAGAAGCCGAGCGCCGTCGAGCGCTTCCCCGAGATACTCAAGGAGGTCGACGGCGTCATGGTCGCCAGAGGCGACCTCGGCGTGGAGCTGCCACCGGAGCGTGTGCCGCTGATCCAGAAGCAGCTCATCCAGGCGTGTATGGAGGCGGGCAAGCCGGTCATCACCGCCACGCAGATGCTCGAGTCGATGGTGCGCAACCCGACGCCGACACGCGCCGAGGCCTCCGACGTGGCCAACGCGATCTTCGACGGTACCGACGCCGTGATGCTCTCGGCTGAGACGGCCGTCGGGGCGCACCCGGTCGCGGCGGTCGAGATGATGAACAGGATCGCGCTCTCGGTCGAAAGCGACCCCGGCTTCCAGCGCACCATGAAGGACCACGTGCCCAGCCACGACGCAACCACGGCGGATGCCGTCGCCCTCGGCGCCGTCGAGATGGCTTACAACCTCGAGGCGCAGCTGATAGTCACGTTCACATCGAGCGGCTCGACCTCGCTCAGGGTCGCCCGTAACAGGCCGCCGACCCCGATCCTCGCGATAACGCCCAGCCTGCGCTCGCTGCGGCAGCTGTCGGTCGCCTGGGGTGTGGTGCCTTACCGCAGCGACGACATCCACGACACCGACGAGATGGTCACCGTCGCCACCGAGGCGATACGCGCGACCGGCCTCGTCGAGCCGGGCCAGCGCTTCATGATCACCGCCGGCGTGCCGTTCGGCATGCGCGGCACCACCAACCTGATCCGGGTGGAGCGCTTCCGGCAGTCTTGAGCCGAGGAAACGAACGAACCCCGGCGGCGCGGTTCCTCTCTGGGACTCGCCGCCGGGGTTCGCGGTCAGCGGCGCCAGCAGGGCGCCGCCGCGTTAGGCAGAGTGGCTCAGTTGCCTTCGGCTACGACCTGGACCTTGAGCTCGATCGTGACTTCCGGGTGCGGCCGGTACTCGACGATGTGCTCGCCGGTGTTCTTGATCGGCTCGGCTAGGAGGATCTTGCGACGGTCGATCTCGACCGCGTAAGCGGCCTTGAGGGCGTCCGCGATGTCTTGGTTGCCGACGGAGCCGTAGATGCGGCCGTCGCCCGCCTTGACGCGGATCTCGACGCTGGCTTCGCCCAGCATGTCGCGCAGGCGCTCGGCGTCCGACTTGCGCTCCGCCAGCACGCGAGCGCGCTGGGCCAGGCGCGCCTGAAGCTCGGCCTCGTTGGCCTTCGTCGCGGGCAGGGCGAGGCCCTGCGGGATGAGCCAGTTGCGAGCGTAACCGTCCTTCACCCGAACGACGTTGCCGGCCTCACCGAGGTTGTCAACCGGTTCGAGAAGGATGACGTTCACTTGCGAACCAACTTATCCGTGATCGGGATGATCGCCAGCATGCGCGCGCGCTTGATCGTGGTGGCCAGCCTGCGCTGGTGACGGGCGCAGACACCGGTGCGGCGACGGGGCAGGATCTTGGCGGTATCGGAGATGAACCGCCTCAGCATGCGACCGTCGTGGTAATCCATGATCTCGTACTCACCGGTGCAGAACGGGCATACGCGCGGCCTACGGCCCCGGCGCCCACCGCCACGACCGCGTCTGCGGTCGCCCCGATCCTTGTCTCCTCGTGATTCACGTGCCATCTAGAAGGGTAAGTCCTCTTCTGGTGGAAACTCGTCGTCGATATCGAGCTTCGACGGTCTCGCCTGGGCGCTCCGAGCGCTTGGCTCGGGGCGGGTTCCGGCTCCACCGCTGCCGGGACCGCGAGTGAGGGACTCGACGCGCTGACCCTCGATGCGCGTCGTGTACCTGCGGTTGCCTTCCTTGTCCGTCCACGAGTCGTAGGTCAGGCGGCCGATGACGAAGACGGGGTCGCCGCGTTTCAGCTCCCCTGTCGCCTCCGCGAGCTCGCGCCAGACGTTGACGTCGACGTAGTGCGTGCGCTCCTGGTCTTCGCCGCCCTTGCCGCGGAAACGCTCGTTGACCGCCACGCTGAAGCGCGTGACCGCGCTGCCGTTGGGCGTGTAACGAAGCTCCGCGTCCCTCGTCAGGTTACCGACGATCATCACCTGGTTCAGCGCGTTCTTGAGGCGCGGCTGGCCCTTGGCGTCGATGATCGTTGGCTCGCCGCCGCGGGCGCCCGCCAGCATCGGCTCGACACGCTGAGCGTTCACGTCGAGCGATGAGCGCTTCTGCCCGTCGGGAGCATCCCATGAGCGGAAGTTGAGGCGGCCCTCGACGAAGACGGCGCCGCCGTCCTCGAGCTGGTTGGCGAGCGACTCGGCTTGGGCGCCGAACACGGTCACGCGGTGGTACCACGCCAACTCACGCGGCTGGTCGTCGTCACCGATGACGTTGTCGCTGCCCGCTAAGTTCAACTCCAGTATGGCCAAGCCGGCAGGCGTGTACCTGAGCTCGGGTGCCTTGGTAAGGCTGCCGGCGAGATAGACGTTGTTTAGTCCTCGTGCCATGGGAGTCTCCTAGCGCTCGTTCCGTGGGCGGCGGTCAGGCCGGTGGGGCTGCAGGAGCAGCTTCCGCTACCGGTGTGACCTTGGGTTCCTTCTTCGTCTTCCACTCGGGCCGGTCCTTGACGGCGAGCACGCGCATGACGTTGTCGCGCAAGCGCAGGGCCGACTCGATGGCCTTCGGGGCTTCGCCGCTGAGGTTCAGACGGTAGATGAGGTAGTAGCCCTCGTTGCCCTTGCGGATCGGGTAGGCGAGTCGCCTGATTCCCCACTCCTCGAGCTCCAAGACCTCACCTTCCACGCGCTGGACCTGTGCAGCGACGGCATCCTTCTCGACTTGCACCTGCTGTTCGGACAGGCTGGGGTCGAGGATGACGTTGAGATCGTACTTCGGCATTGGCACCTCCTTCCGCGCCGCTGGCGCCTGTTGGAGGGCACCGTCACGCGTCGCCTCTTGCCTTGTGTCCTGGGAACGCGTGCTCTGAGCTTGCGCTGAGCCATGGCAGTGCCAGAACCGTGCCGGGCGACGACGCGGCAAAGAGAAACATTAGCACATTTCGCTCAGCCTCCCCAGCGGCCCAGCCATGACCGCGACGTGCCTACCAGCGGGGCTGTGAACCCGGCACTGTGCCGAGCCCCGCTCACGACCTCGCGAACAGTGACGACGGGGTAGAGAATCAACCGGCGCGGCGTTGCGGTGCGCCGCAGCGAAGAGGCTTCGACGAGGATCAGCGCCGTCTCGCCGGGGTCGAGCCTTAGGTCAAGGTCGTCGGCTGAACGGGGCCTGAGGCTGCGCGGATCCGTTGGCGGCAGATGACCGGCGTCCCACCGGCTCGGCGGCGGAGGAAGTTGCGCGCCGTCCACTAGCGGAGCGACACCGCTCTCGATGGCCATCACCTGTGCGCGGCTGCCGGCGGCGGCACGGACGGTAAGGGTCGCGAGCTCGCGCGGTGCGTATTCGACCGCTTCGAGAACCAGAGCGTTGGAGCCGCTGTTGCTGACTAGCAGCCTGCCCACCAAGCGGTTGTACGGGTCGGCGGCTCTGGTCACCAGCGTCAGGGCGCTCGCCACGCCGGGGACGTTCGTCAACTCCGCACTGCCGATGCTCACGCGGCCCGACCTGCCCGAGCGGCAGGCATAGCTGAGCGATCCGAAGCGAGTGGGGCCAGTGCCGTGGCCGGAGTTCCCCGGATCGTCTATGAGCATCGCGGCGGCCTCGAGTGGCAAGCCGAGGTCGGCGTTGACCTGCCGCAGCCCGAGCGAGCCGCCAGCGGGCAGCTCCGCCGCGAGCCAGCGAGCGCCGTCGGGCGCTGGACAGGTATGCCCGAGCAGCTGGAGCCTGAGGTCGGAGGCCGATGCCCAGCCGAAGTAGACACCCGAGGGCGGCCACCGCCCGTCCGCCGGGCGAGACGCGGCCATCGTCACGGCGAGAGCGACGAGTAGGGCGACGAGGAGGGTGAGCGCGGGGAGCTTCATGGCGCCCAGCCGCAGATGAGGGCGAGGTCGCTGTGTGCGAGCGCCACGGACAACTCGGCGAAAGCGAGCCGGGCACGGAGGTCGACGGCTTGCAGCGCTATGAGCGGGTCGGCGAAAGACGCCGGTCCAACGCCCTCCTCCACCGTGGATCTGGGCTGTGGACTTGCGTCGGCGTCAGCGACGAACCACTGCAGCCGCAGCGCAGCCAGGTCTCGCTCGCGCTCGGCGCGCTCGACCGCGACGACCGCCGACCTGCGCGCCCGAAGCACGTCGTCGAGCGCGAGCGCCAGGTCGCGAGCGGGATCGCCCGCGACTACCTGAGCCGTCGGGAGCGCGGGCCAGCGCAGCTCGAGCCGCTGGGTCGAGCCTTCGGCGTCGGCGACGATACTCCCGGTTCCGGACAAGGGCGAAGCGGCCGGGAGTATCAGCTCTGCGCTCAGCGCCGCGAAGCCGGTCACACCGGACGTCGTCGAAAGCGAGGCTGACGCAGTCAGCCGCAGGTTGAAGTCGGCGACGCTCTGTAGGTCAGAGGCCAAGGTCGCCTGTTGGTGACGGGCTCGCGCCACGGCGGCGGCAGGGGCGCCTGCGAGGCACGCCGCATCCGAGGGCGCCGCGCGAGCGGCGAGAACCGCCCGCAGTTCCGGCAACAAGGGCTCGATAGCTCCTGCTTCGAACCTCGCCCGGCCCAGCTGAGCGCGGTCGACACGGTCCTCGATGGCAGCGAGCTGCGCGGCCAGGTGCGCGCGCAGGTCCTCGGCGGCAGAGGCGTTCTCGATCGCCATTCGGTCCTCGAGCGTGGCCGCGACGGCACGGTAGTCGTCAGCGGCGTCGCCGAGAACCGGGTAGGCGGAAACGAGGGCAGCGACGGCCGAGTCGAGCTGAGCGAGCAGGTCTGCGAAGAGGGCCGCAGCGTACAGGTCGCCGAGGAACGCCGCCTTCGCCGCCGAGCGCTCCGCAGCCAGCTCGACTTGTGCGGCGACCAAGCCGGCACTGGCGATCTCGACCTCCCTCGGAAGGCTCGTCGAGTAGAGCGGTAGCGCCAACTGCGCGTCGACGCGCAGCTCGGTCGCGCCGCGCCACGAAGCGACCACGGTCTCGCCGAGGCTTACGACTGCGCCGGCCCGCTGCTCGGCGCGCGTCAAAGCCACGCCGGCGTCGGCAAGCGGAAGTGCGACGAACCCGCTCGGCTCGAAGAAGCGCTCGAAGTCGGCCAGCAGCTCGGCTAGGGTCGGCGCCGTGGCAGGGTCAGGGTCGCGAGACTCAGCCCTTCCCCAGTGCCACGCTACGAGCGTGGCGACTAGCGCCACGAGCCTGGCGGCGGACCTCATGGCGAGATGGGCGGCGTCGCGACTATCGACACCTGGTCGAGGATCAACGAGTAGCGCGTTCCGGCCACGTCGACCTCGAACGCCGGGCGGATCGTCACCGCCCACGAGCCGGTGGCTAGGAGGCGGTTGGAGCCGAGCGCGAGGAAGTACTCGATCTCGGCGCCGGGGGCCAGCTCTGTGGGGGCGAAACCCGCGGTGCCGGTCTGTAGGGAGCCCCAGGTTCCATCGAAAGAGCCCGCCGCGGGCGTGAACAGGGCCCCTGCTAGCTCGGTGAGCGCCTGCTCATCGAAGAGCTTGGTGATCGAGAGCGGCTGGGCTCCAAGGTTCGTGAGCTTGAGGCGCAGCAGCGATGCGGGTGCGAAGAGGTGCGCGCCCTGTGGGTCTGGTGGCAAGTCGATCCTGTCGACTCCCAACGACGCGCTCACCAAGCCGACCGGCAAGGGAGGGGCTTGGGTTCGGCTCACGACGACGGCGGCCGCGGCGAGCGCCGGGCCGTCCGCCGTGTCGAACACCACGACGGCTCGCGTGGCGCAGCGGTCCGTGCCTTGAAGTCGGACCTGCAGGCCGAGGGGCTCGTCGGCGCCGACCTCGGCGGAGGCCACCGGTACCAGGCAGTCGTCGCTGAGAAGCGCTAAGTGGTCGTCGCTGTCGGTGCCGATCGGTCGGGGTAGCAGGATCGTGACCTCACCTGGCGAGTCGTGGCCCACGGCGGTCACATGCACGCCGACTAGCGGCAGCGCCGCGAGCTCCTCGTCCGTGAGCCGAGGAGCCTCGAGCTGCGCCTGCGCTGCCGCCAGCACAATCAGGCAGAACAGCATTAGCAGGCGAACCGGGTGTCGTCGGATCTGATCGCGCATCTCTCCTCCTTGCTGCTTGTCGGTGGCGCGCGGCTGCAGCCGCGCGCCACCCCTCTGGACGATTCGACTCAGTTGCCCGCCGTCATCACCGGCGTGTAGCGGTACCAGCGCTTCTCGTTCCTGCCGACGTCGGTGTTGCCCGTCCGCTCGGAAGATCCATCGTTGTAGACGGCGTACTCGGCGACGGTGATCGTCGAGATCATGCGCATGTCGCCGCGGTAGATCTTCACGCGGTACCCGGCGGGGACCGAACCGTCCAACGACAGCGACGTCGAGCAGTGGTAAGTGGTGCCGATGGACACGTTCAGGCCGGTCGAGATGCCTACTCCGCCGCTGGTGAAGACGTGACGGCACGAGTCGCTCGCGTTGAACCGGTAGTTGATCGGGTTGGTGCCGTAGACGTTGGAGTACTCATGCACGATCCCGTACGCGAGCTGCTGAGACTGGCCGTCGACCTGGCTCACGAACCGCCAGTCGGTCCCGACCTGACGGCGTTCTCCGCCGCCGCTACCGCCTCCGCCCCCACCGCCACCGCCGCAGTTCTTGCGGCAGCCTCCCGAGATCGAGTCGAGCTCGGTGGACGTCACGACCTGACCGGGCTCCTCCTGCGACATGGCCCTCGCGCCCGCCGCGGGGGCAAGCACTGAGCTGAGCAGCAGCGTGAGAAGAAGGGTTGATGCGGTGCGAAGCAGTATCGGTTTCATAGTCGCTCCTAGGCGTTGTCGAGTGGTGTCAGGTGGGCCGCTGTCTCGAAGACGGTGCACCCCCTTTGAAGCAGGCGAGGACGCCCGCGGCCAGGCTGAGCAGGCCGGCCAACGTGCCGACGCTGTCGCCTAGGCGGACGTAGGGGGTTGGAGCCGCTCCAGCGTCGGGAGTGACTAGCAACGCATCCCATGCAACGGCGCTTCCCAGAGCGGAGCCGGCTACTCGGCTTCCGAGCGCGTCGTATGCGGCCGAGGGGCCCGAGTTCGACGCATGGACCAAGGGCAGACCCGTTTCGACCGCCCGGAAGCGCGCCAGCCTGAGATGCTGTAACGGGATGTCGGATGCGCCCGCGAAGCTGTCGTCTGTCAACGCGATCAGCACGTCGGCGCCGGCCAGAGCCGCCGCGCGCGTTACTTCAGGGAAGACGACGTCGTAACACACGACCGGGGCGACCACTACGTTTGGAGGGGCGCTGAACGTTCCCGCGCCCGCGTCGCCCGGCTCGAGCCACGATTCGGCGAACGGGACGAGTCGCCTCTTGTCGTAGACACGTCTGATATCGGAGCCGTCGAACCAGTAGGCGGAGTTGGTGTCCCTACTCTCGACGCCGTAGGCGCCGAACAGAAGTGGTCCTACTCCGACCAGCGTGCGGGCTGCTGCTACGACCGACTCGGCGTCTAGCTGGTCGGGCCATGCCGCCTCCGGCCACACGGTGAAGTCCGGTGGCTCGGCCTCGGGGTCGCGCCCGCGACTCAGCGTCAGCAACTGCTCGAGCAACGCCGCGCGGTGGTTCTCAAGCACCTCGGCCGCCACGTAGTGAGCGAGAGGCAGGTGGGGTTGAACCACGCGCACGACCACCTCAGCGGCGCCGGCGGATTGGGCGGCCGCCGCGGCGGCTCGCTGAGCCGTGCGCCAAGTCGCTGGTACCAGCAGATAGAGTGCGATCAAGCCCGCAGCCAGGAGCAGTGAGGTCTTTGGCTCTCGTGACTGCGCGTTGAGACAAGCCCGGTCGTCGAGGGCGGACCTAAGCGTCCGCCAACCTGCTGCGAGAAGCGCGTTGTGGGTCAGCAGGACGAGGCTCACGGCGCTTACCGAGCTGAAGCGGGCAAGGTAGATCGTAGGAAGGTCGGCCTGCGTGTACCCGACGGCGGCGAGCGGGAGCGCGTAGACACCGAGAAGCGCGCTCTGAGCCGGCACGAACTCGGCCGCGCACCACAGTATGGGAAGCGCGGCGAGGCGCGAGCGGAGGCGCGTGACAACGGCACCCATTACAGCGAACGGGACGGCGCCGAGCACGACGGCCGTTGGGTAGGCCCATGCGGCGATGCCGGTAGCAGCCTCGTACCCGACCGTCGTGGAACCGAGCGAGGCCAGGCCCGCGACCAGCGCCCCACGCACGGACGTTCTCTGTCCTGCCAGGGCCAGGAAGGCAGGGGCATAGCCGATGGCCGCCACGGCGCCGAGCCCCCATGGCCGCGTGGCCGCACCGATCAGCGCCGCGCTGGCGATGGCGCAGGCGACAGCCGCCGGGAGCGCCATGGCTCGGGTCATGCCCCTCTCCCTACGAGAAACACGAGACCGGTGAACTCTGGGGTCAGCGCCGACAGCGGCGACACGTGCCCGCCCTCCGCCGGATCAGCTATTAGGGCCAGCTGACCTTTCACGTGGAGCACGATCACGAAGTGGCCCTGCCCACCGCGTGTCAGGTGGGCAGCGAACGGTGTCGCAAGGCGTGCCAAGGAGGAGTGATCTACCCTGAACCAGGTGCCCGGCACGCCGTGCAGAGAAGCGAGCCGTGCGAACTCGCTTAGGCTGATGCCGTCAGCGGTCAGCGCAGCCCGAACGAGCACAGCCTCTTCTGACAACGGTGGTAGGCCCGGGCTCAGCCAGGTGGCGAGGGTGGCAACGGCCGCCGGCCCGCAGCTGTTGGGGAGGCTCTGCCGCACCACGTACAACTCGGGCACGGCGAGGGAGGCGTTCATCGCTTCCCAAGCGAGCACCTGTCCCCGGGCTGCCGGCGCGACAAGGGCGGCGGCAGCAGCGGAGATGGCTAGTAGGGTGAGCGCGCCAGCCACGCGTGACCGGTGCGCGACGTGACGTGGTCTTGTGCTCTGTGTCGCGGCGCGCCTAGACATCCCTGCCTCCGATCTGCCAGCAGGCTAGACCCGTGGAGTTGCGCCGAGGTTGCCTGGTTTGGCACGAGCCAAGGCACTCTAGGCAACGTCCCCGGGTGCGCCGGCACCGTGCTGGTTTTCATCGTCCAGATCCGACAAGGCGTTAACCTCTCTCGATGCGCTTCGCGGACGGAGACGAGGGTTGAAGGGGCACGATGGTCGAGCAGGCGATGAGGTCGCCGCCGGGTCGAGTCGCCCGCCGTTCCTCATCGAGTTGATGAGGTTCTTGCTAGTCGCGATCGGGTACCTGTCGCTGCTGCCCGCGCTGGTGTGGTACCTCGCCTACCTGAGACTGGGTGACGAGGCGTGGTGGATGTTCCTGCTCAACAGCGGCGCCACTTACCTCTTCGCGCCAGCGCCGATCGTTCTCCTCGCGGCTCTGGTCACACGACGTTGGGGTCTAGCAGTGGCGGCCAGCGTGCCGCTGCTCGTAGGCGTGATGGCCTTCGGCCCCTTACTGCTGCCCAGGGCGCTGAAGGTAGCTGACCTCGACTCCGGCACGCCGCGACTGAAGGTGATGACCTTCAACGTGCATGCGCGTAACGCTGATCCAGACGCGATTGCGGAAGCGATCAGGAGATCCGACGCCGACATAGTGGCACTGCAGGAGCTCGCGCCGGAGACGGCCGCTTTCTTGCAGGTCGAGCTGGCGGGGCAGTACCCCTACTTCCAGATCGCGGCCGCTGTCGATCGAGACGGTCAGGGATTCTTGAGCAGGTACCCGATAGAGCCGTTGGGGAGGCGATACGGGTGGGCCAACCTACGGAACCCCTTCGCGGTCGCGGTCACGTTTCCATGGGGCGAGGCCGTGATGATAAACAACCACAATCTCTCGACCTCTCGCGAGTTGAACGAATGGCCCGTCGAGATCGCTGACTCCATGCGACAAAGAGAGCGCATCTCTGGGATGCTCGTCGACTTCGCTTCATCCTCACCGGTGCCGGTGATCGCTCTCGGCGACTTCAACACCACCGAGCGCAGCAGCGCATATCTCGCTATGAGACGAGGCTTCGACGACGCGTGGCTGGCTGCGGGTTTCGGTTTCGGCCACACGTTCCCCGGCGGGCCGTTGGCGCCGACACCGTTCGGTATCTCGCCACCTCCGTGGCTGCTGCGAATCGACTACGTGTTCTACACTCCCCAGCTGACCGCGCTCGACGCACGCATCGGCCCGTGGGACGGCAACTCTGATCACCGGCCCGTGGTCGCGGTGCTGGCTTGGCCCGATTAACCCGCCGCGGCCATGTGCGCGAGGAGGTCGCGCATGAACCTCTCGGGATGCTCGAGGTAGGGCGTGTGGCCGCACTCCTCGTACGCTGCCTCGCGGTAGCTGCCGCCGGCGGCGGCGTAGCGCTCCAGGACGTAGCGCGTCTGCGACACCATCGGCTGCGGCGGGTGAACGTCGTCGCCCGGCCAGCCCGGTACCGCACCGATCTTGCCGAGGAAGCCGATCTCCGAGAGCGAGGTGTCGGAGACGATCTGGTCGTCCTTGCCCCACACCCACAGCACGGGGGGCTTGGCGTCGGCGGCGAGGATGCGGTCGACCATGCCCCTGTCGTACTTGCCGGAGATCGCGTTGATAGGTCCGAGGCGTCCCGGAGCGACGCCCGGCCAGTTCGCCGACGGCGTGGCGTCGCCCGGGTAGCGCTCCGGCCCCATGTGCTCGCTGAGCATCGAGGTGAGCAGGTCCTCCTCGCGCGCCGCCCTGAACGTCGGCTTCCAGTAGAGCGCGTTCATCACGTTGCGGGGCGCCGCCTGGTGGTCGGTGCCGCGGTAGCTCTCGCCCATCATCCTGACCATATCCGGGTTCACGAGCCCGCCACCGGAGCCGGCGAAGTCGTCGTAGGTGGGCGTGCCCTGCGCGTCCCTGGTTCCCCCGAAGCCGAAGGGTGAGCCGGGCGCCACCAGCGTGGCGGAGAGGATGTCGGCGCTGTCGTCGGCGGCAAGGAGTCCCCACAGCACCGCCCCACCGAGCGAGTGTCCGGCCAAGTGATAGCGGCCGATGCCCATGGTCGCGAGCAGCGCCTTGATGTCGTCGACCCAGTCACCGACGCCGCGGGTGGCATCGATGAGCGCGTCCTCGGTGTAGCCGTAACCGCGTAGGTCAGGAGCTATCGCCCGATAGTCGGGCGGCAACGCCAGCATCACCTCCTCCCAGAACGCGCTCGAGGAGGCGTTGCCGTGTAGCAGGAGCACCGGCACGCCGTCTTGCGGCCCGCTGGTGAGGACGTAGTGCTCGAGGCGACTGGTCTTGACCCTGAGCGGCGTGACGCCGGCGAGGTGGTTGATCTTCTGGCTCGTCATGGCTGAGCTTACAGCCGGCGGCTAGCTCAGTGACCGCGCTCGTCGGAGTCCACGCCGCCTCCGGTGTCGAGCGCATCGATGGCGGCTACCTCGGCGGCGGCGAGCTGGAAGTCGAACACGGCGAGGTTCTCGCGCAGCCTGCCCGGATCGGCGCTCTTTGGGATGGGGACGAGCCCGTGCTGCAGGTGCCAGCGCAGCACCACCTGCGCCGGCGTCTTGCCGTGGCGTCGGGCGATGCCGTGCAGCACCGGCTCCGCCAGGAGGTCAGGGCCGCGCCCCAGCGGCGTGTACGACACCGTCACGATGCCGTGTTGGTCGTGATACCGGCGATGATCGAGCCGCGCGACGCGCGGGTTGAGCTGGATCTGGTTGACGGCCGGTGTCACCGAGGTCTCGGCGGCCAGGCGCTCCAAGTGAGCAGGCTTGAAGTTGGACACCCCGATCGAGCGCGCCAGAGCGAGACCCTGCAGGCGCTCGAAGGTGCGCCAGGTCGAGACGTACAGATCGCGTTGCGGCAGCGGCCAGTGGATCAGCAGCAGGTCGACGCTCTCAAGGCCGAGGCGCTCGAGCGAGGCGCGCAGGCCGGCTTCGGCGCGCTCCCCGCCCTGGAACTCGCCGTCGAGCTTCGTCGTCACGAACAGCGCGTCGCGCGGCAGCCCAGAAGCCGCCAGGGCGCGGCCTACCCCCGTCTCGTTGCCGTAGCGGACGGCGGTGTCGACGTGGCGGTAGCCGGCGGCGATGGCGTCTGAGACGACGCGCTCGGCGGCAGCGTCGTCGAGCGGCCAGGTTCCGAGCCCGATGATCGGCAGCGAGCGGCCATCCAGGAGTGTGACGTTGGGGACTTCCATGGCGCAATCTACGCCAAAGGGCTTGTGACTTGGCATGATAGGCGGGATGAACGCACCCGATGCCGACGCGCTTCCTGCTTTGGATACCGGTCGAAGCGGCGTCGGTGACGCGGTTACGGACCTGGTGAGCGCGATACATGCCACTCCGCACAAGCTCGTGCTCGCGTTCGCCGGTGCCGGTGCGGGCGCCGTCTCGTGGCTTCACTCCGTCGGCGGTTCCAGTCGGACCGTGCTCTCGGCGCTCGACGTCTACGCGCCCAAGAGCATGATCGAGCTCGTCGGTTTCGAGCCGAGCAACTACACGGTGCCGCGGGTGGCGCGCGCGATGGCCACCGGCTGCCTGCGGATCGCTCGCCGGCAGCTGCCCGACGGTTCGGGCGATCCGGTAGTCGGGGTGGGCAGCACCGCCACCATCGCCACCGACCGGCTCAAGCGCGGCGAGCACCGCGTGGCGGTCGCCGCGCGCGACATGCTGGGGACCGTCGACTACTTCCTGGTGATGGAGAAGGGCGCGCGCGACAGGGCGGGCGAGGAGGATCTCGTCAGCCTCGCCATCCTGAGAGCCATCGCCGACGCCTGCGGTGTGCTGGGAGCGCCAGAGCTGCCGCTGACCGACGCGGAGAGGATCGTCGTCGAGTTCTCGCCGTGCGAGGCGCTCGAGTCGCTGGCCGAGGGCCGCACCGACACCGCCGTGGTCATGCCCGACGGCACCGTCGTGAGCGGCGCCGACATCGGACCGCGGGCGATCCTCTCTGGATCGTTCAACCCCCTGCACGCCGCCCACCTCGAGTTGGCCGCCACGGCCGCCGAGCTCACCGGACTGCCAGCGCTCTTCGAGCTGCCGCTGATGAACGCCGCCAAGTCGCCGATCGAGCTGCTGGAGGCGCGCAGGCGCGCGCAGCAGTTCGCGGGGCGCGGCTCGGTCGCGCTGACGCGCACGCCGCTGTTCGCCGACAAGGCCGAGCTGTTCCCCGGCAGCGCGTTCGTCGTCGGCTTCGACACCGCCGAGCGCATCGTGCAGCCGCGTTTCTACGGGGGCGACGAGAGAGCGATGCTCGCGGCTCTCGAGAGGATCAGACGCCAGGGGTGCCGCTTCCTGGTGGCCGGCCGCGCCGCGCAGGGTGAGTTCCGCACCCTCGCCGACCTGGCTCTGCCGACGGCGGTCGCCGACCTGTTCACCGCCATCGGCGAGAGCGAGTTCCGCCTCGACCTCAGCAGCACCGCGCTCCGCGCGCTCTGGCCAGGCTCGGCCGAGCCGCGGTGAGCGCCCGACTCGAGACCTGGCTGGGGATCGACATCGGCACCCAATCGGCGAAGGCGGTGCTGATCGACGGTGCCGGTGAGCTGGTCGGGCTGGGCCGCTCCGAGTACCGCCTCGAGTCGCCGCGACCAGGCTGGGCCGAGACGTCGCCGAGCGCCTGGTGGCGAGCCGCCGTTGCCGCGACTCGGCAGGCGCTAGCGGCGGGCGAGCAGGCGCGCGTCGCCGCCATCGGCCTCTCGGGTCAGATGCACGGGGTCGTCTTGTGCCGCGAGGACGGTTGCCCGGTTCGCAACGCGGTGACCTGGGCGGACAGTCGCGCGAGCGCGGAGCTTGAGGCGTTCCAAAGCCTCGACACCGACGTGCTGCGTGGCCTCACCAACGCGGCGGCTCCGGGCCTGGCAGGACCGATCCTGCTATGGCTGCAGCGCTTCGAACCCGAGGCCGTCGCTGACGCGCGCTGGGCGTTGCAGCCCAAGGATTGGCTCAGGTTGCGCCTCACCGGCGAGGCGGCGGCCGAGCCCAGCGACGCGTCGGCGACCCTGTTGTTTCACGTGGAACAAGACCGCTGGTACGGCGAGGCGGTCGCCGCTCTCGGCCTCGACGCAGGCTTGCTGGCGCCGCTCGTCGCCTCTGACAGCGTGGCGGGTCGCCTCCTGCCGGAAGCGGCGGTCGAGTTGGGTCTGCCCGCAGGACTACCCGTCGTCGCCGGGGCCGCCGATACTGCCGCCTCCGCTCTCGGCAACGAGGTGGCGCATGGCGACGTGCACCTGACGATAGGTTCGGGCGCCCAGTTGGCCGCGCTGCTACCGGACTACTCGCGGCCGGCCGCGGGAGCGAATGTCTTCAGGGCCGCGACCGCGCGAGGTTGGTACCACCTGCTGCCGATCCACAACGCCGGCATCGCGCTCGAGTGGGTCTTAGGGGTGTTGGGCCTTACCTGGGACGAGGCGTACGCTCTGGCTGCCACGGTGCCCAGCGGTGCCGAGGGTGCTCGCTTCGCGCCGCTGCTCAGCGGCGAGCGCGCGGTCGCGCGCGGCCCTGCCGGCCGCGGCGCCTGGTCCGGCATCGGTCTGCACCACGGGCGCGCTCACCTACTTCGCGCGGCACTGGAGGGCGTGGCGGAGCTGATCGGCACCGGCTTCAAGCAGCTCGAGGCGGCGGGTTTGGCGCGCGGCCGAGTCGTCCTGGGCGGCGGCGGCGCCGGTGAGGCGCTGTGGACCGAGATGCTCGAGGCGGGGCTCGGTCGCGGCCTCACGCCGGCTCCGCGGCCGGCAGCTTCGGCTCGTGGGGCGGCGGTGTTGGCTCAGCGCGCTCAGGGCGTTTGAGTCGTGTGGGAGGCCACCGTGGCGCGACCCTGTGAGATTGGCTCAGCGCGCTCAGGGCGTTTGAGTCGTGTGGGAGGCCACCGTGGCGCGACCCTGTGAGATTGGCTCAGCGCGCTCAGGGCGTTTGAGTCGTGTGGGAGGCCGCCGTGGCGCGACCCTAAAGTTTGGCTCAGCGCGCACGAGGCGCCTGACCCTGGAGGCTTGTTAGATGAACCGAGAACCGAACAGCCGACTGACAGGCGTCCACACGATCATGCCGACGCCGTTCGATGACGACGGGGCGCTCGACCTCGGGAGCCTCGCGAGGCTCACCGAGTTCCTGATAGGTCTCGGAGTCGACGGCCTGGTGGTGCTGGGCGTCTTGGGGGAGGCGCCGAAGCTGTCCCAAGGGGAGCAGGAGCAGGTCATCGCCACGACAGTCGCGGCCGCGGCGGGACGCGTGCCGGTTCTGGCAGGTACGGGAGCCGCAGGGACGCGGCTGGCGGTGGAGCGCAGCGCGGCGGCGCTGGCGGCCGGGGCGGCCGGCCTGCTGGTCGCCCCTCCCCCGGTCCAGAACGACGCGGTCATCTTCGAGTACTACCGGCGGATCGATGCCGCCGTCGGCGCGCCCATCGTGCTTCACGACTACCCTGCGGCGACCGGCGTCTCGCTCGCGCCGCCGCTCGTCTTGCGCCTTCACGCCGAGTTGGCAGGCGTCGGAGCGATCAAGCTCGAGGAGTCGCCGAGCGCGCCCAAGGTGAGCGCCCTGCGCGCTGCCAGTCGGAGCTTGTCGATAGTCGGCGGTCTGGGCGGCCTCTACCTGATCGAAGAGCTCGGGCGCGGCGCCGACGGCATCATGACGGGCTTCTCCTATCCGGAGGTGCTGATCGAGGTCTACCGCGCGCACGCTGCCGGTGACGCCCTACGCGCACAGGCGGCGTTCTACCGGGCAGCGCCGCTGCTGCGCTTCGAGTTCCAGCCCGGTATCGGGCTCGCCATCCGCAAGGAGGTCTACCGCCGGCGTGGCGCGATCGCCACCGCGCACGTCAGGCATCCTGGCGCGCAGATCGACCCTACGTTGGCCAGCGAGTTGGACGCCGCGCTCGCAGGCAGCGGTCTGGCCTGAGTCGCCCGGGAGGCGGCAGCTCTTCGCAATCTTGCGATACGCTGATCCGCGAAGCGCACCCGAGGAGGCGCGATGAGCAAGCCCAACCCGTTCCGCATCGGCGAGCGCGTCACCGGCGACAGCTTCGCCGACCGCGACGACGAGGTCGCCGCGATCAGGCGCGGCGTCCTCAACGGGTCCAAGCTGCTGGTTCACGGCCCGCGCCGCATGGGCAAGAGCTCGACGATCTGGCGCGGCGTCGACGTCGCCAAGCGCTCCCAAGGTGAGCGCCCTGCGCGCGAGCCGCTAGCCGCCGCCAAGCCTATCGTGGTCGGCGCCGACGTCTCGACGGCCACGACCCTGTTCGACGTCGCCGGCCGCCTGCTGCGCTCGCTCTACCAAGAGACGCGCTCGCTGAGGCTGCGCCTCGACGACGTGCTCGGTCAGATCGGACCGCGGGTCAGCGTGAAGCTCGACGAGCGCGGCGGACCGCCGACGATCAGCTTCGGCATCGAGCGGCGCACCGCCTCGGACGAGGAGCGCAGGCAGGCGTTCGAGGCCGTGCTCGAGCGGCTCGACGCGATCGGTGAGCGGACCAAGCGGCCGGTCGCGGTCGTCCTCGACGAGTTCCACGCCATCGCCAACTTCGGGGGCGAGACGGCGGAGTGGCACCTGCGCGACTGCATCCAGCGCTTCGGCTCGCTCGGCTTCGTGTGCGCCGGCTCGCAGGAGGCGCTGGTGCGCGACCTCGTCGGACCCAAACGGGCGTTCTACAAGATGTTCGAGCTGATCGCCCTCGGGCCCATCGAGCCCGGCTACTTCGGCCAGTGGATCGAGACGCGCCTCAAGCGCGTCGGCAAGGTCGACGCCGGCGTCGGCGCGGCCGTCGTCGAGCTCGCCGGCCCGCGCACCCAGGACGCGATCCAACTCGCCAGACAGCTCTACTTCAGGGGTGTAGCCGCGGGCCGCGTGCGTTTCCAGGACGTCGAGGAGTGTCTGGACGAGGTCGTCGCCAGCGAAGCCGCGCTCACCCACCGGCTCTGGAGCGACTTGGCGCCGGGCCAGCAGGACGTGCTGCGCGTGGTCGCGCTCGGCGTCGAGCAGCTCTACGCCGCCGAGGTAAGGGACCAGTACGCGCTCGGGGCGCCATCGTCGGTGCATCGCGCGGTGGAGGCGCTGTCGAAGCGCGGCCTGCTGGTCCAAGAGGACGGCGGGCTGCGCTTCGACAGTCCTTTCATGCGGCGCTGGGTGGAGCGCGAGGTCGCCGGCGACGTCGGCTGAGCGGGTCGGCTAGGCGGGTCGTCTAAGCGCTCAGCACAGCCTCTTGCTGCAGATCGTCAGGTGCGAGTAGTCCCGATCCGGCTGCACTTCCAACCGCAGCCACAGCCGGCTGGCGCCCTCGTCGTAGTAGTAGGCGACGCCCTCCGACATCGACAGCAGGCCGTTCAAGCTGCCGGCCGGGCCGAGTCGGTTGCGCTCGTCGACCCACCAGTCGCGGTAGATGTGGATCCCGTTCGGTTCCCACGGCAAGGAGACGATGAGGCTGTCGCCAGGCCCGACGCCGCTGAGCTCGACGGTGAGGTTCTCGGGCGCCACGCCGGAGAACTGGTAGTGGTAGCGGCCGCCTTCCAAGAGCGGCAGCAACGTCCTGAAGTGGCGGTTGGGCGTCGATGGGCCGCCGTTCGGGGTGCCGAACATCGTGTGGCTGGGTCCCGAGCCGGGGTTGGCGGCGCGCTGGACGGTCACCGGCTCGATGCGCGCCGTGCGCGAGGTCTGGTCCCTGAGCGACAGCGCGGCGTAGCGCCCCTCGCAGACGTGCGAGTTCCAGGCGGCTGAGAAGCTGCAGTCCGCGTGGCTGAGCAGTGGGTTGTCGACGGTCACCCAGAGACCGGCGGTGCCGGTGAGGCTGCCGTCGCGGTCCTGGAACACGGCGCTGCGGTAACCGTCCTCGTTGCTGTCGGTCTCGCCCGGCGACTGCTGCTCGGCGGTGCGCTTGGCGAGGTAGACCTCGTTGGTCTCCGGCCCGAAGCTCACGTTCTGCAGGTGGTTGCGGGGGCTGAGCGAGAACGAGGTGAAGTCGAGCACGCCGATGCCGCTCGCCTGCCTCAGCGCGTTCGGCGCGAAGTTCTGGAAGTGCACGCCGTCGGCCCACACGTCGCCGTCGTAGAACTCGAAGCCGCGGATCGCGTAGCTGGAGTTCCAGGGCTTGGGCAGCGAGCGGCCGTCGAGGCCGGCGGTCTCCCAGTCGAACACGTGGCCGAGGTTGGCGCTCTCGCCCACCACGATGCTGCTCTCGATCCAGGTCTTGTTGGAGGCGAAGGTCGCCCCGATGGCGTTGTCGACGAGCAGCGCGTCGCGTAGGACCGTGTTGTCGCCGCGGGTCCAGACAGCGTTGTTGCGGTGGCGGTAGGCGCTGAAGCCCTGGAACACCGCGGTCACCGGCGTCGAGCTGGGATCGGCGGGGTTGGAGCGCGGCCTATAGCTAGTGGTCTCCACGCCGGTCACGTCCGCTGTCGGGCCCCTGTCGACGTGCAGCCCGTCGGCGCTGTTGGAGTGCGCCAGGTTGTCCCTGAAGGTGCCCAGCGGGATGCGGCGCGGCCAGGTGTTGGCGCCGTCGAAGATCGCGTACGAGGGGCCGGTCGGGTGTTCGGGCAGGCCGAACCAGAAGCCGGTGCCTTCCGAGACGGCAGCGACGTTCCCCACGAAGTCGTTGCCGGGGTTGGTGATCCAGAAGATGCTCGGCCCCAGGAAGGTCGAGTCGGAGCCCAGCAACGCGGTGCCTTCCGGCGGCTTGCGGGCCATGAGGCCGAGGTTGCCGTCGAACAGGTTGCCTCTCTCGGCGCCGTCCTCGAGGAAGTAGCAGTGGCCGAACGTGTCGTAGGCGGCGTTGCCGCGCAGCAGCACCGAGTTGGTCCCGTGCACGGTGATGCAGCGGTTGAAGAGGTTGTGCAGGCTCGAGTTGCGCACGAAGCTGCCGGCGCCGGCGTCGCCCATCAGGTGGAAGTGGACCGGGTAGCGCAGCAGCACGCCCACTTGGCCGAGGTTCGTCAACTCCACGGAGTCGAGGCGGACGCGGCTCTCGCCGAGCGCCATGATGTGGCCACCGAAGCGGTGCCTGTCGCTGCTGGCGTCGGTGGTGGCGGCTTCCGAGCGGATGGTGACGTTGCGGCTCAGGCGCGCCACCTCGGCGCGCGACTGCAGCACGGTGTTGGTGAAACCGCTGGTGCCCTGCCCGAACGTCTGTGACTGGCCGAAGTGCATGTAGCCCAGCGGCGTGTCGAGACCTATGGTGTTGCCGCTCACCCACGCGACGCTGCGCTCCTCGGTCTGACGGTCGGCGGCGACGTCGCCGCGGGTCTGCCGCGCGAAGTAGTCGGTCGAGGCGATGACGATCCGGTCGCCGACGCTGTAACCGGAGGCGTCGTCGACGACGATGCTGGCGGCGCCGCCGTTCGCCGTCTGCGACAGCCGCGTCCAGCTCGAGCCTTCAGGGTCGCCGTAGACCTCGAGAGTGCCGTGAAGCAGCCCCAGGTACTTGTTGCCGAGGCAGCCGCTGTCGGCCTTGCGCTCGCCCGTGAGGGTGATGACCGCGCGGTGCGTGAACGCCTGCTGCGCGCTGCCCACGTAGAAGCCGCCCTTGACGAAGATCCAGTCGCTGCTGAGCTCGAGGTCCTGGGGAGCGAACACCAGCGCGCCCTCGATGTTCAAGCCTGCTAGGGGCGGCGGGCTCACGTCGAGAAGCACCACGTCGCCCGCAGGGATGGTGACGACGTCGCCGGCGACCGGAAGCTGACGACTGGGCCAGCCTGCTGCCTGCGACCAGTTGCGGGTCGGCGTCGGTGGCGGGGCGCTCGGCTCGGGCGACGCCGTCGAGTAGGCCTGCAGCCCGCTGCCGACACCGTGCGCGCCGTGTCCGTGTGCGACGGCTCCGGGCGTGACGGCAGTACCCAGCATCAGGTCCATGCACGAGGCGTGGTTGTCGATCGGTGTTATAGCCGCGCAACTCGCGAGCAGCACCTCCGCTGCCAACGCTAGCGTTCCCAGGCGCAGACCGCGCCCGATCACCGAGCCGCCGACGCGGCCCGGGGAAGCGTAAGTATCAGGCGCCCTCTCGAGCCCTGTGTTCGTCACGGCCATGCAACTCTCCCAGCCGTGACCTGAGTGCCGCGAAGGCGTTCCCGCTCCTCCCGGTCTCTTCCGGCCAGTAGGCTAGACGGAAAGACCGCCCGAAAGTGTAAGGAGGTTCGCTGCGCGAAGGCCGCTCGTGTGAACCTGTGGCTCCGCGTTGACACAGTCACCGTCCAGGACGATACTTCGTATCGGTCAAGAGTTCATGGGTGTGAGGGCGAACGTGAAGATCGTCGACGTACGAGCAACAACTGTCACGGTGCCGCTGCAGGCGCCGCTTCGGCACGCCAACGGCGCCCACTGGGGCCGCTTCGTGCGCACGCTCGTCGAGCTCGAGACCGACGACGGTCTCGTTGGAGTCGGTGAGATGGGCGGCGGCGGCGAGAGCGCTCAACTCTCGATCCAAGGCCTCAAGCCGTACTTGATAGGGCACGACCCCAAACAGCTCGAGCTGCTGCGCTGGAAGGTCATGAACCCGACGGCCTCTCTCTACAACAACAGGATGCAGCTTCACGCCGCGCTCGAGTTCGCTTGCATCGACCTCATCGGCAAGAAGCACGACCTGCGCGCCTGCGACCTGCTCGGCGGCGCCCTGCGCGAGCAGGTGCCGTTCGCCAGCTACCTCTTCTACCGGCATCCCGGCAAGGGCGGTGCCGGCGGCGAGACGAGCGTCGAGGAGATGGTCGCGCACGCCAAGGACCTGGTGGCGAAGCACGGCTTCACCACCCACAAGCTCAAGGGCGGGGTCTTCCCGCCCGATCACGACGTCGAGGTCTACCGCGCGTTGGCCGCGGAGTTCCCAGCAGCCAGGCTGCGCCTCGACCCGAACAGCGTCTGGAGCGTCGAGGAGTCAGTAAAGGTCGCCAAGGCCATCGGCGACCTGAACAACGACTACCTGGAGGACTTCACCTTCGGGCTCGAAGGCATGCGGCGCCTGCGTCACTTCACCGACATACCGACGGCGACCAACACGGTCGTGGTCAACTTCGAGCAGTTGGCGGCCAACCTGAGGCTGCAGGCCGTCGACGTGGTCTTGCTCGACACGACCTTCTGGGGTGGATTGCGCCAGGCGCACAAGGCCGGCCAGGTGCTGGAGACGTTCCAGTGGGGCACGGCGGTTCACTCCTCGGGCGAGCTGGGCGTGCAGCTCGCGACGATGCTGCACTTAGGCGCGACGCTGCCGAACCTAGCTTTCGCCGCCGACGCGCACTACCACCACCTCGCCGACGACGTGATCACGGGTGGGCTGATGCCTTACGAGAACGGCGCCATCGCAGTGCCGCAAGGTCCGGGGTTGGGAGTGGAGCTCGACCGCGCCAAGGTCGCGGAGTACGCCGAGCTGTACAAGGAGCTGGGCGGCTACCCTTACGACCGCGACCCCGGGCGGCCCGGCTGGGTGACGATAATGCCGGAGAAGGCTTACGCCGACCCGAAGGCTCCGAAGCTGCCCGCAGCTTAGGTCGAGGGCCTCACATCCGAGCCAGGCACGACACGCACGTCGGCTGCCCAGCCTCGGCCACGATGCGGACGCTGTCAGCGGTCACGGCGGCGACAGTGGTGACAGCGCCACTGCCGGCCCCGCCGCCTGTGACAGGCAGGCCGCAGACCGTCAGCCAACGGCCGCTCGCGTCCTGAGCGACGCGTATGAGGTGCACCCGTCCACCGTCGACCTCGCGGCCCGAGACAGGGTCCACCAGCACGCCGAGGCCGACGTCGACCGAGGCAGCGCCGCGCCGGGGGCTCTCCGGAACCCCAGCGCGTGAGTGCGAGTAGTGTTCCTCGCCCAACTCGCCCTCCGGCTCGTCGATGAACGGCTCCGCGGCTCTGCCTGATACCAGCGGCGGCGCGTACCGGGAAGGCTCGGTCGGCGCCGGCTGGATGTGTGCAGAGCTGGGCTCAGCGCCGCCGTGGCGCTCGGCGCCGGCGCGTGTCCCGAAGCGGTTGGGCCCCGGCGTCCCAGGCACGAGCAGCAGCACGAGCATGAAGGGTAACGAGACGCCTGGTATCAGCGAGAGCCAGTAGAGCGCGCCCGGCTGGTTCATGTCCTGCAGCCTCCTGGCCCCGTAGCTGGAGGTCGCTAGGACCGTGACGACCACTAACCCCAACAACAGGGTGAACATCAGCCAAGGGTCGCTCGGCAACACGAAGAGCACCAGACCGAACCACATCACCCACAGCAGGAGGGCGAGGCCGGCGCCGTAGACGAGGAACTGCATCCGTCCGATGCGGCCGCTGAACTTCAACGGGTTGAAGTCTCCCATCCCGCCTCCCAGCGCCTCGGGCGCCTCAGCCGCCGCCGCGCATCAGCGCTGCGCGAAACGCTGCGCGAAGTCGATGTCGAAGCCGAACTCAGACCATTCGCCCGTCTTGAACGCCGGCTCGCCCGAGCCGAAGCGCTCGGGCGAGAAGGTCTCGACCTCGATGCGGTCGCTTTCCTCGCCGAAGCCGGGCTCGAAGGTGATGATGCGGAGCCAGTCATCGCCGCCGATGTCCGCCGACACGCCGATCCACTGGTAGTCCGCGAGCATCTCGTAGACCTCGCCACCCGACGCGTTGACGCTGACCTGGTGGTACTCACCGCGTCGATCAGGGTCGGAGGTGTACTTGTGGTAGTGGCCGCTAACGACCATGAAGACCTGCGGATGCGGGTGCACGAGCGCCTGGTAGATGCCCTCGCCGCTCGTAGTGAACCCCGTGACCTTGGTGTCGCCCTCCCAGCGCCAACCTTCGCGTGCCGAGTCAGGGAAGTGGCCCAACTGGCCAGGGGTGTCCCACAGGTAGGCGTGGGTCGTGATGATCGTAGGCAGGTCAGGGTGCGCGGCCAGCACGCTCTTGGCCCAGCCAAGCGGTGTGCTCGGGTCACTCGCGGGCCCGAGCGGCTCCCACTCGAGGCTCAGGTGCAGGAACTCGCGTCCGCCGGCTTCGAACACCTGGTAGTGACTCAACCCGTCGGGATGCGACCCGCGGTACCAGTCGTAGCTCGCATAGCGCGCCGGGCCGAAGAACGCCACGTAGGCGCCGGTATCGCCGTCCTTCTGCTCCTCTTCGTAGTACTCGTGATCGCCGAGGGCGACCGAGAACGGCACCTCACCCCGCAGCAGGTCGAGTCCGGCGCGCGCGCGCGTCCACTGTGAGCTCACGTTCGCGTGCCATACGACGTCTCCGACCTGGGTAACGAACGCGATGTTGCGATCATCTATCGAGTCGACTATCCACTCGCCCAAGCCGACGAGGCGTGCGGCTCCGGCTGCGTAGCGCGCCATCGTCTGCGTGTCGGGGACGACTATCAGCGTGAAGCCCTCGAGGAGGCCGCCCGGTACCTCGACGGTCAACTCGGTTCTCGTGCTGGGCATACCGGCGATCTCGACACCGACCGTGTAGTAGCCCGGCGCGTCCGGCGCGGTGTAGACAGCCGTCGCGCCCTCGGCGTCGAGTGACCCGCTGCTGACATCCCACACCAGCTCGGCCGAGGAGCCGGGACCCGTCACGACCAGCTCGAGCGAGCCTCCCGTGACGATGCGAGGCTCGGCGCCGGCCGTGCCGAGCGCGATCTCAGGAGGAGCCGCCAGCACCTGGACCGAAGCATGGGCCGTTACGGGTGGGTTGCCGTCGACCCTGACCGACACGGTGTAGAGACCGGGCGAGGCAGGAACCGCGTACTGCACGCTCGGCCCCGAGCCGATGATGCTGCCGTGCGCCGCCTGCCAGACGTACTCGGCTGCGGGATCCGCGGGTGTCAGCTCGGCGGTGAACGCTACTTCGGCACCGACCAGCGCTTGCGCAGAGGCGGGCGACAGGACGAGGGAGCGCACCTGAGTCTGGTCGGTACAGGCACCGAGCAGCGCGATGAGCGCCAACGCAGTGGCGACGGCTCTGCTGTAGAGCCGGGGCGCGATGAGACCGACATGGGCGGCGCGAGCCGCCGTCGAGCGAGTGACGATCATCTTCGCTGTCAAGGTTACACAGAGCCCGCTCCCAGCGCCGTTACCTATGCCCTCTCGCGCGGTATCTTCGCGCTATGCACCAGTCAGGCGTCGCGGTCGGGACGCTAAGCGCGATCGACATCTACCCGCTGAAGTCCGCCAAGGGCCACGCCCTGGACCGCGCGAACGTCGTGGCGACCGGCCTCGAGAACGACAGGCAGTGGCTGGTAGTCGACCGGGAGGGGCAGTTCCTCACCCAACGCGAGGAGCCGCGGCTCGCCCTCATCGCCGCAGCCGTCGCCGGCGACGAGATGACGCTCCAAGCGCCACAGGCCGGCTCCGTGAGGGTAGTGGCCGAGCGCGCGGCGTCGAACGCGCGGGTGAGGGTGTGGGGAGATACCGTCTATGCGCATACAGCCAACGCGGCAGCCGACGAGTGGCTCTCCGACTACCTCGGCGCTTCGTACAGGCTCGTCAAGATGCCGCAGCCCAGCTTCAGACAGGTCGACCTCGACTACGCTCGGCCGGGCGACACCGTCGGGTTCGCCGACGCATTCCCTTTCCTGCTGATCTCTCAGGCCTCTCTCGACGACCTCAACGAGCGACTGACCGCCAAGGGCGAGGTTCGACTGCCCATGAACCGCTTCCGGCCCAACCTGGTGGTAGACGGTTGTGACGCCTTCGCCGAGGACGGTTGGCGGCGCATCGGCATAGGCGGCATCGAGTTCCGCGTCTGTAAACCGTGCGCGCGCTGCGCGATCACGACCGTCGATCAGGAGACGGCCGCTACCGGCAAGGAGCCCTTGCGCACTCTGGCGACCTATCGGCGCGTAGGTGGAAAGGTCATGTTCGGCCAGAACCTCATACATGACAGTCTCGGGGAGTTGCGGGTCGGTGACGAGGTCAGGCTGCTCGAGTGAGCGACCGCGCCTCGGCGGACTCTTGGGCGCTCAAGCTGCTCCGAGCGTCAGGGCGAGGCCGGTTGAGAGCGCGGTAAGCGGTCGTCCGTAGGTCCGTTCGAGCGCCGTGACGTCCGCACGCGAGTGCCTGATGTCACCGTCGCGCGCGGGTCCGAAGGTCACCGTAGGCGGCTCGCCACCCACGACCGACCCGATGGCGGCGATCAACTCTAGCAGGCTGACGGCCTCGCCTCGTCCCAGGTTCAGGACCGGAAGTTCCGTGCCGGTGGCGACGTCGACCGAGCGACTCCCGACGGCCGCGCAGAGCACGTCGACGACGTCAGAGACGTACACGAAGTCGCGAGTCTGCCTACCGTCGCCGTTGATGCTCAGCGGCAGGCGCCGCCTGGCTCGCTCCACGAAGACGCTTATCACCCCCGAGTAGGGGCTAGCAGGGTCTTGCCTCGGCCCGTAGACGTTGAAGAAGCGGAACGCACGAGCGTCGAGCTTCCCGCAGCGGTGGTAGTGCGCCAGGTGGTGCTCGCCGGCCAGCTTGTCGGCCGCATACGGCGAGAGAGGGTTCTTCTGAGCGTCCTCGCGCAGAGGGACCGTCTTGGGATCGCCGTAAACGGCAGCCGAGCTGGCGTACACCAGCCGCTTCACGCCGGCATCTGCAGCAGCCTGGAACACGGTGAGACTCCCGGTGAGGTTGGTGCGGCTGGTCCCTAACGGATCGCGGACCGACGCCTCGACCGACGCTATGGCCGCCAGATGCACGACGGCGTCGGCTCCCCTCATAGCCGGCGCCAAGACGCTGCTGTCGGCGATGTCGCCAACGACGAGCTCGATGTCAGTGGGTAGGTTGACTGTCTTGCCAGTCGAGAGGTCGTCGAGGACGGTTACGGCGTGGCCAGCCCCCGCGAGCCGCTCGACGAGGTGCGACCCGATGAAGCCGGCTCCGCCGGTCACTAAGACCTTCAAGGGGTACCCCTGAGCCCTACTGCGAGCTCGGTCGGGTCACGGCCGGGAGACGAGACTATCCCGACTACCTTGGCGTTCGCGAGGCGCAGCCATTCGAGCGCCTGCTCGAGCTCGCGGCGAGTCGTTGACTTAGGATCGGCGACCAGCACCGTCGCATCGGCTGCGGCGGCCTCCTCGACCGCCGAGGCCGCGGTCAGCAGCGCGGGTCCCGTGGATACGCTCACGTTCCCGGCGCGGGTCGAGCGGGTGCGGTACTGCGCGGCCAAGGCGGCGGCAACGGGCCGAGCGCCGTCGTGCGGACCGACACCGACGATCAGCAGCCGTCCGCCCTGTGGCAGCGCGCGGTCGACATGAGCCTTGAGGAACGGAAGGGTCACGAGGCTCCCGGCGGCAGTAGGTTGGGCGCGCGGCGCGAGCGCCCGACGCGAGGGACGCGAGGCTCCGAGTTGAGGTCGGGCGACCCGCACGCGCTCGAGGTCGCCGCCAGGAGCTGTCGAGAACGTCGCCAGCAGCGGTAGTCCGCTCACCTCGGCCATCCCCTCCGGCCGGCTGAACCTGGTGCGCACGGCTCCCCTGATCAGCAGGGCGACGGCGACGGCCAGAACGGTCAGCAGAGACGCGGTCATGCCGTCGTAGATGGGTCGCGGACGCACCTGCGAGGCGCTGACGGCATCCTGCACCAGATCGAGGGCTCCGCGCGCGGCGACGGCCTGAGAGCGAGCCAACCCGAGATCATGCCGGTTGTCGGCGAGCAGCTGCGAGATCGAGGCCGTCTGCGCCAAAGACGCCCTGTCACCTAGAGCTAGTAGTTGTTGGACCTGCGCCTCCAGCGCGTCCTGCTGGGTCTCCAAGAGCGAGACCGCCCGCTCGGCTGCCAGGCTCGCGCGCCCGTCGTCCCAAGCGATGATCGCGTTAGCGGCGGCGCTGGCTCTCATCATGGCGAGGGTTGCCGTCGGCGCAGCGGCTTGAACGAACATCATCAGCGAGAGGCGCTCATCGTCGGCGTCGACCCGGAGCGCGCTCGACAGCTCGGCGAGCGCAGCGACGCTAGGCTCGCCTGACACCGCGCCGAGAGTGCTCAAGCTGTGCCAGGTCGCCAGCAGCACGTCCTCGCGATGAACCACGGCCGCGTACGCGAACGCGTCGAGCGGCGCTGTCGTCGTCGGCTCGTCCTCGACGAGGTTGAGGTTGAGGTTCCGTTTCGGCGCGACGATGCTCGCCGATGCGGTGAAGACAGGCTCGCTGCGAGAACTTAGGACGAACGCTCCCGCTGCGGCCGCCACTGCGAACGGCGCCCCCCACAGAATGAGGTCGCGAACGAACCGCGTGATCGCACCCAAGGTCAGATGCACCACGTACGCGTCAGTGCGGGCGGTCACTGGCTCAATCCGACGCTGTGGGCATCGAGGCTCGCTCTCCCGATGTCGGCGTCCGACGCTGGAAGTGACAGCCGTCCAGGAAGTTCTCGAGGAGCAGGCGGATGCGCTCGTGATCGGAGCGCATGGCAGCGGCCTGCAAGGCGTCGATGGCGGCTGTCAGCGCCTCGGGGTCGGCGGCCTCAGAACGCCCGACGAAGATCTTCTCGTGCCGCGTGAGCCCGAGCTCCTCGTTCTCGGTCATCAACTCCTCGACCAAGCGCTCGCCCGGTCGGATACCGGTGAAGCGAATCTCGATGTCGATGTCGGGCTGAAGGCCGGACAGCCGGATCAGGTCGCGGGCCAGATCGACTATCCGCACGGGCTCGCCCATGTCGAGGATGTAGACCTCGCCGTTCTTGCCGTGGCCCGATGCTTGCAAGACGAGCTGAGCGGCCTCAGGGATCGTCATGAAGTAGCGGACCATGTCTGGATGCGTTACGGTCACGGGGCCGCCGGCCGCGATCTGGCTCTTGAAGATCGGGATGACGCTGCCGCGGCTGCCGAGTACGTTGCCGAACCGGACAGACACGAACACCTGGTCGGGGCCTGCGCGCTTCGAAGCCGTCAGCACCAGATGCTCCACCATGCGCTTAGATGCGCCCATCACCGAGGTCGGGTTCACAGCCTTGTCGGTCGAGATGTTGACGAAGTGCGACACGTTGTACTTCAACGCCAGGTTGATCAGGTTGCGGCTGCCGACGATGTTGTTGAACACCGCTTCTTCCGGGTTCTCCTCCATCAGCGGCACGTGCTTGTGAGCGGCAGCATGGAAGATCACGTCTGGGCGGTAACGGGTGAAGACGTAGTCGAGGCGCGCGCCGTTCTGGATAGCGCCTATGACGCCGCGGTACCTGATCTCGGGCCAGTCCCGATCGAGCTCGCGCTCGAGCGCGTAGATGCTGTTCTCTCCGTGACCGAAGAGGATCAACTCGCTCGGGTTGAAGCGGCAGATCTGCCGCACCAGCTCGGAGCCGATGGAGCCACCGGCGCCCGTGATCATCACGCGCTTGCCGCGCAGGTAGCCGAGGATGCTGTCGGTATCGAGTTTTATCGGTTCGCGACCGAGAAGGTCGTCGATGTCGACCTCGCGTATGCGTTTGACGTCGACCCTACCTGACAGCACCTCGTACATGCCAGGGATGATCTTGTACGTGAGGTTGGGCCGTGCCTGCCTCACCTGCTCGATGACGCTGCGCACCGCCTCGCCCCCCTTCGAAGGCATGGCGATGAGGACCTCGTCGATCTTGCGTTCTAGGATGACCTGTTTCGCCATCGCCAGCGTGCCGAGCACGGGAACGGAAGAGACGCGCTGACCCTGCTTGCTGGGGGCGTCATCGAGGAACGCCACGGGTTTCATGCCGGTCTCGGGGTGGCGCAGTAGCTCGCGAACGGCCATGGCGCCGGCCTCGCCCGCACCGACGACCAGCACGCGCTTGCGATAGTCGGGTCCCACGAACGATGCGGCAGTCTGCTCGTGCCGGTAGCGAGTCAGCGCACGCGCTCCGGCCATGAGCGCGAGAGCCACGCCGGCATCCAGCAGCGCTATCGACCGCGGCACGCCAGTCGGCTCGCTCAGGAGCATCAGAACGAGAGTGCCGATGGAGGC
Organism: uncultured bacterium; assembly: GCA_964392895.1. Lineage (GTDB taxonomy): Bacteria > Deinococcota > Deinococci > Deinococcales > Trueperaceae > CAYMRL01. Next base: position 118,461 of record CAYMRL010000002.1, read on the forward strand.
GCTGCCGAGGGCGAAGATCAGAAGCCCGCCGAGGTCGCGGAAGGTCAGGTTGCTCCACGAGCGCTCGGGAAGGCCGAGCAGCAGCTCGAGCACGACCTTGAGCGGGAACAGCAGAGCGAACGCGATGACGAGCTGGGAACCGGGGGGCGCCATGCCGTCGTAGCGAATAAGCAGCGCGACCGGCGTCGCGACCAGGAACGCGGCAGCATCGACGAGCAGCTTCGCCCAACCGTTGCGAGTCAGTCTAAAAGTGCCGAGGCCCAGGCTGCTGAACGGCCCTTCGAAGATAGGCTCGTGGTTGACCGCCTCACCCTTCTTCATACTCAGCCGCGCGGCCCGGCGGCTCGCTCGAGGCCGTCGTCCACGGCGTGCCCCCCTAGAGCCATCGCCCTGAAGTCGTCGTTGCGAATGAGCAGGTCATCGTAGGTGCCAAAGTCTATTACTCGCCCTCTGTCGAGCAGGTAGATGACGTCACAAGCGCGCACTGTGCTGATGCGATGGGCGATCATGACGATCGTCTTCGACTTGCCGAGCAGGCTCACGGCTTGGAAGATCGCCTCCTCTGTCACCCCATCGAGCGCGCTCGTGGCCTCGTCGAACACCAGCACGGCAGGGTCGTGATAGAGAGCCCGCGCGATACCGATCCGTTGTCTCTGCCCGCCTGAGAGCTTCATCCCGCGTTCCCCGATGGCAGTCTGATAGCCGTGCTGCAGCTCGCTGACGATGAAGTCGTGCACGTGCGCCAGCCGCGCTGCCCGTTCGAGTCGCTCCCGATCGACCTCTTCTGGCGGTACCCCGAAGGCGATGTTGCCCGCCACGGTGTCGTCAGATAGGTATATGAACTGCGGAACGTAACCGAGGTTGCGCTGCCAGGAGCGGGAGTTGTCGTCTGTGACGGCTACGCCATCTACGATGAGCCGGCCACTGTCGGGGTTGAGCAGGCCGAGAAGAACGTCGACCGTCGTTGTCTTGCCCGCGCCGGTCGTGCCGACGAGCCCGACGGTAGTGTTGGCCGCGATGCGCAGGTTGAAGTCTGAGAGCACGTCGCGTTCGGATTCGGGGTAGCGGAAAGTGACGCCCTTGAGCTCGATCTGGTGCTTGAAGGGTAGCGGCTCTGCCGGCGTACCCGGCAGCTCGTCCGCCGACCCTGTCTCGAGGATGTCGAGGTCGCGGTAGAGCATGTCCACCGCGGTCACGCTGAATCGCATGCTCGACAGCGACTGGAACAGCACCTGAAGCGCAGGCAGCAGCCTGTACGAAGCGAAGGCGTAGACGCCCAACGTCGGCAGGATCGCTTGGATGCCCGAGCCGTTCAACAGCGACACGAGGACTATGATCAACAGACCACCGAATGCGATCGTCTCGAACGCGTAGCGAGGCATAGTGACGAGCACCTGTTGCCGCGCCATGCTGTTCTCGTACTGACGCGACCAGCGCGTGTAGCGCTCCAGGAAGGGCGTCTCTCGCCCCAACAGCTTTATGTCTTTGATGCCGGAGAGGGCCTCTGAAGCGGCCCTGAAGCGGGCGCGGTCAGCTTGCGACCGCTTCTTGCCGGCGTCGGTCATCGCGCGCCGCATTATCAAGAAGACGAGGCCGTAAGCCAGACCGAGGAACCCGAACGTCACCAGCGCCAACGTGGGGTTCACGGCTATCAGCAGAGCGAGGATGAACAGTGCGACGACAGAGCGCGACACGAGGTGAGCACCTGACATCACGAAGCCGTTCACCACCTGCTTCACCTCGGCGAGGATGTTCGTCGCGAGGCTGGCTGTGTTCTGTCCTAGGAAGAACACGTAGGGCTTCGCGAGGTAGTTTCTGAGCATCTTCACCGAGAGATTGTGATTGAGGCGCCACGAGAAACGTAGCTGCATGTACTCGGTCACGGCGGACAGCACGTTGCTAAGCACCAACAGCACCAGCGACGCGCCGCCGGCGAACGCCAGGAACGCACGCGTGGAAGTGAAGCCGAAGGTGTCGTACACCCACCGCAGCCGGGAGTCGCTGAACACGAGCTCTGGATCGGCGACCAGCGCGAGGAACGGCATCACCGATGCGATGCCGACGACCTGCAGCAGCGCCATCCCGGTTATGACTGGAAGCAGCAGGACGAAACGACGCTTATCCTCTTGGCTTACCAGGCGCAGCAGCTTGCTCAGGCTCTCCATCACCGACCGCGACTCCTCGCCCGGAGGAACGCTGCGGCTCGCAATAGTCTTCTTGAGATCAGGAATCGACATCAGCGTCCTGCATGATAGGCGAGCCTTTCCAGAACGCATGTGAGCTTAGACTCGGAGCCTTAACGCATGGAGTAGGGATGGCAGGTGGTCACACGTCACCGCCGGTCGAGACCACATGCGCCATACTCGGCTAGTGGCAAAAGCCGGCGACCTATTCGGATCGTTGAAGAACCTGTTGGGAAGGCGTTCGGGTTCGAGACCCCCCTTCGCCAGAGTAGGCGAGGGCTTCTTCATGGCTCAGCCGGCTGTCGTCGAGAACGCTGAGCGGATAAGTATCGGCGCCGGTGTCAAGCTCGGCCCCAACAGCGTCTTACGCGCGAGCGCCAGGTACCCCGGCGCCTGGCTCAAGAGTCCTGATGGCACTCACGTCTCGCAGACGTTCGAACCTACACTCACGATCGGCGACCGCGTGACCGCGACCGCCGGACTGCAAGTCATCGCGTACGACAGCGTGGTCATCGAGGACGACGTCCTGTTCGCCGCCAACGTGTACATCTCAGACGGTTCTCACGCCACGACGCGTGGCGACGTACCATATAAGTATCAGGGGTTGGATCCTGTGGCGCCTGTGCGCATAGGCAGAGGTAGCTGGATCGGTCAGAACGTGGTGGTAACGCCGGGCGTCGAGATCGGCGAATGCTGCGTCGTTGGTGCAGGTAGCGTCGTCACGCGCAGCGTCCCGGACTCGTGCATGGCGGTTGGAGCGCCGGCGCGCGTGGTCAAGCGCTGGAACGCGGACCTGGAGGGGTGGGACCATGCCTAAGACCGGCATCAGTGGGCTGCCGCTCGTCACGATCGGCATCCCTACTTACAACCGGCTAGATGGCTACTTCCCGCGAGCGTTGCAGGCCGCGCTCGGGCAGACCTACCCGAACCTCGAGATCGTCGTTTCCGACAACGCGTCGACGGACGGCACCGAGGCGTATATGCGCCGCCTCGACGATCCACGCATCAAGTACGTCAGGCACCCACGCAACATAGGAGCCCGCGCCAACTTCAACGCCTGCCTCGACAACGCCTCCGGCGAGTACTTCCTGCTCTTCCACGACGACGATGTCATCGACGCCGCGTTCGTCTCCTCCTGCGTGAAGGCGCTGTGCGGCAACACCGACATCGGTCTGGTGCGCACCGGCGCCAAGGTGATAGACGGCTCGAACCGCGAGCTCGCCGTGCAGAGCCTGTCGCAGCCACCTATGAGCCCCGGGGATGTCATCGGTGACTGGTTCGATCGCAAGACGCCTCTCTACCTGGCGTCGACGCTGTACAACACCGCGCATCTGAGGTCTGTCGGCGGCTTCGAGTCGCCACACGGGCTCTACCAGGACGTCAAGGCGACAGTGCAGCTGATGGTCAGGTACGGGCACGTCGAGGTCAGCGAGCCCCTCGCCAGCTTCAGGCGCCATGAAGCCAACCGCGGCTCGGCCAGGTCGGCTGTCGAGTGGGCCGAGGACGCGCTCCACCTGTTGAGCGTCATAGCAGAGGAGCTGCCCGACCTACCCAAGGAGCGGATGGAGGCAGGCAAGCGCTACCTGTGCCAGAAGTGCTACCGGATAGCCTCGGCGAACCCGAGCACCAAGGAGCGCTGGGCGGCGTATCGACAGATCGATCACCTGTTCGGTGGAGTATTGACACCCGTGGTCTACGAGGCAGTGAGGCTGAGGCGAGGAGTCACTGGTGTCGTGCGCAAGCTGCTTCCCTCCAGGCGCGTGCTGCTCGGCAACCAAGACGCTCTCGCCTGACCTCTGGTCACCGTGCGCGTCGCCTTCCTGATACCGGTCTTTCCAGAGATCCACAACACGTTCATCCTCAATCAGATAACCGGTCTCATCGACCTCGGGCACGAGGTGGACCTCTACCCATTGGCCACAGGTGACTACCTTCGCGCGCACTCCGACGTGGCTGCCTACAAGCTCAAGGAGAGGGTCAGGCATCTGGAGATACCAGCCAGTCATGCGCGGCGGCTGAGGCTGGTAGCAGGCTCGATGCTGAGAGGATCGGCCTGGCGGCGGTCGGTGCTTGCGAGCTTGGACCCGTTCGGTGGAAGGCGGACCCTGTCGTTGGTGCCGGCGATCACGACGCTGTCGTTTGCCAAGGAGCGGCGTTACGACGTCATCCATGCGCAGTTCGGGAACCTCGGTGACGCGGCATTGGCAGTGGCGGGCAGTTGGGGACGCCGCGTGCCCGTCGTCACCTCCTTCCGGGGTGCCGACACGACATCGAAGCTCGTGAGAGAGCCGCACGCCTACGACAAGCTCTTTCGTGAAGGAGCCCTGTTCCTGCCGGTCTCGCGCGATCTGCGCAGGAGGCTCCTCGAGCACGGTGCACCGCCGGCGAGGACCCACGTTCATCACTCTGGCACTCCGCTGGAGCGCTTCAAGAAGCGCGACTACACCGGAGCGTCACCGGGCAGGCTCAGGACGCTGTTCATCGGGCGCTTCGTCGAGAAGAAGGGTGTCGAGTACGCGCTGGACGCAGTGGCCGCGCTGACCGCCCGACAGACTCCTTTCGGCGGCGGCGTGCGCGAAGTCAGCCTGACCCTGGTAGGCAGCGGTCCACTCGAGCCCATGCTGCGGGAGCGGGTGCTGGCTCTCGGGCTCGACGAGCGTGTCACGTTCGCTGGTCAGCAGGACCAGGCGGGCGTGCTGGGGTGGCTGGCGAGATCCGATGCGCTGGTGGCACCGAGCGTCACCGGAGGCGACGGTCAGATGGAGGGCATCCCCAACGTAGCCAAGGAGGCGATGGCGTGCGGCCTACCGGTCGTGAGCACTTTCCACGGCGGCATCCCGGAGCTGATCGACGACGGCGTCAGCGGCTTCCTGGTGCCTGAGCGGGACTCTCTGGCACTGGCCGAGAAGCTGGCGCGCTTGGCTGACGATCCCGACCTTCGGGCGCGCATGGGCGCTGCCGGACGCGCTAAGGTCGAAGCCGAGTTCGATTCACAGAGGCTGAACCGCGAGTTGGCGGAGCATTACGCAGCGCTCGTCCGGTGAGCGCTAGGCGCGCTCGCCGCTTGGCGCAGCGAGGCTCGGGCCTCCAGCCAGGCGTCGACGAAACGCCCCACGTTACTCATGTGGTCGAACCGCTCGCCGACGAAGCGTCGGGCGTCCTCACCCATCGCTACCGCCGCTGCCCGCTCTCGCATGGCCCAAGCCATCAGGCGCCCCGCCTCATCTTGCTCTCCGTGCCCTAGCACGAAGCCGGTCACGCCGTGCTCGACCAGCTCGCCGATGCCGTTGGTGCGGGTAGTGATGCAGACGCAGCGCGCCGCCATCCCCTCCTTCACTACGTTCGGCAGCCTCTCGGTCTCTGACAGCAGTGCCAGAACCTCGGCTTGCGCCACCTCCTCTCGCACGAGGTCGTGGCTGACGTGACCCAGGAACCGCGTCCGCCCTGCGAGACCCAGCGACTCCGCGAGCGCTTCGAGCTTAGAGCGCTCAGGGCCCTCACCGAGCACGTGAAGGCTGGCCGTCGGCTCAGCGCGAGCCGCAAGAGCAAAAGCCTCGATCACGTGGTCGATACGCTTCTCATCCACGAGGCGCGCGACGACGACGACACGGCCAGGAACCTTCTGAGTTCGGCGGGTGACCTCGTCGATAGCGTCGACATCGACACCGTCGTATATGACCTCGATGCGCTCGGCCGGAACGCCGGTGAGGGCTCTGATCTGGGCCACGTTCTCAAGCGTGCTCGACCTGACCAGTTGCGAGCCGCGGGTGGCGGCCACCGTGCAGCCGAGTCCGAGATCGAGGTCGTGCGCAATGAGGCCGATGGACGTGACCACGCCGGGCATGCGCCGCTGGACGAGCCAGAGAACCAGGGACGGGTAGTGCCCCCATTCGGCGTGAACGACGTCGGGGGTGTCGCGCTCGAGGGCAGCGAGGATCTCGAACGCGCGCGGCGTCAGCACCAGGCTCTTCAGCAGCTGCTTGGCGTCATTAGAGGTAGAGCCGACGATCCAAGTCAGGAATCGGACCAACAGGGCAGGGCGCGCCAGGGCGCGAAGCGTGCCGCGCACGAGCGTTACCGGTTCGGTGTGAGAGCGAGGCACGTTCTCGACGCCGCGCTCCTTCGCCAGTTCGGCGGCGCGCGGATGCTCGTTGCGCAGGGCATACACCGAGACCGCGCATCCGAGCTCGCCGAGCGCCTTCACCCGACCCGAGATGAACGTCTCGGCCGGCGAAGGGAACTGAGTCGGGATCAGCGCCACCTTCAGCGCGGCTCCGCCGTTCACCCTGGTCATCGGTCACGACTCTCACTGCCGCGCCGCGCGAGTACCGCGACGATCGTCTGCAAGACGACCCCGATGTCGGAGCCGACGGTGCGGCGCTTCAAGTACTCGAGGTTGAGGTCGAGCTTCCGCGGCATCAACTCCTCGATGTAGAGGCGTTCCGGGTCAGCGGCGTTGGCCATGAGCTGGCTCTCGCTGCGGTAGGCGATCGATGCCGGATCGGTGATGCCGGGTCTCACACTAAGCACTTGCCGCTGCTCAGGTGTGTAGAGAGCGACGTAGCGCGGAACCTCGGGACGAGGGCCCACCAGCGACATGTCTCCGCGGAGCACGTTGAAGAGCTGCGGTATCTCGTCGAACTTGCTGGCGCGCAGGAATCTGCCGACGCGTGTGACGCGTGGGTCGGTGCCAACGGTCAGCTGACCACCGACTGCTTCCGCGTCGACGCGCATCGTCCTGAACTTGAGGATCTCGAACTCGCGCCCATTGAGCCCGACGCGACGCTGCCGGAACAGCACTGGCCCCGGCGAGTCGACAGCCACGGCCAGCGCCGTCAGGAGGGTGAAAGGCAGCAGCACGACCAGCCCCGCGGTGGAAGCGACCACATCCAGCGCCCTTCTCAGCAGGTCGTCGCCTGCGCCGCTTGCCGCGGCCGTCACCGAGCGGCACCTACCGCCTGAGGCTGCCCGGCTATCTCCAGGACAGCTTCGATCACGTCGGCGACGTCCCCATCGGTGAGCCGCGGGTGCAGCGGCAGCGACATCATGCGCGAGTAGGCGTCCTCCGCCACCGGGAAGTCGGACGGCTCGTAGCCGTACTTGTTGGCGTAGAAGCTCATCATGTGCAGCGGCTTGTAGTGGACGCTGAAGCCGATGTTGCGAGCCTTGAGCTCGTCGACGAAGACGTTGCGTGAGACGCCGAGGATCTCGGGGCGGATGCGCAGCACGTAGAGGTGCCAGGCGCTCGAGACGTCGGGCCGCTCTGTCGGCACCTCCAGGCCGGGGTGCTGGGAGAACGCCTCGCTGTACGCCCTGACCACCTCCTGGCGGCGGGCGTGGAAGCCGCGCAGCTTCTCGAGCTGATGCATGCCGATCGCGGACTGCAGGTCGGTCATGTTGTACTTGAAGCCCGGCATCTCGATGTCGTACTCCCACGAGCCCGCCTTGTCGAAGCGCTTCCAGCCGTCGGCCGACATGCCGTGAAGGCCGATGACGCGCGCGCGGCCCAGCAGCTCGGGATGCCCTGTCAGCGCGCCGCCCTCGGCGGTGGTCAGGTTCTTGGTCGCGTAGAACGAGAACGAGGCGAAGTTGTCCCTGCTCCCGACCATCACGCCGCGGTAGTGGGTGGGGGCGGCGTGCGCGGCGTCCTCGAGTATCTCGACGCCGTACTCGGAGGCGATCTCGAACAGCGGATCGAGGTCGGCGGGGTGGCCGCCGTAGTGGACGGGGATGATGACCTTGGTGCGCGGGGTGATGGCTCTGCGCACCGCCTCGGGGTCGATGCACAGGGTGTCGCTCTGCACGTCGACGAGGACGGGCTTGGCGCCGACGTGCTCGACCACGTTGGCCGTGGCGGCGAAGGTCAGCGTGGGGACTATCACCTCGTCGCCGGGGCCGACCCCGAGCGCTACCAGCGCAACGTGCAGGCCCGCCGTGCACGAGTTGAGCATCAGCGACGTCGCGTCGGGCGCGCCGACGTAGGCGCCGAACTGCTTCTCGAACTGCTTGGTGCGCGGGCCCGTGGTGATCCAGTCGGTCTTGAGGGTCGCGACTACCTCTTCGATCTCCTCTGGTCCGATCGAAGGCGGTGAGTATGGGAGGTAGGTGTCGCGCGGCATCGGATGCTCCTAAGTCGGTCTCATTGGGCCGGCGTCGGTGCGCCACTGCCCAGCTTTTGGCGTCTCTGTGACGCCGTCCGTGCTGAACCTAGCCTAATGGCGCTTCACTGTCCTCGCTATGACGAGCGCCTCTCTCGTAGTCGCCGACCTAACTGACGGCGCCGAGACGCTTCTGCATCCTCACCTCGTGCGTCCCGTTCGCCGAGGCCAGCTCCCACCCGCAACGAAGGTAGAACTCCACGGCTTCCTTGTTGCCGTTGTTGACGGTTAGGATCATGCGGTCCCTTCCCCAACTCGCGGCGGTGAGCTCTTGATCTTGCATCAGCCGACGGCCTACCCCGAGCCTGCGGCGATCCGGGTGGATCGCGATGGCAAGGACGTTGAACGGTGGCAGCGCCGAGGGCCTCGAATCGCTCTCCCCAGCGCTCGCCACCTCTGACGCAGGCGTGGACGCAACTGGCGTGGCGCCCCTAGCGATCTTGAGACGTCTCCGCCTGGCGCGCCTGAACACTTTCCTCAGCAGAGCCAGGCGCTCCCACAGCAATGGATCTGCGAGCAGGTGGGGCCGACTCAGCACGGCCATGGCTATCGAGCTGCGGTTGCCGTTGAAGAAGCCGCGCAAGCTGTCCTTGAACTCGCCACCCACTGCGAACCCAGCCACGTGAGAGTCCCAGATCGCCACCTCCGCCCTGACGGTGTTCACACCAGATACCTGCCACGCGTAGTAACGCTCGACGATACCGGTACCCAGCTTGCTCAGCAGAGAGTCGCCGAACGCCGCGACATGCACTCTGGCTACCTCAGGCAGGTCTCTGCTCGTCATCTCCCTCAGCGTCACGCCAGGAGTCAGGTCGGCCATCGGATAAGGATGATAGGAGCGCATCATGTGACCTTCGTTAGCCCACTTCCGTTCCGGCGCGCCGGCTGTGAAGGTCGGTTCGCCGGCCCCGACGCGCGTGCTTCAGCGGCTCAGTTCGCTGCTCTTCGCGGCAGGGGTCTTGCGCAGAACGACGAAATCGAGCAGTCCAGACCAGTAACCGAGGCCGTAAGCGACGTGGAGCGTGGCGAAGGCGCCGATCACTAGCAGCAGGTGACGCAAAGAAGTCGGACGCGTACGGCTGGCGAAGACGCACGCAGACATCGTGTAGGCGCCGGCGACGAGCGCCAACAGCCATCGTGCCGGAGGCCACGGCACCGCCAGGGCAGCGAGTAGCGCAAGCGCGGCCACCAGCAGCGGCGGAGCGAGCTGTCTGAGGCTGGTGACGGTGCAGTGTTTGCGGTTGACGTAGACCTTCCAGTAGCCGTACTGGAAGTATTGGCGGTAGAGCTTGCCGAGTTCGGATCTCACGTAGTAGCGCGACCTGATGCGGTTGGAGAACCAGATCTTGCGGCCGGCCTTGATGAGCCGGAAACTCAGATCGTCATCTTCGTTGCGGACCAGCGTCTCGTCGTAGAGTCCGACAGCCAATAGGTCGCTCTTGCGGTAGGCGCCGAACGCGAGGGTGTCGACGTAGCCGTCGTGGCCGCCGGTGCGGAAGCGCGCGTTGCCGACTCCGAAAGCCGAGGCCATCGCGTCGGAGATCGCCTGCGATGCCTGGCCCTGGTTGACGTTGTCGATAGGTCCGCCTACGCAGGCGCATTCGGGGTGGGCTCGTAGCTCTGTTAGTGCGTTGGCGATGAACTCCGGTTCGATCTCGGCGTGGCCGTCGAGGCGGATGATTATTTCGCCCTTGGCGGCTTTGATGCCTAGGTTCATGGCGTGTGGCACGGTGCGTTGTGGGTTGTCGAGGAGACGGATGCGATTATCGGTTTCGATCAGTCGGTTCACGATCGTGCGCGTCTCGTCGTCGCTGAGACCGTCTACGACAAGGATCTCGAGCTCGAGATCGGGTACGAGTTCCGCGGCTCGTCGTATCGAGCCGATAGCGCCTTCGATGTAGCCGGCCTCGTTGCGGACCGGCATGACGAAAGAGACGGCTGTCGTCATCGCGTGAGCCGCGTGGTTCCGACGAGAGGTCGACGTCTCAGTAGCGCGAAGTCCCTGAGCCCGTACAAGTAGCCGAGCCCGTAGCCGAAGTGAAGCGCCAGGTAGGCGAGGAAGGTCTTGGGAGCCGCACGCAACGAGTCGGCGGCGCGCAGCGTGAAGAAGGCGGCAACCATGAGGTAGCTACACAGCAACGCGACCAGACCCGGCCAAAACACAGGCGCGGCCAGCGCCAAGATCCCCGAGGCGGCGATGGCCACGACGAGGAGCGGTGGCGCCAGCTGGCGCAGACTCGTCACGGTGCCGTGTTTGCGGTTGACGTAGACCTTCCAGTAGCCGTACTGGAAGTATTGGCGGTAGAGCTTGCCGAGTTCGGATCTCACGTAGTAGCGCGACCTGATGCGGTTGGAGAACCAGATCTTGCGGCCGGCCTTGATGAGCCGGAAACTCAGATCGTCATCTTCGTTGCGGACCAGCGTCTCGTCGTAGAGTCCGACAGCCAATAGGTCGCTCTTGCGGTAGGCGCCGAACGCGAGGGTGTCGACGTAGCCGTCGTGGCCGCCGGTGCGGAAGCGCGCGTTGCCGACTCCGAAAGCCGAGGCCATCGCGTCGGAGATCGCCTGCGATGCCTGGCCCTGGTTGACGTTGTCGATAGGTCCGCCTACGCAGGCGCATTCGGGGTGGGCTCGTAGCTCTGTTAGTGCGTTGGCGATGAATTCCGGTTCGATCTCGGCGTGGCCGTCGAGGCGGATGATTATGTCGCCTTTGGCGGCTTTGATGCCTAGGTTCATGGCGTGTGGCACGGTGCGTTGTGGGTTATCGAGGAGACGGATGCGGGGGTCGGTGTCGGCTAGCTGCGCGACTACAGCACGGGTCCCGTCTTCGCTCGCGCCGTCTATCACGAGTATCTCGAGCTGGGTTTCGGAGATGAGCTCTGCGGCCCGTTGGATGGATCGGATAGCGCCTTCGATGTAGCCGGCCTCGTTGCGGACCGGCAAGATGACAGTGATCACGGCAGTCCGTAGAAGTCGCGATACCAAGCTACGAAGCGTTTCACGCCTGTCCGCAACGGCGTGTCTGGCTTGAACCCGACGTCGCGCTCCAACGCACTGACATCTGCGAAGGTCTCGGCGACGTCGCCAGGTTGCATCGGGAGCAGGTTCTTCTTGGCGCTCACGCCTAGCTCGTCTTCAAGTATGGAGATGAGCTCGAGCAGCGGCACCGGCCGGCTGTTGCCGATGTTGTAGACCCGGTACGGAGCGTTGGAGCTCGCCGGGTCAGGATCGGTGGCGTTCCATGCCGGATCGGGCTCAGGCGCGCGATCGGCGACCCTGACGACGCCCTCGACGATGTCGTCGATGTAAGTGAAGTCGCGGCGCATGTCGCCCGCATTGAAGACGTCGATGGGCGTGCCGGCGAGCATCGCCTTGGTGAAGAGGAACATCGCCATGTCCGGGCGTCCCCACGGGCCGTAGACGGTGAAGAAGCGCAGGCCCGTCGTGGGTAGCCTGAACAGGTGGGAGTAGGTGTGCGCCATCAGCTCGTTGGCCTTCTTGCTGGCTGCGTAGAGGCTCAACGGATGGTCGACGTTGTCCTCCACTCGGAACGGGATCTTGCTGTTGCCTCCGTACACGGAGCTTGACGACGCGTACACCAGATGACTCACCGAGTTGTGGCGGCACCCCTCGAGCACGTTCGTGAATGCGACTAAGTTGCTGTCGACGTAGGCACTCGGGTTGGTGAGCGAGTAGCGCACGCCGGCTTGGGCGGCCAAGTGGATGACGACCTCAGCGCCAGATCTAGCGAACAGCCCGGCAGTGCCGGCCCTGTCGGCCAGGTCGAGCCTCTCGAAAGAGAAGCCGGGCCTTTCGGCCAACCTGGCGAGGCGAGCCTCCTTGAGGGAGACGTCGTAGTAGTCGTTGACGTTGTCGACGCCGACGACGACATCGCCGCGGGAGAGCAGGTGCTCAGCGACGTGATAGCCGATGAAGCCGGCGGCACCCGTGACGAGTATGCGCTTCATGGTCACGCGCCCACGGCCGCTCGTTCGGGTCTGCTCATTCAGAGGCTCCAGTAAGTCACGCCCGTCGGCATGTCAACGGGTCGGAAAGCGGATTTGACGTCGATGAAAACACCGCCGGCCGGCAGCAGGAGCGGCAGCGCGGCCCGCAGGTCGCGCAGGTAGTGGGCGTGCGGGACTGCAAGCACGACCGCGTCGACGGCGCCGAGATCGGCGAGGTCGCTTGTCGTCGAAAGCGCGATGCCGTACTCCGCGCGCGCCTCGGCGGCGTCCGCGAGCGGGTCGTGAACCATGGCGTCGACCCCGAACTCGGCCAACTCCTCGACGATGTCAGGCACGCGGCTGTTGCGAAGGTCGGAGACGTTCTCCTTGAAGGTGAGGCCGAGCACTGCCACGCGCGCGGCAGCGACGTTGACGCCGCTACCGGCCAGCATCTTCACAAGGCGCTGCGCGACGTACGCCCCCATGCCGTCGTTGATGCGGCGTCCTGCGAGTATCACCTCGGGTCTGTAGCCAACCTCTTCTGCTTTGCTCGTCAAGTAGTAGGGGTCGACGCCGATGCAGTGGCCGCCGACGAGGCCTGGCCGGAACGGCAAGAAGTTCCACTTGGTGCCGGCGGCCTCCAAGACCTCGATGGTGTTGATGTCGAGCTTGTCGAACAAGATCGCTAGCTCGTTCATGAGGGCGATGTTGAGGTCGCGCTGCGTGTTCTCGATGACCTTGGCGGCTTCTGCGACGCGGATCGAGCGGGCGCGGTACACCCCGGCCTCTACGATGGCTCCGTAGGCGCGCGCGACTCGCTCGAGCGTCTCATCGTCCTGGCCGGCGACGACCTTCACGATGCGCTCGAGCGTATGCTCCTTGTCGCCAGGGTTGATCCGCTCGGGCGAGTAGCCGAGCTTGAAGTCGCTGCCGGCGCGCAGCCCCGACGCTCTCTCCAACTCTGGGCCACACACCTCCTCAGTCGCACCCGGGTAGACGGTCGACTCGAAGACGACGACCGCTCCTGGCCGAAGGACTGGGCCGACCAGGCGGCACGCTGACAGCAGCGGACCGAAGTCGGGGCGTTGCCGAGAGTCGACGGGAGTTGGCACCGCGACGACGAAGAAAGTGGTGCCCGCCAATCGGCCTACATCGGCGGTCAACTCCAGGCCGGATGAGAGCAGAACCTCGCTGTCGAACTCGCCAGTCGCATCGACTCCACGCGCCAGGCGCGCTATCTTGGCCGCGTCGATATCGAATCCGACGGTTCCTGGGTAGGCGCGCGCGAAGGCCAACGCCACCGGCAGGCCGACGTAGCCCTGGCCGATGACAGCTATCTTCTCTTCACTCGCTTCGGCCAGACCGGAGCGCTCGATCGGTTGCATGCTCATGTCCACGCTTACCTTAGATACCCGCTTATGACCACGACCCTTGCAGCGCCAACGACGCAAGGCGGCGGTCTCCAGCAGTGGATACTCTACGAGCGCCGTAGCCGAGGCGAGGCATAAAGCGTCACTGAGGCAAGGCGGACCTTCGTCGCTATACTGCGAAACGTGACTCGCGCGCGCCGTGTCTTTCTGCCGAACGCGGTCGTCTCGGTCCTGTTTCTGGTCGTTGCAGGTTGCGTGCCTCCCGGAACTGCCAACGCCGCGTTGCCGAGTTCCATGTCGCCTCCGCGCTCGTCACCACTGCCGCGTGAGCTGCTTCAGGTGCGAGTCGACGACAGCGGCTGCACGCTGCAGATGGTGGACGTGACCTCGTCTGGAGACGGCGTGGGGCGCACTCCGGACCTGCGAGGAGACCCTGACTTCTCGGCAGCCGACTTAAGCGCTGACCTGGCTTGCTGGTACGAGGAGCTCTGGCGCGTCGTCAATGACGAGAATCAGGTCGGCCTCATCATGCACATGGTCGTGTCAGACGACCTCTACTACTACTCGAGAGCCATCAACACGCACATCTCTGCCTTGCTCATGGCGTTGCGTTTCACCGGCGACCTCGCCCTTCTCGACGAGGTCGACCGGCTCGCGCAGCACATGCGCTCGAAGCTGGCCGACAGTTGGCGCGGGGCGGCCGGGCTCGGGTCGCAAGGGCGCGACGGCTACCTGAACTGGGTGTGGCGGCGCTCGACGGACGACGACTACCTTGGCCGCGACATCCACGTCACGGATGAGATGCGCACGCATGCGCTGGTGGCCGCGATGGCGTGGGCGTTCCGCGTCAACCAGGATCTGGACAGCCCCTCAGGCGTCGACTACCGCGAGCGGGCAGACTTCTGGACCGAGTACCTGGTCGACCACTTCGAGGCCAAGTGGCGTGAGCGCAACCGCACGCCGTGGCCGCGCTTCCCGTTCATCTCTCGGCCGCACATGCACGAGTCCGTCGACTTCGTGCGCTACCTCCACTACATGGCGCTGCTGACGGGACGACAGGAGTACGCGCGCGAGGCCTCGCGCCTGACTGAAATCGTGCAGGGGAACCTGCGCGAGGTCAAGACCGACGGTGGGGTGGCCATCGTCACACCGATGAGCCTGCTGTCTGAAGGCGGCGGTGTCGAGTACCTGATGCCGTCCGTCTATGCCCGGATGGTCTATAGCGACGTCGTCGAACTGCACCTCGCCGGCGCGCGCGGTTGGGAGAGCGACTGGGTGTTGCGGGGACTTGCCAGGTCGCTGACCGAGTTCATCATGGACGACGGCTCCGATAGCTTCGCGCGCGACATCGGCGGAGGCGAGCGTCGTGCGGGGCTCGTCGCTTCGGGCGAACGCGACTGGACGCGCTTCACCCCCCTGCGCTATGTGATCAGCTCCTTCGCGCTCGTCAGCGCCTGGGACGAGACCGGCAAGGCGGCACAGCTGTCTGTCGGGGCTTACACGAAGGTGCGTGAGAACCTGCGCGACGTCTACGTGCCGGTCGCGATGATCATCTACGAGAGTCTCAGATGAACTCTCTCAGGTACTCGTAGGTGGCGCCCAGCACGGTGTCGGCGTCGTAGCGCAAGCTTGCCGCCTTCAGTTCGGCCTCAGGTGTCGGCGAAGTCAACTGCGCCTCTATGGCGGCTGCCATGCCACGCGCGTCACCCACGGCGACCAGCGGGCCGAGGCGCCCGTCCTCCAGCACCTCACGTGGGCCGCTGGGGCAGTCGGTCGCGACCGGTGGACAGCCACACGCGATCGCCTGCACGAGAGTTCCGGGAAGGCCCTCTAATTGAGAGGAGAGCACGTAGACATCGGCGCGCGCCATGTACCCGAAGGGGTTGGGGACGAACCCGGGTAGCGCCAGGTCCTCGGCGACTCCGAGCTCGACGGCCAGCGCCTGCAGGTTGGCGCGCTCAGGCCCCTCGCCCAGGATAACCAGCCGACATGGCCGCGCCCTGCGCACCTCGGCGAAGGCAGCTATCAATGTCGCGAAGTCCTTGCGGGCCGTGAGGCTGCCGACTCCAAGGACTACCGGCTGCCCTTCGGCGCCCGCCAGCCACGGATGGTCGGGAACCTCGTCGGCCATCGCGCGCAGCTCGGCTGTCACTATCGGGTTGTAGAGCACGCGGACAGCCTCAGCCTTGAGGCCGACGACGGTGCGAAGCGCGTCCGCCACGCCTGCCGACACGGCGATGACCCCATCTGCGAACGGATAGGCGCGCTGCATCAGCCAGTGAACCCCATGCATCTTCCGCGACTCCCAAGGTTGGCGCGCTCGCGTGGGCGTGTTCGCTTCGCGAACGATGACGGGGGTCCTCGTGCCGGCCAACGATCTGGCGGCAAGCGCTATCAGGCTGCTGTGCGGAAGCGTGGTCAACAGCGCTTGCGGCCGTTCGCGCCGTAGGTACCGAACCAGAGCCGGCAGGCTCTTGGCGACTCCGGCGCTGCCGAGGTCGACGAGGTTCACCGCGCTCGACACCTCATCTCGGTAAGGGCCCTTGGGGTCGGCCACCACCAGGTCGACGGTCACGCCGCGTCGCGCCATGCCGTTGGCGATGGCCACCATCATGCGCTCGGCACCGCCGCCGTCGAGGTCGGCGAGGTAGAGAGTCAGGCGCCTCAACGCATCTTCGGAGGCGCCGCGGCTCATCGACTGCCACCGGCCGGCCGGCCGGCACCTGCCGGGAAGTAGTACGCGACGACGGCGAACACGAGCCACAGCAGGCGGCTGGCGTATGAGACACGTGCGACGTCCATGAGCAGCACCATGCCTAGCATGGCGAGCACGACGATCGCCTGGGTCTGGCCGCGCAGAGCCGCAGGTAGCACGCGAGCGATGAGCAGCGCATGCACGAGGTAGTAGATGGCGAACCCGATCACGCCGAAGTTGGCCAGCAGCTCGGTGAAGTTGTTGTGGGAGTAGGTCGAGTAGCGGCTCAGCAGAGCGAACTGATCGATGCCGTATCCGGCGATAGGTCGCTCCCTGAATCGCTCCATCGCCTCTTCGATGAGACCGGCGCGCACGTCGGTCTCACGACCCCTGAACGTGCCGTCGACGCGCTGGAAGAACTCGAGCTCGCCGAGCGGACCGAACAGCGTCGGTAGATAAGCGGCGCCCAACCAGCCGGCGAGCGGTAGGAGCATGAGCAGCGAGGCTATCAGCAGGGTCGAGCGCCTCAGGCGTCCAGCCAGTGAGGTCAGCAACAAGAAGCCGTACGAAGCCCAAGCGAAGACGAGCTTGCGACTACCAGTGGTGAGGGTGGCGACGACGAGTAGGCCGAGAGCAACCACGTGACTCCACCGGCCCCTCGGCACCACCAGGAGCAGTAGGAAGGCGGTCGTTGCCAGTTGCAGCGCCAACGAGTTGGCGTTACCGGTGAGGCCCTCGGTGCGCATCAAGCCTTCGACGAAGTACTGGTTCAGCCCGATCGCCGCCTGCACGCAAGCCGCGATCCCTGCTGTCACCGCGATGAGGATCGGCCGCAATCCGTTCTGGAGCGCGGCCCACACGAGCGTCGCTCCGACCACGTCAACGGCCAACCCCACCAGGCTCACGAAAGCGACCCCGTGGTCTTGCGACCAGAGCACGCTCGCTGCGGCGAAAGCGAAGAACGCCCAGAACACCAGGACCACCGGCTCGAGCCGTAACCGTAGCGGCGACCTGCTGGAGCGGAGCACCAAAGCGAAACCCATGACCAGCACAGCGGCGTGAGGGATCCGCGAGAGACCCGGTATCGCCGAGACCAGGTACGAGCCGAGAACGAAGACGACTACCGAACCCGCCAACAGCCAGTCGACGAGCTCGCTGCGCGGCGTCCTCTGGACCCTGATAGAGACACCGCTCGGATCTGCTCCTCGAAACAGGCTCATGACGGCGGTCCCAGGCTCGAGATCGTGTAGCGGTGCTTGCCGGTCGGACCAGGTGCGATCTCGTCCACCACTGCTGTATCTACGACGCAGTCGTCTCCCATGACGCGCCGCGCGCCGGCGATGAAGCCTTCGAGGCGCGCCCTGACTGCGTCTTGCGTGACATCGGTGTCGGTAGGCACCACGTTGACTCTAATGCGCCGGTACTCCTCTTGCACTACCTGGAACTGTTTGATCCAGTCTTGGCTGTAGAGCAGTTGGGTGAAGTAGCCGCCGTAGACCTTGGCGCCTCGGGCCGTGTAGAAGATGTCGGTGACCCTGCCTGTGACCTCGGCGAACCGCGGCCATGCCGGTGCCAGGGTTGCATGCGAGGCGTGATGGGCGTCTGGCATGGTCGCGACGTCCCCGATCCGGTAGCGAAGCAGCGGCATCGCACTGCCGATGAGCGGCGTGACGAGGATCTCGCCGGTTTCGCCCGGAGCCGCGGCGGAGCCGTCGGGCCTCACCACCTCGACGTAGTGGGTGGGCGCGCATATCACGAGGCCGTTGCCGTCGCCGTAGTCGCAAGCCACGTCGGCTACCTCGCGCGAACCGTAGCGGTTGTAGACCTTGACTCCGAATGCCGCCTCGATGGTGCGGCGCATGTGCGGGTCGAGGGTCGTCGCCGATGTCATGATCGCGCCGATTCCACGCACCTCACGACCCTCCGCCAACGCAAACCTCGCCAACTCGAAGATGCTCTGGGCGTAAGCCAAGAGGAGTCTGGGCCTGAACGCGTCGAGCCGCTCGAGGTAGTCGTGCATCACTGCCTGGTCCATGCTGAAGGCGTTGAGCACCATCTCGTTGCGCGTCCACCTGCCCAGCCTGGCCGCGAGACCCTCGCGCGACTCGTCGATGTCGCGATGCGCTCCCCACAACACGGCGAACGGCTGGCCCGGGCGGTAGCCGGTCCAGGAGTCGAAGAGAAGCTTGATGGCTATCTTCCACTGATGCCAATCGGCATCGAGTAAGAAGCGCACGGGCTCGCCTGTGGAGCCGCCGGTGGTTTCGACCTGCGCGCGCTCGGCTCCCGGATGACGCGAGCGAAGGTCGTCGAAACGCGTGCGTAACACCCTCTTGTCCAACGCCGGCAGGGAGGCCAAGCTCGCGAGGTCGACGCGGCCACCTCTCACGACTCCGGCATCCTCGAGCAGTGGCCGGTAGTAAGGGACGTGTCCGTGCGCGTGGAGCAGCAGCGCGGTCAGGCGTTCGTGCTGGATGTCCTGAGCAGCTCGCGCGTCGAGTGCCGCCCACGCACGCAGGCGGGCGTAGTACTCGAGAGCCGGCCCTCCAGCGCGCAGTCGCGAGGTCCACAAGGCCCCTCGCAGCGAGTTCATCGCCCCGACCCCGTCACGATGCGCCAGACGCCCCTCACATGTCGGATGCCGGGAAGTTTAGGACGCTGCGCGAAGCGCGCCAGCGTGTAGCGCAACTTGCCCAGCCGCAGAGAGCGTTCGAACGCGAGCGCATGCTCTTCCATCGATCGGTCAGGCAAGCGATAGCTAAGCGGCGAGAAGCGGCCAGAGCGCAGCCGTCCCTTGACGAACGCCATCGGAGCGATCCGCACCGAGTTGTCTACGGGGTTCCACGTGACAGCCAGCGAGGTCCGGTTCCACGGTGCCGACACCGAGTCGTGGACCGCCGTTGCGACACCGTTGGCGTCGAAG
Organism: uncultured bacterium; assembly: GCA_964392895.1. Taxonomy (GTDB): domain Bacteria; phylum Deinococcota; class Deinococci; order Deinococcales; family Trueperaceae; genus CAYMRL01. The sequence continues at coordinate 137,737 of CAYMRL010000002.1, forward strand.
TGCGAGGGAGAGCGGTGCGCCGGGAACACGCAGTTGCCCAACCCGTAGAACACGTGCTTGCCGTCGAACTCCTCGAACGACTGGATGCAGTGGGAGTGGTGGCCGATTATCAAGTCGGCGCCGGCCGCGACGATCTGCCTAGCCGCCACTATCGCAGCCGGCGACGGCAGCCCTACCTGCTCTTCGCCCCAATGGAGCTGGACCACGACCCTGTCGGATCCGGCCCTACGAGCGTCAGCCATGTCGGCCAACACGCGCTCCAAGTCGAACTTCGCCACGCCGACGGTGGACTCGCTCCCGAAGACAGCCGATGTCGACGCATCTGCATAACCGAGCAGCGCGACCCTTACGCCCGACGATTCGAGCACGAAGGGGTTGCGAAAGCCGTTGCTCGCGTCGCCGGCTCCGAAGGAACCGATGCCGGCGGTAGACAGGACCCCCAACGTGTCCTCGAGGCCGCCCTCGAAGAAGTCCATCACATGGTTGTTGGCGAGCGACACGGCTGCCGGAAGGCGAGGGAAGCTCGCCGCCAAGTTGCCTGGCGCGGCCTTGAGGTTGATCTTGCCCGGGTAGCCGACGGTCCTGTCCGTGAGCGGCGCCTCGAGGTTGAACACCACATCGCCTTCCAGCTGCACCTCGACGCTGACAGGGTCTTTCAGGAACACGTCACCTAAGAAAGTGATCATGCCTGTCCGTACGGGTGAGGGGCGGCGCGCCTGTGGCCGAACGCCGTCCTGACGCTCCTGGCCGACGACTTGACGACGTAGCCGAGGTTACCGGGGTCGACGAACACGCCGGCAAGCGTCCACGGCACGCTGCGCAGCCAGGTCGCCAGGTCGCGGGCGGCGAGCGCGAACACGAAGCGGCGCGACGCATCGCGGTGCCGTAACCTGGGGCTCCGTCGGATCAGGTCGGCGTACTTCTCGGAGAAGAGCTTCACGCCTGCGAGCTTCTTGGCCGGGTCGTTCGAGATGCGACCGCTGTGCGCATGGTGCCTGACGTACACGCTGCAGTGCGGGTCGAAGTCGATCGTGTGCCTTCGCGCGATACGCACGTACAGCTCCATGTCTTGCAGGGCTGGAAAGCGCTCGTCGAAGCCCCCCTCGTCGATGAGCGCGTCGCGTCTGATAACGGCTAGAGACAGCCCGCCTATCGCGTTCGAGTAGAGCAGCGCGTCAAGGGCGTCGCCGCGAAGCCGCGGCGCGACCTCCCCGAGGACGCGTTGAGCCTCGAAGTCGTACGAAGCGCTAGCGGAGTAGACGAGACCGAGGCGCTCATCTGCTGAGTCGATGATGGTGCCGATGCGCTCGAGACGCTCCGAGGTCCAGGCGTCGTCATCGTCGAGGAAAGCGACCCACTCGCCGGCCGCCTCGTGAATACCGGTGTTCCTGGCGCCGGGAGCCCCCTTGGAGCGAGCGTTCACTAGGTAGCGCGCCCGCTCGTCGCCGCAGGACTCGACCAGCGCTTTCGTGGCCTGACTGGCGGCGTCGTCGACGACCAAGACTTCGATCCGAGCCTCGCTTTGGGCCAGCGCGCTGGCGAGAGCCACGCGCAACCAGTCGTCGCGTCGATGCGTGGGAACGACCACGCTGAAGAGTGGGGGGGAGGTGGCTGCCATCACATCTGTCGGCGGCGCGTCGCGGCCGCGTCAACGGCGCTCAGTCTAGGATGCGCGCTCATCTTAAGAAAGGATAGTTGGCACACATGATGAGGCGGGTGACGGCCGCGAACAGGCCGTCACCCGCCTCTAGGTTGGTGCGGTTCGGAATCGCTACGACGAGAGAGCGAGGGCGGCACGCCGTGAGCGCACCGCCCTCCGCTGACTCACCTGACGTCCATCAGGCTCTCGAGCAGGTAAGCGGTGGCGACATCGACACCCCGCGGCCGCGAGCCGAGCTTGTCCACTACCTGGTCTGTTATGTCCATGATCCTACCGGAGGCGTCCCAGGGGGCGAGGATGCTGAACGGGCTCGACTCCCAGCGGTGTATGTGCATGCGGTTCCAGCTCGGATCGCTGGGTATGCCAGCGCGCGCCCTGTCGCCGCCGATGTCGGCTGTGAACCAGTCGGTCGAACTCTCTGCGCCCGACCTGTCGATGATGAAGGCAGCGATGGTGTTGGCGAAGCGCTTCATCTCGCTGTCACTGCCCCAGCGGTGGAAGTCCTCGAAGTAGAACTCGACCGAGTCGGCGAAGACGTAACGCGAGTACATGTTCGGCTGCAGGTAGTCCTGCTTGCTGCCGAGACTTATGACGCCGTGACTCCACACGTTCGCCGTGCCGTAGGACGTAGAAGTCGTCTTGATCTCCCTGTTCCAGATCATGTCGGCCATCCGGTTGGCTTCGGTCATGTACGAGGACCTGCCCGTGAGAAGACCCATGTAGTAGTGCCACTTCGTCCACGAGTGGTGGCTGTGGTAATCGGGACGCTCCATGATCGGGAAGCCGGAAGAGACGCCCTTCCGAGCGCGCCACTTCGCCTCGAACGTGTTGACGAGGTAGTCGCTCCAGAAGTTCGCGCTGGAGGCGTAGTTGCGGCCTCCGGGGCTGCTGAGGTCGCGGTTGACGTGCAAGGCGTACGCGACGCTGGCGATGAGCGCATGCGTCTTCGCCTCGTCCATCTCGTGCGTGTCTTTGCCAGCGAGGCTACCGCTGTCGGAGCCGCGCCACACCCAGTTGACGTAGCCATCGCGCTGAGACGAGCCGTCCGCTGTGCCGCGCCACGAGTCGTGCAACTTGCTCCGCATGATCGCTGTGATCGCGTCGATCTCATCGAGCAGACGCAGATCGCCGGTAGCTCTGAAGGCGAGCAGAAGCGTCTGTACATGCGTGTGGAGGTCACGCGCGTATGTGTACAGGTCGTCCGAAGCCGCCCAGTCCCTTGGGTCAAGGGTGCTCCTCGGGTTGCGAATGACGTACCACAGGTTCTCGTAGTGCGTCCGAGCCGCGGACGGCAGCTTCGAGACGCTGAAGTTGGGGTCGCCGCGCAAGTCACCGAAGTTCGCCGGGACCGCTGGGGGCGGTGGTGGTGGCGGAGGAGGCGGTGGCGGCGGAGGAGGAGGGGGTGGAGGAGGCGGAGGGGGTGGTGGCGGCGGAGGGGGTGGCGGTGGCGGAGGGGGTGGTGGCGGCGGAGGGGGTGGAGGAGGCGGTGGCGGTGGCGGAGGCTCCGGTTCGGGTTCTGGTTCGGGATTCGGATCGGGTTCCGGTTCAGGTTCTGGCTGTGGCCCGTCCGGCTCTTCCGGCTTCTCCGGCTTCTTCGCCTCTGATAGCGCGCGTGCCAGCTCGTCCAACTGCTCGGCTGTGAGGCCGGCGAGCGGAGTGACGACGATCATGTCGATGCGGATGTCGCTGGTGAAGTCACCGAGGCCGAGCGTGTGCGAACCAAGATCGAAAGGCGTCGACGTGACCTCGTACCAGTGGTACTCACCAGCGCCCGGGACCTCGTAGTCGTAGAGAACGCCGTTGATACCTACGTCGATGGAGCTGGCCTCGAGGCCAGCGGTGCGCATGCGCAACCAGAGGTGGTGGATGCCGGCTTCGAACGCTTCGAACGTGAAAGAGGCGTGCTCCTGGCTAATGCCCTGACGGTAGACACCGTCTGGACGATAGTTGGGCGCGAGGACCAGCTTCGAATGAGCGCCCTTGTCCTCTTGAAGCACGAAGTAATCGTCTATGAACTCGGCGCTCTCGATTTCGAGAACGGTGACAGCGTCCAACGGTATCGACTGCGTGTCTACACTGCTGCCGCAGGCCGTGAGGGCGGTCGCGGTGACGAGACCGAGGACTCCGATCTTCAACCGCCGCGCTACACGGAGCGCGGCTCGTCCGAGTCCTTCACGGTCACGTTCAATGCTCAATCTCACTTACACATGCCCCTCTCTAGTCGACGCGCGGGACTATGCGTCGCTGATCCATTGCAGAGGGGCCAAAAAAGAAGGCCACCTCGCCAGCCGGTTGCGCCACTGACTCCGCCCATCCAAGGCGCCCAGATTAAGGATGGGCTTCAACGTCTCTGGGGAGGAAAGCCTTCCCCAACTAAGTTTGACGGGCAGTCTAGCGACCGACCGACGAACGGCCTATGCGAATCTACACAGCGAGCATGAGTGAAGTGTTAGCGACCTAATAGACGTTTCAACGCACTATGCCGTAATGGGTGAGTACTCTCTTGGCGCGTGGATCCTTGAGGTAGCCGCCCATGAGCTGCGTCGCCAAGCTTGGCGAGTGGTTCGCCTCCAGGAAGCAGATCTCACGCTCCCCGACGAGGACATCCCAGCCAACGTAGATGAAGTTGGGGAAGCGCCTGAGTACAGCGAGCAGCGACTCCTTGACCGCGTCGAAGCCGGGCACTATCTCTCCTTCGATCTGCGTCCCCGTGTCGGGGTGCTGAGGGAACTGCGAGAACTTGCCGTTCTTGAACGCCCAGGAGGCGCTCGGCATCGACAGCCGACCGCTTGCCAGATCGATGTCGGAGCGTATCGCCCCCCGCGCTATGTTGTCGCTGGGCGCCGACTTCTTGGTTCCGAAGCGGTGAACGGCTGCGAGCACGAACGGCTCACCGTCGAGCGGGTCGATCATCGTCACCACGCGTATCGTGTTCGCGGCGTCGGGGAACACCCGCTCGCCGAAGGTGCCCTGCCTCAACAACTCGGAGACCATGCCTCCCGTGAAGCCGTGCACGAGGCTCATGACATCTGAGCGTTGCGCCGGTCGCTTGTCCAGGAGGATCCTGCCGTCAACGACCTCGACCGAGTGGACGTTCCGCCCTTCGCTGCTGGCCACCGGCTTGATGATCACGCCCGGTCGACCGTCGCACCAGTCGAGGACGCCGGCGATGGTCATGAACTCCGCCTCCTCGACGAGTGGTGCGTAGATGCCGCGGTCGATGATGCCGAAGCTGCGTGGTACGCGAGCGTGCGATCTCATCACGTACTCGAACAGGAGCTTGTTGCGGAAGATCTCCCGCACGGCCGGCCCGTCCAGCCGCTCGAGTCGCTTGGAGGCGCTGTCGGGCACGAACTCCGCCGGATCTGCGTTATCTAGGTCGTACAGTAGCCAGTTCCAGGCGGAGAAGCCGTGACGGTAGGCCTTGATGCGCGCGGACAAAGGCAGGGGCGCGGCGGTTCCGCCCCGCAACGAGCCGAGGTAGCTGCGAAGGCGCTTAAGCGACACCGGCGACCTCGCGACGTTTGACGTGTGATGACGGCGACCTCGCTCGATCACCGCTCGTTATGCACGATCCTTCCGCGCGGCCGGCTATCACGCAGCCTGCCAACTATCGTTGGCGAAGCTCCAGACTTTCAGCCCGGCCGGCGAGAACCTGCCGAGCAAGGTCCTGACCTCGTTGATCTTCTCGTCAGCGGCGAGCACGCTGAGGATGGTGCCTATCCGCGGCGACCTGGCGGCAGGGTCGTAGCCCTGGGGCTCGAGGCGCGGCAGCGGGGCGTTGAAGATGTAGCCAGCTAGAGCCCCGGCCAGGCCTAGCACCGTGGCGCCGACGGCCGCCGACCAGAACGGCCCTATGCTCATGGCGGGCTCCATGCCCATGATCGGAACTGCGCCCGTCCCGAGGATCAAGCCGACGAAGCCGCCGCCGAGGAAGCCGAGAGCGAAGCCCATCGCCGCTCCGTTGTCCGGTGGCACGATGGCCCTGTGGTAGGCGTCGACAGGCAGGCTGCGCCTGGCGCGCAGCACGTCTTCTGACGCCGTGGGCACGAGGCTTATCGCTTCGCGTTCGAAGCCTGCGTCGACTAGCGCCCTGACGGCGTCTTGCGCCGCCGATGGGTGGTCGAACCTTGCGATTATCTGGTTGAGGCTCACGCCGATCCTCCTGCTAAGCGGATGATACCGCCACCGTGGGATGATGCGCCCGTGGGCGATTCCTCGCACTCCTCCCGCCGAGGCGCCTTGACCCTGATGGGAGGCACCCTCGCCAGTCGCGTCACCGGACTGCTGCGCAACTCGCTGTTGGCGCAGTTCTTCCCCACAGCCGTGCTCGACGCGTTCGTGACTGCGTTCAAGGTACCGAACCTGTTCAGGGAGCTGTTGGCCGAGGGCGCGCTCACCAACTCGTTCGTGCCGGTCTACCAGCGGCTCGAGCCGTCGGAGCGACGGAGGATGACGGGCGCGCTGCTGGCGCTGCTGGTTCTCGTCAACGGCGTCCTGATGCTGTTGGCGTTATGGCTGGCTCCGAAGATCGCTGGCGTGCTGATAGCGCCAGGTGGCAACGTCGACGTCGAGTTGACGACCCGTCTGATCAGGATCGTGTTCCCGTTCCTGCCGGCCGTCTCGCTGGCGGCGCTGGCGATGGGCGTCCTCAACGCGGAGGAGCGCTTCTTCGCCCCGGCGTGGGCGCCGGTGGCGCTCAACGTGGTCACGGTCGCGCTGATGGCTCTGTTTCCCGGTCATGCCGAGGTGCTGGCGCTGGCGCACGTCCTCGGCGGCGCCGCACAACTGGTGGTGCAGGTGCCTGCTCTGGTTCGCAACGGGCTCCTGCCGCGGCTGGGTGCGCTGTGGCACCCGGCGCTCGGCTCCGTGCTGCTGCTGATGGTCCCGTTCGCTTTGACGGCGAGCGGCAGGCAGGTGCTCAACGTCGTCGCCTCCAACGTGATCACCGGCATCGACGCCGGCGCTCAGGGCGCCTTCTACCTGGCCGACCTGTTCTTGAGCCTGCTTCTCGGTCTGTTCAGCATCTCACCCGCCCTCGCCTACTACTCGCGGCTGTCGCGGCAGGCGGCGAACGAGCCCGAGGCTTTCGCGCCGACGCTCGCAGAGGGGCTGCGGTTCATCGCACTGTTGACGGTGCCGGCAGGTCTCGGGCTGTGGCTGCTCGCGGGTCAGGCCACCGACGTCGTCTACAACTGGCGCTCGCTGTTAGGCACGCCGATGGACGCCGATGTGCGCTCGTACACGATCGCCGCCACGGCTCCGCTCGGCTTGGCCGTGTTCCCTCTCGGAGCCTTCAACCTGCTGGTGCGCACCTTCTACATCCGCAGAACGGTGCTGGTGCCGGTCGCGGTCGTGCTGTCGTTCCTGACGGTGCAGGGCGCTCTCTACCTGCTGCTGGCCGGGCCGTTCGGCATCGCGGGCGTTGCCTGGGCGACGGCGCTGGTCGCGTGGGCGCAGCTGTTCGTGACATTGGCTCTGGTAGAGCGGCGGGAGCGCTTCGGCGCCGGCGGCTACCTGCGCGGGGCGCTGAAGGCGTGGGTTGCCGGCCTCGCGGCGACCGGTGCGGCCTGGTCGCTGCTCGCGGCGCTGGGCGAGGCCGCCACCTGGTATGGGCAACTGACCAGACTCACTGCGGCGGGGGCGCTGCTCCTGTCGCTCTACGTGGCCTTGGCGCATCTGCTGGGGCTCGGCGAGGCGCGCCGGCTCGTCGCCAGACTGCTGCGCAGAGGCGGCTAGGTCGGCCGGGACCGGGTTCGCTGGGAGCGGGTCTGGCTCAGGCGGGGTAGCGCTTGAACGCCAGGCAGGCGTTCTGTCCTCCGAAGGCGAAGTTCGTCGAGATGGCGACGTCGACCTGCTGATGGCGCGGCTCGTTGGGGATGTAGTCGAGGTCGAGCTCTGGATCGGGGTCGAAGAAGTTGCGGGTAGGGGGCAGGACGCCGGTGTGCAGGGCCTGCACGGTGGCGATCGCCTCGATCCCGCCGGCCGCGCCGAGCGTATGACCGGTCATCGACTTGGTCGAGCTGACCGGGGGCACGGGTCCGTGACCGTCCCACACGGCCTTGAATGCGAGCGTCTCGTTGAGGTCGTTGGCCGGCGTGCTGGTCCCGTGGGCGTTGATGTAGCCGACCTGCTCCGGCGACAGCCCCGCCGACTTCAGAGCCCAGCGGATGGCGCGGATGGCGCCGGCGCCGCCGGGGGCGGGGGCCGTTATGTGGTGCGCGTCGGCGCTGGTGCCGTAGCCGACGATCTCGGCGTAGATGCGCGCGCCGCGCGCGACCGCCCTGTCGAGCTCCTCGAGGATCAGGACGCCGCTGCCCTCGCCTGCGACGAAGCCGTCGCGGCTGGCCGTGAACGGGCGGCTGGCGGTCTCGGGGCTGTCGTTGCGGGTCGACAGGGCGCGCATCACGGCGAAGCCGCCGATGCCCATCGGGGTGATCGGCGCCTCGGTGCCGCCCGCGAACATGATGTCGGCCTCGCCGCGCTGGATGATCCTGTAGGCGTCGCCGATGTTGCCGGAGCCGGTGGCGCAGGCGGTGACGACGCTGCTGCTAGGGCCGAGCAGGCCGAAGCGCATCGCCACGTGACCGCTCGCCATGTTGGCGATGAGCATGGGGATGAAGAACGGGCTCATGCGCATCGCGCCGCGCGCGACGCGGATCTCGGACTGCTCTTCCCAGGTGTCCAGACCGCCGATGCCCGAGCCGACGCAGCTACCGGCATGCTCGCCGGCGACGTCCGCCTCGCTCAGGCCGGCGTCCTCGAGCGCCAGCTGTGCGCCGATCAGCGCCAGGTGCACGAAGCGGTCGAGCCGCTTCGCCTCCTTGCGCTCGATGTAGTCGGCGACCTCCACGTCGACCTCGCCGCCGATCGTGACGCTCAGGTCAGAGGCGTCGAACAGCGTGATCGGGCGGATGCCGTTCTTGGCGGCGTGCTGGGCGGCGAGGAACTCCGCGGCGCCGATGCCGATCGGGGTCACCGGCCCCACGCCGGTCACTACAACTCGTCTCATGCTTTACCTAACCCAACTCGCACGATGCGAGGGCGGTAGCAGCCTCAGGCGATCACTGCTTCTCGGAGATGAACCTCACGGCGTCGCCGACGGTGCGGATGCCTTCGGCCTCCTCGTCGGAGATCTCGACACCGAACTCGTCCTCGAGGCCCATGATCAGCTCGACGACGTCGAGCGAATCCGCGTTCAGGTCCTCCATGAAACGCGACTCTTCGGTCACGTCACCCGGGTCGGCGTCCAGCTTGTCGGCTACGACGTCTTTGATCTTCTCTAGGATCTCGTGCTCGTCCACTTCAGTATCCTCCCTCGCGCTCATGGGTCGCTTCTGCGCCTCTTGGCTTTCGGTTCGCGCGATTCTAGCATCACTGTCGGTTCTGTATCAGGGTGAAATTGGCTCGCAGAGCCGAAAACTGAGTCTCTTGGCAACGGAGCCCAGCAACATTACGGCATGACCATCCCACCGTCAACCACGACGGTCTGGCCGTTGACGTAGCCGGCGGCCTCGCTGGCGAGGAACGCGACGACCTTCGCCACGTCCTCCGGCTTGCCGAAGCGGCCGGCGGGGATCTCCCTCAAGTACGCCTCGCGGACCTCAGGGCTGAGCTTGCTCGTCATGTCCGACTCGATGAAGCCGGGCGCCACCGCGTTGACCGTCACGCCCTTGGCCGCGTACTCGCGAGCCAGCGACTTGGTCAGCCCGATGAGCCCCGCCTTGGCAGCGACGTAGTTCGCCTGACCGGCGTTGCCTCTGATGCCGACTATCGAGGAGACGTTGATGACCCGTCCCGACCCGCTGCGCAGCATGCCGCGCAGGGCCGCCCTGGCCAGGTAGAACGCCGACGACAGGTTGGTGTCGAGCACCGAGCGCCAGTCCTCGTCCTTCATGCGCAAGACGAGCGTGTCGCGGGTGATGCCGGCGTTGTTGACGAGCACGTCGAGGCGCCCGAAGCGCTCGGTGACGTCCTTGACGAGCTTCTGGCAAGCCTCGGCATCGGCGACGTCGGCGCCGAACGCGGCGGCGTCACCGCCGGCGGCCCTGATGCCGGCGACGACCTCCTCGGCGGGACCGGCGGAGCTGACGTAGTGAACCGCGACGGCGTAGCCGCCGGCCGCCAACTCCTCGGCCATGGCGCGGCCCAACCCGCGGCTCGAGCCGGTCACGAGCGCGACGCGGGGCTCGGCGGCGTCGCTCACGCCAGCGCCTCGGCCAGGCTCGCGGGGTCTTGCACTGAGAGTGTCTCCACGTCAGGCAGGATACGTCGCACGAGACCGGCCAGAACCTCGCCCGACCCGAACTCGATGAACCGTTCGGCCCCGAGGAAGGCGAGGCGCCTGACGCTCTCGACCCATCTGACGCTGCTCGTCACCTGCTCGGTGAGCAGGCGGGGCGCGTCGTGGATGTCGGTGAGAGGCTCGGCCGTCACGTTGCAGACGATGGTGAACGCCGGGGCTCTGAACGTCGCAGCGGCCAGGTCGACAGCCAGACGCTCCGCGGCCGGAGCCATCAACGCACAGTGGAACGGGGCGCTGACCGCCAGGGGGATCGCGCGGGCGCCGAGCGCCTTCAGCTCTTCGACGGCGCGAGCCACCGAGCCGGCGCTGCCGGATATCACCGTCTGTCCCGGCGCGTTGAGGTTGGCGACCTGCACCAGCTCCCCCGCGGGAGCCGAGCCGTTGACGGCGGCGAGCACCGAGGCGATCTGAGCGTCGTCGAGCTTCAGGACAGCCGCCATGGCGCCCTCGCCCTCCGGCACCGCCTCTTGCATGTAGCTGCCGCGCAGGTGCACGAGCCTCACGGCCTCTCCGACACCGAGCGAGCCGGCCGCGACGTGCGCCGAGTACTCGCCGAGGCTGTGGCCCGCCCCGAACGCGGCGGCAGCTCCGCCCGCCTCGCTGTACGCAGCGTAGGCGGCGGCCGCGGCCGCGACGAGCGCCGGCTGCTGGTTGGCCGTGAGAGTCAGCTCTTCCTTCGGGCCTTCCCACATCAGCTTCAGCAGGCCGGGATGCGCGGCTTCAGCCTCGTCCAGCACGCGTCTCGCAGCCGCAGAAGAGTCGTAGAACGCCTGAGCCATGCCGACCTTGTGCGAGCCTTGGCCGGGGAACAGCGCCGCGACCTTGGCTGCGGAGCCGGGTTGAGGAGCGGGGCTCACGCGCGCGGCGAGGCGTCCATGCCCCAGGTGATGACCGAGCTGGCCCAGGTGAGGCCGGCTCCGAAGGAGACGAGCAGCAGGTGGTCGCCGCTGCCGATCTCGCCGCGGTCGACGGCGTGCTTGAGAGCCAGCGGGATACTGGCCGTCGAGTTGTTGCCGTACTCGTCGACGGTGACGACGACGCGCTCAGGCTCGAGCCCAAGGCGCTCGCGGGCGGCTTCGATGATGCGCAGGTTGGCCTGGTGTGGCACGAAGCGCCTGATGTCGTCGGAGCTGATGCCGGCCTGCTCGAGGGCCTCGATGGTGGCCGTGTTCATGACCCTGACCGCGAACTTGAACACCTCGCGACCGTTCATGTACAGCGACTCCGCGAGGGGCTCCCCGTTGGGCAGGCAGCGCCCGACGGCGCGTTTGTGCAGGTCCTTGCCGCCGCTGCCGTCGGCGCCCATGATCAGCGACTTGATGCCGTAAGGGGCAGGCACGGCCTCGACGATGACGGCGCCAGCGCCGTCGCCGAACAGCACGGCGGTCGAGCGGTCCTGCCAGTCCATGATCTTCGTCAGCGCCTCGCTGCCGATGGCTAGCACCTTGCGGCACTGGCCGGACTCGACCAGACCGCGAGCCATGCCGAGCGCGTAGAGCCAGCCGGGGCAGGCGGCCAGCAGGTCGAAGGCGCCGGCCTTGAGCTTGAAGTGGTCTTGCACCATCGCCGCGGTGGCGGGGAAGAGCGCGTCAGGTGTGTTGGTGGCGACGATGACCATGTCGACGCCGGCCAGAGCGTCGTCTCCGTGACGCGCCAGCAGGTCCTCGACCGCGCGGTACGCCAGGTCGGAGGAGTACTCGTTGTCGCCGGCCACGTGGCGGCGTTTGATGCCCGTGCGAGTGGTGATCCACTCGTCGGTCGTCTCCATCACCTTCTCGAGGTCGAAGTTGGTGAGGACGTTCGGTGGGGCGTAGCCGCCCAGGGCGGTGATACCCGCCCTGGTCTTCTGGGTCCGCTCCGAGGCGCTCAAGCCTCGGCGATCACCTGGCGGCCGTCGTAGTGTCCGCACTCAGGGCACACGACGTGAGGCGGCTTCATCTCCTTGCACTGCGGGCACGACACGAGCGTCGGCGCTGTCAGCGCGTGGTGGCTGCGGCGCGCATCGCGGCTCGAGGCCGAGGTGCGCTTCTTGGGTACTGGGTGCTTGGCCATCTTGTGATTCTCTCCTAAGTGCTCGAGTTCGAGCTCACGACTTCAAGTCTAGGTCCTTCAACGCCTCGGTGAGGCGGGAGAAAGGCGCATTCGGATGCGCGGGCGCCGGCTCCTTGGCGGCCTCCGGGTGCTCGTTGAGGTCGACGCCGTCCTCGTTGAGCCCCTTGCAGTCCTCCCTGCACAGCGCGGTCAGCGGCACCTCGATGGCGAAGAGCTGCGTCAGCAGCTCGGCGAAGTCCACCTCTGGCATACCGAAGACGAGCCGCTCCTCGTCGTCCTCGCCGCCGAGCTCGTCGAGCATCAGAGGCTTCTCCGACGGCCGGTAGCTCATCGGGTACACGAACTCCGTCGACAGCGTCACCTCGGCCGGCTTCAGGCAGCGGCGGCACTCCATCACGGCCGTGCCTTCCACCTCGCCGTCGACGACGAAGTCGTCATCGCCGCCGGCGTTGATCACGCGTATCGACCAACTGAGCGGGCTGCTCAAGACCAAGCCATCGGCCTCCAGCAACTCCTCCCGCGGCGTCAACGAACCCTGATCTTCGACTTCTAGGTCGCTTCCGGGAGCGTGATGCAGCAGGGAGGCCAAGTTGAGAGTCGCGTCCCTACGAGACTGCATCCCACCAAAGTATAGGTCTGTCCTGAAGGGTGTCAACTTCGGTGTGACATGATGGGTCTGTCAGCAAGTGTCACAGAACCGTAAGGAGTCTGGCCCTAGCATGGCGGGGATGACGTCATGGGACGTGCGCACACAGGGTGAGGTGAGGCGATGATCAGCGTGATCATCCCCTGCCGCTTCTCGTTGCCGCTGCTGGTAGAGCAGCTCTCCGCGCTCATGCGCCAGCGCTGCGACGAGGAGTTCGAGGTCATCGTCGCTGACAACACCGACAACTACGCCGACCACCTGGTGCTGGCCGGCATAGTCGCTCGCTACGCCGACCATCTGCCTGGCCTGCGCATAGTCGACGCGCGCGGCGTCACCGGGGCGGGCCACGCTCGCAACGCGGCGGTTCGCGTCAGCCGCGGCGACAAGATCGCGTTCCTCGACGCCGACGACGTCGCCGGCAACGGTTGGCTGGCGGCGATGTGCGCCGCTCTCGACGAGCACGACTTCGTCGCCTCGCGGTTCGACATCGACCTTCTCAACAGCCCCGCCATCCGCGCCGGTCGCAAGAACGGCCAGGGCAAGGGCCTGCAGAGCTACACCAACCCGCACTTCCTCTCGCATGCCGGCGGCTGCGGCATGGGCGTCACGCGCGCCGCCTTCGACGCCGTCGGCGGCTTCGACGAGCGCTTCCACCTGCTCGAGGACACCGAGCTGAGCTGGCGACTGCAGCTCGCCGGCTTCGAGCTGGTGTTCGTTCCCGAGGCGCTCGTTCACATCCGTTACCGCTCGACCGCGCGCGGCTCGTTCAGGCAGTCGTTCGGCTACGGCATGTACAACGTCTTGCTCTACAAGGAGTACCGCCACAAGGGCATGCCGCCGATCGAGCGCACCTCGATGGTCATCGCCTTCTATCAGACGGCCCGCTACCTGCTCGCGCTGCGCGACAGTAGCCGCCGCGGCAACAACGTCAGGGCGCTAGGTCACCTGCTGGGACGGATGGCAGGGTCCGTAGCTTTCGTCGTCTGGGGGTTCTGAGCCGTGCTGCGCCCGCGGCGCCTGTGGCGCCTGGCTAAGCGCGCTGTGCTGGCGCCTGGCTTCGGCGCCGTGACTCGCGTCAAGACCCAGCTACCCCTCGTCGCTCTGACCTTCGACGACGGTCCCAGCCCCGTCGCCACCCGCGAGCTGCTCGCCGTACTCGCGCGCCACGGAGCCCAGGCCACGCACTTCCTCGTCGGAGAGGCCGCCGAGGCGCGCCCAGACCTGGTGGCGGCTCTGGTCGAAGCCGGCAACGCGGTCGGCAGTCATACGTACTCGCACAGGTCGTTGGTGCGGCTGCCCAAAGCCGCCCGCGAGTCAGAGATCGTGCGCGGCGCCGAGGCACTAGGTCAGTACGCGACCAAACTGTTCCGTCCTCCTTACGGCCATTACGACATCGCTGTGGCTCGCGACCTGCGAGCCGTCGGTCTCACCTGCATCGCGTGGTCCGCACACGTCGAGGATTGGATCCTTCAGGACGCGAAGACGATCGCCGCCAGGCTGCGCAAGGCGCTGGCGCCCGGCGCGATCATCCTGCTGCACGAGGCCCTCTACACCTCGACCGATAGTGCGGCGGAGGACAGAGGGCCGCTCCTGGAAGCGCTCGACTTCGTGCTCGGCGAGTTCTCGTCGCGCTACCGCTTCGGCACGGTGCCGGAGCTCCTAGCAGCCGGCAAGCCGGTGTTGCAGTTCGTCGAGAAGCGCGGCGAAGACTCGTTCATCGCGGCGCAAAGGCCAGGCAGCGTTCAGGAGACGCTGCGCTCCTGAGCTAACGCGAGAGGGCACGCCCTGCGCGAGCGCCTCGTCGGGGGCCATCAGAGAGCGAACCGAAGCGGCGCTATACTCGGCAACCTATGTTCCTCGTGATCCCCTGCGTGGATGTGCTGGGCGGCAAGGTCGTGCGGGTCGAGGGCGGGGACCCCAAGCTCGCCACCATCTACTATCAGCGCCCGCTCGAGGCGGCGCGCCTCTTCGCCGAGCGTGGGGCTCAGTGGCTTCACCTCGTCGATCTCGACGCGACCCTCGGCAGCGGCGAGAACACCGCCGCCATCGTCGAGGTGGCGGAAAGCCTCGACGTGAAGATCGAGCTGGGTGGCGGGGTGCGCTCGGCCGCTGCCGCCCGCGCCTGGCTGGAGCGGGTCGACCGCGTGATACTCGGGACGCTCGCGATAACCAGCCCTGAGCTGGTCGCCGAGCTGGTCGCCGAGTTCGGGGCCGACCGGGTGGGTGTCTCGATAGACGCCAAGCACGGGCGCGTCGCCGTTCGCGGCTGGACCCAGGTGACGGACGTCGCCGCCACCGACCTGGCCGCCAGGATGGCGCAGCTGGGCGTCGGACACGTCGTCTACACCGACATCGCGCGCGACGGGCGGCTACTGGGCGTCGATCCGGCGCCGGTCGCGGCCATGCGCGCGGCCTTCGACGGCACGCTGATAGCCGGCGGTGGGGTCGCATCTGACGCCGACCTCGGGATCTACGAAGACCTGGGCCTGCAAGGCGCCATAGTCGGCAAGGCCTTGTACGAAGGGAAGATCACCTATCCCCGAGTTGCCTGAGGTCGAGACCGTCAGGCGCGAGCTCGAGCCGTGGCTCAGCGGCCGACGGGTCGTCAGCGCCGAGAGGCTGGCCCCGGCCGGACCGAAGTACGCCGACCTCGAGCGGGCCAGCGGCCAGACCATCCAGGCCGTCACGCGCCGCGGCAAGTTCATGCTCCTGCCGCTGTCGGGCGGCGACGAGCTCATCATCCACCTCGGCATGACGGGCGTGGTGTCCCCTGGCCACAGGCAGGGCGGCGGCCCTCATCTGCGCGTCAGGCTCAGGCTCGACGGCGGCGAGCCCGACACGCTCGAGTTCCACGACCCGCGGCGCTTCGGGCGCTTCCTCGTGGTCAGGTCGCAGGAGTACCAGACGCTGCCGACCCTCGCCGCGCTCGGCCCCGAGCCGCTCGGTGACGACTTCACCGACGCCGGCTTCGCCGCCGCGCTCGCGCGTTCGCGGGCTCCGATAAAGACGTACCTGTTGAGTCAGCGCCCCGTCGCAGGGGTGGGCAACATCTACGCCGACGAGGCGCTGTGGCGCGCCCGGGTTCACCCGCTCGCTTCCGCCAACTCGCTGAGCCGCGTGCAGACGGCCGCGCTGCGCGTAGCGATCAGGGACGTGCTGGCGGCGAGCATCGCGGCGAACGGCACCACCCTACGCGACTACCGAACCCCGGCCGGTGCCAGCGGCGAGTTCGAGGGGTACTTAGACGTCTATGGGCGCGGCGGGTCGGAGTGCCGGAGCTGCGGCGCGGTCCTCGTCAAGAGCGTCGTCGGGCAGCGCGGCACGGTTCATTGCCCTGTGTGCCAACCGCTCCAACCTCAGGACCCGGGAGCGCGATGAACGAGTCAGGTGGCCTGCGCAGCAGCCTCCCTCTGCAGCTGCGGTTCTCCGATGCCGACGGGCTCGGGCACGTCAACAACGCCGTCTTCGCGACCCTCGCCGAGCTCGGGCGCGTCGACATGCTCGGGCGCTCCTCGTTGCCGCGCCCGTCGCTGATCCTCGCCAGGCTGGCCATCGACTACCGCTCGCAGGTCAAGCTGACCGACGACTGCCGCATCGACTCCTGGGTCGTGGCCGTAGGGAACAGCAGCTTCACGGTGCGGCAGGAACTGCACGCGTCCGGCCGCCTCGCGGCGGAGTTCGAAGCGGTCGTCGTCTGTTTCGACTACCAGGCACAGAGGCCGGTGCGCGTGCCAGACGACTTGCGCAGCGTGCTGCTCGGCGGCGAGGCCGCTTGAGCGGCTGGGCGATACGGTGCACGGCGCTAGGTAATATGTCGGCGTGCCGGAAAGCGGGAACTTGAGCGCGAGAGGGACCGTCCTTGTCACGGGCGCCTCCTCCGGCATCGGCCGGGCTGTCGCTGTCGACTTGGCCGCGCGCTCGTTCGACGTCATCGCTGGCGTGAGGCGACCAGAGGACGCAGCGGAGCTGGCAGCCGCCGCTCCCGGCAGGATCGAGACCGTGGAGCTCGACGTCACCGTCCCGGAGCAGGTAGCGGGCGCGCTGGCCGTCGTCGAGGCGCGCCGCGGCGCGAAGCTAGCCGGGATCGTCAACAACGCCGGCATAGCCGTCGCCGGGCCGCTCGAGTTCCTCGCCCTGGACGACCTGCGCAGCCAGCTCGAGGTGAACGTGATCGGTCAGCTCGCGGTGGCTCAGGCCTTCATGCCCAGGCTGCGCGCCGACGGCGGGCGTCTGGTGTTCGTCGGCTCGGTGTCGGGACTCGTCTCCTCGCGTCTCCTCGGCGCGTACGCGTCCTCGAAGTTCGCGCTCGAGGCGATAGTCGACGCGCTTCGCAGGGAGCTGAAGCCTTGGCGGATGCGCGTGTCGTTGGTGGAGCCGGGGCGGATCGCGACGCCGATCTGGCGCAAGTCGCTCGAGGACGCCCTCGACCGCTTGAGCCGGATGCCGCCCGAGGCCAAGGAGTACTACTCCGACCTCATCCAGGACCTGGTGCGCGGTGCCGAGGAGGCGTCGACAGGCGGTTCGGATCCGCGCCTGGTGGCCGACGCCGTGCGGCGCGCCCTCACCGACAGGCGGCCGCGCACGCGCTACTTCGTCGGCGTCGACGCGCACACCATCAACGTCCTGCGCCGCGTGCTCTCGGACCCGCTGTTCGACAGGCTCATCGCCGCCACCGGTCGCTGACCGCGTTCACCGCTCTTCGACCTGCCGCGCAGGAGCCCAGGTGGCGCGTTCGCTCCTGCTATCTTCTGTGACATGCGCAAACTGCTACTGCTGATCTTCGCTGTCTTGGTGTTCGGCGCTCCGGCGGCCGCGCAGAACGGTTGGACCTGCCCAGACGGTTTCGCCGGGCAGACCTTGAGCGTCTACAACTGGAGCACCTACATCGCCGAGGACACGATCTCGAACTTCGAGGCGCTGTGCGGCGTGCGGGTCATCTACGACACCTACCCGACCGACGACGACATGCTCGTGCGTCTGCGCCGCGGCAACCCCGGCTTCGACATCGTCGTGCCGTCGGACGTGATCGTCAGGCTGATGATCCAAGAGGGCCTGATCGACGTCATAGACGCGCGCGACCTGCCCAACTTCGGCAACTTGGACGGCACCTTCACCGGTCTCGACTTCGACCCGGAGAACCGCTACACGGTGCCGTACCAGTGGGGCACCGTCGGCGTCGGTTACAACGTCGAGAAGGTCGGCGAGATCACGTCGTGGGCCGAGGTGTTCGCGCACGAAGGAGCGGTCGCCTGGCTCAACGACGTGCCGGCGATGATGGGCGTCGCGCTCAACATCCTAGGCTTCGACCCGAACAGCGAGGTCGCCTCCGAGATCGACGCGGCCCGTGACTTCTTGATCGAGAACGGCCGCAACGTCGTCTACATCGCCTCCGACGACGGCCAGGAGATGCTCCTACGCGGCGAGGCGGACATCGTCGTCGAGTACTCCGGCGACATCTTCCAGGTGATGGACGAGTGCGAGTGCGACACCTACGCCTACGTGATCCCCGACGAGGGCGCCAACTTCTGGGTCGACAGCCTCGCGATCCCCGTCGGCGCCAACAACAAGGCGCTGGCGCTGGTGTTCCTCGACTACATGCTCGACCCGCAGGTGGCCGCCGACATCTCGAACTACACCGCCTACGGCAGCCCGAACGCCCTCGCCATCGAGCTCGGCCTCATCGACGAGGAGCTGCTGGAGGACCCCGGCATCTACCCGACCGAGGAGACCCAGGAGCGGCTGTTCTTCACCAGCCAGAGCGCCGGCCGCGAGGCGATGCTCAACGACGCCTGGGACGAGATCAGGATCTTCGTCGGCCGTTAGGCCGCGCTTCGAGTTGAGGCAGTCGGTATGAGCGAAGGCGTCGCGGTCTCGATCAGGCGGCTCATCAAGGAGTTCGATGGGCCTGCCGGCGGCACGTCGGGCGTGAGAGCCGTCGACGACATCGACCTCGACGTGCTCGAGGGCGAGTTCTTCGCGCTGCTCGGCCCGTCGGGCTGCGGCAAGACCACCACGCTGCGCGTCATCGCCGGCTTCGAGGAGCCGAGCTCGGGCGAGGTGCTTCTGCGCGGCAAGTCGGTGCGCGGCATCCCGCCGTTCCATCGTCCTGTCAACACCGTCTTCCAGGACTACGCGCTGTTCCCGCACATGAGCGTGCTTCAGAACGTGATGTTCGGGCCGCGCATGGCGAGAGCCAGCGCGCAGGACGCGCGGAGCAGGGCGACGGAGGCTCTCGAGATGGTGCGCCTGGCGCACGTGGCGAACCGCAAGCCGCAGACGCTGTCCGGCGGGCAGCGGCAGCGCGTCGCTTTGGCGCGCGCGTTGGTCAACAGGCCCGCGGTGCTGCTGCTCGACGAGCCGCTCGGCGCCCTCGACCTCAAGCTGCGCAAGACGATGCAGCTCGAGCTCAAGCAGCTTCAACGCGAGATCGGCATCTGCTTCATCTACGTCACCCACGACCAGGAGGAGGCCCTCACGATGGCCGACAGGATCGCGGTGATGAGCGAGGGCAAGGTGCTGCAGGTCGGCCGTCCCGACGAGGTGTACGAGCGGCCGACCACCCGCTTCGTCGCCGACTTCATCGGCGAGACGAACTTCGTCGGCGGGGTGTTGGCGCAGAAGGGCAGCGGCGGTGTCGGCGAGATCAGGCTGCCGAGCGGCCGCCTGCTCGGCGGTGTTCTGCGCGATCCGGAGCTGGTCGCGGGTACTGAGGCGGCCCTGGCGCTGAGACCCGAGAAGCTCGACGTGCATCCGGCGGGCGCGCAGGTCGCTACCGCCCCCGGCGCCGTGGTGGTCGACGGCGTCATCGCGGAGGTCCACTACTTGGGCACCGACGCCAGGTACTTGGTCGAGGTCGAGCCAGGCGTGCAGCTGACGGCGCGCATCCAGAACCAGCACCATGGCTACGCCGGGATGCTCCCGGTCGGCACCGGGGTCAGGGTCAGTTGGCATGTCGACCACGGGTCGATCCTCGGCTAGCTTCGAGCGCGCTATAAGGAACGGTGGCGAGATGAAGACGAACACCCTCGAGATCCAAGGCGACCCGTTCACGCTCGGCAAGCAGCACGGCGCGGCGTTCAGGTCGGCGATTGTCGAGTACACGGCCGAACGCGTCGCCCTGGCGGGCGCTTCCGAGTGGACCGGAGGCGACGCGACCCGCGCCGAGGTCCTGGCGGTCGCCGAGCAGTGCGTGGAAGAGCATCGCGACTACTCGCCCAAGCTGTTCGAGGAGCTCGAGGGCGTCGCTGCCGCCACCGACCTGAGCCTCGCCGAGCTGGTCGTCTCGGGCGGGTTCACCGACTTCATCGACACCATGCGGGCCGTTCACGCCGGCCCTATCGCCAAGCTTCCCAGGAACGGCGCCGCCGACGACTGCACCGCCTTCCTCGTGCCGGCGCATCGGATGGTGGACGGCGCGGCGACCCTCGCCCAGACCTGGGACATGCACGAGGGCTCGGCCGAGCACCTGGTGCTGCTGCGTGGCCGCCCGCGCGGCGCGCCCGACTTCATCGTGATGACCACGGCCGGTTGCCTCGGCATGATCGGCATGAACGAGGCCGGTGTGTGCGTCGGCATCAACAACCTCACCGCGTCGGACGGGCGCATCGGCGTCACCTGGCCGTTCGCGGTCCGCGCGATGCTCGAGCAGGAGACCGCCGCTGCGGCGCTCGACGTGCTGCGCAAGACCAGGCTGGCGGGCGGTCACAACTTCCTGGTGCTCGACGCCGCCGGGGCCGGCGCCAACGTGGAGGCTATGCCCACCGCGCTGCACGAGCACGTCCTGGCCGGCGAGCCGATCGCGCACACCAACCACTGCCTCGCCGACGCCACTATCGCTGTGCAGACGCCGCGCGCGCCCGAGGTGCTCGCCGACTCGCAACGGCGCCTCGACGAGGCGCGCCGCCACCTTTCCATCGGACAGTTCAGCATCGACGATCTGCAGGCGATAACCGCCGACACCGCTGCCATCTGCAAGGTGGGCAAGCCGCCGCTGTTCGTCGGCACCTGCGGCGGCGTCGTGATGGTGGGCGCGAAGCGCGAGATGTGGGCCGTGGCTGGGCGACCCAGCGAGGCGCGTTACACGCGCTTCAGCCTCGCCGGCGCCGCGGCCTGACCCACCAGATGATCCTGTGACAGACGCCCGTCATACGGTACGCATCGTCAACAGCCGCCCGCAGGACGCCTCCGAGCTCGAGGAGTTGCAGCGCGTCTGCTTCCCCGGCCTGAGCGAGGCGGAGCGTATGAAAGCCGAACACTTCCTCGAGCATCAGCGGGTGTTTCCGGAAGGCGAGTTCGTCGCCTTGGCCAGCGCGCTGCCCGACGGGACGCCGCTGGCCTCTGAGCGCGTCGTCGGTCTCGGCTCGGGCTTCCTCATCGACATCGACTTGGAGCACCCCGACCACTCGTTCTACGAGATCATGGCCGGCGGCACCTACGCCAACCACGACCCGGCGGGTGCCTGGTACTACGGGGCCGACATCAGCGTGCACCCCTCGTTCAGGTCGCTGGGCATCGGCAGGCGGCTCTACCAGGCCAGGCAGGACGTGGTCAGGCGCCTGAACAGGCGCGGCATCGTGGCGGGCGGCGCGCTGCCTGGGTACGCTGACCACCGGCATGCCATGAGCGTCGAGGAGTACGTGAGACGCATCGCCGAGGGCAGCCTCTCGGACGCGACGCTCAGCTTTCAGATCGCCAACGGCTTCAAGGTGCTCGGTGTCATCCGCGGCTACCTTACCGACGAGTACACCGGTGACAAGGCGTCGCTGATCGTGTGGGAGAACCCCGAATACAGACGGTGAATCAGGCGGGCAGCTGCTTGAACCGCTCCCAGGCCGAGCGCTCCAGCGCCTCCCTGTGCTGTGGGTGCGCGATGTTGATCAGAGCCCTCGCGCGCTGCCGCAGGTTCTTGCCGTGCAGCGCGGCGCTGCCGTGCTCGGTGACGACGTAGTGGACGTGAGCGCGGGTGGTGACGACGCCGGCCCCCTGCTTGAGGAACGGCACGATCCGGCTCTCGCCGCGCCTAGTGACGGACGGCAGCGCGATCACCGGCTTCCCGCCGTCTGAGAGCGAGGCGCCGCGGATGAAGTCCATCTGCCCGCCGACGCCGGAGTAGAGCTCCGTGCCGATCGAGTCGGCACAGACCTGGCCGGTCAGGTCCACCTCTATCGCCGAGTTGATGGCCGTGGCGCGCGGGTTGCGCCTGATGACCGCCGTGTCGTTGGTGTACGCGACATCGAGCAGCGCCACCTGCGGGTTGTCGTCGATGAAGTCGTAGAGCCGCTGCGAGCCCATCACGAAACTGGCGACGACCTTGCCAGGGTGGTTGCGCTTCCTGGCGCCCGTGATGACGCCGCTCTCGATCAGGTCGATGACGCCGTCGGAGAACATCTCGCTGTGGATACCGAGATCGGTGTGGCCGGTCAGCGCGGCCAGCACCGCGTCGGGGATGGCGCCGATGCCGAGCTGCAGCGTCGCCCCGTCCTCTACCAGGCTGGCCACGTACAGCCCGATGGTGCGCTCGACATCGCTCAGCTCGGCGCGCTCGACGACGGGTATCGGGTCGTCGACGCGCACGGCGATGTCGATGTCGCTGAGGTGCAGCAGCCCGTCGCCGAGGCTGCGCGGCATGCGGGGGTTGACCTGCGCGATGACCGTCTTCGCGGATTGGACCGCGGCGCGGGTGGCGTCCACCGAGGTTCCCAACGAGCAGTAGCCGTGCTTGTCCGGCGGCGAGACGTTGATGAGCGCGACGTCGAGAGGCATGGCGCCGCCGCGAAATAGCTGCGGCACCTCGCTCAGGAAGACAGGCACGTAGTCGGCTTGGCCGCGCGCCACCGCCTGCCTGACGTTCTTGCCCACGAACAGGGCGTTGACGCGGAAGCTCGCCGCCATCTCCGGCTCCGCGTACGGAGCCGGACCCTCGGTGTGGAGCTGCACGATCTCGACCGAGCGCAGCTCGCCCGCCCTGGCGCAGAGCGCGCGGATCAGGCTCTGCGGCGCGGCCGCGATGCTGTGGATGAAGACGCGGTCGCCGGAGCGCACGGCGCCGACGGCCTCGAGGGCGCTCGCGACGAACGGGCTTGCCATGTGGGCAGGTTAGGGCGTCGGAGCCGGTGGCGCCGAGGGGTGAACGTCCTGGGGCGGCTCTGGGCGGGGGCAGGCTGGGTGTCGGTCGACCCCTGATCTAGGCAGTAGACTAGTTGACCACCGCCCACGCAACGGGCAGCGACTCGCCCGACGCGGTCAGCAGGCGCACCCTCACGGAGGCGATGTCCGAGGCCATGAAGCGCAGCAGGTTGCCTGAGCCGCGCGCCAACTCCACCTCGCCGGCAGGACCCTGACCGAGCACCACGTAGGTCGACCCGCGTGGCGCGCGCTCGGGCTGGAAGATGAGGGCGCGACCATCAGGCAGCACGCACAGGATGCCGAGGCGCAGGCTGGGGTCGTAGTCCTCGTCGTCCCAGCCGTCGGGAGTCTGGGCGAGGGACGCAGGCACGCCGCTCGCCGGCGCGCGCAAGGCCACCAGGCGCATGTCCGGGTCCGACATCCATACCGCCAGCACGCGCTGCTCGCGCACCAGGGAGCCGACCGAAGCCGATTGCAGCGCCGCGAAGGCACCGAGTCCCGCCACGACCGTCAAGACGGCCACGACTGCCGAGACGGCAGCGAAGCGGCGCGCGCCGAGATACGCGTTAGGCGGACGCGTCCGCCTAACGGCGCCGGGTGCAGTGCTGGGCTCCGTGACGGCGCCAACGGTGGCGTCTGCTCGCGAGGATGCGCTCCTCGGCTCCGCGGCCACGGCTGCCGCGATGCGCTCCCAAACCGAGGCCGCCGGCCGCTCCTCCGGCAGCGCCGCAACCATGGACGGCAGCGCCTCCATGGCTTCAGCCTCGAGACCGTCGAACGCTCCGCGGTGCTCGTCTGTCGGCCCTGGGCGGCTCACGTCTGACCCTCCAGCACCACGCGCATCTTGGCGAGCGCGCGGCGCATCCGGCTCTTGACCGTTCCGAGCGGCATGTCGTGCCTAGCAGCCAACTCGGACTGCGACCAACCTCCGTAGTACGCTTCCAACATCAGTTCCCTATCTTGCTCGTCGAGCGCATCGAGCGCTCTGCGCGCCAGTGCGCCCGCGACCTGGTCGACGGTGTGCGAGAACGCCGAGGCGTAGGCGTGAGACTCGGGGTCGAGCTCCTGGAGCTGAGGCCGCGCCTGCCTCGCCCGCAGGCGCGAGATGCACAGGTTGCGCGCGACCGCGAAGAGGTAAGTCTTCAGCCCGGCGCGCTCAGGATCGAAGCTCCCGGCGTTGCGCCACAGCCGCAGGTAGGTGTCGGCGACCACCTCCTCGGCTTCGTCGCGGCTGCCGAGCATGCGCCTGGCCAGCGCCATGAGGGCACCGGCGTGCCGGTGGAACAAGGTCCTCAACGCCTCCTCGCTCCCTGACGCCACCGCCGCGACCAGCTCCTGATCGCTCGACTCGGTCTCAGCCAAGCTCAACCGCACTTACCTCCATCTACGTACGGTAATCGCAATCGGATGCATGAGAGTAGACTCCGAGGCGAGCAGTCGCCGGAGACGGCGGCGGGAGGCGGCAGTGAGCGAGTACTCGTTCGAGCAGTACACGGCCGTGCGCCAGTTGAGCCATCCGCGCTTCGCGCCTGACGGCAGCGGCTTCGCGTACCTCGCCAACACCACCGGCATCCCCAACATCTGGTGGCAGCCGTCGGGTGGGGGCTTCCCGCGCCAACTGACGGCGTTCACGACGCAGCGGGTCACGGCCTTCGAGTACTCGCCGGACGGACGCCGCATCGCGCTGCTCGCCGACGTTGACGGTGACGAGATGTACCAGATCTACTTGATGGACGCGAGCGGAGGCTGGCCGCGGCAACTGACGAACGCTCCGCAGGTCCAGTTCGAGCTGGCCGGCTGGACGCCGGACTCGCGCAAGATCGTCGCGACGGGCAACGACAGGGAGCCCAGCCAGACCGACGCGCTGCTCCTCGATCCCGAGACTCTCGAGATCGAGAGGTTCATGACGGGAGGCCAGTACTACTCGGCCGGCGTGTCGCCCGACGGGAACCTGTTGGCTGTCAGCGAGGTCTTCTCGAACACCTCGCACCGCATCCTGCTCGTCGATCTTCGGACGCGGGCGGTGACGATGCTGCTGGAAGGCAAGGGTAGCGACGCAGCCGGCATACGCGCGTGGCCGGTAGCCTGGCGTGCCGACAGCTCTGGACTGTTCGCGATAACCGACAGCGGCGGGCAGGACTTCACCGGACTCGCCTTCGTTCCCGCCGACGGCAGCGGCTGGCGCTACCTGCTGGCGGGAGCCGCCGCCGGTGCCGACGTAGAGGCGGCGGTGCTGAGCCGGGACGGCGCGACGCTCGTCGCCGCGCTCAACGTGGGCGGCGCGACGCAGCTGCGGGCTTGGACCGTCGCGGGCGCTAGTGAGACGCAGGCAGCCGCGCCCGAGCTGCCGCTCGGTGTCGTCAAGGAGCTGCACGTATCTCCCGACGGCCAGGAGCTGCTGCTCGCGATCTCGACGCCGCGCTCGATCACGACCCTGTGGCTGTACGACTCGAGGAGTGGCGCTCGTCGCCAGGTGGAGCAGGGGATGCTCGGGGGCGTGGCCGAAGACGACATGCTCGAGCCGACGCTCATCGACTACCCGAGCTTCGACAGAGACATCCCGGCTTGGCTCTACCGGCCACGGGGCGAGGGACCGTTCCCTGTCCTGCTATCGATCCACGGCGGACCGGAGGGTCAGGAGCAACCGACCTACGCCTACGCCGGGCTCTACCAGTACCTGCTGTCGCGCGGGATAGGCGTGCTGGCCCCGAACATCCGCGGCTCGTCCGGCTACGGCAAGGCGTACCAGAAGCTGATCTACCGCGACTGGGGCGGTGACGAGCTCAAGGACATCGAAGGCGCCGCGCTCTACCTCCGTGGGCTCGATTGGGTCGATGCGGACAGGATAGGTGTCTTCGGCGGCTCGTTCGGCGGGTTCGCCACGCTGTCGGCCCTGACGCGGCTCAGCGAGTACTGGGCCGTCGGTATCGACTGGGTCGGACCGGCGAACCTCGTGACGTTCGTGGCGAGCGTGCCGCCGCACTGGCGTTCGGCCATGGCCGCGTGGGTCGGCGACCCCGAGGAGGACCTCGAGATGCTCACGGCGCGGTCACCGCTGAGCTACGCCGACGACCTCAAGGCGCCTCTGTTGGTGATACAGGGAGCCAACGACCCGCGCGTGGTCAAGGCAGAGAGCGACCAGTTCGTAGAGAGGTTGCGCGCTAGGGGCGTCGACGTCGAGTACGTGGTAGACGACAGCGCCGGGCACGGGCCTCCCGACCGCGACGGGATGACGCGCTGGCTGCGCACCAGCGCGGACTTCCTGGTGCGGCACCTGGCGCGCTAGTAGTGCGGCGCTGAAGCGCGGCGCTAGTAGTACGGAGCTGAGGCGGCGCGGCGGCGCGG
Organism: uncultured bacterium; assembly: GCA_964392895.1. Taxonomy (GTDB): domain Bacteria; phylum Deinococcota; class Deinococci; order Deinococcales; family Trueperaceae; genus CAYMRL01. The sequence goes on from CAYMRL010000002.1 coordinate 163,870, forward strand.
TCCTGAAGCGTCGGGTTAGAAACCCGCGCTAGCCCCGCGCCCGCGACTCGCCGCGCTGGAAGATCAGCGAGGCCCCTACGAGCGCGATGGAAGCCGCGATCATCAGGGTCGAGATCGCGTTGATCTCGGGCGGGACGCGCTGCTTCAGCATCCCGTAGACGTAGAGCGGCAGCGTGGTGGTGCCGACGCCGGCGTTGAAGAACGTCACCACGAAGTCGTCGAGCGACAGGGTGAAAGCCAGTAGCCCCCCGGCCAGCACGCCCGGCATCAGGATCGGGAAGGTCACCTTCCAGAACGCGACCATGGGGTTGGCGCCGAGGTCGCCGGCGGCCTCCTCGAGCGTCGGGTCCATGGTGGCGAGACGCGCCCGCACGACTATCGCGACGAACGAGATGTTGAACGCGACGTGCGCGGTGATTATCGTCGCGAACCCGGGTACCCACCTGATGCCGAGCAGCGACTGTACGCCTTCGAACACCAGGTTGAAGAAGACGGCCAGCGCCACACCGTGGGTTATGTCGGGGATGACGACGGGCAGGTAGAAGAGCGCGTCGAGCGTGCGCCGGCCTCGGAACCGGCCGCGGCCGAGCGCCAGCGCCAGCGCCGTTCCCAGCGCGGTCGAGACCAGCGTCGCCACCGAGGCCACTATCAACGAGTTGCGCACTGCCTTCAGCAGCAGCTCGGTCTGGAAGCGCGCAGCCTCGGTGCCGGCGGTGATGTTGCCGCTGAAGATGTTCTCGTACCAGCGCGTCGTGAAGCCGCGCCAGGCGGAAACCGACGCGGAGTCGTTGAACGAGAACACGATCAGCACCAGGATCGGCACCCACAGGAAGACGTAGACGATGACCGGGCTCGCCCACAGCAGGATCTGACCGATGCGGCGCAGGGCGAGGTCACGCCGCAGGGTGCCGCCGCTGCGGGCAGCCGGCGAGCTCATCTGGTGTCTCGCTCCTGCCCCCAGCGCGTGTAGACGAGCACGCCTATGAACACTACGGCCAGCAGCACTATCGACACGGCGCTGCCGAGCGGGATGTTGCCGCGCCCGCCGAACTGGCTCTGGATCAGGTTGCCGATCATCAGGCCGCGGGTGCCGCCCATCAGGTCGGGCGTGACGAACGCGCCGATCGCGGGGATGAACACCAGCATGCAGCCCGCCACCACGCCGGGCAGCGTCAGGGGGAAGATGACGCGCAGGAACGCGACCAGGTCGTTGGCGCCGAGGTCGTGGGCGGCCTCGACGTAACGTCGATCCAGCCGCTCGACCGAGGCGAAGATCGGCAGGACCATGAACGGCAGGTAGCCGTAGACGAGGCCGAGCACGACTGCGCTGGAGGTGAACAGCATCTGCAGCGGCTCCAGGATCACACCGAGCTGCAAGAGGATCCCGTTGAGCAGCCCTTCGCGCTGCATGATCGTGATCAGCGCGTAGGTGCGGACCAGGAAGTTCGTCCAGAAAGGCAGCAGCACCAGGAACAGCAGGAACAGCCGCGTGCGAGGGTCGCGGCGTTGGCTGATGAAGAACGCCAGCGGGTAGCCGAGCAGGAGACAGAAGAAGGTCGTGATCAGCGCGACGTAGATGCTGCGCCAGATGACGGGACCGAAGACGTCGATGGTGCGCTGATAGTGCTCGACGGTCAGTGGCGTGACAGGGGCGCTGGCGGGCCCGCGCGACATGAAGCTCGAGACCGCCACGAAGATGAGCGGCAGCAGGAAGAACAGGACGAGCCAGACCGTCGCCGGGACGGCCGGTCCGAAGCCGCGCGCAAGGCCACGGCCGGCCGGCCGACGCTGACCGCGCTTGGTGTCTGCGGCTTCCACCGGAGCTGTGCTCAAGGTGCGACGAAGCATACCAAGCGCGCGGCGGCGGTCTGGGAGGGCGTAGGCGGAACCCGGGTGGAAAGGGGGGCTGCAAGAGGGCGCGTTCCCGCACTTGTCAAGCCCGGGCTAGAGCACGTCCAGCACGTTGTGGACGTGATGTTTCGCAACCCGGTTCCAGGAGCGCCGTGCTAGATTGCCGTCAAACGGGCAAGAAGGAGCGTGAGATACTTCAAGACAACCCTAAAGTGTGAGTGAGACCGAATGAGCCATTAGCAATGGTTTCGGGAGGCGAACGCTCTCGCGTAAAGGTTGTGGAGAAGCTCTTCCGGCAAGGACGCCAAGCCACACAGGCCTTCCCTTACCGTTTCAGTTTCCCCCTTTTACGGGCTCACATACCTCAACAGGCGTTGTCGAAGCAACGTTATGAGAGGCTCCAAAACAGTAGATTTCGCCGTCGTTCCTACCGAGTTGCGGCACGCTGAGGGCATCTACGATGTCGTCAGGCTCGCCAACGGTTACCCGACGGACCGCTACTGCCACTGCATAAACGCGCAGTCGGTGGCGGAGCAACTGGAGCGTTTCCCACAAGGCCAGTTCGTGGCCGTCACGTACGAGGACGGTCGCGAGAAGGTCGTCGGCATGGGCACCACCATGCTCACCCGGCGCTCGCCTGGTGAGGCGACCCTGCCGTGGTACCGCATGATCGGCAGCTTCGGGCTGCGCAACCACGATCCCGAGGGCGACTGGCTCTACGGTGTCGAGCTGGCGGTGCACCCCGACTACCAGCGCCAAGGCATCGGTAGCGCGCTCTACGCGGCGCGCCTCGGCCTCATCGACGAGCTCGGGCTCAAGGGTTGGTACGCCGGCGGCATGCTGATGGGCTACTACGACCACCGGGAAGAGCTGACCCCGGTCGAGTACGCGCACGCCGTCATCCGCGGCGACATCCACGACCCGACGGTGAGCATGCAGCTCAAGAACGGCCTCAAGCCGCGCGGCGTCATCGAGGAGTACTACCCCGAGTGGAAGGCCGGCCACGCCGCCGTGCTGCTCGTGTACGAAGGCGAGGCGGGCAGCCGCGCCAAGCGCAGCGCGAGACCGCGCGTCGGCCTGAGATCCGGCGACGGCCTCAAGCCCCGCGCGCCCGGTATCGCAGCGCTCGGCCGGACTCGCTGACGAGCCGCGGAGCTAGCCGATGAGTGAGATCACCGAGAGCGTAGACGTCCTGATCCTGGGCGCTGGCGTCGCCGGCTTGGCGGCAGCGCAGGCCTTGCTGCACGACGAGCTCGAGGTCCTGGTGCTCGAGGCGCGCGACCGCCTGGGAGGCCGCGCTCACACGGACAAGTCGTTCGCGGGCTTCCCGCTCGAGCTCGGTGCCGAGTTCGTTCACGGCGAGAGGGCAGCGACCTGGCGGCTCATCGACGAGCTGGGACTCCGCACCGTTCACTGGAACAAGCGCGACGACTCGTGGGTGCGCCTCGGCGACGGCCGCAGGCTCCTGATGGCGGAGGCCAGGGTCCTGAGCCCAGCCTTCGACCTGAGCCGCACCTTCGAGCTGAGAGACCTGCCGCCGCGGCGCTTCGAGTCGCTCGGCGCCTACTTGGTGCGCGCCGGCGCCACGCCCGAGACGCTCGACTACGTCAGGCGGGCCTTCGCCAACGCCGCCGGCGAGTCGCTGCGGCACCTCGACGCGACCGCTCTCCTCGCTTCGATGGAGACGCAGGAGGACGGCAGCGAGGACTTCAGGATGGTCGACGGTTACGGAGCGGTGGTGGAGGCGCTCGGCATCGGCAACGAGATACTCACCCGCAGCGAGGTCAGGCGCGTGGCGGTCAGAGGCGAGCGCGTCGTAGTCGACACTGTAGACGGCTCGCGCTTCGACGCCCGCGCCGTCATAGTCACGCTGCCAGTCGGCGTGCTGCAGTCGGGCGAGATCGAGTTCGATCCGCCGCTGCCGCAAGGGAAGCTCGAGTCGCTGGGCGCGCTCGGGATGGGACCGGTCGCCAAGCTGATCTACCGCTTCGCCGAGCCGCTGACACCGCCTGGGATCAAGGCCGTTTACGCCGCGGGTAACCCGCCCATGTGGTGGTCGCCATCGGTCGGGCAGGACACCGACGCGACGGTATGGACGGCGTTCGTCAGCGGCGACGGAGCCGTCGACCTGCTGCGCTTCGGGCACGAAGACGCGCTAGAACGGGCCCTGGAGTCCCTGAGGCGCGAGCTTGGTCGGCCCGGTCTCAGACCGCTGGCGTCGCTCGTCGTAGATTGGACGGCCGACCCCTACGCCCGCGGCGGCTACAGCTACGTGAAGCCAGGGGGCTACGGGGCGAGGGAGAAGCTCGCTGAGCCGACCCCGCCGCTCTTCTGGGCGGGCGAGGCGACGCAGCCCGAGCACCGTGCCGCCACCGTGCACGGCGCGCTGCTGAGCGGTGAGCGCGCGGCGCGAGAGGTCCAGAAGGCCCTGCTGGGGGCAGCCGAACCGGCTTAACATCTAGTCAGTCGAAGGGGTGGATCGTGGCGGGCATCAGACTGGTCACCGAGGTACCTGGGCCTAAGAGCCGAGAGCTGGCCGCCAGGCGCGACCGCGCCGGCGCCAGGGGCGCGGCGCGTCTCACCGACGTGGCTATCGAGAGCGCGCACGGAGCGCTGGTGCGCGACGTCGACGGGAACACCCTGCTCGACTTCGCGGGCGGGATCGGCGTCCTCGCGGTCGGCCACACGCCCGAGAGCGTGGTGGCCGCCGTCAGGGACCAGGCCGAGAAGTTGCTGCACATCTGCGCGATCGTCGCCAACACCGAGCCGCACGTCGCGCTGCTCGAGCGCCTCGTCGAGCTCGCCCCAGGCGGCTTCCCCAAGAAGGCGGTGCTGCTCAACTCCGGCGCCGAGGCCGTCGAGACGGCTGTGAAGATCGCCAGGGCGCACACCAAGCGCCAGGCGCTGGTTGTGTTCGAGGGCGGCTACCACGGTCGCACCAATCTCACGCTGTCGATGACCAGCAAGTACGGCCTGTTCAAGTCGGGCTTCGGGCCGTTCGCGGCCGAGGTGTACCGACTGCCGCTGCCTAACGTCTACCGCAGACCCGCGGGCATGAGCGAGGAGCAGTTCGTCGCCGAGTCCGTCAGGGCGCTCGACCACGCGATGATCGCCCAGGTCGACCCGGCGGCGGTGGCGGCTTTCGTCATCGAGCCGGTGCAGGGCGAGGGCGGCTTCGTGCCGGTGCCCCAGGCGTTCCTGCAGCGCCTGCGCCAGATCGCCGACGCCTCAGGCGCCGTGCTGGTCGCCGACGAGGTCCAGAGCGGGCTCGGGCGCACCGGCGCGCTGTGGGCCGTCGATCACTACGGTGTGGTGCCCGACCTGATCGTCACCGCGAAGTCGCTCGGTGCCGGCATGCCGATCTCGGCCGTGGTCGGGCGCGCCGACATCATGGACGCCCCTCACCCCGGCGGTCTCGGCGGCACCTACTCAGCCAACCCGCTGGCTTGCGTCGCGGCGCTGGCGGCTCTCGAGCAGATCGCCTCCGAGCAGTTCCTCGCCGACGCCAAGCGGCTCGGCGAGCGCCTCAGAGCCTCGCTCGAAGCCCTGGCGGCCGAGCAGGCCCACGTCGGCGACGTGCGCGGTCTCGGCCCGATGCTGGCCATCGAGTTCGTCAAGGACCGCGGCAGCCGCGAGCCCTACCCCGAGCTGGTGCTCGAGGTCACCAAGCAGGCTCTGGCGCGCGGGCTCATCGTCATCCGCGCCGGCCTCTACTCGAACTGCATCAGGCTGCTGCCGCCGCTCGACATCGCACCCGAGGTCGCCGACGAGGCCATGGGCGTGCTGCGCGAGGCAGTGCGCGCCGCCGTGGCGAAGCTCGAGCCGGTCGCTGCACCTGTCGCGGTGCCGGCCGCAGGCGGCTGAGCATGACAGAGGTGCCACACCTACAGCTGATCGGCGGCGCGTGGGTCGCAGCCGCGGGCGGCGGCCTTTGGGACCTGATCGACCCCGGCAGCGAGGAGCTGATCGAACGCGTGCCGTTCGGCGGCGCCGCCGACGCGCGCGCAGCCATCGACGCCGCCGCCGCCGCTTACCCGGCGTGGTCGACCAGAACCGCCTACGAGCGCGCGGCCGTGCTCGAGGGCGCCGCCGCCTGGATCCAGGGTCGCCTCGACCATCTCGCCAGGATCACCACGGAGGAGTCCGGCAAACCGCTCGCCGACAGTCGCGGTGAGTGGCTGTCGGCCACCGGTTACCTGCGGTGGTTCGCGGGCGAGGGCATCCGCGCCTACGGCCGCACCGTGCCGCCGCGCGCGCCGGGGCGGCGCATCGTGGTGCAGTCGCAGCCGCTCGGCGTGGTGGCTACCATCACGGCCTGGAACTTCCCCGTCTACAACATCGTCAGGACGTGGGCGGCTGCGACGGCGGCCGGCAACACCGTCGTCGGGCGGCCGTCGGAGTTCACGCCGCGCTCGGCCATGTACCTGGCGGCGGCGTTCGTCGCCGGCGGCGCGCCGGCCGGGATCGTCAACGTCGTCAACGGCGACCCGGCTGCCAGCGGCCAGGCGTTCTTGGACGACCCGCGGGTGCGCAAGCTGGCGTTCACGGGCAGCGTCAGGGTCGGCAAGCTGCTGATGGACGGCGCCTCGCGCACGCTGACGCGCCTCGCTCTCGAGCTCGGCGGCAACGCGCCCGTCATCGTGTTCCCCGACGCGCCGAACATCGCTGAGTTGGCGAGGGTCGCGGCGCGGTTCAAGGTCCGCAACGCCGGTCAGGTGTGCATCTCGCCGCAGCGCTTCTACGTGCACGAGAGCGTCAAGGACGAGTTCGTGGCCGCGGCCGCGGCCGCCTTGCGGTCGATCAGGGTCGGGCACGGCACCGAGGAGGGCGTCCAGGTCGGACCGCTCATCAACGACGCTCAGCGCGCCCGGGTCGAGGAGCTCGTCGCGGCCAGCGTCGCGAGCGGCGCGCGCCTGGTGACGGGCGGCAGGCGCCTTCAGCGGCGCGGCTACTTCTTCGAGCCTACCCTCGTCGACGGGGCCGGCAGCGGCACGCCGCTTCACGACGAGGAGACCTTCGGGCCGGTGATGGGCGTGACGACCTTCTCCGACGCCGCCGAGGTGATCGCCGCCGCCAACGCCAGCGAGGCCGGCTTGGCCGCCTACGTGTTCACGCGCGACCTCAACACGGCCCTGCTCGTCTCCGAGCGGCTCGAATGCGGGATGGTCGGCGTCAACGACTGGATGCCGGTCACGCCGGAGGCGCCGTTCGGAGGCGTCAAGGGCAGCGGCATCGGGCGCGAGACCGGGTCCGAAGGCATCAACGAGTACCTCGAACAGAAAGCCGTCTTCTTCGGAGGGCTGGACCACATCTGAAGATCCCTCTGGTCCGTTCCAACGCGGGCAGCATCTTCACCGGTCTTCCTGCGGTGATAAGCCGCACCATGCGCCTCTCGATAGTCGAGGGCTCGCTCGTCCAGGCCGTTCTCAACTGGACGACGGGCTCGGTGATGGTCGGCTACCTGCTGCACCTGGGCGCGTCGCCGTACCACATCGGCCTCGTGTCGAGCGTGCCACTGCTGGCGCAGGTATCGGCGCCGTTCGCGGCCATCCTCGGCGGCTGGACCTCGAAACGGCGCATGCTGACCGCGCTGGTCGCCACCCTGAGCCGCGCGACCTGGGTCTTGGCTGCGTTCCTGCCGCAGCTCGACCTCCCTGAGCCCCTCAAGCCGACGCTGCTGGTGGCGATGGTCCTGTTCGCGAGCGTGTTCCAGTCGGCGGCCGGCACGCTGTGGACGCCGTGGATGGGCGAGGTGGTGCCCGAGCGGCTGCGGGGGCGCTACTTCGGGCTCAGGACCGGGGTGGTGGGCGTCGCCGGCATGGTCGCCAACCTCGCCGCCGGCGCGTTCCTCGACCACGTGGCGGCGCCGCTCAGCTTCCAGGTGGTCATGGGTGTGGCGGTCGTGCTCGGCGCCATCGGCGTCGGGCTCTACTTCACCCACTACGACCCACCGTCCGAGCGCGTGACGATAAAGGTCAGAGAGGTCTTCTCGCTGCCCTTCAAGAACCCCAACTTCCGGAAGCTCTTGATGTTCGGCGTCTACTGGAACTTCGTGATCATGCTCGGCGCGCCCTTCGTGGTGCCGTACTTCCTCTCCGAGCTGAGCATGACGTTCACGCACATAGCGCTGTGGAGCGCCATCGCCGCCACGACCGGGCTGCTGACGACGACCCTGTGGGGAAGGGTCGCCGACCGCTTCGGCAACAAGCCGGTCCTGGCCATCTGCACGTTCATCGCCGGCGCGGGGCTGCCGAGCATGTGGATCCTCGCCGGCTACACGGGGAACATGACTTACATCTGGGTCGGGGCGGTCAACGACGCCATCGCCTGGGGCGGGATCGGTCCGGCCGTGTTCAACGTCGCGCTCGTGACGGCGCCGCGCGAGGGCAGGGTCGCCTACATCGCGATGTACGCGCTCGTCAGCGGGGTGGCCGGGTTCGTGGGTGGGACGCTGTCGGCCCCGCTGCTCGAGCTCTTCATGAGCGTTCAGGGCGAGGGTGCGCGCTGGACCGCTTACCACAGCCTCTTCCTCGTCACCGGCGTCGGTCGGATGCTCGCGTGGGTGTGGGTCAGGCGGGTGCGCGAGCCGAACGCGCTCGGCACTCGCGACCTGCTGCGCCGCTCCATCACCGGCACCAGAGGCATGCGAGGCGGATAAGTCTCCTGGCCGAGCGCACTCTAGCGTTACCTTCTTATGCGGAAGTAGTAGGGAGCGAGAGATGGCTTGGCACGAGACTTACCAGGAACGGGTTCTGGGCCCCGACTTCGACTTCGCGGGGCGTTACCTGCTGCATCACTTCATCGACGCCATGACGGCGCATCTGGCGGCAGTGGCGCGCCTCGGACATGTGCAGAGCGCCGAGGACCAAGCCGCGATCGCCGAGTTGCGACTGGCGCTGGTCGCGCTTCACGACGAGCGCGTCCCCGAGCGCAGCCCCGACGTGCCCGACCTCTACTTCGCCCTGCAGAGGAAGCTGGAGGCGAGGGTCGGTGGGGCGGTCGCGTTCGTGAGGGTCGGCCTCTCGCGCAACGACCTCGACATGGTCGTCTACAAGATGCGCGGCAGGGAGATCCTGCTCGAGACGAGCCGCCGGCTGCTGAAGGTGCGCAGGGCACTGCTCGACCTCGCCGCCGAGCACGTCGACACCGTGCTGATCGCGCAGACGCACCACCAGCCGGGCCAGCCAAGCACCGTCGCTCACTACCTGTCGGCGGTCTGCGACGCCTTGGAGCGCGACTCGCAGCGTTTGGAGCAGGCGTACGCAAGGCACAACCTCTCGCCGCTCGGCGCCGCAGCCCTGGCCGGCAGCAGCCATCCGCTCGACAGGAACCTCACCGCTGAGCTGCTCGGCTTCGACGGGCCCGTCGCCAACACCTACGACGCGGTCGCGGCCGCCGACTGGCAGTTCGACCTCGTCGCCGCCTCGCAGAGCATCGCGCTCAACGCCGGCCGGCTCGTCTGCGACCTCATCAACTGGAGCACGGCGGGCTGGTACCGCCTCGGCGACGGCTTGGTGCAGGGCTCGTCGATAATGCCGCAGAAGCGCAACCCCGTCGCGCTCGAGCACGCCCGCACCCGCTTCTCGCGCGCGCTCGGCACCGCCGGGATGGTCGTCTACTCCGCGCACAACATCCCCTTCGCCGACCTGAACGACTTCGGACCCGACGTGCAGGGAGCCTTACAAGCTCAGCACCTGCAGCTCTCCGGCGGCCTCGAGCTGCTGGAGGCTTGCGTGATCAACGGCGGCTTCGAGCGCGACAAGCTCGCGGCGGCGGCCGCTGCCGGGAACACGACCGCGACCGAGCTGGCAGACCAGCTCGCCCGCGACAACGGCGTGCCGTTCACTCACGCTCACGCGATCGCGGCCGCGCTGGTCCAGAGGATGGCGGCCGAGGGTCGTGACTTCACCGCCGCCACGCCTGCCGACCTCGTGGCTGCAGGCGGACCGGAGCTGACGCGAGAGGCGCTGACGGTGGCGCTCGACCCGGCGGTGTTCGTGGCGGCTCGCAAGGGCATCGGCATGCCGGCGCCCGCGGTCATGGCCGAGCGCGTGCGCGTGCAGCGCGAGCAGTTGGCGGCTGACGAAGCGTGGTTGGCGGGCAAGTCGCAGGCGCTGGCTGACGCGCGAGCGGCTCTGAGGAGCTAGGGCGCCGCCAGTCAGCCTGGCCTGGCGATGCGCACACCCTCCTCGGTGGCGAGGTGCGTCATCGGGGCGTCGTGTAGGTCGTGCGGCAGCTCGGCGACGAGTAAATGGCTGAGGGCGATGCCTAGGCGCGGCACGTCGGGGCGCAGCCGCGGCAGCAGCCCGTCGTAGAGACCCTTGCCGTAGCCGAGCCGATGGCCCGCTAAGTCGAAGACGAGACCTGGGACCAGCACGAGGTCGACCTCGTCTAACTCCACTGGCTTGCTGCCGGCCACCGGCTGCAGCAGTCCGAACGGGTGGCGCTCGAGCTTCGTCCTGCCTAGCTCATGAACGCTGAGAGCTCCGTTCTCGGAGCCTTCCATGCGCGTGATCAGGAAGCGCTTGGTCGGGTCGGACGTGAGGCTCTCGAGGTCGATCTCGCTGCCGAACGCCAGGTAGGTGAGGACCTTGGTCGCTGAGAGGTAGTGCGGCGAGCGCCTGATGCCGGCGACGGTGGCTGCGCTCAGCGCCTCAGCCCTGGCGCGGTCGCTCATCAGGTTGCCTCTGACGAGCCGGGCCCAGGTCCTGAAGTCCGTCTTGGTGGCGCCTCGACCTGGCGCGGTCGGCAGACGCGGCAGGTCGCCGCCACTGCTATCAGTGCCATCAGCGCGCAGGTTGTCGCCGCCCAGCTTCACTAGTTCCCCTCGCAGAGAGTGTACGCGCCCCTGGCTTGGGGCGCCGCCTGACTGCGTTCCACCGATGGGTGCCGCGCGGGACACCGGTCACGGCGCGCGAGGCCGATACTTATGGCATGGCAAACAAGCCGCCCATGACCGCCACCGTTCACCACATCAAGGACCTCAGGTTCGTCGGCGAGACCGCCGACGGGCAGCGCGTGATGATCGACAACGAGAAGCACGCCCGCACCGGCATGAGCCCCATGCAGCTGGTTCTAAACGCCGTCGCGGCCTGCGCTGCGATGGACGTCGTGGTGATGCTGCGCAAGCGCCAACTCGAGGTGCGCGCCTACCGGATCGAGCTCGTCGGCGAGCGCCCAGACGAGGTTCCGGCGCCGTTCGAGAAGATCACCGCCAAGCACGTCTTCGACGTGCCGGGCCTCGACAAGGAGATGGCGGAGCGTTTCGTCGGTCTGGCCATGACCAAGTACTGCTCGGTCGGAGCCAGCCTCAAGGCGGAGTTGGCTTACGAGGTGGTGCTGGCGCAGGGTTCCTAAGCCTGCAGCGGGCCCCGCTAAGCTTGTAGCGGGCGCCGCTAGGCCTGTAGCGGGCCCCGCGCGCTGGGCGGGACCGGGCCGCTCTCGCCGCTGGCCGCCGCCGCGAAGCCCGTCTGCAACCCCATCAGGTAGCCGAGCTTCAGCATGAACATCAGCGTTTCGACATCGCCGGCCTCCGAGACCTCGGAGACGTACTCGCGCGTGCCCTCCGGCAGGTCGACGGCGTCGATGTGCTCCTGGTAGCGCTCCCTCATCTCGCGGAGGAAGGCTTCGATCATCGACTTGCTCATCAGCTAGGTCGCCTGCCCTTCGGTGACGCGCTCCTCGAGCCAGGCGACGATGGCGCTGGCCGTGGCGAGGTTGGTCGCCAGAGGGACGCTGCGCACGTCGCAGATCCTCATCAGCGCCGCGACGTCGGGCTCGTGCGGCTGGGCGGTCAGCGGGTCGCGGAAGAAGATGACGGCCAGCACCTCGCCCTGCGCCACCCTCGCTCCGACCTGCAGGTCGCCGCCGTCCGGACCGGAGCAGAGCCGCTCGATCTCGAGCCCCGTCTTCTCCATCAGTACCTTGCCTGTCGTGCCCGTCGCGATCAGGTGGAAATGCTCGAGGACCAACTTGTGGTCGCGAGCGAACATGGCGAGGTCGAGCTTCTTGTTGTCGTGGGCGATCAGCGCCACTGACAGGGCCACGGACTTCATGCTCCAAGTGTAATCGGCGAGAATCTCAAGAGATGACGTCGACGCGCATCTCTCCCCGACAGGTGTTCCTGCTCGACGGCCTGGGCGGCGTCCTCACCGCCACGCTGCTCGGGCTGATTCTGCCGCTGTTCCATGAGCACCTCGGTCTCGGACCGCGGACGCTCCGCTGGCTCGGGCTGGCGGGTCTGGGTTATGCGGCGTTCTCGCTCAGCACGTTCTGGCGCTCGCCGCGGCGGGTCGCGCCTTACCTGCGGGTCATCGTCGTTGCCAACTTGGTGTACTGCGCCGTGATCATCGCTGTGTTGAGCGCGCGGCGTGCCGATGTGACGGTGCTAGGGTTCGGCTACTTCGCTGTCGAGGTGGTGGTGATCTTGGCGTTGGTGGGGCTCGAGGTCGGGGTGTTGAGGCGGCTTCCCTAGCCACGTCTGGGCTGGCGACTTGCATGATAGACAGCCGGCGAATTGCATGGTAGATGCGCGGCGAATTGCCTGATACAAAGGCGGCCGTATGCTAGATTGATCTCGTGGCGTACCAGCGGCGCATCGTCGACGATGTCCTCGACGAACTTTTCCCTCACCTCGCGGCCATCGCCCTGGAGGGCGCGAAGGGTGTGGGAAAGACCGCGACGGCGAGTCAGCGTGCAAAGACGATCCTGTCCCTCAGCCGGCCGGAGCAGCGCGAGACGGTGGCGGCGAACCTTGATTACATCACGCAGGTTCCGCTGCCGGTCCTGATCGACGAGTGGCAGCTCGAGCCGCCAGTTTGGGATCGAGTGCGAACGGCTGTGGACGATGACGGTAGCGGCGGGCGCTTCCTACTCACCGGTTCGGCCGGAGTCGCCCCAGGGGTCCGGATCCACTCTGGTGCCGGGCGGATCGTCAGCATCCGACTGCGGCCGCTAGCGTTCAGCGAACGCGGTCTGGTGGAACCGACTGTCTCCCTGCGCGACTTGCTCGCGGGCAACCGGCCCGACATAAGCGGGCATGCCACGATCAGCCTCGCTGCCTACGTCGACGAGATCCTCGGCTCCGGGTTCCCCGGCATCCGCACCCTGCCCGAACGAGCCCGGAACATCCAGCTCAACAGTTACATCGCAAGGATCGTCGAGCGTGAGCTGCCGGAGAGCGGGGTGGCAGTTCGCCGCCCCAGGGCGCTCCACGCCTGGCTGACCGCCTATGGCGCCGCCACGGCGACCGATGCGTCGTACGCCAAGATCCTCGACGCGGCAACGGCCGGGGAACCGGACAAACCCGCACGCAGCACGGTCGACGCCTACCGCGAGCACCTCACGCGCATCTTCATGCTAGACCCGATCCCAGCATGGATCCCGGTCTTCCACCCCCTCCAGCGTCTGACCCGGACCCCCAAGCACCACCTCGTCGATCCTGCCCTCGCAGCACGCTTGATGGGAGTCGGGAAAGAGGGACTGCTGCGGGGGGAGGGTGACCGAGTTGCGGCGTCGACGGGCTCATGGTTGGGCGCGCTCTTCGAATCTCTGGTGACCCAGAGCGTGCGCGTGTACGCGGATGCCCTCGGTGCCGAGGTCGGGCATCTGCGAACCAAGGACACCACCCGCGAGATCGATCTCATTGTCGAGGGCGAAGGCCGTCAGGTCGTCGCGATAGAGGTGAAGCTCGCCGCCACCGTCGACGAGCACGACGTACGACACCTGAACTGGCTGCACGAACGGCTCGGCAGCCGACTCTCCGATCGAGTCGTCGTCACCTCCGGCCAGAACGCCTACCGTCGCCCGGACGGAGTCGCGGTCGTCCCCCTTGCTCTGCTCGGACCGTAGTGAGGCCAACATGCATTCCGCGAAACACACGAGCCATCTCATCAGCCTAGCCCGCGCATCCCCCTGGATGACGCAGGCTCTGAGCGCCGTGCGGTCACTGGGCCTGCCGTCCTGGTGCATCGGGGCGGGCGCCGTACGCGACCTCGTTTGGGACGCGTTGCACGGGCTGGAGCCGGCGCTTCCGCGAGACATCGACGTCGCCTACTTCGCCGCCGACGATCTGTCCGAGGCTCGGGACCAGGCGCTGGAGGCTCGGCTGAGCCAGGTTCTGCCCGACCTACCTTGGGAGGTGACCAACCAGGCCGGTGTGCACCTCTGGTTCGAGAGCGTGTTCGGCCATCCAGTGGAGCCTTTGCGCTCGCTTAAGGACGCGGTGGCCTCCTGGCCGGAGTACGCCACCTCGGTGGGACTGCGGCTGGAGGAGAACGACAGCCTCACCGTCATCGCGCCCCACGGCTTGGAGGACCTATTCTCGCTCACCGTGCGACGCAACCCCGCGCGAGTCAGCGCGGAGACCTACCGGTTGCGCATCGAGCGGAAGCGTTACGCGGCGCGTTGGCCAAAGGTGCGGATCGTCAATTGAGCGACTCGTGAGACCTCCCCGGCTCTCGCCTGCATCACGGGAGCTCAGCCGATTGCCGCCGACGCTCGAACAGTGCGAGGGCGGCTAGCGAAGGCGCGTCCCTGAACCGCCCCTCGTCTACCAGCCTCCACAGCTCTTCCTCCGTGAACCAGCGGCTGATCAGCCCCGCCTCCTCGGCGTCGGGCTTGGCCTCGCCCGCGGTCAGCTCGGTCGCGAGGATCACGTGAAAGCCCTGGTTGGAGTAGCCGTACGCCTCGAACAGGTAGCCGAGGACCGTCATGCTAGCGGCCGTCATCCCGGTCTCCTCGCGCAGCTCTCCCCTCGCCAGCGCCAAGGGGTCCGCGTCGGGCGCGTCCTCCCATGAGCCTTGCGGGAACTCCCAGTAGCGCCCCTTGACCGGGTAGCGGTACTGCTCGACGAGGTGGAACCCGCCCTCCGCGAACGGGATCACCAACGCGAAATCTGGCTTCTCGACCACGCCGTAGATGCCTTCGCTGCCGTCGTGGCGCAAGGTCTTGTCCTCCCTGACCCGCATCCAGCGGTTCTGGTAGACGGTCGTGGAGCTCGTTGCTACCAGCTCGTGCTCGGGAAGGTGGCCGTCGGGCCGTTTCTCGCTCATGCGAGAAGGGTAGCCGATGGCCGCTTGACCGCCACGCAGAGCGATAGGTATCCTGCCTGGCCTATTGAGAATCTATTCTCAATAACGCCGAGGAGAGAGCCATGGCCAAGGACGGACCGCGCATCAAGGTGCTGCTGAGAAGCAGCGCCGGGACCGGGACCACCTACGCGACGACCAAGAACCGCCGGACTACCACCGCCAAACTCGAGCTGCTCAAGTACGACAAGGTCGTCCGCAGGCACGTGCTCTTCCGCGAGGAGAAGGTCAGGTGAGCGCCTGATGGCCGCCAGAACGGAGCTCGCGGCGGACGCACGCCTGCCGGTCACGGTGATCTCCGGCTTCCTCGGCTCCGGCAAGACGACGCTGCTCAACCACGTGCTCAACAACCGCGAGGGCAGGCGCGTGGCCGTGATCGTCAACGACATGAGCGAGGTCAACATCGACCGCGACCTCGTCGAGCGCGGCGGCGCCGCGCTGTCTCGCACCGAGGAGACGCTGGTCGAGATGACCAACGGCTGCATCTGCTGCACGCTGCGCGAGGACCTGCTCAGGGAGGTCTCCCGGCTGGCGCGCGAGCAGCGCTTCGACTACCTCCTGGTCGAGTCGACCGGCATCAGCGAGCCGCTACCGGTGGCGCAGACCTTCGTGTTCGCCGACGAGACCGGCGACAGCCTCAGCCGCGTCGCCCGGCTCGACACGATGGTCACCGTCGTCGATGCCAGCGCCTTCCTCGAGGACTTCTACGGCCAGGACGATCTCAACGACCGTGGCGAGAGCCTGGGCGAGGAGGACGAGCGTACCGTCACCGACCTGATCACCGACCAGGTCGAGTTCTGCGACGTGATCGTGCTCAACAAGTGCGACCTAGCCGATGAGGAGCGCCTGCACGCGGTCGAGGCGCGGTTGCGCGCGCTCAACCCCGGCGTGGAGATCGTCAGGAGCGAGCGCGGTGTCGTTCCCCTCGACAAGGTCCTCGGCACAGGCTCGTTCGACCTCGAGGCGGCCGCCAACTCCGCCGCCTGGATCAAGGAGCTGGCCGGCGCGCATACGCCGGAGACCGAGGAGTACGGGATCAGCTCCTTCGTCTATCAAGACGTGCGGCCGTTCCATCCGGAGCGTCTGGACGAGGTGCTCGAGAGCGACGCCTTCGAAGGAGTGGTGCGCGCCAAGGGCCTGCTATGGGTTGCCACCCGTCCGGCCTACGCGGGGCTGTTGTCGTTGGCGGGGCACTCGCTGGTGTTGTCGCCGCTCGGCACCTGGTGGGCGACCATGCCAGAAGACGCTTGGGACCTGCCTCCCGAGGAGGTCGCTTTGGTCAAGGCCGACTGGCACCCGGAGTGGGGTGACCGCAGGCAGAAGCTGGTGTTCATCGGCATCGGCATGGACGAGGCGTTGATCAGGGCCCAACTCGACTCAGCTCTGGTAACTCCCGAGGAGGCGGCCGGCGGGATCGCAGTGTGGTCTGAGTTCGTCGATCCGCTGCCTAGCTGGGAGTGGGAGCGACAGGAACGGTGATGGCCGCGCCATTTCGTGAGCGCGCGGAAGGTCTGACAATGCGCCGAATGGTTCGGCGGGAAGCCACTCCTTGGATCGAGGGCTGAGGATGAGGCATGACGTGATCGTGATCGGAGGCAGTTACGCCGGAATGGCCGCGGCTCTGCAACTGCTGCGCGCCCACCGCAGCGTGCTGGTCGTCGACTCGAACCTGCGCCGGAACCGCTTCTCCAGCCGTTCGCACGGTTTCCTCGGACAGGACGGCCTTGACCCTGCGGAGATTGCCAGAACGGCCCGCGAGCAGCTCGAGGCATACCCAACCTTGTCCTGGATAGACGGCGTCGCCGAGACGGCGGCGGGAGTGAAGGACGCCTTCGTAGTTGGCCTCGGCGACGGCTCGACCCATGAGGCGCGGCGACTAATTCTCGCCATAGGGGTAACGGACCTGCTTCCACCGATCGAAGGACTGGCCGAGCGTTGGGGCAGGAGCGTGCATCACTGTCCTTACTGCCACGGCTACGAGCTGAGCCGGGGCCGCATCGGCGTGATCGCCACGGGGCCGCTGTCGCTGCATCAGGCCCAGCTCCTGCCCGAGTGGGGCGAGGTGACGCTCTTGACAAACGGGGCGTTGTCTCTCGACTCAGCGGCGCGGGCCGGACTCGTCGAGCGCCACGTGACTATCGAGGAGACCTCGATCGCTCGGCTCGACGGCCATGCCGACGTGCTTCTGGCAGACGGTCGCCGGCTCGCTTTCGCCGGGATCTTCACGGCCGCGCGTAATGCGCCCGCCAGCCCGATCGCCGCGCTCCTCGGGTGCGAGCTCGAGCAGACGCCCTTTGGTACCCAGCTTCGTACTGACGCCATGAAGGAGGCGAGCGTTCCCGGCGTCTTCGCCTGTGGTGATGTCGCGCGCGTTCCCCACTCCGTCTCGTTGGCGGTGGGTGATGGCGCGTGGGCCGGGGCGCAGGTTCATCGGTCGTTGGTGTTCTGAGCGTCGGACGGTGCCGTGGCCTGTACGTAATGTTCTCTTTGGCATCGGGTAAGGAGAATCCCTGCCATCATGGAGGAGACTCCCATGATCACCAGTCGCCTTAAGAGCAAGGCTCAGACGACCATCCCAAAGTCAGTGCGCGAGGCCTTGGGTCTGAAGGATGGCGACCAGCTGATCTACGAGATCGTCAACGGGGCCGTTCTGATGCGGCGTGCGGCAGCCGACCTGCTGGACGACCCATTCGCGACCTTCTCGGAATGGGACGGTGAGATCGACCGTAAGGCATACGCCGATCTTTGAGCGAGGGCGCGTCGTCGGGGGTCGCTTTCGCCGGGTCTGCCTGATGCCGCTCTGCGCGCAGCAGCCTCGAGAGCTGGCTCGGGCGAGCGATGGGGTCAGACGGACGTAGCCCGCCACTCCCTGACCGCCACGAAGCTCATTGCCGCGGCCATGACGAGGTTCCCGACGATCATGATCCCCTCTCCTCTGGATAGGTGCCAGATGGCGGCGCTGACCGTCACCAGCGCAAGGCCACCCGCCGCGAAAGCGGTCAGTCGAGGCGCGATACCCGTCAGACGGGGAAGCACCAGCCCCAGACCGCCGAGGATCTCGGCGATGCCTGCCACGAGGTGCAGCCCGCCGCTCAGGTCGTACATCCACGCCATCTGCTGCGGCAACCCTGCTGGTAGAACGAAGTGCATGACGCCGACGGCTAGGAAGTAGATGCCGAAGAACCAGCGCAAGATCTGCACGGCTCTGTTGGTGGGCGATGCTGCGCGCTGAGCATTCATAGCTTGCTATGGAGAATAGAGCCGACTCCCCCACTTGTCAATAGCTAGCTATGTAGTAGCATCGACTGGTGCGCAGAGAAGAGTCGTTGGGCTACCTCGTCAACCACGTCGCGCGGCAACTCGCCCGGGCGCTGCATGCAGAGATCGCGCCGCTCGGCGTCGTGCCCGGCCAGTTCGGCCAACTGCTGGTGCTCTTCGAGCGCGAGGGCCTCACCCAGCAGGAGCTGTCCGAGATCGTCGGCATCGAGCAACCGACCATGGCGCGGACGCTGGCGCGCATGGAACGCGACGGCCTCATCGAGCGCCGGCCGCATCCCACCGACGGCCGCAGTCAGACGATCCTCCTCACGCCCAAGGCGCGCGAGCTGCAGCCGCTGCTGTTCCAGGCCGCGAAGTCGGTCAACGCCAGGGCGACCGCGGGCTTCTCGGAGCTGGAGAGGTCGATGCTCATAGAGCTCCTCGGCGCGGTCAGGTCGAACCTCGACCAAGCGGCCTGAAGACGCGGCCGACCTACACGCTTCCTGCACACGAGCCCGGCGAAGCCTTCAAACTTAGGGCGCAGACTCTTTCTCAGGAGCGCTCGAGGCGGAGGTGAAGGCCCGACCGAAGAGCTGACTCCGGCAGACCCGGCTCAGGCGATAGAGCGAGCCGCGGCTAGAAGGAGGTGGCCATGAGCCACGTTGGAAGCAAGTCGGAGACCAGGACTCTCGAGAACAAGGCGGGCGTCGTCGCCCTCTTCTCGGCCATGGTGGTCACGCTCATCGCGTTCGCCGCGATCGCCACCGGCACGGCTCTCGCCCAACAGGCCGAAGTAACCACCGCCGACGAGGCGACCCCGATCGTCCAGACGGACTGCTCGGAGCGCGAGGCGAGCGCTATCCTGAGCTTCGGGAGTCAAGGATGGCGGAGCGGCTGAAGCAGTACCTACCCCTTGAGCATCTGACGCGCTACGGCGAGACCGTTAACGCAGTCGAGGAGTCGGCGACGAAGGCTGTCGCCGGCTTCCTTATGGCGCTGGATGCACTGCCTGACACGGTACGGAGCGCGCCTGTCGCGCCGGGCAAATGGTCGCCAGACGGCTTCGGGGACCACCTGGTGAAGGTGACGGAGATCTACCTCGCGGATGTAAGGCGCGTTGTGGCTGGTGGCGAGGCTTCGCGGCACGAGCCCGGCATCATCGACGAGCGCGGCAACATGGTCGTGACCGTGGAGGGCGCCCAGCCGGACCCGGACCTCGAGCGGACTGTTACCGGCGAGGATCTGCGCCGAGCCACCGCTGAGTTGGTGCGCTCCGTGCGCGAGGCCGAGGCTGTGGGTCTCGCATCGACCGTGGTTCACGTCAACCCGTACTTCGGGGAGCTGACGCCGTTGCGCTGCCTGCAGTTGGCCGCCGCTCACGCCGTCTATCATCGGAAGAGGCACTTGGAACCGCTCGGCGAGCACGGCAAGAACCCCGCCGGCTGACCTCAGCTCAAGACTGCGCTTGACACGTCTCGCCCCCAGGGGTTACTCTTATGTTTGCCGCTCGAAAGGGTGGCGGGTACTTTGACAGGCGAATAGAAGGCAAGAGCATCAGGGCTCTTAGAAGCGCGGATCCCGTCAGGGACGCGTTTCAGAGAGACGCGATGTGGGGTAATACCCAAGTTAAGTCACGAGCTTGACTGGCCCCCGGCCGGTCGAGTTGAAGACTTGAAATATCGCGTGTCTGCTCGAACATGAACCCATAGAAATGAATGAAGAAGTAGGTCAAGTTACTAAGGGCACACGGTGGATGCCTTGGCAGCCGAACCGATGAAGGACGTGGCTACCTGCGATAAGCCTCGGGAAGCTGGAAGCAAGCGTTGATCCGAGGATTTCCGAATGGGGAAACCCGGCGGGGCGAACCCCCGTCACCCATAGCTGAACACATAGGCTATGAGGAGGGAACCCAGGGAACTGAAACATCTAAGTACCTGGAGGAAAAGAAAGAAAACTCGATTCCCCTAGTAGTGGCGAACGAAAAGGGAATAGCCTAAACCGCTTCCTACGGGAGGCGGGGTTGTAGGACCGGCAATGTGGACTCGAACGCTTAGTCGAAGCGCACTGGAAAGGCGCGCCATAGATGGTGATAGCCCAGTAGACGAAAAGCGTGGAAGCCTAGCCGGCACCTGAGTAGCGC
This sequence comes from uncultured bacterium, assembly GCA_964392895.1. Lineage (GTDB taxonomy): Bacteria > Deinococcota > Deinococci > Deinococcales > Trueperaceae > CAYMRL01. Next base: position 184,207 of record CAYMRL010000002.1, read on the forward strand.
GAGTCACGTGGAACCTCGCGTGAATCCACGGGGACCACCCCGTAAGGCTAAATATTCCGGCTGACCGATAGTGAACAAGTACCGTGAGGGAAAGGTGAAAAGCACCCCGTGAGGGGAGTGAAATAGTACCTGAAACCGTGTGCTTACAAGCAGTCACAGCCCTATGCCCGTCTTTCGGGACGGGAACGGGTAGTGGCGTGCCTCTTGAAGCATGATCCTGCGACTTACTGGCAGTGCCGAGTTTAAGCCGATAGGCGGAGGCGAAGCGAAAGCGAGTCTGAATAGGGCGTTCAGGCGCTGTCAGTAGACCCGAAACCGGATGAGCTAGCCATGGCCAGGTTGAAGCTTCCGTAATAGGAAGTGGAGGACCGAACCCGTTGAGGTTGAAAACTCTTGGGATGAGCTGTGGTTAGGAGTGAAAAGCTAACCGAATCCGGAGATAGCTGGTTCTCCCCGAAATAGCTTTAGGGCTAGCCTCGGGGGTTTACCAGTGGCTGTAAAGCACTGATTGGGCTAGGGGGCTCACCAGCTTACCAAACCCTGTCAAACTCTGAAGGCTACTGGTCCATACCCCGGGAGTCAGACTGCGGGAGCTAACTTTCGTAGTCAAGAGGGAAACAACCCAGAGCGCCAGTTAAGGTCCCCAAGTTGTAGCTAAGTGGTGAAGGATGTGGAGACGCTAGAACAGCTAGGAGGTTGGCTTAGAAGCAGCCATTCCTTTAAAGAGTGCGTAACAGCTCACTAGTCGAGTGTCTCTGCGCCGAAGATGATCGGGGCTAAGCTACACACCGAAA
>CAYMRL010000002.1:190000-589855 GCA_964392895.1 uncultured bacterium
GCTGTCGAGCTGGTGCCGGGCGACATGCCGGCCTGGAACGTGCGCTGATGATGGCTTGTGCCGTCGCTGAAGGAGACCTGGATGCCGCTCAAGAAGCTGCTCGACATTCCCTCCTCTGAGATCACGCCGGAGGACGTCTACCTCAGCCGACGCCAGTTCATGCGCGGGGCGGCGCTGATCGCAGGCGGCGCGCTCACTGCGACCGCGCTCGGCCAGCCGCAGACCGACGAGTTGCGCGGGCTCGGCAGCACCGATGAGTCGCTGACGACGTACGAGGCGATAACTACCTACAACAACTTCTACGAGTTCGGTTACGACAAGGCCGACCCGGCGCGCAACTCAGCGGCCTTCCAGCCGCGCCCCTGGACCGTCACCATCGACGGTCACGCCAACAGGACCGGCGAGTTCGACCTAGACGACCTGCTGGCGAACTTCGACATGACCGAGCGCGTCTACCGCATGCGCTGCGTCGAGGCCTGGTCGATGGTCATCCCGTGGAACGGCTTCATGCTGCGCGACCTCGTCGATTTCGCCGAGCCTACCTCCGAGGCCAAGTACGTGGCTTTCGAGACGGTCTACCGTCCGGAGGAGATGCCGGGCCAGCGCCGGCCGCTGCTCGACTGGCCGTACGTCGAGGGTCTGCGTCTGGACGAGGCGCTGAACCCGTTGACGCTGCTGGCGACTGGGCTCTACGGACGCGAGCTGGTAAACGCCAACGGCGCGCCCCTGAGGCTGGTCGTGCCGTGGAAGTACGGCTTCAAGGGCATCAAGTCGATAGTCAGGATCTCGTTCGTCGAGGACGAGCCGCCCACGACCTGGAACATCATGGCGCCGCACGAGTACGGCTTCTACGCCAACGTCAACCCGGACGTCGATCACCCGCGCTGGAGCCAGGCCAGTGAGAGGCGCATCGGCGAGTTCCGGCGTCGTCCGACGCTGCCTTTCAACGGTTACGGCGACCTGGTGGCGGACCTTTACGCCGGCATGGATCTGCGCGCCAACTACTGATGTCCCCGCGCGCCTGGCGTCGCGTCAGCCACCTGGCGCTGTGGGCGCTGTGTCTCTACCCCGCCGCACGTCTCGTCTACGATGCGTTCAGCGGCGGCTTGAGCGTCAACCCCATCGAGGACATCACCGACCGCACCGGCTGGTGGGCGCTGTTCGCGCTCGCCGCCACGTTGGCGATAACGCCGCTGCGGCGGGTAACGAAGTGGCACTGGTTGGTGCGCTACCGGAGGCAGCTCGGCCTAACGGCGTTCATCTACGCGACCATGCACCTCGCCACCTACGCCGTTCTCGACCTGGGGTTCGACCTCAGCCACCTGAAGGGCGACCTGCTCGAGCGGCCGTTCATGACCGTCGGCTTCCTCGCCTGGCTGATACTGCTCGCCTTGGCGTTCACCTCGACGCGTCGCGCCATCAGAGCGCTGGGCTCGCGCTGGCAGAAGCTGCACCGGTTCGTGTACCTCGCGGCCGCTCTGGCGGTGCTGCACTTCTTCTGGTCGCAGAAGGCCGACAAGGTCGAGCCGCTGATCTTCGCCGGCGTGTTCGCGGTGTTGCTGGGTGCTCGCCTCGTCTACTCGCTGCTCAAGCGGCGGCAAGCCGCCTACCCGGCCTCTCCCAGCGCAGCCAGCACCGCCTCCCCACGCGGCGACAACCGGTAGCCCGTTCCGAGGCTCTCGGTCAGCCCCAAGCCTTTCAGCTTGCGGACGTTGATCTTGAAGACGTCCTTGTCCTGAGCTACCAGACCGCTGAGGTCGCCGGCACGCACGCCGGGATGACGCCGCAGTAGGTCGAGAACCACCTTGGTCCAGGCGCCGGACTTGGCGCGCGCGTCCATGCTGCGCAGCCGCGCCAGGATGGCGGCTAGCTCTTGCTCGTCGGGCGGGCTCTCGCGCAGCGCGGTGCGGGCGTCGGGCGCCAACGGTCCCAACTCGATGCGGAAGACCTGGCCCTCGGGCCGCTCGTCCAGCATCGCGACCAGCGCTGCCTTGGAGTCGAAGCCGGCGCGCTCGGCCTCCTCGTCGCCGATCTCTTCCAGCGTCACGGGGACCACGGAGCGGATCGTAAGCTCGCCCAAAGCCGTGCGCAGCACGCCGCCGGCGCGCACCCTGGGCTTCTGCCAACGTCGAAACGCCAGGTCGACGCGCCCCGCGCGGATGCCCTCGAGCGTGATCCGGCGGAAGAGCATCTGGGCTAGTTCCCGCTCAGGTCGGCGAGAGCTCCTCCGCCCTCGCCGTACAGTGCCCGGTAGACGGCGAGGTTCTCTGCCACGCGCTGCAGGTACTCGCGGGTCTCGCTCCTGTCGATCTCGCGGTAGAACTCGTCCTTGACCTGCATGACGTGGTCGGCTTCGAACAGGCGCCTGACGTAACCCTGCCCACCGTTGTACGAGGCGATGACGAGCTCGATGTCGCCGGAGAAGTAGCGCGTCAGCCACGCGAGGTAGTGCGTGCCGTAGACAATGTTCGCTTCCGGCTCGAACGGCTCGCGTGGCTGCTCGCGCATCAGCTCCGCGATCCAGTCCCACGTCGAAGGGATCACCTGCATCAACCCCTGCGCGTTGGCGACCGAGACGGCGTCGGGGAAGAACGCCGACTCCTGGCGCATGATCGCCCACACCAGAGCCGGCTCGACGCCCTCGGCGGCGGAGGCGGTCAGCACCTCGCGCGGCCAGGCGGCCGGGTAGGCCCCGTACCAGGCGCGGACGTCGTCGACGCCGGCCGACAGCAGCTCGCGGGCGGCGCGTGCGCTCTGCCGGTACTCGCCCATCCCCTGCAGCATCTCGATCAGGGCGAGGATATCGGCGGGGCGCGAGCCGGCGCGTTCGGCGGTGACCAGTGCGAGCAGCAGCTCACCGACGGCGGCCTCGTGCTCGTTGATCACGTAGAGAGCCGTGGCGAGGTCGAGCGCGGTGGCTGTCAACGGGCTCGGCTCGTCCCCTTCGAGCGCCGGCGCGGAGGCCAGGTCGGGGACGGCCACGCCGCGTCCGAGCAGCATGCCGAAGAAGTTGCCGGGGCGCAGCAGCTCGGTGGCCTCAGCGACCACCTCGTCCCGACCGAGGCGCCGGCCCAGGACGATCGCGCGGTAGGCGGCGTCGTCGGCGTAGACGCTGCTGCCTCTGGCGAGGCGCAGGTAGAGCGGCAGCGAGGCCGTGTAACGGTCGCGCGCCTCCAGCAGACCGGTCGCGAGCCACAGCAGGTCGGCGCGGCCGGTGCGCGCGAGCAGGTCGACGGCGGCGTCGATGTTGCCGGCGCGGTTCTCGACCAGCGCGAGACCGTAGTAACCGTCCTCGCCCAAGGCCGTGAAGGCGGCGCGGGCGTCGGCGTCGCGGCCGAGGGAGTAGAGGCTCCAGGCCCTGCCCGAGGCGGCATCGAAGCTGCCTGGTACTTCGGCAAGCCAGCGCTCGAACGCGTCGAGCGCCTCCGCGTGGCGCCCCAACGCCCTCAGAGACGGCCCCTCTATCGAGGGTGCGGCGTTGCCGGCGAGGGCTTCGATGGCGCGGGAGTGCTGTCCGGCGTTCTGGTACGCGGCGGCCAGGCGGTAGGGGTCGCTCTGCAGCCTCGCCACCGCTGCCAGCGCTTCCGGCCGCGGCAGCGCCGCCAGGTAGGCGTTGTAGGCGTCGTCAGGGCGACCGGCCGCTTCCGCCAGCTCGGCGCGCTGGAGTTGGAGCCCGCGCAGCTCGATGCGAGCCAGCGGGTCTTCGATGCGCAGAGCGAGCGCGCGCGTCAGCGCCAGGTAGCGGGTCTCGGGGTCGAGCCACTCCCACTGCGCCAACGTCGACGCGGCGATGTAGGCGAGGTAGCTGTCGTCCTGCTGCGAGAGCTCGACGAGGACGGTCGCCCGCTCGGAGCTGATCGCCTGGCGCAGCCTGCCGTAGTCGGCGAGCAGCTCGGAGGCGTAAGGGTCGTAGTCGTCACCTAATGCCGCCGCGACCGCGGAGACGAGCAACAACAGGGTCAAGGCAGCGGCGCGCAGCGTCATCAACCGAGTTTACGAGAGCCCGCCTCCCTCAAAGTGAAAGGTAGATGCGCGGGTCGGCGCGTGTCCCTCATGTGCCCCAGTCGGCCTTCGGAAGCGCGCTAGGTGGAGTATCATCTGCGCCATAGAAGCAGGTGAATCGGCTTGTTCCGCGGCCGCGGGGCAAGCCGGTTCCTACCTAGAGACACTGAAACCATCTCGTTAAGCAGGAGGATCATCATGGTGATGAGAGTTCGTGTCACCCAGCAGGGCTACGAGCGCCTGCTGAACACACTGGAGCAGGAGCGCGCACGGCTCGACGAGGCGACTCGCATCCTGCAGGAGTTGACCGGGTCGTCCGACGACTACGACGACTCTGGCCTCGAGGACGCCAAGACCGAGAAGGCTCGCATCGAGCAGCGCATCGACGACCTCGAAGCCCAGCTCGACCGCGCCGAGGTCATCGCCGAGCACGACCTCGACAAGGTCGGCCTCGGATCCGTGGTGAAGCTGCGCGACGCCAAGGCCAAGGACTCGTTCGAGGTGCAGGTCGTCTCACCGGTCGAGGCCGGCGTGCTCGAGGGCGACGTGCCGAAGGTGTCGGACGAGTCGCCGCTCGGCAAGGCTCTGATCGGCCGCCGTCCGGGCGACAACGTCAAGGTCGTCATCAACGACAAGACGTCGGAGTATCAGATCGAGAGCATCGCCTGAGGTAGGTCAGTTAGGCAGCATCGGAGTCCGGAGCCTCGGCGCCGGCGGAAGTGGGCTGAAGGATATCGTAGGATCATTCGCATAACTTGAAATTCATATGAAGATAGGGTTATGCTAAGAGTGTGGATGGGTTCACTGTGATCGCCGAGCCTTCGAGGCGAGCCATCGTCGATCGGCTCCGCGTACGCGCTTGCGACGTGAGCAGCCTCGTGCGCGAGCTCGACCTCTCGCAGCCGCTGGTCTCCAAGCATCTGCGCGTGCTGAGAGACGCGGGCGTCGTCGAATCCGACATCGCGGGGAAGCGTCGGATCTACCGGCTGAGCGACAGGTCGCTGCAGGATGTCGTGGCCTGGATAGCGCCATATGCGCAGCGTTGGAGCTCGAGTTTCGATGCGCTGGCGCGAGCACTGGACGAGGAGAGCTGATGGACGAGCGGATCCCGGATCAGAGGACGCTGGAGGAAGTGTCGCGCCCGATCGAAGCCAGTCTCGAGCGCGCCGGCGATAGGTGGGTGTTGGTCATGCGGCGCAGCTTCGGGCACCCTCCAGAGCGACTCTGGCGGATGCTCACCGACCCGGTCGAGCTGGCGCGGTGGTCGCCGGTCGCGCCGGACCGACCGCTGACCACCACCGGACCGGCCCTTAGCCGCGAGAACCCTGAGGACGAACCGCTCGATGCCGAGGTGCTGGTCGCAGAGGCGCCAAGAGAGCTCGTGCACCGCTTGGGCGGTCATCTGCTGCGCTGGACCGTAGCCTCTGACGGCAACGGAGCGACGCTCGAGCTGCGTCACACCTTCGACGACGGCGCCTTCGCCAGCAAGTACGCCGCCGGCTGGCAGGTCTGCCTTGGACGGCTCGCCGCGGAGGACGGAACCGACCGTGAACGACCGACGGGTATGCGCGCTATGGCGTACGGGTGGGAAGCGTTGAACGAGCATTACGAGTCCGAGTTCGCGGCTCCGAGAGGGGCGCACGAGGCTACAGCAGTGGCGGCGACCTTCCGAGGGGTGTTCCTGACGAGCGGGAACCCGGAGGCGGTCGCAGCGTTCTATCGCGACATCGCCGGCCTTCCGCTGGAAACGGTCGGGAACGCCGACGCCGACGCCGACTCCTACCGCTACTGGCGACTGGACCTCGACGGCGTTCAGCTCGCCATCCACGACGCCGCTAAGTTCGCCGACTACACCGCTCCGCCGAACCCTGCCTCCAACCTCACGCACCTCTACTTCAAGATCGACGACCGCGAGGCGTTCTTGGCTCATCTCGCCCGCCACGGACTCGTGCCGGTCGCCATCGACGATGTCGTCGTGACCGTCGCCGACCCCGACGGCAGAAAGGTCATGTTCGGCACCGCCTGAAGCCGCTCGGCGACGGCGTCACGGCTCGTTCGCCGCTCGCTCCGGTATCCTTGTGCGTCGATGACCCAGAAGTCCCTCAACGACCAGAAGTCCCTAAATGAACAGAGGCTTCAGCGCCTTAAGAACCTCGAAGCCTTGCAAGAGAGCGGCTTCGAGCCTTACCCCTACGAGCATGCTGCCACGCACACAGCGGCCGCGCTACACGCCGCGCATCCGTCGCCTGAGGCAGGCGAGCGCGTGTCGGACGAGCAGGTAACCGTCGCCGGCCGCGTGATGCTGCTGCGGAACCTCGGCAAGCTCAGCTTCGCCACGCTGCAGGACGCCAGTGGACGCATCCAGGCGTCGTTCGAGCGCGACAAGCTCGCGAGCTACGCGGCGTTGAAGAAAGTCGACCTCGGCGATTGGCTCGAGGTGACGGGCTCCCTCTACGCCACCAAGACGGGCGAACTGACGGTCGACGCCACGGCGTACCGCCCGCTGGTCAAGTCGCTGCGCCCGCTGCCCGACAAACACCACGGCCTGGTCGACAAGGAGGCGCGCTACCGGCAGCGCTACCTCGACCTGATCATCAACCCCGAGGTGAAGCGCGCCTTCGAGCTGCGTGCCGCCGCCATCGCGTACATCCGCCGCTACCTCGACTCGCTCGGCTTCATCGAGGTCGAGACGCCCGTGCTCCAGTCGGTGCCAGGTGGAGCCGACGCGCGGCCGTTCGTCACGCACCACAACGCGCTCGACCACGACTTCCACCTGCGCATCTCGCTCGAGCTCTACCTCAAGCGCCTGATCGTCGGCGGCTTCGACGCCGTCTACGAGATCGGCCGCAACTTCCGCAACGAGGGCATCTCCTACAAGCATAACCCCGAGTACACGATGCTCGAGCTCTACTGGGCAGGCAAGGACTACCTCGACATCCTCGAGCTGGTCGAGACCCTCTACTCCGGCATGATCAGAGAGCTGACCGGCTCGACCAAGCTCAGCTACCAGGGCCGCGAGCTCGACTTCACCCCTCCGTGGCCGCGCGTCGACTACACCGGCGAGCTGGCCAGCCGCGCCGGCATGGACTTCGATCCCCTGGACGAGGCGGCCCTCCGTGCCTGGACCGCCGAGCGTTACGCCGAAGCTCCCGAGGGCGAGGCGCCGCTGGCCGAACGCTCGCTGAACGAGATCTTCGACAAGCTCTACGACATCTACGTCGAGCCCAATCTCGTCGGCCCCGTCTTCGTGATGGACCATCCGCTGGTGATAAGCCCGCTCGCCAAGCGCCACCGCAGCCGACCCGGTCTGGTCGAGCGCTTCGAGCCGGTGGTCGTCGGCATGGAGCTGGGCAACGCCTTCAGCGAGCTCAACGACCCGATCGACCAGCGCGAGCGCTTCGAGGCTCAACAGGCGCTGCGTGATGCCGGCGACGACGAGGCGCAGATGCTCGACGAGGACTTCCTGACCGCGCTCGAGTACGGCATGCCGCCGACCGGCGGCCTCGGCCTCGGCATCGACAGGCTGGCCATGCTGCTCGCCGACGTTCCCAGCATCCGCGACGTGGTGCTGTTCCCGCTGATGCGCCCGCAGTGACGAGCACACTGACGAGCACAGCGACGACCGCTTTCGAGGCGACGCCGGACTGGGTTCGCGACGCCGTCTTCTACCAGGTCTTCCCCGACCGCTTCGCCCGCAGCGCCCGCGTCCCCAAGCCGACGCACCTAGAGCCGTGGGACGCGCCGCCCACGCTTCACGGCTACAAGGGCGGCGACCTGCTCGGCGTCAGCGAGAGACTCGACTACCTGCAGGAGCTGGGCATCACCGCCCTCTACCTCAACCCGATCTTCCAGTCGGCGTCGAACCACCGCTACCACACGCACGACTACTTGAAGGTCGACCCACTACTCGGCGGGGACGCCGCCTTCGCGGAGCTGCTGGCGCGCGCGCACGAGCACGGCATGAAGGTAGTGATCGACGGCGTGTTCAACCACGCCAGCCGCGGTTTCCTGCAGTTCAACGACCTGCTGGAGAACGGCCCGGCCAGCCCGTACGTCGACTGGTTCCACGTGCACCGCTTCCCGCTCAACGCCTACGGCGGCGAGCCCGGCTACGCCGCGTGGTGGGGCATCCCCGCGCTGCCCAAGTTCAACACCGACACGCCGGCGGTCAGGGAGTTCCTGCTCGGGGTCGCCGAACACTGGCTGCGCGTCGGCGCCGACGGTTGGCGTCTCGATGTCCCTAACGAGATCGACGACCCGCGTTTCTGGCGCGAGTTCAGGCGCCGCTGCCGCGCGCTGAAGTCCGACGCGTACCTAGTCGGCGAGATCTGGCACGCAGCCGAGGAGTGGCTGGAGGGCGACAGGTTCGACGGCGTGATGAACTACCCGCTGACCCGCGCCATCTACGGCCTCGTCGCGAGTCACCTCAACGAGAGCGAGCTGGTCAAGAGCGGACTGGGTCAGGTAGGGAAGCTCGACGCCGCCGGCTTCGTCGAGGCGGTGCGCAACCAGCTCCAGCATCACCGCAGCGAGGCGATCTTCGGCCAGCTCAACCTGCTCGGCTCGCACGACACGCCGCGCCTCAAGACGGCGCTGTGCCGCGACGAGCGCGCCATCAGGCAGGCGCTACTCCTCATGTTCGCGCTGCCGGGCGCCCCCTGCATCTACTACGGCGACGAGATCGGCCTCGAAGGCGGCCACGACCCGCACTGCCGCCAGGGCATGCCGTGGCGCGACCCGGCGAGCTGGGACCACGAGTTGAAGGAGTACGTGACGACGTTGGCGCGCTCGCGCGGCGAGCAGGCGGCGTTGCGGCGCGGGTCGACCAGCTTGCACTCTGTCGGCGAGAGCGTCGTGCTCATCGACAGGGAGCTGAGCGGTGCCGGCCGCGTCACCGCGGTGATCAACACCAGCGATGTCGAGCGCGAGGTTGCCGCGACGTTGCTGCCTGAGCTTGCCTATCGCGACCTCGTGAGCGGGGATGTGATCGCCTTCCAAGACGGCGGACCGCGAACGGTACCTGCCGGAGCGACGCTGCTGCTGGTCCAAACCTAGCTTCGGCCCAGCTTCAGCCCGATGCGGCTCTCGCCCGCCGGGCTCAGTCCTCGTACGGCCAGGCGATGTCGCAGACTTCGTCGTCAGGCCCGAGGGCGCTCCAGTCGGCGAAGTACACCTCGCGCGGCGGCCCGGCCGGCCTCTTGCCGCTCTGCTTCAGCCACGACTCGACGGAATCGTAGACCGTCAGGATCTCGGGGAACTCCACCTGGCGCTTGGTGATGCGGGCGTACGCCTCCTGATGCGCCGCCTCGAGGCGCACGCGCGCCTCGCCGAACGGCTGCGGGTCGCCTTCGACCGGAACGGCGACCTCGACCGGCCCGTCGGCCTCCATGGTCACGACGCCGTGGAAGATGACGAGCATGGGACCAGCCACCTGCACGCCGTCCGTGGACGCGATGTGCTTGAGGAGCGCGTCACCGGACTCGCGGATCACGTTCGGCAACTCGTCCGCCAGAGTGCGGCGCTCGAAGGAGAGCAGCTTGCGTTCGGGTACGTGCCTGGTTTCGACGCGGTGCATGATCTCTTCCTCTCCTCGCAGGTAGCGGTCGACCATCGCGGCCAGGGCGGTGCGACGGAAGTCGGCCCACTGCAGCTCCTCGCGATAAGCCTGCAGCATGCCTGCTGAGTCCGTGCCGCCGGCGTCGATGATGCGCGCGATCTGCCTCAGCGGCATGTCGAGCTGCCGGAGCATGCCGATCAGTCGGGCGGTTTCTAGCTGCGCCGGACTGTAGTAGCGGTAACCGCTGTCGGGGTCGACATGCGCCGGCGGCAGCAACCCCTGGGCGTCGTACAGCCTGAGTGCCTTCAGGCTAAGTCGCGACTCGGAGGCGAAGCGGCCGATGGGCATTAGCTCGCCTTGGCTTGGGTCGAGGTGATCAGGACCTTCACGGTCGCCGGCGGACATAGTCCGAGTGTGCGGCATTACCCGGGGGCAGAGTCAAATGCTGCGGGTGCGCCACGACTTCCCCCGGAAATCCGACTTCCCCGGAACGAAGGCGCCGGGCATGCCCGGCAGCCGCGAACGCCTCACCGGACCTGGCGGACGGCCACTTGGACCGGAGGCTCCGGGTCGTAAGGACGGAAACTCAGCACGGCCTCCGGTACCCGGAACGCGTCCATGGCGTAGAGCTGCCGCCAGTCGTCCAGCGAGCCTGCGGCGGCGGCTTTGTCAAGAAGCGCGGCGCCCGTGTCGTTGACCTCTTCGGTGTCGATTCCCCAGACATCCCACAGGATCATCTCCTGGCGGTTCAACGCCGCCAGGTCCAGCACCACGTTGTGCCACAGGTACGGGATCCCCCGCAGCTGGGGCACGGGGATCTCCGGCGCGACGACGAACGTGTCGGCGGCCAGCTCGCCGGCGCGGACACGCCGCCAGGCATCCAGCCCCGGAAGGAAGACGTCTCGCGTCAGGTCGGCAGGATCGACCCGCTCCCCGGAGGGTAGCGTCCGCGGCTCGGGCAGCTGGGCGTCGACCAGGCGCCAGCGCTGCCGGCTCTCGTCCCAGATCTCCGCCACCGTGTGGTCGATCCACCAGCCATCCGCGAAGTAGCTGGCGAACCCCACGCGGCTGCGGGCGGCGTAGCCGTGATGTCGGGCGAGGGACACCAGCAGCAGCGCCCAGTCGCGGCAACAGCCCACCATGCGCTCGTGCGGCTGACGCGCCGCGCCGGGCGTGATCGGCTTCTCGGCGGCGATACGGGCGAGCATCTCCTCGGCGTAGCGCAGGTTCACCTCTGCGATGCGCTCCGCGGCGATGCCGTTCTCAGCGAACGGGCCGTCGCCGCGGTAGTGGAAGACGAGCGGCTGGATGGTTGCCGCCATGTTCTCGATCGTCGGGTTGACCGCGTCCCACACCTGGGTGAACGAGCCGGGATCGGACATGGCGGAGTGCTGGCGGTAGAAGTCGAGTTCGTCGGGCATGGTGCGAGTGTGCGGTCTGACCCGAGGGCAGAGTCAAGCGGTCCGTCAAGCGCTCTGGCAGCGGCTAGCTGAGTGTAGCGTCGATGCGGCCGCGCCGAGCGGCGAGCCGGATGCTGGAGCTCAACCCAGCTTCAGCTCGATGCGGCTCTCGTCCCCCACGATCATCCTGTGCGAGGTCGGGCGTCCGAGGTGGCCGCTGATCCTGACCTCGTCGCCGATGAGGCTCGACTGGATGCGCACGTCGACGCGCTCGATGGTCGAGCCGTCGCCGACCGCGCTGTACTCGAGCTCGGCATCGCGGATCACGACGTTGCGGCCAAGGGTCGTGAACGGACCGATGTACGCCTTCTCGACGACGGTCCCGGCCGCGATCAGCACCGGTCCGAAGATCTTCGAGTCCCGCACGGAGGCGCCCTCCTCGACGACGACCTCGCCGATCAGCTCGCTGTTCTCGACCTCGCCGCCGATGCGGCCGCGCAGCCCCGCCAGCATCAGGCGGTTGGCGTCGAGGATGTCCTCGGCCTTGCCGGTGTCCTTCCACCAGCCCTCGACCTGCACCGGGGCGACCTGATGGCCGCGCTCGATCAGGCGCTGGATGGCGTCGGTGATCTCGTACTCGCCGCGGGCGCTGGGCTCGAGGCCGTCGATGACCTCGTGGATGCGCGAGTCGAAGACGTAGACGCCGGCCACCGCCAGGTTGCTGGGGGGCACCGCCGGCTTCTCGACCAGACGCGTGATGCGGCCGTTCTCGACCACGGCCACGCCGAGCGCGCGCGGGTCGGGCACCGGTACCAGGGCGAGCACCGCGTTGACGCCGGCGGCGGGATCGAAGGCGTCGACGAAGGAGCGCACCCCGTGCTCGAACAGGTTGTCCGAGAGGTACATCACGAACGGCTCCTCGCCCAGGAAGGGGCGCGAGACCTTCACCGCGTGCGCCAGTCCCTTCGGAGGGTCCTGGAGGATGTACTCGAAGCGCACGCCTGAGATGTCGGCGAGGGTCTCGCGGATCGAGACCTCGGTGGCCGTGCCGACCACGACGCCGATGTGCTCGACGCCGGCCTGCCTCAGGTTGTCGACCGCGTAGTGGATCAGCGGGCGGTTGGCCACGCTGATCGTCGGCTTCGGTCTCAGGCTGGTTATCGGCCGCAGCCGCGTGCCCAGGCCGGCCGCCAGGATGAGTCCCTTCATCGCTACCTCGCTCGGGCGCGGGCGCCATTCATTGGCGGCGCGCGGGGTGACGCTGTCGTCGCGGCGCAGTCAGCGCCTCGTGGAGGCACGCGCGTTCGGCGCGGCCGGCCACCTGCCAGAGAACGATACCGCCTGGAACTCGCTCCTGGCGGTACGATGCGTCATGTCGAGAACAGCCGACATCCGGCTCAGCGTGCAGATGGACGACGATGGCATCGAAGCGATTCATTGGGAGGCCGACGAGGGTCCCGCGGCAGGAGAGCAGTCTGCCTCAGCCATGCTCCTCGCCCTGTGGGACGAGGAGAACCGCAACGCGCTGCGCATCGACCTGTGGACCAAGGAGATGTCGGTCGACGACATGAACGACTTCTTCTTCCAGACGCTTCTCACCCTGGGTGACACGTATCGCAACGCCACCAACGACGCCTCGCTGGCCTCGGAGATCAAGCTGTTCGCGCGCGACTTCGCTGAGAAGGCAGCCAAGACGGCGCGCCGGAACGCCGGCAGTCCCGCCGCTTAGCTCTCGCGCCCATCCAGCGTCAGCAAAGGCCCGTACAGCTCCGGCCGCCGGTCGCGGAAGAAGCCGAAGCCGGCCCTGAAGCTGCGCGCGGCGGCGAGGTCGAGGTCGGCGTAGATCACTCCTTCGCTGGTCCGGTCGGCCTCGGCCAGGAACGAGCCTGTCATGTCGGCGATGAACGAGTGGCCGTAGAAGACCGCGTCGCCCTCACGCCCGACGCGGTTGGCCGCCGCCAGGTAGACGGAGTTCGAGACGGCATGGCCTAGCATCGCGCGCTGCCACATGTCCTTGGTATCGAGCCCGCCGGTCTCCTGCGGCTCTGAGCCTATGGCGGTCGGGTAGAGCAGCAGGTCGGCGCCCTTGAGAGCCATGGCGCGGGCCGTCTCGGGGAACCACTGGTCCCAGCAGATCCCGACGCCGATCGCGCCGAAGCGCGTGCTCCAGGTCTTGAAGCCGGTGTCGCCGGGGTTGAAGTAGTACTTCTCCTCGTAGCCTGGCCCGTCGGGGATGTGGCTCTTGCGGTAGACGCCGAGGTTGCGCCCGTCGGCGTCGATCATCGCCAGGCTGTTGAAGTACGCCTGGCCCGCCTTCTCGAAGAACGAGACGGGCAGCACCACGCCGAGCTCGGCTGCGAGCGCTGAGAAGCGCGCGAGGAACGGATGGCTAGCGACGGGATGGGCGAGCCCGAACAGCTCCTCGCGCTCGATCTGCGGGAAGTACAGGTTCTCGAACAGCTCTTGCAGCAGCACGACGTTCGCGCCGTTGGCGGCGGCCTCGCGCACGAACGCCTCCGCCTTCGCCAGGTTCTCCTCGAGCACGTTCGAGCAGCTCATCTGGACTACGGCGAGGCGCAAAGTTTGGCTAGGCGGCGGGGGTAATGGCTGTGTCACGGTACACCTCTCCAAGCGGCTGCTGCTGGGTCACACAGTGGAAGGCCCCGCCGCCGGTGATGAGGCTGACGGCGCTGAGGCCGATGACCTCCCGGCCGGGGAACAGGGGCCGGAGGATGGCCAGGGCCGCCTCGTCGTTGGGGTCGTCGTACTGCGGCACCACTACGAAGCCGTTGCCGACGTAGAAGTTGGCGTAAGTGGGGGGCAGGCGCTCGCCCTCGAGTTCCATGCGGCGCAGAGGTAGCGGCAGCTCGACGACGCGGTACGGCGCGCCGCCTGCGGTGCGCAGGCTCCTGAGCTGCTCCAGGTTGCGCGCCATGGTGGCGTGGTTCGGGTCGTCCTGGCGCGGCTCGACGGCGCAGACGATCGTGTCGTCGTCGGTGAAGCGCACGATCGTGTCGATGTGGCCGTCGGTGTGGTCGCCCTCCAAGCCCTGGTCGAGCCAGACGAGCTGTGTGACGCCTAGGAAGGAGCGGAGCAGCTGCTCGATGGCGCTCTCGCTCAGGTTCGGGTTGCGGTTGGGCTCTAGCAGGCAGGAGCGGGTGGTCAGGCAGACGCCGCGGCCGTTGAGCTCCAACGAGCCGCCCTCCATGACCGCTGGCGCTGCGAACCTCCGCATGCCGAGTCTCGCGGCGAGCGCGGCGGGGGCGCGGTCGTCGTCATTCCAGGGTGCGTACTTGCCGCCCCAGGCGTTGAAGCCCCAGTCGGTCAGCGCGACGCGGCCGGCGGCGTCCTGAACGAAGAGTGGGCCGTTGTCGCGGAACCAGACGTCGTTCAGCGGGATGCGGTTGTAGGCGACGTTGGCGAGGACCTGCTGGGCTTCGGCTCCATGCAACCGCGTGGCTGCCGCCCCGATGCGACGCCTCGCGTCTGCCTCGGCCTCCTCGTCCCTGACGTTGAGGTTGACGCTTTCGAAGCGGGCGATGGTCGCGACCAGATCGGCGAACTCGCTCCGGACGCGGTCGAGATGGCCGACCCACAGGTCGTCGTCGAAGGGCCACGAGGTCCAGGTCGAGTCGTGAGGCGCCCACTCCGGCGGCATCCGCAGGCCGAGTGAGGCGGGGGTTGGCGGGATAGGCGTGGACATGCGGTGTCTAGTCTAGGACGTCGGTCGGGTTGGTGGCCTAGGGCGATGGTAGCTAGATCCCTCGGTAGACGCTGCTCCTATGACCGATCCTTGCGACCGTAACAGCGTGCTGGTCGTCATCGATCGCATAGATGACGCGATGATCCCCGACCCGTATGCGCCACAACTCGCGCGGAGACTTGAGCCGTTTCGCGGCCGGCGGCCTCTGATGCGTCGCCAACAGCTTGGTCGCCTTTAGGACTCGTACCTGAGCAGCTCGATCGAGCCTGGCTAGCTCCTTGAGCGCCCCGTTGGTGAAGACGACCGAGTAGGTCTTGTCATTCATCCAACGCGATTCCGAGTTGGCGAGCTACCTCTTCGAGGGGGATGACCGGCTCCGGAGCGGCCAGTGCCGCCTCCGCAGCCGCTGCGTCCATGGCGTCTTCCAGGGCCGAGAGGGCGCGATCGGCCAGCTCGACATCCATCAGAACCGCGACCTCGCGACCGTGGCTCGCGATTCGAACGGGTGCCTTCTTGGCCGCATCGAGCGTCGCGGACCAGCGCTGCCTGGCTTCGGTGGCGGAGATCTTGGTCATGGCTAGATTGTACATTTTAGCGGGTCCCGTGTCAGTTCGTGAGATGATTATCCATTCAGCACTTTGTAGGCATTCCATTCCCCACTTTGTTGGATGCGCTGACCTAAGGTCCGAGCATCGAGATCGGGACTACGAGCACTCCGTCCGCACGGCGATAGGCGTAGTCGCCGACGGTCACGACCACGAGCTCTGATGGGCCGCGCGTCCTGCGCTCGTCGATCTTGCCCTTGAAACGCCTCAGGCTCACGGCTGCGGCGTCCACCTGCGAGGCGCCCAGCTTGACCTCGACCGCGATCCAGCGCCCATCCCGCGCCTCGACGATGGCGTCTACCTCCAGATTGGAGCTGTCACGGTAGTGGCTGACCGAACCGTCCGATCGCTGCGCGTAGACGCGGAGATCGCGAACGACCAGCGACTCGAACAACAGGCCCAAGGTGTTCAGGTCCTGCAAGAGACTGCGCGGCGACGCGCCTATGCCGGCCACCGCTAAAGCAGGATCGACGAAATGCATCTTGGGACGCTTGCGAACGCTGTCCCTGGAACGGAGGTGTGGGTTCCAAGCTGGCTGCGGCTCTATCACGAAGATACGCTCCAGCAGTGACAAGTAGTCGGCGACGGTCTCGGGCCTCAACGGCGCGTCGGAGCCGCCTACGTCAGTGGCTATGGCTGCAAGAGTGACCTCGGTGGCCACGTTCCTGGCGAGCGACGAGAGCGTGCGCCTGACGCGCGTGGTGTCGCGTCTGTCCTCGCCCTGTAGGCGCGGTATGTCGATCCGCGCAACGTCGTCCAGATAAGACCGCAGTAGACGCTGCGCGTCCTGCGGTTCGAGTGTCTGCATGTTGGGCCAGCCGCCCTTTGCCAGCACCGAGGTAAGACCCTCTACCGTCTGTGAGACCGTTGCTGCCTGCGGTGTGAACTCCTGTCCTTCGAGTAGGTTGCCCAGTGATACCTGGCCAGAGGAGGCACCTGTCTCGGCGAGGCTCATGGGTCGCATGCGCAGACGAAGCAGGCGGGCGGCGCCTGAATGCCTGAGGGTCTCGTCGGGTGGCGTAGCAGAGCCCGTGAGTATGAACTGGCCCGGCTCTCTGCGCTCATCGACTGCGCGTCGGACGTGGTTCCACAGCTTAGGCTCGAGCTGCCATTCGTCGATCAGACGCGGTGTCGCGCCCGCTAGCAGCGCTGACGGAGCTACCTCGGCCAAGTCGAGGGCGTTCTCGTCGGTGTCTAATAGGGCTTCGCTACGGGAGTGAGCCCTGCCGGTCTCGGTCTTACCACAGCCTCTCGTCCCCTCTATCAGCACGGCTCCAGCAGTGCTCAGCGCTTCGCGAAGCTCCTCGTCAACTATGCGGGGAAGGTAGTGCGCCACGCCGCAGCATATTCCCAACCGGTGAAAAGTGGAGTAAACAACCGGACGTTTGAGGAGCTTTCAACCGGTGAAAAAGGGAGCGATCAACCGGTGAAAAGGGGAGAAGAGGGTCGGCGTTTACACATGCGTGCTCTAGCACATGCGTATGTAGACCTACGCCCCACCACCAGCCCCACCGATGAACCTCTCCAACTCCTCACGCATCTTCAACAACGACGCGCGATGCACGTACATCATGTGCCCAGCCTCGTAGAAGCTCATGCTCACGTTCTCGCGCTGCTCGGGCGTGAGGCCCATGTGGGCGAAGGTGTGCAGGGTCGCGTAGTAGGGCGTGGCGAGGTCGTAGTAGCCGTTGGCGACGTGCAACTTGAGGAACGGGTTGACGCTCATAGCCTTCCTGAGCGTCTCGGCGACGTTCAGGTAGCGGTTCTCGACGTCCTTGTAGCTCCAGCTCTGGTAGAGGTTGGCGAGGATCTCGTACGGCAGGTCTGATTGGTAGCCGAGCTCGCCGCGGACGTAGTCGTTGAGGGTGGCGGTGTAGGGACCCTGGGTGGCCGACATGCTGGGGTCGAACTCGAAGCGCTCGCCGGCGGAGTCGCGATCGACGCCGGTGTAGCGGCTGTCGATGCGGCCTACCGTGCGGCCCTGGCTGCGCAGGAGCTCCTTGGTGAAGCGGAAGATGTCGATGCGGAGGTCGGTCGACTCGACGTAAGCCTCGCTCAGGCCGGTGTAGCGCGCCAGCTCGGCGACCACGGCCGCACGCTCCTCGCCCGCCAGGCGGTCTCCCAGCAGCAGCGCGGGGGCGTAACGCTTGAGAGTGAACTCCTCGACGCGCTCCAGGAACTTGGTCACGGACAGCGCCTGCAGCTCCGGCTCGAGCCGACCGTGATAGTGGGCCGTCGCCGCGTAAGTGGGCAGGAACAGCAGCGGCGGCAGGTCGTTGCTGGGACCGAAGCGCGCCGTGCTGAACTCGAGTATGGCCGACACGAGGATCAGCCCGTTGAGGTAGAGCCCGTGCCGCTCCTGCAGGTGACCGGCCAGGCCGGCCGCGCGAGTGGTGCCGTAGCTCTCGCCCGCCAGGAACTTGGGGCTGCGCCAGCGGCCGTACCTGCCGGTGTAGAGCCGGATGAACGCGCCGACGCTCTCGACGTCGGTGTCGACGCTGTGGAAGTCCTTGGCCTTGACGCCCTCGACGGGCCGGCTGTAGCCGGTGCTGACCGGGTCGATGAACACCAGATCGGTGACGTCGAGAAGCGACTCGCCGTTGGGCACCAGCCGGTAAGGCGGCGCGGAGGGGTGGCCGTCGTCGTCCAGCTCGACGCGCTTGGGGCCGAAGAGCCCCAGGTGCATCCAGACCGAGGATGACCCCGGCCCGCCGTTGAAGCTGAAGGTGAGCGGGCGCGAGCTCTTGTCGGCCACGCCGTCGAGCTCGTAGGCGATGAAGAAGACCTCGGCGCGCGGCTTCACGCCTTCGAACTGGCCGGCTTTCTCGCCCTCGCCTACCTTCTCGTGGGTCAGTACCATGGTGCCGGCCGTGGCGGTGTAGGCGATCTTCCTGCCCTGGATGGTGACCTCGTGGTGCGTGACGACGAGGTTGTCCTTGGGGGTGCGTGAGACTCCGTCGGCGGAGGCCGCGGGCGCCACGGTGCCTGGGGCTATTGGAGGTGTAGCGCTTCGCTGCGATTCGTCAGCCATCGTCGCTCCTTGAGGTCGTAACGACGATATCGCGGCGACGGCAATCCCGCAGCGTGCTGAGACGCCTGCCACGTGACACAGTAGGCGTGTGGCGGCTTCGGACGGACCCTTCGAGCTCGTTATCGGCGCCGGACCGGTCGGCACGGCTCTGGCCGGCCAACTGGCCGCCAGCGGTCGACGCGTGCGCGTCGTGACGCGTTCGGGACGGGGGCCGGCTGCGCCCGGGGTCGAGATCGTCGCGGTCGACGCCTCCGACGCCGGCATCCTCGTCGAGCAGGCCGCCGGCGCGGCGGTCATCTACAACTGCGCCAACCCCGGTACCTACACGCAGTGGCGGCAGCAGTGGCCGCCGCTCGCCGCATCGATCTTGGTGGCCGCCAAGCGCAGCGGCGCGGTCCTCGTCACGATGGGCAACCTCTACGGCTACGGGCCTGTGACCGCGCCCATCACGCGTGGCACGGCTCTGCGACCTTCCGATCACAAGGGCGAGCTGCGCGCCGACATGTGGCACGCCGCGTTGGCCGCGCACGAGGCGGGCGAGGCACGCGTGACCGAGGCGCGGGCATCGGACTTCGTCGGCCCTACGGTCGCCGATGGTGGGCTGCTGTCGAGGTTCGCCGCCGCGACGTTGGCCGGCAAGACGGCCTACGTCTTCTCCTCGCCCGACGTGCCTCACACCTGGACGGCGATAGACGATGTCGCTCGTACCCTGGCGGCGCTGGGCCACGACGAGAGAGCCTGGGGCTCGGCATGGATCGTGCCGTCCAACCCGCCTCGCACCGTGCGCGAGGCCCTGCGGGAGCTCAACGCCGCGGTCGGGCTCGGCGAGCCGAAGATCACCCAGGTGCCGCGTTGGCTCATGCGCGCCGGCGGTGCCATCGTGCCGCTGCTGCGCGAGGTCAACGGCGTTCTCTACCAGTTCGACGCGCCCTTCGTCGCCGACGGTCTCGAGACGACCCAGGTGTTCGGACTGGAGCCGATGCCGTGGGGCGAGATCGTTGAGTCCACGGCCAGGGCTTGGGTTGAGAGGGTGAGTCGGGCCGCGGGGTAGACGGTAGACGCGACCGCTCTCACTAGCATTGCTAGGAGACCCCGGCCGGCGGCAAGTCAGATCGCAGGTCACGGACGAACCCGACGAGCCTAGACCGCGACCACCAGGTCGACCCACTCCGACGCCTCGGGCCTCTCGGCGAGCAGCCGCTCCACACAACTCACGATCTTCCCGAACTCGTCGTGCCTGAGCGTCCAGACGAGGACGCAGCCGCCGTGGTGCCTTCCCGCCTCTGCCGACTCCCTCAGCAGCGGAGCGAAGTCGCGAGAGTTGCGGGTGATAAGGATGCGCTCTTGCTCGGCCGCCAGCTTCAGAACCTCAGGATCGTCCAGCGCGCCGAGCGCTGCGTCGGCCGAGAGGCAGAGCACGTCGTGCCCATCGCTTGCCAAGGCCGCGCCGATCCTCTTGGGAGAGAGGTGCGCGTCCAGCAACAGCTGCACGGGTCAGTCCTGGACGTGCTCGATGAAAGGATAAAGCCCCAGGAACTCCTGCGGTGACCTACGGTTCTCCGCGATCGCCTGAGCGATCTCCGCAGGGTACGCGCGCCGGTAGGCCTCGGCGAGGCGTACCTGGGACGCTGTCAGCTGGGTCTCCTCGACCAGGCTTCCTAAGGACCCGTAGTCCTCGAGCATCTGAGCGACCTCCCAGATGTCCAGTCCGGAGCCGATGATCCATGGGCGCCTGCGAGCGTCGTCACCCCTGAAGGCGATGCCAGGAAAGCGCCGGGTTCTGACGGCCTCCTCGGTCAGAGCTTCGACGACGGCGCTCTTCGACCGGTTC
Source organism: uncultured bacterium (assembly GCA_964392895.1). GTDB lineage: Bacteria > Deinococcota > Deinococci > Deinococcales > Trueperaceae > CAYMRL01. The sequence continues at coordinate 210,130 of CAYMRL010000002.1, forward strand.
GTGCGGACGGTCTCGGCCACCACGAACTTCTCCGTCTCCTCATCGAGCCGCACGCTGAACGGTTGTCCTCTGGCCACCCGAGCTCCTTTCCACTACAATCACTACAGTGTAGCAGAGCCGCCCGAGAGAGACTCGTCGGTCCCCCACCCACACGCGCCCCACCCACCAAGAAGTGCTAGCCTATCCTGCTTTGCGCACCGTCACCGGCGGCGAGAGCGCAGGCGACGCCGCGCCGCAGCCGCGGACGGGCGTCCAGCCTCGTGGAGGACCGGCAGTGTCACGAACCAACCTCGACCCCGGCTTCAGCATCTCCGACGCCGACGAGATCTACGGCATCAAGTCTTGGTCGACCGGCTACTTCGGCATTGCGCCGGACGGGCGCCTGACCGTGTCGAACCGGGGCGGGCCGAGCGTGGGGATCGTCGACATCGTCGAGGAGGTCAAGGCCTCGGGCGAGGAGCTGCCTCTGGTGCTGCGCTTCCCCGAGATCATCGAGGACCGCCTCGACCGCATCAACGAGTCCTTCGCCACCGCCATCAAGGAGGCCAAGTTCCGCGGCTCCTATCAGGGCGTGTTCCCGATCAAGGTCAACCAGCGCCGCGTGGTGGTCGAGACGATCGCCGAGTACGGCGCTCGTTACCGCACCGGTCTCGAGGCGGGCAGCAAGGCGGAGCTCGCGCTGTGCCTAGCCCACGACACGCACCCGGACGCGTTGCTGTGCTGCAACGGCTTCAAGGACGACGACTTCATACGCCTGGCGCTGTGGGGCGTGAAGCTCGGCCGCAATGTGGTCATCACGCTCGAGAAGGCAGGCGAGCTCGAGCGCGTGCTGCGCCTCAGCAAGGAGCTCGACGTCAAGCCTCTTCTCGGCGTGCGGTTCAAGCTGCACGCGCGCGGCAGCGGCAAGTGGGAGAACTCCGGCGGCGACGACGCCAAGTTCGGACTGACCGCCTCCGAGCTCATCAGCGTCGCCAACCGCGTCAAGGAAGAGGGCTTGGCCGACCGCTTGGTGCTGCTCCACTGCCACGTCGGCAGCCAGCTCACCGACATCAGGCGCATCCGCGCGGCGGTGCGCGAGGCCGCGCAGGCGTACGTCGAGCTGGCCGAGATGGGCGTCGGAGTCAAGTACCTCGACGTCGGCGGCGGCTTGGCCGTCGACTACGACGGCAGCAAGACGACCTTCTACGTCTCGGCCAACTACAGCCTGCGCGAGTACGCCGACACCGTCGTCTACACGGTGATGGAGGCGTGCGACGAGTGGGAGGTCGAGCACCCGATCATCGTCACCGAGTCGGGTCGCGCGCTGACCGCTCATCACGCGGTCGTCGTGGTGCCGGTCGTCGACGCCATCGGCCCGACGCGCGAGCAGGTGACACTGCCTCCGCTCGAGGGCGAGATCCACGCGCTGATCAAGGACATGCGGGCCTTGGAGCGCGGCATCACGGTCAAGACCTACCGCGAGGTGTTCAACGAGGCGGTCTCCAACAAGGAGACGATGCACTCGCTGTTCGACCTCGGCTACCTCAGCCTGCTGGAGCGCGCGCATTTCGAGCAGAGCTACAACCGCATCCTCGCCAAGGTCAGCAAGGTCGTCGGCGACCTCGACTACGTGCCCGACGAGTTCGAGACGCTCCCGCGGCTGCTGGCCGACAAGTACGTGGTGAACTTCAGCGTGTTCCAGAGCCTGCCTGACCACTGGGCGATCAACTCGCTGTTCCCCATCGCGCCGCTGACCCGCCTCGACGAGCGCCCCACGCGCGACGTCACCCTCGTCGACATCACCTGCGACTCCGACGGCAAGATCGACAGCTTCATCGACCTGCGCGACATCAAGCACACGCTGCCCGTCCACCAGCTCAGGCGCGGCCAGCCTTACTACCTCGGCATCTTCCTCACTGGTGCTTACCAGGACGTGCTCGCCAACGCCCACAACCTCTTCGGCCGGGTCAACGAGGCTCATGTGCGTCTAGGCGACGACGGGTTCGAGGTCGAGCTCTACGTCGAGGGCCAGAAGGCGCGCCGCGTCATCCAGAACATGGGCTACCAGGTGCACGAGCTGCACAGCGCCGTCGAGCAGCAGGCCGCCGAGATCAGGGAAGCCGGCGGGCTGTCCGACGAGGAGGTCGCCGAGTTGCTCGCCCTCTACGACCGCGAGCTCGTCGGCTACACCTACCTCGAGGCTCTCTAGAGCTCCAGCCGCTGTCCGTCGTAGCCGAGCTCTGACGCCGCGAAGACGGCGCGCGCCTCGGCGAGGTAAGCGGCACTGTCCGCCAGCGGCGGCAGGTGCACCATCACCATGCGCTTCACGCCTGCCGACGCCGCGACAGCCGCGGCGTCGGCAGGACTCGAGTGGCCGGGGAACCTGCCGCTGGCCTCGTGTGCCAGCAGGTCGGCGCCGGCGGCCAGGCGCGCTACCTTCTCTGAACGCTCCGTGTCGCAGGAGTAGACGAACACCTTACCTGTGCTCTTGTCCTCGAACCTGAAACCCGCGACGGGCACGGCGTGGTCCCCGGGCGTCGCGGTCACCACGAAGTCGGCGGTCTCGAGCACGCGCGCCCCCTCGACCTCGGGGAAGACGTGGTAACGCAGCTCCGGGTAGTGAGGCCACTGCGAGGTGTCGAACACGTCGTGCAGGCGGCGGGCCTGGTCGATGGCGGGCGCGATGCCGTGCACGTCGAACGAAGCCCCGATCCCCGCTAGCCACAGCCGCTCCATCAGGAGCGGGAAGCCGCAGGCGTGATCGGCGTGCTCGTGCGACACGATCAGCGCCGTCAGCTTCTTCAGCTCCAGACCGTGAGCGAGAAGGCGCTGGGCGGCGTCGCCGCCGCAGTCGATGAGCACGAGCGAGCTCCGACCCTCGACGGCGAGCATCGTGGTCGTCCTGGTCGCGTCCGAGAGTGCCGCGCCGGTGCCGAGAAGATGAACTGTGGCCAACGATGCTCCTTAACCGCTACTGCCTTGAGGCATGATAGCTGTCATCTTCGCGCGCCAAGGGGCGACGCTCACGTTCGCGCGCGTACTCAGCCGCACCAGAGTCGACGAGGCGCGGGCTTATCATGAGACCCGCGCGGGACGCGCTCCCGAGCACCAGGTCTCGATGCCAGAACTCACAGATCACTCGCAGGAAAGCACTGCCAAGCCCGTCGACCCCTTCGCCTACCGGCGCGCGATAGGGCGCTTCCCGACCGGCGTCACCGTCGTGACGGTCGTCGACGAGAGCGCCCCCAACGCAGGTGTCAACGGCATCACTGCCAACTCGGTCAGCTCGGTGTCGCTCGACCCGGTGCTGCTGCTGGTCTCGATCGGCAAGGAGGCGAAGTCGCACGACATGATCGCGCGCGCCGGCCGCTTCGCTCTCAGCGTGCTCGCTTCCGACCAGGAGCTGATCTCCGACTACTTCGCCGATCGCCCCGTGCCGCGGCCGGAGGACCCGCTCGAGGAGTTCGCCGGTCACCCTGTGGTGAAGGGCGCTCTGTCGCAGCTGGTCTGTGAGCTGTACGCCGCCGTCGCAGCCGGCGACCACACCGTCTACATCGGCAGGGTGGTCGCACTGCGGTCGCGCGAGGACGGCACGCCGCTCATCTACTACCGTGGCGACTACCGGGCAACGGCTTCGGCGGCGCTCGACGAGGAGTGAGCGCGGCCGAGGCGTGGGCCGGGCCGGGGATTGACCGGCCGAAGGCGCCGCCGGTACGTTGACCACGTGACGCCCCAACAGGAAGACCTCAAAGAGAACCTCAGAGCCGCGCTGGAGCAGGTCGAAGCTCATGTCGCCGACCAGGCCGCCGATCTCGGCGCCTACGTGCGCATCGCGAGCGTCAGCACCTCGACCGAGAACCGCGCCGACATAGATGCCGCCGCGCAGTGGACGGCGCAGCGCCTGCAGCGCGCCGGGTTCCCCGACGTGCGGGTGATGCCGACGGCCGGCTACCCGGTGGTCGTCGCGCGTTGGCATGAAGGCCCGCAGCGGCCGACGATCGTCGTCTACGGCCACTACGACGTGCAGCCGCCGGAGCCCCTCGAGCTGTGGCGCAGCGCGCCGTTCGAGCCCGACGTCAGGGACGGCAAGCTCTACGCCCGCGGCGCCAGCGACGACAAGGGCGGCGTGCTCACCGCGCTCAGGGCGGTCGAGGCGTGCGTCAGAGCGGCCGGCACCCCACCCGTCAACCTGACGTTCCTGATCGAGGGCGAGGAGGAGATCGGCAGCCCGAACTTGAGCGCGTTCCTGGAGGCGAACAAGGAGCTCCTCGCCGGTGACCTCGCCATCAGCGCCGACGGCGGCATCTACGGCGTCGGCATCCCCTCGCTCACCGTCGGCACCCGCGGTCTGGTAAGCGCCGAGATCAGGGTCAAGGGTGCCAACGCCGACCTTCACTCTGGTAGCTTCGGCGGCGCCGTCGCCAACCCGATCATGGCGCTGTCGCGGATCCTGGCGAGCCTGCAGGACCCGCAGGGCCGGATCCTGGTGGAAGGCTTCCACGAGGGCGTCGAGACGGTCGACCCGGCCGTCAGGAGCGAGATCGCCAAGACCCCCGGCGACCTGGGCGACGAGCTGAAGACGCTCGGGCTCACGAGCTGGTGGGGCGACCCCGACTACACACCTCTGGAGCGGCGCGCGGTGCGGCCGACCCTCGAGATCAACGGCATCACCGGCGGCTACCAGGGCCCCGGCGTCAAGACGGTGCTGCCGAGCGAGGCCGCTGCCAAGATCACCTGCCGCCTCGCCGGCGCGCAGGATCCGTGGCGCGTCTACGACGCGCTCGAGCGCCACGTCCTGGCCGCCACTCCTCTAGGCGTCACCGTCAGCATCAAGCGCGGCGCCGGCATCGCCAGGCCGTACCAGATGCCCGTCGACCTGCCTGTCCTCGAGATCGCGGGCCGCTGCATGACCGAGGTGTTCGGCCTCGAGACCTTCTTCGAGTGGAGCGGCGGCACCGTGCCGGTCGCCGAGCAGTTCAGGAGCATCCTCGGCATGTGGTGCCTCTACTTCGCTTTCGGCGAGCCCGACAACCAGCTCCACGCCCCCAACGAGTTCTATCGCTTAGACACGATGCGGAAGGGCACCGAGGCGACGGTCAGGCTGCTCTACGCGCTGGCCGAGAACCCGCAGGCCGTCAGGGGCTAGCCGATAGGGCTGGTGAGGCCGACCTTCTTGCGGTAGAGCGTGAGCTGCCCGACGTGGTAGCCCTCGTGCCAGAACGCGAACTCGAGCCTGTCGAGCAGGCGTCTGCCGCGCTCGTCGGTCTGCTCGAGCCGCGCGCCGTCGAGCTTCGCCAGCTCCTCCTGCACGCGCGCGTCCGTCTGTTCCAGCGCCGCCACCAGCTCAGCCAGTGGAGCGGCGTCAGCTGCCGCTTCGGCCTTGCTGCCGTAGCCGTAGCGCGCGTCTGAGCCCTCAGCCATCGTGCGCGCGGCTCCCAGCATCTCGAGGATGTCGTCGCGGGAGGCGGCGACGTGCCCGAGCAGCCAGTTGACGTGCCCGCCGTCGTCGAGCAGGCGCGCCACGCTCGCTTCCTGGTCGATGCCTTCGAGCAGCATCAGCGTCACGCGTTGGTTGCGCCTCTGCGCGGCGGCCAGGGAGCGCTTGAGGTGCTCGGCGCTGCTAGGGTCGATGGCTGGGGCGGTGTTGTCGCTCACGGTCAGCTCCTTAGGCTCTTCAGCCTGGCGAGATCGCGTTGATGACCGAGCTCGTCGTCCCCGAGCGGGGTCTCCAGCATCATCGGCAGTGAGGCGAGGCGGGCGTCGTTAACGAGCAGGGCGAAGAAGCCCTCGCCGATCATGCCCTCGCCCACGTTCTCATGGCGGTCCTTGCGGCTGCCCACCGGGTGCTTCGAGTCGTTGACGTGGAAGCAGCCGATCCTAGAGAGGCCGATGTGGGCGTCGATCTCGGCCAGCAGGGCCTCGTAGCCCTCCGCCGTGGTGAGGTCGGAGCCTGCCGCGAACGCGTGGCAACTGTCGATGCACACCCCGAGCCGCTGCTGCTGGTCGGTGAGCTCGATCATCTTGCTCAGCTCCCAGAACGCCGACCCGAGCGCCGTGCCCTGCCCCGCGGTGTTCTCGAGCAGGATCTTGGTGCTGCCGGGCGGTACGGCGGCGAGCACCTGGTCGAGGGAGCGCGCCACCGTCTCGATGCCGACGTCGATCCCAGCGCCGAGGTGCCCGCCAGGATGCAGCACCAGGCCGTCGAGGCCGAGGCTGTCGCAGCGCGCCAGCTCGTCTATCAGAGCGGTGATCGAGGTGGCGAGCACGTCCTCCTTCGGGGAAGCCAGGTTGATCAGGTAGGCCGCGTGAGCCACCACCGGTTGCGGCGCGCCTTCACGGGCCTGGTGGAAAGCCGCGACCTCCTCAGACGCCAGCGGCTTGGCCTTCCACTGGTTGGGGCTCTTGACGAAGATCTGCAGACCCTCGCAGCCGATGTCGTGGCCCCTTGCGAAGGCCTTGGCGACACCGCCGGACGTCGAAACGTGCGCGCCGAGTATGCCCATGTAGGCGAGTCTAGCCTTATGGGGGGCGGTGATACACTCGCTCGCGTGCTCAGGGCTACCCTAAGCGACATGTCGGCCGACGCTCTGGCCGAGTTCGTGCGCGACCAGCTCGCCGACGGAGATGCGGTCGTGCAGGTGGCGGGCGAGTTCGAGCTGCTCTACAGCGGTCGCGCCGCCAGCGTCGCGGAGGCGGGCGACTACCTGCTGTTGATCAAGCCCGACGGCAGCGTGCAGGTCCATTCGCAGCGCAGCGTCAAGCCCGTCAACTGGCAGCCCCAGACCGACTCGCTGACCACCATCGTCGAGGACGGCGTCGCGGTGCTGTACGCCGAGCGCTTCCAACCGGCCGAGCTGTTGCGTGTGGCGTTCCTGTCGCCGTTCATGGCGCAGTCCCTGGTGCTCCCGAACGAGGGCGACTTCATGCTCGTCGGCTCCGAGGCCGAGATGCAGCGCGCGCTCGCGGCCGCTCCCGAGCTCATCGAGGAGGGTCTCAGTGTCATCGAGATGGAGCTGCCCACCGACGTCGGCGGCATCGACCTCCTAGCCAGGGACCTCGAGGGGCGCGTCGTCGTGGTCGAGCTCAAGCGCGGCAAGGCGAACCACGAGGCGGTGCATCAGCTCGGCCGTTACGTCCAGAGCGTCAGGCGTCTCGCCGCGGGCGAGGTCAGGGGCATCCTGGCCGCGCCCTCGATAACCGCGCCGGCCCTCAATCGGCTGGGTGAGATGGGGTTGGAGTTCAGGGCTGTCGCGGCGTTAGACAGTGAGCGCGGCCGTCCCGTCGACCAGCCGGGACTGTTCTAGACGCGCATCGGCAGGCGCCTAGAGCGGCTAGGCGCGGATGAAGTTCTCTACCTGACGCCCGAGAACGCCGGTCTAGACTAGCTCCTGGATGTCGCTGTTCCGCAAAGACCCGTTCGGAAGGGGTTGGGTGCTGCTGTCGCCCGAGCGCGGCCTGGTGCCGTCTGACTTCGGCAGCGTGCCCCTGCCTCCGGCGGTCTCGCCTCTGTCGCCTGGCAACGAGGCGCGGTTGGGCCGGGAACTTGCTGCCGTGCGGCCGACCAGCACGCAGGTGGGCGGCTCAGACTGGCGCATGCGCGTCATCGCGCACCCGGCCAGGCTTCTCGGCACCGAGACCTTCGTGCTGGACGGTGACGGGCCGTTCCAGCAGGCCTCGGCCGGCGGACACCACGAGCTGATCGTCGAGCACCCGGACGCTCGCGCCACCCTCGACCTGATGCCGCGTCAGCACGTCGTCGACCTGCTGCGGCTCTACCGGGAGCGCCTCGCCCTTCACGGGTCGAAGCCGGGCATCAGGCACGTGCAGATCACCAGGAACGTCGGGCGCGCCGCCGGCGCGCTCTACGAGCACCCTCACGCGCAGCTGCTGGCGGTTCCGGTCAGCAACAGGTGGGTCGAGGAGGAGCTGGAGGCGGGCGAGGCTCACTGCGCCGCCACCGGCAGCTGCATCTTCTGCGACGTCTTGGCGCACGAGCTGAAGGCCAAGGAGAGGCTGATCAGTCACAACGACGACTTCGTCGCGCTGGCGCCGTTCGCCTCCAAGACGCCGTTCGAGACCTGGATACTGCCGCGCAGGCACGCCAGCGACTACGCCTCCGTACCGTCGAACATCCTGCCCGCCCTCGCCGATCTGCTTCAGTCGGTCGTGCGCAGCGTCAACGACGCTCTCGACAGCCCGCCTTACAACCTCGCGCTTCACACCTCGCCCAGGTCCGACCTGCGCGGCTTCCACTGGCACATCGAGCTGCTGCCGCGTCTCACCAACCAGTCCGGTTTCGACTGGGGCGCAGGTTTCTACGTCAACCCCACCCCGCCAGAGGACGCCGCCCGCTTCCTGCGCGAGGCCCTCGCCCTGCAGCAGGTGGCCGGGTGACCGAGAGCGTCGCGCGGCGCGGCCCTCACCCGCTGCTGGTGGTGCTGGCTCTCGTCGGGTGCCTGCATGCGTTCTTCCTGCTGGCCGTCGAGCTCGACAGGACGCTGGTTCACAGGCGCGAGATAGCCAGGCTGTCGGCGGACGTGGCGGCGTTGGAGCGCGAGGTCGGCGAGATGCAGCAGATAGCAGCTCACGCGTCCGACCCGGTCTACCGCGAGACCCTGGCGCGCGCGCTCGGCTTCGTCTACCCGCATGAGACGCTGATAGTCACGGATCGCCGCTGAACTCCGCCGACCGCCGCTGACCGCCCGACTCGGGCGGCGTTACTCGATCTCGCGCAGGTCTTCCATCAACTGCCAGCCGACCCCGGCCGGTGTCGCGTCGAGCAGCGGTCCCAGCTCGTCGGCCGCCACCGGCAGCAGTTTGGCCGGGTCCTTGTCGCCCTCGATCATGGCCAGGACCGTCACCTGATACACCTGTTGGGTGGCGCTGAGCGTGCCGTCCTCGAAGAACGCGAACGGTGCCTGCGGCATCGGGTCGATCAGCACGTGCACGTCCTCGCCCAAGTTGTCAGGCAGCAGCTCGCGCAGGTCGATGGCGGCGTCGCGAGGATGCCACGCGTAGCCCTGCAGCAGCCTGACGGCGCGTGTGCCGTCCTGGGGACCGCGCCACAGCGCGCGGTCGTCGCGCAGGTCGTCTCGCGGATCGTCCGCGTCGTCGTGGAAGTCGTCGTTCACGTCAGGCCGATGCTTCTGTCAAGCTGGCCGGCAGCGGCAGCTCGGGCAGTGCAGCGCGCCAGCGCTCAGCGAAGGCGCGGGGCTCGTCGAGCAGCAGACCGGTGAAACCGAGCGCCTCGCACGCGGCGATGTTGTCGGCGTTGTCGTCGATGAACACGGTCCGCGACGGCGGCACGCCCAGCGCCTCGGTGAGCGCGGCGAACGCCGCCGCCGCCGGCTTCCTCACGCCGATCTCGTTGGAGAACACGAACGAGTCGAAGCGCGCGTTGCGAGGATCGTCCCTGACCAGGTCGCACAGCTCGGGCGAGTTGTTCGACAGCATCCCGACGGTGTAGCCCTCCGGGATGGCTTTGATGAGGTCGAACATCGCGGCCCTTTCGTGTACCGAGCCGAGGAAGATGCGTCTGAACTCCTCCAGCGAGAGGCTCGTGCCGGTCGCCTCGCAGAAGCGTTGATGGAAGCCGGGCATGCGGAACGCGCCGACCTCGAAGTCGGCCATCAGCCTCAGGTAGATCGGTTCGAGGTACTGCCGCTCGAGCCCGGTGGCGCGGCTGAGATTGCCGGCCGCTGTGCCGTCGAAGGTGCCGACCGTGAAGATGCCGCCCCAATCGAAAGCGATGGCGTCGAAGCTTCGCTTCATGCTCTCGTCACGCCTCGCGCGAGACCGGTCGGCCCATCTCGAAGCCTTGACCGGGCGTGCGCTCGCTCTTGTACCAGCTGAAGAACACGCCGATGAAGCGGATCCCGAACGCGACCATCCCGCCGATCTTCATCACGGCGCCCGCCAACGCCTGGTCCTCCATGACGCCGAGGCCGAAGGCGCGCGTCGGCATGTGGTGGTAGAGGTAGAGCGGCTGGTCGGAGAAGGTGATGCCTGCGAAGATCGGCGTCTGCGCGACGGGCAGCAGGAACAGGTACGCCAGGCGTGTCAGGTAGGGCGGCCGCGGCAGCTCCTCGAGAGGGCTGACCAGCGGCCACCACACCATCAGTGAAGCGAGCAGCAGCACGAAGTGCACCGAGTGGTGAAACGAGGTGTTGCCGAGCGCGAGGTTGTACACGGCAGGCAGGTGATAGAACGACATCACCAGCGTGAAGACGAAGAACGTGACCAGCGGCTTCAGCAGCACCTTGGCGACCGGGTTGAGCGGCGACTTCACCAGCAGTGCGCGCAGCAGCCACGCCGGCATGCCGGCCAGCAGCAGGGGCGCGATCAGGTACGACAGCAGCAGGTGCTGAGCCATGTGCGCAGAGAGCAGATAGCGCTCGGCGAGGTCGTGCAGCGGCGAGCCCTCGTTGACTAACAGCACCGCGAGCCCGATGCCGAAGACGACCGCCTGCCTGACGGGGTACTTCTCGCCGGGAGCGAGCCTCGATCTGAGCGGACCGACGGCCAGGTAGTACGCGACGGCCATGGCCAGTAGGCCGCCGAGCAGAACCGGTTCGAGTTGCCAGCTCAGATAGAGCATCTGCTACCCAGACTCCTTGTACCCAGTCTCCCTGGACTACCTTACGGCAGGCTCAGCGCTCCGCGTGCCTCGTGGACTGCGGCGGCGGTGAGACCGGCCGAGCGTTCCGCGGCGATGTCGGACGGCTGGTAGGGCACGAACCCTGCCGGCGCGTTGCCGAGCTTGCTCACGATGTGGTTGAGGACGTTGGCGATCTGCTCGTCCGAGAGCTGGGGCCACGCCGGCATGAAGCCGTTGTAGTTCATGCCCAGCACCCCGATCTGTCCCTGCACCCCGAACAGCACGACGTGCAAGAGGTAGTCGCCGCCGTCGGCCGCGTAGAGGTTGGCGGCGTGCTCGGCCAGCGGCGGGAACGCTCCTGGGATGCCTTGGCCGTTCGCCTGGTGGCAAGCCATGCAGTTGCTGAGGTAGACCTGCTGGCCCAACTCCTCGTTCCACGCGATCGGTGCGTCCGACGCGGGCGCTTCGGCGGCAGGCTCCTGGGTCGCCGGCTCCTCCGCGACAGGCTCTTCTGCCTCAGGTGCCTCGGCAGGCGGGGTCTCGGTTTGAGCGACCTGCGGCTGCGGTGGGGTGGGCGGAGTCGCGCTGGTGATGCCGGCCGCCTCGCCGACCTCGTAGCTGGAGGCGTCGCCGGCCAGCGGAGGAACGAGCGCCACGCTGCGGTCCATGACCGTCGGCGTGTCGGCAGCCGCTGCGGCGTCGCGCGAGCGCCCGTCGGTCGCGATCAGGTCGGTGAGCTCGTGCGGAAGCTCGGTCGCGCCGTGCCCGCCGCTCTGGCTGCTGGCATGGACCTCGGTGCCGGTGTTCGGACGCGTGACAGCCACCGCTCGCGGCAGGATGAACATCGCCGCCATGGCGATGAACGTGCCGAGCGCGATGAACATGCCGCTGCCGAAGAAGCCGGTGTAGGTCTTGTCGTCCTCCTTGAGGTGCATGAAGAACATGATCACCATGATGAACTTGGCGATCGACAGGGCCACCAGCAGTATGAGCGTCCAGGTCGAGCCCAGCCATGCCTGCGGGTACTCGACCATCGCGAACTCGATGTAGGTGATGACCCCGAGGATCAGGGCCACCATGATGTAGCCGGTGACTGGGTTGTGCTTGGAGTGATTAGCCATCAGTCTCTAGACCCCACGCTCACACGAACTCGACGAGGTAGACGACCGTGAAGATCACGATCCAGACGATGTCGACGAAGTGCCAGTAGAGGCCGGCGATCTCGAGGTAGACGGCGTCCTTGCTCGAGGTCGGGCGGCGGTAGGAGGCGATGACGAGGCTCAACAGCCACAAGACGCCGACGGTCACGTGGATGCCGTGAGTGCCGGTGAGGATGAAGAACGTCGTGCCGAACAGGCTGTGGTGGATCGACAGGCCGGCGTTCACGAAGTGCACGAACTCGTAGACCTGGAACCCGAGGAAGATCGAGCCGAACAGCGCGACGCCCAGCGTCCACAGCCTGAACTTCGGGATGTCGTTGACGCGCAGCGCGTGCAGCGCCAGCACCATCAGGAAGCTCGACATCAGCAGCACGAAGGTGCTGACGGTCGTCAGTGGGATGTCGAGGATGTCGACAGGGAAGGGTCCGGCGAGGCTGCGGCCGTGATAGGCGAGGTAGGTGCCGATCAGCGAGCCGAAGAACATGCAGTCGGACGCGAGGAACACCCACATCAGCAGCTTGACGTCAGGCAGCTTGGTGCTGCGCCAGCCGTGAGCGTGGCTGTCGCTCGCTCCGTGGTCCAAAGCGTGGGCGCTCATGCTCTGCCTCCCGAGCGGTCGACTTTCACGTAGCTACCACCGACGCCCTCGAACGCCCAGCCGTAGGTGCTGAGGACGAGACCGAAGCCTAAGATCGCGGCCAACACGAAGTTGTCGAACATCAGCGCGTAGCAGGCGAAGAAGATGGCCGCGGCAGAGATGAACGGGTACCACGACTGTCCGGGCATGTGGATGCCGTGCGAGTCGTACTTGCGCCCCTCCTCTGGGTCGATGCGCTCGACGTGCAGCGACTCAGGGTGCTTCTGGGCCCACAGCGCGTCGAGCGAGTTGACGACGGGCTGGACGTCGAAGTCGTGGGCTGGTGGCGGCGAGGTCGTCGTCCACTCGAGGGTGCGGCCGTCCCAGGGGTCGTTCCCCGCGACCTTCCCGCGCCTGAACGCGTAGAAGACGCTGCCGGTGATCAGGATCAGGCCGACGAGCATGACGAACGTGCCCGTGGTCGACATCGCGTTCCACAGCTCCAAGCCGATGCCGGCCTGATAGGTCTGGATGCGCCGCGGCATGCCGAGCAGGCCGGCGATGTGCTGAGGGAAGAAGATCAAGTGGAAGCCGACCGCGACGAAGTAGAACGCGATCTGCCCCACCTTGTCGCTCAGCATCCTGCCGGTCATCTTCGGGAACCAGTAGTAGAGGCCGCCGAGGAACGACAGCAGCGCGCCGCCGCCCATCACGTAGTGAAAGTGCGCGACGATGAAGTAGGTGTCGTGGACCTGGGCGTCGAAGGTCGGCATCGCGACCATGATCCCGGTGATGCCGCCGAGCGTGAACGTCACGAGGAACCCGATGCAGTAGAGCATCGACGTCGTGAAGCGGATGCTGCCGCCCCACATCGTGCCGAGCCAGTTGAAGACCTTCACCCCCGTCGGGATGCCGATCACGAAGCTGGTCAGTGAGAAGGCCGTGTTGACGACCGGACCGAGGCCGGTGGTGAACATGTGGTGCGTCCACACCGCGAAGCCCATGAACGCGATGATGATGGCCGAGAGGATCATCACCGGGTAGCCGAACAGCGGCTTGCGGGAGAACGTCGGAATCATCTCGCTGATCACGCCGAACGCCGGCAGGATGATGATGTAGACCTCCGGGTGACCGAAGATCCAGAAGAGGTGCTGCCACAAGATCGGCAGGGCGCCCATCGCCGGCACGTAGAACAGCGTGCCGAAGGTGCGGTCGGTGATCACCTGCAAGAACGCCACCGTGAGCGGCGGGAACGCGAAGATGATCATGAACGACGTGATGAACATCATCCAGGTGAACACCGGCATGCGCATGAACGTCATGCCGGGCGCTCGCATGTTGACGATCGTCACGATCAGGTTCATGGCGGTGGCGGTGGTGCCTATGCCGCTGATGAACAGCGAGAACATGTAGAAGTCGGTGCCGAGACCAGGGTTGGCAGACAGCGTCGTGAGCGGGGCGTAGCCCACCCAGCCGATGTCGGGAGCGCCGCCGAAGAAGAAGCTGGTGTAGAGCATCACGCCGCCGAGCGCGTACACCCAGTAGCCGAAGGCGTTGAGGCGCGGGAACGCAAGGTCGCGAGCGCCGATCTGCAGCGGCACGAAGTAGTTCGCGAGCCCGATGCCGAGCGGCATGATGGCGAGGAACACCATCGTCACGCCGTGCATGGTGAAGAGCTGGTTGAAGGTGTCGGGGCTGACCAGCTGCTGCTCAGGGCGCATCAGCTGCAGGCGCATGATGAACGCCTCCACGCTGGCCATGGCCATGAACAAGAAGGCCGACATGATGTAGAGAAGACCGAGGCGCTTGTGGTCGACGGTCGTGACCCAGCTGAGGATGCCTTTGGTCCAGGTCGGTCTGATCAGGAGCTTGCCGGCTGCGCTAGTAGCGGCGTGAGTAGGGGCCGCCATCAGTTACCTCCAGCGGCCAGCGCCTGCGCTTCTGCGTCGTTGCCGAGGCTCAGCAGGTAGGCGGCGATGGCGCGCGCTTCGCTCTCGCGGTTCGGATCGTTGTCGGTCCACAGGGTCGGCATGTAGTTGCCCGGCTTCACGGACTGCGGGTCCGCGATCCACCTGGTGACGTTGTCGAGCGTGGCGTCGAGTATGCCGGCGCCGACGGTGTTGCGCATGCCGAAGTTGGTCAGGTCCGGGAAGCCGGGCTGGCCGACGCTGACGCCTTCGGCGTAGTTGTCGATGGCGTGGCAGCCTATGCAGCCCTTCTGGGCGACGAGCTGTCTGCCCTGGGTGACGAGCGGGTCGGAGGAGACCATGACCACCTCGGGCTGCTGGAACTTCGCGATCCAGGCTTCGTAGTCGGCTTCCTCGTGCACCACGACACGGAAGCGCATGTAGGCGTGAGCACCGAGGCACAGCTCGGCGCACTGACCGCTGAAGACACCCGTCTCGTCGGCCTGGAACCAGAGCTGGTTGTCCTGGTTCGGGATCAGGTCGACCTTGCCGGCGATCCGCGGCACCCAGAAGGCGTGCAGCACGTCGGCCGAGTTGAGCTGCAGGACGATCCTCTTGCCGACGGGGATGTGGAGCTCGTTGGCTGTCGTGACGCCGTGCTGCGGGTAGTCGAAGCGCCACCACCACTGGTAGCCGGTGACGTTGACGACGACGTCGCTCTCGCCGGCGTCGACGAACGCCTGGGTGCGGAAGATCGAGCGCACGGTCGGAACCGCGACGAGCACGATGATGATCACCGGGAGAATCGTCCAACCGACCTCGAGAGCAGCGCTGCCGTGCGTCTGCTTCGGGATCGTGTCGTCGTTGCCGCGGCGGCGGAACCGCACGATCACGTAGACGAGCACGCCGCCGACGATGATCATCACCGGCCAGCTGAGCCAATACGTCCACATGAACAAGTCGAGCTGCTCCTGAGCGATCGGTCCAGTCGGCGACATGATCGACTGCGGACCGTCGAGGGAGCAGGCTGCGAGTAACGGCGCGAGCAATGCGGCGGGCAGAACCCGCCACAACCACCGCATTGACACGGTTTCCTCCTAGCGATCTGGCGCGCGGCATGAGCCTGAGCGCCCCTTGAGTACGCGCCAATCTATCACAGTCCCAGCGGGGCTCGCCGATGACTTTGCGCACGTTTTAGCGACTGTGTCGCGCTTGGGGCCACACCGACCTCTCGGAGTCTCGTCGGTTCCGGCGCTTCAGCGGAAGGTCGCAGCCTCGAAAACGTGTCCTGCACTTACTTGGACAGCATTGTCCAAGTCCGCGATCGTGCGCGCGACCCTCAGCAGTCTGGCGAAGCCGCGTCCGCTCAGCGTCAGCGAGACGACGAGATGCTTCAGCAGCGCGCGAGCGGACGCGTCCGGCGGCGCCTGCCGCTCGAGCTCCGCTAAAGGCACCTCGGCGTTGCTGCGTCCCTGACGCTCGAGCATGATCCGCCTGGCCGCCGCCACGCGCAGCGCCACGCTCCGCGAGGTCTCCGGCAACGCCTGGCTGAGCAGCTCTTCCGGCTTCAACCGCGCCACGGAGACCCTCATGTCGATCCTGTCGAGCAGTGGCCCAGAGATGCGCTGCGTGTAGCGTTGGACATCGACGGACTTGCAGCCGCACTTCCCGCTGGGGTCGTCGCGCCAACCGCAGGCGCAGGGGTTGCGGGCCGCCACCAACTGGAAGGCTGCAGGCAGCCGCAACGGCCCCTGCGCTCGTGAGAGGTTGACGATGCCCTCCTCCAGCGGCTGGCGCAAAGCCTCCAGCACGTTGCGCGAGAACTCCGGCAGCTCGTCGAGGAAGAGCACACCGCGGTGCGCCAAGCTCGCCTCGCCCGGCCTCAGCACCGGCCCGCCGCCGATGACGCCGCCCAGCGACGCGCTGTGGTGAGGCTGCCGGAACGGCGACCTCAGGCTGGGTGTGCGGCCGGCGAGGAGCCCGGCGCTCGAGTGAACGCGGGCGACCTCGACCGCCTCCAGCGAGGTGAGCGGCGGCAAGATACCGACCAGCCTGGCCGCGAGCATCGACTTGCCGGCGCCGGGAGGCCCCGTGAGCAAGAGGTTGTGACGCCCCGCCGCCGCGATCTCCAGCGCGCGCCTGGCGATGTCCTGACCTTTGACATCCGATAGATCCGGCGCCGGTGACTCGACTGCGTCCACCGCAGCCGAGCAGCGGCTCAGTCTCTTGCGGCCGGTGAGATGAGCGACGGCGTCTGCCAGGCTCAGCGGCGAGTACGCCTCCACCCCTGGCGCGAAGGCCGCCTCCGCGCCGTTGCCGGGAGGCGCCAGCAGCTCGAGCCCGTGCTCGGCGGCGAGCAGTCCGACGCTGACGGCACCCCTGACGGGCCGCAGGCGACCGTCGAGCGAGAGCTCACCGATGGCCATCACCCTGTCGAGCGCAGGGAGTGGCAAGCGCCCGTCGGCCGCCAGCACCGCCAAGGCTATCGGCAGGTCGAAGGCCGGCCCCTCCTTGCGGGTGTCGGCCGGGGCGAGGTTGACGACTATCCGGCTCGGCGGCAGGCTGACGCCGAGGTGCTTCAGAGCCGCCCTCACCCGCTCGCGCGACTCCTGAACGGCAGCGCCGGGGAGCCCGACGAGCGTGAAGCTCGGCAGACCGCCGGACACGAACACCTCGACGCGGACCAAGGCGGCATCGACACCGATGACGCTGGCCGCCTGCACGGCTGCGTACACACGCGCACACTAAGGGTGCGCTCCGGTGGTTCTCGCTGCCAACTCGGCAGTAGCCGAGGCGCTCTAGGCGGCTGCCCTGATCAGCAGCTCAGCCGACGGCCTTGTGAGCGTAGATCCCGAACGTCGCCGGCCCGACGTGGCTGCCGATGACGGCGCCAATCTCGTGCACGCCCGCCAGTTGGAACTGGATGCCGGCCTCGAGCATCGCCTGACGCATGCCGATGGCGGCGCTCTCGTCCTGGATGTGGATGAAGTTGACGACAGCCGGCCCCCCGAGGCCGGCGGCGTACGCCTTGAACCTGTCGACCATCTCCTGCTGCGCCTTGCGCAGCCCGCGCGCGCGGCTGAGCGGCGCGATCTTGCCGTCCTCCAGCGTCAGGATCGGCTTGATGTTGAGAAGGCTGCCGAGGAAGGCGCTGGCGCGGCCGATGCGCCCTCCCTTCTGCAGGTACTCCATGGTGCCGACCGTGAACAGCACGAAGTTCGTGTCCCTGATCACAGCGAGAGCGGCGAGGATCTCCGAGATGCTCGCGCCGGCATCGCGCAGGCGCGCGGCGGTGCGTGCCATCTCGCCGTGACCGAGGCTGGCCGCGCGACTGTCGAACACGTGCACTGCCGCCTTGGCCCGCTCCTTGGCGATGTTCGCGGACTGGAAGGTGCCGGACAGCTCCGAGGTGATGGTGATGACGAGGATGGTGTCGGCGCCGGCCGCCTCGGCGGCGGCGTAGGCGCGGGCGAAGTCCTCGGGGCTCGGCTGGCTGGTGGTGGGGAGGTCGGCGCCTTCGGAGACGCCCTTGATGATGTCGGCGGGTGTGATGTCGAGCCAGTCGCGATGCATCTTGCCCTGGAAGTTGACGTAGAGCGGCACCGACTGCACCTTGAGGCTCTTGAGCTCGTCGGCTCCCAGGTCGCAGGTCGAGTCGATGATGATGGCGAGGTTCATGCGGCTCCCTAAGGTGCAGAGGCCGTTCAGGACGGCCAAAGCGCTACTTCTTTACCTCTAGTTGCCGAAGTATACGACCCCTCAGGCGAGCGCGTGAGCCAGGTGCCCGTTCGCCACGAGGCTTTCAGCCACCTGCACGGCGTTCAGAGCCGCGCCCTTGCGTATCTGGTCGCCGGCGACGAACAGCGCCAGCCCGCCAGGCAGGCTCGAGTCCTCGCGCAGCCTGCCGACCAGCACGTCGTCCTGACCCGAAGCGGTCAGCGGCATCGGGAACGTGTTCGCGGCGCGATCGTCGACGAGCCTCACCCCGGCCGCTTCGCGCAGCACCTCGGCCGCCTCGGCGGCGGTGACGGGGCGCGAGAACTCGGCGTGGATCGCCTCGCTGTGCGCCCGGTAGACGGGAACCCTCACGCAGGTGGCGCTGAGCCTCAGCTCGGGGTGAGCGAGGATCTTGCGCGCTTCCTCGCGCATCTTGGTCTCCTCGCCGTTGTAGCCGTCGGCGCCGACGGCGCTGTCGTGGCTGAACAGGTTGAACGCGATCTGATGCTTGAACTTCGAGGTGACCACCGGCTGGTCCGCCAGCGCGGCCGCGCTCTGGCTGCGCAGCTCGTCGATGCCGGCCGCTCCGGCGCCGGACACGGCCTGGTAGGTGGCGATCGTCGCGCGCGTCAGCCCGAAGGCGCGGTGCAGCGGCGCCAACGCCATCAGCGCGACGATTATCGAGCAGTTCGGGTTCGCGATGATGCCCTGATGCCGCGCCGCGGCGGCGGCGTTGACCTCTGGCACGACCAGCGGTACGCGCGGATCCATGCGCCAGGCGCTGGTGTTGTCGACGACGACGGCGCCGTGCGCGGCCCACCGCCAGGCGTGCTCGGCCGACAGCCGCGTGCCGGCCGACGAGAAGACGATCTCGGCGCCGAGGTCGCCGCTCTCGGGCAGCGCCTCCACGGTGTGCGGCTTGCCCGCGAACTCGATGACGCTACCGGCCGAGCGCGGCGAGGCGAACAGCCGCAGCGTCGTCGTCGGGAACGCGCGCTCTTCCAGCAGCGTGAGAAGCTCACGCCCCACCGCTCCCGTCGCTCCGACTATCGCTACTCGCATGTCGCACCTCGTCCCTGACGCTCGACCGCCTGGAGCCGTTCATAGGCTGTCCCTGGCAGTCTGAGCGGGGAGTCTAGCATCGGAGCGCTGCGGCGGTTGCGGTGTTGGTTGCGGTGTCGGCGGGGCGTGGCGCCCGCCCGCGGTGATACGATCAGCGACTCATGAGCCCCCGCCCCGGCCCAGGTATCCCGGAAGGCACGCGCTTCGTCGGACCCGAGGCGGTGGCGCGCAGGCGGCAGGCGCTGGCAGCGCTGCGCGAGCTGTACGGCTCCTGGGGTTACCTACCGGTCGAGGTCCCCGCGCTCGAACGCTTCGACCCCGAGCATCCGCGCACCTCGCAGTCGTTCAAGCTCACCGATCGCGACGGCAGCGTCCTGGCGCTCAGGTCGGACTTCACCCCCGCCCTGGCGCAGTGGGTCCAGGCCGAGCACCCGGCCGCGGCCGCCGGCGACGGCGAGACGCTGCGCCTCAGCTACGACGGGCCCGCCTGGCACTTCATCGACCCTGAGCTGGCGCGGGTGCGCGAGTTCACGCAGGTCGGCATCGAGCTCGTCAGCGCCAGCAACCCGCGCGCCGACGCCGAGCTGATCCACTTAGCGCGCGAGTCGCTGCGCGCGGTGGGGCTGACGCCGCGCGTCGAGGTCGGCAACCCGGCGTACGTGCGCGCATTGATCGAGGCCGCCGGGGTGCCCGCCGACAGGGAGGCCGCGGTCGCCGACGCGATCGACCGCAAGGACCGCAGCGAGCTGCTGGCGCTGGTCGGGGAGTTGGGCATCAGGGGCTCGGCGGCCGACGCGCTCGTCGCCGCGCCCGACCTCTACGGCGACGCCGGGGTGCTCGCAGCCGCCAAAGCCGGCGCCCCCAGCCCGTCGGCGCGAGCCGCGCTGCGGCGGCTGCAGGGCGTCATGGAGGAGTTCGAGGACGCCAGCGAGTTGCTGCTGGATCTCGGCATGGCGCGGCGCCTCAGCTACTACACGGGCGTGACCTTCAGGGCCTACACCTTCGACTTCGGGCAGCCGCTGCTCGGCGGCGGCCGGTACGACGGCTCGCTGCTGCCCTACGCCGCGGGCTTCTCGCTCGGATTGGAGAGGCTGCTGTCGGCGGCCGCTCAGGCGAACGGGCGCTCCGGGGTCAACACCGCGGCCTCCCAGGCTGTCAAGGGCGTCTACTCGCTCGACGACGTAGCGGCCCGCCGCCTGAGGGCGGCCGGCGTCGAGGTGATCAGGTCCCTCGCGCCCGACCGAGCCTCGGCGGAGCACGAGGCCAAGGCGGCCGGTGGCAGGTTCCTGGTCGTCGACTCGCAGGCCATCTCCCTGACGGATGACGAGTCGGGGCTGCGAGAGCTCGCCTCGCTGCTAGGCGCCGGTGAACGCGATGCCTGAGGCGCCTCGAGCCCACGAGCCTCTGGTCCTGGCGCTGCCGAAAGGCCGGATCCTCAACCTGGGACGCGAGGCGCTCGAGAGGGCCGGCTACCGGCTCGCCGTCGCGGAGGACGCCAGGGCGCTCAGGCACGAAGGCGGCGACCTGACGGTCCTGGTGATGCGCGGCGCCGACGTGCCGACCTACGTCCACCTGGGAGTGGCCGACGCCGGCATGGTCGGTCGCGACGTGCTGCTCGAGCAGGGCAGCCGCCTCTACGCGCCGGTCGACCTCGGCTTCGGGGTCTGCCGCTTGTCGCTGATAAGGCCGAGCGGCGCGACCGGCCCGATACGAGTCGTCGCCAGCAAGTACCCTAACGTCGCAGCCGAGTACCTGCAGAGGGTCGGCATCGCCGCCGAGGTCGTCGAGCTGACCGGCACGGTCGAGCTCGCCTGCGTCACCGGCCTCGCCGACGCCGTCGTCGACGTCGTCGAGACGGGAGCGACCCTGAAGGCCAATGGCCTGGTCGAGGTCGCGGTCATCGCGCGCAGCAGCGTGAGGCTCGTCGTGAACCGCGCTGCGCTCAAGCTGAAGGCGGAGAGCCTGCGCGCCCTGATCGCCTCGCTGCGGACGCTCGCCGCGGGCTGAGCGACCGACCGGGTCGTACGCCGCGCCGCGCACCGCCGTGAAGCCCGACCGGCGCTAGACTTTCTCGCAGAACTATGCTCGCTCAGAGACCACGGCTGGGTCAGCAACTCAGCCCCCGACGCCGGCTGTTGGGCGCACTGCCCGACGCCTCGGGCTGGGTCGTGTGGCTGGAGGCCCCTTACGGCTACGGCAAGAGCGTGCTGGCCGCGCAGTGGGCGCAGTCGCTCGAGACTCAGGGCCGGCCCGTCAAGTGGGTGAGCGTCGACGGCCGCGGCGTCAAGGAGTCCGTCGCGAGGCTAGCAGCCCTGCCGGTCGAGGCCGGCTGGGATGAGCTGAGAGACGCGTTGTGGGCCGACGAGGCCCTCGTGGTCATCGAGGAGCTGGCGGAGCCCGACGACGTCACGCCGCTGCTCACCGACATGCGTGGGCTGCTGCTGCTCGCCAGCCGCGGCCGACTCACCTCGCCCGAGCTCCCCCGCCTGGCCACGCGCGGCCGCCTCGTACATCTGCGGGCAGCCGACCTCGCGTTCACCCTTCCAGAGGCGCAGGAGCTGTTCTCAGACGCGTCAACGGCGGAGGAGGCGTGGCGCGCCTCGGGCGGTTGGGCCCTGCCGCTGCACTTCGCCGCGCTCACCGGCGAGAGCGCCGACCCGGACTCTCTGGTCGCCGGCGTCCGCTCGAGCCTGCCTGCCGGTATCTGGACGGAGGCGCTGCTGCAGGCGACGCTCCCGTACCTGCCATCGGTGGCGGCCAGCGCGGCGTCGCGCGAGCTGGCGGCGGCGGGCTTCACCCAGGAGATCGATGCCGGCTACCGGCTGCATCCGCTCATCGCCGAGGCGCTGCGTGGCGCGCACCCGGACGAGACCCGCGCCGCCGTTCTCGCCCAGCAGGACCGCTTTCCGCTCGAACTCAGGGCCGAAGCGTTGGCGTGCGCGGGGTTGACGCGTGAGCTCACCGACCTGATCGAGAACGATCCGATACCCGGCCGTCTCGGCAACCTCGACCCTGCCGGCCTGTTGCGTTGGGAGCGGCTGTGCGAGGGCGCGCCAGGGCCCGGCAGGCTGTTGGCGCTGGCCTGGGCGCAGTCGGCGCTCGGCGATCCGGTAGCCGCCGTCGCGACGCTCAGGCAGGTCGCCGCGCACGGCTCCGCCACCCCGACGCACGTCCTGACCGCCATCGGTTGGGAGCTGTTCGAGCTGGAACCCGCCGAGCTCGAGCAGGCGCTGGCGACCCTCGCGCGAGCCGAGAGCCTGCTCGGGCTCGTGTCGGCGCGCGCGGCCGCCAGCTTCCTCGTCAACTCGAGCATCTTCTTCTACAAGCGCCAGGATTGGGCGACGGTCGCCGCGATGCTCAGGCGCGCGCTCGACCTGCTCGGCGATGGAGCCAACGACGAGGACTACACTTCCGTCATCAGGCACAAGCTGGCCGAGGTCGAGTGGGAGCTGCACGGCGACCTTCACGGCTTCGTCGCCGCCTCGGAGGAGCAGTTCAGGGTGCAGGTGACGACGAGTCCGTACAACGCGCTCGTCGCACAGCAGATGCTCGGCATGCTCAGGGCCTTGATCTCCGACCCACGTGCCGAGGGCCACCTCGAGGACGCTGCCGGCGGCTCCGCCTACAACGGGTTCGTCGCCGCCTGCTCCGCTGCCGAGCTGGCTGCGCTACGTGGCGATGCCGCGGCGTTTCCCGCCATCCTCGCGCGCTTCAGGCCGTGGCGGTCGTCGTTCCCGGAGATGGAGGCGCGAGTGAAGGAGCTGTGGGCGCGGACCCTGCGCCAAGGTGGCGCACCCGAGGCCGCCCTGCGCGTCATCGAGGGCAGCGTGGGCCCCGGCCCCGACGGTGAGCGCGCCCTCGCCCTGGCGGCCGTCGGCCGCGTCGACGAGGCGGAGGCCGCGATGCCGGATCCCGCGCTCACCATGCTGCGGCGCTCGCGCCTCGAGCTCCACGCCGCCAACTACCTGCTAGCGCGCGACGAACGGCACTTAGACGCGATCGTCGAGGGCACGATGGCCGGGACCGCGGTGCTGCCGGCTCTGCTGCCGATCGAGGCGCTGCCGGTCGCGAGGCCGGAGCTCGCCGCCGCGTACCCGATCGAGGCGCTGCTGAGCGCGCGGTGGAGCGAGGCGATAAGGCTGCGCTTAGACGAGGTGCCGCCGCTGACGATCGAGCTGTTGGGCACCTTCAGGGTCGGGCTCCTCGGCCGCGACGTCGCTCTCAGCACCAAGCATCGCGAGATCCTGTGCCTGATGGCCCTGGAGGTGCCGCGGTCGCGCATCGGCGAGATCTTGTGGCCGGAGGCGCCAGCGAAGAAGGTCCAGAACAACCTGCACGTGCAGATGACGCTGTTGCGACGCGCCATCGAGCCGTGGGGCGTGAGGACCTACCTGGGCGAGACGGGTCTGGAGCGGTGCGAGATCGACCTGAGCGAGCTGCTCAGCGCGCTCGATCGCGGCGACGTAGCGACGACCCTGCGGCTCTACCGCGAGCCGCTGGCGGACGGAGTCGACATCGCCGAGGTAGATGAGCTCAGGTCGCAGCTGCGCGCCAGGGTCGTCGAAGGTTGGCGAGCTGCCGCTGCACGCGAGGCGCCGCTGGCGGCGCTGGAGGCGATGGAGCGGGTGCTGGAGGTCGAGCCCTACGACGAGGAGGCCCTCGCCGAGTCGTTGCGCCTGCTCGTCTCGCTGGGCCGCGAGCGCGAGGCGCGCCGCCGTTTCGACGAGTTCGCCCGGCGCCTCAAGCAGGAGTTCGGCTTCGAGCCGCTGCCGGCCACCTGGGCGTGGCAGAGGAACTGAAGCTCGCACGCCTGAACCGCGAGCCCGACGCTTTAAGCCGTCTCTAATACCTAGACCCCTAGGCTCGCGTCATGGTCGAGGTACCGCTGTCTCTCCGCTACGTCTTCATCGCGCTGGTCATGCTCATCACGCTCACCGCCTGCGGCGGGACGGGTCCCACGCCTCCGGGCGGCGACTTGCAGGAGGTCCCCGGTCAGGTCTCGTTGCCCGCCGGCGCCGGGCTCGACATGGCCTCGCTCACGGTGGTCGGCGCGCACGGGAGCTTCTCCGTGGCCGCCGACGGCAAGTTCACCGCGCTGCTGCCTGCCGGGGTCGTGACGGAGTTGGCGGTCGTCGACGCGGCCGGCGATCTCGTGCTGATGGCGTTGCGCGAGGGCGCCGCGGTGAAGGCGGATTCGACCACGACCGCTCGCGGCCTGCTCTTCTACCTGCTCGGCGGCTTCCTGTTGCCGAGCGACGCGCACAGCACGCTGAGGTCGCTCATAGGCGAGGAGCCCGCTCTGCTAGACCTGTCCGAGTACGTCGAAGGCGTGCTCGCCGCCGGTGGGCGACCACTCGCCGGCGCTGGCGGCGAGCTGGACGCCGCCTTGCAGCAGGCGTGGACCGCGGTCATAGGGAGCCTCGAGGACACTGGGTCCCTCGCCACGCTTCTACAACCACAACAGACGGGCGGCTCGAACAACATCGTGTTGCAGCCCGGTGCCGGCGTTCAGCAGTCCGGCAGCGAGGTGATCCACAACCCGGTCGGAGCGGGGGTGGCAGCGCAGAACCACTTCCGGCGCCCCGCCGCGCTGCTCGCCTACCAAGTCGGCTACGAGGACGCGAACGGCAACGCCCACGACATCGATCCGCCGGTGCTGACGCGTACCGTCGACGTCCCGTCGACAGGCAGGCTCGAGCTCTTCACCGCGATCAAGGACGTGCTGACGGGCGAGGCTCCGTGGTCCCCCGCGCTGTCGGAGGGCATGCCGCTGACGCTGCACGAGGGTGCGCACAAGACGTTCTACGAACTCGTCCTGCTCGGCCCATCGCTCGACGTCGTCACTCGTCCGCCGCTCTACGACGACCCGCGCTTCTCCGGCCAACGTTCGGCCTGGAACGAGATCATCGCCAACAAGGTGCTCGATCAGTTCTTCGACGACATCGCGCTCCCGCTGCTCGAGTCGCTGGCCTTCGGCGGCACCGCGGTTTTCGACGCCTCCGAGCTGCGCGCGTTCCGCTCCGGGTTCAGGGCAGCCACGGACAGCCGCCTCGCCAGCCTCGGTATCTACCTGAAGGAGGGCGGCAGCTACGCGAACGCGGTCAAGATGTTCCTCCAGCACATATCCGAGAACAGCCTCTACCGCAACGACCTGTTCGAGAGCATGCGCAACGCCTTGCCAGAGGCGACCAGGAACAAGCTGCATTTCGAGTCGATGGAGGCGTCGCTGACGTCTCGCGCCTCCGCGAGCGCTGTCATCGCCGCCGTGCAGCTAAGCCTGGCCGTCGGCGACCTCGCCGCCCTGATGAGCGACCTCAACGATGCGCTCCCCGCGGTCTCGTGGCGCGCCACGGCGGCGCCAACGCTCTTCAACCTCTCGCCCGAGTCCGCGTACTTCACGAAGGCGCACCCGCAGGTAGAGCTGACCGTCGGCACGAGGGGCACGGTGACGGGTACCTTCCTCTACCGCTGGACGACGTCTGGCGCTTACGGTCGCCTGACCGACGGCCCGAAGACCGGGGTCAGCCTCGTCACGAGCTACCCCAACGTCTGGTACACGCACAACTCGCCTCACAACATCTCTGACTCCCAGAGCGACTCCGTTACGGTCGAGGTCTTCCAGGTCGAGTCGGGAGCGACGAGCATCCCGGCAGGCGCGGAAGCGATGGCGAGGATGACCGCGCTGCTCGAGGGGTTCGACAGAGAGATCGACTCGCGCCTCGAGCTGCAATCGGGCAGCACCCCGGCGGGCTACTTCAGAGACGGCATCACGGTGCCGTGCTCGACCATGTACCTGCGCATCCCCAAGGTGGCCGGCGCGACGCGTTACAACATCCAGTTCACCGGCTGGGGCGGCACGGGCCACGAGTACAACTACAACTCGCAGCTCTTCCACAACTCCACGACCAGTACGACCATCGAGGTCTCCAACCCCCATGGCTACATCCGGGACTTCGAGGGCGTCTGCGTCTGGCGCACCGCTGACGGGCAGTTCGCCGCCCAACCCGTCGGCTTCACCACCTACGACGTCGGCAACGCCTACCTCGTCAACGTCTTCACGACGATGGACTTCGTGCCGGGATCGACGATCCCGCCCGGCTACATCGGCATCGGCGGCCAGATACGCCTGTGGTACGACTGGGCGTCGCGCGGGACGATAACCGTCACCTACGTAAGGTAGGGGCGTTGCGCCTGCGGTGCGGCGGCTCGGAGCTCGTCATGAGCCCCGAGCCGCCGCGTGCCTGAGTCAGGGCGGAGCGCCGCCTGTCGCAGCCGCTGGTACTAGAACTTCCCGCCGGTCCTGAACCCGCCGCCACCGCCGCGGCTGCCGCCGCCACCCCCGCGGCTACCGCCGCCACCGCCGCGACTGCCGCCGCCGCCCGAGCGCGCGCGCGAGGTCCCGCCGAAGCTGCTGCCGCCCGAGCGCGACGAGCTTCTCGAGCTGCTAGACCCGCCCGAGCTGCGCATCCCGCCGAGCATGTCACCGAGGCCCTCCAGCACCTCACCGAGTATCTCGCCGCCGATCTCGGCTCCGACGCGGCCGGCTCCGCCCCACACGGTGCCGCGGCCGAAGCCGCCCGAGCCGAACGACGGATCGGTGCGCGGCGGGTCGTAGCGGCGCTGCTGCTGTAGGACGCGCCAGAACGCATCGGTGGTGAGGGCGCCCATCACCAGCTGGGTGATGACAGACGCGACCATCGCACCGTTGGCGAACGAGGTGCCGGGAGCGTCGTAGTGGCGCTGCGTGAACTCTTGTCTGACCCGCTCCAGGTCGGAGACGCGCTTGCGGTTCGCCTCCGCCACCAGCTTGAACTCGTCGAGCGACTGGCTCTGGCGCTTGCGCTGAGCCTCGAGGTCGAGGAGCCTGGCGACGATGAGGTCGTCGTCCGGGAACGGTGTCGCGAGCGCCTCGCGCCGCAGCGTCTGGACGTCCTCGCGGCCGAACTCCGATGCGAGGAAGGCGATCGCCTGCTGGAACTCCTCGTCCTCGCCGTTGGCGTAACGCTCGGCGCGTGCGAGCTTCTCCTGGTAGGCGCTGGCGGCCTTGGAGATCGCATCGTCAGCAGCGGCGAGGCGCTTCTCCGCCTCGCCCAGCTCGGCTTCTAGTCGACCGAGGCCGGCGTCTAAGCGAGCCTGGGCGTCGAGCTGCTTGAGCTTCGCGAACTCCTCGTCGGCCTGAGCCCCGACGAAGTCGGCGTGCTCGCGCAGCCTGACGGGCAGCTCGAGCAGCCTGGCGTAGTTGGGTCTGGCGTCGAAGTAGCCGATGAGCCTGGCCACGCGACCGTCCAGCCAGCGGACCAGACCGCCGCGGCGGTACTCGGTCGTGCCGAAACCGCGCTGGTAGAGGTACATGAACAGCGGGTCGGCGCGGTAAGAGGCGCCTTTCGCCTCCTGCTCCTGCTCGCTCTGCGTCGCCTTCTCGTCGGCGTGAACGGCGACGCGCTCCGCCTCGTGCGCCTTCTTCACCTGCGCCTGGTAGTCGGGAGCGGTCTTGAGGCGCTCCTGGACGGCGGCCTCCACCTCGTCGATCTCGGCGGCCTTGTGCTCGAGAGCGTCGGCCAGCGCGGCGCGGTTGGCCTCGAGCTCGTCGCGCGCCTTCTCGGCCGCGTCGAGCTCCTGCTTGAGCTTGGCGAGCGAGTCGGTGCGGCGCCTGAACAGCGCGAGAACCTGGCGGTCGGCGTCGTCGAGGCGCTGGATGATGTCGCTGCCGGTTAGGAACTCGATCCGCAGCTTGGCCAGGCCTCTGTGCTCCTGGCTGCGGGCCGCGTCGAGCTTGAGCAGCTCGTCGTTGACGCGGGCCATGTCGGCATCGAGCTGCCGCGCGCGCGTCTGCTCGTCGCGGATCGCCTTGTGGATGGCGTCGAGCGCGTTGCGACCGGTCATTACCATGCCGTCATCACCATGCCGTGATCGCCGCTCCCGTGGTCGGGAAGATGTAGTCGGGCTCCAGGTAGCCGGCGCGCTTCTGGCCGAAGAGGTTGTTCTGGATGATGCCGTCGTCCTCTTTGTCGTCCCTGACGCTGAAGAACGTCTCCTCAGCGACCCTGAGGCCCCAGGTTCTCACCGTCTGCGTGGCGCCCGTCTCCTCGTTCAGGATCGGCACGCTCACCTGCCTGCCGTTGGCGTCTAGCGCCTCGACGATCAGGTAGTAGTTCCTGGCGCCGGTGTTGATGTCGGGGATGCGCCACACGCCCGAGTCGGGGCCGGCGACGATCCTGAGCGTGTAGCTGCTGCGCAGCTGTGCCAGCAGCGCCTCGAGCGAGCCGAGGTTGACGCGCGCCTCGCCGAAGTCGCCGCGCTCGAAGGCCGTGACGCCCTGCTGGAAGAGCCGGGCGGCTTGGGACGAAGCGGCATCGACCTCCGACACCGCCACCACCTGAGCCCGCGTGGTCTGCAGGTCGGTCAACAGGGCTCTGCGAGGAGCTCCGACGTTCGCGTCGTAAGCGAAGAGACCGGCGCCGAGCAGCACCGCCAGCACCAGGAGGAGCGTGCCCCAGCGGCGCCTTTGCACGTAGAACATCGCCCAGCGGCGCGCCGCCGGCGAACCCTGCTGGGTGTAGACGAAGCGGTTCTCGCGCAGGGCCGTCACGCCTTCGCGCAGGATGCGCTCCGGCACGTCGATGCCCTGCGCGGCGTACACCTGACGCAGGCGCGCGTACATGTCCTCGTCGCGCTCGCCCGAAGCCAGCTCCTTGGCGACGAGCTGCTCGCGGTGGCGCAGCGTGTCCACCACGTCCATCGCCAGCATCACCTCGTCGAGGGGCGCGGGCGGGGTCGTCGGTGCGCCGCTCGTCACTGCCTGGGTGCCGGGGTCAGCCATCACCGACTGTCAGCGCGGCGCCCTCCTTGGCGAGCTCGGCCAGGCGCCGCTTGCCGTCCTCGACGGCCTCGCGGATTTCCTCGGCGTTCTGCGTGCTGAGCTTGCGCATCTCGGCGATGATCTGCTTCGAGCGCTCCTGGTAGCTGACCACCGAATCGACGAGCTGCTTGACGGCGTCGGCGCGGATGGTGGGGCCGTAGCCGGCCTTGAGCGCCTCTTCCTGGATCTTGCCGCCGATCTCGGAGAGGGTCTCGAGAGACTTGCTGACGCCCTCCTTCATGGCCTCGACGGTGCGGGTCGACTCGTGCAGGCCGAACAGGCCGGTGAAGGAGGCGGTGAGGGCGGTGAGGACCGTCTCGTTGGTGCCGAAGAAGCTGACGGCTTGGGCGCGCACGCGCTCCTTGGCGGTGTTGGTCTGCATCAGTCGCGCCATCACGACTTCGGAGGTGTTGTACGAGACCGTGAGGTTGTCGGAGAGATCCTTGGCTATCTGGTAGCGCTTGTCCTTGTGCTGCAGCTCGCGGACCGACTCGTCACGCGCCAGCTCCAGGCGGGCGCGCTCGGCCAGGTCCTCGCCGGTGAAGGCCGTGACGACGGCGTTGGCGTCCACGACGGCCTGGCGGGCGGCTTCCAGCTCGGCCTCACCCTTCTTTAGCACCTCGAATGCGAGGACCTCCGACTCCTTGAGTGCGCCGCGGAAGTCGCGGTACGACTCGAGGATCAGGTGCTCGCGCTGGATCTGGTCCTGAGCGCTGGCGGTGACGTCGAGGTAGGTCTTCTTGATCTTGTCGAAGCGCGAGGCGATGTCGCCGCGGGTGACCTTCATCCACACGTTCGACAGGCGCTCGAAGGTCGAGAGCTTGCCGTCGGAGACCTGGTCGACCATCATCTTGGCGTCGTCGCGGATCGAGTTGAAGGAGTTGGTTATCTCCTCGTAGCGCGTGCCGATCTCCATCTGCGCCACCTGCTGCCTGACGACGTCGTTGAAGAGCGACGCCTGAGCCAGGGTGCGGGTGATGGCCACGATGCGGTCCTGATCTAGATCGGAGATCTCGTTGAGGAGGGCGACGATCGGCGCCTCGTTGGTCGTGGCGCCCGATGGGATCAGGTTCAGGTCACGGAGCGTGCCCATCGCTTTGTCTAGGTAGCGCAGCGGCGACGGCACGCTCGGCTTGGCGGCGGCGGTCGTGGTGGTCAGCGCCTCGGTCTTGTTCGCTTCTTCGGTCATCTTCAACCTCTCCCCGGCTGGAAAAATCGTTGTGTGTAAAGCGCCCGCGCGGTTGCGGGAGCTGGCGTCGGGGCGAGGAACAGGGTCCTGCCCACGGAACATCATCCGGCTTGGTCGCCCGGTGTGCAACCGACGAAAGTATGAGTGCCTCAGCTCGCGACCGAGTTGCGTGCCAGGACGCCGTAGATGCCGCGCACGGCCCCCGGCCAACGCTCCTCGGCGAGCGGCAGGCTGCGCAGGCCGGCGGGGACCGGCTGCGCGGCCGCGGCTTCCACGCTCACGCCGCCCGCGTACAGCTCCTTCACGCTCTCCCTGACCGCAGCCAGCACCTCGATCTGGCGCTCGAGCAGCTCAGGGCCGCCGATCTCGCCATGTCCAGGCACCACCACCGCGGGCTGCAGGCCGACGGCGCGCTCCAGGCCGGCGAACCAGTTGTCCAGGTCGTCGCGCACCAACGGGAAGATGCCGTTGAACACGATGTCGGCAGTCACCAGCAGCCGTTCCTCCTCGATCCACGCGATGCTGTCCGCCACCGAGTGCGCGGGGCCGACGTACTCGAGCCTGATGTCGACGCCGCCGAGGCGCACGGTCGCCTCGCGCTCGAACGTGACGTTAGGCTCGACGATGCGCAGCGCGGACAGCACCTCTGGTCGCGTCTCGCCCTCGGTCTGGCGGCTGAGCATCTGCTGGTAGCGCTCCCTCACCTCTGGCGTATCGAGCAGGTCGGCGACTCTGGCGTGCGCGACGACGGTGGCGCCCGCGAACAGACCGTTGCCGAGCAGGTGGTCGGGATCGCCGTGCGTGTTGATCACGTACCTGACGCCGCGGCCACCGCCCAACTCGTCGGCGGTCACCAAGACAGGGATCGCCATGGCGGGCGAGATCATCGTGTCGATGACGGCCGTCGCGAGGTCGCCGCAGACGATCGTCGTGTTGGCGAGGGGGCGACCTGAGCTCACTGGACCTTGAGCGACGGCGATGCGCCGTGAGACGTGTACTGTCTTGACACCCCTGTCAGCCATGGTCAAGGGTAAACGAGGCGCGGCGTCGGCAACGTCCTGTGAGACGCGCCCGTGACGCCGGTGGGGTCACCTCATCTACCCATCGCATAATCTGACGCGCATGGCTGTTGAGCCAAACCGAGACCTTCTGAACAGGCCCGGCTTCCGCTATGTCCCGGCAGGCAACCTGCTCCTGAACGCGAAGTTGGGGAGCGCGGGTGCCTGGCGTGTGCTGTGGCGCGAGGCCGGTCTGCGCTTCGGTGGACGAGATCGCACGCGCGCTGGTGACGCCTATACGGGGGTCGTAGGGGCGTTGCGCCGACTTCGGTCGGCGGTTAGCGCGCTCGTCGTCTACCAACGCGGACGGCGCGGCGCCGGCGTTCTGCTGCCCGTCGACGCCGACTTGGCGATTCGCAGGCGCTCGGGAGCCTACAAGCTCCTGGCTCGTGACGCCGGGAGTGTCTACACGGTGGTCCCTGACGAGATGGCGAAGGCGAGGCTCGCCGAGCGCGAAGTCGTCAGCAGACGCGCGGCGACCCTCGGGCTCGCGCCGAAGGTCAAGGCTGTCGACATCGAGCGCGGCTGGCTCGAGGAGGATCTCGTCGATGGCCGGCACCCCGCTGGGGTCGACGGTTGCGGACTGCAGTTCGCCTCGATCTACCTGCCGCCCCTCGTCGCCTTCTTACGCGCGGAGCCTCCTCGTGAGGTTGGTCTTCACGAGTACGCGCGCACGCTGAGGTCGCAGATCTCTGCGCCAGCCTCGTTGCTCGGGCGGCTCCCTCCCTCTGACCGCTCTCGCCTGGCCGCGTTCGCCGACGCTTGCCTCGCCGGACTTCTCGAAGCGCCCGACAGGCGTCTGAAGCTGGTGCTGTCCCACGGCGACTACTTCTCCGACAACCTGCTGTTGACTGCCGCGGGTCCGGTGGCCATCGACTGGGCGTCGAGCGACACGCGCACGGCGCTGTTCGACACCTACTACCTGCTAATGAACCAGTGCGCCAGAGTGTTGACTCCCGGCGAGGTGGACGAGCGGGCCGTCGCGATGACCTCAGCCTTGGCCGCCGAGCTCGAGCGTGAGGATCCGGCGCTTCTCGCTGAGTTGGTCCAAGACTTGCGAGCTGGGGACGAGGCGCGCCTTCTGTTCTACCTGGAGTGCGTGCTCACCCCCCTGCAGCGCTGCGACGACCCTTCCGACCGCTACGTGGCCGCGCTGCTCCGCCGTGTAGTGCGTTTCGAGCGTCATGAAAGTGCGACTTCCACAGCGCGAGCACAGAGCGTTAGGGCATGATTGTCTGACTTTGGAGGAACCATCGTGACGACTAGTCGAACGCCTCGCGGCGTCCGTGTGAGGTGGCGCTTCGCGCCGCTGTTGACAAGCGTGTTGATCGTCCTGATGCTCAACGCCTGCGGCGATCCGCCCGATCCGACCGAGGCCGATGCGTTGATCAACCTGGTGGCGTCTGGCGCGGTCGGCGGCGGGCAGGTGACGTTCATTCACGGTGCAGGAGAGGTGATCTCCGCAAAGCCGCTGCGCTCAGGCCTGATCGTCAGCGCCGCAACGGAGGGCGGTTTGACCACGGTTGCTTGGGTCGGTCCGCGCTCGGCCGGGCCACAGGTCCAGGTGGCATTCGATCTGGGCCCCACGACGAGCACTCCCACTGTCGGCTCGGTGATGGCTTACCGCACGTCGGACGAGGCCCTTTCCGCGTCCGTCATCAGTGCTCAACCCGCCGAGACGACTGCGCCTAACCAACCCGGCATGCCTTCGAGCGAGATCGTTTACACCAACCACGATGCCGAACTCGACTCGGCGTTCGCTGACTTCCAGTTGGGCGACGTCGACGCTTCCGGCACCGTGGACGTGCGCGATGCGCTACTCGCACTCGAGATCATCGCCAAGCCGTCCGATGGCGACGCTCGGATGCGTTATCTCGCAGACACCGACGGGAACTACAGGCTGTCGACGACCGACGTGGCCGCCATGATCGCCAAGGCTGTCGACCCGGATCTACCAGCGGTGCTAGTCGTCAAGCCACGCGCGCTGAGCTTCGTCCAACTCGACGGGAGCACGTCAGCCGAGGCGGTCGTGCTGATCGGCAACGGCGGCAACGAGCCTCTCGCGGGCGTCTCGCTCAGCGACGCGGGGTTGAGCGTCGACGAAGATTGGACCATCTTCGGTCAGTCTGCGGTGCTCGAGCTCGGCGAGCCCGCTGCCGGTTGGCTGCCCACTCACCTGCATGTGTCGGGCGCAGGCAGCAGCTACTCGGTCAGGCTCGGAAACCTCGTGATTCTCATCGGTGGCCAGTCGAACGCCACGGCCGAAGGCGCACCGCTAACGGGCTGGTCGGAGTACAGCCAGAACGACCCGAACGTGCGTATGCTCGGCAACGACTACGTATGGCGCAACGCACGCGAGTCGCTCGACGACCCGACCGGTCAACTCGATGCGATAAGCTTCGACGACGACTCGCTTTACTCTTTCGGGACGCGGCTCGGCAACCTGCTATACGAGGCGCAGGGCTTCAGCACCTATCTGATCCCGTCCGCGCTCGGTGGTAGTTGCATCACTGGCTGCAACACCAGCCCCTCCTGGCTGCCCGCGGCAAACCGCTTGGATCGCGACACGCTCTTCGGCTCCGCCAACTTCCGCGGACACGTCTCCGCAGGCTGGAGAGATAATCCCGGCTCAGGTAACTTGCACGCGGCAGAAGGCGGTCCAGTCAACGTGCTCGTCTGGTACCAAGGCGAAGCCGACGTCGACAACTCCACCGAGCGAAATGCGTTCAAGAGTGGCACCATCACGGTTCTCGACCAGCTCTCTACGCAGCTGTTCGGCGGCGTTGGACAGGGCGCCGTCGTCTTCATGCAGCTAGCCTCCGATGGCCGTGAGCAACAGAACATAAGAGCTCACGCCGTGGCCGAGCTGCAGCGTCAGCTCGAGCTCGAGAAGTCCAGCTACTACATGGTAGTGACGGACGACCTGCCACGCTCCGACCGCATTCACCTCAGCGCGTTCGCCCAACGCGAGCTCGGGCGGCGCATCTCGCTGGCGATCCGCGAGCACGTCTTCGGCGAGGATGTCGACGGTACCGGCCCTCGCCTCGTATCCGTGACCTACGCCGGCAACCAGGTCTTCATCGAAACGGACAAGCAGCTTCAGGTCGGCGCGTTCACGACTACCAACCGCTTCGCGGTTTTCGACGGTGCACCTAGCCCCAGCAACATCGACGACTTCGATAGCTACGGCTCCAACCGAATCGGCGTCAGCAGCGCGGCTGTGTTGGCGGGCGATCCGTACACGGTCGTTCTTACCCTGCTCGAGACGCCGTCGACGGCCCCTTATGTGCGCTACATGTCGCCGCCGGTGCTGCCTGAAACGCAGGGCAACTCCAACCCTGAGCTATGGCAGATCATCGCCCCTGGAGTGATCCGCGGCCAGGCGACCGACCTGCCGCTGCCAGCGTTCGGTCCGCTCATAGCGGTCGCCGACTGAGCACCGCAGGCCGATCACCACTTAATGAGCACAGTAGGCTGAGACGGACCATGCGGGGGCAGCTGACTCCGATCTGAGAAGCACCACTCCATACGCTTCTCAAGCTGCGCTGGGTTTCTATCCGGCGCAGCTTCTCTTTCAGCACACGCCTCCACCCGCGACCGAGTTTGCGCGGACTCTGGGTCTGGCCCTAGTCTGGCCCTGGTCTGACCCCGGTCGCGGATGGAACTGCCTTGTGCTGGCGGCTGCGAGTCTGGCCGATACACCAAGACTCTTTGCAGGTCGTGAAGCCCTGGCGAGTAGGACCGCTGGGCAACAAAAAGGAGCTCGCCGCGTTGATAGCGGCGAGCTCCTGACCTTTGTGGCCGACGGCCCCTAGCGGGCCGCCTCGGTGCCCTTAGAGCGGGGGCAGCACAACGTACTCGACCGAGAGGGTCGGGCCGTTGGTGGTGTGCGCGGGCTGAGCGCGGCGGTAGTTGCCGTTTTCGGTGTTGGGGCCGAGGACGAGAACGACGTTCCCGTTGAAGCCGGCCAGACCGACGATCTCTTGCAGTATGGCGGTGAGATCAGGCGTCGAGTACTGGGAGCCGGGTGTCCACGCGCCGGCGACGTCCCATGTGGCGGTGGCCGTAGTAGGGGTGCGGCTACTGATGTCGAACGAGGCGGTGTTGTCGGCATCGTCGCCGAGTTCGGCAGGCGCCGCGTTGGCCTCGCCCCAGACCTCGACGCTGAAGTCGCCGGAGTTGGGGTTCGGGTCAAGGGCCGTCAAGGCTACGCTGGCCGACGAGATGCGAGCGCCGGCTGGC
Organism: uncultured bacterium; assembly: GCA_964392895.1. Lineage (GTDB taxonomy): Bacteria > Deinococcota > Deinococci > Deinococcales > Trueperaceae > CAYMRL01. The sequence continues at coordinate 245,477 of CAYMRL010000002.1, forward strand.
ACGCCAGTGCTAGTGAAGCGCAGAGCGATGTACTGGGGAGCGTGATCGGGGTCGATCCCGACCTCGAGGTCGTTGGAGGTGCGGCGGCTGAAGCCCTCTGGCCAACGATCACCGTCGTCGGCACTGGCCGCAGCGAACTCTTCGGAGTCCTCTGCGATGGCGGTGATGATGATGGTGGCGGTCGAGATGTCGTTGAAGTTAGCAGCGACGCCCGCTTCGCCTTCGCCTATCGTCACGACGCACGTGAGGGTCATGACCCCGGCACAGTCGCCTCCGGTCCAGGCAGCGAAGCCGCCTGTAGTGGCGGAAGCAGTCAGGGTGACTTCAGTACCAACCGCGAACTCGGCGGAGTTCTCGCCCGCCCCGGTGTCGATACCGGCGGGAGAGCTCACGACGGAGCCGGCGGCCGCGCCACCCACGTTGATAGCCACGGAGAGCTCGACCATGACGGGCGGCTCTTCGTTCTCTTCGAACTCGGCGGTGACAGTGGCGTCGGCGTTCATGGTGACGACGCAGGTACCGGTGCCGGAGCAACCGCCGCCGGACCAGCCTACGAACTCAGAGCCGTTGCCGGCGGTGCCGGCGACAGCAGTCAGAGTGACCTCCGTGTCGACGTCGAAAGCGAAGGTGGTGTCGCCCGCGCCGGTATCGATGCCGGCTGGATTGGACGTCACGGTACCGTCACCATTCACGTTGACGGTCAGGGTGCGGGTGGTGTTGGGAGGGGTGGGCGTACCGCACGCGGCCAGAACCAGCAGGCCGAGCACAGCGACCATTCCTAGACGAAACCTCTTGATCATGCTTCTCCTTCACCTCTCGTCGGGCGTGGGCCCGCGTGGAACCATCGCCCCGGCACTCACCGGCGCGAGTTGAACGCTTGGCGCCACGAGCTTGGGCGCCCGCACGAGAACCGTGCTGACTCTGTTATAGCGACTGCTCAGAAAAGGCGGTGTGACGGAATCCCTGCTATCCCTTGCCGCGCCTGGTCCAACCCAGCAGCACTATCCCGCCGCCGATCAGCAGCAGCGGCACGACCCACGATGGCATCCCGCCGGGATCGTTCACGATCAGGGTTATGAAGCCCCATGCGAGCGCAGGCCACAGCGCCCAGCGTCCGCCGCCGCGCTCCTTCGGTAGCAGGTAGACGGCGGTGAAGACGGCAGTCATCCCGAGCGTGAAGAACGCGCCCGAGTTCCAACGTGGGAACACCGAGCTTATCGTCGCCACCAGCGAAAGCGTGGCGAGGACACCGGCCGGGATCAGCGCCCACGGCGCTGCGCCGTGGCGCGGCGTGGAGTAGATCAGCCAGAACGCGAGAGCGGCGAACGCCAGGAAGGCGCCGCCGGCCAGCAGATGGAGGCTCGTGGTGGCGACGATCCCGAGCACGCCGAGCGCCAAGAGGCGCACCTTGAGGGTGGTGCGCGGCTCGAGGTAGCGCCACAGCAGCGTCGCGAACATGCCCATCGCGCCGAGCTTGAGTATCTCGATGAGCAGACCGCCGGGCCCGCCGCGGTTCATCAGCGCGAGCACGCCGAGAGCGACGATCAGGTAGCCGAGGTGCTCGCGCTTCATAGCGGTCCGTTCTCCAGCGGCACGTCGATGCGCACCGTCGTGCCTGAGCCGGGAGCGCTCTCGACACGCAGCCGGCCGCCGAGCGCGCCGACGCGCTCGTGCATCGAGGTCAGCCCCAGGTGGCCGGGGTAGCTGCGGCTGGTATCGAAACCGACGCCGTCGTCGACGACCTGGATGCTGAGGCGCTCCTCTGAGATCTCGCTCCTGACGGTGACGAGCTTGGCGCGCGCGTGTTTGGCGACGTTGTGCAGCGCCTCCTGCGCGACCCTGAGCAGCACCTGCTTGGTCTCGAAAGGCAGCTCAGGCTCGCTCCCTAGCTGCCGCTCGGTAGCGATGGCGTGGCGCAGCTCGAGGCCGTCGAGCTGGCGGTTGAGCGCGCCGACGAGTCCGACCTCGGCCAACGCCTCTGGCCTAAGCTCGAAGATCAGAGCCCGCATCTCCGCGAGGGCTGCCTCGGCCAGCTCGATGACGTTGCCGAGCGCCGCCTCGCTGCCGGCCGGGTCGGTCTTGAGCCGCTTCTTGGCGGCGTGCGAGGTCAGCACGACGGCGTAGATCGCCTGGCTGACCGAGTCGTGAAGCTCGCGCGCCAGGTGCTGGCGCTCCTCGTCGGCGGCCTGCTCGCGGGCGCGCTCGTAGAGACGGGCGTTCTCGATGGCGACGGCCGCCTGCGCCGCCAGGCCGCTGGCGAGGCGCAGCCGCTCCTCGTCCCAGCTCTCGCCGGTTGGCAGGTAGGCGTGGAGCACCCCGACGACGTGGTCTCTGGCGCGCAGCGGCAGTGCGAGCGCGCCTTCATCGACGACGGCGTTAGGGGCGATCTCCCTGGCTGGATGGTCGTCTGCTGGCAGGTCGGGGAAGGAGAGCTGCGGCACCTCGCCCACCGCCGCCAGCGACGCCAGCCGACCGGAAGGCGAGAGCTCCAGCACCTCGGTCGCCAACCCAGGGATCGACTCGACGAGGCGCGCCAACACCGCCTCGAGCTGAGGCTTCAGCTCGTCGCCGACGGCGATCTTGTTCGACAGGTCGAGCAGGCCGCGCAGCTCGGCGGTCCGGGCCGTGACCCGCGACTCGAGCCGGCTCTGAGCCGCCAGCAGCGCGTCGGCCATGCCGTCGAACGAGCGGGCCAACTCGCCGAGCTCTGACTTGTCGGCCAGGTCCAGGCGGGCGGCCTGATCGCCGCTGGCCAACGCGCGCGTGGCCGCCGTCAGCCTGCTTATCGGCTCGGCCAGCAGGGTGCGCGAGAAGGCTGCGGCCGCCACCACCGTGACGGCGACCACCGCGGTCAGGTTGATGAGGGTGCTGCGCAGCACCGCGCCGACGAGCTCGGGATCGACGGCGCTGGGCTGCTCGGCCGAGCCTCCCGTCAGGTCGAGCCCTCCCGCCACCATCTCTCCGAACCCGCGCCACAGCAGGAAGATGGAGGCTGCCACGAGCACGGCGATGACGCCGAGCAGCAGCAGGATCAGGCGCGTCGAGATGCTGTGGTGCCAGGGGACGGAACTGCCTTGCGGGCCCGTCTCTGCGTTCAAACGGCTCGCGAGCTGATCACCCTTCACGCTCCACCAATCCCTCGCGCAGCGCGTAGAGCGCGGCTTGGGTGCGGCTCTTCAGCGCCAGCTTGCTGAGGAGGTTCGACACGTGGGTCTTCACAGTCGCCTCGGCCACGTCGAGCCGCTGCGCTATCGACTTGTTGGTAGCGCCGGAGGCGATCAGCTTGAGCACCTCGACCTCGCGCTCGGTCAGCGGCTCTCTCACTTGCGGAGCCCTGACCTCGCGCACCAGGCGCTGCTGAGCCCGGGGGTCGAGCCTGACCTCGCCGCGCGCCGCGGCTCTGACGGCCTCGAACAGGTCGTCGGGACGCGACTCCTTGAGCATGTAGCCGGCGGCGCCCGCCTCGACCACGTCGATGACCATGCGGTCCTCGAGCACCGAGGTCAGGGCGACGACCTCGATGGCCGGATGGGCGGCGCGGAGCGCGCGCGTCGCGTCCACCCCGTTCATGACCGGCATCAGCAGGTCCATCACGACCACGTCCGGTTGGAGCTCGGCGGCTCGCGTCAGGGCCTGCTGCCCGTTCTCGGCCTCCCCGACGATCTCGAAGTCGTCCTCGGCGTCGAACACCATGCGCAGGCCGCGCCTGACGACCGTGTGGTCGTCGACGAGCATGACCCTGATCTTGGTCCCGGGTTCCGTTCCCGCTCCTGGTGCGACCTCTGACACCTGCGGCGCCGCCCTCTCCGGCGCGTCAGCCGCTTGGCGGCGGCAGACGACGCGCTAGCGCGAGCCTAACCGAGCGCACGGCTCAGCGCGTCCATCTTTCGGCTGAGTCCGAGTCGAGACGTTCGGCGCGCGCCACGCAGCCTCGGTTGGGCGATTCGCGCCTCCCAGCGCCGGCCATAGCATCCGTGCAAGACGAAGGAGGATCAAGGTGACGAACTCTGGTTTCAACGGTGAGATGAGCGGACGGGGTCCAGGACACGCTTCCGGCCACGGTTCCGGTCGTGTCGGCGCGTACGTGCTGATAGGTTTAGGCGTCTTCGGGCTCTTGGCGGGGACGGGCGTGCTGAAGGTCCTGGGTGGGCTGTTCGGAGGCCTGGTGCTGGCCGCGTTGGCGTACTTCGCGTACACCGAGGGACGGCGCAGCCACAACACGCTGTGGCGCGTGGCGGCCTATCCCTTGGCGGGCCTCGCCATCGCTGCGATCGTGCCGGGTGGGTTCGGTGGCGGCGCGTTCCTCGCCGGTCTGGGCCTGGCGTTCGCAGTCGCGTGGCGCGATGACCAGAGCCGTTGGTGGGCTCTGATCCCGGCAGGCGCGCTGGCCTCTCTGGCAGCGGTCGAGTTCTTCAGGAGCGTCATCGGCTGGTACCCGGGCTGGCTGTTCCTGCTCGGCCTCGCCGCGACCTTCTACCTGCTCACCCGCCTGGGAGTCGAGCGCCAGCCGTGGGCCATCTACCCCGCGCTCGGGCTAGCCGTGCTCGCCATCCCGTCCTTCACGACCTCGGGTGGTTGGGTCGTGCCGTTGGCGATGATCGGCGTCGGCGCTTGGCTGCTCATGCGGGGCAAGTGGACCGGATCGCCGGTCACCACGGTCGAGGTCGCGCCGACTCCTCCGGTCAGCGCGCCGGCTGACGCCGGTCAGCACCTCAGCGAGGAGCCCCCGGCCAGGAACGACTGACGGACCACTGCGCCGGGCCGCCGGCTAGCTAGCTAGTATTGGCGCATGAACGTCCTCATCCTCGGCGGCACCGGGTTCGTCGGCAGGCACATCGCGCTGGCGGCGCTGGGGGCCGGCATGCAGGTGACGCTCTTCAACCGCGGCACCAAGCCGGATGCTCCCGCCGGGACGAACAGCTTGATAGGAGATCGCGACGGCGGCCTCGAAGCCCTGCACGGCAGGCGCTTCGACGCCGTCGTCGACGTCAGCGGCTACCTGCCGCGCCTGGTCGCGTCCTCGGCGGAGCTGCTCGAGCCCCTAACCGGCCGCTACCTCTTCATCTCGACGGTCTCGGTCTACGACATGTCGCAGCTAGGTCCGAACGGCGACGAGGACGCTCCCCTCGCCAGCTTGGGCGAGCCGCCGCTGGACGAGCAGATAACCAACGCCAGCTACGGTCCGTTGAAGGTCGCCTGCGAGGAGGCCGTGTCCCGAACCTATGGTCCGGAGCGCACGACGGTCGTCCGGCCAAGCGTCGTCGTCGGGCCGCACGATCCGAGCGATCGCTTCACCTACTGGGTGCGGCGCCTCGCGCAGGGCGGCAGGTTCTTGGCGCCAGGCGCGCCCTCGGACCCCACGCAGTGGATCGACGCGCGCGACCTCGGCGCCTTCGTCACCAAGCTGCTGGCCGAGGACGTCTCCGGCACGTTCAACGCCGCGACGCCGGCCGACTCCCGGAGCATCGGGGGACTGCTGGCGGCTTGCGAGCAGGTCGGCGCGGCGTCGGCCTCGTTCGCAGGCAGGCTGCCGAGCACGGCCGTCTGGGCGGCGGCGGAGCTGCTCGACGAGCACCAGGTGGCGCCGTTCAGGGACATGACGATGTGGCTCCCGCCGCCTCACGACTCGCTGCTGAGGGTCTCGTGTCAGCGCGCAGTCGCCGCCGGCCTGACGCACCGCACCACCGATCAGACGGTCGCCGACACGCTGGCGTGGGACGTAGCGCGCGGCCTCCCTCCGCTCAAGGCGGGGCTGGCAGCGGAGCGCGAGGCCGAGATCCTCGCCCTGCTCGCCTGAGCCTCAGTCCTCGTCGAGGATCGTCGGCAGCTCGGGGTCGAGGTCGTAGTAGCGCTCGCTCTCGGTGATCCGCTGATGCCAGCGCTTCGACTGCTCGTCGAGCTTCGACACGTCCGCGGGCAGCTCGCCGAACTCGACGCCCAGCTCCTTGAGCCAGTGCGCGAACATCACCTCGGTCTGGCTGCGGTGCGCCCTCAGCGCCTCGATCTTGTTGCGCGCGAAGCCGCGGATGTCGCTCGTCACGTTCGGCTCGCCGAGCTCGCGCCCGAGCTGCTCGTGGTCGCCGACGGCGGTGGCGAGGTAGCGCGGCCTAGCGTTGCGCGGCATCTGCCTAAGCGCCAGCACCGTCGCCTGGCCGATCGCGTCATGATCGGGATGGACGCCGTAGCCGGGGTAGAAGCCGATCACGGTCGACGGCTTGAACTCCTCGATGAAGGCGCGGATCCGGGCGCCGACCTCTGCTAGGTCCTCGAACTCGACGCACTTATCGCGCAGGCCCATGTAGGAGAACGTGGAGCCGAGCTGCCGGCAGGCTTCTGCCAGCTCGACCTCGCGCACGTCGCGCAACGACTCGCGGTTGGCGAACGCTGGGCGTCCCATCCGGCGGCCCATGTCGCCGTAGGTCGCGCACAGGTAGTGCACCCTGAGCCCGGCGGCGGCGAACTTGGCCATGGTGCCGCCCGAGCCGAACGACTCGTCGTCGGGGTGCGGCAGTACCACCAGCAGCGCGGTCTCGTCTGCCGCGAGCAGCTCGCGCTGGACGCGGTACTCGTGGCTCGGGGCGCGGCCCGGTCCGGCACTGCTCAGCGCCGACACCTCAGGCCTCCCTGAACGGCGTGGTCGAGAGCTGAAGCGCGACCGTCAGTTGGCCGTCGTTGTCGAGGCCGGCGAGGAGCAGCTCGCCGCGCTCGTTGACCTCGAAGTCTGTGAGCCCCTCGGCGTAGACCCAACCCTCGCCGAGCTTGAGGCCGACGCGGTACGGGCCGGCGCCCGTCACCTTGCCGCGCTGGTAGTTGAGCTTGGCGTTGCGCACGAACGCGATGACCGGGGGGCGCTTCTCGGGCCCGAGCGCGGTGTAGGAGCCCGTCGTGGTCTCGAGGTGCACGTAGACGTCGCTACCGCGCCTGAGATCGAGTTCGCTCTGCACCGTGGTTACATCGATGGGCTGCATGGTCCTCCTGGGCGGCGGCGCGCAGCGCCTGGCCGCGAACGCCTTCGAGTGTAGCCTCGTGCGCCTCATGGCGGCGAGACCGAGGTCACGCTGCGCAGGTGGCGCGGGTATCATCCCGCCATGAACTGGCTCGCCGACGCGCAAGAGGAACTGAGACGCTCGAACCTAGCTGGCTGGCTCGTCTACGACTTCCGTGGGAGCAATCCGATCGCACGCAAGACGCTGGTGCCGCTGCTTGGCGGCGGACCCGCCAGCCGCCGCGCCTTCTTGTGGGTGCCGGCCGAAGGCGAGCCGCGGCTGCTGGTGCACGCGATCGAGCTCGGCAACGTCCCGCGCGAGCTAACCGTCAGCAAGCGCAGCTACGCCAGCCGCGAGAGCATGACGGCCGAGCTCAGGCAGATGCTGGGCGGCGCCAAGCGCGTGGCGATGGAGTACTCGCCCGAAGGCGACAACCCGTACGTCGGCACCGTCGATGCCGGCACCGTCGAGCGCATCAGGGCCCTGGGGGTCGAGGTCGTCTCCTCCGGCGACGTCGCGCAGACGCTCGAGGTGTGGACCGAGCAGCAGCTCGAGCAGCACCTGCAGGCCGCTGCCGTGGTGCTGGAGGCGAAGGACGCCGCGTTCGCGTTCCTGGCTCAACGCTGCCAAGACGGAGCCGAGGTGCGTGAGACCGAGGTGCTCGCCGTCATCGAGGAGACGTTCAAGGCCGGCGGCTGCATCCGTGACCACTCGCCCAACGTCAGCTTCGGCGCTCACGCCGCCGACCCGCACTACGGGCCGGGCGGCGCCAACGACGCGGTGCTGCAGCCGGGCGAGGTCGTGCTGATCGACCTGTGGTGCAAGCTGCCGGAGGCCGACGCACCCTACGCCGACGTCACCTGGATGGGCGTGCGCGGCGCGCCGTCCAACGAGGTCGCGAGCACCTTCGAGGCGGTGAAGGCGGCCAGAGACGCCGCGTTCACGGCCATCGCGGACGCCTACGCGCGCGGGGTCTGGCCCGAGGGTCGCGAGATCGACGCTGCGGCGCGCGCGACCTTGGAGCGCGCCGGCCACGGAGCCGCGTTCTTCCACCGCACCGGCCACAGCATCGGGGTCAAAGCCGCGCACGGCCTGGCAGCTCACCTCGACGGCTTCGAGACCATCGACGCGCGGCGTCTACGCCCCGGTCTTGGCGTCACCATCGAGCCTGGCGCCTACTACCCGGGGCGCTACGGTGTGCGGTCCGAGATGAACGTCTACCTGGCGCCGGACGGGCCCGTGGCCACCACTGACTTGCAGGCCGAGCTGGAAGTGCTCTAGCCGGCCGAGCTAGACCGTTGCCGCCGGGCGCTCGTACGGCCTCAGCTTCCCGAGCGACTCTGCGAGCACCACTAGATCGTCGCCGGCCGCGAGCCTGAAGTCGGCGGCGGGGTTGGTGTGGGTGACCCCCTCGCGCGCGACGGCCAGCAGCGTCGCCGAGTGGGTGCGGCGCAGCCAGGCGGAGACCTCGTCTATCGGCTTGTCGATGCAGTCGTCAGGCAGCTCGACGCGGTAGAGCTCAGAGCCCTCGCCACCTGAGACTATGTCGGTGACGAGCTCGGAGAGACCCGGGTACATCGCCGACCTGGCCAGCAGATGCGAGGACAGGATCGACGTGACGAGGAACTCGTCGACGTTGGCTCGCCGGAAGTGCTGCTTGTGCTTCGGGTTGTTGACCTCGACCACAGTGCGCACCTCGGGCGCTACCGACTCGATGGCGAGGACCACGAGGATCGAGTGCATGTCGGCCTCGTCGCTGCCGTTGGCGGGGCAGACGATGGCGGAGCGGGCGTTCTCGATGCCGGCGCGCTTCAGGTCCCCTTCGGACGTGTCGGAGCCGCGCACGAAGTAGACGCCGTCGCCGGCCGGGCTCTTCTCGGAGTCGTGGATCAGCACGACGCGACCGCCGTACTCGTCCTCCTTCAGCTCCTCGATCAGGTTGCGGGCGGTAGCGTTCCAGCCGCAAACGACGATGTGGTCCCTGTAACCGGATGCGCCCATGCCTTGCCCTTCCTTGAGGAGGAAATCGATCATGAAACCCACCAAGGCGCCGGTGATCGTCGCGACGATCGCGACCCCGAACAGCCCGAGCAGCCAGCCCATCACCCAACCGACGGGGCCGGAAGCGAAAGAGGCGTCCCCCTGGCCGAGCACCGTGGTGGCTGCCCAGTAGAACGAGGCGCCGAACGCCCCGATACCGTGGTCCGTCTCGAACGCCCACACGATCAGCGAGATGAACAGCAGGATCATCACGAGCCCGATCAGCAGCGACCTGAAGAAGCTCGCCTCGATCTGATCCGAGATCCGCCTTAAGTGCCAGCCGACCCGACGCAGGAAAGGGTTCTCGAACAACTTCGCAACGCTAGCTTTCACGTGAGACATACGATATTGCCGTTATGGACGCCAAGCGCGCGGAAAAAGCTCACGCCGGGACCGAGACGGAAGGCCCTGAGGCTCGTCTGCCACTCGTCGTGATCGGTGATTACGTCTGGGACGTGATGATAAGAGGCAACACGCAGCTGCTCGCCGGCGGCGACATCTTCGGTGAGGTCCAGCTCTCGCCTGGCGGCAGCGCGGCCAACTCGGCCGTGTGGGCGCAGCGCTGTGGGCTGCCGACGACGTTCGTCGGCAAGATCGGGCAGGACCGCTTCGGGGTGCTGGCGCAAGAGGACCTGTCCGGCGAGCGCGTCGAGGCCGTGTGGCTGCACTCGGACGCGCACCTGACCGGCTCGGTGGCGGTGTGGATCGACCACACCGGCCAGCGCTCGATGGTCTCCGGCAAGGGCGCCGACCACTACCTGCTGCCGTCGGAGCTGCCGCTGCGGCTGCTCGGCCGCGCCGGCCACCTGCACATGAGCGCGTGGTCGTTCTTCGGCGACCCGCCGCGCGCGGCCGTCAGGCGGGCGGCGGCCATCGTCAAGGACGCCGGCGGCACGATCTCGCTCGATCCCGGCTCGTTCCAGATGATCCAGGACCTCGGCGTCGACACGTTCCTATCGTTCACGGCCGACCTCGGCATCGACCTGCTCTTGCCCAACGCCGAGGAGGGGCGCGTCCTCAGCGGCGGCGAGACCGACCCCGAGCGCATCGCCGCGCGGCTGGCCGAGATCTACCCGGGCGCCCTGATCGCGTTGAAGCTCGACGCTGACGGAGCCTACGTGCTCGAGGACGGCGTCGGGACGCTCTGCGCTCCCGCGCCCGGCAGGCTCGTCGATGCGACAGGCGCTGGCGACGCTTTCGCGGGAGCGTTCCTGGCCGACTGGCTGCGCGGCGCCAGCCCCGAAAGGGCCGCGGTGTGGGCGAACCAGGTGTCGGCGTGGGTGATCCAACGCGTCGGCGCGCGGCCGCCCGGCGACGGCGCCCTGCAGCGCCTGCTACGCCGCCAGCGGAGCGGCTGAGGCGCTACACTCGCCGACACATGCCTAGGAAGAGTCAAAGCGGGCGCCCCAAGCCCAAGGCTGGGTCCAGGCCGGGGCCTAAGGCCGTGATCGTCGGCGCGGCGCGCACACCGTTCAGTCGCGCCGGGTCCGACTACCAGCGGCTGGTCGCGTACGACCTGGCGCGCATGGCGCTCAGCGGCGCCCTAGCGCGTAGTGGTGTCGAACCCGGCGCGGTCCAGCAGGTCGTCATGGGCAACGTCGTGCAGAACACCGCCAACGCCAACGTCGCGCGCGACGCGGCGCTCGCCTCCGGCGTGCCGCTCAGCGCTCCGGCCCACTCGGTCAGCATGGCGTGCATCTCGGCCAACCGCGCCATCGCAGACGTAACAACGGGGATCGCTTCGGGCGAGGTCGACCTGGCCGTGGCCGGTGGCGTCGAGATGCTCGGCGACGTGCCTGTCGGCTTCTCGCGCGAGGTCAGGCGGCGCCTGTTCGCCAGCCGGCGCTACCGCAACGCGCTCGAATGGACCGCGTTCTTCAAGGGCTTGCCGCTGAGCGAGCTGATCCCGAAGTCGCCGCCGATCGCCGAGTTCACGACCGGCGAGACCATGGGGTCGAGCGCCGACCGCCTCGCCGCCAGGTTCGGCGTCACGCGCCGGGAGCAGGACGCGTTCGCGTTGCGCTCGCACCAGCTCGCCGCTCAGGCTCAGCGCGAGGGGCTGCTGGCGGATCAGGTCGTGCCGGTGGTGGTTCCGGGTGCGCGCGTCGTCGCCGCCGACAACGGCGTGCGCGAGGACTCGAGTCTGGAGAAGCTGGCGGCGCTCACGCCCGCTTTCGTCAAGCCGTTCGGGACCGTGACCGCGGGCAACTCGAGCCCGCTGACCGACGGGGCCGCGGCCGTCGTGCTCGCCTCGGAGGAGTACGCGCAGGCGCATGGACTCGCGGCCGGCGCGCGGATCGTCGACTTCTGCTTCGTGGCGCAGGACCCTCAGGACGAGCTGCTGCTGGGTCCGGCGTACGCGGTACCGAAGCTCCTGCAGCGCAACGGCTTGACCTTGGCTGACGTCGCCGTGTTCGAGGTGCACGAGGCGTTCGCCGGTCAGGTGCTGGCGGTCGCCAACGCGCTCGGCTCGGAGAGCTTCGGACGCGACCGTCTCGGGCTGACGGGCTCTTACGGCGACCTCGACATGGAGCGAGTGAACCGCTGGGGCGGCTCCATCTCGCTGGGGCACCCGTTCGGGGCGACCGGCGCCAGGCTGGTGGCCACGGCGGTCGCCAGGCTCGCGCGCGAGGACGGGGCGCTCGCCGTCGTCACGGCCTGCGCGGCCGGCGGTTTGGGACACGCGATGCTCATCGAGCGGCTGCCAGGGGGCGTGGCGTGAGGCCTGCCGAGCAGGTGGCTCCGGCGCTGACAGGCCTGCGCGTCGAGCGGCGCGGCGCGGTGGCGCTGCTCGTCATCGACCAGCCGGCGCGACCCGTGAACCTGCTCGACGCGGCGCTGCTCGGCGCTCTCTCGCAGGCGGTGGACGAGTTGGTCGCCGACCCCGAGGTCGTCGGGGCGGTGCTGTGCAGCGCTCGACCCGGCTCGTTCCTGGCCGGCGCCGATGTGTCGTCGTTCCTCGACTACACCGCGCCGGCCGAGGTAGAGGCCGCTATCGGCGAGGGCAACGCTCTGCTGGCGCGCTTCGAGGCGTGCGGCAAGCCGCTCGTCGCCGCCATCGACGGCGCCTGCCTCGGCGGCGGAACCGAGCTGGTGATGGCGCTGCGCTACCGTTTGGCCAGCACCGGCTCCGCCACCCGCATCGGGCTGCCCGAGGTTCAGCTCGGGCTGCTGCCGGGACTCGGCGGCTGCGTGCGGCTGCCGGAACGGGTGGGGCTCGCTCTCGCCGCCGACATGATCCTCAGCGGCCGCAACCTGTTCCCGCGCCAGGCTCTCAAGGCCGGCCTCGTCGATGCGCTGGTGCATCCCGAGGGCCTGGTGGCCGCCGCCGTGGCGGCCGCCGAGGGGCTCGCTGCCGGACGGCTGAGGCCGCGCCGCGTCAAGCGCACTCTCGACTGGCAGGCGCTAGAGACGCGTCCAGGGCGCGAGCTGGTCTTGCAGCGCGCCCGCGCGCAGGCGTCGAAGCGCTCGCACGGCAACTACCCGGCGGTCGACGAGATCATCGGCTCGCTGACCGCCCTGACGCGGGGTGGTCGGGAAGCCGGCTTCAAGGAGAGCGCGGCCGGTTTCGCGCGACTCCTGTTCACACCGCAAGCTCGCGCCCTCATCCACCTGTTCTTCGCGCAGACCGCCGCGCGCCGCAACCCGTGGGAGGCTGATGCTATGAGCGTCTCGCGCATCGGTGTCATCGGCGCGGGCCTGATGGGCAACGGTATCGCCGAGGTCAGCGTCGGCGCCGGCATCGACGTGCTGCTCAAGGACCGCGACTTAGGGCTTGCCCTCAAGGGCAAGGGCGAGGTGTACAGAGGGCTGTCGCAGCGCGTCGGCAAGGGCCGCACCGCGTTCGAGCGCGACAGGGCCAGCGAGCGCGTGAGCGCGGTGGCAGACTACGCTCCCTTGGCGACGGCCCAGCTGACCATCGAGGCGGTCATCGAGGACCTGGAGCTGAAGCGCGCGGTGTTGGCCGAGGTCGAGGCGGTCACGAGCGAGAGGCACGTGTTCGCGTCGAACACGTCTGCCGTCCCTATCGCCGAGATCGCCGCCCAAGCCGAGCGGCCGGAAGCCGTGCTCGGCATGCACTACTTCTCGCCAGTGCCGAAGATGCCGCTGCTCGAGGTGGTCGTGACCGACGAGACGGCCGACTGGGCGCTGGGCACCGCCGTGGCGCTCGGCAAGCGGCAGGGCAAGACGGTGATAGTCGTCGGGGACGGACCCGGCTTCTACACGACCCGCGTCCTGGGCGCCTACGTGTCGGAGACGATGCGGCTGCTGGCCGAGGGCGTCGACCCGCTGGCGTTGGAGGCGGCGCTGGTGAGGTTCGGGTTCCCCCTCGGACCGTTGGCGATGCTCGACGACGTCGGCCTCGCGACCAGCGCCAAGATCGAGGAGGTCATGGCGGCGCGGCGGGGTTCCGACGCGTCGGCTCAGGCGGGGGTCGCTGAGCGCCTCGTCGCCGCCGGCTTCCTCGGCCGCAAGGCCGGCAAGGGTTTCTACGTCTACCAGGGCGGCAAGCGGCAACGGCGTATCGACGAAGGCGCGCTTGCAGCCGCTGGGCTGCCGTTGAGGACGCTCCCAGGCGTGCCGAGCACAGATCTGGCCGTCGAGCGCGTGTCGCTGACGATCGTCAGGGAGGCGCTCGCCTGCCTCGAGGAGGGCGTGCTGAGGAGCCCGCGCGACGGCGATCTCGGCGCCGTGTTCGGCTTCGGCTTCCCGCCGTTCCGCGGTGGACCGTTCTTCATGGTCGACCAGCTCGGCGCGGCCAACGTGCTGGCGTCGTTCGAGCGGCTCGCGGCGCGCTATGGAGATAGGTTCCAGCCGCCGGCCCTGTTGCGAGAGCGGGCGGCGTCGCAAGAGCCGTTCCATCCGAAGCGTGGCTGAGGGCGCTCGGCGCGGGCCGCGCGTGCTGGTCGTCGTCTCGCACCCGAACGAGGCGAGCCTGTGTCGCGCTCTCGCCGCTGCTGCTGCCGCCGCCGCCGAGGCTGCCGGTGCGAGCGTCTACCTGCACGACTTAGGCGCCGATGGCTTCGACCCGCTGATGAAGGCGAGCGAGGTGGGAACCGACCTGTTCGCCGACCCGTTGACGGAGCGCTACGCCGCGGAGCTGCTGGTCGCCGACGGGATCGTCGTCGTTCACCCCGTCTGGTTCTTCCACGTGCCCGCCGCGCTGAAAGGCTGGGTCGAGCGGGTCGTGCGCGAGGGGGTCGCCTTCGGGGTATCGCCGACCGGCAGCATCACCGGGATGCTGGCTGCGCGTCGGGCGCTGGTCGTGACCACCGCGAACGGCTCGCCCGCCGTCGAGCAGGGCGTGTTCGGCGATCCGATCGGCACCTTCTGGCAGCGCATCGTGTTCGGCCCGGCCGGCGTTGGGCGTGTGGAGCGGCTGGCGCTGTCGCCGGTGCGCGGCAGCGACGAGGCTCAGCGCGCCGGGTGGCTGTCGGGAGTGGCGCAGGCGGTGAGCGCTCTGGTGGCAGACCTCAAGGTCTGAGCGGCGTAAGCTGGGACTTCGTGCAAAGCGAGGCGACCGGCACCCTCAAGGACAGAAGACCGCTGGTGCTGGCGTTCCTGATGACGACGATGACCCTCGGTTCGATCGAGGGGACCATCGTCGCCACCGCCATGCCGAGCATCGTCGCGACCCTCGGCGGCTTCGAGCTCTACGCCTGGGTGTTCGGCTCCTACCTGCTCACCCAAGCCGTCGCGACGCCGATCGTCGGCCGCTTGGCCGACGTCTTCGGGCGCAAGCCGCTGCTGCTCGCCAGCATCGCGATCTTCATGGCGGCGTCGATCGCCTGCGGTCTCGCCGACTCGATGCCGCTGCTCATAGCGTTCAGGTTCGTCCAAGGCATCGGGGCCGGCGGCATCTTCACCACCGTCATCACCCTCGCCGGCGACCTCTACACCGTGCGCGAGCGCGGGCGGGTCCAGGCGTACATGGCGAGCGTGTGGGGAGTCTCGGCGATAGTCGGCCCGCTGCTCGGCGGCTTGATCGTCGCCAACTTCGACTGGGCGTGGGTGTTCTGGTTCAGCGCGCCGTTCGGGGTGGCCGCGCTCATCGGCATCGCGCGCTTCTTAGTCGAGAAGGTCGACAACCGCGCCCGCCGCCCGATGGATTGGCCGGGCGCCGGGCTGCTGCTGGTGACGATGGCGGGCCTGATGCTGCTGCTCAACCAGAGCAGCGAGCTCGGCCGTTACCTGCCCTACGTCGTCGGGGTGACGGTGGTGGCCGCGTTGGTGCTGACGCGGCGCCTGGTCGCGTCTGACGACTCGATCCTGCCGCTCGGCTTGTGGCGCGACAAGCTGATACTCCTCGCCAACCTGAGCGCTCTCACCGCCGGCATCCTGATGATCAGCCTGATCACCTACGTGCCGCCTTACGTTCAGGGCGTGATGGGCTACGTGCCGTTGGTCGCCGGGTTCACGCTCAGCGCGATGTCGTTGGGCTGGCCGCTGGCCGCCACGGCCGCCGGCCGCATGCTGATCCCCATCGGTCCGGCGCGCACCGCGCAGCTCGGCGGGCTCTCGGGCCTGATCGGCGGGGTGATGTTCCTGTTCGCCTCGACCTCTCTGGGTCCGATCTGGATGGCGGCGGCTTCGTTCCTGGTTGGGGCGGGACTCGGTTTCATCAACACGGCCTCGATAGTCTCGATCCAGGCCGTCGTGCCATGGGACCGCCGCGCGACGGCCACCGCCGGCAACATGCTGATGCGACTACTGGGCAACTCGCTCGGCGCCGCTCTGCTGGGTGGGGCGCTGAACCTGAGCCTGGTGCGGCGCATCCGTGAAGCCGGTCCCGACTCAGGACTCGAGCTTCACTCGCTCGAGCGTCTGCTGTCGCCTGAGGGCGGAGGTGCCGTCGACATCGCGGCGAGCGTCGCCGACCTGCCGCTCCTCAAGACGACCCTCGCCGGTGGCCTACACGACGTGTTCATCGGCACCTTCATCGCGAGCGCCGTGCTGTTCGTCCTGACGCTGTTGTGGCCGGCCGGGCGTCGTTTGGAGTGACCCCAAGGTCTACACTTGCGGCATGACCCGCTTCTTGCGGCGCCTGCTGGCCGCGGTGGTGATCCTGCTGGCTCTCGGGCTGGTAGCGCTGAAGGCGTGGCTCGAGCTGTCGGGACCGTACCTCGAGGCGCTGCCCTACCACCCCTTCTGCGCCGAGGCCGCCACGGCGCTGGCGCGAGACGACGTCGCGGGCGCCTTGGAGCTGGCCGAGGCCGGTGGCTGCGAGAGCGTTCAGGCGCAGGCCCAGGAGCGCTGGGACAGCCTGGCTGCGACGTTCGAGCGTTGCATCGGCGGCATCTGGACAGGGGAAGCGGAAGATGCGGCGTCGCTGACGTGCGCCATCGCCAGCGACCTCGTCGTGTTCGGCGACGTCAGGGACCTCACCCGCCAAGGGCTGAGCTGGAGCCGTGGCGAGGAGACCGACATCGTGCTCGTCAGCCTCTCGGCCGCCGGCATCGCACTGGCGTTGATGCCTCAGGTGGGCGCCGGCGCCTCGTTGTTGAAGGTCGCCAGGAAGGCGGGGACGCTGTCGGACCGGCTGGCGTCTGCCGCTTACGCGCTGTTCAAGCAGCGTGAGTGGCGCGCGCTCGGCGGGCTGCTCGGCGACGCCGGACGCATAAGCAGCAAGGTCGGACCTGCTCGCGCCACCCGGGCGCTGGCGTACGCCGACAGCGCCGACGAGCTCGCGGACGTCGCGCGCTTCGTCGAGGCGGCGCCGAACCCGCTGTTGGGTCTGAAGTGGGGAGGCAAGCGCGTCATGCGACTAACCGACGACCCGGATCTGTACACGCAGGCGCTGGCGCGTGGCCGGCCCGGGTTGATCCTGGCAGGGGAGCGCGGCGCGGCTGCGCTGCTGACGCGCAAACCCGTGATACTCGCCCTCGCCAAGGTCATCTACAGGGATCCCGCGGCGCTGCTGGCTGGTCTGGTCGCTCTGGCGTCGTGGCTGCTCGGGTGGTTGTCGTGGCAGAACGTCGTCATCGCGGCGTGCGCTCTGCTGCTGGTGGCGGCGCTCATGTTGCCGCGGGGGGCGCGGCGGCGGCAAGCGCGCCGCGAGCCCGATGCGCCCTCAGGCGACCACCCGCCACGGGTGTGGCGGGCCGAGAGAAGAGGTTGAGGTGAGCGCCATGTGGTTAGGCGCCCACCTCCGCTCCTAGCGGCCAGGTCTTCAGCTCAGCCAAGCCTCGGCGTAGACCTTAATCGCCGCGGCCAGGAACTCGACCAGCGAGTCGTCGCCCTGTCCGATGTTGCGGCGGAAGCGCTCGTCTTGGACGTACATCGCGCCGAGGTTGACGTACGCCTCGCGGTTGGGCGTCCAGGCCAGCGAGACGATCTTGTGATGCTTGGCGATGACCTCCTGGACGCGCGGATCTTGCGCGGACGCGCCTGCGCGCTTGAGCGCGGCCAGGTCGTCGTGAACCTGCTGGAAGCCTCTGCCGCTGGTGAGCAGCTCGCGGTCCTCCTTGGACAGTTGGCGGACGCGGCGGTTCGACTCGTCGACGGCGGCGTCGCCCCAGCGCTCCCTGGCTTCGGCTTCGTACGGGTTCTCGATCAGGCCGTCGAAGATCTCTTCTGGGCTCATGGTCTCTCCTTCCTGAAGGCTCATGATGGTTAGCCTCACGGTGTCGATGAGGCGTTCGAGGCGGCCTCTCTCCTTCTCGAGCTGCGACAGGTGGCGCGCTAGCGCGGCGCTGCGGGCCTCGGCCCCTGGGTCCGCCAACACGGCCTTGATGTCGTCCAATGGCAGACCGAGCTGGCGTAGCAGCATGATCTCCTGCAGGGCGAACAGCTGCTCTCGCTGGTAGTAGCGACGGCCGCCTTCGGCGGTCCAGGCCGGCTTCAGGGCGCCTATCGCGTCGTAGTGACGCAGGGTCCGCGACGTCAGGCCGGTCATCTCGGCCACCTCGTTGATGCTCCAGGCCACACTCCTCACCTCCTTTCGAACCGTTCAAGTAGCGGCGCTCTTCGCCGCAAGACGAGACTACTAGTTGACGTTACGTCAACTGCAATAGCTGCTGTGTGATGCGGCGTGATGCGGTGAGCGGGCTACCATCTGGTCAAGGAGGCGCCGTGGAGTATCGCAACGTAGGACGCACAGGCGTGAAGGTCTCGAGCTTATGCCTCGGCACCATGTCTTTCGGAGGCCCCGCAGACGAGGCCGAGTCGGGCCGCATGTTCGAGCGCGCCCTCGAGGTCGGCATCAACTTCATCGATACGGCCAACGTCTACAACAACGGCGCCTCCGAGGAGATCCTCGGCCGCCTGATGCGCGGCCGCCGCGACGAGCTGGTCGTCGTCAGCAAGGTGCATGGGCGCATGGGTACGGGTGTGCACGCGGGTGGAGCCTCCAGGCGGCACATCGTCGCCGCCGTCGAGCAGACCCTGAAGCGGCTCGGCACCGACAGGCTCGACTTCTACCTCCTGCACAAGTTCGACAACGAGACCTCAATAGAGGAGACCTTGAGCGCGTTCGACGAGCTGATCAGACGCGGGCTCATCCTCTACTGCGGCGCCAGCAACTGGTCGGCTTGGCAGACGATGAAGGCTCTCGGCATCTCAGACGCGCGCGGCTACCAGCCGTTCACGCTGCTGGAGCCGATGTACAACCTCCTGAAGCGCCAGGCCGAGGTCGAGATACTGCCTCTGGCTCAGTCAGAGGGGCTGGGCGTCATCAGCTACAGCCCCCTGGCTGCGGGGCTGCTGGCAGGCGGCTACGGCGTGGGTAAGCGGCCGGCCTCTGGCAGGCTGGTCGAGAACCAGATGTACATGAAGCGCTACGGGGTCGACGACTACTACGAGATCGCCGACAGGTTCGTGGCTCTGGCGCAAGCGCACGGCGTGCATCCGGCGACGTTGGCCGTCGCGTGGTCCATGTCGCATCCTGGTGTGACGGCGCCGATCATCGGCGCGCGGGATGTGGCGCAGCTAGAGCCGTCGTTGGCCGCGGCGACCTTCGCCTTGACCCCGGAGCTGAGGGACGCGGTCTCGGCCCTGACGCCCGAGGTCCCGCTCGCCCACGACCGCAGGGAAGAGGCCAAGGCCTAGCCGGGATTCGGCGCGGTGCTCCAGCGGCGCGACCTGGGGGCCCAACGCTTGGCGGTTCTCAACGCGCCTGCTTGAGCAGCGAGATCATCTCGCTCTGGCTGAGGTCGCTCTCGTCGATGGCTTCGCGCAGCAGCTTGGCCAGCTCGACGATGGCGGGCGGGCCGCCCTGCTGTTCGGCCGGTACGAAGTAGCCGACCAGATGGCCGTGTCTCTCGATCCTTAAGCCCTCGCCCGCCGCCAACAGCTTGGTGGCGTTGTCCCTGAACTCTCTTACGCCGATGCTCCTCACGGCGACTCCTCTCGTATCTCGCGGGCCGGCTTGGAAGACGCCTCGTATCAGCCCGAACAGCGCTCCGGACGCGCCGCGCCGGTATGTGGTCACACAAAGTGACCAGTAAGTGACCATAGTCTAGCGCAGTTGTGGTCACTTGGCTAGCTTCCTCGGCCTGTCGCTGGCCCTATAAGTGGTCACAGAATGGTCAGTAAGTGGTCATAATCAGACCGCTCGATGCGCGGCTGCGCGGCGTTAGACTCCAGCCATGCCGGCCTACGAGTCGATAGTCATCGGCGCCGGGATCATCGGCGCCAGCGCCGCCCTGCACCTCGCTGCACACGGCCCCACCCTGCTCATAGAGCGCTTCGAGTTCCTGCACGAGCGAGGTTCGTCGCATGGCGGCTCGCGCATCTTCAGGCACGCTTACGAGGACGAGAAGCATGTGCGGCTCGCCCGCGCCGCCGACAAGGCGTGGCGTCAGCTCGAGGAGCGAACGGGAGAGCGGTTGCTCGTCAGGACCGGTGGCCTGGACATCCTCAAGGTCGGCAGCCCTATCGCGACCGACATCGCTGCGGCCCTGTCCGCGGCCGGCAGTCCGTTCGAGGTGCTGAGCGGCAGCGAGACGACCAGCCGGTTCCCCGCCTTCCAGCTCGGGGACGACGATCAGGCCGTCTACCAGCCCGACGCCGGCATCACCCCCGCCACGCGCGCCGTCGCGACGCTCTTGAGGGCGGCGGCCGCGATGGGAGCTACGCTGCGCGAGCGTGAGACGGTGACAGGAGTGCGCGCAGTCACAAGTGGCGTGGAAGTGACGACCGACAAGGCCACGCACTCAGCGGCCAGGGTCGTCGTCGCCGGCGGACCGTGGCTCGGGCGTGTGCTGCCGGAGCTCGGTCTAGCTCTGCGCGTCATCAAGCAGCAGGTGCTGTACTTAAGGATCAGTGACGGCGCGCGCGAGTTCGCTCCTTACCGGATGCCGGTGTTCATCGACAGGCGCGTCGGTGAGATCTACGGGATGGCCGCGTTCGAGCTGCCGCACGCGATCAAGGTCGGCGACCACGCCGCCGCCATACCCACCGACCCCGACACGCGCGGTTTCGAGCTCGAGAAGGAGCTGGCGGAACGCACCGCGGCAGCCACCAAGGCGCTGATGCCGAACCTGACCGGAGAGATCGTCTCCGGCGTCACCTGCCTCTACACCAAGACGCCAGACGAGCGCTTCATCATCGACTCGCACCCGGAGTTTGAACAGATCGTGGTGGCGGGCGGCGGCTCGGGACACGCGTTCAAGTTCGGCCCGGTGTTGGGCGAGGCGGCCGCCGGACTGGCGCTCGGCACCGGCAGCCCTCACGACATCAGCCAGTTCTCCTTGGAGAGGTTCGAGGGGGCGGCGTAGATGGCGCTCAGCGAGATCGAGCTCAGGGTCCTCGGCGCGCTGATGGAGAAGGAGCGCACCACACCGGAGGGCTACCCGCTGTCGGCGCAGGCGCTTCAAAGCGCGTGCAACCAGAGGACCAGCCGCGAGCCCGTCACCGACTACCACTTGCAGGACGTGCTTCAGACGGTGCAGCGGCTGCAGGACAAGGGGTTGGTCGCCGTAGTTCAGACGACCGGCGAGCGCGTGCCCAAGCACAGACACAGGGCGCCGGAGGCGTTGAACGTCAACTCCTCGGAAGCAGCGGTGATGGCGGTCCTGATACTGCGCGGGCCACAGACCGCCGGCGAGCTGCGCACGCGCACGGAGCGCTACCAGCACTTCGCGGATCCCGCCGCGGTGGAGAGCGTGCTGCGCAGACTGGAGGAGCGCCAGGTGCCGCTGGTGAGGAACCTGGGTCGTGGACCGGGGCAGAGCCAGGACCGCTGGGAGCACACGCTCGGCTTCGACGAGGAGCGACTCAAGCCGCGGGTCAGGGCTAGGGAAGACTCGGTGCAGCCGGAACCCGAGGCTCGGAGCGCGGTAGGAGAGAGGCCGGCGGAGGCGAGGCCGGCGGCCGTGGTCGCCAAGGCCGGGGAGCCTAACGCTGCCTTGGCGGCGCGGCTCGAGGCGTTAGAGGCGATGGTCGAGGACTTGCAGCGGCGTCTCAGCGACCTCGAGTCCAACCTCGGCATCACCGACTGATTCGCCGCGCTTGCCGAGCTCTTCGAGCTCGCAGCGCACGCAACGCAGGGCCGTTCCGAGTCGTCCAGCGCGGCCGAGTTCCGTCAACACCCAAGGACGCTCGACCAGCGGCGGGTCGTGCCTGACGTGTTGCCGGTGGCCGCAACTGAGCAGGGCGACCCAATGTCCCTCGCCGTCGACATCGAACCCGACGATCCGCGGCAGCGACAGCTCGGCGGCCAGGCGCGCGCACCAGCCGGCGATCCTCGCATCGTTCAGTTCCTCCTGGTTGTCGTAGTCCAGAGCCAGTCCGACGAACGCGCCGTCGCGCTCGGCGCGTGAGGCCTCGAACTCGTAGCCACTCGTCGGCCACGCTCCCATGAGCGTGGCGCCGCGCGCCTCGCACGCCTCTGCCACGATGCCCAGCGCGTCCTGGAACGTCTCCGGGTACGCGACCGCATCACCGGCGCCGAACAGCGCGACGAGCTTGCCGCTCAGGTCGAGGCCAGAGAGCTCCGGCAGCTTCAGGTCCCAGTCGGCTTGCAGCTCACCGCCGTTCCAGGTCGAGCAGCCGAGGACGAGCACGTCGTAGCGCGTCAAATCGGCGAGGTCGGTGCTCCCGACCTCCAACAGCGCCGGTGTGACGCCGAGCAGCCGCTGGATCAGGGCAGCGATGCGCTGCGCGGCGTCCTCGGTGCGCCCGTAGGTGCTGCCGTACACGATGGCTATCTCATGTGCGCCGCCTGCCTTCATCGGTTAGCAAGGTAACCGCGCGGCGCGCGCGGCGCGTTGACGCAGGTCAAACTGGTTGAGGAGTCCGCCAACGGGAGGGCCACAGGCGCGATGAGAACCGTCTACTTCACGGCAGCCAGTCTCGACGGCTTCATCGCCGACGAGGAGCACTCGCTCGAGTGGCTCATGCAGTTCCCGGGCGGCGAAGAGTCCATCGCCGACTTCATGGCGGGTGTAGGCGCCATCGCCATGGGATCGTCGACGTACCAGTGGTTGCTCGATCACTACGCCAAGCACCACCCGACCGAGCCGGGGCGCTGGGAGTACAGTCAGCCCGCCTGGGTGTTCAGTAGCCGCGAGCTGCCAGGCCGCGCGGGAGCCGACATCCGCTTCGTCAGCGGCGACGTCGCGCCGCACCACGCCGACATGGTGGCTGCAGCCGGTGGCAAGAACGTCTGGCTGGTAGGCGGCGGCGACCTCGTTGGACAGTTCGCCGACAAGGGGCTACTCGACGAGCTGGTAGTGACGATCGCGCCGGTGACGTTGGGCGCAGGGGCGCCGCTGCTGCCGCGGCGTATCGCGAAGCCGCCGCTGGAGCTCGTCTCGGTCAGGCAAGTAGGCGCCCACTTCGCCGAGCTGATCTATAAGGTGGGCAAGAGAGCAACGGGAGGTGCCTGAATGGTCGAGAAGCTGATCTTGTCGGACGAGGAGTGGCGCGTGCGTCTGACTCACGAGCAGTACCAGGTGCTCAGGCAGCACGGTACCGAACGGCCGCACGTCGGCTGCTTCGTCGGCACCCATGAGCCGGGCACCTACGTCTGTGCCGGCTGCGGTAATCCGCTGTTCGAGTCTGGCGTGAAGTTCGAGTCGGGGACGGGCTGGCCGTCGTTCACGCAGCCGGTCGGTCCCGACGCCGTCGTCGAGGTCCTAGACCGTTCGCACGGCATGCACCGCGTCGAGGTGCGCTGCGCCCGTTGCGACGGTCATCTCGGTCACGTGTTCCCCGACGGCCCGCCGCCGACTGGCCTCAGGTACTGCATGAACTCGGTGGCGATGGAGCACCTGCCCAAGGCGCCTTGAGGCGTAGCCGGCGAGGGAGGGCGGGAGGATGAGCGAGACCGAGCAGGACCACGGCTGGATCGACGCCCTCGCCGCCGCGTTGCCAGGCGTCCAAGTCGAGTACAAGCCCGAGTGGGGCGTCTTCCTATACCGGGTGGCGGGGAAGCTCTTCGGCACCCGCGGGCGTTTCCGCGACGGCCGTCCGATCGTGACGTTGAAGCTGGACCCCGAGCTCGGCGAGCTGCTGCGCAGCAACCACGACTGGGTCATCCCCGGCTACTACTCGAACAAACGCCACTACAACTCGGTCTTCCTAGAGGAGGCCCCTCGTCAACGGGTCATCGAGCTGCTGCACGACGCCTACGAGCTGGTGGTGTCCGCGCTGCCACGCAAGGCGCGGGCCGCGCTGGCGCCGGAGGTCGGCGCGGACGGCGGCGAGCGCTGACGGCTCTCGTCTCCGGCCTGTGGTTGCCCAAGCCTTACGTCTCAGCCTTTCTCTGCGTACACTCACCGCGATGCCGACCTTCGAACAGAAGCTCAAGAACCTAGCCACCCTCGCCCTTAGGGTAGGCGTCAACCTCGCTCCCGGCCAACGCCTGGTACTGGCCGGCCCGCTCGCGGCCGCCGACCTGCTGCGCGAGATCGCCAAGCAGGCGTACGAGCTGGGTTCGCCGTACGTCGACGTGCACTACATCGACGAGCAGCAGCAACTCATACGCGCGCTGCATGCCCCGCAGGACTCCCTCACCGTGGCGGACGAAGAGCGCGCGGCGATGATCAAGGCGAAGCTCGAGCGCGGTGACGCCTACCTGAGGGTCGCCGGCTCCAACCCCGACCTCCTCGCGGTCGCCGATGCCGAGCGCGTCGCCACCATCACCAAGTCGCAGCGCGCCGCCGAGCGCGCCATCGGCGACCTCGTGCAGCGCGCTCACATGCCGTGGACGATAGTCGCCTACGCCGTCCCGGCTTGGGCCAAGAAGATGTTCCCGGATCTGAGCGAGCAGGCAGCCGTCGCCAAGTTGTGGGACGCCATCTTCGCGGCCACTCGCGCCGATCAGGACGATCCGGTCGGCGCCTGGCAGGCTCATCTCGCAGCGCTGAGCCGCGCCAAGACGCACCTCAACAGCCGCGACTACCGCGCACTAAGGCTGCGGGCTCCCGGCACCGACCTGCGCCTCGGTCTCGCCGAGACCCATACCTGGGAGTCGGGCGGTCTGCACGCCGGCACCAGCGGCCGCCTCTTCGTGCCGAACATGCCGACAGAAGAGGTGTTCACGGCGCCGCACGCTCGCGTCGTCGACGGGACCATCGCCTCGACCAAACCGCTCTCCTACCAGGGACAGCTCATCGACCGCTTCCAGCTGACCTTCGAGGACGGTGCGGTCACCGCTGTGAGAGCCGAGGTCGGCGAGGCGGTGCTGAAGAAGCTGCTCGAGATGGACGAGGGCGCCAGGCGCCTGGGCGAGATCGCGCTGGTGCCGCACCAGAGCCCGATCAGCCAGAGCGGCCTGCTGTTCTACAACACGCTGTTCGACGAGAACGCCGCCTGCCACGTCGCGCTCGGCCGCGCTTACGAGACGACCTTCAAGGACGGCACCAAGCGCCCGCTGGCGGAGCTGCAGCAGGAAGGCTTCAACCAGAGCCTGACGCACGTCGACTTCATGTTCGGCTCGGAGGAGCTCGATGTGGACGGCGAGAGGGCTGACGGCAGCCTCGAGCCGGTGATGCGCGGGGGTGCTTGGGCGTTCTAGTCAGCGTAGCGCCCGCCGCTCACCTGAACACCACGGTGCGGCGACCGTCCAGCAGCACGCGGTGCTCGGCATGCCAGCGCACGGCCCTTGCGAGTACGCGGCGCTCGACGTCCTGACCGATCGCGACCAGCTCGCGCACGTCGTCGGCGTGCCTGACGCGCTCCACGTCCTGCTCGATGATCGGACCCTCGTCGAGCTCGGCGGTCGCGTAGTGCGCGGTCGCGCCGATCAGCTTCACGCCGCGCTCGTACGCCTGCGCGTAAGGTTTGGCGCCCTTGAAGCCCGGTAGGAAGGAGTGGTGGATGTTGATCAGCCGGCCGCGCAGGTGCCGGCAGAGGTCGTCGGAGAGGACCTGCATGTAGCGCGCGAGCACCACGAGCTCGACCTCCTGCTCAGAGATCAGCTCGAGCAGACGTGCCTCTGCAGCGCTCTTGCTCTCCTCGGTCACGGGCAGGTGGTGGAAGGGGATGCCGGAGAACTCGGCGATCGGCGCGAGCTCGGTGTGGTTGCTGACCACGCCACGCACGTCGATGGGGAGGCGGTTGTTCCGCTGCCTGAAGAGCAGGTCGGCCAGGCAGTGGCCCTCGCGCGAGACCAGGATCAGGGTCCTGAGCGGCCTTCCTACCTCGTCGAGCAGCCACTCCATCCCGAAGTCGGCGGCGAGCCGGGCCAACGCCGCCTCCAGCTCCTGCCTTGGCGCGCCGGTCTGCACCTGCACGCGCATGAAGAAGAGACCCGAGGCTGGGTCACCGAACTGCTGCGACTCCGTGATGTTGCCGCCGTGCGCCGCGAGCAGGCCAGAGACGGCGTGGACGATGCCGGGCCGGTCGGGGCAGGAGAGGGAGAGCACGAGGTGTTGCGTGGCGGCGGGGTCGCGGGTAGTCCGGCTGGGCACGGGCCCAGCATAGGGCCGCGGTGCGCCTCTTGGTCTCAGCGGTTGGGTCTCAACAGTCGGGTCTCAGCGGTCGCTGAGCGCGAGCTGAACGCCTAGCGCGGCGAAGGTCGCGGCGAAAACGCGTCGCAGGTAGGTCTGCACCCGCGGAGCGTCGATGACGCGGCGGCGGAACGCGTGTGCCAGCAGGCCGTAGAGCACGAAGACGGCGAAGGTCATCGCCATGAAGACCGCGCTGAGGCCGAGCATCTGCGCCAGCGGCGCGCCGGCGTCCGGACGCACGAACTGAGGTAGGAAGGCGAGGAAGAAGATCGTCAGCTTCGGGTTGAGGATGTTGAGCAGGAACGCTCTGACCATCAGTGAGCGCGCGCTGCTGCGCTTGGGCGTATCCTCAACGGTCAGCTCAGTGCGGTCACGCCAGGTCGCGTACGCCAGGTAGAGCAGGTAGGCGACGCCGGCGTACTTGAGCAGTTGGAAAGCCACCGCGCTGGTGTGCATCACCGCTGCCAGGCCCAGCACCGTGGCTAGCAGGTGAGGGAGGATCCCCGCGGTGCAACCGAGAGCGGCGTAGATGCTGCCTCTGGCGCCCTGGGCGATGCCGGTCGAGATCGTGAACACGACGCCGGTGCCGGGGATGAGCACCACGATCAGCGAGGTGAGGAGGAACTCGGTGCTGAGGATGTCCATGGGTCGCGCTCCCAGCGTGAGACTACCGCGCCGACCGCGTAATCATGGAGTCTAGATGGTGGATTTACAAGGATGAGGCTCGGGTCCCGGGTGAGCGTCGACCCACCCCTCACCACCCAGGCTTCTGCCAGTAAGTGGCGTAACACATGCTGCCCAGGCAGATCATGGGGTCTCCGTTCTGGTTGTTCCGCAGCTGCAACTGGTAGGTGGCGGTGGTGCCGCGTTCCGAGGTGGCCGTGAGCGTGGTCGCGGTGGCCGTCCAGCGCCCGGCGTCCTCGTTGCTTGCGTTCGTGCCGCCCCACATCCCTGGAGCGTAGGCATCCATGCTGCTCTCGGAGGCAACCAGGTAGGTGCCGTCAGCGCGCAACTCGATGCAGGTCGAGCTCGAAGAGCCGCCGCCGCTGTTGGCCATGAAGGTCGAGACGTCGCACCAGCGGCCGACCAGCTCTTGGCGGACGCCACCTGGCCCGGTCGGGTCGCTGCCGAAGGGGCTTTGCGCCTGGCCGGATGCATTGGCTTGACCACGCGTGAACGTGATCGCCCCAGGAAGATCGCCTCCCCACAGGGTCAGGCCGTCGCCGCTCAGCTGGAAGCCGTAACCCGACACCGAGCCGTCCCCTGCCTGCATGTAGAGCAACCCGTTTAACACCTGCCACGCGATGGGTTGCCCGTCGATGGTTCCTCTGTCGCCGGCGCTGAGCGTCAGGGTGAGGGTCTGCCCGTTGGCCGAGAAGATCCAGGTCCCCTCGAGCGACTGACCGAAAGCGAGAGGAGATAGAGACAAGATCAGCGAGAAGAGCACCCTTTGCAGGCGCATGCGACCTCCAGGTCGTGGTGGCTCGAAGCTGCCAGGAGTCTAGTGTCGAGACTGAAACGAGTTGTGAGGTTATGTCACAGTTCGCGAACTCGGCCGATCAGGTCGTATGGTGCGGCATGGAACACACGCAATCTGGCCGGCCGAGACGAGCCGGAACCGGCCGTATGGGCACTGCGTTCGCGAGAGGTTGGGTCGTCGCCTCGCTGCTCACTGCACTCCTGCTTGGCCACGCCGCGGCCCAGGTGAACGAGCTGGGGATCGACACCACGCCGTCGCCATGGTGCGACGAGGTCTTCCCCGACGGTCTCATCCACGAGGTCGCCTTCGACTGGACCGAACCGATCGAACGCCGCACCTCCGGCTGGGTCGCCGAGGAGGAGGGGACCTGCAACCGGCTCTACAGCGCCGTCGGAGCCCGCCTGACCGACTCGCTGATCTTCTTGGTGACCTCCGGTTACTCCGCCGAGGGCGGAGTCAGGAACGTCGAGTTCATCGGTGAGGATGCCGAGGCGGCGAGCTGGGGCTTCGCCTGGATCGACGATCTAGGCCATCGCGGAGTCAAGTTCTTCAGGCTGGATCCGCTGAACGACATGGTGGGGGAGCTCAACGTCAGCTTCGCCGTCGGCGAGTGGCTGGTGGAGCTGAAGTACATGAACTGGGACGACGGCTTGCCGACCAAGTTCTTCCAGTCCATCGACGAGGTCGAGGCGTTGGCGAGGTTGATCGCCGCCAGGTTGGTGGAAGGCGGCATCTAGACGCGGTCGGCAACTCGTCAACTTGTGTAGCGCGTGTAATCCCGTAGATCGAGCTGGCGAAGGAACCACCAACGAGGTACCTGATACCCAACCGATCGAAGGCCCGGGCCAGGCTTGTCACGACGGCGATGGGCGAAGCGAGCATCATCGATCCTGCGAGCGGCTGTCCCATCCGAATGCCCGCAACATCAAATCGGGCTCGATCCACCTGGAGGCGACCATCAGCGCCCGCTCTCTTTCATCGCATTCGGGATGGCGTCTACGTACGTCCAACATGGCAAGCCGCTGCACATCTTGAGTGAGGGCTTGGAGGCGCTCCAGCTTCTGCTTAGCTGCCATCGCACGGTATCCCTCGACCAGCAGAGCTTCGATCTTGGGGTCGGTGTCGCCGGGCAGGCCGAACATTTCTGGAGCGTAGCACCGCTCAACCTCTGCCGGCCGATGTCATTAGCCGGAGCCGCCTTCTACGTCGCTCTGCGAAGTCCTCTTGTAGATAACCTCGTAACGCGCGAACACGTTGCCCGAGCCTTGCCAGGTGCGAGTCTCGGTCAGCTTGAGCGAGACCGGAGGCCGGCCGTCGAACAGCGGTACCCCATCGCCCGCGACGATGGGAAAGGTCGTAAGGTGAAGCTCGTCGATCAAGCCGTGCCGCAACAGGTGGTTCCAGAGGACGCGCCCTAGGAGGATCAGGATGTCGCGCCCCTCGGTCCGCTTCAGCGCGGCCACCTCGGCTACGGCGTCGGCCACCTTCACGATCCGTGAGTTGGTCCATGGAGATAGGTCCTCAGGTGTGATCTTGTCCGAGACCACCAGCTTCTCGACGCGTGCGATGAGGTCGGCGAACTGCCGGCGGATGGGCGTGGCCTTGGGGTCGCCCTGCACACCGGTCCAGTACGTCTTGTTGCCGAGGAACGAGGCGCGGCCGCTGAGGATCAGCGTGTCGGCGGCAAGGAGCCGCTCGGTGTTGTAGTGGTCGAAGCTCTGATCGACGTAGTAGCTCTCGTGGAAATGCTCGAAGAGGCCGTCGATCGTCTTGTCCTTGGCCTCGTAGTAACCGTCGATCGTCACGAAGTTCGAGACGATCAGCTTGCGCTTGTTCGCGTCAGCCATGGGTGAAGCCTCCACCGTCACTTAGGTCCCGAGGTGCCGAGAAGCGGGTCGAGCGCTCGCCGCCTACAGCCGCTTGCGGAAGCGCACACGGCTCTGACCGGTGCCGCCGTGGTCGAGGACGATGGGCATGCCGTCGATATCGCCGTCACCGGGCTGCAGCTCGAAGCCCAGCTTGCGGTGGAAGGCGATGGAGAGCGCGTTGCCAGGCGATGTGACGCTGTGTACCTCGACGCAGCCGCGCTCTCTCGCGGCCTCGAAGAACCTCTCGTAAAGCGCATGGCCCAGACCGTTCCCGCGCGAGGTCGGGTCGACACCGATGAAGTGGATGTAGGCGACCTCGGGGTCTGACTGCGAGAAGAAACCGACGAGGAACGCTCGCAGACCAGCGGCGCCGTCGATAGCGAAGCTGGTCGGACCGAAGTGCTCGAGGAAGACGTACGGCAACAGGTGGCGCATCGGTCGGCCCCACCAGTCGTCGACGACCGAGATCACGGTTCGGTAGTCCGATGGCAGGAGGTGGCGTATGACTAGCCCTCCGCCTGCGCGCGCTCGGTGCGAGGGATCGGGCTCCTGCCGGGAGGCCGGCGCGCCCTGCGCTTCGATGAGCTCGATCCGGTTCTCGAAGGGGTCAGAGGTGTAGAAGCGGCGCACGCCGGGGATCAGGTCGTCCCAAGTCACCCTGTGGCCTGCGCTCTCCAGCGACCTCGCCAGGGCGTCAAGGTCGCTCACCCTTAGGGCGGGATGCGCCTTGCGTTGCGGCCGGAAGTCAGCCTCGACACCGAGGTGGAGCGAGACCTGCCCGGAACGGAACCAGCAGCCGCCGCGGCTTACCAGCGCGGCCGGTTTCGCCACCTCCTGCATGCCGAGGAGTCCCACGAAGAAGCCTCGGGCCGCCGACTCCTGGCCGGCAGGCATGGCTAGCTGAACGTGGTCGAGTCGGAGCACTTGGCTACGGGGCAGGGCGGCTTGCGAGCCGAGCCTCGCGAAGGCGAGCACGTGCCCGTCGGGATCGAGGCTGTAGGCGGCGTGATCGCCCCAGTCGCGCGGCAGCATCGGACTCAGCTCGACGGCGCCGGTTCGAAGGGCGCGAGCGTGACAGGTGTCTGCGTCAGGATGCGTCAGGTAGAGCTCGGAGCGGGGAACGCCGCGTGCGCCGGCCGGGTCCGGCAGCTTCTCGCCCAGCAGCTTCACGATGCCGGCTTCCGGCATCAGCCCGAGGATCCCGCCGCCAGGTAGGTCGAACTCGGTCATGCCTGGCACGTCGAGCCGCGGCGCCTGGCCGAGAGCGGCGGCGTAGAACGAGGCGCTGCGCGCCTGGTCGGTCACGTAGACGATGAAGCGAGCAGCGCCGCTCAAGACGCGGCCCACATCAGCGAGAAGACGGCGAAGGCGACGAGTAAGTAGCCAAGCACGCTGAACCGGCGCAGTTCCATGCGGCAGGTTAGCAGCGCCGGCTCCCAGGCAGCGGCGTCATCCACCGTGACGGAAAGGTGTAGTCTTGCGCCGATCTCGCATGCGACCGGTGTGGACCACCATCCTCATGCTCATCGCCAGCAACGTGTTCATGACGTTCGCCTGGTACGGTCATCTCAAGAACCTGAACCACAAGCCGTGGCTGATCGCGGCCCTCATCTCCTGGGGCATCGCGCTGTTCGAGTACCTGCTGCAGGTGCCCGCCAACCGCATCGGCCACTCTGTGCTCTCCGTCGGCCAGCTCAAGGTGCTGCAAGAGGTGATAACGCTGACGGTCTTCGTGCCGTTCGCGCTCTTCTACCTCAAGGAGCCCTTGAAGCTCGACTACCTGTGGGCGGCTTTGTGCCTGCTCGCGGCCGCCTACTTCATGTTCAGGGGGTTGCTTTCGGGTGGCGGGTAGGCGCGGGCCTGCCCTTAAGCTCCGACGCGGCAGCGCTTGCCAGCAACTCGACGACCTCTGCATCCGACGTCTGCGAGAAGTCCCGGTACCACTCCCCGACGCTCGACAGATCGTCCCGCCACGTCGGGCACACGACCTCGTCAGCCTCCAGGCCTAGCCGCCTGAGGGTGGCGCTGGGCCCGACCGGCACGGCCGCGATTACCGAGGACGCCCCCAGCGCCTTCACCGCCTCCACCGCGGCGCTTGCCGTCGCGTCTGTCGCGATAGGCGGGCGCGTGCGAGTCGGAGCGCGCGGAGAGGGGTGAGGCAGGCATGCTACTGCTCCAAGTGACCGAGCTTCTCCACCTTGGTGCGCAGGTAGCGCTGGTTGTGAAGGTTCTCGCCGGCGTGCAGCGGCACGCGCTCGACGACCTCCAGCCCGAAGCCGGCCAACGCCCTTATCTTGCGAGGGTTGTTGGTGAGAAGCCGCAGGCGCTTGACGCCCAGGTCGACGAGCATCTGCGCGCCGATACCGTACTCGCGCAGGTCGGCGCCGAAGCCGAGGCTCTCGTTGGCCTCGACCGTGTCGGCGCCCTCGTCTTGCAGCCGATAAGCCTTGAGCTTGTTGATCAGGCCGATGCCGCGTCCCTCCTGGCGCAGGTAGACCAGGACACCGCGGCCCTCCTTGGCGATGGCCTCGAGCGCGGCGTCGCGCTGGAAGCCGCAGTCGCAGCGCAGGCTGTGCAGCGCGTCGCCGGTGAGGCATTCGGAGTGCATGCGCACGAGCACCGGTTCCTCGGCGGCGCCACCTGAGTCGCCGATGTCGCCGAAGCTGAGCGCGACATGCTCGGCGCCGCTGACCTCGTCGACGAAGCCGTGAACGATGAACTCGCCCCAGACCGTCGGCAGCTTCGCGCTCACGACGCGTTTGACGAAGGCGTCGCGACCCAGGCGATAGGCGATCAGGTCGGCGATGGTCCCTACCTTCAGCCCGTGCTCGGCGGCGAAGTCGAGGATCGCAGGCAGACGCATCATCGAGCCGTCGTCGTGCATCAGCTCCGAGAGCGCCGCCGCGGGCTTGAGGCCCGCCAGGCGCGTCAGATCCACGGCCGCTTCGGTATGCCCAGCGCGCCGCAGCACGCCGCCGTCCTGCGCCCTGAGCGGGAAGACGTGGCCGGGACGGGCCAGGTCGACGGCGGACGCGCCGTCCGCGACGGCCCTGAGGATGGTGGTGGCGCGGTCTTGCGCGCTGATACCGGTGCTGACGCCCTCGCGCGCCTCGATCGAGACCGTGAAGGCGGTGCCGCGCCGCGCCGTGTTGTTGGCGACCATCGGTGGCAGCTCGAGCCGGTCAGCCAACTCGTTGGTCATGGCGAGGCACACCACGCCACCCGTGTGCCTGATGGTGAAGGCGACCTGCTCGGGCGTGATGCTCTGGGCGGCGAGGATCAGGTCGCCCTCGTTCTCGCGGTCCTCGTCGTCGACCACGATCACGGGCCGGCCGGCCCGCAGCTCGGCGAGTAGCTCCTCGACCGTCGCGAGGCGCTCAGGCACGTTCGACCTCGCGTAGCGCGGTCAGACGCTCGACGTACTTGGCGATGACGTCGCTCTCGAGGTTCACCTTCGAGCCTGCCGCGAGCTCCCCCAGGGTCGTGACGGCCAGCGTGTGCGGGATCAACCAGAGGCTGAACTCGTGCGGCGGCCACTCCGGACGCGTGCCGGCCGCCCCGCCGACGTCGACGAGGGTGAGGCTGACGCCGTCGACGGTGATGCTGCCCTTCGGCACCAGGTGCCTGGCTAGTGCGGGAGGAGCGGCGACGCGCAGCACGTAGGCGCCCGGCTCATCAGAAACACTCAGAACCTCGCCGACGCCGTCGACGTGCCCGCTCACCACGTGACCGCCGAAGCGGCCGGTGGCTGCCATGGCCCGCTCGAGGTTGACACGGGCGCCTACGTGCCAGCGCGGCGCGGTCTTGGCTATGGTCTCACGGCTAAGTTCGACACTGAAAGCGCTGTCGTGCAGCTCCACCACCGTGAGACAGCAGCCGGAGACCGCGATCGAGGCACCGATGGTCGCGTCATCGACGACCTCGGCCGCTCCGATCCTGACGCGGACGTTGCCGCCTGCCTCGACGGAGGACTCGACGACGCCGACCTCCTCGACTATGCCTGTGAACATCACTCGACCTCTTCCATGACTGCTGGTTGTGTGAGCGGCGCGCGGGCGCCGACTACTCGCCCCGTGACGAGCAGATCGGCGCCGATGCTCTGCGTCACGACGTCCTCGAGCTCGAACGCGTCAGCCATGCTGGCCACGCCGAGGCCGCCCAGGGGTCCCGCCGCGGTGCCTCCCAACAGCTTCGGAGCTATGAACCACGCGACCTTGTCGACGAAGCCGTGCGCGAAGAAGTCCCAGGCGAGCGTGCCACCGCCCTCGAGCAGCACGCTGGTGACTCCGCGCGCGAGCAGGTCGCTCAACACAGCCGCGACGACGGGGCGACCGCGCTCCGATGAGGTGCGCACGACTGTCGCGCCGACCGATTCCAACGCCGCCACGCGGCTCTGCGGGGCTTCAGAGGTGCAGTAGATGACGACGCGGGCCGGGACACCGGCTTCGTCGGGCGCGAACAGCTTCGCCGTGGGCGGGGTGCGCGCCACGCTGTCGAAGACGACCTTGAGCGGCGTGCGACCGGCGGGCTCGCGTGCGGTGAGGGTCGGGTCGTCGAGCAGGAGCGTGTTGACGCCGACCGCCACGGCGTCCAGCTCGGCGCGCCACTGGTGCACGCGCTGTCGAGCGCTGGGACCTGTGATCCAGCGCGAGCGGCCGGTGCGGACGGCGATCTTGCCGTCGAGCGACATCGCCGTCTTGTACAGCACGAACGGCCGGCGCAGGAGCTGAGCGGTACGGAAGACCTCGTTCTGGGTCTCGGCCGTAGCGCGCAGTAGACCGATCTCCACCGAGATGCCTTGCGCTCGCAACCTCTCCACGCCGCGACCGTTCACCGCCGGGTTGGGATCGAGCGACGCCACGACGACACGAGCGATGCCCGCGCCGATGAGCGCCTCGGTGCACGGTCCCGTGCGGCCGGTGTGGGCGCACGGTTCGAGCGTGACGTACGCGGTCGCGCCGCGCGCGGCGTCACCGGCGGCGGCGAGCGCCCGTACCTCGGCATGTGCCTCGCCGGCGCGCTCATGCCAACCCTCGCCGATGACGCTGCCGTTCTTGACCAGGACGCATCCGACGAGCGGGTTCGGGCTGACGGTGCCGCGTCCGCGCTCGGCCAGCTCGAGCGCGCGCCTCATGAAGGCTACGTCGTCGTCTTTCCAGGTGGCGCCGTTCCGGGCGGCGCCGTTGGGATCTGAATGCATGACGTACGAACTGCCGGTTGACAGCTCGCGAACCTCCTTCTCGTATCCGGACTATCACCGTCGGCACCGGAATCTCACCGGTTCGGGCCTGATTACAGGCTTCGCGGGCTCGGTCCCCAACGCCGCAAGAAGCTGGTTGAGGCCATCACCGCCGGTAGGGACTTGCACCCTGCCCCGAAGGAACCAGATTGTGGCCGTGGGCGCCATTGAGCGGATCGTGGAACCCAGGCTCTCTGATTCTAGTCGAAGGCGACGAGGTCGGACGGTTGCCAGCTACCGTCAGCACCGCCACCGACCGTGGCGGCGTGCTACAGTTCGCGCGAAGTCCAGCATCACAGCAGCATCACAGCACCATCACAGCTGTCGTGAGTTCCATCGGAGGCTTTGGCATGGCGTCTTCTAGGCGGTGTGGTTTCCGGTTGGGCGGCTATCTCTTGTGCCTCGTCCTGGCCATCGGCCTGGTGGGCTGTACCCAGACACCAGACATGAGCGACGTCTTCGTGACGGAGTCTTCATGGCAAGGGGACGTGCCGGAGGACGCCGCTTCGCTCAGCCCGGCCGACTTCTATGCCGGGGTCAAGGACGGGTCGCTGACGGTCACCGTCGTCGCCGATGAGGCCGACCAGCGCGCGGCATTCGAGGCGCTGTTCGCGGCAGATCTGCTCGAGCTGCAGTCGGTCACGGCTCCCAGCCCCGCACTGCTCGACCTGCTGGAGGCCGCCGAAGGCGCAACGGGGAGCGAGCCGGGTACCTCTATCGTCGTCGGTGACGAGGTAGTCACGCTGATGGGCGTCGGCGAGCGGGTCGTCGAGGCCGCGGCCAGTCTGGCCCTGGCTGCCGACCCTGAGAACGCTCTCGCCGACTACAAGATGAGCTACGACCTGCTGCCGGACTCCCTGAAGAGCGAGGCTTACACGCCCGAGAGCCTCGAGGGTTCCTCGGTGGAGGAGATCAACGAGGCTCTCACTTACCTCGACGGCTTGCTCGCGCTCCTGAGCGACGTGCAACTCGACAACGTCCACTACGACCCGCTCTGGCAGAGCGAGCTCGACCAGTTCCAGACGCCCGTGCCCGGACGCGACCAAGACGCCACCTGCGCGGCTCCCACCGGTTACTTCGCCAACTACTGGTTCCCGCTGAGGAACTTCCTCTCGCCGATGAAGAACCAGCGCATGCGCTTCACCTGTTGGGCCTTCGCGGCCATCGGCGCCGTCGAGAGCCGCGAGCGCGTCCAGAACGACAACCCTGTCGACCTGTCCGAGCAGTTCTTCGTCAACCAGGCCAAGTACGTGTGGGCGCGCAGCGACTTCGTGGAGAGCCACAGCTCCAACTCCGCGCTCGGCTCCGCGGTAGCGACGGGGCAACGGCTACCGAGCGAGAGCTTCTGGCAGTACAACCCGTCGCTCGGCAGGACCAGCTCCACCGACGGCGCGGCCAAGGACTTCGTCGGCTCCTGCAAGCAGTACGCGGGCCTAGCCTGCTCGGAGACGGCGCACCAGAGCGCGATGGTCTGCACCCTGGTGTCGATCAACGGCGTCCGCATACCCTTCTGCGCCTATAGAACGACGACCTACACAGGCAGCGGACCTTTGGCGAGCACGGCGCTGCAGATCTGGTCGAGCGGTCAGTCGTTCGACCTGAACCGCTACCGGCAGTACCTGGCTCGCGGGCACGTGATCATCGCTTCGCATCCCGTCTACAACGGCTTCTCTAACGCGGCCCTCGGCGTCGTCACCGACTACGCCAAGGAGTGCACGAGCAGCGCGGGAGGCGTCACCAAGAAGTGCGGTGGACACGTCGTGCAGATCGTCGGGTTCCTGAGCAACGCCGCGCTGTCGACGGTCGCCGGACCGGTCAACGCCGGTGGCGGCGGCTACTTCGTGATCAAGAACTCCTGGGGTTGCGGCGCCGGCGACGGCGGCTACTACTACGTCCCCGCCGACTACGTCGAGCAGGTGTTCAGCTCGATGAGCGTGCTCGAGTTCGGCACGAATCGCGGCTCCGCCTGGCGTGCCGAGCAGGTGAGCCCAGGCAGCACCGAGGCGCCGGTCATCACCCTCGGCACCGTTCCGCCTGCTAGGCGCGCCGACCTGCGCGTCAGCGTCAACCTCGCTCAGTTCTTCAAGGTCACTCACTCCTCGGCCTCGACCGTCACCCTACGGGTGCAGTCGAACGTCTCCGGTACGCTCTACAACGGGCCGTTCGCGTTCAGGCCGGGGGCGTTCACACCGCCGAGCCTGCCGATAACGTTCACGACTTCCGGCACGCACGCCCTGACGGTCACGGCCAGCCATGCCGGCCGCAGCGCGTCGATCAGCTTCGACCTCAGCGTCGTCAACACTCCACCCACGGTGCAACTCAGCGGCGACGCGACCGGCTACATCGGCTTCGCCCACAGCGTGACGGCCACGCCCAGCGACCCGAACGAGTCAGGCACGGCGGGGCTCTGCTCGCGGATGACCTGGACGGTCGTCGCACCTGACACCGTCACCGGCAGCGGCTGTCAGGCTCAGGTCAACTTCGTCGCTGAGGGCGCCCGCACTGTCACGGCGCGCACGACGGATTCCGAGGGCCAGGCCGCGTCCGACGTCTTGGTCGTCAACGTCCAACCCGCCGGCTCCAACCCGTACCCGCAGATAAGCGCCTACAGGGTCTACGCTCGCGACGCGGTGTATCTCAACGGGCAGTTCCTGGGCTGCAGCGACTTCACGGTCAGTAGTGGTGCCACCATCGACCTGCGC
Organism: uncultured bacterium; assembly: GCA_964392895.1. Classification (GTDB taxonomy): domain Bacteria; phylum Deinococcota; class Deinococci; order Deinococcales; family Trueperaceae; genus CAYMRL01. The sequence goes on from CAYMRL010000002.1 coordinate 282,687, forward strand.
AACTCGGGATGCGTGTTGGCCGGGCAGAACCCGACGCTGCGCTACCGGGCGTCAGTCTCTGTCGACAACCCGTACAGCGAGGCGCTCACCTACACCTGGCAGCTCCTCGCCGACCACCCGGGTTACGGGACGGAAGTAGTGCGGCTCTCGTCAAACGATCCTTCAGCGACCTTCCTGCTCTTCAAGCCGGGCACCAACACGATCGAGGAGGTCGCATCCTGCCGCGTGCTGGTCACGGTGAACGCGCCCGATCCTGCGCGCAGCAAGAGCGTGACGGTGTGGACAGGGACCTGCAAGTACTGGGCGATCTACCTGGGATGACGATGCCGCCGCGCTGCTAGCATGCTCGCCATGCCTACCGTTACGTTCCAAGATCGCCTGCGCGCGTACGCCGAGCTGCTTGTCAAGGTAGGCGTCAACGTGCAGAGCGGCCAGAAGCTGGTGATCCGCGCAGGCGTAGAGTCGGCGCCGCTGGTGCGCGAGTGCGTGGCCATCGCCTACCAGCTCGGCTCGCCGTATGTAGATGTCATCTACAACGACGACGCCGTGACCCGCGCCCGCTTCCTTCACGGTCCGGAAGGGTCGTTCGAGATCGTGTCCACGCACTTGGCGCAGGGTCTCAACGCCTTGGCGGAGGAGGGGGCCGCCGCCCTCTCGATAGTGTCAGACGACCCCGACGCGTTGGCCGGGACGGACCCGGAACGCTTCGCCACCTACCTGAAGGCGTGGCAGGCCGCCACCAAACGCCGCTCGGAGCTGACGATGCGCGACGCGATCCCGTGGTGCGTCGCTGCCGCGGCCGCGCCGGCCTGGGCAAGGCTGGTGTTCCCCGACCTGAGCGAGGACGCAGCCGTCGCCAAGCTCTGGGACGCCATCTTCACCGCCACCCGCATGGACCTGCCCGACCCCGTGACCGCCTGGCGCGAGCACAACGACCTGCTCAAGGCCAAGAAGACCGCGCTCAACGAGCACCGCTTCGCCTCGCTCCACTTCACTGGTCCCGGCACCGACATCACCGTCGGCCTGGCCGACGACCACCTGTGGGACGGCGGCGGCTCGGTCTCGGAGCGCGGCATCGACTTCGTCGCCAACATGCCGACCGAAGAGGTGTTCACAGCGCCGCACCGCGAGCGCGTGAACGGTGTCGTGCGCGCCAGCATGCCGCTCTCGTACAACGGCCAGATGATCGACGACTTCGAGCTCCGCTTCGCTGACGGCGTGGTGGTCGAGGCTCGGGCAGGCAAGGGCCAGGGCGCGCTCGACGGCATCCTCGCCACCGACGAGGGCGCTAGACGGCTGGGCGAGATCGCCCTGGTGCCCGCTTCGAGCCCTATCGCGAAGACCGGCATCCTGTTCCTCGAGACCCTGTTCGACGAGAACGCGGCCTGCCACATGGCTCTCGGCCGTGCCTACCCGACGAACCTCGCCGGCAGTCTCGGTATGAGCAAGGAGCAACAGGCGGCCAAGGGCCTCAACGACTCCCTCGCCCACGTCGATTTCATGTTCGGCTCGCCTCGGCTCGATGTCGACGGCATCAAGGCTGACGGCGGCGTCGTGCCTGTCATGCGCGGCGGTGAGTGGGTCTTGTGACCGACCACCCGCATCAGCAGAACGCGGACGAGGCTCAGATCGCAGAGGTGTTGGCCGGCCGCAGCGAGCAGGTCCGCGACCTGTACCTGGCGCTGCACAGGCTGATACTCGCCGAGCTCCCGCCCGACCTCGAGCACGCCACCGACCTGGTCGATGGCATGACCGGTTACGGCGCCAAACAGTACGGCTACGACGGCTGGGGCATGCTGGCTCTGGCCGCGCACGCCAAGTGGGTGAACCTTCACTTCATGCGCGGCTCGAGCCTGCCCGACGCGGATGGTCTGCTCGAAGGCTCGGGCAAGGCGATGCGGCACGTGAAGCTGCGCACGCGAGCTCAACTCGAGGAGCGGACCTCGGCGTTGCGCGCGTTGCTGCAGGCAGCGCAGAAGCTAGCGCCGTAGGCCACGTTGAAGGCCGGCGCGGCCTAAGGGGTCAGCGCACCTCGCTGCCGTCGGGCAGGTCGCGGTCAAGGGTGACGACGCTCAGCGCGCCTTCGTCCTCCGCCGCCAGGATCATGCCCTGGCTCTCGACGCCGCGGAGCTTCACCGGCTGCAGGTTGGTGACGAGCACCAGCTTCTTGCCCACCAGGTCGGCCGGTGCGTAGTGAGCCTTGATGCCTGAGACCACCGTGCGCGTCTCGGAGCCTAGCTTCACCGTCAGGACCAGCAGCTTGTCGGCGTTCGGATGCTGCTCGGCCGCCACGACGGTGACGACGCGCAGCTCGACCTTGGCGAAGTCGTTGATGGTGATCGGCGCCTTGTGCTCGATCTCGGCGGCTGCCTCAGCGGCCGATTCTTGAGCTGTCTCTTGAACCGGCTCGTTCTCGACCTGCGGCGCGGCGGCGATCGACACCGATTCCGGAGCGGCGGCTCTTGCGGCCGCTGCCACCGCAGCTTCCGCAGCAGCCTCCGCCTCGGCGGCTTCGGCCGCGATCTGCGCGTTCAGCTCATCCAGATCTATGCGCGGGAACAGCGGCGTACCCGGTGCCGTCTTGGTACCGGGCGGCACCAACCCCCACTGTGACGCGGCCTGCAGGTCGAACGGCGCGTTGCGGATGCCGAGCTGCTTGCGTAGCTCGTGCGCCTTCGCCGGGATCACCGGGTCGAGGAGGATGCTGGCGCACCTCAACGCCTCCACCAGAGTGTTCAGGACCGTATCGAGCCGCTGCGCGTCGGCGGTGTCGCGGGCGAGCTCCCACGGCTTGGTCTCGGCGATGTACTTGTTCGCCTGCCGCACCGCGTCCATGACGCTCTCGATGGCGCGATCGAACTGCAGCGCCTCGAACTGCCGCGCGAAGCTCTCCGGCAGCGCCAATAACGCACGCTTGAGGCTCTGGTCGATCTCCTCGAGGGTCCCCGCAGCCGGCACGACGCCGTCGCGGTACCGGCCGATCATCCCCAGCGTGCGGTTGAGCAGGTTGCCGAGGTCGTTGGCGAGGTCGGCATTGATGCGCTCGGCGATGGCCGGCTCTGTGAAGTTCGAGTCGAGACCGTAGGTCATGTCGCGCACCAGGAAGTAGCGCAGCGCGTCGTTGCCGTACTTCTTCTGTAGGTCCAGCGGCCGCACCACGTTGCCGAGCGACTTGCTCATCTTGCGCTCGTCGTAGAGCCAGTAGCCGTGGACGTTCAGGTGCTGGTAGAGCGGGATGCCGGCCGCCTTGAGCATGATCGGCCAGAACAGCCCGTGCGGCTTGAGGATGTCCTTGGCGATGAAGTGCTGCACCGCCGGCCAGTAGCGGTCGACGGCGTCGCGGCTGGCGAGGGCCGAGTAGTAGTTGATCAGCGCGTCGAACCAGACGTAGATGACGTGGCTGTCGTCCCACGGCAGCGGGATGCCCCACGGCACGCGCTCGCGCGGGCGGCTGATGCTCAGGTCGCCGATCGGCTCGCGCAGCATGGCGAGGATCTCGTTGCGGTAGCGCTCCGGTCTGATCAGGTCGGGCTTCTCGTGCAGCAGGTCGCGCAGCCACTCGCGGTACTTCTCCATGCGGAAGAACCAGTTGGCCTCGGTGCGGTGCTCGAGGGCGATCTCGTGCTGTGGGCACAGGCCGTTCTCGAGCTCCTTCTCGGTGTAGTAACGCTCGCACTTCACGCAGTAGAGGCCGGAGTACTCGCCGTAGACGATGTCGCCGGCGTCGTAGACCTTCTGCAGGATGTCGCTGACGACCCTCTTGTGGCGCTCCTCGGTGGTGCGGATGAAGTCGTCGTAGCGGATGCCGAGGCGGTCCCAGGTCGAGCGGAACTGCGCCGAGATCTCGTCGGCGTAAGCCTGCGGGCTCTTGCCGTGCGCGTCGGCGGCTTTCTGGATGTTCTCGCCGTGCTCGTCGGTGCCGGTGAGGAAGAAGGTGTCGTCCCCGCGCAGGCGGTGGAAGCGGGTCACGACGTCGACGAGGATCGTCGTGTAGGAGTGACCCATGTGAGGAGCGGCGTTGACGTAGAAGATCGGCGTGGTGGCGTAGTAGGTGCCGGATGCGCTCAGGTCGGATCGTGGCTCCGGCTCTGGCTGCGTGGCCGGCGTGATCACGATCTCGGCCGACTTCAGCAGGTCGACGTCGACTGTCTCTTCCTCGACCGGATCGATGACCGCGGGTGTGGCGCCGCGGCCATGAGCTTCTCGCCCGGCGTCTCGCCGCTGTCGGCTGGCGCTAGGTTCTTCGCTGTCTGAGTCGAACATCTACGTCCTCCGGGCCGCGGACGGGAGCCGTCTAGGCTGGGTACAGCCGCTTACCGTGCGGGTTGCCGCAACGAAAAAGGCGCCGAAGACCTACCACGGCGCCCCACCTGAGCGAGCCCTGCGGCTCAGTCAGGAGCGAGGCCGAGCGGGGTCATTCGCGGCGCCATCTCGGCGGGAGTATATCAGGGCCTCATACTCACGCGTGGCAGAATCCCCCTATGTCGAGCCGTAGCCTCGATCTGAGCAACGCCGTTAACGACTTCCGCAAGGCCCGGCGCCGAGCGGATGTCAGGGCGATCCTGTCGCTTTTGTCCGGAGGCGAGAACCGCCTCCTCTCGTACGAAGAGGTAAGGCGCCAATTGCGCGCCGTCGAAGGCGCCAGACGTCAGCTAGAGGACATCCCACTCTCGAAGATAGTCGGCAGCGTCGGTCGCTACCAGGACTTCAACCGTGAGTTCCTGCCGCTCGTCAACGAGGACGAGACGCGCTGGGTGAACGTCAAGCTCGCCATGACCGGCCTCGAGGGCGTGCCGCCGATCGAGGCTTACCGCATCGGCGACGCGTACTTCGTAAAGGACGGCAACCACCGCGTGTCGGTGGCGCGTCAGATCGGCGCCAAGAGCATCCAGGGCTACGTCACGACGGTGCACAGCCGTGTGCCGCTGCGCTCTGACGCCGACCGCGACGACCTGATCATCGCCAGCGAGCACGCCGACTTCCTGGAGCAGACGCAGCTCGACTCGCTGCGCGAGGGCGCCGACCTGAAAGTGACCGCGCCGGGCGCGTACCCCGAGTTGCTCGAGCACATCAGCGTCCATCGCTACTTCATGGGCATCGACCTAGATCGTCCCGTGACCTGGGAGGAGGCCGTCGTGCACTGGTACGACGCCGTCTACCTGCCGGTCGTCAAGGCGATCCGCGAGCACCGTCTGCTGGAGACGTTCGAGGGCCGCACCGTCACCGACCTCTACCTGTTCCTCTCCGAGCACCGCGGCCGTCTCGAGCGGGAGCTCGGTTGGGCCATGGACGGTCCGGAGCTGGCGGAAGGTCTCGCCGAGGGAGCTCGCGGCAGGCGCGACCTGACCGAGGCGCTTCACAGGGCCAGGCGGACCGCCGCCGAGACCGGGGAGAGGCTGACGCTCGTCGACGCCGTGATGCTGCTGTTCACGGGCGCCGACACCGATGCCGACGTGCTCGCCCACGGGCTCAGGATCGCGGCCGAGGAGGGGGCCGCTGCCTACGCGCTGCGGGTAGCTCCCGCCGCCGCGGATGCCGAAGGCGTTCAGGAGCAGCGCGAGTTGTTCGAGGCTGCCGCCGTCGAGGCGGGCGTGCGCGGTCAGTTCGCCCGCAGCCGCGACGACCTCGTCAAAGCCGTCAGGGTCCGCGCGGCTTACGTCGATCTCGTGGTGGCGGCGGTCCGTCACCCCTCGGCTCCGCCTCGCTCGCCGGCGGTCAGGCCGCTGCTGCGCCGCTGCCCCAAGCCGATCTGGTTGGCGCGTGGCGGCGCCTCCCTACTCGCCAAGCCGCTCGTCGCGTTCGACGGTGGCGCTAAGTCTGAGGAGGCGCTGTTCGCCGTTGCCTACGTCTGCCTCAGGTCGTCGCTGACGCCTGTCGTCATCAGCGTCGACGAGCGCGCCAGGCCGGCGGCGGAGACGCTCGAGAAGGCCGCTGCTTATCTGCATGGACTGGGCGTCGAGCCGATACTCGTCGAGGAGCGCGGCGACGTCGCGACAGCTGTTCTCAGAACCCTCGGCGCGTACGGCTGCGACCTGCTCGCCATGGGCAGCCGGCGCTACAACCCCTGGCTGGAGGACGTCACAGGCGGGGTGCTCGACGAGGTGCTCGCGCACGCCGGCGTCCCGCTCCTCATCACCTGACAGGGCGCGAGACGAGCAGGTGAACGCCTAGCCGTGGCGCCCTGATAAGCTGTCCCGTCATGGCCAAGGCCAACGCACTACCGACGCAAGACCAGGACTTCTCCGGCTGGTACAACGACATCGTCTACCGCGCCGAGCTCGTCGACCTCAGCCCCATCAGGGGCAGCTTCGTCATCAGGCCGTACGGCTGGGCGCTGTGGGAGAACATCCAGCGCGGCCTCGACGACATGTTCAAGGAGACCGGGCACGAGAACCTGTCGTTCCCGCTGCTCATCCCCATGAGCTTCTTCCAGCGCGAGGCCAAGCACGTCGAAGGCTTCGCGCCCGAGCTGGCCGTCGTCACGCACGCCGGTGGCAAGGAGCTCGAGGAGCCCCTCGCCATCCGCCCGACCTCCGAGACGATCTTCGGCGAGCTCTACAGCAAGTGGGTGCAGTCCTACCGCGACCTGCCGCTGCTCTACAACCAGTGGTGCAGCGTGATGCGCTGGGAGCTGCGCACGCGGCCGTTCCTGCGCACCACCGAGTTCCACTGGCAGGAGGGTCACACCGCTCATGCCACAGCCGAGGAGGCGCTGTTCGAGACGCGCCAGATGCTGGACATCTACGCGAGGTTCGCCGAGGATCTCGGGGCGGTGCCTGTCATCAAGGGCGAGAAGACCGAGGGCGAGCGCTTCGCCGGCGCCCAGTCGACGCTGACCATCGAGGCGATGATGCGCGACGCCCGCGCGCTTCAGGCAGGCACCAGCCACTACATGGGCGAGAACTTCGCGCGCGCCTTCAACATCTCGTTCAACGACGTCAACAACCAGCAGGCTTACGCCCACACCACCTCGTGGGGCTTCAGCACGCGCTTCATCGGCGCGATCGTCATGACCCACGGCGACGACAAGGGCCTGATCATGCCGCCGCGCCTGGCGCCGCACCAGGTCGTGATCCTGCCGATCTTCCGCGCCAACGACGAGGATTCCAAGACCCCGGTCGTCGCCGCCGCGCGCCGCTTGGCCGCGGAGCTGAAGGCGCTCGGCGTCAGGGTCAAGCTCGACGACCGCGACGGCCTCTCGCCCGGCCGCAAGTTCAACGAGTGGGAGCAGAAGGGCGTGCCGCTGCGCATCGAGATCGGCCCGCGCGACCTCGAGCAGGGTGTCGCGACCGTCGCCGACAGGCTGTCGGGCGAGAAGCAGCAGGTGCCGCTCGCCGAGCTCGCAAGCACCGTCCCTTCACGACTGGACGCCTTCCACGCTGCGCTGTACGCCCGTGCGGTCAAGTTCCGCGACGAGCGCACCTTCCATGCCAACTCCTACGACGAGCTCAAGGAGATGGTCGAGCACGGCTTCGTCTACGCCAGTCACTGCGGAGATCCCGAATCTGAGTCTAGGATTCAGGAAGAGACTAGGGCGACCGTCCGCTGCATCCCACTCGAAGGCCCTAGCGCAGAAGGAACGAGTTGCATTCATACCGGCAAGCCAAGCGGTTACCCGCGCAAGGTGATATTCGGCAAGGCCTACTGAGCTTGGGCCCGGCGCTACTCAGTGACCCGCTGGTGGCCGCATGACCCGCGGCGATCTCGGGTCGTCGCTCGAGAACATCCGTGAGGCCGGCAAACTCCACGACAGGGTGACGCAGGCTCAAGCCGCCATCCTCCAGGTCGCGCTGAAGTCAGGCGTGCAGGTGAGCTTCGGCGAAGGACGGCGCGCGTCTGACGTGGCCATGGCGCTGCTCAAGGGTGAGCGCGACTCCGTCCTGGCCCTGCCGCCGCGCTTCGAGGATGAGCTCGAGTTCGACCTGCAGGTGGTGCGAAGCGCCTTTAACCGGGAGACGTTCGAGCTGTTGCTCGTGCTGGTCGAGCCGCTGGATGAGCAGGCCGTGCGGAGTCCGGAGCGCAGGTCGGCGTTGAGGCAACGGATGGCGCGGTTGACGTTGGATCCTGATGCTGAGGATCTGTTGGATCTGGGGAGCTGAGAGTCGCTCAGACCTGCGTGACGAAGTCCTTGGAGATGGCGGCCGCGGCTGCGACCACCAACCTGGAGAAGCGCTCTTCAACCATCATCGCATCCACGCTCTGCCGACTCCTTGATCCTCTTGAGTAGGCTCTCCATGTCTCACCAAGGTCCAATTAGGATTAGGTCAGGTCGGAGGCCAGCGCCTCGTGGTTTCTCGGAGATTGGGACTCGTAATCGGGCCCGTCATTCTGGGCCTATCGGTGTGGTCGCTTTGGTTCGTGACTCGGGTACCTCGCGACGCTCGCCTGGTATCGGCACTGGCTACGCATCAGCTGGATTTCGAGTATCTAGTCGCAGAGATCGGACACCTGGCTAGCGACCTTCCCCGGTCGGGCATGACGATGCCGCAGATCCAGGATGCGCTGGGCCCATTGAGGATGACGGAGCAGTACCAGCGCCTTACAAGGGAGCTCGGACTGTCGCGCGTTTTCTTCCTATGGTCCATGCCGTCAAGCCAACTGGAAATCTACTTCGAGTTCAGTAGACGCATCGTCGGGGTCTTCGCTGAGTCAGAGAAAGGGTTGGTTCACCTGGAGGAGCCGCCGATCCCGGGAGAAAGGCGTTTGGTCTTACCCGGTCTTGATGGATATCGGACCCAGCCGACCCGATTCACCCACACACTTTTAGCTCCCGTGCGTGGTAGCTGGTATCTGTACCGGCGAGAGCTTCGTTGAGCTATGTCAGCGGTCGAGACCGGAGATCCCGCACGCAGACCCCTTGCACATCCCAGCCGCCCGTGCTAACTTCTTTCGGCTGGGGCAAGACCCCCACGAGCGCCCGCAGCCCAAGAGGCCGAGCGCGAACGAGAGGAGGGTGGGAATGAAGAACGACTTTCCGGGCCTGAGGCCCATCGCGGCGCCAACTGCATCCCGCCGCTCCTCGCTGAGTCACGTAGCTAGCTGACTGCCAAACGTTAATTTGCGCGCCAAGTTAGCGGCAGCCTGAGCTGCCAGAGCGAAAGCGAACCCCACAAGCCAGACGTCCGTCCCCGCGGCAGCGCTGAGTCATGGAACTCGGTCTCGTCTTCTGCCCTGCCGCCTGCCGCCCAGCCACGCCTCAACCCTCTAGCAGTCTCGAGAGGAGGGAACATGAACCTGATCAGCACATCCCTGATGGCCGCGCTGCTGCGCTCCAAGCAGCAGTCGGTACGCGGTGCTCCTGAAGAGCGCCTGCGCCGCGCCGGTTATCGCGACGGCGAACGCCGCCCGAGAATCCGCCGCCACTGGACCAACCGTTGAACCGCTGAGCTCGAACGCACGACTGCCGAGAGCACGCGGTTCGACCCGGGATCCAGGCCACCTTCGACCCAATGCAACACCTGGAGGAAGACCCCATGATCGGTTTCGAACTGAGCCTCAAGCTCGCGACGAACGGCAGACTCGAAGAACTGAGACGTCAGGCACGGGAATACAGCGCTCTCAAAGCCGCGCGCAGGGAACGCCAAGAGCGCTCCGTCGGCGCCGCACCCCAGCACGAGCCGCGCTTCACCTGGGAGCTGCCCAGCCAGCGCAGCACCCGGAAGCGCGCCTGGTACGCGAGGCTGAACCCCGCAGCCAGACGCCATGCGGCGCCAGAACGCAGCGCCAAGCTGAACGACCCCGCCTAACCCAGTGCGAGCAGCACGACACCAGCGACCATGCCGGCGGCACCGATAAGGCGCCGCCGGCCGCCCCGTTCTGCCAAGAGGCGCGTACCGAGCACGGCTCCGATGAGGATGCTGACCTCGCGCGCGGGCGCCACCTGGCTGACGAGGGTGAACTGCATCGCAGTCAGCACCATGATGTAAGCCAGTGGGCTGAGGGTCGCGACCCCGAAGGCGTGCCACTTGTGCTCGCGCCAAGCGCGCGCGACCTCCTCGCGTCGGGAGAACGCGATCGGCATCAGGATCAGCGCCCTGAACAGCTCGCCCGTGTAGGTGAACAGCAGCGGCGCGGCACCCAGGTGTCCGACCGCGTAACCGTCCCAGACGGTGTAGATCGAGATGAAGCCGCCGGTAAGCAGGCCGTAGAGCAGCGCGGGCCTACTGCCGGGTCCCGACAACGACTTGCCGCCGGTCAGCACGAACACGCTCAGCACCACCAGCGCAGTACCGCACAGCGCGATGACGCTGGGCCTCTCGCCCAACACCAGGATCGCCAGCACCGTAGCCAACGCCGGGCCGCTGCCGCGGGCCAGCGGGTAGACGAGCGAGAGGTCGCCGACGCGGTAGCCGCGTTGCAGGAACACGAAGTAACCGACGTGGATCACCGCCGACACGACCGCGAACAGCAGGTGCGTCAGCGTGAACGTCGGCCGCGCGATCAGGTAGTAGGTGGCCGCCACCGGCAGGTAGATGACAGCGGTCATGACGGCGAACAGCCACAGGAAGCCCACACCGCCCTTCGCCTGCTTGGCGATCAGGTTCCAACTCGCGTGGATGACGGCCGAGCCGAGCACCAGCGCGAGGGCCAACCCCGTCACGGATGCACGCCCCGCCAGGTCAGCCCATGGGCCTCACTCGTTGACGTAAGTCAGCCAATGCTCGAACTCAGGCACCTTGCCGCTCACGACCTCGAGGTAGCGCTGCCGCATCGCGAGCGAGAACTTACCGGCGCTGCCCGACCCGATGGGCCGCCTGTCGATCGAGGCGACGGGCGTCACCTCGGCGGCGGTGCCGACCATGAAGACCTCGTCGGCGGTGTAGAGCTCGTCGCGGGTGGCCATCGTCGGCACCACCGCGGTGCCCAGGGACTCGGCGATCTTGATGACGCTGTCGCGGGTGATGCCGCGCAGGTTGACCGAGTGGGCGATGGGGTAGAGCACACCGTCCTTGACCAGGAAGACGTTCTCGCCCGAGCCCTCGGCGACGTAGCCCTCCTTGTCGAGCAGCAGCGCCTCGTCGAAGCCGCTCTCCTTGGCCTCCTGGTTGGCGAGGACCGAGTTGACGTAGTTGCCACCGACCTTCGCCTTGGTCGGGAGGATGTCGCCTGAGGAGCGCCGCCACGAGCTTGTCATCAGCTTCGCGCCCTTGCGCACGGCCTCCTCGCCCAGGTAGACGCCCCACGGGAGCGTCGCGACCATGAAGTGCAGGCGGTTCTTGGCGGGGTTCACGCCTAGCGATTGCGCGCCGTACCAGATGAGCGGCCTGATGTAGCAGGCGGGTCGGCCGTTGGCGCGGATGGTGTCCAAGATCGCCTTGTCGACCTGCTCGGCGCTGAAGCTCACGGGCATGCCGAGTATGCGAGCAGAGTCGATGAGGCGGCGGCTGTGCTCGCGCAGGCGGAACACGGCGGGGCCGCGCGCCGTCTCGTAGGCGCGGATCCCCTCGAACACGCTGGTCCCGTAGTGAAGCGCGTGGGTCAGCACCGAGACCGTGGCCTCGGCGCTCGGCACCAGGCGGCCGTCGAAGAAGATGACGCCGGCGTCGAGAGCCGCCTGCGAACTGGAGCTGTCGGACATCCTTGCCTCCCTGAGCCACCAAGCATGTCACGTCGCGGGGTGGATGGCTCGGTTGTGCGGCTGCCCACGCGCCGTCGACCGGCCGCACGTAGACTCGACCTGATGAGAGTCTTGGTCACTGGCGGAGCTGGGTACATAGGCAGCGTCACCACGGCTGCCCTGTTGGAACGCGGACACCACGTGGTCGTAGTCGACGACCTGCGCACCGGCCATGCGGCCGCGGTGCCGGCGGGAGCGCGCCTGATACGCGCCGCGGTGGCGGACAGGGCTCAGATGGTAGCCGCCCTCACCGAGGAGGGCATCGAGGCCGTCGTTCACTTCGCCGCCGACTCGCTGGTCGGCGAGTCGATGGCCGATCCTCTCAAGTACTACCGGCATAACGTCTCTGGCGCCAGCAGCCTGCTCGAGGCCGTGCTGCAGGCCGGCGTGAAGCGCTTCGTGTTCTCGTCTTCGGCCGCCGTCTACGGCACGCCGGCAGCGGTGCCGATCCCGGAGGACGCGGCCCTCGCACCTGAGAGCGTCTACGGCGAGACCAAGCTGGTCGTGGAGCGCCTGCTCGGCTGGCTGGTGCGCACCAAGGGTCTCGGCTTCGTGGCGCTGCGCTACTTCAACGCCGCCGGCGCCGCTCCCGAACGCGGCGAGCTGCACGAGCCCGAGACGCACCTGATCCCGCTGGTGCTGCAGGTGGCGGCAGGCGTGCGGCCGCACATCTCGGTGTTCGGCGACGACTACCCGACTGCGGACGGCACGGCCGTCAGGGACTACGTTCACGTGCTCGACCTCGCCTCTGCCCACGTCCTGGCCGTCGAAGCTGCCCTACCCGGCGAGGGCAGGATCTACAACCTCGGCAGCGGCCGCGGCTACTCGGTGCGCGAGGTCATCGACGTCTGCCGCCAGGTGACCGGTCACGCCATCCCCGAGGTCATGGCGCCGCGCCGCGCCGGTGACCCGCCGGTGCTCGTGGCTGACGCCACTCGCGCCAAGGAGCAGCTCGGCTGGCAGCCCGGCCACGACTCCTTGCGAGAGATGGTCGAGTCGGCGTGGCGGTTCATGCAGAACAACCCGAACGGGTACCCGCGTTAGTCGCTGGTGCCGCTAGACGGTCTCACGAAGAAGCCGTGTAAACTGCCGCTTCGAGCGCGCCGGTACTCTCGCCGGTGATGGTGCATGAGCCCGACCGCCGATTAAGGTTCGGCCTGCCTGACGCTCTAAAAGCTCAGATTGGCCGTGCTAGTCTGTGCTGACTTGGAGACTGCCATGAGACGACTCCTGTTCACCTGCCTGCTGATGCTCGCGGCAGTTGCCTCCGCGCAATCCGGCGCCCCCCTTAGCGGCATAGTCCAGAGCGAGGGTCCGCTCGCCGAGAACACTCGCGTAGCCATCCACGTGGTCGACGCCGACAACGTCTGGGGCCTCGAGGTCGCCAGCGTCGTCCCCGTCGGCGGCACCTTCAGGGTCTCGCCCGCGGCTGTGCCCGCCGGTGAGCTCCGCCCGTTCCGCAGCGGCTCCGTCATCCTGCCCGGCATCCAGAACGAGTACCGCGTCGCACCCGAGGACGTGAACGTCGCCGTCGCGCGCTTCAACATGTACGTCGACCAGAACCTCAACGAGGTCTTCGACCGCGTGCAGGACCGCTGGTACATCGGTGTGCCGCGCCTCGAGAGCCCGCTCGGCTTCTTCACGCTCCTCTACGTCGACAGGGCTGCGACGCTCAGCGGCGCCGGCATCGACCTGAGCCTCAGCCCCGGCTGGAACGTGTTCACCGTGCGCTTCCCCAGCGACAGCCCCGTCTACGCCGTGAGCGCCAGCGTCGACGACATCGTCCTCGACGTGGTCCTGCCCTGAGTATGAGCGTGTTCCAGGGATCGACGGCCGCCGGCGGGCGGCGCTTCGCGATCGTGGTCAGCCGCTTCAACGAGCTCGTCACCAAGCTGCTGCTCGAGGGGGCGCTCGGCGCCTTCGAGCGCCACGGCGCCGGCAGCGTAGACGTCGCCTGGGTTCCCGGCGCCGTCGAGATCCCTCTCATCGCGCGCAAGCTCGCGACCAGTGGCAACTACGGTGCAGTAGTCACGCTCGGCGCCGTCATCAAGGGCGCGACTAGCCACTACGACTACGTCTGCTCGATGGTCGCGTCGGGTGTCGCTGCTGCCTCGGAAGCGAGCGGCGTGCCCGTCATCTTCGGCGTCCTCACCACCGAGACGCTCGAGCAGGCGCTCGATCGCGCCGGCGGCAAGTCCGGGAACAAAGGCGCGGAAGCCGCTCTCGCGGCCATCGAGATGGCCGACCTCGTCGACCGCCTGCCCAAGTAGTACTCGAACACCTAGCTCCAGCCCTGAGCCTCGGCGTAGCGAAGCAGCAACCGCCTGGCGCCTTCCGAGTCGTCGACGTCCCCGACGGCCACGGCCTCCGCGACTAGCGCCAGCGCCTCGCCGACGCGCGGTCCCTGCGGCAGGCCAAGTAGTTCCATGACGTCTTCTCCGCGGAGCAGCGGCGCGGCCGGCGGCGGCGTCTTCTCGAGCTCTGCCAGCACCCGCGCCACTGCCAGCCGGTACGCGGTGCGCCCAGCCCCAGACGCCCGGCGCCCTCTGGCGGCTTCGCGATCGGCCAGCATCAGTCTCAACAGGTCCGGCAGCAGCTCGCGGCGTCGATGCGCGAAGCGGCGCGCCGCCCGCTCGTCCTGCGGTAGCTGCACCATGTGGTAGCGCACCAGCCCGACCGACTTGGCGACGACCTCGCCCTGCAGCCGCAGGCGTTCGAGGATGCGGCCGGTCAGCCGCGCGCCGACCTGCGCGTGCTCATGAAACCTGACCTTGCCGAAGTCGTCGGTCGCTCGCGTCGCCGGCTTGCCGACGTCGTGAAGGAGCGTGGCCCAGCGCAGCGCCAGGTCGGCGTCGGGGAAGCCACCGACGAGCTGCGCGAGCGCCTCGATGTTGTGCTCCAGCACGTCGAGGTGATGCAGGCCGCGCTGCTCGACGCCGCGACCCTCGGCCAACTCGGGCAGGTAGACGGCGAGGAGCCCCAGCTCGTCGAGCAGACGCACGCCGGCAGCCGCGCCGCCGCTCAAGAGGAGTGAGTTGAGCTCGGCGCCGACTCGCTCCATGGCAGGGAGGGCCACGGTGCCGGCGGCCTGACCCGCGGCGATGGCGCGCACCTTCGTGCGCGTCTCGTCCGCCACGTCGAAGCCGAGGACGGCCGCGAAGCGGACGACACGCAGCGGCCTCAGCGTGTCGTCGGCGAGGTTCGTGTCGCGCGGCGCGCGCAGCACGCGCTGCCTGAGGTCGCGTGCGCCGCCCGTCGGGTCTATCAGCTCACCCGCCTCTGTAAGCGCGAGAGCGTTGATCGTCAGGTCGCGGCGCCATAGGTCGCGTTCGACCGCTGCCTTCAGCCTTTCGGTGCTCGTGATGCCGGCCTCGCCTGCCACGCTCGTCTCACCCAGGAACTTGAGCGGCGCGAAGTCGTGGGTCTGTATCGCCTCCTGCTTCACACCTGGCCTGACCACGACCCGCCAATGCCCGCGGGCCTCGTCCAGGCAGAACAGCGAGCCGCCCGTAGCCTCGGCGCAGCGCTCGGCCTCGGCGGTGGGGTCTTGCACGAGCCAGTCGAGGTCGTTGGGCTGCTTGCCGAGTAGCAGGTCGCGCACGGCGCCGCCTACCAGGACGCCCGCTGCCGGCCACGGCTTACACTTGCTCGTGTCCGGCAAGCGCAGAGCGGGGCGTCGCGCGAGAATGCCCGCGCGGGCGCGCGCACCCGGTCGGGGGCGCGCGAGCAGCCACCGCCAAGGGTTGGAGCCTCCCATGGGATCGATTACAGCACGCGCTAACGACCCGCTGCGCGTCGGGCTCACCGGCAACATCGGCTCAGGCAAGTCGAGCGTGGCGCGGCTGCTGGGGGAGCGCGGTGCCGTCGTCATCGACGCCGACGCGCTGGCCCGCCAGGCGACGGACGATCCCGCGGTGCTGGCCAGGGTCGCGAGCGAGCTGGGCGAGAACCTCGTCAGCCGCTCAGTGAGCGGGTCCCACGCAGAGAGTGGGGGCGCCGTCCTCGACCGCGCTGCCACCGCTCGCCTGGTCTTCGCCGACGCGGAGGCCCGCGCCAAGCTGAACGCCATCGTGCATCCATGGGTGGCGGCGCGCAGGGCCGAGATCGAGGCGGAAGCCGCCGCCTCGGGCGAGTCGGCTGTCATCGTGAACGACATCCCGCTGCTGTTCGAGACCGGCCTTGAGAGCGAGTTCGACGTCGTAGTGGTCGTCACGGCGCCGCGCGCCGCGCGCGCCGCGCGCGTCATGGCGCGTTCGGGTCTGAGCCTGGAGGAGTTCGAACGACGCGACGGAGCTCAGCTGCCGTTGGAAGAGAAGGCGCGCCGCGCTGACCTGGTCGTCGACAACTCTGGCGGCCCAGCCGAGCTGGCAACGGAAGTGGCGCGGCTGTGGGAGGTTCTGACCTCCCGTCGCCGCGCCACCTAAGACGCTAGAGCCTTAGTCGGTTTACCAGTCGACGCTGGTGTGCGAGTTGCCGCGCAGGGCGTTGCCGTCAACGTAGCCGTAGGTGTAGCTGCCGCCGAGCCTGTCGGCGACGAAGTTGAGGAACGACGCGAGCGCCGCACCCGCGTCGTCGGCGGCGTCGAAGTCGATGTCGCCAGGAGCGAAGCCAACGACCATGCCCAGCTCGGCGACGACCGACTGCGCGAGGGTGCGCATGGTGGCGGAGTCGTCGGAGATCGAGTACGAGGTGACGCCGCTGGGGATCAGCGGCCTCAGGCCGGCGAGCGAGACGGAGAGACCGCCGCCCTGCTGCCTGGCGCTGAGCGCGTCGTCCATGGCGGCGGGGGTGGTGGCGATCAGGGCGTAGCCGTCCACGACGGCGGTGCTGACCGACAGCATGTCGCCGAACGAGTAGTCGGTGACGGTGACGCCCGCGACCATGCGCGAGGCGGGCGGGGTCTGAGCGCCCGTGCCGTCGGCGCTGGTGAACGACGACAGCATCATCGAAGCCATCATGAACAGCTCCGACAGCCCGGCTTCAGCGGCCGCGGCGTCGCGGGTGGCGATGGCGTAGACGGAGTCACCGAGCGGGTTCTCGATGGCCATGCCGATCTCGGCAGTGGGGGCGGAGCCGGCGGTGATCACGCCGATCTCCGTGCCCATCCAGCCCATCAGCAGGCGGTTGAGGTCGATGCCGATCATCTCGCCGAGCATGGCGTCGACGTTGTCGATGCCGAGCTCGGGCGAGCTCTCGACCACGCTCTTGAGCCAAC
Organism: uncultured bacterium; assembly: GCA_964392895.1. GTDB lineage: Bacteria > Deinococcota > Deinococci > Deinococcales > Trueperaceae > CAYMRL01. The sequence goes on from CAYMRL010000002.1 coordinate 299,519, forward strand.
CCCACCAGCCTGGCAGGTCGAAGTGGCTGACGCTGTAACCGACGGTGCTGGGGCTGACGAAGGCGGCGGTGGCGTCGGTGACGACGGCCGCCTGGGTGAGCAGCGCATGCGCACGCGGGTCGGCGGTGGCGTCGCCGAGCACGCGCAGGGTGCGCCCTTCGAGGCCGTCCGCGGTGATGGTCGTGACGCCGCCGAACGTCCCGCCGACATCGAACGCGCCCGACAGGCGGGCGATCACGTTGTCGAAGCCCATGCCGGCGCCGAGCGGCGCGACGGTCTTGATGACGGTGGGCAGATCGAGGAAGAAGTAGCCGTTGGCGGTGCCGAGCTGGCCGACGGTCGACGCGAAGCCTGCGTTGGAGGCGAGACCCGGCTCGTTGGAGCCCTGGTAGCGGCGCAGGACGCCGCGCATCACGTCGGGGTTGGAAACGATGACTGTGATGTCATCGAACTGGGCGAACGACACGGTCGAGAACGCGGCGCCGACCGCGTCCATCTCCTCTTCGGGATCGACGGGCAACGTCTTCACGGAGAAGGTGATGTTGCCCTCGGTGAACGTCTGGATGTCGCCTTCGGTGGTGATGAACTGCTCGCGGTACGCGTTGGCGGCGTCCGGCGTGGCGCGCGCGATCATCGTCACCGCCGGCAGTGGGTTGAACGATGCGACAGAGATGCCGATCCAGGCTTCCTGGCCGACGATATCGAGGAGGCTTACCTGCTCCAAGACCGCAGCCATGACTTCCGGATCACCCGACTCGTCACCATCGCCCATGGCGGCGGTGAGGAGGCGGCTGAGGTCGAGGCGCTCCCACTCGTCGGTGAAGGCGTTGAGCTTGGCCTCGTGAGCGGCGAGACCCTCGACGCCGACGACGATGACAGACTCCTGCGGCAGCAGGTTGGTGAGGTCGGCGGCCAGCGCCGCGCTTGCGACAAGGGCTGCGAGAAGTAGTGAGTTGACGATCCTGAGTGCGAGCTTCATCGGGTCCTCCGTCGAATCAAACCTGCCCATTCTAGGCGGCAAAAGCCGACTGGTATGCGAGGCCCGTTACGCTCGCGACGCTATGGGCGTCAAGAGGCTCAACCCAAGGCTCAACGCAGCGACAACGCAGTCTCTACGACAGCAGCCGCCGTGAACCCGAACTCCTTCATCAGGTCGCCCCCGGCACCAGACGCGCCGAAGCGGTCGAGCGACACCACGCGACCCTCCGGCCCGGCGTACTTGTGCCAACCGATGCTCGCTCCTGCCTCGACCGTCACGCGCGCGTTCACGCCCTTGGGCAGCACGGAGTCGCGGTAAGCCCGGTCTTGGGCGTCGAACAGCTCCCAGCTCGGCATGCTCACGACGCGCGTCGGCACGCCGCGTGACTCGAGTTCCTCGCGCGCCTGCAAGCAGATCGAGACCTCCGAGCCGGTGGCGATGAGCAGCAGTTCGGGTGCGCCGCCGGAGGCCTCGGCGAGGACGTAGGCGCCCTTGGCGACGCTGCCGGCCGGCACGCTCAGGTTGGGCAGGTTCTGGCGTGAGAGGGCGAGCGCGGTCGGTCCGTGGGTGCGCCGCAGCGCGACCTCCCAGGCTTGCGCGGTCTCGTTGCCGTCGGCGGGCCGTATCACGACGGTGTTCGGGAGGGCTCTGAGGCCGGCGATGTGCTCGATCGGCTGGTGAGTCGGACCGTCGCCGCCGAGACCGATGCTGTCGTGCGTGAACACGTAGACGACCGGCTGCTCCATCAGCGCCGAGAGCCGCAGCGCCGGCTTGAGGTAGTCGGAGAAGACGAGGAACGTCGCCACGAACGGCCGCAGACCGCTGAGCGCGAGGCCGTTGGCGATCGCGGCCATCGCGTGCTCGCGGATGCCGAACCTGATGATGCGGCCGCGGTAGGAGCCGGCGCGCATCGCGCCCTCGCCATCGATGTCGGTGAAGTTCGAGCCGGCGAGGTCGGCCGAGCCGCCGAGCAGCTCAGGCACGCGCTTGGCGAGGGCGTTTATCGAGTCGTTCGAGGCCTTGCGCGTCGAGATCGACTTGCCGACCTCGTAGCTGGGCAGTCCGTCGGCGAAGCCGCTGGGCAGCTCGCCGGCGAGGAACCTGTCGAGCTCCGCCGCCTCAGCGGGGTGAGCGGCGCGGTAGGCGCCGAGCAGCTCGCGCCACGCGGCGCTGGCGGCTGCGCCGCGCGCCGCCACCGAGCGCATGTGCTCGGTGACGTCGGCAGGCACGCTGAACGCCGGCCAGTCGATGCCGAGGTTGGCCTTCGACAGCGCCACCTCCTCGGCGCCGAGCGCGGAGCCGTGAGCCTTCGAGGTGCCGGCGAGGTTCGGTGAGCCGTAGCCGATCTGCGTCCGCACCGCGATCAAGCTGGGCCTATCCGTCTCCGACTCGGCGGCGACGAGCGCGGCGCGCAGCGCGCTCAAGTCGTTGCCATCGGCCACCTGCTGCACGTGCCAGCCGTAGGCGTGGTAACGGGCCTTGACGTCCTCGCTGAAGGTGATCTCGGTCTTGCCGTCGATGGAGACGCCGTTGTCGTCGTAGAGGACGATCAGCTTGCCGAGGCCGTGGTGCCCCGCGAACGACGACGCCTCCGACGCGACGCCCTCCATCATGTCGCCGTCGGAAGCGATGACGAACGTGCGGTGATCGAACAGAGCGAAGCCAGGCCTGTTGAAGCGCGCAGCCAGGTGAGCCTCAGCCAGCGCCATGCCGACGGCCGTCGAGATGCCCTGACCGAGCGGTCCCGTGGTCGTCTCGACCCCGACCGTGTGCCCGTGCTCGGGGTGGCCGGGGGTCTTGGAGCCGAGTTGACGGTGCTTGACCAGCTCCCCCATCGGCAGGTCGTAGCCGCTGAGGTGCAGGAGCGAGTACTGCAACATCGAGCCGTGGCCGGCTGACTGCACGTAGCGGTCGCGGTTGGGCCAGGCCGGGTCGCGCGGGTCGTGGCGCATGAGCTCGGCGAAGAGCAGGTAACCGATGGGCGCCGTGCCCATCGGCATGCCGGGGTGGCCTTCGCCGGACTGCTGGGTCGCGTCCATCGCCAGGGCGCGGACCGCGTTGATCGTGCGCAGAGTGCGCAGTGCCGCTTGCCCGTTCGAGTCGTTGCCGTCGTTCATGCTGCCTCCCAGGGCCGAGCAGTCCGCTCGCCCGCTACTTGAGTCTCACTCGTCCGCGGCGCTCGTTAGCGACTTGCGGGCGCGCCGGCGGTCGATGTCGTCCCTTACCGCCTGCCCGGCTTCCCAGTGGTGCCTCTCGCTGTCATCCCTGACGGCGAGGCGCGGCACCGGCCGTGGCTTGCCATCATCGCCCAACGCGACGAAGTTCAGATGTCCGACCGTGCACAGTCGTCTGTCGCCGCTGAGGGGGTTCTCGCCGTGCACCTCGCAGCGCACGATCATGCTGGTGCGACCGGTCCACACCACGCGGCTCTTCACTTCGATGATCTCGCCGATGTAGATGGGGTTGCGGAAGTCGATGGGCTCGGTGGAGGCGGTCACGGCCACCGAGCGGCAGAACCTGATCGCCGCGACGGCGGCGTTGATGTCCATCAGCTCGAGCACCCTGCCACCGAACAGCGAGCCCAGCGCGTTCGCCTGGTTCGGGAACACGCTGTCGACGGTTACGACCCAATCGGAGATGCGCTCTGCGGCGGGGGTTTCGTCTGACACCGAGCCAGTATAGAAGAACGCTCCCGGCGGCAGGTTCCGTAGGAGATAACGGAAAACCCGCCCCCGACCACAGAGTCGGGGGCGGGCCGGTGTCCGCCTGATCTAGAGGGGAACCTTGTGGTTCCGTCTCTCGCAGGAGGCGGGTCCTGAGTTACCCTCGGCGGGCACCTCCACTGGCCTCTAAATGCGAATGAATAAGGACCACCTCCTTTCCGTGGTAGCAAGATTCTAAGCACAAAACCAGCCGCCTTGCATGAACAGCGCCACTTAGGAGATGTTCAGGATCCCCTAGCCGCCCGGCAACCGGGTTCTAGAACGGCGATTACTTCGCAGACTCGCCCCGACCTGGAGCGCATAGACTGGGTCAAGCCGCGCCCGTACCGCTTGTCGCCGGAGGCATCGAGTTGCTGAGCACGCCCGAGAAGATCCTCTTCCTACTCATCGCCGGCGCGTCGTTCTACTACGCGTACCTGGGCTTCGCGCGCTTGGTCAAGATCGTCGGCAGGGGCCGCCGCGGCGCCTTCCAACGCACCAACGAGCTGGTCCGCAGGGCGGTCTCCGCCGTGCTCAAGACGCTGTCGCAACGCACGGTGTTCCGCGCGCGGCCCGTCGCCAGCTTCTTCCACTCGTTCATCTTCTACGGGTTCATCTACTACCTGCTCGTCAACGGGTTCGACGCCGCGCAGGGGATGTTGCCGCGCTCCTGGACGAGGGCTCTGAACCTCGGCATCGTCTCGGACATCTACCGCCTCACCGCCGACATCTTGACGGTGCTGATACTCGTCGGAGTCGTCTATTTCGTGTTCAGGCGCTTCGGCGCCAAGCCGAAGGCGCTCAACCACAACCCGCGCACGCTGCTGCACGAAGGTGTCAAGGCGGGGGGGATCCGGCGCGACAGCCTCATCGTCGCCACCTTCATCTTCCTGCACGTCGGCATGCGCTTCATGGCCGAGGGCTTCCTGCTCGCCGCCGAGGGGCACACTGATGCGTATCAGCCGTTCGCCAGCGCGCTCGCCCGCGCCATCGGCTTCGGCGAGGGCCGCATGCTCGGTTGGCACATCGGCTGGTGGGGCGCGTTGGGACTCATCCTCGGGTTCCTGCCGTACTTCCCGCGCACCAAGCACCTGCACCTGTTCGCCACCCCGGTCAACTTCACGCTCGATAGGCGCGACGCCGAGCTCAGACCGCTGCCGCTGGGGACGCTCGAGCCCATCGACCTCGAGGACGAGAACGCCGAGCAGTTCGGCGCCGCCCGCCTCGAGCACCTCGGCTACGCGCAGATCCTCGACGCCTACGCCTGCATCCAGTGCAACCGCTGCGCCGAGGTCTGCCCGGCCAACCGCACCGGCAAGGCGCTCAGCCCCGCGGCTCTCGAGATCAACAAGCGCTACGAACTGACGCTGATCGGCGAGGCTTTCGCGTTGGGCGAAGACAGCCCGCGGCCCCTCACCACGTTCGCGATCTCGCCCGAGGCCGTGTGGGCCTGCACCACCTGCGGTGCCTGCATGGAGGTCTGCCCGGTCGGCTGCGAGCAGATGATCGATATCGTCGACATCCGCCGCGACCTCGTCATGATGCAAGGCGAGTTCCCCGCCGAGCTGCAGACCGCTTTCCGCGGCATGGAGCGCAGCGGCAACCCCTGGGGTATCTCGGCCGACAAGCGCCTCGAGTGGGCCGAGGGCATGAGCGTGCCCACCGTGGAGAGCAACCCCGGCTTCGAGGTGCTGTTCTTCGTCGGCTGCGCCGGCGCCTACGATCCCGAGGCCCAGAAGACCACCCGAGCCATGGCGCGCATCCTCGAGCACGCCAAGGTCGATTACGCGGTCTTGGGCAAGAACGAGTCGTGCACCGGCGACCCGGCCAGGCGCGCCGGCAACGAGTACCTCTACTACCAGCTCGCCACCGCCAACGTCGAGGTGCTCAACGCCACGCTGATAGACGACCTAGACCCGAGCAAGCAGAAGCTGGTCCTGACGACCTGCCCACACTGCTTCAACGCCCTGGTGAACGACTACCCACAGCTCGGCGGCGACTACCAGGTCGTGCACCACACCCAACTCATCGCGCGCCTCACCGACGAGGGCAGGCTGCCGCCGCTGGCCGAGACGCGCTCGCTCACCTACCACGACCCCTGCTACCTCGGCCGCCACAACGGCGAGTACGACGCTCCCAGGGCCGTGCTCAGCGCCGGCGGTTCCACCGACCTGCGCGAGATGGCCAGCAATCGCAACGACTCGCTGTGCTGCGGCGCCGGCGGCGCTCAGTTCTTCAAGGAAGAGGAAGAGGGCGAGAGGCGCGTCTCGGAAGCGCGCCTTGAGCAGGCGCTGGCTACCGGCGCCGAGGTCGTCGCCACCGGCTGTCCGTTCTGTAAGTCGATGCTGGGAAGCTCGAGCAGCGCGCAGGCCGAGGGCGCGCCGGCGGTTCTCGACGTCGCGCAGCTCGTAGCAGCCAGACTAGACTCCATCCAGGCGCTGCTGGACGGCTAGGCGCGAGGTCGCACGCCTTCTGCTCGCAGCCAGACTAGACTCCATCCAGGCGCTGCTGGACGGCTGAAAACGCCTGAGCATGAGTGGAATGTTCGTCAGCTTCTGACGGGATGACTGGCCTATCCTGACGCTCCGGAGCCGTGCCCGCGCGGGCACCCGAGGCCAGGAGGCAGAGCCGGTGTCACTGAAGTCGACACCTGACAGCCTGAGAAGCGCGCCGCTCAGGGCGGAGGCGATGCTGGACGAGTTGTTCAACAACTCGTTCGACTCGGTGTTGTTGCTCGACGCCGGCGAACGCGTGATCCGCGCCAACCCTCGCAGCGAGGTCCTGCTCGGAGCCAGGGAGCGTCAGCTCGTCGGCGTCTACCTGAGCGCCCTGCTGCCGGTCGGTTCGCCGCTGCTCGCCCTCTTGTCGAACCAGCAGAGCGAGGCGCCACTGCGCATCGAGGTCGAGCTGGCGCGTGTCGACGGCGGTTTCGTGACGGTGGAGGCGGTGGCGCGGCGCCTCGGTGACGGCTCGACGCTGCTCATCTGCCGTGACACGACCCTCGACCGCACAGCCGAGGACGCCCTGGCCTGGTCCGAGCGCCGCTTCCGGGCGCTGGTTCAGAACAGCACCGACATCACGGTCGTCCTCGACGGCAAGGGTGCCGTCTCCTACGTGTCGCCCGCCGCCTCGCGGCTCGGCCTGAACCGCACGGTCATGAGCGAGGCACAGCTGTGGCGGTACATCCATCCTCGCGACCGAGGGCATGTCACGGACGCCATGAACCGGCTGCTCACGCTGAGCCAGTCTGAGGGAGCCGCTGCCGAGCGCCTGCAGACCGTCAGCTCGACCTTCCGTTTCCGCGTCGAGGGCAGGTGGCGCTGGTTCGAGGTCGAGGGCGCCGACCTGCGTCAAGACCCTGACGTGCGCGGCCTGGTGCTCAACGTCAGGGACGCGACGGAGAAGATCCAGTCAGCCAACCGCCTCAGGGCGAGCGAAGCCTACTACCGTGCGCTGATCGAGAAGAGCTTCGAAGGCGTGTGGCTGCTCGACGAGGACCACAAGATCCGCAGCGCCAGCAGCGCTGCTCTGCGCATGCTCGGTCATGAGCTCGACGACGTGGTCGGTACCGACAGCCGCGACCTGATCGAAGAGGTCGACAGGGACGCGTTCTTCGATGCGCTCGACATGGCCGAGGCCGTGCCGGGCGGCAGCGAGAGCGTCAACTACCGAGTCAAGGACGTCAACGAGGAGCCGCGCTGGCTCGAAGGCTCGGTCACCAACCTGCTCGACGACCCCGACGTGCGCGCCTTCGTCGTCAACTTTCGCGAGATCAGCGACCGCGTCAAGGCGCTCGAGAAGATCCAGAACCTCAACGCCGAGTTGACGCGCAGGCTCACCCATCTGCAGTCGCTGCGCCGCATCGACATGGCGATAACCAACTCGTTCGAGGTCAGGATGGTGCTCGACATCTTCCTCGACCAACTGATGCAAGACCTGGTGGTGCCGGCCGCGGCCATCTTGCTCTACGACCCGTCGCTGCAGCACCTCGACGTCAGCGCCGCCAAGGGGTTCGCCGGCGATGCCGGCGCGCGCGGCAGCGTGCTGCTGGGCGAGGGCCCGGCGGGTCGCGCGGCTCTCGACCATCGCTCGGTGTTCCTGCCGGACCTGCGGCAGTCGGGCGAGCACGGCGTGGCGGTGGATCGCCGTCACCAGACCGCGTACGCCAGCTACATGGCGGTGCCGATGCTGGCGAAGGGACAGCTGCAAGGCGTGATCGAGATCTACTCGATGGCGCAGCTGCAACCGACCGACGAGTGGCTCGAGTTCATCGAGACCTACGCCGACCAGGGCGCCATCGCGATCGAGAACGCGCAGCTCTTCCGCTCGCTCGAGCGCAGCAACATCGAGCTGCAGCGCGCCTACGACCGCACGATCGAGGGTTGGGCCAACGCGCTCGACCTCAAGGACCAGGAGACGGCCGGTCACAGCAAGCGCGTCACCGACATGACGATGCGCCTAGCCCGTCGCCTCGGCATGCCGTCAGAGGAGATCGTGCACATCCAGCGCGGCGCGCTGCTTCACGACATCGGCAAGATGGGCATACCCGACAACATCCTCCTCAAGCCTGGGAAGCTGACCGACGAGGAGTTCGCCGTCATGAAGCAGCACCCGGTGTTCGCTTATGAGCTGATCTCGCCCATCGACTTCCTCAAGCCGGCCCTCGACATCCCCTACTGCCACCACGAGAAGTGGGACGGCACCGGCTACCCGCGCGGGCTCAAGAGCGAGCAGATCCCGTTGGCTGCGCGCATCTTCGCCGTCGTCGACGTCTTCGACGCACTCACCTCCGACAGGCCGTACCGTTCGGCCTGGACGACTGAGAGGGCGATGGCGCACATCAAGGAGGGCTCGGGCAGCCACTTCGACCCGAAGGTCGTCGAGGTGTTCTTCGAGGTGATGGCGGAGGACGCTGCCGTCATGTCTCCCAAGCCCAGCAACTGAGTCGAGCTGCGCTCATATACTCGGCGAGGTGAGTCTCGTCGTTCGTTACGCGCTGTTGGCAGTGGCGCTCATAGCAGCAGGGATCGTCTCGTTCAAGCTGGGAGAGAGGGCGCGGCCAGCGCCGCCGATGGCGGGCACGGTCATCGAGCAGCCGGTGCTGCTGACCGGGCTAGCGCTCATAGATCAGAACGGCGTCGCCGTCGACCTGGCGGCCGACTTCGCCGGCGACCTGACACTGGTGTTCTTCGGCTACACGCGCTGCCCCGATGTCTGCCCGTTCACGCTGCAGCGCCTGGCTCGGTTCAAGGAGGAGCTCGGCTCGCCTGACGGTCTCAGCGTCGTGATGGTGACCGTCGACCCTGCGCACGACACTCCTGAGGTCATCGGGGCCTACGTGTCGCAGTTCGACGCGGGGTTCGTGGGGCTGACCGGCAGCAACAGCCAGGTGGCGGAGGCGGCGCGCGCTTTCTACGTCGGCTTCGCCGGCAGCGGGGTGCAGCAGGTTCATACCGACGTGGTCGCCGTCGTCGACAGGCAGAGCAGGCTCAGGTACATCTACGCGCAAGACGCGGTGCCGAGGCTGGGCGAGGATCTGCCGACGCTGCTGAGTACCCTCTGAGCCGAAGCTGCGGGCCTAGAGGGCTTCGGCCGCGAAGGCAGCGAGCTTCTCCGGTTCGAACAGGTAGCGGCCGCGCGTGCCGGTGAGCAGGCCGCCGTCGCGCAGCGACTGCACGACGCTGGTGGTGGTCTCGCGGGCTGCGCCGACCATCGACGCGAGCGTGTCGTGAGTGATCGGCAGCGTGATGCGCGTAAGACCGTCCTCGCCGCGGTGGCCGAAGCGCTCGCCTAACCGCACCAGCGTGCGCGCGATGCGAGCCGGCACGGCGACCTCGTTGTCCGCCATGGCGTCAGTGAGCCGAGCGAGCTGCATGCCTGCAGCCAGCGCCAACGCGCCTTGCAACTCCGCGCCGTCGGTGTCCGTCGTCTCGGTATGAGCGGCGCGCGCGAGCAGGCGGCAGCGCGTGCCGGCGCTGAGCGCGGTGGCTGTCTCGAGGTAGCGGTGCGTGCCGGGAGTTAGCTCGCCGATGATGTCGCCGGGACCGGCGAGCGCGACTATCCGCTCGCGCTCCGGGTGAGCGGCGAGGGTGAGCGCCACCAGCCCGGCCTCGATCACGAAAGCGAACTCGCTGGCCTCGCCGCCGGTGTACACGACCTCGCCCTTGAGGTAGTCGCGCGCCGTGGCGAGGTCCCAGGCGGCGGATGGAACCCGCGCCGCCGGGACTGCAGCCAGGTACTCCGCGCCGCCGGGCAGCGGGTACGCACCCGCGGCGAAGCGACTGGGGTCCGCGCGCGGAACCTGGGCGGAGAAGGCCATGCGCATCATTCTAGTGGCAAGTAGAGCAGATCGCTGTTCGATGTGTCCCTTCCGGCTTGGCTCCTGCCTAGCTGCTCTCGGCCGCCGGCCTACTCGCGGCTGTAAACGACCTCGCCCGCGACGAGCGTGACGACGGGCCAGCCGCTCAACTCCTCGCCGTCCCAGGGTGAGAACTTAGCCTTCGTCTTCAGCTTGCGCGGATCGACGACGGCCGTCGAGACAGTGTCCAGCACGACGATATCCGCCGGCGCTCCCTGGCTTAGACGCGGCCGCTGCCAGCCCATCACGTCGGCGGGGCCGTCTTGCAGCAGGGCGAGCAGGCGCGCCAGAGGCAGCTCGCCGTTGGTGACGAGCGTCGTGAACAGCAGCGCGAAGGTCTGCTCGATGTTGGCGATACCGAACGGCGCGCTGAGCATGTCCTGCTCCTTCTCCGCGCGCGTGTGCGGGGCGTGGTCTGTGCCGATGCTGTCGACCGCGCCCGTCAGGAGCGCCGAGCGCAGGTAGGCCACGTCGGCGGCGGTGCGCAGCGGCGGCGCGACCTTGTAGATCGGGTCGAAGGTCTCGAGGCAGGCGTCCGTCAGGGTCAGGTGATGAGGCGTCACCTCGGCGGTAACGGGCGCTCCGGACGCCTTGAGCCACTGCACCGCTTCGAGGCCGCGCTTGGAGCTGACGTGTGCCAGGTGCACGCGGGCGCCGGTCAGGCGCGCGACCTCCCCGTCGCGCAGCAGCATCACGCTCTCCGCCACGTCGGGGTTGCCGGGCAGGCCGAGCCGCATGCTCACCTCGCCCTCGTTCATGACGCCGCCGGCGCGCAGCGACGGCTCCTCCGAGTGCGTCTGAATCACCAGACCCAGCTCGGCTGCGTACTCGCAGGCGCGGCGCATCAGGTGTCCGTCGGCGACGGGGATGCCGTCGTCGGTGATCATCACTGCGCCGGCGGCCTTGAGGGCGGCGAAGTCGGTGAGCAGCTCGCCCTTCAACCCGCGGCTCAGCGCTGCCGCTGGGCGCAGACGGGCCGAGCGCAGGCGGTTGGAGCGCGCCACGAGGTCGGCGACGATGCCCGGCTCATCGACGACCGGTGAGGTGTTGGCCATGCTCACTACGGTCCCGAAGCCCCCAGCGGCGGCCGCGGCGAGACCGCTGCGCAGGTCCTCCTTGACCTCCTGGCCGGGGTCGCGCAGGTGAGCGTGCAGGTCTATGAACGCGGGGGTGACGAGTTTGCCCTCGGCGTCGATCTCGGCGTCGACGGCGCCGCCCAGGTCTAGGCCCTCGATGAAGCCGTCGCGCAGGTAGAGGTCGTGCTGACCGTGCTCGCCGCTGCCGTCCAGCAGCCGGCCCCCGCGGATGACGACGCGTTGGCCAAGGGTCTCCCTGCCAGGGTCGAGAGCGCCGCTCATCGGCGCCCTACCAGCAGCGTGTAGAGAACCGCCATCCTGGCGCTGACCCCGTTGGCGACCTGCTCCTCGATGACGCTGGCGGGACCGTCGGCGAGGGCCGACTCCAGCTCCACGTCGCGGTTCATGGGACCCGGATGCATGATCATCGCTCCGGGGGCGGCGTTCGCGAAGACCCGCTCTGTGACCTGGTAGCGCGCCACGTACTCGCTCACTGACGGCAGCAACCCTCCTGACATGCGTTCTCGTTGCAGGCGCAGAGCCATGACGGCGTTGGCGCCGGCTACCGCCTCGCGTAAGTCGGTGGTGATGTGGACGCGCTCGTTGCCGCGCGCGAGCTCCTTGGGCAGCAGCGTTGCGGGCCCGCACAGGACGACCTCCGCGCCGAGCTTGGTGAACAGCTCGATGTTGGAGCGGGCCACGCGCGAGTGCAGCACGTCGCCGACGATAGTCAAGCGCTTGCCCGCGAAGGCGGCCGCGCCCTGCTCCGGCTGATGAGCGCGGAACGTGTACGCGTCGAGGAGCGCCTGGGTCGGGTGCGCGCGGCGCCCGTCGCCGGCGTTGACCACGGCTGCGTCGGTCCAGCGGCTGAGCTGGTGCGGAGCGCCCGCCGCCGGGTGCCTGACGACGTAGAGGTCGACGTGAAGCTGCTCGATGGTGCGCAGCGTGTCGCGCAGGCTCTCGCCCTTCTTGAGGCTCGAGCCCCCGGCCGCGAAGCTGAGCGTGTCGGCGCTCTGAGCCCTGGCGGCGCGCTCGAAGCTGAGCCTGGTGCGGGTGCTGTCCTCGAAGAACAGCGTCGCGACGGTGAAGCCTTGCAGTGCCGGTACCTTCTTGATGGTGCGCGTCATCACCTGCGCCATCACGTCGGTCGTGTCGAGCAGGGCGAGCAGCTCGGGCTGCTCCCATCCCTCGAAGTCGAGGAGGTGGCGCTTGGTGCCGCGTGCCGGGGTCGTCGCCGTGGGCGGTGGAGGCGTGGCGACGCTCATACCCGCTCCCACAACTCGACCTGATCGGTCCCGTCGGTCTCGGCGAGGCGCACGTGGACGACCTCGCTGTTGCTGGTGGGGACGTTCTTGCCGACGTAGTCGGCGCGGATCGGCAGCTCCCTGTGGCCTCGGTCGACCATCACTGCGTACTGGATGACGGCCGGGCGTCCCATGTCGATCAGCGCGTCGAGAGCAGCCCTGGCCGTGCGGCCGGTGTAGAGGACGTCGTCGACGAGCACGACTCGCATCCCGTGTACGTCGAAATCGACCTCGGTGCGCTTCACGACGGGTTGGAGGGCGATCTCGGTCAGGTCGTCGCGGTAGAGGGTGATGTCGAGCTTGCCGACGGGCGGTCTCGTGCCCTCGAACTCCTCGATCAGCGCCGCCAGGCGCTCGGCGAGCGGCACGCCGCGGGTGTGCACGCCTACAAGGGCTAGGCTCGAGGCGCCCTTGTTGCGCTCGATGATCTCGTGGGCGACGCGCCTGAGTGCGCGCGCCACCTCCTCGGAGGTCATCAGTGTCGACTTGTAGGCAGTCTTGGTTGGTTGGCCGCTGTGCGGCGCGCTTTCGCTGGTCATGCTGCTCCCTTCCCGGCCTCGCTGGACCGGACTTAAAGGTCGGTGGCAGTCTACCAGCAAGCGCGCATGGCGGGTCGTCTTAAGCCAGCCTTCAGCCTCAGCGTCGAGCATCTGGGAAGGAGGTAGCAGATGTTCGACACAACCAAGGCACTCAGGCTTAGGCAACTCCTCGTTTCGGTGGCGCTTCTTGCCATACTCTCGGTCGCGTTCGCGCTGTCGTTGCCGCGCGGCACCAGGATCGAGCTGCGCGACACCAGTGGCGCGCTGATCGGTGTTGGGAAAGTAGAAGGCGACCGCGAGCTCGAGTTCGACATGCTGAGGGGTCAGACCGGCTCGGCTGTCATGACGGTCCGGCTTCCTGACGGATCGCTCGCCAGCTACGACGTCTTCTATGGCGAGGGCGGCACTCCGCTCGTCGTCGTGGACGGCCAACCCCTGTCGCTGCGCGAGGTCGCCCGCCTGGCCGGGCTCAGTCTCGACTTCGACTACGAGGACCGTGACGACATCCGTGACGAGCGCGGTGACGATCGAGACGACAGGGACGGCCGTCGTGGTGACGACCGCGACAGGCGCGACCGGGACGACGACGATGATGACGATGACGACGACTGGGACGATTGCGACGACGATGACGACGACGACGATGACGACGACGATGACGACGATTGGGACGACTGCGACGACTGACCCGCGCCGGTCGATACCCACTGCTGACGATCTCGGCTCGGCTGACCGCTTGAAGAAGCGGTCAGCCGAACGCCGCGTCGTGTACTCCGGCCCGCCAGCCTGACGACTACCATGGGAGCGTGATGGGCAGCGTTGAACGGACTCGAATCTGGGTGCTCGGCGGCTTGCTGACGCTGCTGTCGAGCGCGCTCGGACTCGCCGGGGCGCAGTCTGCTGTTGGGTCGCCCAGCGCGATCTCCCAGGTACTGCTGATGGATCCGAGCGCCACGCGCCTCGTCGGGAACGGAGCCCCCGCCGACGGCAGGCTCGTGTTGGAGGCCAGCGAGCGCGTCGGCGAGTTCGTGATGCTGCTGATCCGTGCCGACGGTTCGGTCGAGACCTTGCGAGGTGGCCGTGATCTGCTCGGCGTGTTCCGGGTCGAGCTGTCCGATGGCCGGCGCGTGGAGTTGACACGCTACTTCTTGTCTCTCGACCTGGTGGTGACGATCACCCGACCCGGGAACGGAGCAAGCACGGGCGACCGCGGTGGGACGCCGGATGACGGAGGGCCGGGGCCTCAGCCGCCACCCGATGACGACGATGACGATGACGATGACGACGATGACGACGACGATGACGATGACGACGACGATAACGATGACGACTGAGGCCGGGGTCGCCGCCAGCGGCGCGAGGCTGCTCGTCGTCGAGGACGACAGGCTGCTGCGCGAGCTCCTGCGCGAGCAACTGACGCTCGCCGGCTACCGGCCGCACCTGGCTCCCGATCTGGCCAGTGCCACGGAAGCGCTCGCCGAGACAGACTTCGACCTGGTCCTGCTGGACCTGAACCTCCCCGACGGCGACGGCGTCGGTCTTGCGCGAGCGCTGTCGGGTTCGGGCGTGCCGGTGCTGATGGTCACGGCCCGCGATGACCTGGAGAGCCGTGTCGAGGGCCTCTATGCCGGCGCCAGCGACTACCTCGTCAAGCCGTTCAGCGTCGCGGAGCTGTTGGCGCGTGTTCATGTCAGGTTGCGCGAACGTGGCGCCAGCGCCACGTTGCGCTACGAGTCTCTCGAGCTGGACGTCGTGCGTGGCTCCTGCACGGTGGGTGAGGAGACGTTCTTCTTGCCGGAGCGCGAGCTGGACGTGCTGCGTCTCCTGCTGCAGTACCGAGGCAGGGTGTTCACGCAAGACGACCTCGAGCGCGCGATCTACGGCTCCGGCGTACCCGGCTCCAACACGATCGAGGTCTACGTTCACAACCTGCGCCGGAAGCTCAAGGAGCGCGGTCTCGACAACGTCATCGTCACGGTTCGTAATCGCGGCTACGCGATCGTGTAGCTCGCGCTGATGCTGCGACTTCGCCTCGGACTGCTGGTAGCTGCCACGTTGCTCGCGGCTCTCACTGGAGCCGCGGTGCTGACCGTGCGGCTGTTCGAGTCCCACCAGACCTCGGACATACGAGGCTTGCTCGAGCGCGAGCTGCAGCGAGTCACCGACCTGATGGCGAACCCCGCCGTCGACGAGAGCCTGCTGGAACACGGCGACGACGCGCTGCTCCTGCAGTTCGTGGCGTTCGGCGGGGAGGTGGTCGCACCCGTCGACTCGGCCGAACCTCTGCCCGTCACCGAGGGGAGCGGCTGGGTCGACTACCAGGGAGGCAAGGTCATCTCGTTGACCGCGCCCTGGACGATCGGCTCAGGCCTGACGATAGGGACCGTGCGCCTCGCTTACCGGGGCGAGGCGGCGCTTGCCACGCAGGTCGCCCTGCGGCGCGACCTCGTCAGGGCCGGGGTCGTCATCGCGCTTGGCAGCCTAGTGCTCGCGCTCGCGCTTCTAGGACGCGAGCTGCGGCCGCTGGCTCGTCTGGCGGAGGAGGCGACGAGGCTCGACCCCGCCGATCCGCGCTTCGAGCCACCGAAGCTGCGGCGCGACGAGGTCGGCCGCGTCGGCAAGGCGTTGAGTGACGCGGTGGTCGCCATCCGCGACCGAAAGCGCGAGGAGCGGGACGCGTTGGCGGTAGTGGCGCACGAGCTGGCGGCGCCGTTGACGGTCGTGGTCGGTCAGCTCGACTCCTTGTCGGAAGGTCCGCTGGCCGAGCCTCGCCTTCTCGCCGCCCGCGACGCGGCCAGGGAGCTCCTCGCCACCTCACAGGACCTGATGGTGCTCGCCAAGGGCGACCTCGGCCTCAGGCTCGAACTCAGCGTCACCTCGTTGGCCGAGGTCGCCGAGCGCGTCTGCCGCGAGTTCCCTGGGGTGGTGTTCGTGCGCGAGGATCCTGGCATCGTCTTGGCAGCTCCCGAGCGCCTGGCGCAGGTGGCGCGCAACCTGATCCGCAACGCGGTCCAAGCCTGCGGATCGGCGCAGTGCGTGCGGGTGCGCGTCGCGGCGACGCTCGACGAAGCGGCCAACCAACCCGGCAAGGTGCTGCTCGAGGTGAGCGATGACGGTCCGGGCCTTACGCCAGAACGCATCGAGCGCATCTTCGAGCGCCACTTCACGGCCCGGGCCGCCGAGGGCGGGAGCGGCCTGGGGCTCAGCGTCGTCCGTTACTTAGTCGAGATGCATGGCGGAAGCGTAGAGGTCGACTCGGTGCCGGGCGAGGGCGCGAAGTTCAGCGTCTCGCTGCGGCCGCTGGCGTCGGAGATCGACACGGGAAGCTGACGCGGCACCGTGATCGGTTGTGCTGGGGGTCTCCTCGCGCGGGGCACTGGGGTGTGCTTAAGGCGTCATCGAGCGTGGTACGTTGGCGCATATACGGTCTAGAACCGTGTCCAGAACGCGATTATCGTGGCGTGAAGCGCCCTTGGAGGCTCCGATGTCCCGCACCTACGGCAACCTGATAGACGGTCACGAGGTCCCTAGCAGCCACACCTTCCTGTCGCGCAACTCAAGCCGCCTCGATGACGTCCTTGGCAGCTTCCCCGAAGCGACCAAGGACCAGGTGCGCGAGGCGTGCCAAGCCGCCAGACGCGCCTTCCCCGGCTGGTCGAGGACCCCGGCACCCATCCGCGGCCAGCTCATCGGCAGCCTCGGCAAGGCCCTCGAGCGCGAGAAGGAGTCGCTGAGCCGCCTGGTGAGCCGCGAGATGGGCAAGACCCTCAAGGAAGCCAGGGGCAGCGTCCAGGAGGCCATCGACACCTGCCACTTCTTCCAGTCGGAGGGCCGGCGCCTCTACGGGCAGACGGTGCCTTCGGAGATGCCTCGCAAGGAGCTCACCACCTACCGGCGCCCGCTGGGCGTCGTCGGCATCGTCACCGCCGGCAACTTCCCGATCGCGGTGCCCGCCTGGAAGATCATCCCCGCGCTACTGACCGGCAACACCATCGTGTGGAAGCCGAGCGAGGACGCTCCCGCCGTCGCCTACGCCTTCGCCAAGCTGATCGAGGAGGCGGGGATCCCAGGTGGCGTCCTCAACGTCGTCTTCGGTGGCGGAGCGGCCGCGGCCGGTGCTTACCTCGTCGAGATGATGGACGAGGGTCTGCTCGACAAGTTCGCTTTCACCGGTTCCACCAGGGTCGGCAGGCAGATCGGCGAGGTCGCCGGCCGCAACCTGCTGCACCCGACGCTCGAGCTCGGCGGCAAGAACCCATTGATAGTCATGCGCGACGCCGACCTCGACAACGCGGTCGACGGGGCGATCTTCTCGGCGTTCGGCACCGGCGGCCAGCGCTGCACATCGGCCGGCAACATCATCATCGACGCGCCGATCTACGACGAGTTCAAGCGCCGCTTCTTAGGGCGCGTCGCGGCGATAAAGATCGGCGACCCCGGCCAGTTCGACGACGTCCTCTACGGCCCCGTCATCAACAAGCGCTTCTTCGACAACTGGCTGAAGCACTACGAGTGGGGCGTGGCCGACGGCGCCACGCTGCTCTACGGCAAGGGCCGCATCACCGAAGGCAGCAAGCCAGAGGGCTTCAAGGGCGACCCCGACGCCGCCTACTACGGCTGGCCGACGGTCTGGGAGGGCGTCAACCCCGGCATGACCTTGTTCACCACCGAGGTGTTCGGCCCCACCATCAACTTGGTGAAGGTCGACGGGATCGAGGAGGCTTTGGCAACGGCCAACGCCGTCGACTACGGCCTCTCCAGCGCCATCTACACCAACGACCGCGAGTGGGCGCACGCCTTCAAGGAGGGCATCGAGGCCGGCATGTCCTCGATAAACAACACCACCACCGGCGCCGAGGCGCACATGCCGTTCGGCGGCGTCAAGGGCTCCGGCAACGGCACGCGCGAGTCCGGCATCTGGGTCCTTGACTTCTACACCTACTGGCACGGTGTCAACGACGACGTGTCGGGCAAGCTGCAGCTGGCTCAGATGGATACGGAGTACGTGGAGAGCGCGGCCGAGGTGAGCGTGGACGCGCTGTTCTAAGGCGGGCTCTGGGGTCGCTCACTTGTCGCGCTGCCTGATAAGCTCCTCGCGGAGCAGGCGCTCGCCGCGGAGAACGTGCACGATGTACACCACCCCCTTCTCGTGGCGATAGATCACGCGACAAGGAGGCTCGACGATCTGGCGGTAGCGCCAGGTATCGAACTCAGGCAGCTTCGGGCCGCTGAGGGGATGCTCCGCGAGCTGGCTCACGTGGTCAAGGACGCGCCGAACGAACTCGCGCGCGGCCCTGGGATCGTCAAGGGCTATGTAGTCGGCGATGGCGTCTAGATCGGTTAGCGCGGGTTCGGTCCAGATTATCTCAGCCATCGGGACAGGCGTTGCTCAGCTTCGGCGTGAGTGACGGTCCGTCCTTCCTCGATCGCTTTCTCGCCCCTGGCAATCCCCTCTAACAGCTTCATGCGAGACTGCAACAGCTCGTAGCTCTCCACATCCACCAGATAAGCCTTAGGCAGGCCGTGCTGTGTGATGAGGATGGGCTCACGGCTCCGTTCCAGCTCAGCCAGGAGCTCGGTGGCCTGGCGTTTGAGGGTCGTGACCAACTCGGCGCGCATAAAGTGATACTAAAGTGTCACTGAGTGCGGCGCAAGGCTCACCTTCACTGACCACCGATAGTGAGCGGTTCTCTACGCTTGCCCCGCTCGACTGTAGACATGCTCCAAGTAGACGACATCGAGGCTACGTGCCGCTATGGACGACAGCCTAGTCAGACCGACAGAGTGAGGACCCGCGACCTGGGGTCCTCACGGGCCGACCTGGCAACGCCGAGCGTGTATCCGTTCGTCCAGCTGACTGCGAAGATGGAGAGTCCTCTTCATCACCGGCCGCAGAGATCGCTCTCCAAGACCGCCTCCAGGGCCGGGTCGCGCCCGGCTCGCCAGTCATCGAGTCGGACTGGGATGACGATCGAGGGCTCCAGCCACAGCCGGTCATCGTCAGGGCCGGCCGTCTCCCAATAGATGCTCGATACCTTGAAAGGCAGTCTGCTGTTGGGCAGCAGTGTGGTGCGCGTGTCCCCGTACAGATTGGGTGAGGCGCCGGTCCTCTCGCCGTAGAAGGTGGCGGTAGTGGACTGTTCGAGCTTGACGACGAACGTCATCGCCGCCGAGAAGGTGTCTCTGCCGACGATCACGTGAAGACCGCAAGAGTCGCTGAACCGGTCGACGAGCATGTTGAGGAGGGGCCCGTAGGTGAAGAGGTTCCCGCCGAGGTTGTGCCGCATGTCGAGGATGACCTTGGGCGAGAGTTCGGTGTCGATCGCCTGGGCGAGGTCGTCGGCGAAGTCTCTCAGCGTGACCCCGGTGCCGGAGGGTGAGTTGGCTCGGCCGACCACCGCGTTGTACTGAGCATAGATGGTGCTCTCGTCGAGATACCGCCACCAGAAGGGGTTCCACCTGTCTGCCAGGTGCATCGCGCGTTGGCTCTGGACGTGGCCGACCACGAACGGCCCGAACCAGTCGAGATAGTCGCGATGGGTTCCGATCTCCGGCGAGATCTTGAGGAGCTCGCCGCTGGCGGTCTCGGTGGTGTAGGTCACGCTTATGTGATCGGGGATGATCCCGAGTCCGGCGAGAAGGCGCGGCACCGCCAGGAAGTGCATGGCGAACGATTTCCTGGTCATCTCGTTGTCGTAGTTGGCCAGCGTCCATACGGCGTCCAGGGCCTCGTCCGCTGGAGTGTCGCCGATCGCGACCAGCCGACCTCCGACCAGCGCGGGATCGTCGACGGCGACGACTCCGACGCCCTCTTCGAACAGGTAGAACCGGACCTTGGCGAAATCCCAACCTGCCAGGTCGCCCACGTAGATTCCACTGTGGCCGTCGATCATCGCGGCGAGACGGATGACCTCGATGGTGATCCGGTCGTCACTCCACTCGTCGAGTCTCGTTCGGACGTCGTCGATGGCGTCCTCGAACTCCTCAGGCGTGAAACGCCAGTACGGGTTCGGGTGCCTCCGTTCGAGCGCGGCGATCAGGGTGGCGAGATCTTGTTCCCAGCGAGCGATGCGGTCGTCGGCGACGGATGTCGATGCGGTGGAGCTGTCGAGCGGGGCTGCCGGAGTGGTGGCGGGTTGAGCGGCGGCTGGTGGAGAGTCGGCACGGCCCAGAGCGAGGAGGAGCAGGACTATCAGCGGTGCTACCCGACGCGCCATGTACGGAAAGAATAGCACGGACCCGTGCTAGTTATCTTGTATCGAGGCTGCCCTTCGCGCGGTCGAGAGCTTCGCTCAGCTCCCTGAGCGCGCTGCTTATGTCATCAGGGTCAGCGTCGAGGCTCTCCACCATCAGCCCCAACGCCTGATTGAACGAGGTCCCCGCAGCGCGCTGCGCCTCTAGACCTGCTTGGGTCAGCGCGATCAGGTACGACCGGCCATCGGCGGGGTTCGGGTCTTGGCTGATATGACCCCGTTTAGCCATGAGACGGACGTGATCGAGGACCGTGGTGACCGGCATGCCCATCACCGAGGCGGTGGCCGTGGGGGTGAGCGGTCCCATCTCGAGCACCACGCTGTAAAGCGCGTACTCCTCGGGACGTAGTGGCGAGTCGACCATTACGTCACCGAGCAGGGCCTTCATCCGTTGGAACGCGGCGAACAGATCGAAGAGTACCGACAGTCCGGTGTCCTCGATGGGTTTAGTCACGCCTCAACGCTACATCAACGGTTCATCGGCCCGCGCAGGCGCATGGGCGTGGCCTCGACCGCGATCAACACTTCGTCAGCGGTCGATCGGCTCGTGCGGGCGCGGTGGTACCAGAGGTGGCAGTGGCGAGCGAGCCTACCGGTCCACTTCCCGATCTCTGCGATACTCCTCCAGAAGCGATCCCGCGGGGCGAGACTAAGCCTTGCGCACCGGGTAGCGCAGGTGCGTCACGCCGACGCCCTGGATCGCCGTCGGGTTGCCTAAAGCGGCTGGCGTGCCGGCGAGATGGTCGAAAAGCTCAACTCCGGAACCGAGTAGAACCGCCGCGATGTCGATGCTCAACTCGTCCAGCAGGCCGGCGTTAAGCAACTGCTGGATGGTGTTGGCGCCATGGACTCCGACGGACTTCCCGCCAGCGGCGGCTTTGGCTTGGTCGACGGCGCTCTCAAAGCCGTCGGTCACGAAGTGGACGCTCGAGTCGGGGCGTGGCCAGCCGTCGGGGACCTGATGAGTGAGCACGAACGCCGGTCCCCAGGCGTGGTTCCCGCCCCAGCCGTGGGCGACCTCGAACGTGCGTCGACCGGTGAGCACGGCGCCGAGCTCGGACCAAAGGCCGCGGATGTGCTCGGCGCTCGGCTCGGACACCCTGAACGTCATGGGCCCCGAGCCGCCGGCGTGGAACTCTACGTCTCCCGAGTTGAAGTACCAGTCGAACACCTTGGACACGCCGTCGTTGACGTCGGCGACGTAGCCGTCGAGCGACATCGACATGATCGCGACGAGCTTTGACATGCGAGGCTCCTCTCTAGAGGCGTAGGCGCTTGAATCCGCTCACGCACGGCGGCGACGGTGCGACAGTGGCGAGCGTGCCTACCAGTCCACTTCCCGATCGCCGCCGGCGAACTGGGCGCTGTGCTCGGTGTATTCGAACAGCTCGACCTTCACGCCGTTCGGGTCCTCGGTCCACGCTTGGTAAGTGTCGTCGATTCCGAGCTTCTTGTCGGTTACCACCACACCGCTGCCGCGGAGGCGCTCCACTGCCTCGTCGAGCGAGCTGACCTCGAGGCACAGATGGTCTATCTGGCGCAGATCTGTCGGTACCACGGCGTCGCGCCTGAACACCTCGATGAACGTTCGCTCGCCCGCGGCCAGGTAGAAGCCGATGACGTCGCCGCCGCGCGTGAAGCGAAACGCCACACGGAGGCCGAGCGCGTCTGTCCAGAAGCGCTGCGTCGCCGCGAGGTCCGCTGTGAAGATGCAGGCGTGAGCCAGACGCTTGACGAGTCCCGCGCTTACGGGCGCGTCACTGACCGGGTTCATCTGTCCTCCTTGGGCTCGGCGGATTTCTTGAGGCGCACCTCGATCTCCCTTCCCAACGCTCTCGCCGCCTTGCGCAGCGTGTTGCTGGTGTGGCCGAAGTAGAGCGGATCGCTGATCCTGTTGGCAACGGTATGGGATACGCCCATGCGACGGGCGAGCTCCGTCTCGCTCAGGCCCTCCTCGATCATCGCCCGGTAGATGGCCACGCCGAACTCATCGAGGTGGTCGAGTTAGTCAGGTGAGCTCGGTTGCGTTACCTTACGACTTCGTGGGCCAAACAACGGTTCCTATGAGATTCACAGGCGCTATCAGAATGACGGCCTTTTCGGCGAGGCGGCGAGCTGATTTGGTGGCTCCAGCTCGAAGATATCGTCGAAGCACTTCGACTGAGTCAGCCTGGTCAGCATCTGGAATCGAACGGCCCATAAGGTCGACTCTCCGACCAACGAAGGCAGGCGCATCATCAGACTGACCGAACTTTGAGTCGTCGAAGGCAGATACTCCGCGACGACGGTATGGAAACGCGCGTTCTGGGTTGGATCTGAAGAAGCTCCATACACCAAAATCCTTGATGCCGGTCTTGCCATCCAGATAGTGCAGAGCCGCACCCTGGCATAGCGCGATTGCAAACAACCGATCTTTGTAAAGATGTCGGGTCTCAGCCCTACGGTCGAACAGACCTTCTAGATCATTCATGGCGATACTCCCTAAACGCTCTAGGTCTGCCCTTGTCAGCTGTTCGTATGACCGTGACATCTCTCAACCTCCAATATCAGAATGCGGGTAAGCCTAAGTGCGACGTCTCGATCGATAGGGTTGCTCTAGAGCTTCTAGAACAACCCACCCATACGCTCGTCTGCCAGCAGCGTCTTGATCTCCTCGACCCGGCTCTTGTGCACCAGCAAGATGGCATGGCCACGCTTGACGATCACGAGGTCGTGCACGCCGAGCGTGACGATCACGTCCTCGGGGTCCTCGGTGTAGACGATGTTCCCTGACGTGTCTAGGCCGATGTGCCTGCCCACCACGGTGTTGGCGCCGTGGCCTAGGTCCTCGTGCTGCATGTGGCGTTCCAACGCTACCCAGTCGCCGATGTCGTCCCACTGGAAGGCGGCGGGTACCACGTAGGCTCTGGTCGTATGCTCCATCAGCGCGTAATCGATGCTGATGCGCTGCAGCGTGGGGAAGACCTCCTCGACGCGGTCCTCCTGCACGGCTTGGCGCAGCGGACCCATCAGCTCTGGTACGTACTCGTCGAGCTCCGCCAGAGCGGCTGAGACGCGCCACACGAAGATCCCGGCGTTCCAGAGGTAGTCGCCGGAGTCGAGATACGTCTCGGCTATGTGCAGGTTCGGCTTCTCGACGAAGCGCGCAACCTTGTGGCCGTTCCCGACGGGCTTGCCGGTCTGGATGTAGCCGTAGCCGGTGGCGGGACGCGTCGGTTTGATACCGACGGTCACCAGCCCGTTCTCGGCCTGTGCCGTCTCGGCGGCCGAGCGGATCACATCTCCGAAACCCTGTCCCGGCCCGATCAGATGGTCGGAGGAGAAGAAGCCGGCAACGACGTCACCGAAGCGGCGTTCGATCAGCAAGTTGGCCAGAGCGATCGCCGGCGCCGAGTCTCGCGACATCGGCTCCACCAGGACGTTGCGCCGCGGCACGTCGGGTAGCTGCTCGCGCACCAGCGGCACGTAGCGTGCAGCCGTGGCTACGAGCACGTGGTTGCTGTCGCCCGCCAGTCCGACGACGCGGTCGTAGGTCGACTGGATCAGCGTGCGCCCGGTGCGCTGCAGGTCGAGGAACTGCTTGGGGCGTTCAGGGGTCGAGAGCGGCCAGAAGCGCTGGCCCTGGCCACCGGCCATGATCACAGCGACGAAAGGAAGCTTGCTCATCGACCGTAGCGCCTCTCGCGCGCCTGGTAATCGCGCACGGCGCGCAAGAAGTCGACCTTGCGGAAATCTGGCCAGTTGGCATCGCAGAAGTAGAACTCGCTGTAGGCCGTCTGCCACAGCATGAAACCCGAGAGTCGAACCTCGCCTGAGGTGCGGATGACGAAGTCGGGGTCGGGCATGCCGGCAGTGTAGAGGTGTTTCGTGATCCCCTCGGTGGTGATTGACCTTGCCACCTCGGCCGGATCCGTGCCAGCGCCAAGTTGCTCGGCGACGAGGCGCTTGACCGCGTCGACGATCTCCTCGCGCCCCCCGTAGCCGAGCGCGACGTTGACGGCCATGCCGTCGTAGTCGGCAGTGGCCGCCTCCATTGCGGCCAGCGCCGCCTTCGCGTCCTCAGGGAAGTCGCCGATGTCGCCGATGACCCTCACGCGCACATGGTTGGCGTGAAGCCGCTGATCGGTCAGCAGGCTCCGCGCCTGCTCGGCGAACAGAGCGTGGAGGTGCCCGACCTCGTCAGGCGTGCGGCTGCGGTTGTCGGTCGAGAAGCCCCACAGGGTCACGTGCTTGATGCCGAGCTCCAAGCACCAGTCGAGCACCTCGCGAGCCTTGCCGGCGCCGTAGTCGTGACCCGCCTTGGCGTCGAGGCCTATCGCCTTCGCGAAGCGCCGGTTGCCGTCCATGATGATCCCGATGTGGCGTGGCAGGTGCGAGGACGACCTGATGGCGCGCCACAGGCGGCGCTCGTACAGCCAGTACAGGGGCTTGGTGATGGTGTTGACAGTGCTCAGCGCGCGGCTGGCGCGTGAAGCGGATGGGCGCTTTGCCGTCACTGCGTCAGTGTACCGCTGGGTACCGAGACCGCATTCGCGGCATTCGACCTACGAGTCCCGCTTCAGCAGCATCGCCCTTGGCGTCCGCAGCATGATCTCCACGTCCCACCAGAACGACCAGTTCCTGACGTAGTGCGCCTCCATCGCCTGGCGCTCATCGAAGTCGACGTCGTTGCGCGCCGTCACCTGCCAATAGCCGGTCAGGCCGGGCCTGGCGAGGAAGATCAGGTCCCTGTCGGGCCCCATGTCGTCCTGCTCCGTGACCAGGTACGGTCTCGGTCCCACGACGCTCATGTCGCCGCGCAGCACGTTGAGCAGCTGTGGCAGCTCGTCGAGAGACAGCCTGCGCAGCACGCGGCCAACGCGTGTCACGCGCGGATCGGGCGTCAGCTTGCGGTAGCGGCCATACTCGGTGCGGCGCGTCTCATCCTCGGCCAGCAGCCGTTCGAGGCGCTCCTCGGCGTCGCGGTACATCGTGCGGAACTTGATGCAGCGGAAGGTGCGGCCGCCGCGACCGACGCGCGGCGAGAGGTGAAGCGCGGGTCCGGGCGAGTCGAGCCTGACGATGAGGCCGATCACCAGTAGCGGCACGGCGAGCACGACGAGAGCCACGGTCGCGAACGCCAGGTCGACGACCCTCTTGAACGCCCTGTTGCTGGTCGAGGCTAGCTGGTTGCGGACCTCCAACGCCAACGAAGTACCCAGAGGCGCCGCGACCACCGAGCTCGTCGGCAGACCACCGAGGTCGGGCAGGTACTGCACATGCTTCAGCAGCGCGCCAGAGCGCCTCAGGACCTCGTCGAACTCGAGCTCCTTGGCGGCCTCGGCGGTGACGATCACGTGCCTGACGTTGCTGCCGGCCAGGTAACTCCAGACTGACTCGAGAGTGCCCGTCACCGGCAGCCTGTCCAGGCCCCAACCGTCACCTGGCCCGAACACCGCCTGCGGGTGGAGTCCCACACCGGGGTGTGCGAGGAGGTGCCTGGCGGTCCGTTCGGCGGCAGGCCCGGTGCCGAGGATCGCCACCGGCCTGCCCCACAGGCGCAGCACCTTCAGCACCTGCTTGGTCATGGCTCGGAGGAGCGGCGTGAGAAGAGGGCTCGCGATCGCGGTCACCAAGAGAGCGGTAGCGCTGAGGTCGAAGGCCGTCGGCAGGGCCAGCGAGGCGAACGCCAACAGCACGGCGGCGCCGGCACCGGCACCCACGCTGCGACCGAGCTCCTCGTGCGCCGGGCGCCCATAACCCGGGTACAGCCCAGACCACCCTCCGACGAAGGGCCACAGTAGGGTTGCGTAGACGAGCGGTGCCGACCAGCCGTCAGCCAAAGCTCGGGCCGCTCCCGCGCCGCTGGCAGCCAAGAGCCCGACGGAGATGGCTGCGGCGGCGGCCACGGCGTCACTCAACGCTAGAGCGATCCGAACGGCCGCAGCGCTGCCGACCCCTGTCTCCGACGTCGCCACCTGGCGACGGCCGACGGCGCGCCAACCCAGCACCGCGGCCAGCGGGTAAAGGATCCCACCAGAGAACAGCGTCGCGTCGAACACGTTCATCAAGACGATGCCAACGAGGACGATCGCCATCGCCTTGTCGCGCTGCTGAACGGCGCGAAGTCCGAGCAGCACGAACAGCACGAGTAGACCGAGCGCAGCGAGCACGCCGCGGTCGACCCACACGGCCAAGAGCATGTTGTGCGCGTGCGCCGCTATCGGTCGCAAGCGAGTCTCCGGTCCTCGCAGCGTCTCCATGGCCGTCGGCAGGCCGTCGACGCCCCACCCGAGCAGAGGCTTAGCTGCGATAGCCGTCAGGGCGTCCTGCCATATCGGCAGCCGCGAGGCCTCGAGGCTCCCGACGCCGCGCTCCGCCAGCCCTGGCTCGTAGGATAGGAGGCCGCTGCTGGCCGTGAGCTGCACTTCGGCGAAGGTGGTCATCCCGCCGACGAGGTTCGATCTGTCGGGGACCGTGCCGACGTACCAAACCATCGGCCTCTCGCCCGTATAGCGGAAGGTCACGAAGCCACGTGAGAAACCGCCGTCCAGCTCGAGGCTGCCTGCGTTGAGTACCGCGATGTCGCCGCTGCTGGCCGCGCGGTGCGCGCCGCTTACCAAGGTGCTGGACAACACGCTGTCGCTCATCGACGCAGCCTGCCGGCCCCAGCCATCGAAGCCTGGAGCCGCCGCTCCGGTTGGTCGCCATGCGGCGCTCAAGGTGTAGGTCGTGCCGGGCTGCAGGGTCACGACCTGCTGTAGCCGTGCCCACGGCTCGCTCCACTGCTTGGTTACTGCCAGGCCGGTGCGGGGCACCCCCTCGACCACGACGAGGGAGGGTGAGACCGCGACACCCAGCGGGTACCACCAGTCGCCTGCGGCGACCTCGGTGCCTCTGAAAACGTTGGAGTTGTCTTCTGCACGCGTGATCTCGGTGAGGAATCCCGTGCGTCCCAACCCGACCGAGTTCAACGCTCCGCTCGCGAGAAGCAGCATCGATGCGATCAGCGTCCACTCGAGCGCGTTCGTCAGTCGACTTCCCCGTCTCCTGACGAAGCGCAGCGCGATGGCTATCAGGAGCCACGCGAACATCGCCTCGCGAGAGCCCGACAGCACCACCCCGAACCCGCCGATCGCAAGGGCCAGCGCCCGCAGACTTGCATTCGGTACGACGACCGCGAGCAGTGCCGAGAGCACGAGCATCGTGTGCCCGAAGATCGCCGGATGCGCCTGCCAGGTGATCGCGTCGAGCGCGGTCCTGGCAGTCTCCCAACTGAAGCCGTCGAACTGTCTCAAGCCTAGAAGCAGGGTTATGGCTAAGCCGACGATTAGGCCGAAGCCGACGTCTAGCGTGATGGTGGTGTCTCTGACGCGGTTCCTAACCTCGGTGGCACATCTGAAGATGAGCCAGGCGGCGACCACCTGCGCGGCTGCGGCGACAGCGCTTACCAGACCACTAGTCAGGACCAGCGGTGCGCCGAGAAGCAGCGCGGCGAGCCACCACCAGCGGTCCGCGCGTTGCAGCTCGAGCCGACCGGTGGCGATGGCCAGCAGCGCCAGGAACGGCCCGACGGCCGGCACGGCGGCGAAGCTGACGCCGGCTGCGAATGCCAGACCCCTGTAGAAGACGCCGGGCGCCTGCGTTGACACGCCCGGAGTCTACAGCCGTGGAGCCGGCTGCTCTGCAGCGCCGGCCGCCCCCGACGACGCACTAGGTATCCTCACAGCCGTGCGAGGCTCGCCTTTCTTGCGCAACGCCCTCATGATCGTGGGAGGCAACGGTGCCGGTCACCTCGCGATCCTGCTGGCAGCGCCGGTGCTGTCCCGGCTCTACAGCCCGGAGCAGTTCGGGACTTACGGCGCGTTCACCGCCGTGCTGCTGATGGTCGCCTCTGTCGCGTGCCTGAGATTCGAACTCGCGATACCGGTCCCGGAGTCGGACGATGAGGGCGCACGGTTGGCGACGGTCGCCTTGGTGTCGGCGGGTGTGGTCGGCCTCGCAGCCGGCCTCGTCGCTCATCTGACGCATTGGGCCCCGGGTGGTGACGCGGGCCTGAGGCCGTGGGCCGGACCGGCGCTCGGGCTCGGCGTGATAGCGCTGGGTGCTTACCAGGCCGCCACGAACTGGGCTGTCAGGAGCCGCCACTACAAGGTGTTGGCGACGAGCAGGTTGACTCGCAGCATCGGTCAGGTGGTGGCACAGGTGGGCCTCGGTGCGCTGGGTGCCGCCTCGACCGGGCTGGCGCTCGGTCATGTAGTCGGCAGCTTCAGCGGCATGGCGCGCCTCTCCAGTCTGATCGTGAGAGCTATCCTTCTGGTTCGTCCACGGTTGAGCGAGTTGCTCGCGACAGCCAGGCGCTTCGGTCGCTTCCCGCTCTACTCGGTGCCATCGGGCCTTCTCAACTCGGCGGGCAACCAGCTGCCTCTGCTCATCGTCATAGGTGCGTACGGTCTCGAGGTCGGGGGTGCGTTCGCGTTCGCTCAGCGGATCGTCGCCGCGCCGCTAACAGTCGTGAGTCAGGCGATCGGCCAGGTCTTCGTCGGCGAGGTGAGGCGCCTTCTCGCGTCCGACAGGCAGCGAGCGGCCGCCTTGTACCTCGGAACGATCGGCCGCATGGCTGCGCTCGCCACCGTGCCGGCTGCGCTGCTGGCGGTGTTGGCCGCTCCCGGGTTCAGGTTGGCCTTCGGCGACCAGTGGGAGAGTTCGGGCAGGATAGTCAGCGTGTTGGCGCCGATGCTTCTGGCGCAGTTCGCAGTGCTGCCCGTCTCCTCGGTCCTCAACCTGCTAGGCCGGACCCGGCTTCAGTTGGTTTACGACGCATTGCGTATCATGTTGGGCCTCGCCCCGCTCCTGCTCCTGTCGAGCGGCGGTGAGGGCTCGCTCACCGCCATCGGAGGCTATTCGCTCGGAATGACGCTAGCCGTGATCATCAATGGCGCCATCGGCTATCTGGCCATCAGACGGGTCGAGTCGCATGAGCAGGGTTGACCTGATAGCCGGGGTTGAGGTCGACGGCTCGCGAGTCGTCGTGCGGGCGAACGAGCTCGCGTTGGGCGGCGTGATGAGAGAGCCGTTCTGGGTCGAGTACGAACCGGATGTCGACGTCGCAGCCTGGCCGCTCACCTGGCAGACGGCGCCCTTCATGCTCAACGTCGCGCCGATCGTTTGGGCACTTGGCGCCGAGGTCAGGGTGGAAGCGATGGACGCTGCCCTCGCAGCGTCGTTGGACGATCTCAGGCGCCGCTTCGGCACGGAGCTGTACCCCGGCCTCGCGTGGTCGGGATCGATTCGAGCCGACTCGCTCGTCGAAGCGAGTCGGCGCATTCCAAGCGACGAAGTGGGGGTGTTGTTCAGCGGCGGCCTCGACTCCGTTTCGACTGCGATGCGGCACTTGGGCGAGCGGCAGCGGCTGCTGACGATCCGCGGCGCGGACGTATCGAACGATGATGAAGCCGGTTGGTCGTACGTCGTCGACCACGTTCGCGAGTTCGCCTCGGAGTACGGGCAGTCGGTCAGCCTCGTTCGCAGCAACCTGCGCAGCTTCTACGACGATTGGCGGCTCAGCCGGCTCGACGCTTCGATCTCAGACTGGTGGAGCAACGTGCAGCACGGCATGGGCCTCATCGGCGTGGTGGCACCGCTCCTCGGCTCGTTCGGGATCGATCGCGTCTACATCGCTGCGTCGCACACCGCCACGTTCAAGGTGCCGTGGGGTTCGTCGCCCGCCATCGACGAGACGATTAGGTTCGCCGATCTTCACGTCGTCCACGACGGCTACGAGCTCAGCCGCCAAGACAAGCTGAGGGGCGTACTCGAGGTCGCGGCCGCGAACGAGATAGCGGTCCCCAGGCTCAGGGTCTGCTACGCCAATCCGGATGGTGGCGGCACGAACTGCGGCAGGTGCGAGAAGTGCCTTCGAACCGTTGCGGGAGCCCTCATCGAAGGCGGCGACCTCGAGAGGCTCGGCTTCCCCAAGCCGGCGGGCGGGTACCTAGCTCTCATCGCGCGGAAGTTCCGGCGGCACACGATGCCGGCCAACGAGAACGTCGCCTGGATGTGGGGAGACATCAAGAGCCGCGCCAACGTGCTGCTGACGGCAGGTCAGGAGTCGCCGTCCTCGGCTGCCCTCGAGCTGAGCACCTGGCTCGCCGGCTTCGACTTCGACGCTTACGCGAAGCGGTACGCGAAAGTGAAGCGCGTCAGGAAAGCCGCTCAGAACCTACTGCGACGCAGTCCGGCGCTTTTGAGGCTGGCGCGGCGCGTAGCGATCAAGGTCGAGGACCGATGAGCAACCCAAACTCGGACGCCCAGCGACACTACCTGCTCGCCAGCGTGTGGCACGACGACAACAAGGGAGACTCTGCGATAGCCGAGGGCGTGCTCGAGTTGGCCTCGGTGGCGTTCCCAGATGCCGACTGCGTCATCGCCTCGATGCTCGACCAAGGTCACGCAAGTTACCCGTCGGCGTTCCGCCACCTGTCGCGACGCTTCCCCGCTCACCGTATCGTGCCCAGCCCCGTGGCGAAGCCGGAGCTTGGCCGCGCCCCGGTTCCGGAGCTTCTCAAGTGGCTGGTGACCGCCGCTGGTTCCTTGATCGCGCTGGTCCTGCGCCTGCCGAGCGACATGGCGCGCGCGGTCAGCCGCAGCTCTCTCGTCATCGCCAACGGCGGACACACCCTCTACTCAGCGGTGGGTCCAGCGACGCTGATAAGGCTGAGCCGAGTTCTCTATCCGTACTGGTTGGCTCAGCGGTACTCAAAGCCGTACGTGATCTTCGGGCAGTCCTTGGGCCCGTTCGAAGCCGGCCTCGGCAGGGTGCTGATCGGTAGGGTGCTACGGCGCGCGGAGCTCGTCGTGGTGCGAGAGGAGCTCTCGCGAACGGCGGCGCTGGATCTGGGCGTCGATGAGCTCCGCGTGCGTGTCGTGCCAGACGCCGCGTTCCTCATGCTGCCTCAGCGCACGGAGTCTGTGGAGTCAACGCAGAGACGCGCTGGGCTCAGCGGCCGCGCCTACGCGGTCGTGACGGTGAGACAGGCCTACAGCAAGCAGGGCAGGGAGGCCGCAACACGTGCGTACCTGGCCGAGATGGCGCGGCTGATCGAGGGACTCATCGACTCTGGTGCGGTCGAGCGCGTCGCGATAGTCGCTCACTGCCTCGGTCCCGTGCCATCCGAGGATGATCGGCTGCCCTCGCGCGAGCTCGAGGCCCTGCTGGCGCGTGGCGACGTCGTGCTCGTCGAGGACGACCTGGCGCCGGCGGAGCTGGCGTCGCTCTACTCCGATGCTCGTTGGGTCGTAGGAACCCGCTTCCACTCGGTGATCCTGGCGTTGGTGGCCGGCACACCCACCATCGCCGTCTCGTACTTCGGCCCCAAGACGCACGGCATCATGAAGATGCTGGGACTCGAGAGCCTCTGCTTCGACATAGCCGGGTTCGACGCCGAGGAGGTGCTCGCGGCCATCGCAGGCTGTGATACCGCTGATCTGAGACTCAAGATCGAAGAGGCTGTCGACGCCTTGAGGAAGGCGCTGATGGAGTCTGCGTCTGACCTCGCTGCGGCGGCGCGCTGAACCGTGAACGAGATCTCGGTCGCCGTCGTGATGCCGAACCTGGGTGGCGGCGGAGTTCAGCGCGTGCTCCTGAACCTCGGCGCCGAGCTCTCGCGACGCGGGATCGATGTCACCGTCGTAGCCCTCAGCCGCGCCGACCGCGGTGCGGTGCCTGGAGGTCTGGAGGTGATCGAGCTCGAGGAGGGGGGGCATGTAAGCAGGATCCGCGCCCTGGCCGCTCTCTGCGACGAGCGCGGAGTCGACGTCATCATCTCGGGCATAACCAGGGCGAACCTCTCGGCGCTCGCTGCCGCCAGGCTCGCGCGCAGGCGGGTGCGGACGGTGCTCACGAAGCACTTGCCGCTGGATCGCCTCTCGCGCTCGGCGTGGCGACGCTTCGCGTTGCGGCAAGTGATCAGGGTCAGCTACTCGCGTGCCGATGCGGTCGTCGCTGTGTCGCAAGGCACGCTCGACAGCCTCGTTGCAGGTGGAACCAGGTCGGCTAGGCTGCTGAGGATAGCCAACCCGGTGATCACGCCCGACATCGAGGAGCGGTCGGCGGCGCCGGTCCATCATCCGTGGCTCGACTCCGGAACGCCGCCGGTCGTGCTGTCGGCGGGTCGGCTCACGGAGCAGAAGGGCTTCGACGTGCTGATCAGAGCGTTCGCGGAGTTGAGGAGCCGGCGCGCGGCGCGGTTGGTGATACTTGGCGAGGGTGAGCTGCGTGAAGACCTGGAGGCGCTGGCGTCGACCCTCGGAGTCGCCGCCGACGTCTCGCTTCCCGGTCACGTCACCGATGCGCTGCCTTACATGGCACGGGCAGCCGTGTTCGCGCTCAGCTCGCGTTGGGAGGGGTTGCCCACGGTGCTCATCGAGGCGCTCGCCACGGGCGCCACGGTCGTTGCGGCAGACTGCAGGGTGGGTCCGCGTGAGATCTTGGCCGGTGGCTCGCTCGGTGCGCTGGTACCGGTCGATGACCCGGCGGCGCTGGCCCAAGCGCTGGCGCGAGCGCTGGAAGAGCCCAAGCCGGTCGACCGGTCGGTGCTCGCCGAGTACACGGTCGAGCACGCCGCCGACAGGTACCTCGAGCTGGTGACGGAGCTGATGCGTGAGCGCTGACACCGCCGACGCGAACCTTGCGCTCACCGCGCCAGCCGCTTCGCGGGAGGAGTCGGTGCGGATCTCAGCGTCCACGTCGGCCTATCGTCTCCTGACCGTGATCGTCGCCAGCCACCCGGTCCTGTGGTACTTGGGGATCGACCAGTTCGCGTACCCGTTCCTGCTGATGCTGCCAGCGACGATCCTGCTCTCATCGCGGCGCTCCATCTACCCGAGCCGGGTTTTGCTGGCGCTCGTCGCGTTCCTCGCGGTCTTCTTGGTCTCCGGGTTCTTCATCGTCGAGTCGGAGCGGTACCTGACCTTCTTGAAGAACCTGTCGACATACGTGACCGCTGCCCTGCTCCTCGTGGTCGTGCCCGGAACCGTTACCAGCTGGCGACGGGCCAGACGGTTGCTTGGGGCGCTGCTCTTCGCGGTCGGCATCTCCGGCCTCGTCGGCTTGGCGGCGGCTTCCGGTCTGTGGCGACCCCAGTTCACCTCCATGGCGTCAGCGTTCCTTCCCGCCTCTGTCGCCGACACCGCATTGGGCAGAACCATCGCCGAGCGGAACCTGGGCTGGACCAGCTGGTTCGCGGGTTTGGGCAGTTACTTCAGGATCAAGGGGCTCTACCTCTGGCCCACCAGTTACGCTCCGGTGCTCGTTCTGACGCTTCCGGTGGCCGCGTTCCTGGCGTGGCGGAGCCGGAACAGCGTCTCGCGGCTCGTTCTGTGGGCTCTCGTCCTGGTCCTTGCCGTCAACCTGCTGTACACGACGGGTCGAGTGGCCTTCGCCGCGCTACTGGCGGCAGTTCTCTACTGGCTGCTCATCGACAAGAAGGGCTTGAGCAGGCTTCTGAGGACCTTGGCAGTGTTGGCCGTTCTGGCGCTGATGGTGGGCGTGGCGCTCTTCGAGCCCGTGACCATCGATCTGGCAGGCCAGCTACAGGAGGTGGTGCTCGCAAGAGGCGCGGGATCGCCCGAGTCGCGCCTGACGATCTACAGGACCACCCTGGCCGGCTTCGTCGAGCGCCCCATCTTCGGCTGGGGTACTGAGCGCAGCATCGTCGGTGTGTCCGACTCGTTCATCTATCCAGCGGGGTCGCACAGCTATTACTTTGGAGTGATGTACCGCCACGGGATCGTTGGACTCGCCTTCTTCGCCATGCTCTGGTTGGCGATCTGGCGCGTAGTGTGCGCCCCACTCAGGTCGAAGCCTGAGCTTCAGGCGCTCGACGACGGTCCGGTTGGGCTGCTCACGGTGGGGCGAGGGGTCGTCGTCGCTTCGCTGTTGATGGGCCTCACGCTGGCGTTCGACCTCGACGCCGGGTTGATGTTCGTATGGTGGTTGCTCGTGTCCGTTTTCGTCGCCGTTCAGCGCGTGCTAGTGCTCGAGGGCGAAGCTCACGAGATGTTGCATCGATGACCCAAGATCGGGCAGCCGGTGAGAGCGTAAGGTCCGAGATCGTCGAGTATCGCGTCTTGGGCGTTCGTGCCAGCGCCATGACGATCCCGCAGATGAACGCGCTCGTAGCAGAAGGCGTCGCGAAGCGCGAGAGAACGATAGTGGTCAGTCAGAACCTGCACAGCGTCTACGTCTACTACCGCGATCCCGTGCTGAGACGCGTTCAGGAATCCGCCACGCACATAAGGATCGACGGCGCGCCCATCGTCTTCTTCGGCCGGTGGTCCGGATCGCCGCTGCGCATGGAGCACCGAGCCGGCTGGATGGACTGGCTCGACCCGTTCATGGAGGCGGCAGTCGCGAACCGCTGGCGCATCTTCTACCTGGGCTCTAGGCCCGGCGTGGCCGCTCGCGGCGCTGAGGTCCTCAGAGCTAAGTTCCCGGGCTTGCAGATGGAGACGGACCACGGCTACTTCAGCCTCGAGACGGGGTCGCCCGAGTTCGAGGCGGTCATCGAGAAGATCGCGGCTTCGGCCCCCGATGTGCTGATGGTCGGCATGGGGATGCCCAGGCAGGAGGTCTTCGTCGACAAGGCGCAAGATCGCCTGTCGGTTCCGGTGATCCTCACTGCCGGAGCGTGCATCGAGTACGTCGCGGGCGAGATGCGGGTGCCGCCTCGCTGGCTGGGAGCGATGGGACTCGAGTGGGCATACCGGTTCTTCTGGGAGCCGCGAAGGTTGGCCCGGCGCTACTTCGTCGAGCCGTGGTTCGCGGTGTGGTTGTTCATCAAGGAGCGGTTCTCGCCGCGGCGGCCCTGAGTGGGACTGCGTGCTCTGCTCACGATAGCCGTGTTACCGGGCGTTGCCGGTTTGGTCCTGGCGTGGGGCGCGGCCCGCATCGGTGCCTCGCTCGACTTAGTGCGGAGCGAGGGCAAGCTGCTGACGGTCGAGGCTCCGAGTCAAGTGCCTGCCGGTACGCGGGTCACCTTCCATGCGAGCGCTGACGTGAGGCGTCAGGCGCGAGTCCTCGTCCGGCTCTGCGCGCCGCAAGGAGCGTGCCTGTTCGAGCGCACCGAACCGATCGGTGCGACGACAGACAGCAAGTGGATAGCCTCTGCCACGGTGCCGGCCGGTACGTATCGCCTCGAGGTCTTCCTACAGACGGCTTCGGACCTGGGACATCGAACAGTGGACTTGCACACTTCGCTCGTCTCAGGCCTCTGACGTGGGCATGGCCGATAACGAACTTCGCGGTTCCGGCTCGGCCGGTGTAGCTGACCAAGGCGTGAGAGCGGCCCAACCGGCGCGGCCCGGTGCGAGACGAGTCCAAGCGTTACTGGTTCTGGCAGCGGCAGCGACGCTCGTACATTGGCTTCCCGCTGTCGTTCTGGTGGTCCTGTTCGTCGCCCTCACCCCTGGCGGCGTCGATAGACGCGCGCTGGTGCTCGGCCTCGTCACGGCGACGGCTTTGACGGTTGCGATCCTGGTCGCCTCGCCCTCGCACCTCGGCCTCGTGGCGGCCGGTGGCGTAGCGGCGCTACTGCTGGCACCAGCGCTGCTGCTGCCGCGCCTCACGACGGGCGACTGGCAGCTGGTGGCTACGGGGTTCGCCATCGGTGTTGGAGCCAACCTCGTGATGAGCCTTCTAGGATCAACGGCGGGCCCACTGCTTCCGATCCGCGGCTTCGCGGCGCACCAGAACACCTTGGGTGCTCTCGTGGCCGTAGCGACGCCCTTCGTGCTGGCGCTCGCCGCCGCCCGCGGCGGGACGCTACGGGTTCTCGGCCTGCTCGTCTGCTTGTCCGCTCTAGGTCTGACCGGTAGCCGTTCGGCGCTCATAGCTCTCGCGGCTTCGGTGCTCGTCTTAGCGCTCTCGGGGTTAGTGCCGAGCTCGGGTCGCCGAACCGCGCTCGGCCGAGTCGCGCCGGTTCGGCTGATGGTCGGTCTCGGGGCGATCGCGCTCGTCGGACTCGTCTGGTGGGCTGTCAGACAGCCGACGCTGGACGAGGCCACAGGCCTGACTGGGCGGGAGGCTATATGGGGTGTTGCGGTTGAGATGGTGCTGGACAGGCCTCTGTTCGGTCATGGACCACGGGCATGGGCCGACAACGTGGCCATCGTGGAGCCTTCGTTCTCAGCTCTCAGGACTCCCCACCCGCACAACGGGCTCTTGACGCTGGCGCTCGAAGTCGGCCTCTTCGGCCTGTGCTACACGGTCGCGTACTTCGCCGCCTTGGCTTATCCGCTCCTCGCTGGGGCAAGACGCCGCGGCGGCGTGGCTGCAGCCGCTTGCGCGGTCTTCGCCGCCTTCATCGCGGTCAACCTGACGGATTCGTTCGTCACCGACCTGCGCTTCCTGCTGATCGCGCTACTCGTCTGGGGGTCGGCAGCTGCTACGCTCCCGCCACCAGCCTCACCAGGTACTCTCCATACGCGTTCCCACCGAGGTCTCTAGCCAGTTTCAACACCTGCTCGGCGTCGATCCACTCGCGCCTGAACGCGACCTCTTCGACGCACGCTATCTTCAGGCCCTGCCTGGCCTCCAACGTCTGCACGAACACGGCGGCCTGCAGCAGGCTCTCGTGCGTGCCTGTGTCGAGCCACGCCATGCCGCGGCCGAACAACTCGGCCTTGAGCCGACCCTGCTTCAGGTAGCGCAGGTTCAGGTCGGTGATCTCGAGCTCTGAGCGGGCTGATGGCGTCAGTTCCTGCGCCAGTAGCGGGGCGTCGGGTGGGTAGAAGTAGAGACCGGTCACCGCGAACCGGCTGGGCGCGGGGTGCGGCTTCTCCTCGATCCCGGTCAGGCGCCCGTCAGCGTCGAACCGCATCACGCCATACCGCTCAGGGTCGCTCACCTCGTAGCCGAAGATGGTCGCCTCGCTCCGGTTGGCCGTGGCTCGTTCGAGCATCTCGCCAAGCGCATGCCCGTGGAACAGGTTGTCGCCGAGCACCAGGGCGCAGCTGGCGCCGGCCAGGAACCTCTCGCCGATCAGCAGCGCCTGCGCGATGCCCTCTGGCCGCGGCTGCTCGGCGTAGTCGAAGCTCATGCCCCACTGAGAGCCGTCGCCCAACAACTGCCTGAACAGCGGCAGATCGCGCGGCGTCGAGATCACCAACACCTCGCGGATGCCCGCCGACATCAACGTGCTGAGCGGGTAGTAGATCATCGGCTTGTCGTAGATGGGGAGGAGCTGCTTACCGATGCCCAGCGTCGCCGGGTAGAGGCGCGTGCCGGCGCCGCCTGCCAGGAGGATGCCCTTGCGTGCCGGCTCGCTCACGAGCCGCGCTCGCTACACGAGTCGCGCTCGCTACACGAGCCGCGCTCGCTACACGAGCCGCGCTCGCTCACGAGGCCCGCTCGACCCTGCCGACGCCGAGGCGCTCCAGGTCGTAGCGCCCTTCGACCACGCTGCGCGTCCACTCCTGGTTGCGCAGGTACCACTCGACGGTCGCGCGCAGACCCTGCTCGAGCTGCACCTGCGGACGCCAGCCGAGCTCGCGTTCGGCCTTGGAGCTGTCGACGGCGTAGCGGAAGTCGTGGCCGGGCCGGTCGGGAACCGGGGTTATGAGCTCGCGGTAGTCGCGGCCGGGAGCCAGCTCGGTGAGCGACCCGAGCGCCAGGTCGAGCACGCGCCTGTTGCTCAGCTCGTTGCCCCCGCCGAGCAGGTAGGTCTCACCGGGCCGGCCGCGCCGCGCCGCCGCCAGCAGACCACGGGAGTGATCGTCGACGTGCAGCCAGTCGCGCACGTTCTCGCCGCTGCCGTAGAGCGGCACGCTCTCGCCAGCCAGCGCCCGCGTCAACGCCAGCGGCAGCAGCTTCTCGGGGAACTGATACGGCCCGTAGTTGTTCGAGCCGTGCGTGATGACGACGGGCAGGCCGTAGGTGTGGAAGTAAGCCGCCGCGAGGTGGTCGGCTCCCGCTTTGCTCGCGCTGTAGGGCGAGCGCGGCGCGAACGGCGAGGTCTCCGTGAACACGCCTTCCGGTCCGAGGCTGCCGTAGACCTCGTCGGTGGAGACGCTGACGAGCCGGAACGTCTCCTGCTCGGGGCGCGAGATGCGCTCGAAGTACGCCCGCACCGCCTCGAGCACCCGCAACGCGCCGAGGACGTTGGTGGTGACGAACGCTTCCGGACCGTCTATCGAGCGATCGACGTGGGTCTCGGCCGCGAGGTGGAACAGCGCGGAAGGCCGCTCCTCGACGAGCAGCTCGACCAGCGACTGCTGGTCGCGCACGTCGAGCTTGACGAAGCGATGCTCGTTCTCGCCGCTAGCGCGGCCCACGGGGTCGAGGCGCCTCAGGTCGCCGGCGTAGGTGAGGGCGTCGACGCTCACTACCCGCGCGTCGCGCTGCGCCACCAGCATGCGCACCAGCGCAGAGCCTATGAACCCGGCAGCGCCGGTCACCAGGTAGGTGGGTCTCGAGTCAGACCGCGTGCTCTTCGTCATCAGAACCTTATGGCGGCATCCGCCAGGCGCGGCAAGGCGGCGTCGCGAGCCGACACCAGTGGCGCTGCGGCGCCGAGGGCTGCGAGATGCCGCCCCCAGTCGATGCCGAGCGTCTCGTCGTCGAATCGTATCCCGGCGTCGGCTGCGGGGTCGTGGTGAGCATCGACCTTGTACAGCACGTCGGCGATCTCCGACAGCGTGAGGAAACCGTGGGCGAAGCCGCGCGGCACCCAGAGCAGCTGCAGCGCTTCATCATCGAGCTCGACGCCGAGCCACCGCCCGAACGTGTTGGAGTTAGACCTGACGTCTACCACGACGTCGTAGATGCGGCCGCGCGTGACGCCGACGAGCTTGCCTTGCGCCGACGGGGGGTTCTGGAAGTGCAGACCGCGCAGCACGCCGCGGCGCGAGCGGGAGTGGTTGTCCTGCACGAACCGCACGCCGCCGAGGAGCGCATCGAGCTCGCCTGCTCGCCAGCGCTCCAACAGGAACCCGCGCTCGTCCTGGTGAACCGACGGCGTGACGAGCCTCACGCCCGGCAGCTCGAGCTCCGTGACGCTGAACCGCCTGCTGCTCACGCGGAACCCAAGCCGGCTTTGAGCGCCCGCCAGCGCGAGCAGTCGAGCGAGACGTCGTCGGGCAACGCCACCGGCGCGGCGGTCTTGCTCACAGCTCGCACGTCGGGCGCGCGGCGTCTGGCGAGCTCCAGGACGCTCTTGCGCTCGGTCCCGATGTGGATGGTGTCGTAAGGCACGTCGAACACCCGCCGGATCAGGAGCGCGATCTCCGGCGCGATCACGTCGAGGTAGTCCTGTGAGGTGAAGAGGTCGTGGTAAGCCTCCGGGTAAGGCCACCGGTTCGCCCTGAACGAGGTGCGCAGCACCAGGTGGTCGGGAGCCGTGCGCGCCACCTCCTCGGCGGCGAGCTTGCTCAGCGCGTAGTAGTTGCGCACCGGTCCGGGCGGGTCGTCCTCGCGGTAGCCGCCCCTGTCGCCGAAGAACACGTAATCGGTGCTCACGTGGAGGAGCTTGGCTCCTACCTGCCTGGCCGCCTCGGCGACGTTGCGCGTGCCGACGACGTTGACGTCCCAACACGGCTTCCTGTTCGACTCCGCGGCGCTCACGTCGGTGTAGGCCGCGGCGTGAACCACGAGCTCTGGCCTCGTCTCTGCGACGCTGTCGCGCACGCTACGGGCGTCGGTGACGTCGCACTCGGCGCGAGTTGGTGCGGCGATCTCTGGAAGCCGGGAGGTCAACTCGCGACCGAGCCGGCCGCTGCCGCCCGTCAGCAGCACGCGCGGGGCGCGGGTGTGACTCATTCGCCCGCGCTACCCTTCGTGGCTGCGCTGAGCCTTCGAGCTGCCGATCACTGCCTGACCGCCCGCCGCAGGAACACGAACAGGGTGGCGAGCAGACCGACCACGACCGCCGCTGCCACCGCCGCCGTCGCCGCGTTGCGCGGCAGCGCTTCGGCAGGCGGGTTCGCTCTGACGGCGACGAAGGCGCTCTCGATGGCTAGGTCGCGCTGCAGCTCGAGCTGCGCCATCAGTGGCGCGGACCGGTAGTACGCGAGTTGCGCGGCCGCGAGGTCGCGCTGGGCGGCTTGGGCTTCGCTCTCGAGAGCGGCGAGGGCCGCTCGGATCCCGGCGGTGTCCTCCGCGCCTGTGGCGGCCAGACTCGCCCGCAACTCCGGCCTCTCGTCGCGAGCCAGGAAGTTCGACCAGGTGGCGCTGGCCGCGTCGAACTCCGCTTCCCGGCGCAGCATCTCCTCTTGCGCGGCGGCGATGGCCACCTGGAACGGCTGGCTCATCACGCGCCTCAGCTGCACCACCGTCTCATCGGCCCACGCGTTGGCGGCCTCCGCCGCTTCCGTGGCCAAGCGCTTGCGCGCGCTGTGCCTGACGACCTGCTGACCCCGGCTCATCAACTGCGCCGCCGGCGTCGGGGTGAGCATCAGACCGTGCGCGGCGGGATTCTTGTCGAGTCCCGGGTCGCCGGCGACCTCCCTGAACGCCGCGTCTGAGGCGGCCTTGTAGGTCTCGAGGTCGATACCGACCGGTGGCGTCAACGTGGTCGCGCTGCCGGCGGCGGGGGTGATCGTGGTCGGCAACACCTGGACGACGGCACTGGCCTCGTAGCGCGGCGGCTGGCTGAGCATGTAGATGAGCACAGCGGCGCCGGCGACGAGCGCCGCGACGACGATGAGTGGCAACCCGGCCCTGAACGTCAGGTACAGCTCGCGCAGCGACACCTCGTCGGCGACCGGGGTCGCCTGGCCGGCGCGCCCCTCAGCCACGAGCCCTGATCAGCCCGGCACCCTCGAGACGCTCCAGCCACGGCTTGAGCTCGGAGAGGTCCAAAGTGAGGTCCTGGGCTGCCTGCTCGAGCGTCGCGCCGTTGCCGAGCGTCTCCAGCACCGCCTTGCCGACCTCGCCATGGTCGTTCTGGAATGTCATGTTCAGCTCGGTCATCGGGTTGAGCGCGTCCTTGCCCCGCAGCGTGAGGGCGTAGCGCCGGTCTTCCCAGCCGGGCGGTTCAGATGGCAACGCCAGCTCGGTCGCCTGCGTCTGGGTCTGGCTCGGCAACGAGTACCGCTGACCGCTGTGCAGCGGTTGGCTCGGCACGCATAGGAACACGCTGCCGTTGCGCACGAAGCGGTAACCGCGGTCGTCGACGTCGACGCCGGTGAACGGTTCGGCGCCCTCGGGCGCGTGGTTGTCGAGGGCCAAGGCGACGAGCGGCTCGGCGATGAGTGGATCGAGAGACTCGAGCGTCATGACGCCGTCCTTCGCCTCGCGCCCGAGCTTCTGCAACATCCGCAGTGCCTCCACCCGACCGAGCACGCGTCCGCCGCGTTCGTGAACCGCGGCGCGGATGCTGCCGCTCAAGAAGATGGCGGCGGCGCTCTCGCCCTGGCGTTCGAAGCCGAGCACGCCTGTGAACGAGCGCTCGCTGAGCGTCTCGACCAAGCGGCTCAGCTCTACGGCTCCAGCCGGCAGTCTATGGCCGGGTGACAGGCGCGGCAGCGCTCTCAAGAGAGCCGAGCCGCTCTCGGGAGCCCTGCCCGGTAGCTCGGGCACCTCGCCGGGCGCGTGAGGATGCATGTGGAAGTCCTGGTGAGGCGCCTCGAGGCGTTGGTAGGAGCCGAGCTTGAAGCTGGCCTCCACCTGGCCCTTGGCGAGCTGCAGGATCATCGAGCCGCGGGCGTCGGAGACGACGAGCGTGCCGCTGGTCCTGAGGTTGCGCAGGGCGTCGAGCATCGCGTCGGCGCCGATCGAGCCGGTGTTGCCGAGCACCGAGCTGCTCATCTGCGGCCCCCGATCGCTTGGCCCCCGGCAACTCGTGAGGCTCGCCAGGCGAGCACGCTCGCGAGCAGCTCGCGATCGGCGCCGTGACTGAGCTGCTGCAGCGCCCGCTCGACGGGGAAGAAGCCGCCCTCGACGAACAGCGCCTCCTCCAGGCGCACGCGCGCGTCGGTCGCATGGCAGGCGTACCAGGTGATGAGGCGACGACTGCCGCGCGGGTTGACGTAGGAGGTGTGCCAGCAGACGTCGGAGCTGCACTCGGCTTCGACACCGGCCTCCTCGCGCACCTCGCGCAGCGCGGCCTCGATCTCCGTCTCGGCCGCCTCGACATGTCCTTTGGGGAACACCCAGTGCCCGCTGGCGTGACGCAGCATCAGCACGTCGCCCGCTTCGTCGAACACTACGCCGCCCGCGCCCCTCTCGGCGACGGCCGCGCTGCCTGTGGCGGGAAACTCCGTTGAGCGCATCGTGTACTCATGCTAGCACCAGCGTTCATGCCGCTAGCGACGGGCCAACATCCCGCCGCCGTTGTCTAGGAACTCCATGATGCCGTCGGCGAGGGCTTGCGCCAGCGTGTTCTGGTACGAGTCCGTCGCCAGCTTCGGACCCTCCTCCGCGTTGGAGACGAAACCTAGCTCGACCAGCACGGCAGGGATGCGCGCGGTCCTTATCACGTAGAACAGGTTCGTCCTGACGCCGCGGTCCCTGGCTCCGGTCGCCTCGACCATGTGGCGCTGCACAGCCTCGGCCAGCGACAAGGAGTAGTTGAGTTGGGCCTCGCGCAGGATGTCGGTTGCCAAGTCGGTGGCCGCCTGCCGCGCCGCCTCGGTCAAAGCTGCGCCCTCGGCACCGCCGCCGTTCTCGCGGATCGCCCTGTCGACCAGGGTCGGGTCGAGCGGTTCGCCGAACACCCAGGTCTCGATGCCGGTGGCGCTCACGTTGGGCGCCGAGTTGGCGTGGATCGACACGAAGAGGTTGCGTTCAGGCGTCGCGAACTCCGAGCGTTGCTGCAACGTCAGGAAGACGTCGCGCTCGCGGGTCAGGACGACCTCGATGCCCCTCGCCTCGAGGAGCGCTTTCAGCTTCATCGTCACGGACAGGACCACGTGCTTCTCGATCGCGTACGTGGAAACGGTGCCGGGATCGTGAGCGCCGTGTCCCGCGTCGAGCACCACGACCCTGCGCAGCTCGGGCACGGACGCCAGCGCCTGCGGTTCGGTGGCTTCGGTGAGGTTGGCAGGTCCTGTGGTCATCTCCAACGCGAGGACGGCCGCGCCGACGAGGCTGGGTGCGAAGTCGACGTAGAGAGTGAAGCCGTCGGCCTTGGGAACGGTGCCGACCTCGAAGCCGCGCCCGGCCGGGTCGAGCGTGTAAGCAGCCTCCACGACGAGGCGCGTGGCGCCGCTCAGCGGCGCGAGCCGCACGCTCTTTAAGTTCGGGTCGTCGAGCGTGCGCGAGAACTCCTGCGCGCGGGCTCCCGGCAGAGCGACGATCAACGTGCCGTTGCCAGCCGCGACCTCGTACTGGCTGCCGGCAGGCAGGTCGATGGCGACGCGCGAGACGCCGTTGGTGAGGCCCGTCCTCGGCGCCGCCAAGGAGTAGCCGAGCTTGTCGGCGGTGTCGACGGTGATGAGCCTGCGATCTGCGTGCCAGTCGCTGATGCCGTCGAAGGCGTTCACGAGAGGGGAGATGGCGACGTAGGCGGTGCCGTCGACGAGTATCGCCATCGGGCTCGCCAGGCTCGCGACGCCTCTGAGCGGCGGCGAGATCGCGACGACCCCGTCGCGCTTCACGAGCCCCGCCGCGATGTCCGAGGTGGCGTCGAAAGCGACGGTGCGCGCGCCGTCTTCGAACACGAGGCGGCGCTCGGCGGCCACGTACTCGACGCTCAAGCCCATCGCGCCCGCGAGCTGCGACGCCTTCGCGAACGCGTTACCGCTGTCGCCCTGAGCGATGAAGTAGTAGGGGCCCGCTTCGTCGAGCACCGCGCCGTTGACGGCCAGGTAGTTGTGCCGTTGTTGGGCGGATGCGGCTGCGATGAACAGGAGCAGCGACAAGACGAGAGCGAGGCGCTTCACTTCGGAAGGGAGTCTAGCACGCGCTTATGGCCGTTCTGGATGAGAGAATTCGCTCTCAGGCGCGTTTCTGAAGGGTCGAGAAACCCGTGGCCGTAAGGCTACTCGCCCGGCAGATCGTGCTGGCTCTCGAGGCTCCGCAGGCGGCGCTGAACGGCGTCCTCGGTCGTGAGCTCGGAAGCCCCGCGCTCCAAGTGCAAGTAGAGCTGCTCGACGTCCGAGCGCAGGCGCGTGATGAGCGCGCCGGACTGCGCGAAGTGCTGAGCCACCGAGCCCTGCAACTGATCGAGTTCGCGGCGCATGCGCCTCAGGCGGTTCTCGCTCTCGCTTCTGCGCCTCAACAGCAGCGACGTGAACCAGCCGGCGACGAGACCGACGACCAGACCTATCGCCAAGGAGGGCCAAGACAGCATCGCCACTCAGGATACAGGCACCGAGCGGCGCTACACTCCTCGATATGCGCGGCAAACGGCGGGCAGGCGAGTTCGGCGTGGCGGGCGTCTACCTCAGGGAGCTGGCGTCGAGCCACGACGTCGGTCCGGGTCTCAGCGTCAGCTACTCCGATGGCGCGAGACGGCGCGCAGGTCAACTGTCGGCGTGGCTGGCCAAGCTGCAGCGCGGAGCGGCCGGCGCGCTTGCGCCCAAGGGTCGCGTGCGTCTGATGGTGGCGAGCTCCCACGACTGGCACAAGGTCTGCGGCTACCCCTACGGTCTGCCGTTCACTCGCAACGAGCAGGGGGTAGCCACCGTCGTCGTCGCGGCCGACTACTCCGAGCGGTTCCTCAACCGCTTCGACGACCTGCTGCTCGCCGCCGGTCACGCCGGGGTCGTCGCCCCGGGACCCCTGGTCGAGTTCCTGGATCTGCTGGTCGGGCACGAGTG
This sequence comes from uncultured bacterium, assembly GCA_964392895.1. Classification (GTDB taxonomy): domain Bacteria; phylum Deinococcota; class Deinococci; order Deinococcales; family Trueperaceae; genus CAYMRL01. The sequence continues at coordinate 344,468 of CAYMRL010000002.1, forward strand.
GGGTCACGCGCTGGCCAACGTGTCTGGGCTGAGGACCTACCTGCGCTGGCTCGACGAGCTGCTCGCCACCTACCTGTTCGTCCAGGCGTTGAGGGTAGCGGGCGAGGAGCGCAACCTGGAGCTGCTGACGCGCTGGGCCGAGGTTCAGGTGGCCGCCGGACAGGAGGGCGCCGCCGGCGGCTGGCCGCTCGACGGCTTCGAGTACCCGCGCGGCCGAACGCCGCTACCGCGGCTGCTCTGGTACCAGGGTGTGCTGACGAGACGCGCGTTGGAGCTGTCCGAGACGCGCGGTTGGGACTTCCCGCTCTCCGTCGGCGGAGCGCTGCCTACCGCCGATCGCGGAGAGCTGGCGCGGAAGCTCGTCGCTGTCGAGCCGAGCTTCAAGCCGTGGTTCGCGGTGTTCGGGGACGGGTCGCAACCGCTCTTAGGCCCCGATCAGACCTCGATCTGAGGCAGCTCGACCTCGGTCTCGTCGTCGAGAGAGCGCGCCTCGTTCGCCTCCGCTTCGATCAGCGCGAGCGCTCGCGCCTCGCGCGCCAACTCGGAGCGCACGCGCTCCAACTCGACTCGCGCCGCCTCCGGCGCCCCTTCGAGCAGCAGAGCGGTCCGCGTGAGCACCTCCTGCGCCCGCGTCGGCTGCGAGGCCGCCAGCGTGGCTTGCGCGTAGGCCAGCGCAGCCTCGCCGAGCATCTGGGCCGGCAAGGGCAGGGCGAGCGCGCGCTCGAACAGGTCGAAGCAGCGCCTCACCTCGTTGTGAACCATCGCCTGGTCGGCCGCCGCTAGGAAGTGAGCGTACGCGGCGTCGGGCGCGCCGCCGCGCTCGAAGTGCTCGGCCGTCAACTCGGCGAACGCCAACGGCGCGTTCTTCTCCAACCACGTCGCGATGCGCAGGTGCAGGTTGGGCCGCTCGGCGAACGGGATCATCCGCAGCACGGCGTTGCGAAGCAGCTCGCTCTGGAACCGGTACTCGGTCTCTCCCGCGATGATGCTCGCCCCTTGAGCGACCAGCAGGTTCTCCGCGACGAGCGTCCTGACCTCGTCTGGCGTGCCGGCGAGCTCGCTCAACAGACCGCCCCACGACGCCTCCCCCACGAGCGCCGCTCGCGCCAGCAGCCGCCGCGGCCGCAGCTCCACCATGTCGAGACGCGCCTGCAACAGCGAAGCCAGCGAGCCGGAGAAGCTGTCCTCCTGGGTTATCGACAGCGCGCGGCCCAGCTCCAACAGGTAAGCGGGTACCCCGCCGACCTGCCTGACCAGCGCCTCGGCCGCGACTCGCAAGGTCGGGCTTGCCACCCCCTCCAGCAGCTGCGCGCTCTCGGCTGGTGTCAACGGCGGCAGGTGCAGCGCTTCGACGCCGTCTGGCAAGGTCCGCTCACGGCTGGTGCGCACGACCAGGATCGGCGCGTCGGTGCTCTGCACCAGCTCGAGGAACGTGCGCAGGTCCGGGTCGCGAGGCTCGCTCTCGACACCCAACACGATCGCGACGGGCCCGTCGGGCAGCCTCGTCAGCGAGACGAGCAGGTCGCGCCATGCGATGAGCGTGCGGTCGATGGTGCGCCGCTCCAGGCGCGTCCACGCCTGCGTCGGCATCAGATCGATGCTCACGAGGATGATCCGGTGCCACCTGGGCTCGTCGGGCAGCACCCTGGCCAGGAACGTCTCGGCCTTCTCGCGGCGCGTGTCGACGTCGTCGTTGTCAGAGAACCCGAAGAGCTGCGCAGCGACCGGCACCCAGTCGAAAGCGTCGGCCGGCCTATGGTCGATCCACAACCTCGTGTAGCGAGGCCCGATGCGCTCGTAGAACTCGCGCAGCAGCCGCGTCTTACCGCGACCCGCCTCGCCCGCCAACCACACCTCGCGCGGGCTACCCGTTGCGACGACGCCCGCCAGGTAGGTATCGAGCCGGTTCAACTCTGCCTTGCGACCGACGAAGGGCAGGTCGGCGTAGGCGTCGACCTCGCGCTGCACGCCGCCCGGGATCAGCCTGAACGCCTCCTTGACAGCAGGGAAGCCGCGCAGCTCCAGCGGCCCCGAGCTCTCGTAGAGCAGCCGGTGACGCGTCGCCTCCTGCGTGTCGGGCCCTACCCACACCTCGCCGGGCGAGGCCGCCTCCTCTAGGCGCGCTGCCAGGTTGACCACGCTACCCATCACCGTGTAGCTGCGCACCTTGCCTGAGCCGACTGCGCCGGCGATGACGATGCCGGTGTTGACGCCGGCGCGGCCAGCCAGCATCAGACCGCGACTGCGGCCGACCTTGGCGATCGCCGAGAGGGCGGTCGAGGCCGCCATCACCGCGCGTTCCGGGTCGTCAGGATGCGAGTGCGGTGCTCCGAACAGCGCGATGAGACCGTCGCCGTGAAGCGAATCGACGTAGCCGTCGAAGTCCTCCACTACCCCCGCCACGGCCGTCAGCACCTCGTCGGCGAGGTCGCGGACCTCTTCCGGATCGAGCTCTCGCGACATGGTGCTGAACCCGACGAGGTCGACGAACACGACGCTGACGCGACGGCGCTCGCGGCCCGCCTGCTGCTGAGCCAGCGGGCTGGCACACATGCCGCAGTACCGCATGCCCGGTGCGTTGGTGGCTCCGCAGGCTGGGCAGGTCATGGCACACGCCTCAGGTCTGGCCAGCAGTACCGCATGCCCGGTGCGTTGGTGGCTCCGCAGGCTGGGCGGCTCATGTTCACGCGCTCACCAGCCCAGTAGCGGGGCCGCGTCGATGAACGGCCCATCGCCACGCCTGGCGTACAGCTGCAGGAAGTCAGAGCGCATCAACGTGCCGCCACCGAGGTAGCCGAGCACGTGGCCCTGCACCACGTTCTCGTACATCTCGACGACAGGTTGCCTGAGGTTGGCGTAGACGCTGGTGAGACCGTCTGCGTGCATGATCGCGACCATGTAACCCAGGTTGGCTCCCAGGTAGGTGATTGACTCGACGCGACCCGGGCCGATGGCCCTGACCGCGGAGTTGGCGACCGACGCCCTGATGGCGAGGTACGAGTTGCTGTTCTCGCCGAACCTGATCACGAGCTCAGCGCCGTCAACCGGTCTGATGAACCCGCTGCTCAGGGGCGGGATCGGCTCGGTCAGCGCGTCGATGCGAAGGCGTGCCTGGTCCGCCTCGCGGAGCGCGGCCAGCTCCCGCTCCCGGTCTTGGGCGAAACGTTGGGCGTCGGCGCGGGCGGCGGCTTCGACGAGGCGCAGGCGCTCGAGCTCGGCCGTGAAGCGCGAGCCTAGGTCGCTGAGGCTGCCCTCGATGCGGTTCTGCTCCTCCAACAGGTTCTGACGTTGAGCCAGTTGCCCCTGCTCGGTCGAGTTCAGGTCGGCGACGATGCGGTCGAGTCGCGCCTGGGTAGCGGCCAGCTCGGCCTCGGCGTCGAGAAGCCGGCTCTGGGCGTCGCGCAGCGCGGCCAGTTGCGTGGCCAAGGTCTCGCGCGCGGCGTTCAGCGCGGCGACGAGGGTGTCGAGCTCCGTGATGATGGCGGCGTCTTGCTGAGCCAGCAGACCGAGGTAGTAGTTGCGCACGCGCAGGTCGTGGAAGCTCTCGCTCGACGAGAACGCCGAGCCGATCCGCTGGCCGCGCTGCTTGTAGACGTTCACGAGCATCTCCGCGACGCGCACGCGCATGTCGGCCAGCCGGGCTTCGAGCCCGACGATGCGAGCCTCCGTCGCCTGGCGCTGCGAGTCGAGGTCGCGGATGTTCGCCTCGATCTGCTCGCGCTCGCCACGACGCTGAACGATCTCCACGCTGACGGCGTCACGCTCCGCGATGCGCTGGCGCAGGGCGGCGGCCGTCTCACCGAGCGCTACCTCGATGGCGCGCATCTCCTCCTCGCGCTCATTGAGCAGCGTCCGGTAGGCGTTGATGTCCTGCTCCAGGCTCTGAAGCTCGGCGCTCGTCACCGAGACCTGGGCGGGCGCCAGCGCCTGGCCCGTGAGCAGAGCCAGTAACGCAAGCAGCAGACGCCTCGTGACGGAAGGCTTCACGGCGCAAGTCTAGCAATCAGCGGAACGCCGCCAGTATCCGAGCTGTTAATCGTTGCCGGTCGAACCGTTACTGGTCTTCGCGCAAGAACTGCGAGACGGAGATCGCGCTGCCGACGAGTCCGACGAGCACCGCCAACAGCGTCAGCGCCCCGGCGACCCAGCCGAGGCTGGCGGCGTCGCGCACGAACGGCACGAACGCGAACTGGTCGGCGAGGTTCGCGACGGCGAACTGGTAGCCGGGGATGACGAGGCCGAGAGAGATGACGGCGCTGATGAGCCCGAGCATCAAGCCCTCGAGCAGGAACGGCGAGCGAATGAAGCCGCGGCTGGCGCCCACCAGCCGCATGACGTCGATCTCTTCGCGGCGCGCCGTGATCGCCGCGCGGATCGAGTTGACTATCGCGAACAGGGCGGAGCCCAGCAGCACGACGACGAGGATGGAGCCGCCGACGCGCAACACGTTCTGGAGCGCCAGGAAGGTGCCGACGGCCTCGCTCGAGTCGTCGACCTCGTCCACGCCGGGGAGCTGCTCGAGCCTGACCCTGACGGTGGGGGTGCTGGCGGGGTCGAACAGCCGCACGTGCAGCGTGTTCGGCAGCGGGTTCTCGACGATCGCCGCCGCGCGAGCGAGCGACGGCAGGCTCGCGACCATCGAAGCCAGCGCCTCGTCGGAGGAGACGAACCGCACGCTGTGCACCTCCGGCCAGGCTCTGATCGTGCTCAGCAGCTGGTCGACGTTGGCGTCCCTGCCCAGGTAGGCGGAGACCTCGAGCTCGCCTTGCAGGCTGGCGAGCGTCTGGTTGAGGTTGAGGCTGAGCAGGCTGAACGCCGCGAGGATCGTCAACGACAGCGTCATCGTCGTGATCGTCGAGACGCTGGCGACCCAGTTGCCGCGGATGGCGCGCATCGCCTGACTCAGGGAGTACAAGTCGCCTCCCAGAGGTCGCGCCTAGACGCGTCTCGCCCTGCCTGCTCTTGACTCAGGGAGTACAAGTCGCCTCCCAGAGGTCGCGCCTAGACCCGGCTCGCCCCGTCTGCTCTTGACTCAGGGAGTACAAGTCGCCTCCCAGAGGTCGCGTGTGGACGCATCCAGCGCCGCCTGCTCTTCGCTCAGTGAGTACATGCTCAAGCCTGAGAGTACGCCGCGATGACGGCGTCGGTGAACTCTTCGGTCGTGGCTTTGCCGCCGAGGTCAGCAGTGACGGGGCCAGCGACCAGCACCGCGTCGATCGCCGCGTCGATGCGCGCCGCGGCGTCGCGCAGGCCGAGGTGGTCGAGCATCATCGCCGCGGTCAGCATCGTGGCCGTCGGGTTGGCGATGCCCTTGCCGGCGATGTCGGGCGCGCTGCCGTGCACGGGTTCGAAGATCGCGTAGCGCTCGCCGACGTTGGCGCTCGGCGCGATACCGAGGCCGCCCGTCAGGCCGGCCATCAGGTCGGAGAGTATGTCGCCGAACAGGTTGGTCGAGACGAGCACGTCGAAGCTCTCCGGGTCCCGCACCAGCTTCATGGCGGCGGCGTCGACGATGATGTCGTACGTCTCGACGTCCGGGTACTCCTTGGCGACGTCCATCACCGTCTCGAGGAACATGCCGGACGTCAGCGGCAGCACGTTGGCCTTGTGCACGACCGCCAGGCGCCTGCGGCGCTTGCGAGCCTGCGACAACGCCACGTGCGCGATGCGCCGCGAGGCGTGACGGGTGATGACCGCGTCGGCGATGGCCACGTCGCCGTAGCGACGCTCCTTCTCGACGTACAAGCCCTCCGTGTTCTCGCGCACCATCAGCATGTCGAGACCGGGCACGCAACGTTCGACGGGCCGCGAGCGCGCCGGACGCAGGTTCGAGAACAGGTCGAGCGTGCGGCGCATGTACCTGATGGCGCCCTGATGCCCCTCGACCTTGTGCGATGGGCTGGTGAAGGCGCCGGCCAGCGTGGCGTCGGAGCTGGTGACGGCGGTGAGGGTCGCGGCCGGCACGCTGGTGCCGGTCCGCTGGAACGTCGTCCAACCCGCCTCCGCCTCCTCGAATCTGAGGTCGAGACCAGTCGATTCGAGCAGCCTGCGCGTGGCCGGTATCACTTCCTGGCCGATGCCGTCGCCGGCGATCAAACAGATGGTGTGCATCTCTCTCCAATACCGGCGGCAGCGCCGCCGCAGCGGCTTCAAGCTACCACGGCTCGCGCGCCTTCCCGGCGCTGATAGGATTGGCTGAGTCGATGTTCGGGGCAGTCGGATGACAACACTTAGCGGCCGTCTGGGGGATGGGGTCCTCGCCAACCTGATCCAGTACCTGTCGCTGGCTCTGGTCGACGGCTGTCTCGTCGTCCGCCACCCGAAACGCCTGCAGGGGAACATCTACTTCGCGGGCGGGCGCATCGTCTTCATCGAGGCGCGGCCGCTCTACGACCTCGCGGCCCTCTCGGCGCTGCTCCTGTGGACCGACGGTACTTTCGACTTCAGGTCGGGCGTCAAGCCGCCCCGCAACACGCTGACCAGCTCGACGGACACGCTGCTGCTCCAGGCCGCTCATCAGGGCGACGAGGGCGTCGGAGGCGTGCGCAGGGAACTACAGGCTGACTCCGTCCTCTCCGTCACCGGGCTCGGCCCCGCCGAGTCCGGCAGCCGCAGGAGCGGTATCAGCGCTCATCCGATCGGGCGACCGGGCTCGGAGCTGCGCCTCAGCGGCCAGACCGTTCAGGCGGGACAGGCCAACGAGCAGGCGAACGGCCACTTCGCCGGGCAGGTCGGCGATCAGGTGACGGTCGAGCTGTCGCTGACCGCGCTCCACCTCTGGCGCAAGCTCGACGGGGTCATGAGCCTGCGCGAGCTCGCCGCCGGCATGAGTCGGCCGGTGCGCGAGGTGGTGGCGGCCGGCGCCGAGCTGCTCGCCGCCAGGTTGGCGGAGTACACGTCGGTCGCCGTAGCCGACGAGCGCTTCGTCAGGGAGCTGATGCGAGAGGCCGTCGACCTGCTCGGTCCCGTCGGCGAGATCGTCGTCGAGGACGCACTGTACGACCTCGGGCTCAGCGCCGATGCGCTGCCCGTCGATGCCGTCGACGAGCTGATGGCTCAACTCAGATCAACGTTCCCGGCCGGCTCGGTCAGGGAGGTCTTCATGTTCCGCGCCGACGAGTTGCGCAGGCTGTTCGCGCTGGAGACCAGCGAAGGTGGGTGGAGGAAGTGAACTACGTGGTCGTCGTGCTTGACCCCGTGCCTGAAGACCTCGGCGGTGCAGCCGCAGTCGTCGCGGAGGGCTTCAGGATCCCTGCCGATCGGGCTTTGGCGCTGCTGAAGAGGGCGCCGGGACCCGTGACGCGGGAAGTGCCTGAGCGCCAGGCGCGCAACGTGGCTCAGATCCTCAGCTCGGCCGGGCTGACAGTCGAGATGCGCGAAGGGGACGCCAACGGCCGCAGCGTCAGCTGGCGCGCCGAGGACACGGGCGGCTGGCGGGTCACCGACAGCGGGGCGTCGCCGATCGTCACCAGCGGCGGCTCGGTGCGTTCCGAGCCGTCCGCGGAAGCTGCCACGGTCTCCGTCACCGATCCCGGCTCGCCGCGCGCCGTCGACATCACGCGCTCCTCTGGCGTGTCCGACGCCGCCGACAGCGAGGCCGGTTACCAGCCTGCGAGGTCCGTGCGGGCCGCCGTCACCTTCGAGGAGCCGGAGGTGCGCGAGGCCGAGCGCGTCAGAGACCCGTACACGTCACAGACCCGTGACTCCGGCTACGGCGATGAGGTGCACGCCGAGACGGTCGTGAGGGACTCGCGCGCGCGCGACTCCGCGGTGAGGACCACCTCCGCTCGCGAGCGCGACGGCAACGCGCCGGTACCCGGCCACACAGTCCCGCAGGCACCGCGCGATCCGATGAAGACGACGCTGACGCGCGAGCCTCCGCAGCTCGACAGGCGCTCGCTGCGGCGCCGGATCGCCACCGCGGCGACCCTGCCCGCGATCCTCACGCTGCTGGTGATGCTGCTGGCACTGAGCGTCACGCTGCTGCCGGTGCTGCGCGTCGAGCAGGCGCGCCGAGCCGGTGAGATCGCGACCTCGGTGGCCGCGACGATCGAAGGGATGGCCGGCGGCCTCCCGCTGTCGGCGCCGCTGGTGCGCCTCGAGCTGCAGCGCGTCGAGAACGCGAGCCACCTGGCCCTCGCAGGCCGAGGCATGAGCTTCATGGCAGTGCTCGACATCGACGGCTCGACCTTGGCCGGTTGGGAAGCGACGGGCCCTGGCGGCTCGACGCTGAGCGAGGCGTCGGAGCGTCTGGCTCAGGCTCGCGCGGCAGATGCTCGCGGTGTCGACGTGACGGTCGAGCCGTGGTTGGAGAGCCTGAAGGCCAGTTGGCAGGGAGTGCTGGCGATAGTCGGCTTGGCGGATGAGCCGCTGGTTGCCGCCGCCGCGCCGGTTCAGCGCGGTGACGTCAGGCTCGGCACCGTCGTGGCAGCGCTCGACCCCTCCAGCCTGCGCTCCTCGCTCGGTCAGGTGTTGCTGACCACGCTGCTCGTCGGCCTGATCCCTGTGCTCTTCGCGATCCTCGCGGCGCTCTCGCTGACGAGAGGCCTCACCAACGCGATCAGCTACCTGCTCGTGGCGGCGGACAGGATCAGCCACGGGGAGCTCGAGCAGCCGGTCGAGTTGAACAGAGACGACGAGCTAGGCCAGATCGCCGGCGCCATCGACAGGATGCGCATCAGCCTGCGCGAAGGCATGGAGAGGCTCAGGCGCAGGCGTTAGCCGAGGGCGCGGCTCAGGGCATCGGGAAGCCGGAGGCGAACGCGACGACCTCGCGCTCCAACGCCTCCGGCTCCTCGCCCTTGAGGCTGCGGTCGATGAAGTCGGCGATCCGCACCATCTCCGCGTCGCGCAGGCCGCGCGTGGTGAGGGCGGGTGTGCCGAGACGGATGCCGGAGGTGATCCACGGCTTCTCCTCGTCGAACGGCACCATGCTCTTGCTGACGGTGATCGCCGCCTTGCCGAGGCGCTTGCTGGCGGTGTTGCCGTTGATGCCGGTGCCGCGCAGGTCGATCACGAACATGTGGTTGTCGGTGCCGCCTGACACGATCCGGTAGCCGCGCTCAGCCAACGCCTGGGCCAGAGCCTTGGCGTTGTCGAGCACCGCCTGGGTGTAGTCCTTGAAGGCCGGGTTCAGCGCTTCGAAGAAGGCGGCCGCCTTGCCGGCGACGACGTGCTCGAGCGGGCCGCCCTGCGTGCCGGGGAAGATGGTGCGGTCGACCTTGGTCTTGACCTCGGCGTCGTTGCCGAAGATCAGGCCGCCACGCGGACCGCGCAGCGTCTTGTGAGTCGTGCTCGTGACCACGTGCGCGTGCGGCAGCGGATGCGGGTGCAGTCCGGCGGCGACGGGGCCCGCGATGTGGGCGATGTCCGCCATCAGGTAGGCGCCCACCTCATCTGCGATGGCCCTGAACGCCTCGAAGTCGATGAGGCGGCTGTACGCGCTGGCGCCTGCGATGATCAGCTTCGGCCGGTACTCGAGCGCGACGCGTCTCACCTGCTCGTAGTCGATTAGCTCGGTGTCCTTGTCGACCGGGTAGCCGGCGACGCGGTAGTTGATGCCTGAGAAGTTGACCGGCGAGCCGTGTGTCAGGTGACCGCCGTGCGACAGGTCCATGCCGAGCACCTTGTCGCCGGGTTCGAGCAGCGCGTAGTAGGCGGCGAGGTTGGCCGAGGAGCCCGAGTGCGGCTGAACGTTGGCCCAGTCGCAGCCGAACAGCTCCCTGCACCTGTCGATGGCGAGCGTCTCAACTTGATCGATGACCTCGCAGCCGCCGTAGTAGCGCTTGCCGGGGTAGCCCTCGGCGTACTTGTTCGTCAGCACCGAGCCGACTGCTTCCATCACCTGGCGCGAGACGAAGTTCTCGGAGGCGATCAGCTCGAGCCCGTCGCGCTGGCGTGCGAACTCGGCGTCGATGAGTTGGAAGAGCGTCTCGTCACGTACGGCCCCCGCGAGCGCGGGTTCGGCTGCGCTTGTCATGGCTGCGAGTATAACGGCGGCCGCCCGGCCCTCTCGCCTGGCTAGCCCCGCCCCGCGCGAGGAATCAGGTGGCGGCGAACGGCGCCAGCAGCGCCCGCGCCCTCTCGGCCTTGCTCACGCTCGCAGCCGTGAGCGGTAGCAGGGTGGAGAGAGCGTCGGCGACGGTCTGAAGCGCGCGAGCTCCCGTGCGCGGACCCGCCTCGAGCTCGACCTCGTGGAAGCGCGCAACGGTACCCTCGCCGGAGTGGTCCGGGGAGCCCTCCGTGGTCGGCAGGCGGCAGACCACCTCGTCGAAGACGAGCTCGATGCGGAAGTCGTCATCAGCGGCGCCCACGTGAACGAGGCCGTGGCTGACCCGCACCACGTCCAGAACGATGCGCGGCCTAGCGGCGGCGAGGGTACCGTCCGGTACCCTGCCCTCGAGCGCGTCCTCGATCGCGCGCGGCCAGGGCGGGCTGGGCCCGTCGTGCGCGACCTCGAGCTCGAAGCGTTCGAAGTGCGCACCCTCCTCGGACCGCGAGCCTCCTCGCGACGCCTCGGCGCCGACAGCTGCGTCGCTCTTCAGGCAGATCACGGCCGACGTCGCGCCGGCGCGACGTCTGAGCGCGAAGCCGCGCAAAGCCAGCGCGTCGTCGATCGTGTCGAAGTAGGTGTCCTGGTGGCGTTTGAGAGCGCCCGCCTCGACCTTCAGGGGTCCACCTTCGACGATCAAGCCGCTCAAGGCGTGGTCCAGCTCGGGCCAGCTCGGCACGTAACCCTCTGGCGACGAGAGCTTCAGTTCGCGCTCAAGAGGCACGCGGCGAGTGTAGTACGATTCCTTAACCTCAGAACCTACGCGTCGGCAGCGGTGTCTGGCCGCCTCGGCGCGCGGAGCAGAACCGACAGGCAGCGCCAGGAACCGAGGAAAGGGAGCCGAGATGTCAAACCTCCGCAACGTCGCCGTACTCTCTCACAGCGGCGCCGGTAAGACTTCGTTGGTAGAGGCGATGCTGTACCGCGCCGGCTCGACCCAAGCGCTCGGCAAGGTCGAGGACGGCACGACGGCTTCGGACCACTCGGCCGAGGAGAAGCGCAGGAAGATCTCCGTCTACTCCTCCGTCCACCCCTTCACCTGGCAGGGCAACGACTTCAACGTGATCGACACGCCCGGCTACGCCGACTTCGTGGGCGAGATACGCGGCGCGCAGGCGGCAGCGGACGCCGTCATCGTCGTCGTCTCGGCCGTCTCCGGCGTCGCCGTCGGGACGGAGCGGGTCTGGACCTCCAGCCGCGACCGCGAGCTGTCGACGATGTTCGTGATCAACAAGCTCGACAGGGAGAACGCCGACTTCTTCCGCACCATGGCCGACATCGAGGCGACGCTCGAGGGCAACATCGCCGCCATCCAGGTGCCGATCGGTCAGGCCGAGAACTTCAGGGGCGTCGTCGACCTGCTGCACATGAAGGCGTACGCCTGGCCCGATGGCGACAAGTCCGTCGAGATACCGATGCCTGACGAGGTCGCAGGCCTCGCGAAGGAGTACCGCGACAGGCTGGTCGAGGCGATCGTCGAGACCGACGACGCGCTGATGATGCAGTACCTCGAGGACTCCGACCTCAGCAACGAGGACCTGCTGGCCGCGTTCGCATCGGCGGTGAGACGCAACGAGCTGACGCCGGTGCTGTTGACGTCGGCGACGAGCGCCAAGGGCATCTCGCTGCTGCTCGACTTCCTCGTCGAAGGGGTCAGGCGCGTCGAGGACCACGCGCCGCTGACCACCGAGCGCGGCGACCCGCCCAAGCTCGGCGAGGGGCACCCGTTCTCGGCGCGCGTCTTCAAGACCGTCATCGACCCCTACCTCGGCAAGGTGTCGATGATGCGCGTGCTCGCCGGCAGCCTCAAGCCCGGCGACACCATCAAGGTGACGAACCGCGACGGCGAGGTGAGAGCAGCCCACCTCTACGTGCCCAACGGCAAGGACTTGATCGAGGTCAAGGAGCTGACCGCAGGAATGATCGGCGCGGTGACGAAGGCCGACCCGATCCACACCGGCGACACGCTGGTGACCGGTAACCAGGACTTCGTGCTCAGCCCGATCCGCTTCCCCTCGCCGGTCATGGCGCTGGCGCTGCACCCGAAGGCTCGTCCCGACGAGGACAAGCTCGGCGACGCGCTTCACAAGCTGCTCGAGTCCGACCCGACGCTGGTGCTGGAGCGCAACCCCGACACCTCGCAGACCGTGCTGTGGGGCATGGGACACGTTCATCTGGAGATCGCCGTCAACGCTCTGCGCGAGCGCTACGGCGTCTCCGTCGACACCTCGGTCCCGATGGTGGCGTACCGCGAGACCATCACCGGCAAGGCCGACGAGCGCTACCGCCACAAGAAGCAGTCGGGCGGCGCGGGTCAGTTCGCCGAGGTGGCGTTGCGCGTCGAGCCTCTGCCGCGCGGCGGCGGTTTCGAGTTCGAGTGGGGCGTGGTCGGAGGCACCATCCCTACGCAGTTCCAGACGAGCTGCGAGAAGGGTGCCAAGAGCGCGCTCGACTCGGGCGTGCTCGGCGGCTTCCCGGTGCAGGACGTCAAGGTCGTCGTCTACGACGGCAAGGACCACCCGGTCGACTCGAAGGATGTCGCGTTCCAGGTGGCGGCAGCGCACGCGTTCAAGGACGCGATGCGCAACGCCAAGCCGACGCTGCTCGAGCCGATAGTCCTGGTGAAGGTGCGCGTGCCGGACCGCTTCACCGGCGACGTCATCTCCGACCTCAACTCGCGGCGCGGCAGGATCCTCGGCATGGAGTCAGAGGGCTCGGTCAGCGTCGTGTCGGCTCACGTGCCGATGGCGGAGATCCAGTCGTACTCCGCCGACCTCAGGTCCCTCACGGGCGGACGTGGCGCGTTCTCGCTCAAGTTCGACCGTTACGAGAGCGCTCCTCAGCACATCGTCGATAAGGTGTTGGCCGACCGCAAGCAGCAGGAGCACGCCGCAGGCTGAAGGCGCGCTACACGAGTGTCTCACTCGCGAGAAACGAGCAGTGCGGCCCCCGGTACCTCACGGGGGCCGCACTCATGCACTTAGCTCTGTACGTAGGTCAGTCTGGCCAGGCTTCGAGGATCAGGTCGTTGGCGTCGCCGGCTTCGAGCTGTACGACGCGGTTGTCCCACTGGAACTCGAGCAGGGGGTGGACGTTCTCCGACAGGACGTAGCCGTCGACGAAGTAGGTGCCCGCCGGCAGGTCGAACGAGAAGCTCGTGAAGCCGCGGGTCGTGGCCTGCTCGGCGCTGGCGATCGGCTCTGAGTCGCCGTCTAAGTCGGAGCAGTCCTCTTCGCTGCAGGCGTACACGTCGGCGTAGGCGACCGAAGCGCCGGGCCACGGGCCCGTATCTTCGGCGCCGAGCGCGGCGGCGGCGTTCAACAGCCCCGCACCGCACTGATCCAGGCTGGGGAGTCCGCACTGGGTCAGCGTCATCGGCGTGGCGCTGGACATCAGGATGTCCTTGACCTCGTGCGCGCTGAGCGACGGGTCGTTGCTGAGCAGCAGGGAAGCCACACCCGAGACGTGAGGCGCGGCCATCGAGGTGCCGTCGGCCCAGTAGTAACCGACGGTGGCGCCGGGGCTGAACACGCCGGCCGGACGCAGCGGGCCGGCGGCATGCGCGAGGAACGGCAGCGAGGCGGAGACGTAGTCGTAGGTCGAGTCGCCACCCGGCGCCACGATGTCGATGGCTCCGAAGTTCGAGTAAGAGGCGCGGTAGTCGTAGGGCCCGCTGGCGCCGACCGTGATGACGCCGGGGCAGCTGGCAGGAGCGTAGAACCTGATGTCTTGTCCGTCGTTGCCGGCCGAGACGACGAGGACGATACCCGCGTCGGCGAGGGTCTGGGTGACGAACGCCATCTCGTCAGGGCAGCCGCCCGCACGGCCGCCGAGGCTCAGGTTCAGGACCCGCGACGGGTTCTCGTTCTCCGGGAAGAGGGACATGTCGTACCCGTCGACCTCGACGCCAGACGCCCACACCATGCCGGTGAGGATGCCGAGGAAGGAGCCGCTGCCTTCGTCGCTGAGCACCTTCACGGGCAGGATGCTGGCGCCGCGGTTGATGCCCGTGGCTCCGGGGTCGTTGGCCAGGTTCATGGCGATCGTGCCGGAGACGTGCGTGCCGTGGCTGAAGCCGGCGGTGCCGTCGTGGGCGTCGTCGTCATCGTTGACGAAGTCGTAGCCCTGCACGAACAGCCCAGCCAGGTCGGCGTGCTCCTGATAGCCGGTGTCGAGCACCGCGACCACTACCGGGTTGTCCTCGCCGGTAGTCACGCTCCAGGCGTTGTGCAGACCGATGGCCGGGTAGTGCCACTGCAGCTCGTAGCGCACCGTGGCCTGGTGGACGTTGAACAGCCAGTTGGGGCTGGCGCTGATCACGTCGGGACGGGCCTGCACGGTGGCGGCGAGAGCGAGCGTCTGCTCGAGGCTGAGAGCGGCGGTCGTCTTGATGACCTGAACGCTGCCGCCGGAAGCGGCGGTCGCGGTCACGGGCGTGAACCTGACGCCGTTGGCCGTCAGGCTGTCGGTCGCGGCCAGGGCCGCGCCGGGAGCGAAGCGCACGACCAGCTCTCCCGGGACGGCTCGCGCCTGCGAGAACTCGGCGGGCACGTCGGCGCCCGGCACCATCGAAACGAAGTTGATCTCTTCCGGCGCTGCGGGGAAGCCGATGTCGCCGGGCGTCGGCAGCAGGAGCGTGCGCAGCTCGAGCTCGATCGAGGCCGGTTCGGGACCTGAGACGGTCACGCTGACGTCGTCGGTCAGGTTGCGGGTTCCGTCCGAGGCTGACACGGTCAAGGTGTAGTCGCCCGGTGCCACCGCGGCGTCCACCGCCACGACGAGCGTCACCGCGTCGCCGGTGGTGGAGACCGGGTCTGCGCTGAAGCCGGTAGCGTCTGCGAGAGCTACCTCGACGCTGCCCGTAAGCTGCTCGGCGCGGTCGAGCGCTGCCTGGACGTTGAAGGTGGCGCCCGAGTTGACCGTGGCTGGGGCGGTGGCGATCAGCTTCGGCGCGCTCTGCGTCGGCTGCGTGCACGCCGCGATGGCCGTGAGCGCGCCTAGCAGCAGCGTGAGCCGCAGCGTCGCTGCCCTGGCTCCTCCGTGTGAACGCCGGCGAACTGAGGGTCGATGTGGACTCATGCCTACCTCCGAGGGCTCTGACGTGAACCTGACTATGACCTACGCGAGCATGTTACGCGTGGCGCGGCTCGTGGCTACGCCGCGGACGAACACCTAAGGAAACCGTCACAACCCGGCGAGGCGTTCGAGCACGTCCTGGGCGAGCTCGCGACCTATCTCCTCGGCGTCGCGTGCCTCCCCCGAGGTGCTCGCCTGAACGACGGTCTCGCCGCTGATCACGGTTCCGAACAGCGTCAGCTCGCCGTCGGCGCTGACCTGCGCGAGGGCGCCGCTCGGGACCGTCGGCTGGCCGGCGGCAAGAGCGCGGGCGAAGGCTCGTTCGGCGCGCAGGCGGTCGACGCTCGGCCTGTGCTGCAGGGGGTACACGGTGTCGAAAGCCAGGTTGTCGCCGTCCCTGACGACGAGGGCGACGGCGCCCTGCCCCGGCGCCGGCGCGAAGTCTTCCGGCTCGAGGGGCGCCTCACCGCGATCGCGCAGGTCCAGCTCAGCGAGCGTCGCCAACGAGATCACCAGCGCCTGGTAGACGCCGGATGCGAGGCTCGCCATCTCCGCCTCGGGTTGATCGACGCAGACATGGGTCTTCAGCGCCGGGTTGGCTGCCGTCACGAAAGCGGCGTCGCGCTCGGTGAAGACCCCCACTGTCGCGCCTTCGCCGAGCTGCGAGAACGATCTGGTGCCGCGCGCGACGAGGGCTGAGCGCGCGTCGGCGCGGCGCTGAACCGTCGCGAGCGTCAGACCCTCTGGCAGCTCCAGCGGCAAGTGCTCGGCTTGCACCACCGCCACGCCGACCTGGCCGGCGGCCACGGCGGCGAGCAGAGGCGTTACGTCGGTGCCGGCACCGCAGGAGACGGTGCGCAACGTCATGTGTAGGTCGGGCCACTCCTCTGAGAGGCGCTCCAGCACCAGCCGCCCCTTCCGGATGGCGAGGGAGCCGTCTCGGTTGCCCACGATGATTCGGGCCATGAGGCTGCTTTATACCACGCTCGTCAGCCCGGCTTTTCCGCGGCCGGGGTTGGCAGCGGGTGGCGGAGCTGACCTCAGCCGAGTCGACGAGCGGCGGCGGCCAGCGCCCCGGCGCGGTCGGTCTGCTCCCACGGGAAGTCGGCTTGCCCGAAGTGGCCGTAAGCGCTGGTGGCCCTGTAGATCGGTCGACGCAGTCGCAGCGCCTCGATTATCGCCGCGGGGCGGGCGTCGAACACCTCTCGCACCGCGTCGGCAAGCCGCTCGTCTGGCAGCGCGCCGGTGCCGAAGGTGTCGAGGTACATGCCGACGGGTTGAGCCACGCCGATCGCGTAGGCGAGTTGCACCTGGCAGCGGGTGGCGAGGCCGCCCGCGACCACGTTCTTGGCTATGTAACGCGCGAAGTAGGAGGCCGAGCGGTCGACCTTGGTCGGATCCTTGCCGCTGAACGCCCCGCCACCGTGAGGAGCGGCGCCGCCGTAGGTGTCGACGATGATCTTGCGTCCTGTGAGGCCGGCGTCGGCGCCGGGTCCGCCCTCCACGAACCTGCCCGTCGGGTTCATCAAGTACTTGGTTGCGGAGGCGTCGAGACCCGCCGGGATGACGGCGTCGACGACGAGGTGCCGCAACTCGTCGCGCATAGTCTGCAAGTCGACGTCAGGGTGGTGCTGGGCCGACAGCACCACCGTCTCGACCGCGACGGCGCGGCCATGTTCGTAGACGAGGGTCACCTGCGCCTTGCCGTCCGGTCTCAGGTAGGGGACGGTGCCTTCGTGCCTGACCGTGGCCAGGCGCCGCGCCATGCTGTGAGCGATGGTTATCGGCAGCGGCATCAGTTCGGGGGTCTCGTCGACGGCGTAACCGAACATCAGGCCCTGGTCGCCGGCGCCGATCTGATCGAAGGACGAGCCGCTCGTCGCCTCCTGAGCGCGGTCGACGCCCATCGCGATGTCGGGCGACTGCTCGCTCAGAGCGATAAGCACCGCGCTGTGGTCGGCGTCGAAGCCGTAGGCGGCGTCGGTGTAGCCGACCTCGCGCGCGGCGCGGCGCACCTTGTCCTGTATGTCGACGTCCGCGCTCGTCGTCACCTCGCCCGCCACCAACGCGAGCCCCTTGGTCAGAAGCGTCTCGACGGCGACGCGCGCGTTCGGATCCTGCTCGAGGATGGCGTCGAGGACGCTGTCGCTGATGCGGTCGGCGAGCTTGTCAGGGTGACCTTCTGTCACCGATTCGGCTGAGATGAGCTTGCGCATGTTTGAGTGTGCCCCGGTCATCGAGTCTAAGGGTCGCGAGGAAGCGAGTCCCTGAACCTATACTCGCATGATGCGACGGGAGCCTTCCGGTTCGGAGCAGACCTTCGTCGTGCGCCAGGCGCTGCCTGCCGACGCCGACGGCGTCACCGCGCTGCTGCAGGGCATCTACGGCGAGCAGGACTTCTTCGTCGGCGCCGCCGCGGCTCCGGCCAGCGCGCTGCGTTCGCGGCTCGAGTACTCGCGCTCAGAGGAGTCACTCTACTCGCTGGCTTTGGCCGCGCCGGACCGCGGGGGCGAGGTGGTCGGCTGGCTCGAGCTTCACAGGCAGGGTGCCGTGCGCATGCGCCACGTCGCCACGCTCACACTGGCGGTGGCGAAGCGGGCGCGGCGCGGCGGTATCGGTCGCGCGCTACTCCGCGACTCCTACGCCTGGTGCCTGCGCGTGGGAGTGAAGAAGATCAGCCTCAACGTCAGGGAGAGCAACGCTGCGGCGATAGGCCTCTACCTGTCGGAGGGCTTCGAGCAGGAGGGTCGCGAGCGCGCCGCGGTCAGGCTGGGACCCCTGAGCGAGCTCGAGTCGCCGCACGCGGTGCCGCGCTACGAGGACAACCTCGTGATGGCGCGGTTCTTGGCGGACCCTTCGCTACACTGAGCCGCAGATGCGACCGAGCGACCCCTCAGCCCAGCACCCAGCCGCAGGCTTCGGCTCGGCAGGGCCGGGTGAGTGGGAGGAGCAGCGCGTGACGCTGTTCGTCGACACGCAGAACCTCTACTACGCCGCACGCGACTACCACGCCGGCGCCGTCGACTTCCAGACGCTGCTCGCCGCTGTCCTGCGCGGTCGGCGTCTGGCCGGCGCGACCGCCTACGTGGTCGAGAGGGAGGGCGAGGCGACCTCCCACGGCTTCTTCGCGAAGCTGAGCGCTCTCGGCTACCGCGTCAAGCGCCGCAGCGTCAGGGTCCACCGCCAGGCGGAGGATGGGCGCGCGGTGATGGAGGGCGACTGGGACATGGGCATCGCCGCCGACATCGTCAGGGCGTTCGACAACTGCGACGTGTTGGCACTGGCGAGCGGCGACGGCGACTTCACGCCCATCGTCGAGCTGTCGCAGGAGCGCGGCAAGCGCTTCGAGGTGCTCGCCTTCCGCGAGGCGGCGGCGCAGGCGCTCGTCGACATCTCCGACAGCTTCGTGAACCTAGCCGAGATCCCCGGCATCTTCCACACCAGGGCGGCCGCCAGACCGGAGAGCTGAGCCCTGCCGGCCTGGCGGCCGCGCCGCTTTGGTCAGTCCGCTGCCACAGGCGCGCCGCTTTGGTCAGTCCGCTGCCACGGGCGCGCCTACGTCGCGCCAGATCTTCCAGGGAGCCTTGCCGGACGCCCACAGCTCCTCGAGCATCTGCTTCTCCTTGAGCGTATCCATGCACGACCAGAAGCCGAAGTGCTGATAGCCGGCGAGTTGGCCGCCGCTCGCCAGCCTCTCGATCGGCTCGCGCTCCCAGATGGTGTGATCACCCTCGATGTAGTCGATGGCCTTGCGGTTGAGCACGAAGAAGCCGCCGTTGATCCAGCCCTCGCCCTCTTCCGGCTTCTCGTGGAAGTTCGTCACCAGGTCGCCATCGAACGAGAGGTTGCCGAAGCGCGCCGGCGGCCTGACGGTGGTGACGGTGGCGGTGCGGCCGTGGCCGCGGTGGAACGCCACCAGCTTGCGGATGTCGATGTCGGCCACGCCGTCGCCGTAGGTGAACAGGAAGTCGTCGTCGTCCTTGAGCCACGAGCGCAGTCGCCCGAGACGGCCGCCGGTCATGCTCGCCATGCCCGTGTCGACGAGGTGCACCTTCCAGGTCTCGTGATTGCCGTCGTGGATGGTGGTGCGACCGCTCGCCAGGTCGACGGTTATGTCGTTGTGGATGGCGTAGTAGTTGAGGAAGTACTCCTTGATGACTTCGCCCTTGTAGCCGAGCGCGATGACGAACTCGCTGATGCCGCCCGCCTCGAAGATCTTCATGATGTGCCAGAGGATCGGCTTGCCGCCGATCTCGACCATCGGCTTGGGACGCAACGTCGTCTCTTCAGCGAGCCGGGTGCCGAAGCCGCCGGCCAGGATCACTGCCTTCACGCTCTCACCTCCATGGGGTGCGCGCCCTTGGGCGAGCTCGCGCCGAAACGCTCAGCCTGCTCACGCCGCAGCCTGTCGATGAGGCGGCCTTGCGGCAGCAGGACATCGGAGTACCTGAGCACCGCGTCCTTGGGGATGTCGCGCTTCAGCAGCGCGCCCTCGGCCACACCTATCGGCAGCAGGCCTTCGGTTTCGGTGATAGCGGCGGTCTCGCACTGTCCGTAGGTCATGTACTCGCCCAGACCGTCGAGGGTCTCGCCGGCCTTCAGGTCGCGCTTGGCTGTCGTGACAACCTCGACGCGCATGCCGCCCAACGGCGCCATCACGGCGTCGCGCAGCAGCACGGCCCTCGCCAGGGAGGCGGGAACCTCGAAGTGGCAGAGGTGGTACGGGACGTAGAAGCTGTAGAGGGGACCCTCGCCCAGCTTGTAGAGGTTGAGGTAGTGGCGCTGCTTGGGGTCGTCGTGGGTGGCGTAGACGTAGATGCCTGGCCCCGGCTGCGCGCCGACGACGTAGTCGACCACGCCGCCGAGCTCGCGCAGCTCGTCGACGTCGAAGTAGCGCACCCCGGTGTCGATGTGCTCGTGGTGGTCGCGGCCCATCATCCCGCGGCGCTCGATGGTGAAGCCGAAGCCGTTGGCGACTATCGCCTGCTCGAAGCTGATCTTGGTGCCGTCGGCGAAGCTGGTGACCATGCTGGGGCGCTGGCCCCACTTCTCGGCGAAGGCCTGCTGCGTGGTCGGAGTGCGGTAGGGGTCCTGCAGGCCCTTGATGTTGCCGGCGACGAGCGGGGTGAGGCCGATGCCCTTCACGAAGCGCAGCAGGTTGGCCTGCACGCCCGGCTGGTCGCCGTCGCAGGCGCTGTAGATGACGCCTTCGCGGTCGGCGTAAGCCTTGAGGATCGGGCCGACGGTGCCGTCGAGCTCGGCGTTGAGCAGCACGACGTGCTTGCCGTGCTGCAGAGCCGACAGGGTGACGACCGCGCCGTACTCGACAGCGCCGGTGGCCTCGAGCACGACGTCGATGCCGTCGGCTGTCGTGAGCAGCAGCGGGTCGTCGGTGACCACGGGCGTGCCGCGCTCCAGCGCCGACGCGACCTCGGCGGCGCTGGAGGCGTTGGCCCAGCTCTCGACGCCGGCCTCGCGGTAGGCGCGCTCGGCGTTGGCGGGCGTGCGGTTCGCTATCGCCACCAGCTCCATGCCGGGGGTCGAGTTGACGATCTGGTTGGCGACACCCCTGGCCATGAAGCCGGCGCCGACCATCGCGACCCTGACGGGTCTGCCGCCCTCCTGGCGCGCCCTCAGCGCGGTATCGACGATGATCATCGGCTCACCGCCGCCTTGGAGGGCGTGAACGGCGCCCAGGCGCGGTCCTTGTCGGAGATGACCTCGATCGACCTGGGCCACTCGAGGCCGAGCGCCGGGTCGTCGTAGCGGATGCCGCGCTCGAAGCCGGGGGTGTAGAACTCGCCGACCTGGTAGATGACCTCGGCGCCGTCGGTCAGCGTCAGGTAGCCGTGAGCGAACATCTCCGGCACGTAGAGAGCCAGGCGGTTCTCCTCGGTCAGCTCGATGCCGAAGCTCTGCAGGTAGGTCGGCGAGTCCTCGCGCAGGTCGACGATGCAGTCGTAGATCGCCCCGCGCGTGCAGCGCACGAGCTTGGTCTCGGCCGCGGGCGGGAGCTGGTAGTGCATGCCCCTGATGGTGCCGGCCTTGTGGTTGAACGAGACGTTGGCCTGGGCGACGGCGGCTTTCAGGCCGGCCTCCGCGAACTCGTTGGCACAGTAGGTGCGAGCGAAGAAGCCGCGCTCGTCGCTGCGCAGCTCGAGCTCGACGACTACTGCGCCGGCCAGCGGCGTGGGGCGGATGATCACGCCGGCACCGCCGAGTCGGCCGCGGCCGGGGTCGGCGCGTTCCAGCGGAACTCGCCGTCGATCTGACCCGTCGCGAGCAGATGCTGCAGCATCTTCAGGCGCGTGAAGTCGCGCGACATGAACTTCTCCGGGGTCAGCTCGATCTTCTGGAAGACGCCGAGGAGCTCCTTGGCGCCGCGCCTTGCGTCCCACTCGCAGGCGAAGCCGGGCAGCGTCGAGGCGATCTTGTCGAAGTTGACGCGGTAGCTGCGGTTGTCGGAGCCCTGATCGCCGAAGCTGAGCTTGCAGCCGGGGAAGGTCTCGGCGACGATCTCGGCGATCTGCCTGACCTGGTAGTTGTGGCGGGAATCGCCGACGTTGAAGACCTGGTTGTGGACCACCTCGCGCGGCGCCTCGAGCGAGCACATGATCGCCTTGGCGATGTCGCGCGCATGAGCCAACGGCCGCCACGGCGTGCCGTCGGAGAGCATCTTGATCTCCTTGGTGGTGAACGCGTAGCCGGCGAGGTTGTTCAGCACGATGTCGAAGCGCATCCTCGGGCTGGCGCCGTAGGCGGTAGCGTTGCGCAAGAAGGTGGGCGAGAAGTCGTCGCCGGCCATGCCCTTGAGATCGCGCTCGACCAGCGTCTTGCAGATCGCGTAGGCGGTCTGCGGGTTGACGGCCGAGGTCTCGTCGACGAAGTCCTGCTCAGCCACGCCGTAGACGCTGCAGGAGGACATGTAGACGAAGCGCTCGACGCCGGCGCGGCGCGCTGTCTCGGCCAGGCGCACCGAGCCCTTGTGGTTGATGTCGTAGGTGATGTTGGGGGCGAGCTCACCGGCCGGGTCGTTCGAGAGCTCGGCCATGTGCACGATCGCATCGAAGCCGCGCAGGTGCTCGACGCCGAGGTCGCGCAGGTCCATCACCAAGGTCTCCGGCGCGCGGTCGTAGCCATGGAACAGCCAGCCCTCCTTGTAGAAGCCGGTGTCGACACCGAGCACGACGTGACCCGCTCGCATGAGCTCCGGGGCCAGCACCGCGCCCAGGTACCCATCGGTTCCAGTAACCAAGACCTTCATGGTTGTTCCACCTCTCGAACCCGCCATGCACCCTCGGTGACGGCTAGGTGATCTGCCACTGACCTAACGTAGCGCTGCCACGCTCTTTCGGCCGCGTCATCTGCACGTCGCAGCGCCTGGAGCGCGCGCCTCGTCTCGGCTTCGCCTGCGGCAGCTGCGGCGGTGCCGCGGGCCAGCTCCAGCGTCAGCAGCGCTATCGCGAACCCCTCCTCGGCCATCTGCGCCACCTCGAGCGAGATCCGCTCTCGCTCCGGCTGGCCGAGCAGGAACTCGATCAGCTCAAGCTCGGCGGCCGCCACCTCCGCCTCGGCCTCCGACAAGTCCCGCAGGTCGGAGTCGCGGATGCGGATCACGGCTTCGACCCCGACGAGCCACGCCCTGTCGTCGTCGGCGCGGTAGCCGACACCGAGGCTGACCTCCGGGCGACCGGCGGCCATGGCCAGGCGCGCCGTCGTCGTCACGCCGCTGTCCTCGTAGCGCCCCGTGACCGCCAAGGTGGGGAGGAACGCCAGCTCCGCCGCTCTCAACCCGGCTCGTGCCCGCAGGAGCAGCTCGTTCAGCAGCCGTGCCTGGGGATGCCCGACGGCGGTGCCGACAGCGAGAGCGAAGTAGATCTCCTCGAGCGCACCCTGACCCTCCAGGCCCAACTCGGTCAGCGCCTGGCGTTGCGCCCGCACCGCCTCCTCGGCCTGACGCAGGTCGAGCGCGGCGGTGCGCGCCTCTATCTCCGCCACGGCGTCGCGCTCGGCCTGGGTGGCTGGTCCGGCGTCCTCCAGCGCGAAGGCGGCGGCCTGCGCGTCGGCCAGCGACCTCAGGGCGAGCCTGAGAGCGCTGAACGCCACGAGCGCGCGTTCGACATCGCTCCTGTTCTGAGCGCGCACGCGGGCCTCGGCGCGCAGCGCGGCGACTGTGGCCGTGGAGATCGCCCGCGCGTCGAAGCGGTAGACGACCTGCCCGGAGAGCGAGAGGTCGGTGTCGAACTCGACTTCGCGCGCACCGGCCAGGTCCTGCTCCCAGGTCAGGGCAGGCGAGACGCTGGCCGAGAACGAGGTGCCCGTCCTGGCGAGTTGCAGGGCCTCGCTCGCCTCGACGAGCTCGTCCTCCCGGTCGGCGAGGGCAGCCGAGCGGGCGCCGAGAGCCGCGTCCACGTCGTTGGCGCGCGCCGCGGTGAGCGCGAACAGGCAGAAGAGCGCTATACGAGCAGGCGTTCTCATCGACACCTCGCCACAGGGTAGCGGCGAGGGAGGCCGAGGCTCTCTGTGGAACGTCACATGCGCACACTAGATACTGCCGTATGTGGCGCATGAGCCCCAGTCGGCGGTCGCGTGTGCGTTTTATCGAGACCGGCGCCGTGGCCGTGTGTTACCTGTTAGCGGACTGATGAAGAGTAGCGACGATGAACAGTGATCTAAGCATCCCGGTAGGCGACGTGCTGCGCCTGTTGCGGCGCGGGCTGTTGCCGGCGCTGCTCGCGGCGCTGGCGCTGGGCTACCTGGCGTACGTCTGGTCCTCACGTCAAGCGCCCGTCTACGAGTCCCAGGCGACGGTGCTCGCCTCCTCCACCACGGCCGACTTCAGGTCGTTCGGCGTGGCGCAGGTGACCGCGCCCGCCCTCGACGTGAGCGCCTACGAGGCCGCGGCCCGCAGCGATCAGGTGACCGCGACGGCATTGGGGCTGCTGGGGGTGACGAACCCGAGCGACTCCGACCTACGGGCGCTGCGCCGCAACTACAGCGTGCGCGGCACCAGCTCGGGAGCGTCCTCGCTGATAACCGTCACCGCCAAGTCGGGTCAACCCGCCGGCTCGGCGGCTACCGCCAACGCCGTCGCGGAGGCGCTCGTCACCTGGGACGTGCAGCGCGCCTCGCGCGGCGTCAACCAGCAGGTCACGTCACTCGAGCAGCAGATAGCGTCCCTGACAGAGCAGATCCGCGCCTTGCAGGCGCTCGGCGACTCGTCGCGCAACTCGGAGATCGAGGGACTCATCGCGTTCAGAGCTCAGCAGCAGCAGTCTCTCGCCGTGGTGAGGACGATGAGCGCCTCAGCCATCGGACGCCTCGAGGTGCTGCAGGGCGCCAACGTGCCGACGGCACCGGTCGCGCCGCGGCCGTTCACCACCGCGCTGCTCGCGGCCCTGGCAGGTGTCGCTCTGACGTTCGGTGCGCTGATACTCAGGCAGACCCTCGACACGCGCATCGCCACGGTGCCGGAGCTACAAGCCGTCAGTGGACTGCCGATCCTGGCCGAGTTCCAGCGCCAGCCGAAGCCGACCAGGCGCCTGCCGCGCGAGACGGCTAGCTACCTGCGCACCGGCGTGCTGTTCGCCACCGCCGACGCCGAGACGCGCGTCATCCTCGTCACCAGCGGTCACATGGGAGAGGGCAAGTCGGCCGTCGCTCTGAACCTCGCCGAGAGCTTCGCTCGCAACGACTACCGCACGCTGCTCGTCGACGCCGACCTCAGGCAGCCAGTGCTGTTCCAGGAGTACGGCCTCAGGCGCGGTCAGGCTTCCGACCTGCTCGACTTCCTCCAGAACCCCGACGGCGCCCACATGGTCGCGCGCATCCCGCTGGGCGGCAAGCAGCGCCTCGACATCGTGCCGTCGTTCCAGGTCTCCTCGCAGGCAGCCGAGGTGCTCGGCCGCGGCTTCGACGCCTGCGTAGCGCTCTGGTCGCAGGAGTACGACGTGATCATCATCGACTCGCCGCCGGTGCTGGCCGTCGCCGACGCCCTGTCGATCGCGCCATTCTGCACCGGCACGCTGCTGGCCGTGAACATGCGGCGCGCCGACAGGCGCCCGGTGCGGGCCACCATCGACCTGCTCGAGCGCATGGGCGTGAGGCTCGTCGGCATCGCTGCGACCATGGTCACGGAACCGCAGGTCAAGGGGATGGCAAGCTACGGCTACGGTTACGGCGCTCCCAGCGACAACGAGCCGCCGACTTCTGCGCCGAAGAGCGAGGCGCGCGTGAGTGTGCGTAACACCGGCCGACGCGGCTGAGTGAGAGTGCGAGGTCTAAGACAGTGAGAGTGACAATCATCGGCACCGGCTACGTCGGTCTTACGACGGGTGTGGCCCTCGCCTACCTAGGTCACGACGTCACGTGCGTCGACAAGAAGCAGGAGATCGTCGAGACGCTGAGCGGCGGCAAGCCGACGATCTTCGAGGACGGTCTCGGCGCCCTGTTGCAGGCCGCCAGGCCCCAACTGACGTTCCGCACCGACATCCCTGCGCTGTCCGGCACTGGTGTCGTGATGATCGCCGTCGGCACGCCCTCCAAGGAGAACGGCGACGCCGACCTTCAGTACGTCGATCAGGCCGCCCGCGAGGTCGCCGAGCTGATCCAGAGCGGCTCCAGGCTCGTGGTCGTCAACAAGTCGACGGTGCCGGTCGGCAGCGCGCGTCACGTGCAAGGCATCATCGCTCGCACTCTGGCCGGCAGGGGCGTCGACGCCGAGGTCTCAGTCGCCTCGAATCCTGAGTTCCTCGCCGAGGGACGCGCTGTTCACGACTCTCTCTACCCCGACAGGATCGTCATCGGCGTCGACGACCCAGGCGCCGCCAACATCCTCCGCGAGCTCTACGCTCCGATCCTCGAGCAGACCTTCGAGCCTCCGCCCGGCACGCCGCGCCCCGAGCGTTACGAGCTTCCGCCGCTGATCACCACCTCGGCCACCAGCGCCGAGCTGACCAAGTACGCCGCCAACGCGTTCCTCGCGTCGAAGATCAGCTTCATCAACGAGTTCTCCGGCCTAGCGGAGCGCGTGGGCGCCGACATCACCGAGGTCGCCAGGGCCATCGGGCTCGACGCGCGCATCGGCGGCAAGTTCCTCCACGCCGGCATCGGTTGGGGCGGCAGCTGCTTCGGCAAGGACACAGCGGCCATCCTGGCGCTGGCAGGCGGGTACGACTATTCGATGCCTATCGTCAGCTCGGCCATCGAGGTCAACAAGCGTCAGAGGCTCTACGTCGTCGAGAAGCTGCAGCAGCACCTCAAGGTGCTGAGAGGCACGACCATCGGCCTGCTCGGTCTCGCCTTCAAGGGCAACACCGACGATCTGCGCGACGCGCCGGCTCTTACGCTCGTCGAGCACCTCAAGGAGCGCGGCGCGCTGGTCAAGGTCCACGACCCGGTCGCGATGCCGGCCGCCAGGCGCCACTTCCCGAACCTGCCGGTCGAGTACGCAGCCGACGAGCTCGAGCTCGCCGCCGGCTGCGATGCCGTCGTCGTCGTCACCGACTGGCAGCAGTACCGGCAGCTAGACCTGCAGGCGATGCGGGAGCGGATGCGCGGCGACCTGGTGCTCGATGCGCGCAACCTGCTGCAGCCGCACGCGGTGCGAGCAGCCGGTCTCAACTACGTCGGCATCGGGCGTTAGCCCCGTGCTTTAGCACGCGCTCACCAACCGCCGAAGGCCCCACCGGCAGGTACCAGAACCGCGTTGATGCGGAACGTCAGCGGGTAGTAGGTGCTGACGTCGAGCGGCCTGCCGTCGGCGTCGGTGGCGTAGCGCGGGTCGAGGGGCAGGCCGTTGGTGTCCCTGAGCACGACGATCAGCTGCGCCATGCCCTGCGACCAGTCGACGGCGCTCGAGCCCTCCATCGCCCCGACGTTCTGCGTGGCCGTCACTACACCCGGGCTGGTGAGCCGCAGGTTGGCGGGCGAGCTGCAAGTGGGCGCCACGGTGATGAGGTCGTCAGGGACCATGCACAGCTGCAGCAGCACAGGGTCGCTCGTCGGCTTGTTCACGACCTCCACCCTCAGGTGGAGCGTGCCTGCGCCGTAGTCGTACGGTGCGTCGAGGTTGCCGACCGCGGCGGCGGGCGCGGCGAGGAACGTGAACGCGCCGTCGCCGCCTGCGGCGGGCGCTTGGGGCGACAGCGTAGTGTCGAGGAGCGCCAGCGCCGGGCCGGCGGGCGGCGCCACGACAGGTGGTGGCTCTACCGGCGTCTGCGGCGGCGTGACCACCTGTGCCGGTGGCGGGTCTGGCTGCGTTGGCGTCTCCGTCGGCGTCTCGGTCGGAGGCGGTTGGACGACGGTCACCTGTTGTTGAGGCGGGAGGGTGACGGTCGGCGCCGTCGCTTCGGCTTGCGCCTGCTGCGCCGCCGCCTCGAGCGCAGCCTGCTCGGCAGCGGCGATGGCAGCCTGCGCTGCTTGGGCGGCCGCCGCCGCCGCGGCCGCGGCGTCATCGGCGGCCCTGAAGCGCGCCAGCACCTCGTTCGCTTCGACGTCGTCCGGAACCATGTCGGCGAGCTGCTGCCACCTGGCGCGCGACTGCTCGGTGAGTCCCAGCGCGCCGAGAGCGGCCGCCGCTCCTCGCAGCGCATCCGTGAAGTTCGGTGCCGCCGCCAGGGCTTCGTTGTAGAGCGGGAGGGCGGCACCGGCGTTACCCACCGCCATGTTCGAGCTGGCCGCGATGTAAGCGTCGGCCGCGGGGAGCCCGTAGTTGGCGCCGAGCTGCGCGCGCTCCAGCTGCGGCTGCAGCTGGGGGTAGCGCGAGACGGCGATGCTCAACAGAGGCGCAGCCGCCTGCGCGTTGCCTAGAGCGAGCTCGGTCTGCCCCAGGTAGGTGGCGGTGTTCACGTCGCCTGGCGAGAGCTCGTTGGCGGCGCTGAGCAGGGTCCTGGCGTTGTCGAGCGCGCCGACCGAGAACGCCTGGAACCCGAGCGTCAGCGCCGTCTGCGCCGCGTCGCGCCTCGAGCGCGCGTCGAGCGTCCCGCCGAGATCGATGTACTGCTGCCACGCCTGCCAGGTCCGTGCGGTCCAGCCGGTAGTGCCGTAAGCCTGAGCCAGGAAGCGCAGCGGCTCCGTCCGACCGGGGGCCAGCGCCCGCGCGCGTTCGCCTGCCTCGATGGCGGTGCGCCACAGCGGTTGATCCGGGAAGTGAAGCTCGTAGGTCGCGATGGCCTCCGCGGCCGCCCGCTGCGCGATGCTGAGTGCCTCAGCCGCCTCTGGCGGCAGTGCGCTCTGGGCGAACGCGAGCGTCCCTTGACCGCTCAGCAGGTAGAGGCAGAGGGCGAGCAGCACGCAACGCAGCCGAGCGGGCGGCGGTGGCGCGCGATAGGACCTGGTTGTCGATGCACCTCTCACGTCCAGTACCCATTATCAACATCAGGGGCCGCGCTAGAGTGGTTCGGCATGGGAGTGGTAGGTGGTTTCGTGAAGAGAACTCTGATGGCTCTGTTCGCTCTCTCGGCGCTGACCGTTGGATTCGGTCAGGCACCAGGCGACGATTGGGGCAGGGCGGCGCTGCGGCAGCTCGGCGAGGCGCAGGTCGACACCGCGTTCCCCGACGGTTCGTTCCTCAGCGAGGAGTCGGTGACCGGCTATCAGGCCGCGCTGCTCGTCGACAGGCTGTTGGCGCGAGTCGATGCCGCGACCGGTTGCACGGACGCGATGACGGGTCTCGTCGACGCGAGCTTCGCTTTCAACGACGTCCCGGCCGATCACTGGGCTTCCGGCGCAGCGGCGCGCATCGCGGCGCTGGGTGTCCGCGACGCTTTCCCCGAAGGGCGTCTCAACGGCGATGAGTTCCTCACCGGCTATCAGACGGCGCTGCTCTTCGCTGCTGCTGTCGAGGTCGTCGACGCCAAGACGGCCTGTGGTGCCCGCGCCATGCAGGAGCGCCTAGGAGAGATGAGCCAAGAGCTCGCCGCCATGCGAGCCGACGTGACCGCCGGACGGCTCGTGGGTCCCCAAGGCCCTCAGGGGCCGCAGGGCGAGCGCGGTCAGGAAGGTGCCCAGGGCCCTGCCGGTGAACGAGGAGCTGTTGGCCCCGCAGGCGAGGCGGGTCCCATCGGCCCGGCCGGTCCTGTCGGCCCGACCGGAGCTCAGGGTCCTGCGGGTCCCATCGGTCCCGCCGGTCCTGTCGGCGCGGTGGGTTCGGCCGGTCCCGCCGGTCCCGCTGGTCCTGTCGGTCCTGCTGGTCCTGTCGGCGCATCAGGGGCGCCCGGCGCCAACGGTGTGATGTGCTGGGACCTCAACGCCAACGGGACTGCCGACGACGCCGAAGACGTCAACGGTGATGGTGTGGTGTCGGTTCTAGACTGCATCGGTCAGCGCGGGCCGGCTGGGCCGGTGGGTGAGGCCGGTCTGCGCGGCGCTTCTGGACTTACTGGTCCTGCGGGTGCCACGGGGCCGCAGGGTCCTGCCGGGCCGCCTGGGCCGATTGGACCTGCAGGTCCGGCCGGACCGACCGGACCTAGCGGTCCCATCGGTCCTATCGGACCCGCAGGTCCGCAAGGGGAGCAGGGGGAGACCGGATTGCAGGGTCCGAATGGGCTGACGGGGGCGCAGGGTCCTAAGGGCGATCCTGGCGACACGGGTTCCGCCGGTCCGCAGGGTACTCAGGGTCCGATGGGACCGCAGGGTCCCAAGGGTGACCCTGGCGACACGGGTCCCACCGGACCGAGCGGTCCGGCAGGAGCGACCGGTGCAACGGGTGCGACCGGTCCGGCCGGTGCTGCTGGCGCGACCGGAGCTCAAGGTCCAGAAGGCCCTCCAGGTCCGCAAGGTGCTCCAGGCGAGTGCAGCTGCCTCATCGATCCCGTCGACATCAGGATCATCGCTCCTGTAGTTCCGCAGCAACGCACCTGCGACTTGGCGGAGAGCGTCGGGGCTGAGGCGGCTGCCTCGGGCGCGCTGTGAGGGGTGTCTCGGCAGCGCTGAGCCTCATCGACAGGGGTTGCGAGGGCCAAATCTCATTGCACGGGGTGGCGACGGCCGCCAACATCGAGTAGGTGATCTGGCGCCGCCCGATGCGTTCGAACGCAGGGCGGTGCGCTAGAGGGAGGCGATGAGAGTCTGAAGCGGGCAGTAGGGATGATCCTGGCGGCGGTCGTCTTGGCGGTAGGACTGTCGCAAAGCGGGGGTGGCGACTGGGGTCGGGCTGCGGTCAGGGACCTCACCGAGAAGGGCATCGACGTCGCGTTCCCCGACGGCTCGTTCCTGAGCGAGGGCACCCTCACGGGGTATCAAGCCGCGCTGCTCGTCGACAGGCTGCTCGAGTGGTCGGACCGGACGACGGGCTGTCCGGACCTGCTGCTGGACGGCGCCATCCCCACGCAGAGCTTCGCGGACGTTCCCGACGACCATTGGGCTGCCGGGGCCGTCGCGCGCGTAGCCGGCCTCGATGTCGGCGAGGCCTTCCCTGACGGCACCTTCGGAGGCGAGGACTTCCTCACCGGCTACCAGTCGGCGCTGCTGCTCAGCCGCGCCATGGAGCGCATCGACGAGAAGATAGTCTGCGGCGAGAGCGCGCTGTACGAGCGCGTCGACGCGTTGTCAGCGCAGTTGGAGAGCGTTCTCGCCAGGGTCGCCAGCGGCGAGCTCAGGGGTCCGGAGGGTCCGGAAGGCCCCATCGGCCCCGCCGGAGCGCAAGGCCCCGAGGGTCCCGCCGGTCCGCAGGGTGAGCGGGGTCCGCTAGGGCTGCCCGGCCGTGCCGGCTCCCCCGGCCCTGTCGGTGAGCCTGGGCCGGTCGGTCCCGCCGGAGACACCGGCCCGGCCGGCGAGACGGGTCCCGCCGGTGCTGACGGGACCGATGGCCTGGCATGTTGGGACCTCAACGGGAACCGCCAAGCCGACCCCGACGAGGACATGAACGGTGACGGCATCGTCGACCTCGACGACTGCCGCGGGATCCCTGGCCCGCAAGGCGAACCGGGCGAACCTGGGCCGGCAGGGCCCGCAGGGCCGGCCGGCCCTGCAGGGCTGCCCGGCGAGCAGGGTCCGCCTGGGCCGGCCGGACCGCAAGGACCGGAGGGCCCGATGGGTCCGCAGGGGCCTCAGGGGCCGCCTGGAAGCGCGGGTTGAGGGAGAGCTGCGCGAGGGCGGTACCTCAGTTGAAGTTGGCGATGACCGTCTTGTCGGCGTTCATGAGCACGTCGCAAGTCAGGGCGGTGCCGCTGCAGGCCCCTCCCCAACCCAAGAAGCCACTCGAGAAGGCCACCGTCAGCGTGACGACTTGGCCGTCCAACACGTCGGTGCCGGCGCAGGTCCGCGGCACGGTCCAGGTAGGTGGCGCGGCGCAGCCCGGGTCGTGCGGCGCGGGGGCCGTGACGGTCGCGAACCCGCTTCCCTCGAGGCTCACGCTCAGCCGTCGCACCGCGGTGAACGTGACGCCAACTGTCGAGTCGGCGGTGATCTGGAAGGTGCAGGACCCCAGGTTGGCCGGCACGCCTGAGCAGGCGCCACTCCAAGCGGTGAGTCGTGAGCTCGCCGCCGCGGTCGCTGTGACGGTCACGGACGTGCCGTAGCCGCGGTCGTGCACCCCGGCCGCTGGAGTGACTGTGCCCGTCCCGGAACCGCCGACGTTGACCGTCAGGAACAGCGGCGTCGCCGTGATCTCGAAGAACTGCGGCTCCGAGGCGTTCTGGCCGCCGTTGGCCACCCCGCCGTTGTCGTTGAGCACCACTCGGAACCTCGCGGTTCCGAACGTTCCGAACTGGTGTTGGTAGGTGAGGGTCCCGGTCGAGGAGATGCTTGGCTGCGTCAGCAAGCTCGGTCCCGCCGCACCCTCGCGCGTGACCGTGAAGCTGAGTGCCTGCCCGGCCTCATCGGGTCCACCGCCCGGCGAGATGCCGGTGGCGAAGCCAGGGATCGTGACGACCGGATGCGGGCCGTCCTTGTATGTCGGCGGGTTGCCGGCGAGGTTGAAGGTGGGCGCGTCGTTGACGGCTGCGACCTCCAACACGGCGGTGACGGTCTCCGACTCGTTGCCGTAGGCGTCGACGGTGCGGTACGTGAACGAGTCGAACCCGTTGTAGTCGGCGGCGGGCGTGTAGGCGAAGCCGCCGTCCTGCGCGAGCGCTAGCTGACCGCTCGTGACGTCTGACACGAGCACCGCTCGCAACGTGTCCCAGGGGCTGTCTACGTCGTTGGCGAGCACGCCGGCCGCCGCCTCGACGGCCAGAGAGTGGTCCTCGTTCAGCCCGTAGCTGTCGTCGTTGGCGACAGGAACGCGAATGGCGCCGATGCTCAGCTCGGTGAGGCCCCCGGGGCTGTTCACGACGCAGTAGCGGCCCTGGGGAGCTGTGCAGGTCGAGCTGAAGCCCGTGAACTCGCCGCCGGTCTCGCTGAGGGTGACGTTGACGCTGACGCCGACGGGCGCCGGGTAGCCGAAGCCGCAACTGCCGCCGGGCAGCAGCTCGCACACCGTGCTGCCCTGGCCGCCGTGGCCGGGCGAGACGGCGACGCTGACCGGGGAGTCGCCTTCGAGCTCGAGACGCAGCACGTTGCTCGAGAAGGCAGCCACGACGCTGCGCGGCCCGTCGAGCGTGAACGAACACGTGCCGCCGCCGGTGCAATCCTCGAGCCAGGTGGCGAACTCCTGGCCTCCCGACCCGGTGGCGGTAAGCGTCACCTCGGTGCCCTCCGCGAACGCCGCGACGCATGCCGACGAGCACACGATCTCCTCGCCACCCCCGCTGGCGAGCACCGTGCCTGTGCCTGCGAGACCGATGACTATCTCGACTCCAGGCAGTGGGCTTATCGGTTCTGGATCCGCCTGGCGCGTGACGGCGGACTCTCCACCGGCACCGACGGCCGAGACGCCGTAGGTGTAGCTCGACCCCTCTTCGGCTGTGAAGTCGTAGTAACGACGCGCGTTGCCTGAGGTGGTGGCGATCTCAGCCAACGCCTGTGGCTCGAGCTCACCCGGCTTGACGTCGGTGGTCGCGACCGCCTCGCGGTAGATCTTGAAGCCGGTGGCTCCGGAACCGCCAGCCGTCCAGTCGACGCGGAGCCCACCGGCCACGGGGGTGACCGTGACCTCGCTAGGCGCGTTCGGAGCTACGCCACCACCGCAGGCGGCCAGCACCGCCACCAACATGAGCAGCGGCGCCGCGAGACGGCGACGTCTGAGCGCGCGGGCGAACAGGGATGTAGGCAGGCCGTGGCCCTGCGAGTTCTGCATCTTCAGAGCCCCTCTCTCAGGGCTCACAGGTTACACGCCGTATGCCATGGCTGAGGTGATAGCTGTCGGTGCCCTCAGCGTCCCGTCGAGCCGAGGCGCTCTTCGATGATCCGCCTGACCACCGCTGGAGTGGCGCGGCCGCCGCTGGCCTTCATCACCTGCCCCAAGAGGGCGTTCACGGCGTTGGGGTTGGCCTTCACCCGCGCTACCAGCTCGCTTTCGCGCGCCAGCACCTCGTCGACGAGCTCGCTCAGGGCCGCCTCGTCGGCGACGCTGCCGAGGCCGCGCTCTGCCACGAGCGCAGCCGGCGACGCGCCTGCCAGCACCTCCGGGAGCAACTCCTTGGCCACTGGGCCGGTTATCGCTCCCTTGGTCACCAGACTGAGCAGCTCCGCCAGGATGCCGGGATCGATCGACCGCCACGTCACGGCCGTGTCTGGCTCCTTGAGCGCCGCGGCGACGTCGCCGGAGAGCCAGTTGGCTACGACCTGTTGGTCGCCTGCGAACCGAGCGCTGACGGCGTCGAACAGAGCGGCGGCACCGGGCTCGTAAGCCAGTTGCAGCGCGTCGGCCTCGCGCAGGCCAGCCCTCTGGTAGCGCTCGGCGCGGGCCCTCGGCAGCTCACCGAGGCCGGCCGCGATCCGCTCGGCTCGCCGCGACGGCCCCTCCACCGCCGGCAGGTCGGGGTCGGGCAGGTAGCGGTAGTCGGCCGACTCCTCCTTGCTCCGCAGGCTGAAGGTGCGCTGGCCACCCTCGTTGAAGCCGCGCGTCTCCAGCGTCACCGGCCTGCCGGCCTCGATCAGCAGCGTCTGGCGCTTGATCTCGAACACCAACGCCGCCATCACGTTGCGGAACGAGTTGAGGTTCTTCACCTCGACCTTGACGCCGAGAGGCGCGCCGGGCTCGCGCAGGGAGACGTTGACGTCGGCGCGCATCTTCCCCTCTTCTGGCGACGCCTCCGAGACGCCGAGCGCGCGCGCTATCGCCTGGACCTCGATCAGGAAGTCGCGGGTCTGCTCGGGCGTGCGCAGGTCGGGCTCCGAGACGAGCTCGATGAGCGGGGCGCCCGCGCGGTTCAGGTCGACGAGCGAGTGGTCGGCGTAGGCGGGGTGAGCAAGGCGCCCGGCGTCCTCCTCGAGGTGGCAGCGAGCGATCCGAACAGTCGTGCCGTTGGGCAGGTCGACGGCGCCGCCGAGGCCGATGGGGTCGTCGAACTGGCTGATCTGGTAGTTCTTGGGCGCGTCCGGATAGAAGTAGTGCTTGCGGTGGAAGCCGCCCCTGGCGCCGAGCGTGCAGCCGAGCGCGAGCGCGAACGCCGTCGCGAGGTCGACGGCGCGTTCGTTGACGACGGGCAGGCTGCCCGGCAGCCCGAGGCAAACCGGGCAGGTGTTGAGGTTCGGCTCGAGCCCGAACCCGGCTGCGGAGCAGCCGCAGAAGAGCTTGCTGTCGGTGGCGAGAGCCAAGTGAACTTCGAGGCCTATCGCCGCTTCGAGCATGCGGACGAGTCTAACAGCGAGGAGCGGCTATCATCAGGTCGTGGTGCGAGTCGAGCTGGAGGACATCGCCGTCTCGGCCGATGAGAACCAGTTCCTGGTCCTTCTCAGGGGCGAGAAGGGCGAGCTGCTGCCGATACAGATCGACGCCATGCAGGCGATCTCGATCGCGGCCGGGCGTCAGACCGAGAGACCCGAGAGGCCGCTGACGCACGACCTGCTGGTATCGGTGTTGGAGATGCTCGGGGCCGAGGTGGCGCGAGTCGAGATCACCGACCTGATCGAGGGCACCTTCTTCGCGATGCTCGTGCTCGAGCGCTCAGGCGTGCAGTTCGACGTCGACGCGAGACCTTCTGACGCGCTTGCGATAGCGGCGCGGACCAAGGCGCCTATCTTCGTGGCCGACCACGTTCTGGACGAGAACTCCCTGCGTGACGAGTTCGGCTCCTCAGGCGGCGCCGAGGCTTGAGAGCGCGGCCTGAAGCGCGGTGGCCGCGGCCGCCGCATCGCCGCTGCCGGCGCCTTGAGCCCGATCTGGACGCCCGCCTCCGCGCCCGCCTACGTGCGTGAGCGCGGCCTGAAGCGCGGGCCTGACGTCGACCTTCGCACCCGGCCCTGCCAGGAACGCCAGCCTGATGCGCCCGTCTTCCCAGGCCGCCAGCAGCGAGACCACACCGTCGGCCGCCTGGAGCGCCTCGACCAGCGGGTCGAGCAGCGCGCCATCGCCGCCTTCCAGCAGATGGCTGACGACGCGTTCCGAGCCGAGTCGCACGGCGTGGGCCAGCAGGCGCTCGGCGAGACCGGTCGCCGCGGCGGCGCTTCTCTGCGCGAGGTCCTTGCGCAAACCGACGGCTTCGTCGAGCAGCCTCCGCACGCGCTCGACCTGATCCTCGAGCGGTGTGCTGAGTAGGCGCGTCAACTCTAGGGTCGCTTGGGTGCGGGCGGCGAGGTCGTCGAACGCCTCCTCGCCCGCTCTGAACGTGATGCGAGTCAGGTCGCCCCTGATCCGGTCGCTGTCCAGGATCTTTATCGGCAGGACCTCGGCCGTGTTCTTGACGTGCGTGCCGCCGCAGGCGGCGACGTCGTAGTCGCCGATCGCCACCAGCCTTATCGCGCCGCTGCGCTTGGTAGGACGCCGCAGCTGGTAGTCGCCGAGTCGGAAGTCCTCGACCTCGAAGGTCACCACGGGCAAGCCCTGCCTGGCGACGCCGTTCACCTCGGCTTCCGCGGCCGCCAGCGCGGCGCCGTCGGGTTCGCCGGAGAGGTCGATGGTGCAGTCGGGTCCTCGCATGCTCACGGCCTGCACGTGGTAGCCGGGCCCGACGCGCGTGAACGCCTGAGCCAGCATGTGCTCGGCGGTGTGACGCTGCATGTGCCTGAAGCGCCGCTGCCAAGCGACGGCGCAGACGAGCTCCTGCTGGGTCGCCGCCACGGTCTCTAGCTCGCCGAGGCTGGCGTCCGCGGTCGCCCGCTGCGAGTCGGCGAGCCGATGCCACACCACACCCTCTGCCTCGACGACGTCGACGACGCTCCAGTCGCCGATGGTGCCGGTGTCGTGCTGCTGGCCGCCGGCGGTCGGGTAGAACGCGCTGCGCTCCAGCCTCAACCAGGTGCCTGGCGGCAGCGCGCCACCGCCCGCGGTCACGGCTGTCACCTTCGAAACGAAGCGAGAGAGGTACGAGTCGAGGCGGTCCAGGCGCACGCCGGAGTCTACAGCCGCGGACGGCACAGACGGCGGAGGCGTTCGGTCAAGTTCATCGCAGGCAGCGCCGAGCGCCGCCATCGGCTAGCATGCTGCTCACCTTGCGACACGGAGCGGAAGCAGCGCGCGCCTGGAGCGCGGATTTCGACGAAGCGGGCGAGACCCACTTCAGTCACTTGGTCGCTGACCTGATCAGCAGCCTCGGCGAGGACGTGTCGCGCGAGGGCCTCATCGAGACCCCGGCTCGCGTCGAGCGCTCGCTGCGCTTCCTGACGAGCGGGTACCGCCTCAGCGTCGGCGAGGCCGTCAACGGCGCGCTGTTCGCCGCCGAGGGCTCCGAGATGGTCGTAGTGAAGGACATCGAGTTCTACTCGATGTGCGAGCACCACATGCTGCCGTTCTTCGGCAAGGCGCACATCGGCTACGTGCCCGGCGAGAAGATCCTAGGGCTGTCGAAGTTCGCCAGGGTCGTAGACGTCTTCGCGAGGCGCATGCAGGTGCAGGAGCGCATGACCTCGCAGATCGCCGATGCGCTGGTCGAGGTGCTCGAGCCGAGGGGGTTGGCCGTCGTCACCGAAGCCAGTCACCTGTGCATGATGATGCGCGGCGTCGAGAAGCAGGGTTCCACGACGCGAACCAGCGCGATGCGAGGCACGTTCATGAGCGACGCACGCACCCGCCAGGAGTTCTTGGAAGCGCTGCGTTAGCTCAGCGCAGGGCGAACTTACCGATCCAGTCCGCCACGCCGCCATCCTCGGGAGCGGCGATGTGCTCGTCGGCGGCCGCCAACGCTCGGTGGTCGACATCCGGCCCCACCGCCACGGCGCGCCCGGCCCACTGCAGCATCGTCACGTCGTTGAGGCCGTCGCCGAACGCGACCACGTCCTCGCGGCGCACGTTCAGCAGCCCCGCGATGCGCTCGAGCGCCGTGCCCTTGTCGCCGCCTTCCGGGACGATCTCGAGGTAGCCGTCGCCCCACAGGTAACGCAGCAGGTACGGGTACTCCGCCGCCACCAGCGCGTCCATCTGCGCGGAGCGGCCGTTCGCGTGGAACACGACCTTGTCGGCGTCGCGGTCAACGCCCGGCAGGTACCTGTCGATGGCGCGGTTGGCGGTGTGCGCCCACTCCCAACGCTCGTGCTCGGGATCGCGCACGTAGATGGTCTCGCCGACGACGCAGGTGAACTCGACCTCGAGGTCCTGGTAGTGGCGGTCGAGTAACCCGCGCACCTCGTCCGAGCGCAACTGCAGCCGCCTTATCACGGCGCCGCTCGGTTCGCGGATCATCGAGCCGTGGTTGACGCTGTGAGGTAGGTCGATCTCGAGAGCGTCGAGGTACGGCGCAGCCGCTGCTAACGCCCGGCCGGTCAGCACCGTCACGAGGTGACCGGCAGCGCGCGCGGCCTTGACGGCCCGCGCGATATCCGCTGGCAACTCGTAGGCGTCGGTGAGTAGGGTCTTGTCTAGGTCGAAGGCCAACAGCACGCCAGCAGGTTAACCCTAATCGCGCCGCTCTCCCGTGACGGGTCGCGCAGTAGTGCGTGCGCGGCAGGCTCGCGCGCACCCCCTTCGCTACCTACGTGAAGGCTTGTACATCGGCGTGGCAGGCGAGGACGAGCGTCCAGGGCGCGATGCTAGAATCCCCATGAGTGAAAGCTGGGCGCCGCGGCGCTCCAGGAGGTTCGTCGATGTACCGAGGCCGCGAGGGCCAGTTGGCCTTCTACTTACACCGCATCTCAGGCGTGGCGCTGGCGCTCTACCTGATGTTGCACGTCTTCGACATAAGCCTTGTGATGTACGGTCCCGACGGACCATTCAACGCCTTCTTGTTCTTCTATCACCAGTGGCCGTTCAGGGTCGGGTTGGTGCTGATCATCGCGGGCGTCGTCTACCACGGGCTCAACGGACTGCGGATCATCCTCCTCGACTTCACCGGCTGGGCGATCAAGTACCAGCGCGCCATGTGGTACGGCGTGCTGGCCGTGACCGCCGCCATCGGCATCCCCGTGCTCTTCAAGATCGTGCCAGAGATCTTGGGTCACGCCTGATGTCGACGCGTCCCAAGACCCTCAAGCAGGCGCGCGAGGTCTACAGCAGCAACCCCGAGCTCGCCTGGTGGGTGTTCATGCGCATCAGCGGCTTCCTGCTGGTGTTCCTGGTGTTCGCTCACGTCTGGGTCAACAACATCCTCGTCGACGCCGGCACCATCGACTACGACTACGTCATGAACCGCCTGCGGCAGCCGGCCGTGAGGGTGTTCGACTCGTTCCTGCTCGGTTTCGCGCTGCTGCACGGCGCCAACGGCCTGCGTTACAGCATCGAGGACTACGTCAAGAGCGCGCGCGGCCGCTTCTGGGCCAAGCTGGTGCTGTTCACGGTGACCGGCGCCATCTTCGTGGTGGGCGTCATGACGCTGTGGACCTACACCTTCACCGAGATGGGCGACGCCATCCGCAACCTGAGCCCCAACTGATGGGGTCGGGTGGCGCTGATAGACGAGCTGGAAGGGAAGTCGGACTACCCAGATGAGCAACCTGCATAGGTTCGACGTGATCGTCGTCGGCGCCGGTGGAGCCGGCCTGATGGCGGCGCGCTACGCGGCGCAGCACCCTGGGGTGTCTGTCGCGGTGATCACCAAGCTGTACCCCACGCGGTCGCATACCGGAGCGGCGCAGGGCGGCGTCGGAGCGGCGCTCGGCAACGTCACCGAGGACCACGCAGAGTGGCACGCCTATGACACGGTCAAGGGCGGCGACTACCTCACCGACCAGGACGTCGCCGACGTCTTCTCGCGCGAGGTCATCGAGGCCGTCTACGAGCTCGAGCACATGGGCCTGCCGTTCAGCCGCCTGCCCAACGGCAAGATCGCGCAGCGCAAGTTCGGCGGCCACACTCGCGAGCACGGCAAGTCGGCCGTCGAGCGCGCCTGTTACGCCGCCGACCGCACGGGCCACATGATCTTGCAGACGCTCTACCAGCAGTCGATAAAGGACGCCGTCAACTTCTTCAACGAGTTCTACGTCCTCGACCTGATCATGGACGGAGGCGAGTGCCTCGGCGTCGTCGCGCTCGAGCTCTCCACCGGCGAGCTTCACACCTTCCACGCCAAGGCCACCATCCTGGCGACCGGCGGCAACGGCCGCATGTTCCGCGTGACCTCCAACGCTCATGCGCTCACCGGCGACCTGATGAGCATCGTCTACCGCAACGGCCTGCCCATCGAGGATCCGGAGTTCTACCAGTTCCACCCCACGGGCTTGTACAAGCTTGGTGTGCTGCTTACCGAGGGCGCGCGCGGCGAGGGCGGCATCCTCCGCAACGCCGACGGCGAGCGCTTCATGGAGCGCTACGCCCCCACCATCAAGGACTTGGCGCCGCGCGACATGGTCAGCCGCGCGATGTACCTGGAGATCCGCGACGGCCGCGGCTGCGGTCCCGACAAGGACTACATCCACCTCGACCTGACCCACATCGACGCGCACATCATCGAGGAGCGCCTGCCCGACATCACCGAGTTCGCGCGCATCTACCTCGGCGTCGACCCGGTCAAGGAGCTGGTGCCGATCCAGCCGACGGCGCACTACGCGATGGGCGGCGTGCCGACGACAATCGACACCAACGTTATCTCCGACGGCGCCAACACCATCGTGCCCGGCCTCTACGCTGCCGGCGAGGTGGCGTGCGCCAGCCTCCACGGCGCCAACCGCCTCGGCACCAACTCGCTGGGCGACCTGATCGTGTTCGGCCGCAGGGCCGGGCGCAACGCATCGGCTTACGCCGCCGGCGCCACCTTCCGCGATCTGCCGGCCGACCCGCAGGCTCGCACCCGCGCGCTCATCGACAAGACCATGAACGGCCCGCGCACCGAGCGCGTCTCACACGTGAGAAGCGAGCTGCAGGCCTCGATGATGGACAACGCCTCGGTGTTCCGCACCGAGGAGACGCTGAGGACGCAGGTGGCGAAGCTAGATGAGCTCGTCGCCAGGTTCGCGAACATCGGCGTCGAGGACAAAGGCAAGCGCTTCAACACCGAGCTCACCGAAGCCATCGAGCTCGGTTTCCTGCTCGACAACGCCGTCATGCTCGTCAACGCGGCGCTCAACAGGACCGAGTCGCGCGGCGCCCACTCGCGCGAGGACTACAAGGAGCGCGACGACGAGCAGTGGCTCAAGCACACCCTCGTCTACCAGGATGACGCTGATGGCAGGGGCGTTCGCATCGACTACAAACCCGTGACGCTTGGCCGCTACGAGCCCAAGCCGCGGGTGTATTAGAGGAGCAGCATGAACATCACAGTGCGCGTCAAGCGTTTCGATCCCGAGGTCGACAAGCGGCCGAGGTGGCAGGAGTTCAAGCTCGATGCCCGGCCCACCGACCGGGTCCTAGACGTGCTGCACGAGATCAAGTGGGAGCAGGAGGGCAGCCTCGCCTTCAGGCGCAGCTGCGCTCACGGCATCTGCGGCTCTGACGCCATGCTGATCAACGGCACCAACCGCCTCGCCTGCAAGGTCTTGGTGCAGGACCTCGGCAACACCATCACGGTCGAGCCCATCCGCGGGCTGCCGGTTCTGAAGGACCTGATCGTCGACATGGAGCCTTTCTTCGACTCCTACAAGTCGGTGCTGCCGTTCTTCATCAACGACGATCCCGCGCCCGCCACCGAGCGCCTGCAGAGCCCCGAGGACCGCGAGATCTTCGACGCGACGACCAAGTGCATCCTCTGCGCCGCCTGCACCACCAGCTGCCCGGTCTTCTGGACCAACGGCCGCTACGTCGGCCCTGCCGCGATAGTCAACGCGCACCGCTTCATCTTCGACTCGCGCGACCAGGGCGCCACCGCGCGACTCCAGGCTCTCAACGGCATCAACGGGCTGTGGCGTTGCCGCACCGCTTACAACTGCACCGAGGCGTGCCCGCGCGACATCCCGGTGACGCAGGCGATCGAAGAGGTCAAGCGCGAGCTGCTGTACCGCCGTGCATAGCGCGGCGCCCGTGCATAGCGCGGCGCCCGTGCGTAGCTAGCCTAGCTGCGGGTCGCCCGGCGCGTCAGTTGAGGGCGCCGAAGGGCCCGTACTCGGCCTCTTCAGCGCGGGGCCGCGTCATGATCACGGGCACCAACACCATGCGCATGACCTTCTCGGCGACGCTGCCGAGCAGCGCGCGGCTCAGCCCACTGCGCCCGTGCGTGGCCATGACGATCGCGTCGAACCCGCCGGCATCGGCGGCGTCGGCGATCTCCTGCGCCGGGTCTCCGAACAGAGCCTTGGTGTAGACGGTGTAGCCGGCGTCGCGCAGGCGCTGCTCGTCGTCCCTGAGGCCGACCTCGACCTCGGCCCTGGCCGACTGCCACGCCTGCGTCGAGTAGATGGAGCGGCCCCTCTGCTCGACGGGCCACGAGACCTCGGTGCCGACGACGACGGGCTGTTGGGGTGCGA
The DNA here is from genome assembly GCA_964392895.1 of uncultured bacterium. Classification (GTDB taxonomy): domain Bacteria; phylum Deinococcota; class Deinococci; order Deinococcales; family Trueperaceae; genus CAYMRL01. Next base: position 386,403 of record CAYMRL010000002.1, read on the forward strand.
CGTAAGCGCCCTCAGGGACCTCGCCGACCTGCACGAGCGTGACCGCGGTGGTCTGCGGCTCGAAGAGCCTGCCCAACGTCCTGAAGGCAGTGCGGCTGAAGTCGGAGCCGTCGAGTGGGATCATCACCTTGCGCTGGGTCATACCGGACTCCTCGCCGGGCTCGGGCGGCTGTCTCGGTGGCGAGACCGTGGCCGCGCGACCCCTCGAGCTCATGGTCGCGCGTTCTGTCGAGGCGCGCCACGGACAACTGTCTCGTCGGCACCAGGCCTTACGGCGCTCGCGCGATCACCTCGACCTCGACCCGCGAGTCCTTCGGCAGGCGGGCCACCTGAACCGTGCTGCGCGCGGGCGGCTGCGCGTCGAAGTACGAAGCGTAGACCTCGTTGAAGTCGGCGAAGTCGTTCATGTCGACGAGGAAGCAGGTCGTCTTGATGACGTCGTCGAAACCGCAACCGGCAGCCTTCAGCACCGCGGCGAGGTTGTCCATCACGCGCCGCGTCTGCGCCTTGACGTCGCCGGCGACGATCACGCCGCTGCTCGGCTCGAGAGCCACTTGACCGGCCGTGAACAGCAGGTCTCCCGACCTGACGGCTTGCGAGTAGGGGCCGACTGCGGCCGGGGCGTCCGTTGTGGAGATGATCTTCTTCATGCCTCAGGCTACAGGCAAGCGCGTGCTCTCAGTAGCGGATGGCGAAGAAGACGGCGACAGCGAACATGAGCGCCGAGCCGAGGAGCCACACCCGGTACGGGTAGAGCGGGTGCTTCTTGAGCCGGCTGATCGGGCCGTTGGCGGGGTACTCGTCTTCGACGCGCCTGATGCCTGAGAGGGTGTCGCCGATGTCGACCGTCGAGGGTTCGAGCGCGTTCTCGCCGAGGTCGTAGCGCTTCTGCCTGCGCGCCACGTCTTTCACCTGCAGCACGACGGCCGTGACGTTGTCGGGGCTGCCGCGGTCGTTGGCTTCGCGTATCAGCCTGGCCGCGGCGGCGTCGGGCTCCATCCCGCCGACGAGCTGCGCCATCAGCGGCTCGCTCAGCAGCATGCTGATGCCGTCGGAGACGATGAGGATCGCGTCGTTCTGCCTGACCTCGAAGTGCAGCACGTCGAGCTTGAACGACGGCATCGCGCCGATGGCGTTGGTGATGACGTTGCGATAGCGGTGCTTGTTCGCCTCGTCCTCGCTCAGCAGGCCCAGCCGCACCCTCTCCGCGACCCAGCTGTGATCGAAGGTCAGGCGCCTGATCTCGCCGTCCCTGACTAGGTAGGCGCGTGAATCGCCGACGTGGGCCACCAGTCCGACCTGGTCGTCGACGAGCACGGCGGTCAGCGTAGTGCCCATCCCGGTGTGCTCGGGATGCTCGATGGCGTGGTTGTAGACCTCGACGTTGGCTGCCTGCGCCGCCCGCGCCAGCGCCACCGGCGCGTGGCTGCGGCTGCGCTTCAGCGACTCGACGAGCACCTCCATGGCGCGGCGGCTCGCCACCTCACCGGAGATATGACCGCCCATGCCGTCCGCGACGACCCCAAGCTCGCCGAACGGAGGGATGTTGCCGGCGAAGAAGCAGTCCTGGTTGACGCTGCGCACCCGGCCTGCGTCGCTGGCGCCGGCGCTCAGCACGCGCGTCTCGCTGGTTCTCGCGCCGGGATTGGGTCTCAGCATACCCACGGCCACGAGGTCATGATATCCGCGCCGCCGTCGCGCGTCGGGGTGGCGGATACCACAGGTATCGCCGTCTGGAACGCCGCTGTTGCGGCTTCGACACGCCAGGGAGCGCCGGCGCCGGCTGTTATGCTTCGCGTCGTGTCGCCAGGGGCCAGCCAGTTGGTAAGCGAGGTCAAGGCAGGCAGGATCAGCGCCGAGGAGGCGACAGCCGCCGCGCTGGGCCGCGCCGCCGCGGCTCAGGCCGAGCTCAACGCCTTCATAACCGTGCCCGCTGAGTCGGCGTTGACGAGGGCGCGCGCGCTCGACGCGCTCGGCGCAGAGGGCCTCGCGACGCTGCCGCTGGCCGGACTGCCCGTCGTCGTCAAGGACAACCTCTGCACCGCCGGCGTCAGGACGACGGCCGGCTCGCGCCTGCTCGACGGCTTCGTGCCCCCTTACGATGCGACGGTGGTGGCGCGCCTGGAGGCGGCCGGTGCCGTCGTCGTCGCCAAGGCCAACCTCGATGAGTTCGGCATGGGCTCCACCAACGAGAACTCGGCGTACGGACCGGTGCTGAACCCGCACGACCCTTCGCGGGTCGCCGGCGGGTCGTCGGGCGGGTCGGCAGCCGCCGTCGCCGCCGGCGTCGCGCCGGTGGCGCTCGGTTCCGACACGGGCGGCTCCGTCAGGCTGCCCGCCGCCTTCTGCGGCGTCATCGGCTTCAAACCTACCTACGGCGCCCTGTCGCGTTACGGGCTGATCGCTTACGCCAGCTCGCTCGATCAGGTGGGCATCATCGCGAGGTCGGTGCCGGACATCCAAGCCGTGTTCGAGGTGCTGGTGGGGGCCGATCCGCGCGACCAGACCACCTTCGACCTGCCCGCACCGCCGGTCGACGGAGAAGCCCCTGTGGCGGGTCGGCGCTTCGGCTACGTGGTCGACCTGCTCGGTGAGGGGGTGAGTCCTGCGGTCGCGGCGGGGGTCGACGCCGCGCGCGACCGGCTGCGCGCGCTCGGCGCCGAGGCGGTGCCCGTCGCGCTGCCGAGCGTCGCGTACGCGGTGCCCGCCTACTACGTGATCGCGACCGCCGAGGCGTCGAGCAACCTCGCGCGCTACGACGGCATGCTCTACGGCGGCCGCGTCGGCGCCGACGCCGATGGCCAGGCGACCGTGATGACGAGGACGCGCGCGGCGCTGTTCGGCACCGAGGTCAAGCGGCGCGTGCTGCTCGGCTCGTTCGCGCTGTCGGCCGGCTACGTCGACGCCTACTACGCCCGCGCGCTCAGGGTGCGCTCGCAACTGAGCTCCGAGTTGACCGCCGCGTTGACCGGTCTCGACGGCCTGTTGGCGCCCACCAGCCCCACCACCGCCTACAAGCTGGGCGAGAAGGTCTCGGATCCCGTCTCCATGTACCTCGGTGACACGGCGACCTGCCTCGCCAACCTCGCGGGGCTGCCCGCCGTGAGCTTGCCGGCGGGCACTGACGAGGGCGGACTGCCGGTCGGCGTGCAACTGATCGGTGCGGCCCGCCGCGACCGCGAGCTGCTAGCCGCGGCGGGGTCGTTGGCCCCTTCGCTCGAGACCTTGTGATATGCTTCTTCGGCTTGGCCGACTGCTCGGCCCGCTCGGGTCGGCGGCGTGCCCTGAGTTCGCTCCGACCCTGCGATCCGTTCGCACCGACCCTCCACCGAGCCCGCAAGGGCGCACGCGGCGGGCGGGGCGTTTAGCGCAGCACGAGCCGACTGAACTTCTGAAGGAGTAAGCATGAAGCGGACGTACCAGCCTAATCGCCGCAAGCGTGCCAAGACGCACGGCTTCCGCGCGCGTATGGCAACGCCCGGTGGTCGCAACGTCATCAAGCGGCGGCGCGCCAAGGGTCGCAAGCGCCTGTCGGTCTCCGACAGCTAAGTCGCTCCTGGCCGGTGTGGCGCGGCCGGGCGCCTCTCGTGACCGCACCAGCCTGAGGCCGCTGAAGGGCGACAGAGCCTTCAGGCGGCTGAGCAAGGGGCAGGCGGCCGGCGGCAAGCACTTGAGCTTGCGTTGGCGCGCTACCAGGCAGGGAGAGGTCCGGGTGGGCATCGTCGTCAGCCGCAAGGTGGGCAAGGCCGTAGTGCGCAACCGCGTCAAACGCCGCCTCCGCGAGGCTCTGCGCGAGCTGCTCGGAGCGCGTTCGGACGCGGCTGACGTCGTGGTCACCGCGCGCATGGAGGCGGCCGCGCGTCCGCCCGCCAGCTACGACCTGCTGATCATGACCAGGCCAACAGCGGCAGAGGCCGATTACGGCGAGTTGAAGCGCTCGCTCAGGACCGCGCTGCAGCGCGTCGGGCTGCTCGCATGAGCGCTTGGCCGGCTCGGATCGTCCTCGCTCCCGTGCGTTTCTACAGGCGCTTCATCTCACCGCTGAAGCCGGTGCCGAGCTGCCGTTTCCATCCGACCTGCAGCGCCTACGCCGTCGAGGCCGTGGAGAGTCACGGAGTCCTCAAGGGCACCTACTTGGCGGTCAGGCGCGTCCTGCGCTGTCACCCGTTCAACCCCGGCGGCTTCGACCCCGTGCCGCCCGTCGTGAACCGCGCGGAGCGCACAGCAAGCGCGCAGGCCGCCTGCGGTCACGAACATCACCAGCATTCGCACACTCATGAGATGAGCTCGGAGGCCACTTGAGACGCTTTGCTCCATTCACCATCGCGGCAGCGCTTCTCGTAGCCGCCCTGACAGCGACGGCCGGCGCGCGCGTCGTGTTCGAGGTCGCGCCGTTCGATCTCTCGCAGTTCCGCAACATCAACGAGTCCTTGGCCAGCTGCGGCAGCGCACAGGAGTCGTTCCTCTGCGCTCACGAGGACGGCGAGTTCGTGCGCGTGCCCACCAAGGGCGCCGACTTCTTCTTCACCCCGGCAGGAGAGCTCGCCGCGGCGTTCACGAAGTTCCAGCGCGGACAGACGCTGAACAACTACAACCTCAACGACAGGGTGAACCTGGTTCCCTTCGCCTCCGAGGTGCCGGCCGGCGGCGTCCTGCTCGACGGCGTCTACCACACGCCTGCTGACGTCAGCGGCGGCTTCACCAAGCTCGACGAGAACACCCTCCTGGGCGAGTTCGAGTACGAGATTCCCGGTTTCCGGGTCGAGCGGCGCGTGGTGGTCAGCGCCGTCAGCGAGTCGGCCGAGCACTACCTGACCCTCACGCCGGTCGCGTCCGCTGGCGAAGGTGAGGCTGCGGCTGCGCCGACGCTCGTGCAGTTCGCAGTGCCCGGCATCGCCAACATCGCCAGCCCCGTCGTGAAGATCGGCTTCGAGTCGACCTTCGTGACCAACCCGGCCGAGCGCGCCTACCAGTCGCCGACCTACGCCTCGCTGCAGAAGAACGACAACAACCGCGATCAGGCCTTCGTGATGCTGCCGCTGGACGCGGCGCAGTCGACGCTGGCGGCCAACGGCGCCTCGCTCAGGCACGCGACAGGGGACGCGGTCTCCGCGACGTTCCTGCGCCCGAACCTGATCGCGCTGCAGACGGCGGTCGCCTCCGGCGCCGCGCCCACCAGCCTCGGCGTGAGGCTATATGCCGGCAACAACGAGCTGGTGCGCTACTCGCAGGAGGGGTTCCTCGACCTGCCAGGCTTGTTCAGACCGAACATCCTCGGCCGCCTGTCGCTCGCCATCGTGCAGGTACTGCAGTTCATCCATCAGTACGTGCCGAGCTGGGGCCTCTCGATCATCGTGCTGACCCTGCTGTTCAGGGCGCTGGTGTGGCCGCTGATCACTACCCAGACGAGGTCGATGTTCGGCATGCAGGCGCTGCAGCCCAAGATCCAGGAGATCCAGCGCAAGTACAAGGACGACCGCGAGAAGCTGACCCAGGAGACGATGAAGCTCTACCGCGAGGCGGGCGTCAACCCCGCCGGCGGCTGTCTGCCGATCCTGGTGCAGATGCCGCTGTTCATCATCTTGTGGCGCGTGTTCGTGAACTTCGAGTTCGCCGAAGGCTTCCTGTGGCTGCCCGACCTCGGCCAGGCCGACCCGATCTTCATCCTGCCGATCCTCTACATCGGCGTGATGGTCGCGATGTCGTGGTTCTCGGCGCGCAACAACCCGACGATGCTGCGCCAGTCGATGATCATGAACCTCGTTTTCGGTTTCATCATCTTCGCGTTCCCGGCCGGCGTGCTGCTCTACTATGTGGTATCCATGGCGGTCCAGGTGCTGCAGTACTGGCTGATCAGCCGGAACCAGCCGAAGGTGGCTCCGTTGGTCCCGGCCACGGCCGGCAAGCGTGGCAAGTGAGGCGGGTGTGAGTGGAAGGCTCTGATCTCGACAAGTACCTCGAAGGCATCGGCATCAACGTCGACGAGGAGAACAGCGACGGCGTGCTCCCCAACGAAGACGTCGAAGAGTTCGGCGAGGGCGACTACGGCGTCGGGGTCATAGCTCAGGGCGACCCCGCGGAGCGCGCCGAGTCGTTCTTGGTCAACCTACTGCTCAACTTCGACCCGACCTACGCCGTCGAGGTCGACCAGATCTCCGATAACGAGATCCACGCCGAGGTGTTCGGCGGCGATCCCGGCAAGATCATCGGTCGCGGCGGCAGGACCCTCGCCGCCCTCGAGTACATAACCAACGCGGTGGTCAACCGCGACGACACCGTCGGTGTGCGCGTCAACGTCGACGTCGGCGGTTACAAGCGCCGCCGCGACGAGCGCCTGCGCGAGAACGCCTTCGCGGCGGCCGCGCGCGTGCGCAAGGGCGGGCACGCCGTCGAGATGGAGCCCATGAGCGCGGCTGAGCGGCGCGTGGTGCACATGGCGCTGGCCGATGAGTCCGACGTGATCACCGAGTCGACGGGCGAGGGTCCGGACCGCCGGGTAGTCGTCAAACCCGCCTGAGCGTGCTCAAGGAGGCCCTGGCCGCCGCCGAGAGGCGGTTGGCCGCCGCCGGCGTTGCCAGCCCTCGCGCTGAGGCTCTGCTGCTGCTCGAGGCTGCCGTCGGGGTAGACCGCACCAGCCTGCTGACTCAGTTGGATCGGCCCCTGTTAGGGGGCGAGGGGGCGGCGCTCGCCGAGCTGCTGCGCCGCCGTGTGACCCGCGAGCCGCTACAGCACGTGCTAGGCGAGGCCCCTTTCTACGGGCTGATGCTGGCGGTGTCCGGCGATGTGCTGGTGCCGCGGCCAGAGACCGAGCGGCTCGTCGAGATCGTGTTGGAGGAGCTCGGCTCGCAGGTAGGCACCGTCCTCGACGTCGGCTGCGGCAGCGGAGCGATCGCGCTGGCGCTCAAGGCCGAGCGCCCCGATCTCGACGTGTGGGCCTCCGACGTGTCGGGGCCGGCGCTAGCAGTGGCGAGAGCCAACGCCGAGAGGCTCGCTCTCGCTGTGACCTTCAGGCGCTCCGACCTGCTGGCAGACGCCGAGGTCGCCACGGCCGCGGCGAGCTGCGTGGCGCTGGTGTCCAACCCGCCTTACCTACCTGAGTCGGACAGAGAGCTGGTGCCGATCGAGGTGCGCAGCGAGCCGGAGGTGGCCCTCTACGCCGGAGCCGACGGCCTCGACGTGGCACGACGCCTCGTCAGGCAGGCGCGCAACCTGCTGGCGCCGCGCGCCCTGCTCGCCCTCGAACTCGACGAGCGCAACGTCGCCGAGCTGGCCTCTAGCATGCGCGACTTCGCTTCGGTGCGGCTAGAGAGCGACCTGACCGGGCGTCAGCGCTTCCTGATCGCCAAGCGCTGACTCATCATTCGGTAGTGGTGCGCCCGCCGAGCGGCGGGAGCTCGGGGAAGTCCTCCAGCCCCGTCGGGTGAGGCGCTCTGACTCCGGTCGAGACGCGCCCGCTGTCGGTGCCGGTGGGGCGCGCGAAACTGGCGATGACGAGCAGACCGGCCCCGATGACGACGCACATATCGGCGACGTTGAACACGGGGAACGAGAAGCTGCCGCTGCTGAAGTGGATGAAGTCGGTGACGTAGCCGAGGCGGAGCCGGTCGATCATGTTGCCGATGGCGCCGGCCAGCACCATCCCGAGCGCGACCCTCACCAGCCGCGGCTGGCGCGCGCCGCCCCTCAGCATGTAGACGAACAGCCCCAACGCGACGACGCCGGAGAGCAGACCTAGCATGAAGGTCCCGTCGATGTGGAAGCCCAGCACCTCGAGATCGAAGTTGCGCAGCATCCCGAAAGCCGCGCCGCTGTTGCGCACATGCGTGAGCGAGAAGCCGAGCGCGAGCGCGATCTCCTGGCCCCCCAACGGCAGAGCACGAACCACCAACTGCTTCGTCAGTTGATCGAGCGCGACGAGCGCGGTGGCCAGAACGAACATCACTAGGGCAGTATACCGATGCCTCGCAGCGCTTCAGGTGGGCAGATGTCTCGCATACGAAGGAGCTTTCACGTCGCCTAAGCACTTTTCGGGGCTATCGTGGTTGTGACAGCGCAGACGGGCGCTTGGAACAGGGCCGTCACGAAGGGTAGGGCAGTGGTATCCAAACTAGATCTATTGCGCCAGCGGCTCGCGCAGAGCGGGCCGGAGGGTGACAGCGCCGACCTGCTGACGTTCGCCTCCGGGCTCTTCGACAAGGTCGACGAGGGTTTCTTCGACGCCTTCGGCCCCGAGACGCTCCACGCCATGGCGATCGACAGCCTGAACTTCCTCAAGTCGTTGGGTACCGATGAGCTGAAGGTACAGGCCTACAACCCGACGTTCGAGGCCGACGGCTGGGAGTCGCCGCAGACGGTCGTGAGGCTCGCGCTCGTAGACAGGCCGTTCATCTTCGACTCGGTCCAGGCCGAGCTGATCAGGGGCGGGTTCGATCTCGTCTACCAGCTGCACCCGCTGTACCGCGTCGAACGCGACGCGAGCGGGTCGGTCACCGCGCTCGGCGCCGGCGGGCGCCTCGAGGCGTTCGAGATGTTCTTCATCGGCCGCGTCGACGACCCCGACGTGCTGAGGAGCATCGAGAAGGGCGTCGCCGATGTGCTGCGCGACGTCATCCTCGCCACCTCCGACTACCGCGCCCTGCGCCTGCGCTCCCAGGCCACCGCCGTGTACCTGCGGGAGCTGGCCGCCCGCGCCGAGGACTCGGCCGCGCGGGGGACCAAGGCGGGCGCGGAAGCGCTCGGTCCGACCCTAGGAGTGTCGGAGGGCGACCTGCTCGAAGCCGCCGAGTTCATGGAGTGGCTCGACGACGACAACTTCATCTTCCTCGGCTACCGCGAGTACGACATCGTCGACTTAGGCGGCGAGCCGGGCCTGCGAGCCGGGCAGGAGAGCAGCCTCGGCATCCTCAAGAAACTGACGGCGAGCGCCTATCGGGACGGCGTGCCGCTCAAGGACCTGCCGCCGCAGCTGCGCGAGCGCGTCACCGGCGGCAGGCTGTTCATCGTCACCAAGACCAACGCGGAGTCGACGGTGCACCGCGCCAGGCGCATGGACTACGTGGGCGTCAAGTCCCTCTCGCCCGATGGCGCCGTGCTCGGCGAGAGGCGCTTCGTCGGCCTGCTCACCACCAAGGCGCAGGCGGCGGCCGTCAGCGACATCCCGATCCTGAGGCGCAAGCTCAAGCAGGTGCTGGATCTCGACGACGCCATCCCCGGCACTCACGACTACAAGGAGATAGTCGCCGTCTTCAACTCGATGCCGCGCGAGGAGCTGTTCTCGGGCGAAAGCGAGCAGCTTCACTCCGACATCCGCACGATCATCAGCCTCGAGCAGGAGCGCAGCGCGCGCCTGCGGCTGCGCGCCGACCCGCTCAAGCGCGGCATCAGCGCGATGGTGATGATGCCGCGCGAGAGCTTCAACGCCGACGTCAGGCGCTCGATCCAGGCGTTCTTGCGCGAGCGGCTACAGGCCAAGCGCGTCGACTACCGCCTGGCGATGTCAGACGAGCAGTCCCACGCTCGCTTCCACTTCTACTTCGTCACCGACCTCGACCCGGGTGAGCTCGATGTCAAGGACCTCGAGCGAACGATCCGCGAGCTGGCGAGGAGCTGGCAGGACGAGTTCCGCGAGCGGCTCATCCAGGCGCGCGGCGAGCGGCTCGGCCGCGAGCTCGCCAGCAAGTACGGCCCCGCTTTCGACGACAGCTACCGCGCCGACATCGCCCCGACCCAGGCGGTCAAGGACGTCGCCAACCTCGAGCGCATCGTGGCGGGGCGTCCGGTGTTCGACCTCGCCAACCGCCAAGATCAGCCGGGGCTGACGCGGCTCAACATCTACCACCGCGACCGCGCGCTGGCGCTGTCGGACGTGCTGCCCACGCTCGAGAACCTCGGCTTGAGGATCTTCGAGCAGTACCCGTACAACCTGACCGTCGACGGCGAGCATGCCGGCGTCGACCTGTTCCTGGTCCAGACCCTGGGGCGTGAGCAGCTCGACTTGGCGCGCGATCGCGAGAGGCTGCTCGCCGCCCTGTCGGCGGTGTTCGCGCGCGAGGCGGAGGACGACTCGCTCAACCAGCTCGTGCTGTACGCGGGGCTCACGTACCGCCAGGTCGCGCTGCTGCGGGCGTACCAGATGTACTACGCGCAGCTCAACTCGGCCACCAGCCGCGCGTTCGTCACCTCCAGCCTCCTCGCCAACCCGAGCGTGGCGCGGCTGCTTCACGACTACTTCGAGGCCCGCTTCGATCCGGACGGAGCAGGTGGCGCGGGCGTCGCCGACGCGGCGCGGACCTCCGCCGTGGCCAAGGCTCACGAGGCCGTCGTCGATGCGCTGACGGCCGTCTCCTCGCTGGCCGAGGATCAGGTGCTGAGGGGTCTCTTGGACCTGATGGCCGCGACGGTGCGCACCAACTACTACCTCGGACACGAGCGCATCAGCTTCAAGCTCCGCTCCGCCAGCGTCGGCAGCATGCCGGAGCCGAGACCGCTGTTCGAGATCGCCGTCTCCAGCCGCGGCGTCGAGGGCGCGCACCTGCGCGGCGGGATGGTGGCGAGGGGCGGTCTACGCTGGTCGGACAGGCCGGAAGACTTCCGCACCGAGGTCCTCGGCCTGATGAAGACGCAGATGACCAAGAACGCCGTCATCGTGCCGGTCGGGTCGAAGGGCAGCTTCGTGCTCAAGCAGGCGCCGACGGATCGCGACGCCCTCCGCACCTACGTGCAGGAGCAGTACCAGACCTACCTGCGGGGACTGCTCGACCTCACCGACAACATCGTCGCCGGCGAGATGGTGCCGCCCGCGCGGGTGCTGCGTTACGACCCCGACGACACCTACCTCGTCGTGGCCGCCGACAAGGGCACGGCTTCGTTCTCGGACCTCGCCAACGCGACCGCCGCCGAGTACGGCTTCTGGCTCGGCGACGCGTTCGCGTCGGGCGGCTCGGTCGGCTACGACCACAAGGGCATGGGCATCACGGCGCGCGGCGCCTGGCGCTGCCTGGAGCGCCACTTCGCCGAGCTCGGCATGGACGCGCACGACAAGCCCTTCACCGTCGTCGGCATCGGCGACATGTCGGGCGACGTCTTCGGCAACGGCATGCTCTACACGGATCAGATACGGCTCGTCGCCGCCTTCAACCACCTGCACATCTTCGTCGACCCTCAGCCCGAGCCAGCCAGCAGCTTCGTCGAGCGCAAGCGGCTGTTCGAGACGCGCGGCTCGACCTGGAACGATTACGACCGCTCGCTGATCAGCGCCGGCGGCGGGGTGTTCGAGCGCAGCTCGAAGAGCATCCCGTTGTCGGACGAGATGCGCGCCCTGCTCGGCACCAAGGCGGCGACGCTGTCGGGTCCGGAGCTGATAAAGGCGCTGCTGACCCTGCCGGTCGACCTGCTCTACAACGGCGGTATCGGCACCTACGTCAAGGCGTCGAGCGAGCGCAACGCCGAGGTCGGCGACGCCGCCAACGACACAGTGCGCGTCGACGGCAAGGACCTGCGCTGCAAGATGATCGGCGAGGGCGGGAACTTAGGCCTCACGCAGCTCGGACGCATCGAGTACGCCCTCGCCGGGGGCCGACTCGACACCGACGCCATCCACAACTCCGGCGGCGTCGACACCTCAGACCACGAGGTGAACCTGAAGATCGCCCTCCAGCCGCTGGTCGCGGCCGGCAAGATCGAGAGCGGACAGCGGACCGAGCTGCTCAAGAGCATGGAGCAAGAGGTCGGCGAGTTGGTGCTGCGCGACAACGCGCGTCAGACCCTCGCTCTGAGCTTGGCGGAGCGCGGCGCCAGGGCCGATCTCGAGCTGTACGCGTCACTGCTCGACTACCTGGCCGATTCAGGCGGACTCAACCGCGCCGTAGAGTTCCTGCCGAGCACCCGCCAGCTCGAGGAGAGACGCCGCGACGGCGGCAGCTTCACCCGCCCCGAGCTCGCCGTGATGCTCGCGTACGTGAAGATGGGCCTCTACCGCCGCCTGCTCGAGACCGACCTGCCCGACGAGCCGCGCCTGTCGCACTACCTCAAGGAGTACTTCCCAGCGCAGCTGCAGGGCTCGTTGCCTGAGGCCGTCGACGGTCACCGTCTCAGGCGCGAGATCGCCGCCACGCAGATGACCAACACGCTCGTGGATGTGCTCGGCATGGCGTTCTTGCACCGTGTGACGCGTCAGAACGCCGTCGAGCCGGTGCGCGTGGTGCGCGCGACGCTGATGGCGCTCGAGATGCTCGGCGTCAGGGAGCTCGCTGCCAGGGTCGAGTCGCTGGGCGTCGAGCAGCGCGGCGCGGCGGGCGAAGCGGTCGGCACCGAGGGCGCGTACGTCGCTCTCGAGGCCATGTCATCGGCTGCGGCGGGAGTCGTCGGCTGGCTGCTGAACGGCGACCGCGACCAGCTCGACTTCGGGGTCGTGGTGTCGCGCTACGGACCGCCCCTGGCGCGACTGCGGCAGACGCTCGAAGACGTGCTGCCGACAGCCGAGAAGCGCAGGCTGCGCACCGCTATCAAGGGTCTGACCCGCCACGGGCTCGACGAGCCGCTCGCCGCCGAGGTGGCGGGCCTCGCCTACCTGCCCGTCGGCAGCGGCGCTGTCGACGTGGCGACGCGGCACGGGCTCGATCTCGATGAGGTCGCGCGCGTGCTCTTCGAGCTCGGCGAGAGGCTGTCGCTTGGCTGGCTGCGCGACGCTTTGCTCCACCTGCCGCACGCCGGCGAGTGGGACACCGTCGCCACCGTCGGCCTGGTGGTGGACCTCAGGGAGTCCCAGGCGCGCCTGACGGACGCGTACCTCACAGCCAGGGCCGAGCGGGGCGAGTTGAGCGTCGAGGCTTTCGTAGACGCGCTCAGCGGCGCGGAGCGCTACCAGGACGCCATCAGGTCGATGAAGGTCCCTGGGGCTCTCAACCTCGCGGCAGGTTCGGTGCTCTCGAGGATGCTCGCGCACGCCGGTCTGGTAGGCACCTGAGCCGCCGCCGGCCTCTGGCTCGGGTCAGCGCTGGGCTCTGACGTAGGCGAGCATCACGGCGTCGAGGCGCGCCAGACCCGCTGCGGTCGCCCGCAGGGTCCGGTCGGGTGGCTCCGTCTCGACGGCGAGCATGCCTGCCGCGGTCATGGCCGCGAGCCAGCCGGGTGCCGACTCCGCCACGGTCGTGCCGGCAGCGCTCTCCAGCTCAGCGAGGTCGACCCCCTCCGAGGTCCTTAGCCCGGTAAGCAGCCGCTCTAGGACGTATCCGCCGACGTCGAGCACGTCGCGCTCGGGTTCGGCGCCGAGCAGCCAGGTCTTGAGCGGCTGGTTCTTGGCGCGCGTGCCGAACGGGCCGCCTTCCGGCAGGTAGGAGGAAGCCGACGGTCCGAGCGCGAGGTAGTGCGCGCCGCGCCAGTAGGCGAGGTTGTGCCGCGACTCCTCGCCCGGCGCCGCGAAGTTGCTGACCTCGTAACGCGCCAAGCCGGCCGCCGCGAGCAGCTCGCCCGCGAGCTCGAAGGCGTCGGCGTCCTGATCGGGGTCGACGCGCACGCCCCTGAGGGCGAACGGCGTGTGCGGCTCGATCGTGAGGCTGTAGACACTGACGTGCCTGGCGCCGGTAGCTATCACCGTCCTGAGGTCGGACTCGAGGTCCTGGCCCGGCACCGCGGCGATGACGTCGACGTTGACCCTGAAGCCGGCCTCCAGCGCCATCGCGACGGCAGCGAGACCCCCTGCCGCGTCGTGCACGCGGCCCAAGTAGGACAACACGGCGTCGTCGGTCGACTGCAAGCCGATGGAGAGCCTGTCGACGCCGAGTTCGCGCCACAGCCGCAGGCGCTCGGTGTCGAAGGTGAGCGGGTCTGCCTCCAGCGTCGTCTCCACCGCGCCAGCACCACCCCAGTGCAGCCTGAGCAGCCCGAAGACGCGCTCCAGCTCCACGTCCGTGAGGTGAGAGGGCGTGCCGCCACCTAGGTAGACGGTGTCGAGGCGCACGCCGCCGTACCTGGCAGCCACCCCCGCCGCCTCGGACTCGAGACGATCCAAGTAGCGGGCGACGAGCCCCTCGTGCCTGAGCATCTTGTGGAAGTCGCAGTACGGGCAGATGCTAGGGCAGAACGGCACGTGGAGGTAGAGGTGACGCACGCTACGCGTCACGGCGCCTCGCGTTCGGGCAGAACGGCACGTGCAGGTAGAGATGGCGCACCACTGCCAGCCAGCCTAGGGCAAGAGAGCGGCCGCGCCTACCCATAGGGGTCTCCCAGGTAGGCGCGGCCGCGAACGACTCTGAGGTCTGGCTGCTTTACTGCTGCCTTACTCGAGCGACTCCATCTGGTCGGCGAGGATGTCGTTGGCCTCGACGGTGGCATCGGCCAGCGTGGACTCGACCGGGGCGCCGGTGACGATCGCGACCATCTCGGCCTCGATCATGTCGCGCACGAAGTCGTAGCCGGGGACCGGCGGCTCGGCGATGCCGTAGGGCAGCAGGTTGAACGCCGACTCGAAGGCAGGCATCTGGTCGAACATCGGCTCCAAGCCGGCGGCGACGCTCTGGCGCACCGGGAAGTACTGGCTGGCGATGGCCCATTCGGCCTGCGCCTCGGTGTCGGTGTAGTACTTGAGGAACAGCCACGAGGCGACGACGGACTCGGGGCTGTGACCGGCCGGGAGGCTGACGCTGGCGCCGTAGATGTTCATGACGGGCTCGGGCGTGACGTGCGGCACGGCGGAGACGTTCCACTCGAACTGGGCGCCCGCGTCGATGGCGCTCTGATAGAAGGGGATGCCGGAGGAGGAGCCGACGGTGAACAGCGTGCGGCCGGCCCCGAAGTTCGACTGGTCGCCGAAGGCCTCGGTGGTGAGCGCGGCGCAGCCCTCGTTGAAGAGGTCCTGCAGGAAGGTCATAGCGGCTACCGAGGCGTCGGAGTCGAAGGCGAACTGGTTCGTCTCGTAGTCGAAGATGTCGCCGCCGAACGCGAACGTCCAGGAGGCGAGGCGGCTGGCTTCGGCGGCGAGCTCGTAGCCGATGCTGCCGCTGGCGGTGGCCTTGGAGAAGGGGCGCTGGGTGGCGGCGCAGGCGGCGGCCTTGAACTGGTCCGGGTTGGTGGGCGGGCCGTCGAAGTCGATGTACCCTTCGGCGCGTAGCTCCCTGAGCCACTCGATGTTGTAGTACATCATCTCCATCGAGCGGTTCGGCGCGATGCCGAGGCGCGCGTCGTCGAACATCGACAGCACGTCTGAGCTCCAGAAGCCGGGGAAGAAGTCGGCCTGATCCTCGGCCGAGAGACCCCAGCGCGGCGAGTCGACGAGCGGCGCCATGTCGAGGAGGCCGTCGACGAGCTGGTAGGTGGCCATCTGGTTCTGGTAGGCCACGACGATGTTGGGAGTGTCGCTGGTGCCGAGCAGGGCGAGCATCTTCTGGAAGATGTCGCCGTAGCCGCCCTGATACTCGGCGACGACGGTGATGCCGTACTCGTTGCTCTGGTTGAACTGGTCGATCAGGCTGAGCAGCGCGGTCTCGCGGTCGCGCGTGTGCTGGTGCCAGAAGGTGACCGTCTGGCCGCTCGGGTCGACGTTCTCGTAGTCTTGGGCGAAGGCTGGGACCATAAGCATGGCGGCCAGCGCAAGCGTGATTACGGCTCGTAGCTTCATCTAAGCTGCCGTCCTCTCGTCCGCGAGCGTCCTAGGCATCGCGGTCTAGTGGTTACCGCTCCATTGGCGCATGGTGGCCTAAGCGGTCGATGTGAGTTCATGAAGGCTGCGGCTTCTCGCCGTGACGGTAGCGTACCCCGGCGCCTTCATCCTTGCGTGTTGCACCGAAGCGACGTTGCCTCGGCGCTGCCCCTGCTCAACGATCAGCCAACCCTCACCCCTTCAGCCCCTCAGCCTTTCAGCCCGGAGGTGGCGATGCCCTCGGTGAACTGCTTCTGCGTGACGAAGTAGACGATGAGTACAGGAAGAACGGTTATGACCGAGCCGGCCATCAGGAGATGGGTCTCGGGACCCGCCTCCGACAGGAAGGTGTAGAGACCCACGCCGAGCGGGCGCCACGTCGGTGAGGTGGTGACCAGCAGCGGCCATAGGAACTCGTTCCAGCTCGTCACGAAGGTGAGCAGGGTGGCCGTCATCAGCACCGGCTTGCTCATCGGCACAACCACCGCCGTCAGGAACCTCATGTGACCGGCGCCGTCGATGCGAGCGGCGTCCCACAGCTCGTGCGGGATGCCGGCGAAGAACTGCCTGAGCAGGAAGATTATGAAAGCAGTGGCGAGGAACGGCACCGTCAGCGCCTGGAGGGTGTTCAGATGCGAGCCCCACGGGATAATCTCGCCGCGGACCATCAGGAAGTTCGGGATGAACGTGACGGTGCCGGGGATCATCAGCGTGGCGAGCAGGACCATGAAGATCGTCTCGCGGCCAGGGAAGCGGATGCGCGCGAACGCGTAACCGGCCAGCGTGCAGGTGATGATCACGCCGACGATCACGACGGCTGTGATGATCACGCTGTTGCGGAAGTAGTGCGCGAAGTTCGCTTCCGACCAGGCGATCTGGTAGTTGACCCACTGCGGCGTGGCGGGGATGAGTCGCCTGTTGATCGTCTCGCCCAGGCTCATCAGCGAGGTCGAGATCATGTAGAGGAACGGGGTCATCGACACCAGCGCGCCGACGATGAGAGCGAAGTAGACCGGGAGGTGCCAGAGGCGGAACTCGAACGCCTCGCGCTGGGCCTTACTCACGGTAGACCTTCCGGCCGAAGAGGCGGTTCTGGAACAGCGTGAGGATCAGGATTATCGCGAACAGCACCACCGACTGAGCCGCCGCCATGCTGAAGTCGGTGCGGCGGTAGAAGGTGTCGAAGATGACGATGCTGGCGGTGTCGATGGCGTCGCGGGTCGCGGGCGCGCGCATCACGTAGATGTGCGTGAACGCCTGGAAGGTGCCGATGAAGCCGAGCACCGTCAGGTAGAAGGTGACTGGCGAGAGCAGCGGCACCGTTATGTAAGAGAACTGCTGCGCCTTGGTCGCGCCGTCGATCTCCGCCGCCTCGTAGAGCTGCTTGGGGATGGTGCCGAGGCCTGCTAGGAAGATGACGGCGTTGTAGCCGGTGTGGACCCACACGCCGAAGATGATCACGGTGACCAACGCCAGCGACGGGCCTGCCCAGAAGCCGGTCCAGTCGGTGCCGAAGAGCAGTTGCGTCACCGGCCGCGTCTCGAACAGCCACTGCTGTGGTCCGAGGCCGAGCCAGTCGAACAGCGTGTTGACGGGGCGCTCCGGCCGCGGGCTGAACAGGTTGCGGAACACCGCCGCGCCCGCGACGGCCGGGGTCACGTACGGCAGGAAGTAGAGCATCCGGAACAGCTCCTGGCCGCGGACCTTCTGGAACAGCAGGCTGGAGATCACCAGGGCGAGAGCGATCTGGACGGGCACCGAGCCGAACCCGTAGTAGACGGTCCTGATCAGGCCCTGCAGGTAACGGCGGTCGCCGCCGTCTTGCATGATGTTCCAGCCGAGCGCTATCAGCACGCCGGACCCGAGCAGCACCACCGCTCCCGCGATCTTGGCGGCGGTCACCGCCGCGCTCCTGTTGCCCTTGAACGCGTCGGTCCACAACCAGTGCGCTGCCAGGATCAGCAGCAGGCCACCAAAGAAGGCCAGAGCACCCCAAGGTCCGCCAAGGAGGTCGGTGTAGTTCTCGAGCCCGATGAAGCGCCCCTGACGGATGCGCCATCTGAACAGGCTCATGTAGATGGCGTAGCCGATGGGGAACAGGCCGAAGATCGCGATCAGCACCGCCGCGGGGAGGATGAAGGCGTAGCCGGTGAGCCACTCGCGCCGCTCGGCCAAGCTGGCGCGGCGCCGTGTTCCTGGTTGTGCCGTCCGAGGCGGTGTCGTCATCAAGGTTTGTTAATCCGCGCCGTCTTGGCCTGCCGACTCAAGCGGCCGCGCCGCGATCGCAGCACGGTCCGCTGGCAGCGTACTCGGCCGCTGTCATGTGCTCGTCAGCCACGGCGACGCTACTAGGCCGTCGGGGCCACTCCCAAGGCATGGGGCCACTATACCGAGGGCAGGCAGCCCGGAGGCGGAGGCGTCGCGCGTGCAGTCGTGAACTACCTACGAGCCCGCCGGACGATCGTCGACCGGCAGGCGCCAGACCGACACGTGCGAGGTGCTCTCCGCGGTGAACGGCGTTAGGTCCCAGTCCCCGTACCGAGCCTCGTGTTCGAGGCCTGCGAGCTGCGCCATGAGATCGAGCTCGGACGGCCACACGAAGCGGTAGTTGTGCGGCGAGTAGTTGAACGCGCCGTCTTCACGCCGGAAGTAGTGATGCGAGACCGCGCGTTGGGTCGCGAGGTCGAAAGTATCGAAACCGATATGAGCGCCCGAGACGTCGAACGGCACTGCGATCTGAGTCGGCGGAAGCAGCCGCAGGGGCGGGACGCCGACCTCGACGACGAACCTGCCCCCTGGCGCCAGATGGCGGGCCGCATTGCGGAAGCACTCGACCTGAGCCTGCTGAGTGTAGAGGTTGCCGATGGTGTTGAAGACGAGATAAACGAGCGAGAACTCGCCAGCGACGCGCATGGTCGCCATGTCGCCGATGACGACCGGGATGTCACGAGTCTTCCTTCGCAGCACGGCCGCCATCGCCTCGGAGAGCTCGATGCCGTGCACCTCGACGCCGCGCTCACGCAGCGGGATGGCGACGCGACCGGTGCCGATCGCGAGCTCGAGCGCGGGTCCGGAGCCGGCGAGGTCGGCGAGGAAGGCGGTGGTGGTCTCGAGGATGCCGGACGAGAAGCGCTCATCGGACGAGTCGTCGTAACTCTCTGCCTGCGCCCACGTCCACAGGTCGCTGGGTACCTGGTTGCTGCTCATGGCATTCAGACTAGCGCCGCGGCTGCTCGAGAAACCGCGTAGGCGTCCACCGTAGCCCACATGGGTGCGCACGCGCTTGGGGCGGCCGCCACTCGGTGATGAGTCGGGCGGGCTAGCATGCCGCGTGGCAGCGAGGAAGGTGGTTAGCAAGGCCGCGGGCGCGGCACCCAGAAACCAGTTCGGGCAGCATGCGTGGCGGTACGCGGTCGATGTGGAGGAAGGGCTCGAGGCTGTGGCGAGCGAGGAGCTCGCCTCGCTCGGCGCCAATGTCGCTCCCGCACGCGGAGGCTTCCTCGTCGACCTGGATGGCGCCCCCGAGCGACTGCTGTCCTTGCGCACGGTCGGAGCCGCGTACCGACGCCTCGCCTTCTCGGTCCCTCGCCCGAAAGCTCTGCTCGGCTCCGAGAGCTTCGGGCGCCTGGCGGGCACTGTTAGGGAGGTCGTCAAGGAGGCAGGACCGTTCACGGGCTTGCGCATCGCCGCGGCCGGAGCGGAGTCGAGCGTGTTCCAGCGCCTGGCCGCTACCCTGGCGGAGGCTGTGGGTCTACCGGTGGACCAGTCAGGAGGCGACCTGATGCTGCGTGTGACCCCCGCTCAAGAAGGCGGGTGGGAGGTGCTGGTGAGGCTAACGCCGCGGCCGCTGTCTACACGCCCTTGGCGGGTCTGCAATATGCCGGGCGGTGTCAACGCCACGGTGGCAGTGAGCATGAACCGCCTGCTCGGCGAGTCGGCGGGCGAGCGCTACCTGAACCTGATGTGCGGCAGCGGCACGTTGCTGATCGAGCGGGCGCTCAGCGCTCCGAGCCCGATGCGGCTCACTGGCGTCGACGTTTCCGCCAAGGCTCTGAGTTGCGCACGCCAGAACTGGTCGGCGGCGTTCGGACGTTCGGGTGGCGAGGCATCTTCTTTCGGGCCTGCCGTCGAGTGGATCGAGGCCGACGTCCGCGGCCTAGACTTGGGCGGAAGCTACACGGCGATAACCGCCGACGCGCCCTGGGGTGACGCCGTCGGGGAGCATGCCAGCAACCGCGAGCTGCACAACGAGTTACTGACCTGCGCCGCCCGCGCGGCGGCTCCAGCTGCCCGCTTCGCGCTCCTGAGCCACGAGGTGAGGATGGCTAGGGAGGTCATCGCGGACAGCCGTGACTGGCGCTTGGAGCGGGAGCTGCGGGTCTCGCACGGCGGTCACCACCCCTTGTTGGCCGTGATGGCTCGCCGCTAGGGCACCGCTGCGAACGCGATCATCAGCGCGGCGGCAGGCCCGGCGTCCTTGATCATCGCCTCATGACCGCAGCCGGGTATCTCGCGCAACTCGCCTTGTGGCAGCAGCCGCGCGACACGCTCGCACCAATCGTGCGGGCAGACGCGGTCGCTCTCGCCGCGCAGCACCAGCGCCCGAGCGCTCACCTGGGGCAGTGCGTCCTCGATAGCGTGGTCGAGCATGAGCCGCAGCTTGCGCAAGAACCAGAGCGGGCCGGCCTTGGCGTACTGCCACATGCCGAGGATCAGCACCTTCGGCGACTCGCCGGCGAGGTCCTGCAGCATGCGCCACGCCTGCATCCTCGCGCTGCGCTCGGCTGCGTTCGCCGTCGGCGCTATGAGCACGATCCGGTCGGTCAGCTCGGGGTGACGGGCAACGGCTTCCGTGACGACCTGAGTTCCCATCGAATGCCCGACCATCACGGCGCCCGCCAGGTTCTCGGCTCGCATGAACGCAGCCAGCAGGTCTCCGCTGCGGGACATGGTGCGAGCGACACCGTCCGCCGGCTCGGGCGAGTCGCCGAAGCCCGGCAGGTCGAGCGCCACGACACGTCCTGTCCCGGGAGCGGCCGCGAGCCGCTCGGCCAGGTCGCCGAGCACGCGACGGCCCATGCCGATGCCGTGCACCAACAGCCAGTCGGTCCTGAGAGCCGCGTCCTGCGTGCCGATACCGACCCACTCGTCGACGGCGAGCTGGTTGCCTTCGGCGACCACGATCCTGGTGCTAGGCATGACATCAGGGTATTCGCAGGCCGCAGCTGGACGTGCCGAAATGCCCTTAGAACGCCGTCGGGAGCGTGCTAGACTCGCGTCCGTGCGGCCGCCCGCCTCTCGTCACGAGCCGACTGCGTTGGAGTTGGCGTGGACCAACCACTGGGTGCGCGCCGTCACCTACGTCGCGTTCAGCCTCTTCCTGGCGTTCGTGCTGTGGCGCTTCCGCGCCAACTACGTCTTCGCCCTGCAGGTCGGCGTGCTCGGCTTCGTGCTCGCCTACATCCTCAACCCGCTGGTCGAGCTGCTGCAGCGCGCGCGCATCGGCCGCAGGTTCGCCGTCGTGCTCGTCTATTTCCTGGTGCTGGTGTTCTTGGCGCTCGGATCGCTGCTCGTCAGTCAGGTCGTCGTCGAGGCCGGCCGGTTCGCCGCGCTGGTCCCTGCGGCCTTCGACAACCTGTCCGGCTGGGCGACCTCCGCGCAGGTGTGGTTCGCGGCCCAGATGGAGCACCTGCCCGGCTTCCTCTCCGATCGCCTCGGCGTCGCCGATCCGGAAGGCAACATCGCCGAGCAGATCCAGGGCGAGGTCGTCGCGTTCCTGCAGCAACTGAGCCGCAGCTTCGCCGAGCTGCTCGAGAGGATCGCCACCGGCGGTCCCGGCCTGCTACTCTCGGGCGCGACCGCCGTCATCTCGACCACGGTTCAGATCGTGCTCATCGTCCTAGCCGGCGCTTACTTCCTCTACGACTTCCCGCGCTTCACCGCCAACTTCGCGCGCTTCGTCCCCATCCGCTACCGCGAGCTCGCCAGCGACCTCAGCTACAAAGCCGACCTAGCCGTCGGCGGCTACCTGCGCGGTCAGCTGCTGATAACGCTGTGCATCGGCGTGATGATCTGGCTGGGGCTCTCGATAATCGGGGTGCCGCTCGCCACGTCGATCGCGTTCCTGGCCGCGATCTTCAACCTCGTGCCGTACCTCGGGCCCATCGTCGGCGCTCTGCCAGCCATCGTGCTCGGCCTCACCGTCAGCCCGTTGACGGCGGTGCTCGCCATCGTCGTGTTCCTCGTCGCCAACCAGGTCGAGGGGAACCTGCTCTCGCCGCTGATCCTCGCCCGGTCGACGAACCTGCACCCCGTGACCGTGCTGCTAGCGATCATGATCGGCCTCGGGTTCTTCGGCTTCGTCGGAGCGCTGCTGGCTGTTCCGACGGCGGCCCTCGGCAAGGTCGTGTTGGAGGAGTACCTGCTCAAGCGCCCGGCGTTCGTGGAGCCCGCCAAGGGCGATGAGGCCGACGACGCGTCAGCCGCGCCTGAAGGCGGGGCGTAGGCTCGGGCTCGCGGCATCCGACCGCGCCTTGTTCTGGTACATGAGGGCGTCGGCGAACTTCAGCAGCGCCTCAGGGTCGGCTCCGTCGTCGGGGAAGCTGGCGATGCCGACGCTGGCGCTGAGCCACTGGCCTTCGATGACTATCTCGCCGATGAGGTCGGCGAAACGCTGGGCCGCCGCCGCGGCCTCCTCGCGGTCGACGCCCGGCAGGATCACGGCGAACTCGTCGCCGCCCCACCTGAACGCCAGGTCCGAGTTGCGCACCTGACGCTTCAGCACCTCGGCCACGACCTTCAGCGCCTGATCCCCGACGGTGTGACCGAGTGAGTCGTTGATCGCCTTGAAGCCGTCGAGGTCGATCATCACGAAGTTGAGCGGCTGCGAGTAGCGCCTGGCGCGCTCGAGCTCACCGGCCATCGCCCGCTGCAGACCGACGCGGTTGCCCAAGCCGGTGAGGCCGTCGGTGACCAGGTTCTGCTCCAGCCCCTTCACGCGCTGCGCCTGCCTGATGATCACGGCTATGTGCTGCGCGTAGGCCTCGGCGACCTTCACGGCGCTCGAGCCGAAGGCGTGCTCCGTCGAGAAGTTGTCGACGTTGAGCAGAGCGACGACCTCGTCGTCGATCGTGATCGGCACCAGGACGTTGGCCCTCATGTCCGACACCCGCGCGCTCTTGACGTTGGCGGGGCTACGCTTCGGGGACGCTGCGAAGCTGAGCGACCGGATCGAGTCGCCGCGGATGACACGCGCCAGACCGCGGCGGTAACGATCGCGCGAGCCGCCGTACCAGGTCAGCTGCTCCTCTTCCGTGAACGGGCCGGCTCCCGCTATCACCTCGCCCAGGTCGTAGCCGACCCCGCCTGCGTAGTGGAACTGATCGGCGTCGCGAACCAGGACCGTGGCGGCTTCGGCGTCGGGTATCAACTCGACCGCCGCCTCAGCTGCCTGTTGCAGGAGATCGGTGGGGTCGCCCGAGCGCGAGAGGCGCCTCACCACCTCCAGGACGGCCAGCAGGCGCCGGCTCATCGTGGTCCGCGCCAGCGAGACGGCCAGCGCGTTGGAGACGGTGCCGACCATCTCGCCGATGCGCGCGTCGCCTGCCAGCCGAGGCGCCATCACCGCGATGAGAAGGGCTTGTACTTCCGCCTGGGCGTCGACGACCGGTACGAGCAGGGCCGCGTCGCCGCTGCCGGTGAGCCGCGGCATCGTTCCCGGCCTCGTCGCCAGGAGGGAGTTCGACCACATCGCGGCGACGTCGTCGATACGAGCCGCCTTGCGCGACTCCCAGGCGCGCTGGAACTCGCCGTCGTAAGGGACGCCGTGCCGAGCGAACCCGACCGGCATCTCGCCCTGTATCGCCAGCGGGCGCAGCCTTCCCTGAGCCAGCGTCGCGACGGTGGCCGCTCTGATCTCCACGTGTCCGAGCAGACCGGCCAGCGCGATGCTCGCGGCCTGACCGGCGCTGTCGGCATGCAGCAGCTCCTGGGTGGTCCGGGCGAGGAACGCGTGGTCCGCACCGCTACGCGCCAGCTCGTCCTTCGCCGCCATCCGTGCCAGCCGCTCCTCCAGGATCCGGGCGAAAGCCATCAGCGACGACAGGTCGCGCTCGTCGAAGGCGCCCTCCGAGACGTGCTCGAGGTTGAGCACCGCGACGACCTCACCGCCGCGGCTGAGCGGGATCGCTACCTCCGTCCTAGCGTGGGTCGGGTCGTCACCGGGCGCTGCGACGAACTCGCTGTCGAGCGCCGTGTTGGGAACGTGCTGAAGCTCACCGGTCCGGTAGGCCCTGCCGATGACGCTTCTGAAGTCGACGCTGAACCCCGGCTCGACCGGGGCATCGCGGCTGTTGCGCATCGTCAGCACGCCGCCCTGAGGCTCGAACACCTCGGCGTGGTCGAAGTGGAGTATCTCGGCGAGAAGGCGCAGACCCGTCTCGTACAGCTCGCCTTTGGTCGCCGCCTTGTTCAGCTCGAGCGCGGCCTGCCGCAGCAGCGTGGCGTGGCGCTCGCTGCGCGCCGCTCTGAGCTCCTGGGAGCGCCATACCCTGTGCAGCCGCTCGCCCGCCAAGACGGCCACCAGTGCCGCGACGGCGAGCAGGCCGTGATCCGCGAGAGCGAACTCACGCCCGAACAGCGCCGCGCCTCCCCAGAGCGCAGCCAGCGCGCAGGGGATTAGGAGCAGAGCCTGTCGCCAGCCGCGCCACGCCGCCACCATCGTCAGCGGTACGGCGATGAGCGCGCCGCGCGCCATCGAGAAGCGCTCTTCGGGGTAAGCCGCCACGAGCAACAGCGAGATCACGACGAACCAGAAGACCGCGCCGGGCCCAGCGCCCGCCGCCTCTGGATCGCGACCCTGCAGGAACCGGCCGGCGCGACGCATTTCACGTCGATTGTCGCATCGCGACGCAGAAGGCTTCGTGGGCCACTTCTCTCCGGAGTGAACGGTGCCAAGCGGTAGACTACTGCCCGTGAGACAGTCCCGGCGGGAGAAGAAGGGCCGCGCCGGCGGCGCCGACCTCGAGGCGATCGGGTTGGTCGTCGTCGCCATCGGCGTGTTCCTCCTCGGTGTGCTGGTGCCGGTTCTGCCTACAGGCGAGCTCGGACGCACGGTCCGTGGTGCCCTCGTCGGTCCGGTCGGCTGGCTCGCCTACGCGGCGCCCCTGCCGCCTCTCGTGCTCGGATCTCTCTTCTTGCTGAGGCGTAACCCGAGTTGGTGGCCGCGCCTGTTCGCCGGCTACGCGGTGCTGCTCATCGGGATATGGGGGGTATCGGCTGCCGTGGCGCCTCAGGTCGCGGGAGCGTGGGGAGCCGGGCTGAGGGCGACGCTGGGCCAGGCCTGGGGTTTCCTGGCCGCGTTGCCGGCTGTCGTCGTCGCGACCCTAGGCGTCGACTTGCTGGCCGGCTTCACTCCCACCAAGACCCTGCGCACAGCGCTTGGCGCCGCGGCGGGCTTCCTGCGCAGAGCCTTCGACGGCGCCATGCAGGCGCGTGGTCGTGCGCGCGAGCGCGCCGGCCTCCACGCCGACGCGGCCCAACTGCGGCGTGGTCTCGGCGAGCTCGACAAGGACCTGCAGGCGCTCAGCTCTCTCTACCCGGGCAGCGGTGAGCTGCAACGCTGGCGCGAAGAGGTGAAGGCCAGCTCTCAACGCCTCCGCCAACCGACGACGACGGGCCTGAAGGAGGCCAAGGCCGACCTCAAGGCCTGGAGCGGCGCGGTCGGCGACTTCGCTCGCGACAGAGCGGGCGACATGGTCGTACACCTCGACTCGGAGGCAGCGCTCTCGCCGGAGCCCGAGGCCGGAGGCTTCGAGGTGTGGTGTCAGGCGCTGAGACAGGGTCTCGACGATCCGATCGAAGCCGGCAACCGCGCCTCGCTGGCTCTCGACAGGGTCCGCAAGGCGCTTGCTCTCGACCTGACGGCCCTCGTCGAGAGGCACCGCCGCCTGACGCGCGAGCGCGATATCGACAAGCGCGCCCTCAAGGGGATGACCCCGCGCCAGCTCGTCCAGGCCTCCAAGGCGCACGAGCAGCGGCTGGTTGAGCTGGCGCGGCTCGAGGCCGACGCCGATTCGTTGAGCGTCGACGCCGACGCGCTCGAACCGTGGCGCGCCCTGAGCGAGAAGCTGGCCGTCGGTCTCGAGGAGTTCCCCGACGGCGAGGAGCTGCAGGACTACGTCGCCACCCTCGCCAAGGAGTTCGATTCGAAGGGCAGGCTGGCCCTCGGGCAGCTCGACGGCTGGAACCAGGCGCTCGACGCCGTGCTGGAACGCGCCTGGCGCGACAGCCAACGCGCCGCTGCCGCGGCTGCCGCCGCACATGAGGCCGCCGCTAACGCTCCCGAGGTAGGCGCCGGCTTCGCTGCCGAGGACGACCTCGACGACCTGGTCCCGTGGGACAGCGCCGGCCCCTGGGAAGACGCCCCCGCCGCCGGCGGATCCGCGGGCACCGAGGGCAGGCTGGCGGTGCGCGCCACGGTGATCCCTGCATCCGACTCCGCCCCGCGTCAAGGTCAGCAGCTCAACGGCGCGGTTCAGGCCGCACTGTTGGCCGATGACGAGGTGCCAGCCGCGGGAGGCTCGGCCGGTGGGGCGGTCGCACCCTCCGAAAGGGCGCATGGCGAGACGGCGAAGACCCCCGCTGCTGCCGGACTGCGGCTGGGGCCGGTCGCCGCGGCGCGCTCGGCCGTCGATACCGAGGATCGTCAGGCGATCCCCGAGGTCGGCGGCATCCCGATCCAACTACCCCCACTCGAGCTCCTCGACGAGCCCGAGGCGCCACATCTCGACCGCGCGCAACTCACGCACGAGCACCGCGCCAGGGTCAAGCAGATCGACGACACCTTCGCCAACTTCAAGCTCGGCGGACGTGTCGTCGCGGCTGTGCGCGGCCCAACTGTCACGCGCTTCGAGGTGGAGCCGGCGCCGGGCGAGAAGATCAGCCGCTTCGCCAACCTCTCCGACGACCTGGCGTTGGCGATGGCCGCTGCATCGGTGCGCATCGAGGCGCCGATCCCCGGCAAGAGCGTCATCGGCCTCGAGGTACCCAACTCCAGCCGCGAGCTGGTCCGTTTCCGCGAGGCCGCCGAGTCGGGCAGCTTCAAGCGCGCCAAGGCCAGGCTGCCGATCATCCTCGGCAAGTCGATCGACAACGAGATGGTCGTCGGCGACCTCGCCCGCATGCCGCACATACTGATCGCCGGCTCGACCGGCTCAGGCAAGTCGGTCGCCATCAACACGGTCGTCGGCTCGCTGCTCTACCGCTTCCTGCCCACCGAGCTGCGCTTCCTGATGATCGACCCGAAGATGGTCGAGCTGACGCCCTTCGACGGCATCCCGCACCTGCTCAGGCCAGTGGTGACGAACCCGTCGGACGCTGCCGGCGTGCTGCTCGGCGCGGTGTCGCACATGGAGCGGCGCTACAAGATGATGTCGAAGCTCGGCGCCAAGAACTTGGATCAGTACAACGAGAAGGCGCGCAACCTCGACCTGCCGCCGCTGCCGTTCATCGCGATAGTCATCGACGAGCTCGCCGACCTGATGATCACCAGCCCCAAGGAGGTCGAGTCGGCGATCATGCGTCTGGCGCAGATGGCGCGCGCCACCGGCATGCACCTGATCCTCGCCACCCAGCGCCCCTCGGTCGACATCCTCACCAGCCTGATCAAGGTCAACGTGCCGGCGCGGATGGCGTTCGCGGTCTCCAGCAGCCACGACTCGCGCACGATCCTCGACAGCATGGGCGCCGAGCGCCTCATCGGCATGGGCGACATGCTCTTCTACCAGCCCGGTCTGGTGAAGGCGGTGAGGCTCCAGGGCCCCTTCATCTCGGAGGCCGAGGTCGCGCGTGTCAGTGGCTTCCTCAGGCGCCAGTTCTTCGACGACGACTTCGTCGAGGCTTACGGCCCTGACTTCGACCCGCCCTCGCTGCACGAGTCCGACGCCAGCGGGCTGATCGACTGGAACGACGACAAGCTGAGGGTGGCGGCCGAGCTGGTGGTCAGCGAAGGGCAGGCGAGCGTCTCGCGCCTGCAGCGGCGCTTGGGCGTGGGGCACGCCAGGGCGGGCAAGCTGATGGACTCGCTCGAGGCGCTGGGTGTGGTGGGGCCGCACCAGGGTAGCAAGCCGCGCGATGTGCTGGTTGCGTTCGAGGAGCTGCCTAACGTGTTCGGGAAGTAGGGAGCTCTGCGAGTTGGGACCTCTGCGAGCACGGAGCCGGGGCGCGAGGTGGGTCGTAGTGGCTTTGCGTTACCCCTTACCTAGGCGAAGCCTGCGAATCTCCGGGCTTTTGCCAAGCTGACAAGGTTGCCAGAGTGTCGACCCGCTAGGATCGAACCGACAGCCGAGACCTCCTAAGAAGGGAGCTCAGGCCGTGCGGTTTCCTGGCACGAGCCGCTATACGTGTACTATACGTACATGGCGAAGAAGCTGACCATCACGATCGACGACGAGGTCTACGACGGCCTCTATCGCCGCATCGGCGCTAGGAAGATAGGCAGGTTCTTGGAGAGTCTGGCCAGACCCCATGTCGTCGCCACGGACCTGGAAGCTGCCTACCTCCAGATGGCAGAGGACGAAGCGAGGGAAGCGGAGGCGCTGGAGTGGAGCGAGGGGCTGATCGATGACGTCGCGCGTCAATCGCGGTGAGGTCTGGTGGGTGTCGCTCGGTCCAGCCCAAATCGGTGAGATAGCCAAGACGCGCCCCGCCATCGTCGTGAGCAACGACGCGGCCAACCGCGCGCTCAACCGAGTCCAGGTAGTGCCGCTGACTTCGAACATCGCGCGCCTCTACCCGAGTGAGGCCTATGTAACGGTGGCAGGACGTAGGCACAAGGCGATGGCCGACCAGATCTCGACCGCTTCGAAGGAGCGGTTGCGAGACTTGGTGGGGGTGCTCAGCCCAGAGGACATGGCCTCGGTGGAGCGGGCCATCTCGACTCAGCTTGGTCTCTGACTCAGGCTGTGCCCGACGCTCCTTGCCTGAGACGTTCGGCCTGCGTCAGTACCAAGCTACGGCTACGCTCCTGATGACGTTGCAGCGCGGCGCGTAAGTCGCTCAGCCACGTTGGGTCGGCAGGCGCCGAGCCGGCGTCGATGACACCGTCCAACTCCACGACCGAGCGCGCCACGAAGGCGGCTGCGTGCAAGGGCAGTCTGCTCTCCTCCTCGGTTCCGAAAGAGCGCGAGCGACGATACCCCGCTAGGAAGGCTTCGAAGAGCGCGGGTTCGGTCACGTCCGCCGTCCTTGGATCGATCAGGTCCCGAACGGCCGATGCGATGTCGGCCGCGAACCAGTCCCATCGCGCCTCGTCCGCGTCGAAGGCGATAGGTGACGCCGTCCCGAAACGCAGGTTGTCCAGCTCGAAGTCCCCATGGATCATGCCGATCTGGTCGCCGCCCACCGGCCAGCGCTCCATCTCCCGGTACACGGCGGCTGCAGCATCCGAGAAGGCCGGGTCATCGGCCCGCCATGGTGGGCTGTCGTGTAGGCAGAGCTGGCTGTCGTCGTGACCCAAGCCTGGCCCTGCGGGCGCACCGTGCAGTGCCGCCATGGCGCTACCCCATTCGGAGGCCCGTTCAGGCGTCAAGTCCTTGATGGATAGTTCCTGCCCCGCAGCAGCAGGTACGACCATCGCGACCAAGTCACCGTCCTCGGTTCGCACCCGTTCGGTCAGCCTGCCGGCGGCGCTCGCCACTGGCTGCACGACGGCTAGCCCGCGTTTACCCCAAGCCTCCATGACCCTGGCGGCGCGTTCGAGCTTGGCCGCTTCCGGCGCGTCGTGAGGCACGAAGCGCAGGTAGTGCGTCGCGGCCGGGATCTCTGTGGGGATGACGAAGACGTGGCTTGCGCTGGATCGCCAGAACCGAGCGGCACCCGCCGGGACGCGCCACGCAGCTGCCGCAGCATCAGCTAGTCGGCTGCGCCCATCGCCGTCGAGCGTCGCACTGACCCGGAGGAGTTCTGAGAGACGCAGCACGATCCAATCATGCCAGAGCCGAAAGGTGCTGGCCGAGCATGGCCTCCGGTGGAAGAGACCGCCCATAGCGGTAGAGCTAGAGCGGGACGCGATCACCCTCGTGGGCCCTCCCGTGCACGACCTTATACACGTGCTGGCGTCGTCACGATTCGGACG
Source organism: uncultured bacterium (assembly GCA_964392895.1). Classification (GTDB taxonomy): domain Bacteria; phylum Deinococcota; class Deinococci; order Deinococcales; family Trueperaceae; genus CAYMRL01. The sequence continues at coordinate 416,171 of CAYMRL010000002.1, forward strand.
CTGGACTGCGGTCAGCCTATCGGCGCGAAGTCGAACTCCGCGAACTCAGCCAGGAACTCGAAGCCGATCTCCTGATAGACGTGGTTCGAGGTCGGGTTGTCCAGGTCGGTGAACAGGAAGCAGAACTTGGCGCCCTGGTCTAGCAGTTGCCGGCACACCTCGGCGACCAGAGCCTCGGCGTAACCGCGCCGACGCTCCTCAGGCGGTGTGTAGACCGGCCCGATGCGCCTGCCGTTCGGCGTGCGCCCACTGACGCCGGCCAACGATACGATGCGCGAACCCGCCCCCTCGTCGACGGTCCATAGGCACATACGCCTGAAATCGTGTTGCTTGAACCGCTCCCAGGCCATCGCGGCCTCGCCGAGGGCGTTGCCCGTCTCGCTGTTGAAGGCTCTGAACCACTCGATCACGAGGTCTCGTTCCGCATCGGTCGCATCTAGGAGGCGGCCCTCGGCTCGCTGCTTCTCCGTTACTGCGGCGAGCCGGTAGACACCTAGACGCGTGCCGTGAACATCCTTCAGGCCGGCGCGCCGCGCCCACCAGCTAGCAGCCTCGCGGGCGGCGTTCAACTCGCCGACCACTCCCGGGAGGCTCACCCCGCGCATAGCGAGGTCCTCGAGCAGCAGCTCCCGCGCCGCAGGCGGCTCGGTCCTACACACGATCAGGCGATGCGGCTCGGTGCGCAACGCGAACGCGCGCGTGCCGTTGACGTCGCCAGCCGCATCATCGGGGTCGACGGCCCTGAGCATCTCGACTGTGACGTCGGCGTAGCCGCCGTTGGCGATCTGGTCGGTAAGCGAGAGGATCAGGTTGTTCGCGGCCTCGTCGCGGGCGAGGTACGGGGCCACCAGCTCGACGAACGCCCTGCGCTCCGCGAGTGTCTGGCCGGCGCGCTCGACGACGAGGCTCACGACGCTTTGAGCACCCGCACTCCGGCGTCGCGGGCAACCCGCCCTTCGCTGACGCCGGGCGAGCGGATGGCGTACGACATCTCCTCGGTGTCGAACGCGACGGCGACGTCGCCGGTAGCAGTGACGGCGACCAACCCGCCGAAGCCGCCGGCCGCCTTCACCGCCGCGAGGGTCCTGCTCGCCGCCTGCTCGAGCGAGGCGCCGTACTCGAGCGCCGCCGCCAGGGTCTTGCCGGCCACGGCGCGTATGAACGCCTCGCCCTTGCCGGTGCCTGACACCGCCACGCGCGCATCGGCGTAGGTGCCGGCGCCTGGCAACGGAGTGTCGCCGATACGGCCGCTCCACTGCCCGACGATGCCGCCTGTGCTGGTAGCGGCGGCTAGGGTGCCGTCATCGGCCAGAGCCACGGCGCCGACGGTGTTGGTGCCAGACCCGCCGGGGCCCCTGTTCTTCTCGCGCCAACGCTCGAGGCCCTCGAGGTTGCGAGGGGTGAAGAGCTCGGAGTTGGCGATAGGGGAACTCTCGAGCGCGTCAGCAGCGGCGCCGGCCAGGAGCACGTGAGGCGTCCGGGTCCTGACGATCTCGGCGAGCAGGACCGGGTTGCGAGAGTTCCGCACGCAGGCGACGGCGCCGGCCGAGCCGTCTGACGCCATCACGCAGGCGTCGAGCTCCGCCTCACCCTTGTCGGTCAGTGCCGCTCCGACACCGGCGTTGAAGGCGTCGGCGTTGCTCTCCATCGCGCGCACGGCTTCGATGACGGCGTCGACCGCCGAGCCGCCTCGCTGGAGCACCGCGTAGCCGGCGTCCGCCGCGCTGTTGATGCCTGCGTGGTAGGCCGGGTCGTACTTGGTATCCATGCTGCCTGCGCCGCCGTGAAGGACCAGTATCGCCATGTGGCAAGATAACCGGCCGCGCGGAGCCGCAGGTAGCCACAGGTAAACTGACGCGATGCGGTTGGTGCTCTTCTACCTGGTGCTGCTGGTGTCGCAAGGGTTCCTCGCGACGCTACTGGCGCCGCTACCCGCACCCAACCTGTTCCTGCTCGCCGTGCTGACGCTGTTGTGGCGCGTTCAACCTTGGCAGCTGGTGTTGCTCGCCTACGCTGTGGGTCTCATGCAGGACGTGATAGGCCAGGGCGTGCTCGGGCTTCACGCCCTGTCACTCGCCGCCGCCGCGCTGACGGCGTCGATGGTCAGGGCGCAGCTCACCAACTCCGGCATCCTCGAGCGCATGCTCGTCGTGTTCCTCGCCGTGCTCGGCAAGTGGGCCGTGATGGCGGGCTTGCTGGCCTGGCTCTCCGGTTCTGGCGTCCACCTGCAGCAGGTCGGTGCCGTCGCCGCCGTCGAAGGCGCGTTGACCGTCGCAGCCGGACTGATCGTCTTGCCGTGGAGCGCGGCGCTGCTCGAGCGCAGCCGCGTCTTGCAGAAGGAGCTGCTGTGAGGGGCCGCCTATGATGCTCGGCCGCATGCGCCTGATGCTGGCCCTGATCTTCACGGTGCTGGCGGTGTTCACGGCGCGCCTGATGTTCCTTCAGCTCGTCAAGAACGAGGAGCTGACCGAGGCCTCGCTGCAGAACGCCACGCAGCAGCGGCGGATAGTGCCGTTGCGTGGGCGCATCCTGGCGCGAGACGGCACTGTCCTCGCCGACGACCGCGTAGCTTACGACCTGCTCTACACGGGCGGCCCGGTCGAAGGTTGGGAGCATCTCAGGGCGCTGCTGGGGCTCGAGGGCGAGCCGCGCCCCCCGGACCGCACGCGCCTCGAAGAGGTGCAGAACGGCGCTGTCGTCGCCTGGAACATCCCTGACGCGTTGGTGCCTGCGGTCGAGGAGCGCGTGGCGGGCAGCTCCAACCTCTACCTGCGCGAGCGCATCGAGCGCACCTACCCCACGAACCTCGCTGCTCAGACGGTCGGCTACACCGCTCAGGCCGATCCGTCCCGCAACCCCGGCTACTCCGTCAACGACCTGGTAGGCGTGATGGGGTTGGAGGCGGCCTACGAGGCGGTCCTGTTCGGTTCCGCCGGCTCGCGCCTCGTCGAGGTCGACACCCACGGCTCCGAGCTCGCCTCCCACGTGATGTGGAGCGCCACACCCGGGCAGGACATCACGTTGACGATAGACCCGCTGTTGCAGCGGCTGGCCGAGGACACGCTCGCCGGCGCGCTCAGGTACGTCAACGAGGACCGCGTGCGCGTCGGGCTGCCGACCGAGGAGCGGGTCAGAGGCTCGCTCATCGCCGTCGACCCGCGCACCGGCGACGTCCTGGCCATGGCCAGTCACCCGACCTTCGACCAGAACGTCTTCACGCACAGGCCGTCGGATCCTGCGCAGGTCTCGGCGATCCTCACCGACAGCCTCAACAACCCGCTGGCCAACCGCGCGGTCGAGGCGTACGCACCGGCTTCGACGTTCAAGGTGGTGACCTCGGCGACGCTGCTCGAGGACGGCTACGTCAACCGCAACACCGTCTACTCCTGCTCGGCGCGGCTGCGCTACGGCGGCATCACCTGGCAGAACTGGGCGACCTTCGACAAGGGCGGCTACACCGTCTTGCAGGCCATCGCCGACAGCTGCAACACCTACTACTGGAACGCCGCCATCAACACGCCCAACTTCTCGGTCGGCTGGGCGCCGTTCATCCAGGACCTCGTTACGCGAGCCAGGTCCTTCGGGTTCGGCGCCGTGACAGGCGTCGGGCTGGTCGAGGAGAAGACCGGCCGCATCCCCGATCAGGAGTGGGTGCGCGCCCAGCCGCAGTACCAGCACGGCTGGCTGCCGGGGTTCACGCTCAACACCGTCATCGGACAGGGCGACGTGCTCGCTACACCGATCCAGATCGCGCAGTTCATAAGCACCTTGGCGATGGACGGGCTCATGGCGCGACCGCGCTTGGTCAAGCAGGTCGGCGACTTGGAGCTGGCCCCGGTGCTGGAGCAGGTCGAGGGTCGCCACTGGCAGACGCTCAAGGACGGCATGCTGATGATGTTCACCGACTTCCCGTCACGCCTCATCATGGGGCCAGGGGTGTTCCCGGTCTCGGTGGCCGGCAAGTCAGGCACGGCGCAGACGCCGCGCGGCGGCGACTACACGCACGCCTGGTTCATGGGGTTCAGCCCCGTCGAGGACCCGCAGATCGCCGTCGTGGTATTCATCGAGTACGGCGGTTCGAGTTCGAGGGTCTCGGTTCCGATCGCCAGGGACTTCCTGGCTGGATACTGGAGCTACGAAGGCCTGGAGGTGTCAGTCAACAGATGAAAGCGCGCGGTACACGGGGAGGCATACTGCTGAGCCTCGAGCACGGCGATGACGCTCACAGCGTCGCCGGCGCCCTCGACTCTCACAGGGAGCTGTTGCAGGAGAGCGTCGCCCTCGAGATCAGCGAGCGCACGACGTTCGCCCTCATCAGCGAGGTCGCGCAGAAGGTCCAGGCTGCCGGCGGGACGCTGACCGACGTCAGACCGCCCACCGCCGTCATGCAGGCGCGTGGCGAGACCGTCATCGTCGCGCGCACGGTGCGCAGCGGTGGACGGATCGAGTCGACGGGCTCGGTCGTCGTGCTGGGTGACGTCAACGCCGGCGCCGAGATCCTCGCCAACGACGACATCATCGTCATCGGCAGCCTGCGCGGGCTCGCTCACGCCGGAGCCGGCGGCAACGAGAAGGCCGTCATCTGGGCCGAGCGCATCCTCAGCCCGCAGCTCCGCATCGGCGGCGCGCTGGCGCAAGCTGGCGGTGACGAGTCAGACGACGCTACCGGACCGGAGGTCGCGCACCTCAAGGACGGCGCCATCGTCATCCGGCCCTGGCATTCGAGCTGATGCCGCGCGACGTAGTCGTCACCACCGCCATCCGCACGCCTGTCGGCCGCGCTCACAAGGGCATGCTGAAGGACACCCGGCCCGACGACCTGGCTGCTCTGGTCATCAACGCGGCGCTCGAGCGCACGCCTGGACTCGAGCCCGACCTGATCGACGACGTGCTCCTCGGCAACGCGCATCCCGAGGGCGAGGCCGGTTACAACATGGCGCGCATCGCCACCCAGATCGCCGGGCTGCCCGACACCGTCGCGGCCGCCACCATCAACAGGTTCTGCGCCTCTGGCTTGCAGGTGATGGTCCAGGCGGCTCATTCGGTGGCTCATGGGATGGCCGACGTCGTCCTCGCAGGCGGCAGCGACTGCTCGAGCCGCGTGCCGATGGGCGGTCATCAACTCGCCGTCAACCGCGCGCTGCTCAAGAGCAAGCCGGGAGCTTACGACACGATGGGCAAGACCGCCGAGGCCGTCGCGCGCCGTTACGGGATCACCCGCCAGGAGCAGGACCGCTTCGCGCTCGCCAGCCACGACAAGGCGCTGGCTGCGCGCGCGGCCGGCCGCTTCTCGCCGCAGGTCGTGCCCGTCGCCACGCGGGTGAAGGACGAAGAGGGGAACTGGCACGAGGTGGTGGTCGAGCACGACGAAGGTCCTCGCCCCGGCACCAGCCTCGAGAAGCTTCAGGCGCTCAAGACCGTGTTCGCCGAGGACGAGGCTGCCACCGTCACTGCCGGCAACTCCAGCCCGCTCAACGACGGCGCTGCCATGACGGTAGTGATGACTGCCGAGGACGCCGCGGCGCGCGGGCTCAAGCCGCTGGCGCGTCTGGTGCAGGCTGCTGTCGTCGGCGTGTCGCCTGAGATCATGGGCATCGGACCCGTGCCGGCGGTGCGGAAGCTCCTCGCCAAGGTCGGCATGAGCGTGCCTGACATCGACCTGTTCGAGCTCAACGAGGCCTTCGCCAGCCAGGCGTACTACTGCCAGCGCGAGCTCGGCATCCCCGACGAGAAGCTCAACGTCAACGGCGGCGCCATCGCGATCGGCCATCCGCTGGGCGCGACCGGCGCTCGGATCGCCGCGGACCTGTTCGCCGAGATGCGCAGGCGCGGTGCCGAGCACGGCGTCATCACCATGTGCGTAGGGGGCGGGCAGGGGATGGCGGCGCTGTTCAGGTCGGCTGAGTAGCCGAACACATGTACGACGGCGACGCGCGCTGGGGTGAGGTCGACCGGTACTTCATCGAGCGCCTCGTCGAGGAGGACGATGCGCTCGTCCAGGCGCGCGCGAGCTCAGCGCGCACCGTCATGCCAGAAGCGGACGTGGCGCCCAATCAGGGCGCTTTCCTGTCTCTGATTGCCCAAATGGCCGGAGCCCGTCGCGTCCTGGAGTTCGGCCCGCTGGCGGGTTACTCCACGATATGGCTGGCTCGCGCCGTCGGCCCTACCGGTACCGTAACGACGCTGGAGATCGACGAGGCGACCGCTGTCGTCGCGCGTGAGAACTTCCAGCGCGCCGGGGTCGCAGAACGCATCGATCTGCTGGTGGGGCCTGCCATCGACTCGGTTCGCGCCCTGATCGAGGTCGGAACCGAGCCCTTCGACCTCGTGTTCATCGACGCGGACAAACCCAGCAACCCGCAGTACCTCGACGGGGCCCTGCGGCTCAGCAGGCCGGGCACCGTGATCATCTGCGACAACGTCGTGCGCAACGGAGCTGTCGCGGACGCGCAGAGTGTCGATCCGCGAGTTCACGGCACCTGGACGCTGGTCGACAAGCTCGCCGGTGACGACTCCATCACGGCCACGGCCCTTCAGACGGTCGGGCTCAAGGGCTGGGACGGCTTCGTGATCGCTCTGGTTCGAGATTCGATGAGATGCATGCCCCGGCGGTAGCCGAGGCCTTGAGCCGCGATGGTCTGGATGTGCGAGCGGTCGCGGGCGAGGACCTCCTCAGAGGCATCTCCGACGCCGAGTTGCTAGCCCTAGCCGCGGCCGATGGCAGAGCGCTCGTCACGGAGAACGTGCGTGACTTCATGCGACTGCATCACGAGTGGGTAGGACTGCAGAAGGCCCATGCGGGTACGGTTCTGACTCACCCGAGAAAGTTCGATCGGGCGAGGTTGGCGTATCCAGGCGACCTGATCGCTGCGCTGGCGCAACTCCTGCAAGCTCCAGGTGCTCGAGGGGACTCTTGGGTTCACTGGTTGTGATGGGGCGCTAACCCCCGATCGCCACCATGGTCCGCGGCCTCTCGACCGGCGCCGTGAACCCCGACGCCACCTTCCTGCCCGCAGCCAGCAAGAACATCTCCTGAACCGCGGCTACCGGATCGTCGGCCAGTAGCGCCGGTTTCAGGTCGACCTCGCGGTCGTTGAGTAGGCACGGTCTCAGCATCCCGTCAGAGGTGACGCGCATACGGCTGCATGACGAGCAGAACGGCTCGGAGACGGGGTTAATGAACCCGATCCTGCCGAGCCAACCTGGCAGTGAGAACAGTCGTGCCGGTGCGCTCGGGTCGGTCGGGGCCGGCGTCAACACGCCGTGCGTCGCCTCTACCGCCGCCCTGATCTCGCTGCCGGGCACGAAGCGCTCGTCGTAGGTGCCGAAGGCGGCGTTGTCGAGATGCATGTACTCGATGAAGCGCACGTGCCGCGGCTTGTCTCGCGCCAAGGCGGCCAGTGCCGGGACCTGCGAGTCGTTGACGCCGCGCAGCACGACCGCGTTGACTTTGACGGGCGTCAGACCGGCGGCCTCCACTGCCTCGATGCCGCCAAAGACCCTGGCGAGGTCGCCCCCGCCCGTCACCCGGCGGAACGTGGCCGGGTCGACAGCGTCGAGCGAGATGTTCACGCGCCGCAGCCCAGCGGCGATCAGGTCGGGCAGGCGCTGCCGCAGGGCGCTGGCGTTGGTGGTGATGGCGATGTCGGGATCCGGCTCCGCGCTCGCTTCCGCGAACGCCTCATGAGCCAGCTCGATCAGCTTGGGCAGGTCCTTGCGCAGCAGCGGCTCGCCGCCGGTGAACCTGACGCTTCGCATGCCAAGGTCGACGGCGGCGCGCAGGATGACGCCGAAGTGCTCAGCCAGCAAGGTGCCCGGAGGCTCATGAGCGCCGATGCCCATGGGGTCGCAGTAGGCGCAGCGGAAGTTGCAGCGTGGCGTGACCGAGATCCGCAGGTCGTTGACGATGCGGCCGTGGGCGTCGATCAGACTGCGGCTCGGGGTGACTCGTCCCTCGCGGTCGGCTGGCTGCAGCACCGTCATGAAGGCGATAGTAGCGGAGGTGGCCCTTTACGAACCGCTTGAAGGGACGAAAGCCGCCACTAGCGGACGGCCGACGCGGCGAGAATCGCCCCGCCCAGGCTCAAGCATGCCGCTGTTTTAGGATGTGCAGTCAACCTAAAATAAGACTGCGACCTTGATATAGGTTCGTGAATCTGCCGCCTTCATCGCTTCGGAGGGTGCTGATCCGCCTCACCTCTCAGCTCCAACCACCCTCCGGCCCACCCGACCACTGCACAGACTGGTCACCAGGATGAGCGCCAAGCGCAGCAACCACGTCGTCGAGCGGCACGCGGTACGCGAAACGGGTGCGCAGGTACCAGAGCTCGAGCCCGGAGCGCAGCGTCACCGGATCGTTCAGCGGCAGCCCTAGTCGCTGCGCGTAGGTGAGCGCCCTGGCCACGGCCAGGTCGAAGAGGTCACTGTGTGCCATCACCGTTGCCGTTGCGATAGCGGGCCTGATACCCGATCGCGGCCAGAGCCTTGGCGGCGCCCTCGAGCTGATCGGCGCCCTCGAACGCGAGCCTCAGCGCCCCGCCGGACTCGCGCACGTTCAGCACCTCGAGGTCCTTGATGTTGATGCTCGCATCGGCAAGCGCACGGGTGATGCGGGCCAGCTCGCCCGGCTGGTCGAGCACGGCCACCGTCGCCTCGTAGCGCGCAGGCAGCAGACCGCGCTTGACGATAGGGATACCATCGCGCGCCCGTTTGGCCGCCTCGGCGCGCTCGAGCAGGCTCGCGGGCTCCTCGAGCAGCGACTCGAGCGAGTCTAGCTGCTCACGGAAACGCCTGAGAGCGACCAGCACGGCGCCGCGGTTGGTGAACACCATGTCGCGGCTCATGCGGGGGTCGCCGCTGGCGACGCGGGTGAGGTCTCTGAAGCCGCCGGCGGCCAGCAACATCTTCAGGTCGCGGTCCTCGCCCTCGTCCACCATGCCTGTCAGGGCGACGGCGGCCAGGTACGGCAGGTGGCTGACCGTCGCAGCCAGAGCGTCGTGCTGCTCAGGGGACATCTCTATCGGGCGCGCGCCGAGCTGGGTCACGAAGTCGCGAACCAGCTCCAGAGCGGCAGCGTCGGTAGCCGGCTCGGGAGTCAGCACCCAGACGGCGTTCTCCAGGAGGCCGGCGTTGGCGGCCAACACCCCGCCGCGCTCGCTGCCGGCCATCGGGTGACCGCCGACGAAGCGGACGCGCGGCATCTCCGGCCGAGCGAGAAGCCCGCGGATGCCAGCCACGACGGGACCTTTGACGCTGCCGACGTCCGTGACGACGGCTCCGTCCCTGAGGTGGGGCAGCAGGGTCTCGGCTAGCCGCACGAGGCTGCCGGACGGAGCCGCCAGCACCAGCAGGTCGACCTCGGCCAGCCACGAGCCCGGGGAGAGCCACGCCTCGTCCACGACTCCCATGCCGTGCGACGCTTCGAGCGTCACGGGATCGACGTCGAAGCCGATGATGCGGCGCGCGACCCCGTGACGTCTGACGCCGAGGCCGATGGAGCCTCCGATGAGGCCGACGCCCGCCACCGCGACGGTGGCGACACGCGCATCGCTCACAGCGTCTTACCGAGCGCCTCCGCCACGGCCCTGATCCGCGGCATCAGCACCGAGAACTCGCTCTCGTCGAGCTGCTGAGCGGCGTCGGAGCGCGCCTCCTCCGGGTTTCGGTGGACCTCGATGATGAGCCCGTCGGCACCCGCCGCAGCGCTGGCGAGCGCGAGGGAGGCCACCAACGGACGCCGCCCAGCCGCGTGGCTAGGATCGACCCACACCGGCAGGTGGCTCAGCTCCTTCAGCACCGGCACGGCGCTGACGTCGAGCGTGAAGCGTGTGGCGGTCTCGAACGTGCGGATGCCGCGCTCGCACAGGACCACGTTCGGGTTGCCCTGCGAGAGGATGTACTCGGCGGCTTGCAGGAACTCGCTTATCGACGTCGACATGCCGCGCTTGAACAGCACCGGCAGGCCCGACTTGCCGGCTTCCGCCAGCAGCGCGAAGTTCTGCGAGTTGCGGGCACCGATCTGCAGCATGTCGGCGCTGCCGGCTACCGACTCCACCATCTCCGGCGCCGTGACCTCGGTGACTATCGGCATCCCGGTGCGCTCGCGCGCCTCGACCAGGATCTCGAGACCGCCGCTGCCCAAGCCCTGGAACGCGTACGGACTGGTGCGCGGTTTGAAGGCGCCGCCTCTGAGCACCCGCGCCCCGTGACGCTTGACGATGTCGGCCGTCTCGAGGAGCTGCTCGCGACTCTCGACGCCGCACGGTCCGGCGGCGACGACGAAGCGTCCGTTGCCGGTCTTGACGTCGCCGATCATCACGAAGGAGTCGTCGTGCCTGAACTCGCGCGAGGCCAGCTTGTACGGCTTGGTGATGCGCACGACGGTCTCGACGCCGCTGAGGCCGCCGAGGTGCTCACGCAGAGCCTCCGTTGGCGCCGGTCCGATGGCGCCGATCAGCGTGCGCGACTCGCCCTCGCTGATGTGTGGCGTGAAGCCGAGCTCTTTGACCTCGGCGATGACCCTGTCGATGGCAGCCTCTGTGGCGCCCTTGTGCATGACGATGACCATGGTTCTGCCTTCCTCCGGCGGCGGAGCGCCGTGCCGCGTGCCTGGCAGGCGGCGGTTCAGCAAGCGGTTTGTGGATGGTGTGCGTACGGGTAGGGAGTAGCTACCGCCGCGGCTGGCGGCGCCGCTCTCGCTCGAGTCCTGCCTCAGGCGGGCACAGCGACTGAGAGGCGGCGTGGGGTCGGCCGTGCGTAGCCGTAGCCGTCGTCCACGGCACCACCTCCGCTCAGGGTCGCGTTGAGCATGGCGGAGAGTCTACCAGAACGCCGCGCAGCGTCAATCGCCGCGCGGCGTGGGTTCCGTCGGTGGGTGGAGCGGTGTTCAGGCTCGAGCCGGGACGCTCCGCAGCGCTTCGAGGTACGCGCGGAACGGCGCCACCTGATCCGGCCACTGCTGGAAGCTCATCTCGGGGTGCCACTGCACGCCTAGCACGAACGAGCCCGACTTGGCCTCGACGGCCTCGACGACGCCGTCACCGGCGCGCGCCACGACCCTGAGACCGGCGCCGACGCTGTCGACGGCCTGGTGGTGGTAGCTGTTGGTCTTGATCATCGTGCGGCCGAAAGCGCGGGCCAGCGCGGAGTCCGACTCGAGCGTGACCGGATGCAGCGGCTCGCCGCGGTAGTCCCGCTGGTCGTGCTGGAAGGTGCCCGCCACTGCCGGCAGGTGCTGATGCAGCGTGCCGCCCTCGGCGACGTTGATGATCTGTATCCCGCGGCAGATGCCGAGGATCGGCTTGCCGGCGGTCCTGAAGGCCGCGTAGAGCGCCAGCTCGAACTGGTCGCGGCGCTCGTCGACCTGACCGAGGTCGCGGTCGGGCGTGGCGCCGAAGGCGCCCGGGTCGATGTCGACGCCGCCGGTCAGAAGCAGCCCGTCATGGCTGGCGGCGTACTCGGGGGCCAGCGCAGGGTCGAGGACCGCTGTCATGGTGGGCAGACCGCCGACCTGGGCGACGGCGAGCGAGTAGTTGCGGCCGGTCATGGCATCCTCGCGGAAGAGGCCGCTGGTGCGCATGCTGTTGCCGGTCGAGAGCAGGATCCTGGGGCGCGAGGTCGTGGACACGGCTACCAGGCTACTCCCAAGTCCGCCTCGAGCCATAGCGGTCTCGCCACCATGCCGACGACGAACCCGGTTGAGTAGACTGATTGCGATGTCTACGCGCAGGGAGCTCAGCCAGGCTTGGAGCGAGCACCGCAGGCGGCCCGTCACCGAACGAGGCGAAGCCTAGCCCCGCGTATGCCCCGGGTACCGTCCACCGATCACGGACTCGATCTCGACTCTCCCGTCGTGTTGTTCGACGGCGTCTGCAACCTTTGCAACGCCACCGTGCGCTTCGTGCTCGATCGCGACCGTTTGGGCACCCTGCGGTTCGCGTCGCTGCAGTCGGAGCCGGGTCGGAGGCTGCTCGGGCACTTCGGGATCGACCTCGGCGAGGGCGACCCCGGCACCGTCTACCTAATTGAGGAGGGGCGGCTCTTCGATCGTTCGACCGCCGCCTTGCGCTTGGCCCGACACATGCGCGGCCTCTGGCCGCTGGCCGCTGTCCTACTGGCAGTGCCGCGAGTCGTGCGCGACGCCGTTTACGGCTTCGTCGCCGCCAGGCGCTACCGTTGGTTCGGACGCTCGGATGCGTGCCGGATCCCGACCCCGGATGAAGCGGAGAGGTTCCTGACGTGACCGACCAAGGAGAGAACGGCACGCGCCGACCGCACCTCGAAGACGCCGCGAGGCTTCACGGTATCGGCGCTGAAGACCTGAAGGAGCTCGGCGCCTTCGAGAGCGACGTCTACGCCTTCACCAGCGCGCACGGCCCGGCCATCCTTAAGGTCATGGCGCCGGGGCACAGGACGGTCGATCAGGTGCAAGCCGAGATCGACTGGCTGCTGGCGCTCGCCGAGGCGGACGTGCCGGTCGCGCTGCCGCTGCCGGCCGTTACGGGCGCCTGGGTGCAGGAGCTCGAGCCGAGCGGCCACCTGGTGGTGGGGTTCAGGGCGGCGCCCGGGAGGGTGACGAGACCCGCCGAATGGACGCCCGAGCTGATCGAGAGCTGGGGCGAGGTGCTGGGCAAGCTGCAGGCGCACGCACGCGGCTGGACCCCGCCAGGTCCCAGGCGCAGGCTCATGATCGACTCCTCGCACATGGCCGCGCTCGCTGAGGTGGCCGACCGGGATCCTGTCTTCCATGCGGCCGCCACGGAGCTGCTGGACCGCGTTCGGCCGCTGCTAGACGGCAGCGGCGACTCGGGGTTGATCCACTCTGACCTGCATCACGGCAACCTGCTGCTGCACGAGGGGCGCTGGACCGCCATCGACTTCGACGACAGCGCCTACGCCTCGTACGCGTTCGACGTGGCGATGCCCATCTACTACGCCACGCGCAGCCTCAGGGACATGAGCCTCACCGCGGCCGCGGGGTTCTTCGTGCCGCCGTTCGTGCGGGGTCTGCGTCGGCACGCGCCCGATCCGGCTGCCAGCGTGGAGGACCTGGAGATGATCATGCGCTTCAGGCGCGCCGAGGAGGCGTTGGCGTTGACCTACCGCTTCGCGCCTGAGAAGGTTACGCCCGCGCTGCGCGCCTACGCGGTCGACCTGAGAGACCAAGTCGTGGCCGGCGCCGAGTTCCTGCCGACGAGCGTGCTGGCCGACTGCCTGGCTTGAGACTCGCAGGCTTCATCGATCGCAGGCTTCATCTGTTGCAGTCGCGCGGGTCTAGCATGGGGTGTGGAGCCGCCGAGCTGCGCACGGTGCCCGCGATCACCCGCGACCGATGTTGCGCTGGCGCCGGCTCCGACAGGAGGAACCTCAGATGGCGAAGACCCAAACTATCTCCTCGACGGCCGCCGAACCCGACGTGGCCGCGGCAGCAGCCAAGTTCCTGGCACCCGTCGTCATCGGACTCCAGGCGCTGGCCGTCAACGGCAAGCAGGCGCACTGGAACGTCCGCGGCAGCGGTTTCTTCCCGGTTCACGAGCTGCTCGACACGGTGGTCGAGCACGCACAGGGCTGGGCTGACGAGGCGGCAGAGCGCATAGTCGCCCTCGGCCTCCCCGTCGACGGCAGGCTCGCGACCCTCGCGAAGGAGGCCAAGGCGACGGCGGTGCCGGCAGGTTTCGCCAAGGTCGACGCGATCATCGCCAGCGTCGTCACCGACATCGATGGTGTGATCAAGGACTTGGCTGACGCCATCGAAGGTCTCGACGACGTCGACCTCACCAGCCAGGATGTCGTCATCGGCATCAAAGGGGGCCTCGAGAAGGACAGGTGGTTCCTGGCCGCGCACATCAGCGGCTAGGCGTCGGCTTCCCTGGTAGGCTTCGCCCTGGTGCTCGCCAGCTACTTAGCCGGACGGCTGCTTAGCCGGACGGCTGGTCAGCCGGCCAGTTGACCAGCTCACCAGCTGATCAGCTGACGCAGCGCCTCGGGCGAGGCTCACCAGGGAGGATCGATGCCGGGTATAGCGATAATCGGCGCGCAGTGGGGTGACGAGGGCAAGGGTAAGGTGGTCGACGCGCTGGCGCACGACGCCGACCTGGTCGTCAGGTACTCCGGCGGCGCGAACGCCGGCCATACGGTCGTCGTCGGCGAGCAGGTCTTCAAGCTGCATCACCTGCCTTGCGGCACCCTGCACGAGCGGCCTGTCTCCGTGCTCGGTAGCGGCATGGTCGTCGACCCTTGGGCGTTCATCGCAGAGCTCGACGCTCTGACCACCAAGCGCGACCCCGGTGAGGTCTGGGTCTCTGACGAGGCTCACCTGGTGCTGCCGCACCACAAGAAGAACGACGAGGGCGGCGGTTTCGTCGGCACCACCGGCCGCGGTATCGGCCCCGCCTACTCGGACAAGGCCCGCAGGATCGGGGTCAGGGCGGGCGACCTGCTCGCGCCCGACCTGCTCAGGGAGCGCCTCGGACGGCTGCTCGACGCCAAGCCCAACTCGACCGCCAAGGTCGGTTGGACCAGCGTCGATGTGGCGTTCGAGGAGCTGCGCGAGGTCGCCGAGCGCATCGGGCCCCTTGTTCGCGACACGGGAGCCTTGACACGTCGAGCGCTGGCCGAAGGTAAGCGTGTGATGTTCGAGGGTGGGCAGGGCACGATGCTCGACCTCGGCTACGGCACCTACCCGTTCGTCACCAGCAGCCACCCGACGGTCGGCGGCATCGTCGTTGGCGCCGGTGTCAGTCACAAGGCTCTAGGCCGCGTCTACGGCGTGGTGAAGGCGTTCAGCACGCGCGTCGGTCACGGCCCGTTCGCCACCGAGGTGACCGACGAGCAGATGGCGGGCCGCCTGCGCGGCAGCGGCGCGAACCAGTGGGACGAGTTCGGCACCACGACAGGCCGAGCGCGACGCGTCGGCTGGCTCGACCTGCCGCAGCTCAAGTACGCCTGCGAGATCAACGGCTTCGACGGCCTGGTCGTGACCAAGCTTGATGTGCTGGCGGGGCTCGACAGCATCAAGGTGGCGATCGGGTTCGACGGCGAGACGCCGCGTTACCAGGAGGTTCCCGGCTGGGGCGACCTGAAGGGGCTCGGCAGCCGCGCGGCTCTTCCGGCTCAGGTCCTCGCCTATCTCGAGCTGATCGAGGCGCACACCGGCGTCCCGGTCGTGATGTTCTCGACGAGCCCGGATCGGGAAGACACCTACGGAGCCGTGGCGTGGTGAGCGCGAGATGCTGAGGAGGCTCGGCGTGTACTTGACGCTGTTGGTGATCTTGGTCGCCGCCGCCGTCGGGTTCTTGGCGTGGACGCTGTCGAGCCGCGTCATCGTCCCGCAGGCTTACTCGCTGATGCCCGAGTTCAACGTCGTGGGGTACCAGAACGGCGCCGTCACCCTGCCGGCTCCCGGCGACGGTGCGCCGCAGTTCGCCAGGGCCGACGCCGCTGGAACCTACGGGCTCCTGTGGGAGGGCGGCTTCGGGCACTTGGGCGAGGTGCTGACAAGCAGCTCTGGCACGGTGCAACGCGAGCTGACCGTCGTCACCGGCGACCCGCCTACCGCCGGCACGCCGGCGAGGCTCGACACCTTCTACTACCGCCGCGACCCGCTGGCCGATCATGGCTACGAGTACCAGGAGCTGACCCTGCCGGGTGAGGTCGGTCAGCTGCGCGCCTGGTACGTGCCCGGCCAGGGTCGCACCGCCGCACTCATGCTGCACGGCCGCCGCCGCGGCGAGCTCGCCGAGACCCTGCGCATGCTGCCGGTGTTCGAGCGGCTCGGCATGCCCGTCCTAGCCGTGGCTTACCGCAATCACGACCTGTCGGCCGCCAGCCCCGACGGCTTGTATCACTACGGCGGCAGCGAGTGGCGCGACGCGATAACCGGCGGGCAGTACCTGGCCGCGCAAGGCATCGACAGGGTCGTGCTGGTCGGTTTCTCGATGGGCGGCGCGGTAGCGCTCGAGGCTCTGGAACGCTGGAGCCCCTCGCTGCCTGAGCCGGTAGCCGTAATCCTCGACTCGCCGCTCGTCGACCCTTACGAGGTCGTCAAGCTCGGCGCGGTCAAGGCCGGCCTGCCGCTGCCCGGCACGCTCACCCGCCTGGCCCTACTGGCCGCGCGCGTGCGCACCGGCGTCGACTTCGGCGCTCTGAACCAGGTGGCGACGGCCCGCTCGCTGACGTTGCCGGTGCTGCTCATCGCGGGCACCTCCGACAGCACGGTGCCGGTCGAAGCGGTCGACGCCTTCGCCGCCGCGGCTGGCCCAAACCTCGTCTACTTCCGGCTCGACGGCGTGGAGCACGTCGAAGCCTGGAACCACGACCCGACCGCCTACGAAGAGGCGGTCAGGTCGTTCGTGACGGGGCTCGAGGTCAGGGCGCTGGCTGACTAGCGGACGCCCGCCGGTTCAGCGCTCTGCGATAGGCGTGAGCTTCCGGCCGGTCGTGCCCGTGTAGGCGAGACGCGGCCTCATCAGCTTGTTGTCGGCGTACTGCTCGACGAGGTGAGCCTGCCAGCCCGACACGCGCGCGACGGCGAAGATCGGCGTGTACAGGTCGGTGGCGAAGCCGAGCATGCGGTAGACCGACGCGCTGAAGAAGTCGACGTTAGGCCGCACCTGCTTCCCGCGCTTCGTCATCTCGCGCTCCATCACGCGCTCCATCTCCAGGCTCATCTCGAACCACTTCGAGTCGCCCGACTCGTTGGCGAGCTGCAGCGAGACCTCGCGCAGGACGCCGGCGCGCGGGTCGAGCACGCGGTAGACGCGGTGGCCGAAGCCCATCACGCGACCGCCGCTGCGGCTGAGTATGTCCATGACGTACGGCTCGACGCCGGGCACGTCGCCGATCTGCTCGAGCGCGCGCATCACGGCCTCGTTGGCCCCGCCGTGCAATGGGCCTTTGAGCGAGGCGACAGCCGCGGTCATCGCGCTGTAGACGTCGGTGAGCGTCGAGGCGGTGGCGCGGGCGACGAAGGTGCTGGCGTTGGCGCCGTGCTCGGCGTGCAGTACCAGCGCGACGTCCATCACGCGGGTGGCGGCGGGCGTCGGGGTCTCGCCGGTGAGCATGTAGAGGAAGTTCCCCGCCAGCGACAACGAGGGATCCGGAGACACCGGCTCGAGCCCGCGGCGTAGCCTGTCGATGGCTGCTACCAGGGTGGGGAAGCGCGCGAGCAGCTCGAAGCCGATGCGCTCCACGTTGGCCGCGTCGACTCCATCGGCCTGCTTGTCGAAGGCGGCCAGCAGCGACACGGCTGTGCGCAGAGCGTGCATCGGGCTGGTGCCGGTCGGCAGCAGGCGCAGCGCGTCGAACACCGTGTCGGGCACCTCGAACAGCGGCGCGAGGCGCGCTTTGAAGCTCGCGAGTTCGGACTCCGTCGGCAGCTCGCCGTACCACAGCAGGTAGGTGACCTCTTCGAAGCTAGCGCGGTCGGCCAGCTCGCCGATGTCGTACCCGCGGTAGATGAGCTGGCCCTGGTTCCCGTCGATGTGGCTTATCGGACTGGTGTCGATCACCACTCCATCTAGACCACGGTGAATTGTCTGCTCCATCGTTCCTCCGCTAGCTATCCCTGCGATTGTACCGGACCGTTCGGCGTCAGCGACCTAGCGTCTACGCATTGCCAGTTACAGCCACGCCCCGCCGCATGCGGCCGCCGGGTACGTTTGCGACTCAGCGCTTACGCAAAGCCAGGTACGCCCCGCCGCACGCCGCCACCAAGCAGGCCAGCCACCACGCCTTGTCGCCGGCCTCCGCGAGGCCGAGCGCGACCCCGAGTGTGATGGCGGCGGCGCCGATCCACAGCGCCAACCGACCCTGTCTGGGCGAGACGAACTCGACCATGGCGACGGCGGTGCCGACGCTGGTCAGGTAGGCACCGGTGAAGTTGAAGGTCGCTTCCAGGAGGATCCCGACGGCGGAGCCGGTCAGGAACGCGCCGGCTACGAGCAGCGCATAGGAGTCGTAACGAGCGTGCGCGAAGATGCCGACGGCTCCCGCGAGGCCGACCCACAGCCAGGCGTAGCTGTTGAGGAGGTCGGCGGCAAGCAGGAGACCGACCAGCACGACGATCACCGCGAGGGGGCGTCTGAGCTGCTCGAACATGCCTGCTGATGAGGGCTGCGCGTCGTGCACGACAGCCAGTCTAGCCTTGCCGCTGAAGGGCGGTTGGTTACGGCTGGGGTCATGTCCGGGTGCTATCGTTTGTGCAACTGAGCCGAACGCGGATCATGGGCGGCCGGAGAGGCCGGCCGCACCCCAACCATCCGAGAGGAGGACCGGTTGATACGCGAATCGCAGACCTTTCAACCGTTCAGCGATGAGCCGATCTCCCTCCTGAGCGAGTCGGGCGAGTGGCTGGCTGATTTCGAGCTCGATCTCGACGACTCCCGCTTGGTCGACTTCTACCGCCAGATGCTGCTCGGGCGCATCGTCGACGAGCGCGTGTCCACGCTGCAGCGCCAGGGCAAGGTCAGCTTCGTGGCGCCGAGCGCGGGGCACGAGGGAGCGCAGATAGGAGCCGCCAACGCCATCCGGCGCGGGCACGACTGGGTCTACCCGTACTACAGGGACGTCGGTTTCCTGTTCGTGCTCGGCATGGAGCCGTTCGAGTTCATCGCTCAGGCGATGGGCACGCGCGCCGACACCACGCGCGGTCGTCAGATGCCGTACCACACGGCGTCGCGCACGCTGAAGCTCTACTCGATCTCGTCCCCCATCGCCTCGCACATCCCGCCCGCCGTCGGCACCGCGCTGAGCATGAAGCTGCGCGGCACCGACGAGGTCACGGTCGTCAACTTCGGCGACGGAGCCACCAGCGAGGGCGACTGGCACGCCGCCATCAACCTGGCCGGGGCTCAGGGCGTTCCCGCCGTGTTCGTCTGCCAGAACAACCGCTATGCGATAAGCGTGGGCCTCGAGAAGCAGACGGGCTCGGAGAACATCGCGGTCAAGGCGCACGCCTACGGCATGCCGGGTTACGTGGTCGACGGCATGGACGTCCTCGCCTGCTACTACGTGTCGAAGTTCGCCATCGAGCGCGCGCGCGCCGGCTTCGGACCCAGCCTCATCGAGATGCAGGTCTACCGGTACGGAGGCCACTCCTCGGCCGACGACGACAGCCGTTACCGCCCCCGCCAGGAGGTCGAGGCGTGGAAGCGCCGCGACCCGCTCCTGCGCCTGCGCCGCCTGCTCGAGCGGCGCAAGCTCTGGTCGCAGGAGCATGACGATGAGCTGCGCTCCCGAATCAACGAGGAGCTTACGGACGTGATCGCGCGTGTCGAAGCCGCTGGACCGGTCCCGGTCGAGTGGATGTTCGAGGACGTCTACGCGGAGTTGCCCGCGCACCTACGGGAGCAGAGAGAAGACCTGCTGGCATGAGCACGATGACGATGGTTCAAGCCATCGCTATGACCCTCGACAGGGAGATGGAGCGCGACGACAGCGTCGTGGTCATCGGCGAGGACGTCGGCAAGCGCGGTGGTGTGTTCCTCGCCACCGAGAAACTCTTCGACAAGTACGGTCCCGATCGGGTCATCGACTCGCCGCTCTCGGAGGCCGCCATCATCGGGGCCGCGGTCGGGATGGCCGTGCACGGTCACAGGCCCGTCGCTGAGATCCAGTTCGCCGACTACGTCTACCCGGGCATGGACCAGCTGGTCTCGCAAGCCGCCAAGCTGCGCTACCGCTCCGGCGGTCAGTTCACGGCGCCCCTCGTCGTGCGCATGCCGGCCGGCGGCGGGGTGAAGGGCGGCAACCACCACTCGCAGAACCCCGAGACCCACTTCGTGCACACCCCAGGCCTCAAGGTCGTCTACCCGTCGACGCCGTCCGACGCCAGCGGTCTGCTGCGGGCGGCCATCCGCGACGACGACCCCGTCGTCGTGATGGAGCCGAAGCGCCTCTACCGCGCCAGCCGCGAGGAGGTCCCCGACGATCCGGATCACCTGGTGGAGATCGGCTCGTCGAGCGTGCGGATGCAGGGCGACGACGTCGTTCTCATCAGCTACGGCAGCAGCATGGCCGAGGCCGTCAGAGCCGCCGAGGCGATGGCCGCGCAGGGCGTCTCGCCGCACCTGATCGACCTGCGATCGCTGATGCCGTGGGACAAAGGCGCCGTGCTGGAAGCGGTCGCGCGCGTCGGGCGCGTGGTGCTCGTCAGCGAGGCTCCGCGCACCGCGGGGTTCATCAGCGAGGTCGCGGCCACCATCAGCGAAGAGGTCATGGATTCTCTGCTCGCGCCGCCGCTGCGCGTGACGGGCTTCGACACCCCCTACCCTTACGCGCAAGACCGCGAGTACCTGCCTGGGCCGAATCGCATCCTCAAGGCCGTGCAGCGCGTGCTCGATTACTAGAGGAGCGCTGAATGTCGCGAGAGATGCTGCTGCCTGAGCTCGCAGAGTCCGTCGTCGAGGGCGAGATCGTGCGTTGGCTCGTCGCCGAGGGCGAGAGCGTCGGCAAGGACCAAGCGGTCGTCGAGGTCATGACCGACAAGGTGACGGTCGAGCTGCCGGCCCCGTTCGCCGGAGTGCTCGAGAAGCACCTGGCTGCCGAGGGCGACATCGTCAAGGTTCATCAGCCGATAGCGCGGTTCGCCAACGCCAACGCCGACGCAGTCGGCGCTGGCGCCAGCGCCACCGAGACCGCGAGGTCCGTGGCCCCGCCGGTTCAGGACGACGGCGAGCCCGATGACGGCGACAAGCTGAGCCTGTTCAAACCCGGTGCGGGAGGCGGTGACATCACGGTAACGCTGCGCTCTCCGTCGCGTGCCGGACCGAGCAGCGTCGTGGCCGACCCGCCGCCGTCGCCTCGCGCCGCACCGGCGCCGGCGCCCGCCGTCGCGCGCGCTAACCCTCCCTCGGTCGGCCGCGGCGCCTACGGCCGCGTGCTGGCTGTCCCTGCTGCACGCAAGCTCGCGCGCGAGCTCGGGGTGGACGTCGAACAGGTCCTTGGCAGCGGTCCGCACGGACGCGTCAGAGTCGACGACGTCAAGCAACACGTCAGCGGTGGGATCGCCGCTGCTCCTGCGCGCACCGCCGACGTCTCGACTCAGCGCGGTCCCGTGGCTCCTTCCCGCCACGCCTGGCCGGAAGCCGACGGCGTCGAGGAACGCACGCCCTTCCGCGGCATCCGGCGCGCCATCGCCAACCAGATGGTCGCCTCGCACCTGCAGACGGTCAGGACGCTGCACGTCGACGAGGCGGACGTCACTGCGCTTGTCAACCTCCGCGAACGCCTCAAGCCCGTGGCTGCCAGGCGCGGCGTGAAGCTCTCGTACCTACCGTTCGTGATGAAGGCCGTCGCGGCCGCGCTGGCCGAGTTCCCCAGCCTCAACTCGAGCCTGGACGAGGACAAGGGCGAGGTCGTGCTGAAGCGCTACTGCAACCTCGGCATGGCCGTCGCGACCGACAACGGCCTCGTCGTGCCGGTGGTGAAGGGTGTCCACCGCCTCTCGCTCCTGGAGGTGGCCAACGAGATCAACAGGCTCGCCGCCGCTGCGCGTGACGGCACGCTGAAGCCCGAGGATGTCAGAGGCGGCACGTTCTCAGTCACCAACATCGGCAGCCTCGGCGGGCTCTTCTCGTTCCCTATCATCAACACGCCCGAGGCCGCCATCCTCGGCGTGCACCAGATCAAGAAGCGGCCGGTCGTCATGCCGGACGACAGCATCGCGGCGCGGTCGATGATCTACCTGAGCCTGTCGTTCGATCACCGGCTCGTCGACGGCGCCGAGGGGGCGATGTTCACCAGCCGCGTGATAGAGCTGCTCGAGACGCCCGAGGCGCTGTTCCTGGATCTCTGAGCCCTAGAGCTCGACGACATCCAGGACGCTCTCCAGCGCCTTGAAGTCCTTCACGTTCCGCGTGCCGAGCGCCATCTCGCGACTGATTGCGGTTGCAGCGATCATCATGTCGACTCTGCGCAAGCGACTGAGAGTTCCTCCTCCAGCGGTGATGGCTTGGCACACAGTGCGATAGACCTGAGATTCGCGGTCGGCGAACGGTAACCCGGGCCCGTAGAGGCTGCGGACGTTGTGGAGCTGCAAGCCTGCCTGCACCGCGATCTTGGCATCCGAGGAGAACTCGCCCTCGGCGAGCTCCGCGTAGCAGATAGCCGAGGTGTAGAAGCGTGCGTTCGGATAGCGTGCCACTGCCTCCGGACGCAGGCCAGTGATCAGAAGGTTCGTATCGAGCAGAACCTTCATTCGCGGTCTGGGGAGCCGATCGTGCCCGAGGCGTCTCTGCCTGCTTCGAGCATCTCGAGCAGCGCCCTTGTCGTTGCGTCATCGCGCTCGATCGCGAAAGAAGCTGCGAGCACCTGCTCGGCGGTAGCGCCGCCGGTCAGGTCGCTAGTGGCTTTGGCTATCACGACAGATGTGGCTCGCCCCTGCACCGTCACCATGTACTCGCCCTCGCCCGCCTCGACCTCGCGGACGATTCTTGAGGCGTGCTGCTGCAACTCTCGAACCCCGATAGGCTTCACCCTTAAATCGTAGCACATCTACGTAAAACTACGTATCCTTGCCTGGTCCAGAACGAAACAAAGGATGGTGGTCAGTAGCGACCACCATCCCAGCTGCTTACTTGATCTCAGCGACGCCCCTAGAACACCACTCCGGCTAAGCCGTCACGAGCTCCTTGGCCGGCTCGGTAGGAACCGGCTCCGGCTCCGAGGGGTGCCTGCCACGCATCTCGCCACGCCCGAACTTCAGAGCCGCGTGCGCAGCGGCCAACCGCGCCACCGGCACCCTGAAGGGCGAGCAGCTCACGTAGTCGAGGCCCAGCCTGTGGCACAGCTCGATGGAGGTCGGGTCGCCGCCGTGCTCGCCGCAGATGCCTACCTCGAGGTCGGGCCTGACCTTGCGGCCGAGCTGCGTCGCGATCTCCATCAGCTTGCCGACGCCGCGCGGGTCGATGCGGTCGAAGGGGTTCTCCTCGAGGACGCCGTGCTCGAGGTAGTACATCAGGAAGCCCTTCTCGGCGTCGTCGCGCGAGACCCCGTAGGCGGTCTGCGTCAGGTCGTTGGTGCCGAAGCTGAAGAACTGCGCGTGCTCGGCCAGCTCGTCGGCGATCAGGGCCGCGCGCGGCACCTCGATCATCGTGCCGAAGTGGTAGTCGACCTTCACGCCGGTCTCCGCCATCACGGCGGCAGCCTCGGCCTCGAGGCTCTGGCGTTGCACCGTGAGCTCGTTGACGTGAGCGACCAGCGGGATCATCACCTCGGGGTGGACGTCGACACCCTCGCGCTTCACCTGGCAGGCCGCCTCGAAGATGGCGCGCACCTGCATCTTGGTCAGCTCGGGTATCAGGATGCCGAGGCGCACGCCGCGGGTGCCGAGCATCGGGTTCGCCTCGCGCAGCTCGGTTACGCGCACCAGGTGGTCCTGCTTCTGCCTGATGACGCTCAGGGCGCTGTCGACGTCGCGCAGCGTCGCGTGGTGCTGCAGCTGCATCTTCAGGTCGGCGAGGTCGTGGGTGAGCTCGTCGTGCGACGGCAGGAACTCGTGCAGCGGCGGGTCGATCAGGCGGATTATCACCGGCAGGGCGTCCATCGCGCGGAACAGGCCGACGAAGTCCTGCCGCTGCATCGGCAGCAGCTCCTCGAGAGCTTCGGCGCGTTCGGTCGTGTTGCGGGCCATGATCATGCGCTGCACGATCGGCAGTCTGTCGGCCTCGAAGAACATGTGCTCGGTGCGGACCAGCCCGAGACCCTCTGCGCCGTTGGCGCGGGCGCGCTCAGCGTCGGCGGGGTAGTCGGCGTTGGCCCTGATGCCGAGGCTGCGGATCTCGTCGGCCCAGCCGAGCAGCCTGGTCAGGTACGGGTTGGTGATGTCGGGGACGACCGTCGGCAGCTTGCCGAGGTAGACGTCGCCGAGGGTGCCGTCGACCGAGATGTGGTCGCCCTCCTTGATGACGAGCCCGTCGACCGTCATCTGGCGGGCCGTCAGGTCGATCTCCAGCGCCGCTATACCGACGACAGCCGGCTTGCCGAACTGGCGCGCGACCAGAGCCGCGTGGCTGGTGCGTCCGCCGCTGCTGGTGACGATGCCGTTGGCGGCGAGCATGCCGTGAACGTCGTCAGGCTTGGTCTCCGGCCGCACCATGATCACGTCGCGGCCGTCGACCTTCGCCCAGCGCTCGGCGGTGTCGGCGTCGAAAGCGACCATGCCGACAGCCGCTCCCGGCGAGACGTTGAGGCCGCGCGCCAGCAGGCGCGCCTCCTGGCGGGCCTTGGTATCGAGTTGCGGGTGCAGGAAGTAGTCGATCTGGTCGGGCTTGACGCGCTTGACGGCCGTCTCGCGGTCGATCAGGCTCTCCTCGACCATGTCGACGGCGATCTTGACCTCGGCCTGCGCGGTGCGCTTGCCGTCGCGGGTCTGCAGGACCCAGAGCTTGCCGTGCTCGACCGTGAACTCCATGTCCTGCATGTTGCGGTAGTGCTTCTCGAGCCGCCGCGCGATGCTGGCGAACTCCTCGTAAGCCTGCGGCATCACGACCTTGAGATCGTCTAAGTCCTTGGTCGGGCGTATGCCTGCCACCACGTCCTCGCCCTGAGCGTTGACGAGGAAGTCGCCCTCGATGTGGTTCTCACCGGTGGTGGCGTTGCGGCTCATCGCGACGCCCGTCGCGCAGTCGTCGCCCATGTTGCCGAACACCATCGTCTGGATGTTGACGGCGGTGCCGAGGTCGTGGCGGATGCCGGCGGCGTTGCGGTAGTCGATCGCGCGCTTGCCGTTCCACGACCTGAAGACCGCCTCGGTCGCGAGCTTGAGCTGCTCGAGCGGCTCCTCGGGGAAGTCGGTGCCGGTGTAGGTCTTGACGATCTCCTTGAACTTGCGGGTCGTCTCTTTCCAGTCGGCGGCGGAGAGCTCGGCGTCGCTGGCGACACCGGCCGCCTTGCGCTTGGCGGTGATGACCGCCTCGAACACCTCGTCGGGCACACCCAACACGACCGAGCCGAACATCTGCACCAAGCGGCGGTACGAGTCGTAGACGAAGCGCGGTTCGGCTGTCAGCGCGATCAACCCGCTGGCGACCTCGTCGTTGAGGCCGATATTGAGGATGGTGTCCATCATCCCCGGCATCGAGAACTTGGCGCCGGAGCGGCACGAGACCAGCAGCGGGCGCTCCGCGACGCCGAACGCCTTACCGGTCAACTTCTCGACGCGCCTGAGCGCCTCGAGCTCCTGCTCCCACATTCCTTCGGGAAAGCGCTCGCCGGCTGCCAGGTAGGCGTTGCAGGCCTCGGTCGTCACCGTGAAGCCGGGAGGCACGGGCACGCCCAGGCGTGTCATGTCGCCCAAGTTCGCCCCCTTGCCGCCCAGCAGCGCGCGCGCTCCGTCCCAATCACCAGCGAGCGCTTCGGCTTCGCTCACCTGATCGAACAGGTAGACCCACTTCTTGCTCATGGCTCGGCCTCGCCTTCCCGGACTGCCGGGCGGGCACGAGCAGGGCCCGCTGCGGCGAACGCGCGGGCGGCCTCAGTGATGATGTGGAGTCGCGGCTGACGCGCGTGTCCGTCCAGGCAAGGATAAGAGCGCGCCGCAGCGCGCTCTCAGTGCCTAACGTCCCGCTTCTAACGCATCGCGAGCGGCGCGGCGCTCACGCCGGCGTCACTCAGCCGGCGGGTAGTCGAAGGAGGTGATCAGCCTGTCGGTGAAGCTCAGACCCGTGAGCTCCTCGGCCGTGAACGTCCCTTCGAAGGTCCGGAAGCTGGCGTCGCCCATGCGCACGGTCACGACGTACTTGGTCTCGGCATTACCGCAGGCGGAGTACTGGTTGACGACGACCTGGAACGAACCCGTCGGAGGCGTGCTGCCGGCCCAGGTGACGTTCTCGGTGCGCTTGTCGGAGCCGCCGCAAGCGGAGTTGGAGTCGAGGTCGAGCGTGCCACCGGACTCGACGTCGCGGTTGCCCCAGTAGACCCAGTCTCCCGCCGGGTCCTGCACCAGCAGATCGAGGTCGCTCGGCACGTCCCAGGAGAGGCTGATCTGCAGCTCACCGGTGCCGACGCCTTCGACGGCCACGCCGTGCGACGCGGCAGTGCCGGCGCCGTTACCGTTGCCCACCGCGAAGCTCAGGATGTAAGACGGCTCGTTCAGATCGGGCGAGAAGTTGAGGACGATGTCCTGCGACTCGGTCTCCTCGACCTGGATCTCGTAGTAGTCGGGTGTGCCGGTCACCGAGACGTAGATGGTCGTGAACGGAGCCGAGCCGGAGATGCTGAACAGAGCGCTGCCGCCGGGGATGATCGTCTCGGCGCCGGTAACCGAGGCGTCAGGGGCCTCGGGGTCCGAGTCGGGCACGCCCGTTTGGAGGGTGCCGCTGATCTCGTCGGCGGTCGCGCCCGAGACTATGGTCTGCACGTTCGGAGGAGTCTGAGGCGATGAGCAGGCTGCCAGCAGTGTGATCAGCGCGGTGAGCATCACTCCGGCGGCGTACCGCGGAAGGTCATGGCGTTGGTTGGTCATTCGAGTCCGTTCTCCTTGCTTCTGGTGCCCGGGTCGGTAATCGCTCTGCGTTCGGCGGGTCGGCCATCAACGAGCAGCCACGAGCGCTGTCTGTCGCGGCAGGATTGTACGCCCCTTAGATGAGCGCAGTCTGTTGAGACCGGCAGGGGTTGGAAACCGCGCTTTGAGCTCTTCGTCGGCCCGACGACTTGCGCGGCACGCGCTTGGGCCGCTGCCGCACGTAAAATCGGCCCAGTGAAGCGCTCCGACCTCCCGGTACTGCCGACCGGGCCCGGCTGTTACCTGTTCATCGACCTCAGCGGCAAGGTCGTCTACGTCGGCAAGGCTGTCAACCTGCGCAGCCGTGTGCGGTCGTACTTCGGCAGGCATACGGGTCAGAAAGAGCGGTACCTGACGCGCGACGCCGCTACGCTCGAGTTCATCGTCGTCAACGACGAGGTCGAGGCGCTGATCCTCGAGTCGAACCTGATCAAGCGCCACAAGCCGCACTACAACGTCCAGCTCAAGGACGATAAGAGCTACCCGTTCCTGAAGCTGACCAAGGAGGCGTACCCGACGCTCGTGATGACGCGGCGCGTCGAGAAGGACGGCGCCACCTACTTCGGTCCCTACCCGAGCGCCGGTTCCGTGAGGCGCGTCCTAGACCTCGTCTACAGCACGTTCAAGCTGCGCAAGAACTCGGGTGTGCCGCTGGCGACGCGCAAACGGCCCTGCCTCAGGTACCACATGGGCCGCTGCCTGGCGCCGTGCGCCATGGAGGTAGAGGCCGCCGAGTACGCCAAGGTCGTGCGCGAGGTGAAGGCGTTCCTGGAGGGCCGCGTCGGCGGCGTCATCGAGGACCTGCGCGCCGAGATGCTGGCGGCAGCGGCCAGGCAGGACTTCGAGCTGGCCGGCACCTACCGCGACAGGCTCGACGCCCTCACGCGCCTGACCGGTTACGACGCCAGCGTCGTCCAGTCGGCCGGCGGCGACCTCGACTTCCTCGGTCTCGCCAAGGCCGGCAACTTCGCGATGGTGCAGCTCTTCCAGATGCGCTCTGGCCGGGTCATCGGGCGAGACAAGCGCTTCCTGACTCAGGCGGCGGACGCCTCCGACGCCGAGGTGCTCGAGCGCATGATGGTCGACTACTACGCTCAAGCCACCCAGCTGCCGCCGCTGGTGCTGGTGCCGGACACGGCCGAGCTCGACGTCGAGACCTGGGAGCGCTTCCTCAGCGGCAGGGCCGGGCGCAGGGTGAAGATCTCGAGTCCGCAGCGCGGCGACAAGGTCGCGCTGATGGAGATGGCGCAGCGCAACGCCGTCACGGGTGTGGAGGCTGAGATAGCTCTGCTGGAGCGCCGCGGTGAGACGCCGGGCGTCAAGGAGCTGCAGCAGCTGCTAGGGCTCGAGTCGCCGCCGTGGCGCATCGAGGGCTTCGACATCTCGAACCTGATGGGCGAGCACACCGTCGCCAGCATCGTCTCGTTCGAGGGTGGCAGGGCCAAGCGCAGCGACTACCGCAAGCTCCGCATCCGCGACGCCAGGGCATCGGACGACTTCTACGCCATGCGCCAGGCCGTGCTCAGACGCTTCACCGGCTCGCTCGCCGACACGCTTCCTCAGCCCGACCTGCTGCTCATCGACGGCGGCAAGGGTCAGATCGGCATGGCGAAGAGCGCACTGGCGGAGGCGGGGGTGGACGTGCCGCTCGTCGGCCTCGCCAAGAAGCAGGAGACGCTCATCACGGCTGCCGGTGAGGAGGTCCTCGTGCCGCTGAGCCACCC
The DNA here is from genome assembly GCA_964392895.1 of uncultured bacterium. GTDB lineage: Bacteria > Deinococcota > Deinococci > Deinococcales > Trueperaceae > CAYMRL01. The sequence continues at coordinate 444,395 of CAYMRL010000002.1, forward strand.
CGGCCTCAAGCTGCTCATTCACGTGCGCGACGAGGCGCACCGCACCGCCGTCGGCTACAACAGGCAGCGTCGCGGCAAGGCGCTGACGCGCAGCGTGCTCGACGACGTGCCAGGCATCGGACCCAAGCGCAGGGACGCCTTGCTGGCGCACTTCTCGAGCGTCGACGAGCTGCGCGGCGCCGACCTGGAGACGCTGGCGGCGGTTCCAGGGGTCGGACGCTCAGCGGCCGAGGCCGTCAGGGAGCACTTTGCGCTGGAGGCGAAGGCTCGGTAGCCGGCGGGTTCGACTCGCTCTGCTTCGCCTCCGCCCAGGCCGAGCGCGACAGCTCCATGTGGACGTCGACGCGGCCGGTGTGCTCGACGCGGCGTCTCACCTCGAGGAAGCCGACCTTCTTGAACGCGCGTTGCGCGCGTTCGTTGTCGCCGAACGTGTTGAGCGTGACGGTCTCTAGGCCCAGGACCGTGAACGCGTACGACAGCAGGGCCTTCATCGCCTCGGGTCCGTAACCCGCCGACCAGTGGCTGCGCTCGCCGATGATGATCCCGAGCGTGGCGCGGCGGCCACGGAGGTCGTAGAGCTCGGTCGTGCCGATGAACTCATCGCGTTCGTCGAAGATCCCGAAGGTCGCCCTGTCGATGCGGCGTGAATCGGTGCGCAACAGGCGCTTGAGCAGCCACAGCGGCATCCGGTTCGGCGGCGTGCCGTTGAGATGAGCGATCTCGGGGTCGCGGAAGTGGCTCTGTAGCCGCCGCCAATCTGACTCCGAGAACTCATCGAGCGGCCTGAGGGTCACTCGGCCGTACGCCGGTCGCATGTGAACGAGTTTACTCCCGCAGGAGCGATCTTCCGGCGCCGGCCTCACAGCCGTGGCTATACTGCCCGTTGCTACCAGGCGCTTGGCCGCGGAACGTCAACCGGAGCCGATCGGCGCGAGAGGAGTCACATGTCTACCGAAGGCAACCGTGCCGGCATCGCCGTCGAAGGCTTCCAGGAGAAGTTCAAGGCGCTGAGAAACACGATCTCGACCGTGATCCTCGGGCAGGAGCGCGTCATCAGCGAGCTGCTCGTCGCGGCGTTGGCGCGCGGTCACGTGCTGATCGAAGGCGTGCCTGGCCTCGGCAAGACGCGTCTGGTGCGGGCGTTCGCCGAGGCGACCGAGCTCGACTTCGCGCGCATCCAGTTCACGCCCGACCTGATGCCGGCCGACGTCACCGGCACGACGGTGTTCATCGAAGCCGAGGGACAGCGCCGCTTCGAGTTCCAGAGCGGCCCCGTGTTCACCAACGTGCTGCTGGCAGACGAGATCAACCGCGCCACCCCCAAGACGCAGTCGGCGCTGCTGGAGGCGATGCAGGAGCGCGCCGTTACGGTCTCCGGCGTCAAGCACGAGCTGGCGCAGCCGTTCATGGTCCTCGCCACTCAGAACCCGCTCGAGATGGAGGGCACCTACCCGCTGCCCGAAGCCCAGCTCGACCGCTTCCTGTTCAAGATAAGCATCGCGAGGCCTGACGCCGAGACGCTTAGGCGCATACTCGCCGTGACCACCGGCGAGCGCGAGGCCGTCGCGGAGCGCATCTTCAGTCGCGAGGAGCTGCTCGAGCTGCAGCGGATGCTCAGGGCCGTGCCGATCGCCGACGCCGCCCTCGACTACATCGTCAAGCTCGTCGAGGCGACGCACTCGCACCCACTGGTGAGGCTCGGCGCCAGCCCCCGTGGCGCGCAGGCCATAGCGCTCGCCGCCAAGGGCTACGCGCTGGCTGCGGGGCGCCCCAACGTCGAGTACGAGGACGTGAGGCAGGCTGTGCTGCCTGCGCTAAGGCACCGCTTGCTGCTCAGTTTCGAGGCCGAGGTCGAGGGCGCCGACCCCGACCAGGTGCTGAGCGAGGTGCTCGCCAAGGTCGACCGGCCGCGGTGACCCACCGAGCGTGATCACGCCATGATCTCCGGCCGCAGCCGCGCCATCCTGGACAGGTACGCGCTGGCTTCGCGCTCGCTGAGCCGCCTGACCGGCGAGCGCAGCAGCACCGAGGCCGGGCAGAGCGTCGAGTTCCACGACTTCAGGCCCTACCAGCCCGGCGATGAGCTGCGCTACGTCGATTGGCGCGTCTACGCGCGCAGCGGCAGGCTCTACACACGCCTCTACCAGGCCGAGCGTGCGGTGCAGCTCCACCTGGTGCTCGACACCAGCGCCAGCATGGGCCTCGGCCGCAAGGCGCGCTTCGCTAGGACGCTGGTGCAACTGCTCAGCTACGTCGCGCAGCGCGACGCACCCACACAGCTCCACCTGCTCGACGGCACCAGCAGCCGGCGCGCGCAGGGTCTCAGCGGGATGCGCGAGACGTGGCGCTTCGTCGAGGAGGCCAAGGTGCTGACCGGCGCCGACATCGGGCCGGTCACCGGCCTCAAGCGCTTCGCGCTCTCGCTGCCGTCGATGCGGGGCAGCGCGCTGGCGCTGGTGGTCTCTGACCTGCTCGAGGACGCTCCACTGCAGCCCGCGCTCGCCGCGCTGAGGGCCAGGGGCATGGACGCCGGCTTCATCCAACTGCTGTCGGAAGACGACCTCGAGCCGCAGCTCGGCAGCTTCGAGCTTCACGACGTCGAGACGGGCGAGCGCCTGCCGGTAGGCCCCGAGGACGTCGCCGCCTACCGGGAGGAGGCGTCGGCCTTCGTGAGACGCACCCGCTCGGCGATCCTCAAGGCCGGCTTCAGGCACCTGCTGCTGAAGCTGCCGCGCGAGGAGGCCGGCGCCAGAAGCGGCGGCGATGTCGAGCGCGACGCCTTCGCGGCCCTGGTGCGCGAGGCTCTGCTGGTCAAGCGTTGAGCGCGGGCTGAGACGTAGCAGAGCGGCTAGTGGCGAATCCGCTCGCTTTCGGCGGGTGGCGTCGCTACCATCGAGCGCGGTGGGAATCATAGGTGCCAAGCTCGATGACGGGCTGCAGGTCATCCGCGAGCTCGAGCGCGGAGTTTCGTCGCGCGTCTACCTCGCCAGCGACGGCAAGCGGCTCAAGGCGCTCAAGCTGTTCCGCCCCGAGAACTTAAGACGCGCCCAACGCGAGCTGCTCTTCGGCAAGGGCTTGGAGCACCCGCACCTCAACCCGGTCGAGAGAGACCTGACGCTCGACGGCAACCCCGGCGTGCTGATGCCGCTCGCTCCCGGCAAGCGCCTGGCCGCTTGGAGCGAGGGGAGGTCGACGGCCGAGGTCATCGACTCCCTGGTCGGCGTGGCTGACGCGGTCGCCTACCTGCACGAGCGCGGCATCGTTCACCGCGACGTCAAACCGGAGAACATCCTCGTCGACGAAAGGGCCAACGCCCGCCTGCTCGACTTCGACCTGGCGGCTTGCGTCGGCGACAAGGCCGACGCGGCGCTGGCTGGCACGATCGCCTACCTGAGTCCCGAGGTCGCGCAGGGCGGTGTGCCTGCCTTCGCCAACGACCTCTACTCGCTGGGAGCTCTGCTGTACCAGACCCTGACCGGCCAGGTGCCGTTCACGGGCTCGGCGGCCGAGGTGATGACGGCTCACGGCACCGAGACCCCGCAGCCGCCGTCGGAGTTCGATGCGCGGCTCGCCTCGTACGATCCACTCGTCATGAGCCTGTTGTCGAAGGACCCCGACGCGCGGCCGCCCGCTGCCGTCGTTGCCAAGACGCTCGAGCGACTGGCTCTGGCCTCTCGCGCCGGCCGCGTATGATTGACGTGTGACCGACAGGTTGGCTCTCCTGGCGATGGCGGTCCTGACGCTCATCGCCGTTGCGGTGGCTCCGTGGGCCGCTTACAACCGCGAGACAGGCGCGCGCAGCGCTGTCCTGCTTCTGCCAGAAAGGCACTTCGACTTCACGGGCCGCACTCCGCCCGTCGACGTTCCCGGCTCCGGCGTCGTGTTGCTGCTGACGCTGCTGGGCGCCGCAGGCATCGGTGCGGCCGCCGCGGCGCCGGAACGTACCCGCAGGGTCGTGTGGCTGGGCTTCGGCGCGCTTCTCGTCGGCGTCACCGCTTGGGGGTACTCCAGCTTCAACGCTGCCGTCGGTGACGCGCGCATCGGCGCGTTCGAGAACGAGGTGACGGCTGCCATCGCCGCCGCGAGGCCCAACATCGACGTCGAGCGGCTGCAGGAGGCCCTAGCCGGCGCGCGCGAATCGACGCTCGACGAGAACATCGCCGCCGCCCGCACCGCCGGTCTGGTGATCAGGCGTCTGCCGTACACGAACTCCGGTTTCGGACCGACGGCGTTCTTCGCTGTCGTCACCGGCCTGCTGGCGCTGCTGTTCGGCGCCAAGGTCTGGCCGCGCGCGGCGCGCGCGATCGACGGCACGGTGAAAGCGGCCGCGGTGCCGGCCATCTCGATCGTCCTGGCGCTGCTGGCGGCGGCGGTCGTGATCCTCGCGCTGCAGCCGACCCCCCTGGGGTCCAACATCGACATGTCCTCGTTCTTCACCAGGCTGGTCGGGCGCATCGACACGCTGTGGCACGCGTACTACACGATGTTCCACGACTCGCTCGGCACGGTGAACGGCTTCGCGGAGTCGCTGAAGATCGCGACGCCGCTGATCTTCACCGGCCTCGCCGTGGGGTTCAGCTTCCAGGCCGGGCTGTTCAACATCGGCGCGCCGGGGCAGATGGTGATCGGCTCCATCTTCGCGATGCTCGCGGCTCTCTACATCCCAGGACCGAAGGCAGTCGTCTTGCCGCTCGCCATCCTCTCGGCCGCGCTCGGCGGCGCTCTGTGGGGTGGGCTCGCTGGTTGGCTCAAGGCTCGGTTCGGCGCCAACGAGGTGATCAACACCATCCTGCTCAACTTCGTGGCGGCGTCGGTCCTGCTGTTCATCCTGTCCGCCGGCAACGTGTTCGCGGCCGCCGCCGTGCGGATCATCGTCGTGCTCGTCGCCGGCGCCGTGGCTGCCTTGGTGCTGATGCTGATTCCTGCGGTCCGGCGCGCGGTCGGGCGCGCTCCTCGGGCCGTGTTCGCCGGCTTCGCCGTCTTGCTCCTCTCCGGCTGCGTGGTGGCCGGGCTGCCGCGCGCCGGGGACGCGCCCGTCACGCTGCGCATGCCGTTCAAGGTGCCTGGCAACGAACCGAAGTCTCGTGAGCTGAACGTACAGGCGCGGCTGCCGCAGCTGCCGGCGATCGTCGGCATCGACCTGCGCGCGAACCCCGGCGTAAACGTCGTGCGCATCGACTACGCCAAGATCCTCGCCCCGTTGGCGGCCCTCGCGGCTCTCGCGCTGCTGGGGCGCTGGCGCGCCTTCCGCGCCTGGCCCATGCGGCTCGTCGGCGCTGTCGGCGTCGGGGTCGTCGTGTACCTGCTAGGGATGCTGTTCCAGCTCACGGCCGTTCCGACGGCGATACCGCCTACCAAGCTGAACCTGTCGTTCCTGCTGGCGTTGGCGGCGGCGGTGCTCGTCTATGTGCTGCTGTTCCGCACCCGCTGGGGTTACGAGCTGCGGGCGGTCGGCCTCGCGCCGCGGGCGGCCGAGTACGGCGGCGCCAACATCGCGCGCAACACGCTCATGGCCATGGCGATAAGCGGCGGGCTCGCCGGGCTCACCGCCACCCACTACGTGCTCGGCGGCGCGCTCGAGGACTACGCGCTGCGCCAGTCGATACCGACGAGCGACGGGTTCGACGGCATAGCGGTCACGCTCCTCGCCGCCAACAACCCGTTCGGTACCGTCCTGGCCGCGTTCCTGTTCGGCGTGCTCAAGTACGGCGGGTCGGTGCTGAACATCACCTTCCCCGACCTGACCCGTGACGTCGTGAGCATGATCCTCGCCCTCGTCGTCTTGTTCATCGCCGCTCGAGGGTTCATGCGCTTCCGCGCCGCGACCGCGCCGGCCAAGCCCGCGGCCGATGACGCCAAGGAAGCCGCCAAGCCGGCGACGGGGGAGATCTGAATGGATCAGGTGATCCTCCTCGCTCTCGCCTCCTCGATGATCCGCGCCACGACGCCGCTGCTGTTCGCGGCGCTCGGCGGCCTGTTCAGCGAGCGCTCAGGCGTCGTCAACATCGCGCTCGAAGGCATCATCCTGTTCGGCGCGCTGGCGGCTGCCGTCACCACGCAGCTGATCGAGGCGCCGTTCTTGCGCGATAACCCGGTCGCGGTGGTCTGGTTCGCGCCCTGGCTCGGCGTGCTCGCCGGGGCGCTGATGGGCGGCCTGGTCGGCTGGATCCACGCCGTCGTCTCGATCCGTTACCGCGCCGACCAGATCATCTCGGGCACCGCCATCAACCTGATGGCCGTCGGCATCCCGGCCGTGGTGCTGTACGGGCTCTACGGCAACACGTCAACCTCCGCGACGATACGCAACCGCCTGCCGACGTGGCAGCTCTTCGGCATCGACGGCTTGGCCTTCTCTCCGCTCGTCTACCTAGCGTTCCTGTTGGTGCCGGTGGTGTGGTTCGTCGTGTTCCGCACGCCGTTCGGGTTGCGGCTGCGCGCGGTCGGCGAGCATCCCGAGGCTGCCGACTCCCTCGGCGTCAACGTCTTCCGCATGCGCTACGCGGGCGTGATCATCTCGGGCATGTTGGCCGGGCTGGGCGGCGCCTACCTGTCGATCGGCAACCTCAACCAGTTCATCGCCGAGATGTCGGGCGGCCGCGGCTTCATCGCCCTGGCGGCGCTGATCTTCGGCAAGTGGCACCCGCTCGGCGTGCTGGGCGCGACGCTGCTGTTCGGCGCGTTCCAGGCCACCGAGGTGTTGCTCGGCGGCGGACAGCTCGTGCCTCCGACGGTCGTGCAGAGCCTGCCGTACGTGCTGACGATGATGGTGCTGGCCGGCTTCGTCGGCAGATCGATCGCGCCCAAGGCCACCGGTAAGCCGTTCGTCAAATGACGCGGAGTTCCGTCTCAGATCGTCGCGCCGGCATCTTGCTGCACCCGACCAGCCTCCCGGGCCCCAACGGCATCGGTGAGATCGGCGCCGAGGCGCGGGCCTGGGTCGACTTCCTCGCGTCGGCCGGGATGCGGCTGTGGCAGGTTATGCCGCTCGGTCCGACCGGCTACGGCGACAGCCCCTACCAGTGCTTCAGCTCGTTCGCCGGCAACCCGTACCTCATCGCCCTCGACGAGCTGGTCGAGGCGGGCTGGCTCGAGACGGCCGAGCTGACGCCGCTGCGACTGCTGCCCGCCGGCGCCGTCGACTTCGGAGCGGTGATCCCTGTCAAGCTCGACCTGCTGACGCGCGCCGCCGAGCGGTTCGCGACCGGCGCCTCGGCCGAGCAGCGCGCCGCGCTCGCGGCGTTCCGCGCCGAGCACGCCGCGTGGCTCGACGACTTCGCCCTGTTCATGGCGCTGAAGGGCTCCCACGGCGGCAGGGCGTGGGGCGAGTGGCCGGCGCCACAGCGCGACAGGCACCCACCGGCTTTGGCCGCGGCACGGAGCGACCTGGCCGCTGACATAGACAGGTTCGCGCTGTGGCAGTTCTGGTTCTTCGAGCAGTGGGGCGCCCTGAAGGCGTACGCCAACGCCAAGGGCGTGAACGTCGTCGGGGACGTGCCGATCTTCGTCTCGCTCGACTCCGCCGACGCCTGGGCCAACCGTGAGCTGTTCTTCTTGGATGGCGAGGGCCAGCCCACCGTCATCGCCGGCGTGCCGCCCGACTACTTCTCCGCGACCGGTCAGCGCTGGGGCAACCCGCTCTACCGCTGGGACGTGTTGGCGCAGCGGGGCTACGACTGGTGGATCTCAAGGGTGCGCGCGGCTCTGCGGCTCGTCGACCTGCTGCGCATCGATCACTTCCGTGGGTTCGCCGCCTACTGGGAGATACCGTCCAGCGAACCCACCGCCGTCAAGGGGCGCTGGGTCGACGGTCCCGGTCAGGCGCTGTTCGACGCCTTGCGCGCCGCGCTCGGCGAGCTGCCGCTCATCGCCGAGGACCTGGGCGTGATCACGCCTGACGTCGAGGAGCTGCGCGACGCCAACGGCCTGCCGGGCATGAAGGTGCTGCAGTTCGCGTTCGCAGGCGGCTCCGACGATCCGTACCTGCCGCACAACTACCCGCATAACTCCGTCGTCTACACCGGTACCCACGACAACGAGACGACGCGCGGCTGGTACGCCACCGCGCCGGAGCGCGAGCGCGACTTCGTGCGCCGCTACCTCGCCAGGGGTGACGAGCGCGTCTCCTGGGACATGATCAGGCTCGCCCTCGCCTCCACCGCCGACCTCGCCATCGTGCCGCTGCAAGACGTGCTCGACCTGGGACCGGAGGCGCGGATGAACACGCCCGGCGTGCCGGCCGGTAACTGGTCGTGGCGCTTCAGGTGGCACGAGGTGCCGCACTGGGTCGCGCCTGAGCTCGCCAAGCTGGCCGACATCTATGGGCGGCTGCCGTCCGCCGGGCCGGTCGACACGGCCTACAGGCAGTCGACCACCTGAGGTTCGCTACCCCTTGACCGCCCCAAGCGAACCAGCCGGCGCATGCGCCGAAGGCTAGTCGTCTATCTGGGTCCGCTACCCCTTGACAGCTCCTGCGGTCAGCCCGGCGATGAACTGCCGCGACATAAGCAGGTAGATGACCAGCAGCGGCAGGCTGGCGAGCAGCATCCCCGAGAACACCAGGCTCCAGTCGATCAGGTGCTGACCGAAGAAGATCTGCATGCCGAGCGGGATGGTCCGCCAGGTCGGGCTGGGCAGGAACAGCAGTGGGAAGAAGAAGTCGTTCCACCACGGCACGACGTTGACGATGACCACGGTCGCCAGTCCCGGCCGCACCAGCGGCAGCATGATGCGCCAGAAGGTCTGCTGCTCGGTGCAGCCGTCGATGCGGGCGGCGTCCTCGAGCTCGCGCGGCAGGTTGCGGAAGAAGACGCTGAGCAAGAAGACCGACATCGGCATGCCAGAGGCAGTGTAGGTGAGGATCAGGGCGAACGGCGTGTCGATGAGCCCGAGGTCGCGCATCAGGATGTAGAGCGGCAGGATGCCGAGGCGGATCGGGATCATGATGCCCGCGAGGAAGAACAGGAACAGCACGCCTCTGAGCCTGAACGAGTAGCGCGCCAGCGCGTAGGCGGCGGGAGCCGCGGTGAGCAGCAGCAGCAGCGCTGAAGCGCTGGTTATCAGCAGGCTGTTACGCAGGTAGACGCCGAAGTTGGCTCTCGCCCACACGGCTTTGAAGCCGGCCACGCTCCACTCCTCTGGCAGGCCGAGCGGGTTGCGGAAGATCTCGGGCGTCGTCTTGAAGGCGGTCAGGACCATCAGCACGACCGGGTAGAGGAAGATCGCGGCCAGCGCCGTCAGGGCGAGGTAGATGAGGACCCTCGAAGCGGTGCGGTTGCCTGCTCCTGCAGTGGTCATCAGTACTCCGTCTGGCTGCGCGTCGTGAAGCGCACGCCGAAGGCGGAGGCGATGCCGATGATCACCAGCATCAGCACCCCGATGGCCGCCGCGATGCCGATCTGGCCGGGCTCACCGCCGGTGGTGGGGTCGCCGAAAGCCGTGCGGTAGAAGAACGTCGCGAGCAGGTCGGTCGCGTAGCTCGGCGCGCCGGACGCTCCCTGCATGACGAAGACCAGCTCGAAGGCGTTGAAGTTCCAGATGAAGGTGAGGATCGTGACCATCGCGATGCTCGGCAGCAGCAGCGGCAGCGTGACGAACCTGAAGGTCGACCAGGCGCCGGCGCCGTCGACGACGGCCGCCTCCTCGAACTCCTTGGGGATCGCCTGGATGGCGGCGAGGTAGACGAGGATCGGGAAGCCGAGCCAGGCCCAACCGTTGACCAGGATCACCGTGAACAGCGCCGTGTCGCTCTGACCGAGCCAGGGCTGGACCGACCCGCCGAGCCCGAGGCGCTTCATGGCTTGCGGGATGGCGCCCCAGGTCGGGTTGAGCATCATGCGCCACAGGAACCCGACGACGACGAGCGACAGCGTGTGCGGCAGGAAATAGGCGGCCTGGAAGAACGCGAACGCCTTGAGCTTCTTGGCGAGAAGCACGGCGACGAAGAGGCCGATGGTCGTCTGGATGGCGAAGGTGATGACGAAGAAGAGAGCGTTGTGGCCGAGCGCGTTGAAGAAGCGCTCGTTGTACGGCCAGCGGGACAGGACGGTGACGAAGTTCTGGATCCCGTTGAAGGAGCGCCTGATGAAGCCGTCCCATTCGAAGACGCTGTAGGTCAGAGACGAGATCAGCGGGTACGCCATGAACGCGCCGTAGATGAGCAGCGCCGGCAGCAGGAAGATCAGCAGGTGGCCGTTCTGAGACCACCACTTTCTGGTTCGGCTCACTTCGCCTCCCTCACGCCGCCGGCGCCTACTGCTGGCGCCGCTAGCGCTGTGCTCCAAGGCGGGCGCCCGGCTTTCGACCGGGCGCCCACGTCACACGAACCTAACGAGTCCTACTGCCTTACTGGAAGTCGTACCACTCGGAGACGCCGCGCTGGATGTTGGCGACGGCCTCGGCGACGCTCTTGTCGCCGGCCATGACCGCCTGCATCTCGTTCTGCAGCAGCGTCGAGCCGCTCGGCTGACCGAAGCGGAACGCGGTGAGCATCAGATAGGGGGTGCCGACGTCGTTCATGAGGTCGACGATGCCCGCGAGGGCTTCGCTGGTCGGCGTCACGCCCGGCACGGCCGAGATCTGGCGCAGCTCGTCGGAGAACATCTGGCCGTACTCCTGCGAGGCGAGGAACTCTATGAAGCGCAGCGCGGCAGCTTGGTTGGGGCTGGCGGCGTTGACACCGTAGGAGCCGTCGACGTAGTAGGAGACGCCGCCGCTGCCGGCGGTGGCGCCGGGGAGCGGGAAGGCGCCGACGCGCAGCGCCGGGTTGAGGTTGGCGAGGGTGCCGAGCTCGTAGGAGCCGCCGATCAGCATGCCGGCCTGTTCGAAGGCGAACAGCGACTGCATGTCGGGGTAGGAGACGCCCATGTAGTTCTCGGCGAGGTACGGCTGCATGGCGACCATCTGCTCGAGGGCGGCCGTGAAGCGCGCGTCGGTGAAGTCGGCGTTGCCTCCGGTGATGTCGTTGAAGAACGTTGTGCCGCCGTAGTAGGACGGGCCTACGCCGCCGAAGAGCGTTTCGAGGGTCCACGGCTCGAGCGCGCCGTTGGCGAGCGCGTTGACGCCGGAGGCCTTGATGGCGTCGCCGACGGCCTGGAACTCGGCCCAGGTGGTCGGGACGCTGAGGCCGAGGCGCTCGAACATGCCGACGTTGTAGAGGACCTGCACGGTCTGGAGAGCGAACGGCACGCCGTAGACGCCGCCGTCGGCGCGGTTGGTCGCGCCGAGCAGGATGCCGGGGTCGAAGCCGGCGAGGGCGGGCACCTTGTCGTCGAGTCGGACGATCAGGCCGGCCTGAGCGAGGGGCTCCATGCCGCCGTAGGCGCGCAGGTGCACGATGTCAGGGCCGCCGCCGCCCTGCAGGGCCGTGGCGAGGATGGTGTTGTACTCGGTGTTGAGGTACGGGGTGAAGGTGACGTTGATGTCGGGGTTCTGGGCGTGGAACGCGGCGATGAACTTCTCGTAGGCGGCCACGTCCTCGGTGCGCCAGCTCCAGAACGTCAGGTTGGTCTGCGCCACCGCGCTGGCGGCGAACGCCAGGGCGAGGGCGAGAGCGAATGAACGGAACAGCTTCGTCATACTAGCCTCCCATTTCGGTCCATGCGGCTCTCGCCGCCAGACCTGCAACCGTGGTACCTGCTTGCGTGCATACCAATCATATACCACTTTGGCGATCGTGGGAAGGCTGGCTGAGGCTAGGTCCTGAAGATCACGTTCTCCCGCTTGAAGTTGCGCAGCGCGAACACGAGGAAGATCACGACCAGCGCGAGCATGGAGAGCCACGTCGTCGCGACGGCGCCGGCGGTGGCGTTGCCCCTGATCGTCTCGTCCATCAGCACCAGCACGTTGACGACGGGGATGCGGTAGATGACGTCACCCGCGCCGATCAGGTCTCTGAACTGCAGGAACAGGATCGGGAGGATGAACACGAACGACAACGGCGCGACGTAGCTCTGCGCCTCCTTGAACGAGCGGGCGAACATCGTTATCGCCAGCAGCAGGGCCGCGACCGCCGCAGCCAACAGCACCGCGCTGATCGTCAGCATGCCGAGCGTGGCCAGGTTCACCGAGACGGTGCCGCCCATGACCTGCACCATCGCCTCGGCCTCCTCGCCGAGGCGCGGCATGAACACGCCGCGCATCAAGAGGCCACCGACCAGGTAGCCGACGATCGCCATGACCGCCGCCGAGAGCCCGAAGGTCAGGGTGGCGAGGAACTTACCGATCACCGCTTCGATGCGGCGGATCGGTGTCACGAGCAGCACCTCCATGGTGCCGCGCTCCTTCTCGCCCGCCGTGGCGTCGATGGCGGTCATCTGCCCGCCGGTCAGCGTCCAGATCGCGATGAAGAACGGGATCATCCACGAGAGCTGCCCGCCGGCGCGCTCGGCGGCGCTGCTGGCGTCTACCACCTGCACCGACACCGGCGTGAGCACGCTCGGGTCGAGCCCGGCGGCGCTGAGCCGCTGCGCCACCACCTGCTGCTGGAACGCGGCGACAGCCTGCTGCACCTTGCCGGAGTTCAGCTCGCTGCGCATGTTGCCGACCTTGGTCGCGAGCTCGATCGAGCTCGCTCCGCCGGCGGCCAGGGTGGCCGCGAAGTCGTCGGGCACGGTGATGGCCGCGACGACGGTATCGGCCTGCACGGCCGCTACCGGGTCGGCGACCTCGACGAGCGCGACGTTCTGCGCCTCGAGCATCGCGCGCAACTCGGCCGGCACGTTGGCGAGACCCACGACGCCGATCTCGGTCACGGTCTCCGCCTCGCGCTCGAACAGGCCGCCGAGCAGCAGCGGCATCCCCAGCATCATCAGCGGCAGCATCAGGAGGGGGATCAGCAGGTTCGATACGATCGCGCGCCTGTCGCGCAAGGTCGAGACGATCTCCTTCTTGGCTACCAGCCACACCTTGTCAGGTCTCATGCCGCTACCCCTTCGTGATGCAGGCCGTGGCGCGCGACGAGCCTGAAGAACGCGTCCTCCAGGCCGCTGCCGCCGGCGCTGGCGGTGATCTCGGCGATGCTGCCCTCGGCGATCTTGGTGCCGCCGTAGATGATGCAGGCGCGGTCACACAGCTCCTCGACCTCGCTCATCACGTGGGTCGAGTAGACGACGGCGCGGTTCTCGCTCGGGTACGCCTTGACGAAGTCGACGACGGCGCGGCGCGCCACGACGTCGAGCCCGACAGTCGCCTCGTCGAAGAAGATGACCGGCGGGTCGTGAAGCACCGCGCGGGCGATGACCACCTTCTGCTTCATCCCTGTCGAGAAGCCGCCGGCGCGGCGTTTGAGCGTCTCGCCAAGCTGCAGCAGGTCGTCGAGCTCGTTGATGCGCCTGCGTATAGCGGTGAGGCTCATGCCGTAGAGACGGCCGAAGTACTCGAGGATCTCGGAGCCGGTCAGTCTGTCGTAGAGACCCATGCCGCCGTTGACTACGCCGATCGAGGCGCGCACGGCCTCCGGGTCCTTCACGATGTCGTGGCCCGCCACCGTAGCTGTGCCGCCGTCAGGCGCCAGCAGCGTGGCGAGGATCCGCAGCGTGGTGGTCTTGCCGGCGCCGTTGGGGCCGAGCAGACCGTACACCTCGCCGGCGGCGACGTCGAAGCTCAGGTGCTTGACCGCTTTGACTTTCTCGAACGACTTCTCGATACCGGCTACGTGGATCATTCAGAAACCTCGCTGTCATCGTACCAAGGGCTATCATCGTTCCATGAGCGAGCGTGAGCATGCCGCGCTAGACGGGTATCAGCTCATCCCGCGAGTCCTCCACGACATCGAGGTGGCAGACACGTCGGCGTACCTGCTGGGTCGCCGTCTGAGCGCCCCGTTGGTCGAGCGCGTCAAGTCGCGCGCCGGCGCCGAGGAGGGACTCGTGGCCGTCGACGCCGACGAGCTGCTGGCCAAGCAGGCGGGCGGTGAGGGCGTCATCGCCGTGCTAGGTCCGCGCCGCATGGCCGAACTGGTGCCAGCGGTCAGGAGCCTCGTCGAGCTGTCGCCGGCCGCCATCGCGCTCGACTTCGCTCCGCTCGCCGACACGCCTCCGTTCGGAACCGTCGAGTGGCGCCCGCGCACCCGCGAGGACATCGCCGAGATTCGCGCCGCCGCGGGCGGACCGTTGTGGCTCTTCGGTATCGCCAGCGCCGCCGACGCGGCCGTCGCTGCCGAGGCGGGGGTGGACGCGATCGTCGTCGGCTCGCAGGCGGGCCGTCGGCTCGGGGCGCCGGCCTGCATCGACTCGCTCACCGAGATCATCGACGCCGTGGCGGGGATGCTCACCATCGCCTGCGCGGGGCCGGTGCGCGACGGCATCGACGTGCTTAGGTACCTGGCCGTCGGTGCCGAGGCCGTCGTCGTGTCTGACGGGCGGCCGCTGACCACCCTGGCGGCCGAGCTCGAGTACGCGATGAGGCTCACGGGCTGCGCGAGCCTCGCCGACGTCAGCTACGACATCTTGTTCGCGCCGCTGTTCGAGGAGCCGTGACCGCCGTGATAGCTGTGAGCCGCCTGTGATCGCGCTGATAGAGGGCGAGGTCCGCGACGTGCGCGAAGCCAGCGTCGTCGTCCAGGCCGGCGCGTTCGGCATCGAGGCGTTCGCTCCGGCCTCGACGCTGTCGCGCTGTGCCAAAGGCTCGTTCATCACGCTCCACACGCACTTCCTGGTGCGCGAGGAGCAGCCGGTGCTCTACGGCTTCCACGAAGCCGACCAGCTCCTGGTGTTCAGGCGCCTGCTCGAGGTCGGCGGCGTCGGCCCCAAGGTCGCCCTCGGCGTGCTGTCGACGTTGACGCCGGCGCTGATCGCCGCGGCGGTCGACAACGGCGACGCCGGGCTCCTGACCAGCGCCCCCGGTGTCGGTAAGCGCACCGCCGAGCGCATCGTCTTGGAGCTGAAGGGCCGGCTGCCCGAGGAGCTGCTGGCCGGGAGCGGACCGGTGGCCACACGCGCCTCGCGCCTGGTGGCACCGGCTGCTCAAGACGCTGTCGAGGCGCTGCTGGCCCTCGGTTACCGCGAGGGTCAGGTCAGGGGGTTGGTGGCGGAGCTGGCGGCGAAGGAGCCGGAGGAGAGCGCTGAGGCTCTGATCCGGCGGGCGTTGGCGCGGCTCAGGTAGGCGTCTTAAGCCGGGATACCTGCGGCCAACGCCTCCTTGGGCGCCACGCACGGGATGCCGAACGCGCTGCCCACGCCCTCGTATGTGAGCATGCCGGCATGAGTGTTGAGCCCGAGCAGCAGCGCGGGATCGGCGAGGAGCGCGCGCGTGGGGTCGGCGGCGAGCTTCAGTGCGTAGGGCAGCGTCTGGTTCGACAGCGCCTTGGTGCTGGTGTTGGGCACGGCGCCCGGCATGTTGGCCACCCCGTAGTGCACGACGCCGTCGACGACGAACGTGGGCTCTGCATGGGTCGTGGCCTTGATGGTCTCGATGCAGCCGCCCTGGTCGACGGCGACGTCGACGATGACCGAGCCCTTCTTCATGATCCCGAGCATGTCGCGCGTGACGAGCCGCGGCGCGCGTGCGCCGGGGATCAGCACGGCGCCGATGAGCAGGTCGGCGGTGGCGAGCAGCTCGACGATGTTGCCGACGTTGCTGGCGCGCGTCTCGATCTGGCCGCTGAAGATGTCGTCTAGGTACTGCAGGCGCGCGTGGCTGACGTCGAGGATCGTGACCTTGGCGCCGAGCCCGAGCGCGATCTTGGCGGCGTTGGTGCCCACCACGCCGCCGCCGAGGATGGCTACCTCGCCCTTGGAGACGCC
This sequence comes from uncultured bacterium, assembly GCA_964392895.1. Taxonomy (GTDB): domain Bacteria; phylum Deinococcota; class Deinococci; order Deinococcales; family Trueperaceae; genus CAYMRL01. The sequence goes on from CAYMRL010000002.1 coordinate 460,135, forward strand.
CGGCACCCCGCCGAGCAGCAGGCCGCGGCCGCCTTGCGAGCGCTCGAGGAAGTGTGCCCCGACCTGGGTGGCCATGCGCCCTGCGACCTCGCTCATCGGCGTGAGCAGCGGCAGGCTGCCGTTCGCGGCCTGCACGGTCTCGTAGGCGATGGCGGTGGTGCCGGACGCCAGCAGCGCCTCGGTCAGGGGCCTGTCGGCGGCGAGGTGGAGGTAGGTGAACAGCAGCAGGTCGCTTCTCAGGTACTGGTACTCGGCGGCCACCGGCTCCTTGACCTTCATGACGAGCCTTTGGCCCCAGGCGGCGGCGGTCGCCACGATCTCCGCGCCGGCGGCGACGTAGTCGGCGTCGGTGAAGCCGGAGCCGTCACCGGCGCCGGTCTCGACGAGCACGCTGTGGCCGGCGTGGGTCAGCGCATGCACGGCCGCGGGCGTCGCCGCGACCCGGTGCTCTAGGGTCTTGATCTCCTTGGGGATGCCGATGTTCATGGCGTTCGCTCCTAAGCGCCGGGCACTCTCTGCCCGGTGCCCGTTGTAGTGGCGGGCTTGCCGGTCGTCTTAACTCTACTCTCGTGCTGCGCGGCGCGCCGCGGCGTTCTGCTCACATCGGCGCCAAACACCCCTCGACAGACCTAAACCCCGCCCAAGAAGACCCGCAACAGCTCGATGCGGCTCGCATCCTGCTCGTTCGGCTCGGCCAGCGCGACCAGGGCGCCGGACGGGTCGACCAGCGCGCTGCGTGACGTCAGCCTCACTCGGTCGCGCTTCCCCTGTTTGACGGCAAGGGTCTGCTCGGGATCCAGCGCGACGACCGGCAGCCCCAGGGCCTCGAGTGCGGGAACGTCGGGCGCTGCGTCGACCTCAGCGAGTGGGGTCGCGCTGCCCAACTGCACGCCCCCCGAAGCCGTCCGTACCAGGCCGCTCAAATGCGCGGGCAGCCCCAGCGCCGAGCCGAGATCGCGGGCGAAAGACCTTATGTACGTTCCCGCTGCGACGGTCAGCTCGATCAGCGCCGTCGGATGCTCACCCAGCACCGGCGGCAGCTCGTTGGTCAGGGGGCGCGGCAGATCGTCTCTGCGCGGCGCGAGCGCCTTCAGCGTCACCGTGCGGTAAGCGACTGGACGAGGCGGCAGGTCGACGGTCTCGCCGCGCCTAGCCGCAGCGTAGCTGCGCTCACCGCCCTGCTTTATCGCCGAGTAGGCGGGCGGCGCCTGCTCGCGCAGGGCCAGGAACGGCTCGAAGGCGGCGGTCAGCCGCTCCTCGCTCAGGTCGGATGCGTCGGCGGTTTCGAGTATCGGCCCCTCGGCGTCGAGCGTCGGCGTGCTCGCGCCGAACGACACCCACGCCAGGTAGCTCTTGTCGTGACCGGTCAGGTAGGGCGAGAGCTTCGTCGCCTCACCGACGAGCAGGAGCAGCACGCCTGTCGCTAGCGGGTCGAGGGTGCCGGCGTGCCCGATGCGGCGCGTGCCTAAGAGCCGCCTGGCGCGCGCGACGACGTCGTGAGACGTGAGGCCGAGCGGTTTGTCGACACACTTGATCCCCACGCTGCTACGGGGTCTGGTGGCTCAGAAGAACAGCGACTTCGCCCACGGGCTGATCAGCACGGCGACGAGCAGGCCGATGTGCAGCGTGAGCTGCGCCAGCAGCGTCTCGAGCCCGCTGCGGCGGCGGCGGAAGGCGTCGCCAAGCAGCAGCCCGAACAGGAACAGGACCGCGACCGGTGTGCCGAGGACTATCGCGTAGAGGCTGGCCGAGATGACCGTCGCGATGGTCCCGTCGTAGCGCTTAGCCAGCGGCGGGATGAGGAAGGCTCTGAAGAAGAGCTCGACGAGCGGAAGCAGGATCAGCGCGGCCACGACGAACGGCGTGAGTTGCAGCAGGTCGAGGTAGAAGCCGCCGAGGATGCCGCCCATCGGCTGGTAATGCAGGTACGCGAGCATGACGCCGAGCATCAGCAGTCCCCAGCCGACGCCGATCAGCGGCTTCTTCGAGTCGCCGAGCAGCTTCTCGAGCGGTTCGAAGCCGTTGCCTTGCGCTCGGCGCGAGACGAGCAGCGCCAGTAGTACCGCCATCGTCAGCAGGAACAGCGCGCGGGCGTCCGATCCCTGCGACGGGGTGAGCAGGACGAGCGGGTTGTCGTAGCGGATGACCCCGAAGAAGATCGCGGCCAGCAGAGCGATGAGCACGGCGGCGATGAGGATGCCGTACACCTGCCCTACGCTCCAGAGGCGTGGACCGTCGAAGACCTCGAGGGAGTTCGAGCTGGCGATCCGGCTCTCGCCGACGAGGTGCGCCCCGACGACCACCAGGAGCAGCAGCAGCCAGACGATGGCGTTGCCGGCGATGAACGACAGCAGGTTCTCGCGCCTGAACGACTCCCGCATGGCGAGGTTACCGGCCTGCAGGTCGCCTTCCGAGTAGTAGATGAGCCCAAGCGAGCGCAGGTCGCGGCTCTGGGCCTCGACATCGCGGGAGCCGCGGAGCTGGTGAGCGATCTCAAGGTTGCCGGTGGCTCCCTCGGTGTTGCCCTGTGCCCACTGAGCCATGCCGAGCAGCGAGCGCACGGAGGGGTTGCGATCGTCACCGGTGAGCGACATGTAGTCGACCAGTTGTCGCTCAGCCGCCGCAGCGTCGCCGAGCCGCAGCTTGAGCGAGGCGTCCGCGAGGCGGAAGTTGACGTCGAGGGAGTCGGCTGAGATCGCGGCGGCGTAGTGCTCGAAGGCTTGAGTGTACTCGCCGCGCTTCTCGGAGATGCGGCCGGCCGTCAGGTTGACGCGGCCCTCGAGCTCGCGGTTGGCGCGGTCGATGAGGCGGCTGCGCGCCTGCCGCAGGTAACCTTCGGCGTCAACGACCCGGTCCGTCGCCAAGGCAGCCTCGGCGAGCAGCACCATCGGCCAAGCGTCGGTCACGACGTTCTGCACGCGCCTCAGGCGCGTCTCTGCGCTCGCGACCTCTCCCAGTGCGAGCTCGACGCGCGCCAGGGTCAGGTCTGCGTCCGCGAAGCCCGGTCTCACCTGCAGAGCGTTGAGGCAGGCGAACTTGGCGTTCTCGAGGTCGCCGCGCGCTTCGAATAGCAGACACTGCTGGTAGTAGCGATTCTCGTCGAACGACTGCGCCGACGCGAGACTCCCGGCGAACGTCGCGACGAGAGCCGCGAGCGCCAACACGGTGCGCAGTCGACCTACGGATCCGAGCAGACCCGAACCTAGACTCATAACTCCCCTTCACAAGCTCAGCGGCTGCCACTGCACCCGAGGGTTCCGGCTCTCCCTAACGCTCGCTAAGCCACGTCCCGACCACTATTGACCGGTAGGGCAGGCGAGGTGGTTAGGTCATTCACTTATCTCATGTTGAGCGATGCGGCTCTGGGACGCGACTCCTAACCAGCGACGACGCTTGCCATGAAGGTTGGCTTAAGCGCTTGTTCGCTGCCCCTAATGACCGGCGGTTACCATGCTGTCGTGACCCGTGCACTCGCCAGCGCATTCGTAGCCGCCTGCCATCACCGGGTCGGAGCCAGAGCATGAGCCTAGTCCAACTGTTCTTCATCATCCAGCTAGCACTGCAGCTGCCGGCGATGGCCGACGGCACCGAGGTGCGCCTCGTGTCCCGCGACCTGCTGACCGTCTACGCGACGGCGACCGTCGTCGCGGGCGACCTGAGGTTCGACGAGTTCCCCACCCCCGGCACCGAGGTGCGGGTGCTGATCTTCCCGCCGGACGCGGGACCGGCCGAACAGGCGGAGGCGCTGAGTGGCGCAGCCGCGCTGGCGGGCAGCGTCAGCCTCGGCGGTGACGACGTGATGCTGATCGACCCGGAGGTCGACGCGCCGGTCTCCCTCAAGCAACTGCTGCTTCACGAACGCAACGTCCGACTGGTACTGCCCAGATGACAGGAGGAGAGATGTCACGCAAACGCATCCTCATCGTCGAAGACGACGTCGACATCCTCAGGCTTCTCAGCCGCGAGCTCAAAGACGCCGGCTTCGAGGTCATGGCTTACGAGAGCGGCATCCGCGGCCTGTCAGCGGTGCGCGAGAACCAGCCCGACCTGGTCATCCTCGACCTGGGGCTCCCAGACCTCAGCGGCCAGGAGATCGCCAGACGCGTGCGCCGGACCGGAGACACGCCGATCCTGATCCTCACCGCTGCCGACGAGGTCGGTACCAAGGTCGAGATGCTCAACGCCGGCGCCGACGACTACCTCGCCAAGCCGTTCCACGTTCAGGAACTGCTCGCGCGCGTCAACGTGCAGCTGCGCAAACGCACCCTCGGCAGCGCGCTGAAGGTCGGCGAGATGAGCATCGACCCCGTCAGACGTCAAGTGAAGTGGGGCGAGGAGGAGGTGCGCCTCAGCCCGCGCGAGTACGAGCTGCTCGTGTACCTCGCCGGGCAGCCGGGTCGCGTCTACAGCCGCAAGGAGATCGAGAACAACGTCTGGGGCGAGGACCTGCCGCCGAGCAGCAACGTCGTCGACGTTCACATCGCCAACATCCGCGGCAAGCTGCGCGACGCCGGCGGCTTCGGGGTCATCCGCACCGTCAGAGGCGTCGGCTACGCGCTGAAGTCCTGACCGCTCACCGCTGCCTAGGAGAGGCCTAGCTTGCCGGAGCTGAACGCCCCGCGCCTGTCGCTGACTTGGAGGGTCGCGCTGCTGGCCGGCGCCGCCACGACGGTGTTGGCAGGGCTGACCCTGGTCGTCTCCTACCTCACGGTTCAGAACGGGCTGTACGGCGACCTGCGGCGCGCTCTGCGCGAGGACGCCGACATCGTGGCGCAGCTCTACGACACGGGTGGCAGCGCGGCAGAGCAGATAACCGGCCCGACGGGCGGCAGCATCATCCAGGTCTACGGTGCCGGTGGCGAGCTGCTGGCGGCTTCGCGCTCGGAGTTCGAGAGGTCCATCGCCGCCATCCCGCCTTCGGACGTCGTGGGGGCGCGGCGCGTGGCGACGCGCTGGAGCGGGAGGCTCTCCGGTCGGGAGATGGAGGTGGCGCTGGCGCCGTTCAGTCTCGGGGTCGTGGCTGTGCTAGCCGATCCCAGCTACATCGCCGACAGTCTGAGGGAGCTCTCGCGCTCGTTGCTGCTGGCCGGCGGGCTGCTCGTGGTCGTCAGTCTTCTGCTCGGCTACGGCGTCGCCGCCGGCTCGCTGCGGCCGGTCGCGCGCCTCGCTAACCGCGCTGCCCAGCTGGGACCGGAGCGACTCGAGCCGATCAGCTACCGCGGTCCCAACGACGAGGTGGGACGGCTGGCGCACAGCCTCAACGACCTGCTGGCCCGCGTCAGGGAGTCGCGCGACGCGCAGCGCGTGTTCCTCGCCGAGACCAGTCACGAGCTCAGGACCCCGCTCACCAGCCTCACGGGTTTCCTCGACCGGGCTGCGCGGACCTCCGGCCCCGAAGCCGCCGAGGACCTACGCGACGCCCAGCGCGTCGCTACCACGATGGCGCGCCTAGTCGAGGATCTGTTGCAGCTCTCGCGTGGGGCGGTCGTCAAGGATGCCGAGATCCACCTCGTCGACCTCGGCGCCGACGTCATGCGGCCCGTCGCGGCTGAGTTCGATGGCGTCGAGCTGGAGGCTCCGCGCGGCGTGCTGGTGCTCGGCGACCCGCAGCGTCTGCGTCAGCTGGTGCGTAACCTCGTGGCCAACGCGGTGCGCGCAGCCGGGAGACCGGCGGGTGTTCGGATACTGCTCGAGCAGCAGGGTGAGCGGGCCGTGGTGCGAGTCAAGGACGACGGCCCCGGCATCGCCCCTGAGCTGCTCGAGAAGATCTTCGAGAAGTTCTACAAGGGAGCTGGCGGGGGGTCCGGCCTGGGCCTGGCGATCGCCAGGCAGGTAGCGGTGCACCACGGCGGTGCCCTGACGGCCGTCAGTCGACCGGGCGAGACCGTGTTCGAGTTGCGGCTGCCTCTCGTCGCCGAGGAGGAGGACGAGGGCTAGAGCCTCGGCAGCGTCACGCCGCGCTGACCCTGGTACTTGCCTTTGCGGTCGCCGTACGTGACCTCGGGTCGTTCTCCTTGGAAGAACAGGAGCTGGACTATGCCCTCGTTGGCGTATACCTTCGCCGGTAGCGGGGTGGTGTTGGACAGTTCCAAGGTCACGTGACCTTCCCAACCGGGCTCTAAAGGCGTTACGTTTGCGACGATCCCACAGTTTCGGACAAATACCCCGGCCTGCAGTGCGAAGTTGCCGGCTTCTGGGACCGTCAAGCAGTAGACGTCCTCTTCGCCGCGAAGGTGGCGGACGGCGGTGACCTTGTGGTTCTTGTACTCGGGCTTACCTCGGAAGGCAGCGACAACAGAGGGGAAACGCCTGAAGACCGACCGGTCGCAGCCGAGGAATCTGGCCGCAACTCTTATGGAGCCAGCGGTATCCAGTGCGTTACGGACCTCGTCCTCGCCTATCCCTTCGCGAAGGCGCAGTCCGCGAGCGTGCTCAGCTTGGCGCCTCCGTCTGCCTGGGCTAGCCATCAGCCATGCTCTACGGGAGCGCTCTGCTTGGGCGGCTCGTGCGTCTTGGTTGCCATCCCAGAAGGTGGCTTGACGGTAGGCTTGGAGGTCACGCTCTTCCTGGGTCCAGCGCACCCGATGTTGGGCGAGTAATGCCTCCCTGCGATCGGCATACGCAGGATCGTGCCAGAAGGCCATGGCGCGAGCACGCTGAACGGCGCTGAGGTGTCGTGCCCAAGCAGGGTCCTGTCGACGTCGCACGAAGGACGCCTTGATCGCGGCTGCGTGCTCCTGCGAATCGAAATCGTCCCCATAGCTGATGGAGTTGGGAAGCTTGATGTGCTCACCTGCCGGCATGCGCGTCAGGTTCCAGGGGTTGTTGTTGCGCCGGTCGTGATCTAAGTGATGACGATGTGTGCCTGCCTGCTCCTCGTAGATACCGTTGCGCACGTTCCACTCGTCAGCCAGCCGATGAGTCGTTTCGTAGCGTCCGGCCAACGGCAGATAGGTCATCTCGTAACCGCGGAAGAGCTTGCGGTAGAGCGGCATCAGTGCGGTGCCCGGCCTTAGCTCACCGGCGTCTCGCCAAGCGCCATCCCTAAGCATGAACCCGTGATCTTCGGTCGCGTGGACGATAGAGCCATCGTCTAGCTCGATCTCGACAAGCGAGTCTCGACCAACGAATCGGGGCGCGTCGAGGAGCGTCACTATGAGGCGTCCGTTAGGGCCCATGCTGTAGCCGAAGAACATCTCGCCTTCGCGAGCCCGGTCGGCCATCTCCTCGATCGTCGGTGCCGTTCCGTCGACCAGTGCCACGCGCGTGTCGCCCCTGAAGCAGCGGGCGTACGAGGACTTACCGAGGGCGATGACCATCGTGTCGTCAGGTATCCGTAGATACTCGACCGACCGAGTGAGCACGAAGCTGTTCGGCGGGATTATGCACGTGTCGTCACTCGATTCGACGAGGCTACGAGTATCGAAGTGCTTAGGATCGACGACGGTGTTGAACGCGTTGACGAAGATGCGCCACTCGGGAGCGGCGCGCAGGTCGTAGCCGAAGCTCGAGAGGCCGTAACTGATGACGCCCTCGCGCACCAACCGGTCCTCGAAGGGCGTGATCATCCCCTCTTGTGCCCTGGCGCGGATCCACCGATCTGACTTGATGCTCATAGCGAGCAGTCTAGTCTTTCGGGCTGTCACGGCAGCCACGGGCGCCGCCGTGCACGTGAAGTGATTACAATGTGATATCATGATGATTACAAGGAGGCTCGCATGATCCGAGTGCAAGAGAAACCCGCCGCCAAAGTCAACGGCTTCATAGGCTTGGTACTGGTGTTCGGAGCGGCTGCCGCGGGTGTGTGGCAGTTCGTGATGGGAGTCGGCATCACGTCCGGCAGCGCAGGACAGGTGCTGTTCGGCATCGCTCTGGTGATAGCGGCTTTCATCTTGCTCGGCGGCCTGTTCACGGTGCAGCCCAACGAGTCGCGGGTGTTGGTGTTCTTCGGCAACTACGTCGGCAGCGTTCGCGACTCAGGCTTCTGGTTCACCAACCCGTTCACCAACAAGAAGCGCGTGAGCCTGCGGGTCAGGAACTTCAATAGCGAGCGGCTGAAGGTGAACGACGCCGACGGCAACCCAGTCGAGATCGCGGCGGTGATCGTGTGGCGCGTCGTCGAGTCCGCCAAGGCGGTCTTCGACGTGGACGACTACGAGGAGTTCGTCGACATCCAAGCCGAGACGGCGCTGCGCAACCTGGCGACCCGCTACCCCTACGACGCCAGCGGCCTCGAGAGACCTAGCCTGCGGGAGAACCCCGATGAGCTGGCCGGCGCTCTGAAGATCGAGCTCGACGCCCGCCTCGAGATCGCGGGGGTCGACGTGATGGAGGCGCGGCTGACGCACCTGGCCTACGCGCCGGAGATCGCGCACGCCATGCTCAGGCGTCAGCAGGCTCAGGCGGTGGTGGCGGCCCGCAAGCTGATCGTCGACGCCGCGGTCGGCATGGTCGAGGATGCCATCGCCGGACTTGCCGCCGGCGGCGCCGTCGATCTGGATGGCGACAGGCGCGCCGCCCTCGCCAACAACCTGATGGTGGCGCTCACCAGTGACAGCGCCGTCGCACCCGTCATCAACACCGGCACGCTGCACGCCGGCTGAGGCGAGAGGTGAAGTCGTGATCATCCCTCGCAGCAACGACAAGAAGAAGACGTCCGAGCCGAGAGGAGCGGCCCTTTCGCGGCGGAGACCAGCTCTGCTGTTGGCGGCGGTGCTCGCGGCCGCCACACTGCTCGCACACGCTGGCGCTCAAGCCGGCGAGAGCGGGGCCGGGCCGGCCGTCGCTGAGGCCGTTGTCTATCAACTGAGCCAGGGCGGTGTGGCTCTCGGCGACGTCGGCGTCGCTGTCAGCGAGACGGCGGAGGGCTTCCGCTCAGAGTCGTGGGTCGACCTGCCCGGCCTGCTCAAGTTCGACGACGTCCTGGTGACCGGACCCGACGGCGCCGCCGTCAGCTACCAGCTCGCCGGCGTGGTCCAGGGCATCGACGTCGCGATGAGCGTGACTTTCGACACCGAGGGAGCGCACGCCGAGCTGACGCAGGCGGATCAGAGCGGCTCGTTCTCGGTCCCGTCAAGCGAGCCGCTGTACGTCTTCGACAACAACCTCGTGGATGGTCTGCAAGTACTCCTCCATGTCGCGTCCAGGAGCCCCGAGGCGCCACTCGACGTCGCGATCATCGTGCCGCAGGCGGGAGCGTTGGGGCGGGTTCAGGTCGGCATCCGCAGCGGGCCCGCCGGCGTCTCGGAGGTGGAGGCGGTCGGCCGCAGTGTGAGCGCGCGCGGGGCCGACGTCGTCATGCAGGTCGGGCCGCAGCGGCTCGAGTTCGAGGCTTGGATCGACGAGGACGGCGTCCTGGTCGCGCTCGACCAGCCGGTCGGCGCCGTGCGCTATGCGCGCCGTTACGACCTGTCTCGTGGGGCGCAAGGTGGCACCGGCGGAGGCCCGCTGCCGGTGAACGCGGCCGAGGAGCTCATCGCTGCCACCTCCGAGTGCGTCGAGACGCGCGAGCTGAGCGTGGTCTCGACCGGCACAACCCTGCGCGGCGTGCTGTCCCTGCCGCGGCAAGCTTCCGTGGCGCCCACCGGGTCCGGTGCGCCGACACTCGTGCTGCTTCCCGGCAGCGGCGCGGTCGACCTAGACGGTAACGCAGCGCCGCTGATAGGCAACTCCGGCTACCACCAACTCGCCAACGCCCTCGGTTGCCACGGCTACGGCGTGCTGAGGATCGCCAAGCTCGGCATCGCGCCCTCCAGCGGCGACGCCAACGACGTCACCCTCTCCACCTACGCCCAGAACACCCGCGACTGGCTCGATCTCCTGGCCGCCACACCCGGCGTCGACCCCGCCAGGCTCGGCCTGATCGGCCACTCCGAGGGTGGCCTGATCGCCCTCTACGCCGCCACCGAGGGCTACGTCGAGCCGGCCGCGCTGGTCCTGATCGCCACGCCGGGTAGGCCGTTGGACGCGCTGCTGCGAGAGCAGCTGCTCGCCTCTCTGGTTCGCGCGGGGACCGACCAGGAGGCGCTGGCAGCCTACGCGGGGCAGATCGACGAGCTGCTCGCCGCCGTGAGGGCCTCGACCGGGACCGCCTTGGACCTGAGCGGCGACCTGGCCGACAACGAGTTCGCGCCTCTGTTCGCGCCCGTCGCCGGCCTGCTGCGAAGCGAGTTCGAGGTCGACCCGGCCGAGCTCGCCAGCCGCGTGCGCGCCCCGACGGTGGTGATCCAGGGTCTCAAGGACGTGCAGGTGCTGAGGGTCGACGGGGCCGCGCTGGCCGCCGCGCTGCCTGCTGCCTTGCACCTCGAGCTCGCCGACCTGACGCACAACCTCGTCGACACCCCTCTGGCCGCCGAGGCGATGCTGTTGCCGGGCCGCGACGCCGTGATCTCGCAGACACTGGTGACGGCGTTGGCGACGTACCTGCACGGCTCGCTCAAGCTGGCGCGTTGACCGTGGACGACGCCCGTGCCTGAGCGCAAGCGCTTCCTGCTCCGGCTCGACCCGCGCCTCTACGGTGCGCTGGAGAAGTGGGCGGCCGACGAGTTGCGCAGCGTCAACTCGCAGATCGAGTTCTTGCTGGGCGAGGCGGCGAAGCGGGCGGGGCGGGCTCCGAAGGGCGCCGCCGAGTCGGTTGCCGCCGATCGGCATGCGGCCGAAGAGGCAGGTTCAGCCGAGACCGAACTGGACTAGCCGGGGCGGGCGCCGGTCAGTGGGGAGGGCGTATACTCGAAGACGTTCCACAATCTGGCCTCGCGATCTAGGGCGTACCTGCCCGACGTGAGGATAGGGAGGCGCAATGAAACGTCGCGAGTTCCTGAAGAAGGCCGGTGCGGCCGCGGTCGGTGCCGGCTTGTCGCCACTGATGTTCGCAAAGGCGCAGAACTCTCAGACCTACCGCTGGGGGATGCCGACCTCGTGGCCGGTTGGGCTGGACACTCTCCACGGCGGAGCGCAGAACTTCGCCACCTACGTCAACGATCTCTCACAGGGCCAGATGCAGGTGGAGGTACATCCAGCGGGCTCTCAGATCGGGGCGCTCGAGGTATACGACGCCGTTGCGTCCGGTGCGTTCGAGTTGGGTCACACCGCCTCCTACTACTACCTCGGCAAGACGCCGGCGCATGCGTTCTTCACCTGCGTGCCGTTCGGCATGACGGTTGACCAGATGAACGCCTGGGTGTACACCGGCGGCGGCCAGCAGTTGTGGGACGAGCTGAACGCCCCCGATGGCTTGGTCGGTTTCCTGGCGGGAAACACCGGCGCGCAGATGGGGGCCTGGTTCAACAAGGAGATCAACTCGCCGGAAGACTTGCGAGGCGTGTCGTTCCGAACCGCGGGCCTCGGTGGCCAAGTGTTGGCCGCAGCCGGCGTCAACGTTCAGACGTTGCCGGGCGGCGAGATCTTCCTAGCACTCGAGCGCGGCGCCATCGATGCCGCCGAATGGGTCGGTCCACACGACGACGAGATCCTCGGGCTTCACCGCGCCGCGAGCTACTACTACGGCCCTGGTTGGGCGGAGCCGGGCGCGGCGTTGTGCGTGTACGCCAACCTGGATGCGTTCTCAGCACTGCCCATGCACCTACAGCAGACGATCAGGATCGCTGCCAAGGCGGCCAACGTCCAGATGGCTTCTGACTACGCTGCCAAGGACCCTGCCGCCTATCAGCGCATCCTCGCTGCCGGCGCCCAGCCGCGGGTCTTCCCCGATTCGGTGTTGGCGGTTCTCCACGACAACTGGGTAACCATCAACGACAACCTGCGTAACACTAACGAGGGCTACCGGCGCATCTCCGACTCCGCCACGACCTTCCTGGACGCCATCAGGCCGTTCGACCGCGGGAACCGGCACGCTTTCCTCGAGTTCGTCTACGGTCGCTAAGACTCGGTAGTAACGAAGTAGCGCTGGTGTCGACGTGGGGCGGCCGAGAACCGGGCGCCCCACGTACGTCTGTACTCACGGCTCGGACAGCGTCGCTCTCAGCGCGCGAGGCTAGGGAGCAGGTTGACGATGCCTGGGAACAGCGCGACCAGGATGACGGCCAACAACTGGATGGCCACGAAGGGGATGACGCCGCGGTATATGTGCGACGTCTGTATCTCGGGTGGCGACACACCCTTCAGATAGAACAGCGCGAACCCGAACGGAGGCGTCAGGAACGACGCTTGGAGGTTGATGGCAACGAGGACACCGAACCATAGCATCATGTCTGCCCCGAAGAACTGAGAGGCGATTGGCGCCACCAGTGGCACGACGATGAACGTGATCTCGATGAAGTCGATGAAGAACCCGAGCAGGAAGATCACCAGCATCGTGAAGAACAAGAAGCCGAAGGCCCCACCCGGCAGGGTGAGCAAGAACTCGTCCACCACGCGTCCGCCACCGAGCGCTGTGAACACCATCGAGAAGGCCGTTGCGCCTACCAGGATCATGAACACCATGCTGGTCAGCTGGACCGTCTGGTGCATGGTGGCCTTGAGGTTCGTCAGGTTCAAGCGGCGGTTGATGGCTGCGAGGACCGTCGCGCCCAAGGCGCCGGCGGCGCCGGCTTCGGTCGGTGTGGCGATGCCGAAGAAGATCGTGCCGAGCACCAGCAGGATGAGGATGAGCGGCGGGATCAGGCTCCTGAGCACTTTGAGCGCGAGCCGCCACCCGTGAGCTGTGCGGGCGTCCGCCGGCAGCGCGGGAGCTTGGTCGGGGTGTCGCCAAGCCACGAAGATGATCCGGATGATGTAGAGAACGGCCAACATCAAGCCGGGCACGAAAGCACCAAGGAACAAGTCGCCGACCGAGACGCCGATCTGATCGCCGAGGATGACGAGCACGATGCTTGGAGGGATGATCTGGCCGAGCGTGCCGGATGCCGCGATCACTCCTGAGGAGAGTCGCTTCGAGTAGCGGTACTTGAGCATGACCGGTAACGCCAACACACCCATCGTGACCACCGAGGCGCCGACCACGCCCGTGGACGCCGCCAACAGCGCACCTACCAACACCACGCTTATCGCCAACCCACCACGTAAGGTTCCGAAGAGCATGCCCATGGTCTCGAGAAGGTCCTCGGCCAGCCCCGACTTCTCCAGCATCACGCCCATGAACACGAAGAACGGCACCGCGACTAGCGTGTAGTTGTCCATGATCGTGCCGAAGATGCGCTGCGGAAGGATGTTCAGACGCGCGACGTTGAAGATCGGGTCCCACGGCAGGCTCAGGCCGAGATAGTGGTTTAAGAAGTCCGATCCGATCATCGTGAACAGGATCGCCGTGCCGCCAAGCGTGAACGCGACCGGGAACCCCGCCAGTAACAGCAGGACCACGGCCGCGAACATCCATAACCCGAGCATCAGGTTCCGACCGGGCCGGCTGCGGGGGCGATTTCGCTTGCTTCGGTCGCCGTCGCGGGCTTGTCGTGCGGCGACCCGGAGTCCTCTCGCCCGCTCAGGAAAGCGATGTGGCGGATCGTCAGGGACACCGCCTGGAGCAGGAGCAAAGCGAACGCGACGATGATCAGGGCCTTGATCGGGTAACGGGGCAGGCCACCAGGATTGGGGCTGACCTCGAGGGCCTGCCAGCTGCGCCTGACATAAGGAAGGCTGAAAACGATGCCTAGGACGAAGAACGGTACTGCCATGAGCCAGATCCCGAGCAGGTCGACGACAGCCCTCGTTCTTGCGCTCATGCGGACGAACAGGATGTCGACGCGTACGTGGGCGTCGAGGCGCCAGACCATTGCAGCGCCGAGCAAGAAGACTAGATCGTAGGAGAGCGTCTGCAACTCCAGGTAGAAGTTGCCGCTCATCTTCGCGATCAGCTCGCGTCCGACCAGCTTCTCGAGCGGCCCGTAGAAGTAGCGAGTCAGCACGTTGTACACGCCGACCAGCACCATGAACAGGCTGACCCACCATGTCGCGCGACCGATGATACCGGTGACCTTGTCGATCAGAGCGGCCACCCATAGCATTTGCTTCACTGCGCCTCCAGCCGCAGGGCGAAACCCAGCTAGTTGCCCAGGAGTTGGTTCGGATGCGGTTTGCCGCGCATCCTAACAGCCGGCGAAGGTGCAGTGACAAGCCCAGACCCATACCTGGGCGCCTGACGGCCGGCGTCTTTCTAGCGCCTTAGCCCTCGTAGGTACACGTCGACGTCTAGCTCATGAGCCGGCAGGTTCGTGTTCGGACGGAAGACCGGGGTGCCGTTGTCGACGCCGTGCAGGAAGTAGAGCCAGGCGAAGCCGTCATCCGTGTAGCGCACAGGGTCGAGCACCGCTCGCAACGCTGCGCGCCCCGGGTTGCCGATGGGTCCGTAGGGTAGGCCGGGACGGGTGTAGGTGTTCCACGGCGTGTCGACCCGCAAGTCGCCCGCCACGGCGTTGAGCTCCGGCATCGGCTTGCCGAGCCCGTACGCCACGGTCGGATCGGCCTGCAACGGCATCCCGAAAGCGAGCCGGTTGATGAACACGCCGGCGATGATGCCCATCTCGTCCTCCGCAGCCGCCTCGGCCTGAACGATGCTCGCCAGCGTCACCCAGCCGTGCACGTCGACACCGATCTCACCGAGCAGCGCGTCCAGCCCGTTCTCGGCACCGGGCACACCTGCCAGCATCGCGGGATCTTCGATGGTCGCCTCGAACGTGTCGACGAGCCACGCCAAGGCCGTCGCGGCGTCGGTTCCGACAGGCATGTCGTAGCCGGCGGGGAAGAGGTAGCCCTCGAGCCCCGCTCCTGTCGGCAGGTCGTCCGGTGCGACTTCAGGGCCCGGAGCGTCGACGATGGCCTGCAGTTCCTCCGCGGAGCCGACGCCGAACTCGGCCAATCTCGCTACCACCTCGACGGCGCGCCACCCCTCAGGGATGACGATGCGCACGGTTCGGGGTCTGCCGCCTGCGACCAGACGCTCCGCCAGTTCGGCGACGGACAGCGTCGGCGACAGGTCGTAGAGCCCCTCGCCGATCGAGTGGTCGAGATCCTTCAGACGTAGGTAGGTCGAGAACGCTCTGGCCGAACGCACCAGCCCGTGCTCCTCCAGCTCCGCCGCGACGCGCGAGGCACCCCAGCCCTGCTGGACCTCGAACTCGACGACCGACGGTGTCGATCCCGGCGCGGAGAGGAGGTAGTCGAGACCGAGCCAGCCACCGACGCCAAAGGCAGCCAGCAGCAGGAGTAGGGCGAGCGCCCAGCGTCCGCGGCGCCTACTCGGCTCCAGCTTGGCGGAGACGGTCTTGCCATCGGAGAGCATCAGCCGGCACCACCGTCAGGGTCGGTCACGGGCTCGGCGCTGGCCAGCGCCCTCTGCAGGTACGACTCGAGGATCAGCACAGCCGAAGCCTCGTCGACCAGTGCCTTCTCCTGACGCTTCCCGCGCGGCAGCGCGCCGTCGGCGATACGCTGCCCGGCCAACTTGGTGGTCAGGCGCTCGTCCTCGTACTCGAAAGCGATCCCGGAGCCCTGCAAGCGCTGCTGCAGCACGGTCCCGAACGCTCTGACCCGAGCGGTCTGATCCGACGAGCTACCGTCGAGTCTCAGGGGCAGGCCCACCAGCACCAGCTTGGCCTGCTCGCGCTCGGCAGCCTCCAGCACGGCTTCGACGTCGGTCTTATTGCCGCGCCTGAGAATCGCGCCGCGTCCGAACGCCAAGCTGCCACCGGTCTCGCCGACCGCCAGCCCGATGCGGGCTGCGCCGACGTCCAGAGCCAGTACTCGGCGGTGAGAGCTCAACCGCCCAAAGCCTCCGGTACCGCCGCCAGCGCGGCGCTCAGCGTCGCAGGGTCCTTGAGACCGGCCTGAGCGAGGTCGGGCTTACCGCCGCCGCCCCCGCCCACCTTGCTGGCGATGGCCCTGACCAGCGAGCCCGCGCTGGCGCCGCGCTGCCTGGCTGACTCCGAGGTCTTGGCGACGATCAGCGTGCCGCTGCCGACTACGACCACGTCGGCGCCGAGCTTGCCGAGCTGAGCGTCGGCCGCGTTGCGCAGGGCTGTGGCATCGAGCCCGTCGAGCGAGAGCGTGACGTACTTGAAGCCGCCCGCCTCCTTGACCTCGGCCGCAGCGCCCGCGCTCTGGGCGCTGGCGAGCTTGTCGCGCAACGAACCCGCCTCGCGCTGTGCGCTCTTCAGTTCGGATTGCAGGCGCGCTACGCGCTCCTCGAGCTGCGCCGGGCCGCCGCCGACGGCGTGAGCCAGCCTCTTGACGGTGCCGCGGAGCTCGGCCAGATAGGTGAGGGCTGCCTCACCCACGAGCGCCTCGACGCGCCTGACGCCGGCGGACACCGCCTCGTCCGAGGTGAGCACGAACAGGCCGATGACGCCGGTGCTGTTGGTGTGAGTGCCGCCGCACAGCTCGATCGACACGGCCGAAGCGCCGGCCGCTGTGCTGGCCGCTGTGCCGCCGACGCTGACCATGCGCACGTCAGAGCCGTACTTCTCGCCGAAGAGCATCATGGCGCCCGCCGCGCGAGCCTCCGCGATGGGCACGACGCGCCAACTCACGGCGAGGTCGGCCTGGATCCAGCGGTTGACGAGCTCCTCGACGGCCGCGATCTGCGACTCGTCCAGGGCGCGCGGATGACTGAAGTCGAAGCGCAGCCTGTCGGACGTGACGAGAGAACCGGCCTGCGCTACATGCGTGCCCAGGACCTGACGCAGCGCGGCGTGGAGCAGGTGCGTGGCGGTGTGGTGCTTCTCGGTCTCGCGCCTGGCGGGGTCGACGCTGGCGGTCACGTCCTGACCGGCGCTAAGCGCGCCCCTCACGACCTTGACGCGGTGCAGCCACAGCCCGTGCGAGGACCTGGTCGTACCGGTCACGATGGCGCCGCCACCCGGCCACGACAGCTTTCCAGTGTCACCGACCTGGCCGCCGCCCTCTGCGTAGAACGGCGTGCGGTCCAGGATGACGGTTCCGCTCTGACCCTCGGACAGCGCGGTGACCTCGCCGTCTTCGGTCGTCAGCGCCAGCACCTTGGCCGGCGTCTCGCTGGTCGTGTAGCCGACGAACTCGTTGCCGACGCGCTCGGCGATCTCGCCGTAGACGTTCTTGCCGGCCGTGAACAGGACCTTGCTGACCTGCTCGGTGCGCGACGCGTCGCGTGCGCGCTCCCTGGCCGCTTCGTAGCCTTCCAGGTCGACGGTGACGCCGCTTTCGGCCGCCAGTTCCTGTGTCAGGTCCAACGGGAAGCCGTAGGTCTGCCACAGGTCGAAGGCCTGCTCGCCTGGCAGCACCTTGCCGCTGAGGTCGGCGAGGAGGTTGCCTACGCGCTCGATGCCGGCGTCCAGAGTCCTGAGGAACTGCTCCTCCTCGGTCTTGAGGACGCCGATGACGCGCTCGCGGCCGTCTACCAGCTCGGGGTAGGGGATGCCCATCGACTCGATGACAGGGTCGATCAGGCGCTCGAGCACGCTGTCCTTGAGGCCGAGCAGCCAGGCGTGGCGCAGGGCGCGGCGGGTCAGCATCTTGACGACGTAGCCGGCACCGTCGTTGGCGGGCAGCACCCCGTCGGTTATCGCGAAGGCCACGGCCCTCACATGATCGGCGATCACGCGGTGCGACAGGCTCTGGCGGCCCTGATAGGGCAGGCCGGAGAGCGCCGCGACCTTGCGGATGGTCGGCTGGAAGAGCTCGGTGCCGTACGCGTCCTCGGCGCCGCTTATCATAGTGACGAGGCGCTCGAAGCCGAGCCCGGTGTCGATGTTCTGCTGCGGCAGCGGCACCAGCTTGCCGCCGTCCTGCCTGTCGAACTGCGTGAAGACGAGGTTCCAGAACTCGATGTAGCGGTCGCCGCTGCCGGTGTTGGGACCCGACTCGTCGGGGGTGCCGAAGCTGGGGCCGCGGTCGTAGAAGATCTCCGAGCAGGGGCCGCAGGGGCCGTTCGGTCCCTCGCTGACGGCGTTGGCCGGCCAGAAGTTCTCGTCCTCGTCCCAGCGCGACAGCTTGCGCACCGGGATGCCGACCTCGTCCGTCCAGATCTTGGCTGCTTCGTCGTCGTCCTTGTAGACGGTGACGAACAGGCGCTCGGGGTCGAGGCCGAGTAACTCCTTGGAGGTCGCGAACTCCCACGCCCAGGCGGAGGCCTCGCGCTTGAAGTAGTCGCCGAAGGAGAAGTTGCCCATCATCTCGAAGAACGAGTGGTGCCTCAGGGTGCGCCCGACGTTCTCGATGTCGTTGATGCGCAGGCACTTCTGGGCGGTGGTGACGCGCTTCCAGATGCCGTCGTAACCGTCGAACTTCGGGGTGGCGCCGAGGAAGTACGGTTTGAACTGGACCATGCCGGCGCTGGTGAACATCAGAGTCGGGTCCTTCGAGCGCACCGAGTCCGATGGGAACACCAGATGCCCGCGGTCCTGGAAGAAGCGCAGGTAGCGCATCCTCAGCTCGTTGATCTTGTCGATTCCGTAGTCCACTTGTCGGCGCTCCAGTCGTTACGAGACCCGCGCCGGCCGCCGTGCTCGTCGCGGCCATGAGTACGGGCGGCTGCACAGTATACCGGCGGCAAGCCCACGGACGATGGCAGCGGCGCGGTATGTTTCGCGGGATGTCGACGAGCAGCGTCTTGTTCAAGCGCGAGACCCGGCGCGCGCTGTTCCTCGGGTTCGCCACGTTCATGCTCATCGGCGTCAGCAACACCCTTTACGGTCCCGCCTTCGCGCAGTTCTCCGAGCGCTACGGTGTCGGCATCGACTCGGTCGGGCTGCTCGTGAGCGCCCAGTTCGGCGGGGCGCTGCTGGCGATGCTGGTGTCGATCTGGTCCCTGAAGCGCCTCGGTTACCGGCGGCAGCTCGTCATGGGCGGCGTGCTCACGATCATCGGTGCGCTGCTGGTCACTCAGGCTCCCAGCTGGGGATTGGCGCTCGCAGCCGCAGCCATCGGCGGTTTCGGCACCGGTGGTCTGGTGGTGAGCGTCAACCTCTTCGCGGCTCGGGTGTTCCAGTCGGCGGCGTCGCCCGCTCTCAACCTGATGAACGCGGTGTTCGGGCTCGGGGCGATCTCTGGTCCTCTGCTCGTGGCTGTCACCTTCCCGCGGCTCGAGGTGCCGTTCCTGATCCTCGCAGCGTTAGCGGCCGGGGTCGTGGTCATGGCTGCCGGCGTCGACGCCCCTGCCGTCCGCAGCCCGGCGCTCGGTGCCGCGCGCGTGCCGATCGCGCCGCTGTTGGGCTTCGCGTTCGTGATGTTCTTCTACGTCGCGACCGAGGTCGGCATCTCGTCGTGGGAGACCGAGCACCTCAGCGACCACTTCGGGACGGTGCGCGCCGCCGCGTTCACCTCACTGTTCTGGATCGCGATAACCGTCGGGCGGCTGCTCGCCGTGCCGCTGTCGTCGCGGATCCATCCGGGCAGGCTCGTCACGTTCTCGCTGGGACTGAGCGTGGTCGGGTTGATCATCGCTCAGGTGCCGGCGCTGGCGCCGCTCGGCTACGCGCTCGCCGGTCTGTTCCTTGCACCTGTGTTCGCCACCAACACGGCCTGGTTCACACAGTCGCTGGGCGAGAGGGCCGAGCGGTACGCGCCGCTAGCTTTCGCCATCGGGAACTTGGGGCCGGTGTCGACGTCGCCGCTGATCGGTCTGGCGGCCTGGACTTACGGAACCGGAGCCATCCCGACGCTGCTCGCCGTGACGGCTGTGTGCGGCACCTGCGTTGCCGCCGGCTTGTTGGCTACCCATGGGCGCTGGTCTAGCGCTACGGAGTGACCGTGACTGGCAGCGTTCCGAGACCGACCTAGCGAGGCGGCGGGGAGCGACCTACTCCCGCCTCCGGACCTGCGACAGCGCCGCTAGCACCACCAGTGGCGGCCCGAGACTGGACCAGGCCGCCGCCGGCAGCATCCAGAACCCCGCGAGCGCGGACGGCCATAGACGCGTCTGCGGTAGCAGCAGGAACACCATCACGGCCACGGCTCCGACCAACCAGCGGGGAAGCGCGAACGAGCTTCTAGAGAACACCTCGCGCGCCGCCGCGGCCAGCCCGAAGGTCACCGCGCCGAGCAGGAACGCATGAAGCAGGAAGACCCGCAGACCCTGTTGGTCGACCCACTGCTCGCCCGCCGGGGTCGCCAACGTGAGCTCGACGACAGCCTTCAAAGCCATCAGGATCAGCGTGCCGCGGACCAGCAGCAGCGTCCCGCTGTCTAAGTCGGCACCGCGGGGCCATAGCCGCCACGCGAGCAGCAGCCAAGCTCCAGCGGCGACGAAACCCGCCGCGCCCTCGACCCCGCCCAGGCCGGCGGTGCCGTACGCATCCGCGAAGAGCCGAGCGAACGACCTGACCGTCAGTGCGACCGTCAACGACCAGGCTGCGGCGCCGCCGAACGAACCGGTACCCGACCCGACGGCAAGAGCCAGTCCGGCCAGCACCCCGATGCCGAACCAGCCGTCCGCGAACGCGGTCAGGAACAGGTCGACGTAGGCGGCCATCGTCACGGGGGTCAGGGCGCCGCCGGCACCCTCCTTGGCCAGCAGGACCGCGCCGAGGAACGCCACGAGGAGCAGCAGGGTAGCGCCGTCGAAGAGGCGCAGCGGCAGGTCGCGCCTCAGCCGCCACGAGCCTATGAGGTAGAGCACCGCGAACACGCACCACACGACGCCGTTGACGCCGGAGGCCATCATCGAGAGCGGCAGCTCGCGGCCTAGCAAGGGGAGCAGGCCGTAACCGCTGAGCAGGAAGGGTGGGTACGAGAGAACACCACACAGCAGCGCAGCCAGGGCCACGCCGGTGCCACCTGGCAACTTCCGTCCGCGCCTGCGCAGGGCCTCGTCGGCGAGCAGCATCAGCACCGGCGTAGCCCACGAGAAGAACATCAGGTGGGAGTGCGCGTGCCTGATGTCACCTAGCAGCAGGCCGAAAGGTGCGCCGAGGTAGACGGAGAAGCGGAACAGCACGCCGGTCAGCGCCGCCACCACGAAGCAGGCCAGCGCCAGCCGCCAGACGAGCAGCCTCATGAGCCGACCCTCAGACCAGCGTGCGGCGGATACGCGAGCTGATCGTGTCGACGACGACGACGAACAGCACGATGACGATCAAGATGGCCGAGATCTCGGTCCAACGCCTGAAGGATAGCCGCTGCACGAGCATCAGACCGATGCCGCCTGCACCGACCAGGCCGAGCACGGCGGCGGAGCGCAGGTTGATCTCGAAGCGGTAGAGCAGGTTGGAGAGGAACTCGGGCAGCACCTGCGGCACGACGGCGTAGATGAACACCTGGACCTGGTTGCCGCCGGCGGCGCGGATCGCCTCCATGGGGCCCTGGTCGATGCCTTCGATGACGTCGGAGAAGATCTTGCCGAGGAACCCGATCGAGTGCAGGCCCATCGCCATGATCCCCGCCGTCGGACCCGGTCCGGCCGCGGCCACGAAGATGACTGCTAGCAGGATCTCGGGGAACGTCCGGACCGCGACGAGGATCGCCTTGCCGGGCAGCGCGAACGCGCGCTTGCCCAACAGGTTGCCGGAGCCGAGGAACGCCAGCGGAAAGGCGAGGATGCCACCGAGGGCCGTCCCGAGGATGGCCATGTAGAAGGTCTGCATCATCGCCCTGAACGCTTGCGGGAACAGCTCCGCCTGCGGGTTGACGAGGCTGCGCAGCAGCGCGGTCAGGTGGACCGAGACGCCGGTGCGGAACCTCGCCCAGCTCGGGTAGTTCATCGTCATGACCGCGACGACGAACAGGGCGATGGCGGCGATGAGCGCGATGACGATGAGCGCGCGTGCGCGGCGCTGCTCGGCGGGTGGGCGTGGGACCAACGCTATGCTCACTCTTGTCCTCAGATCAGCTTCGAGCGGGCCCAGACAGAGAGCCCGTCGATGAGCAGGACGACGGCGAAGATGACGAGGATCAGCATCCCCAGTCCGGGGTAGTCGAAGAAGTTCATGAACCGCTGCAGCAGGAAGCCGATGCCGCCGGCGCCGACGAAGCCGAGCACCACCGAGGCGCGCACGTTGATCTCGAACGCGTAGAGCACGAACGAGGTCATGGTGGCGGCGACCTGGGGCCACACGCCGTAGACGATGGTGCGGTTGCGCCCCGCGCCGACCGCCCTCAGGGCCTCGAGGGGACCGGGATCGGCCGCCTCGACGGTCTCACTGCCGAGTTTGGCGAGCACGCCGACCGTGAAGAACGTCAGCGCGATGACGCCGGGTAAGGCGCCGAGACCGACGATCGGCACGAAGATGGCGGCCCACAGCAGGTCAGGGATGCTGCGCAGCACCGTCAGCAAGGTGCGGGCGATCCACATCGAGACGGGGTCGAGAGCTGTGTTGGCGGAGGCGAGGAAGATCAGCGGTAGCGCTATGAGCGTCCCCACGATGGTGGCGACGTAGGCGATCTGCAGCGTCTCGACCAGCGGTCCCCAGATCATCGGCAGCGCGGTCGGGTCGGGGGTCATGCGGCCGAAGAAGCGGAAGAAGTCGCTGGCGCCGGTGAACAGCGCGGGCAGGTTGAACGCCGTCTGCCGGTACGCCAGCACGAACAGGGCCACTACTATCGCGACCGTGCCGAGCGACTTCAGCCGACCCACCATGGGCGGCTTCGGCAGCGCGGTCACCGAGGCGCCAGCGCCTGACGGCCGCGGTTCAGGCACCGCGGATGTCCTTGCTGTGGTCGATCGGGCGCCCGTAGATGTCCTCGAAGACCTTGTCGGAGGCGTCCTCGGGCGGACCGTCGTAGACGATGAGGCCGTCGCGCATGCCGACGATGCGGTCGGCGTACTCGCGCGCCATGTCGATGAAGTGCAGGTTGACGATCGTCGTGATCCCGTCCTCGCGCGCGATGCGCTTCAGGTCGCGCATGACCGAGTGCGAGGTGGGCGGGTCCAAGCTGGCGACGGGCTCGTCGGCGAGCATCACCGACGGCTTCTGCGCCAACGCGCGCGCGATGCCGACGCGCTGCTGCTGGCCGCCGGAGAGCGCGTCGGCGCGCACGAACGCCTTCTCGGGTATGCCCACGCGGCCGAGGCACTCGTGAGCCAGGGCCAGGTCGGACGTCGGGAACATGCCGAGCACGCCGCGCCAGGCGGGCAGGTCGCCGAGGCGCCCCGCCAAGACGTTGCGGAGCACACCGGAGCGCTTCACGAGGTTGAAGGTCTGGAAGATCATGCCGACGTCGCTGCGGATCTCGCGCAGCTCGCGGCCGCGCGCTCGCGTCACGTTGCGCCCGTCGACGATCACGTTGCCTGCAGACGGCACTACCAGGTTGTTGACGGTGCGGATCAGCGTCGACTTGCCCGCGCCGGAGAGGCCGACGATCACCACGAACTGCCCGCGAGGAACCTCCAGGCTCACGCCTTTGAGCGCCTTCAGGCCAGTCCTGTAGGTGACTTCGACACCATCGAAGACGATGTGAGACACGTGCGAGAGTACAACGGAAAGGCGCAGCGGCGATAGCCACTGCGCCTCTCTCGCTGCGGTGCAATCCCGCAGGCTACTGCTGTTTCAGATGCTCAGCGCTGGAAGGTGCGCGAGACCTCGCGGACGATGTCGTAGGCCGAGGCTTCGATCGGGGCGAACGCCGTCACGTTGAACAGGGTCTGGGTCAGAACCTTGCCCTCTTCGGTGTTGGCGATGTCGATGAGCGCGTCGGCGATCTGCTGCTTCAGCGTCGAGTCGAGGCCGGCGCGGACGACGGCGCCGTCGTTGGGGATGTAGTCGGAGTAGCCGAGGATGCAGACGACTTCCTTGACGTCGGCGTAGTCGGCCTCGATGGTCTCGCGGCCGTCGGAGCCGGGCGAGCCGCCGAAGGTCACGCTGACGTCGACGTCACCGAGGTAGACGGCGAGGGCCGAGGCGTCGTGCGAGCCGGTGAAGACCGAGGTCATCTCCGTGTCGGGGTTGATGCCGTACGTGGTGGACAGGGTGACGTAGGGGAACTGGTAGCCCGAGGCGGAGCCGGGGTCGACGAAGCCGATGGTGCGGCCGCGGAGCTGCTCGAACTCGGTGATGCCGCTGTCGCAGCGCACGTTGAACTGCGCGCGGTAGCTGGTGGCGCCCTGGCGGACCGAGGCGAGGATGACCTCGGCGCCGTAGGCGTCGACGGCCTGCACGAGAGCGGCGGGGCCGAAGAGGCCGATGTCGACGCGGCCGGTGCCGACCGCCTCGACGAGGCCGACGAAGTTGGTGCTGACGAAGGTCTCGACGGGGATCAGCAGGCGCGAGGAGAGCATGTCGGCGATCGGGCCGAGGCTGTCGACGATCACGTTGGCTTCGCGGCTGGGGACCATGCCGAGCACCAGCTTCGAGGGGATGTCTCCGTCTTGCTGGGCGAAGCCGACGAACAGCGTGGCGGCGAGAACCACCGCTAGGACTGACTTGGTTAGACGCTTCACTAGTTCTCCTCCATGGGCCTAAGAGTGTCGCACCGGCGCAGGTCTTCCGAGTTGTCCCGTGAGAGAAACCCCACACCTGGGCGCTGCGTGGCCAAGATTAGCACGGTCCAAAGGGCGTCAAGGCGGACACTCCTTGAGAGAAGGTTCAGTCTGCGCGGACCGCGTCGAGCCTGACGACTGCCTCTGCCAGCTCCAGGGTCGCGTCGATCAGCGGCACCTCGACGTCGGCCGGCGACAGGACCAACGGGACCTCGGTGCAGCCCGCTATCAGCGCAGCGGCTCCGGCGCCCACCAGCGACTGCGCTATCGCTATCATCTCAGCCCGCTGCCGGTCGCCGACAGCGCCCGACTTCACCTGGTAGAGCAGCTTCATGAACCGCTCGCGCAGCTCGCCTTGCGGCTCGAGCGCCGTGAAGCCTCGCTCCGCCAGCGCTGTCCGGTAGAGTCCCGCGTCGAGGGTCCCCGCTGCGGCCAGCACGCCCACGCCGGCCCGCGCAGGCACGATGCGAGAGGCGGCGTCGACCGCCGTGGCGACGATGCTGATCAGCCTCAACCCCGCTGCCGCCTCGATGTCGCTCTGGTAGGCGTGCGCCGCGTTGCATGCCATGACGAGCACCTCGACGCCTGCTGCCTTCAACCGCAGCGCCTTGTCGACGAGCGCGGGTGCGCTCGACGCGCCGCTCCCGGCGATGGAGGCGTTCCGGTTGGGCACCTCGGGATCGGCGTCGATGACCAGCCTGACGTGATCCTGATCCGCTGTCGCCCCCGTCGCTGCCGACAGCTCGATCACCTTGGCGTAGAAGTCGACGGTCGCCGCCGGGCCGAGCCCGCCTAGGACTCCGATCAGGGGGCGCCTCATGCCAGCAGCACGTCCTGGTAGGCGTAGAGCGCGGGCGCGCCGCCTGTGTGCAGGAACACGACCCGCTCACCGCGCTCGAACCTGCCGCGGCGCACCAGGTCGATGAGCCCGGCAGCGGCTTTTCCTGTGTAGATGGGGTCGAGGAGTATCCCCTCGAGGCGCGCGAACAGCCTGACGGCCTCGACCATCGCGTCGGTCGGCAGCGAGTAGCCGGCGCCGACGTAGGCGTCGTGAACCACCACGTCGGCCGCCGTCACCGGCACGCTCGAGCCGCCGAGCTCGGCCGTGCGCCGAGCCAGGTCGAGGATCTTGGCCTCCTGCGGCGCCTTCTCCGCCCTGACGCTGATGCCGGTGACCGGGATGCCCGAGCTGGCGGCGGTGAGGCCGGCGACGATGCCGGCGTGCGTGCCGCCGCTGCCGCTGGCGGTGACCAGCGCGTCGAAGACCAGCCCCATCCCGTCGGCTTGAGCGAGCAGCTCCTGCGCGCAGGCGACGTAGCCGAGAGCCCCGAGCGGGTTCGAGCCGCCACCGGGGATGACGTAGGCGCTGCGCCCGTCGGCCGTCACCTCGTCGGCTTCACGCTGCATGGCGGCCGCCAGGTCGCTGCCGCCGGCTACGGGGGTGAGCTTCTCGGCTCCGAGCAGGTGGTAGAGGAAGTTGTTGCCGGTGGCGCCTTCCTTGTAGCTGCCGGGAACGCGCTCCTCGAGCACCAGACGACAGGCGAGCCCCTCGTGCACCGCCGCCGCCAGCGTCAGTCGGCAGTGGTTCGACTGCACCGCGCCCGTAGTTATCAGCGTGTCGGCGCCTTCGGCCAGCGCGGCGCCGACCAGGAACTCGAGCTTGCGCGTCTTGTTGCCGCCTGCGGCGAGGCCCAACAGGTCGTCGCGCTTGATCCACAGCTCCGGACCGCCGAGGTGCTCGCTGAGACGCGTCAGCGGTTCGAGGGGCGTCGGGCCGGCGGTGTAGCGGCGGCGTGGAAAGCGGTTGAGTTGCAAGGGAGCCTCCAGTTCGACGACGATAGTAGCGTCTTACTGCACAGAGAGCCGACCGAGGTCGGTGCTATCGTTTTACCCGTGTCGAGCGACGTAGTCGGTCTCGAGAGTCGATTGACTGAAGACGAGTTGGAGCGGCTGTACGCTTTCGTCGAGGGCGGTTACCGCGACACCTCGGGTGGTGGTTGGCGCGCCGCTGCCGGTCGGATCGCCAAGCGACTCGGGCTGAGGCGTACTCGACCGAAGCCAGAGAGGCGCGTCACCGTGCGTACTCTCGCCTCTCCCATCGACTCCGTCTACTCGCTGCGCTCCACCTACTTCACGGTGCAGACCAGCAAGATCCGCAACCACGCGCTGTTCGGGCACGGCCCAGGCGCGTTCAATGCTTGGGAGGCTACAGCTAGGCAGCTTGTCGGCAATCCCGACATCGCGCCTGAAGAGACCGTCCTCGCAGAGTTCAGCCGCAGGTTCCGACCCGCGAACCTCGCTGAGCTACTCTTCGAGGACCCCGTCACCCAGCTTCCGCACGACTCGAAGCTGTTCTCGCTGTCTCTCAGTGAGTACATGAGCGTTATGCCGTGGAGCGAGGATCTGAAGATGTGGCCGAAGTCCAGCGTCCCCGAACTGCGCTTGACCTCATATGGTCCCTTGAGCAGCCGGATTCTTCAGCTCGAGGTCTGGAGGCTGAAGCGCCTCGTTCGGTCGATAATGCTGAGTGGTTACCAAGTAGATGCAGACAGCAGTGCGGGTTACTTCGTGAGCTTAGGCGATGACTACAGGTTCATGATCGCGGGTGGATTTCATCGCGCAGCGGTGGCGGCAGCCCTCGGCCTCGACGAGATTCCTGTGAGACTCGTGACTAACGCTGTCACATTGATAACTCTAGACCAGCTCCCTCTCTGGCCGCTGGTAAGGAAAGGCGTCTTCGATAGCACGAGCGCTGAGCTGATCCTAAGGAAGCTATTCGATGACGGTGGCGCCGAGATCGCGATACGCCTCGGCCTACAACCGCATTCGGCGTCTACCGCGTCGTGCGAGCCAACCGCTCTTGTAGAGGTCGTCGGTTGGGACGCACGAGTATGATCGGCGAACCTGACGACGGGGCAGGCGCTGGCCGATGCAGTCGAGCGGCGCCAGGAAGTGACTTGTGAGCGACTCTGGCGTTTTCACCACAGTAGCTGTAGGGCTTGACGCGGCAGGACACTCAGGCATCGAGCGTAACCCGGGCATGGAGTTAGAGCTCGACTGGGTGCGTGACGCGCGCGTCAACCGGAGCGCGGTGGAGCGCCGCGCGGCCACGCTCACCACGCGCCGCAGCGTCAAGAAGGATTGGCAGGCCGCCTGGCTGCTCAAGGCGATAACGGTCATGGACCTGACGACGCTCGCCGGCGACGACACGCCCGGCCGCGTCAGGCGCCTGTGCGCCAAGGCGGTGAGACCGGTCCGCGACGACCTGCTCGCAGCCATGGGCGTCGCCGACCTGAACATCAAGGTCGGCGCCGTGTGCGTCTACCACGAGATGGTGCCGACCGCCGTCGACGCGCTGCGCGGCAGCGGCGTGCCGGTCGCCGCTGTGTCGACGGGCTTTCCCGCCGGCCTCTCGCCCTTGAGCACGCGCATCGAGGAGATACGCCGCTCGGTCGCGGCGGGTGCTGACGAGATCGACATCGTCATCTCGCGGCGCCACGCCCTCACTCAGGACTGGCAGGCGCTCTACGACGAGGTGAAGGCGTTCCGCGAAGCCTGCGGCGACGCGCACCTCAAGGCGATCCTCGCCACAGGTGAGCTCGGCACCCTGCGCAACGTGATGCGCGCCAGCCTGGTCGCGATGATGGCGGGCGCCGACTTCATCAAGACCTCGACGGGCAAGGAGACCGAGAACGCGACCCTGCCCGTCAGCCTCGTGATGGTCAGGGCCATCCGCGCGTACTTCGAGCGCACGGGCCACCTGGTCGGGTTCAAGCCCGCGGGCGGCTTGCGCAGCGCCAAGGACGCCATGGCGTGGCTGATCCTGATGAAAGAGGAACTCGGGAGGCGCTGGCTCGAGCCCGACCTACTGCGCTTCGGTGCCAGCTCGCTGCTCGGCGACATCGAGCGGCAGTTGGAGCATCACGTGACCGGCAGGTACTCCGCCTCGTACCGCCACCCACTCGCATGAGTGGGCGCGCTCGCATGAGCGGAACTGCTCGCATGACCGCGCCCGCGCGCAAACCGAACTGGAGCCGAGCATGAGCATCAAGGAGATCTTCAGCAGCATGGAGTACGGGCCGGCTCCCGAGGCCGCCGACGTCGCCGAGGCCTGGCTGGAGCGCTTCGGCCGCCGCTTCGGCCACTTCATCGACGGGCGCTTCACCAGGCCGGCCTCAAGTGCGGCCGGTGCGACCTTCGCGACGTACCACCCCGGCGACGGGCGCGAGCTGGCGCAGGTCTCGCAGGGCTCGGCGCGCGACGTCGACCAGGCGGTCAAGGCCGCGCGCAAGGCGCTGCCGGCCTGGCGCGAGATCGGCGGGCACGCCCGCGCGCGCTATCTCTACGCGCTGGCGCGCCACGTCCAGAAGCATGCGCGGCTCCTCGCGGTCCTCGAGTCCCTGGACAACGGCAAACCCATCCGCGAGACCCGCGACATAGACGTCCCCCTGGTCGCGCGGCACTTCTATCACCACGCAGGTTGGGCGCAGCTACTCGACACCGAGTTTCCCGGCTACCGCGGCGTCGGCGTCTGCGGCCAGGTGATCCCCTGGAACTTCCCGTTGTTGATGCTGGCTTGGAAGGTCGCGCCGGCCTTGGCCGCCGGCAACACAGTCGTCCTGAAGCCAGCTGAGTTCACCTCGCTGACAGCCCTGGCGTTCGCTGAGCTCGCCGCCGAGGTCGGACTGCCGCCCGGTGTCCTCAACATCGTCACCGGTGACGGTGCCACGGGTGCCGCGCTGGTGGGCCACGACGGACTCGACAAGGTCGCGTTCACCGGCTCGACCGAGGTCGGCCGCGCCATCCGCCAGGCCACCGCAGGTCGCGGGCTCAAGCTCTCCCTCGAGCTCGGTGGCAAGTCCCCGTTCATCGTGTTCGACGACGCGGACTTAGACAGCGCCGTCGAGGGCGTCGTCGACGCCATCTGGTTCAACCAGGGCCAGGTCTGTTGCGCTGGCAGTCGCCTGCTGGTGCAGGAGAGCGTGGCTGCCAAGGTCGAGCACAAGCTGCGCGAGCGCATGGAGTCGCTGCGCGAGGGGCCGTCGCTCGACAAGGGGATCGACATCGGGGCGATCATCGCGCCGGTGCAGCTCTCCAAGATCGAGCGCCTGGTCGAGCAGGGCAAGGCGGAGGGCGCGCACTGCTACCAACCGAGCTGGTCGGCGCCCAAGGACGGCTGGTACTACCCGCCTACGCTGTTCACGAACGTAGCGCCCGCCGCGACCATCGCGCAGGAGGAGATCTTCGGGCCTGTCATCGTCAGCATGACGTTCAGGACCCCAGCCGAGGCGGTCGAGCTCGCCAACGACAGCCGTTACGGCCTGGCCGCCAGCGTGTGGACAGAGAACGTGAACCTCGCGCTCGACATCGCTCCGCAGCTCAAGGTCGGCGTGGTGTGGGTCAACTGCACCAACCAGTTCGACGCCGCCGCCGGCTTCGGTGGGTACAAGGAGAGCGGGTTCGGTCGCGAAGGTGGGCGCGAGGGGATGTACGAGTACCTGGTGCCTGCCTGGGAGGCGGACCTGCCCAAGTACACGGCGGACGACCTCGTCGTGCCGGCCGGAGGCGACGACCTCGACGCAGGGCTCTCCGGTGTGGCCGGCGTTCCAGGCGTACCCGGCATGCCCGGCATCGATCGCACCCCGAAGCTCTACATAGGCGGCGCCCAGAAGCGCCCCGATGGCAACTACAGCTACCCGGTCCTCGGCGCGGACGGCTCGCGCGTCGGGGAGGCTCCGCTCGGCAACCGCAAGGACATCCGCGACGCGGTGGAGGCTGCGGTCAAGTCCGCCGGCTGGTCGAAGGCGACGGCGCACGGCCGCGCTCAGGTCCTCTACTACCTCGCCGAGAACCTCGCACTGCGCGCTCCCGAGTTCGAGGGCCGCCTGCGTGCCATGACCGGTGCCTCACGCCGCGCCGCCGCCCGCGAGGTGGAGACGAGCGTAGAGAGGCTCTTCACCTACGCTGCCTACGCCGACAAGTACGACGGCGTCGTGCACCCGACGCCGATGCGCAACGTGACCCTCGCCATGAACGAGCCCTGGGGCGTGCTGGCCGTCGTCTGCCCTGACGAGGCGCCGCTGCTGGCGTTCGTATCGCTGGTGGCCCCGGCGTTGGCGATGGGCAACCGCGTGGTGGCGGTGCCATCGGCGCGCTGGCCCCTGGCGGCCACCGACCTCTACCAGGTGATCGACACCTCCGACCTGCCGGGCGGCTCGATCAACATCGTCACCGGCGTAAGGGACGAGCTGGCCAAGACCCTGGCTCAGCACGACGGCGTCGATGGCATGTGGTACGTGGGCTCAGCCGCCGGTAGCAAGATGGTCGAGCGCGAGAGCGCAGGCAACCTCAAGGCGACCTGGGTCAACTCGGGTAAGCGCCGCGACTGGCTCGACCCGGCTCAGGGTGAGGGTCGCGAGTACTTGCGGCGTGCCACCCACGTCAAGAACATCTGGGTGCCTTACGGGGAGTGAAGACCGCCTGACTGTTAACGCCCCCTGAACACGACCGGGACCAATGTCCCGTTCGCCGCTCACTGCCGTCTCGTAGCTTGTTGGAGTTGCCGGCCTCGGCCGCGGTCGGCTCTGACAACGTCCATGCGGCCTCATCACCACTTTCAGGAGGGCATCATGTCCAGAGCAGTCAAGTTCCTACTCGCCGGTCTCGTAGCGCTCACCTTCGCCTTCGGCTCGGCGCAGGATGCCGAGCCGACCGTCTCGTTCACCCTCGTCGGCGGCGTCGGCGCCATGGGCTTCGAGTTCACCGGCGTCGGTGGCGACATCGACGGTGTCCGCAACCCTGACCTCAACGTCAAGGTCGGCGACGTGGTCGAGATCGTGCTGGTCAACGGCGACGGCATGGTCCACGACTGGGTCGTCCAGGCGTTGGAGCTGGCCAGCGACAAGGTGCGCGTCAAGGACGAATCAGTCAGCTTCGTGTTCACCGCGACCGAAGCCGGCACCTTCATCTACATGTGCACCGAGCCCGGCCACGCGCTTCCCGATGCCAACTACGGCATGTTCGGGAACCTCATCGTCTCGGAGTAACCTCGCCTGGCGGGAGCTTCTATGAGGACGCGGGCGGTGAGTTGCCCGCGTCCTCGTTCTTTCTCGCCTGTAGCCATAGAGCCATCACGACTAGCAATGCCGTCACCGCCCCGAAGAGCGGCCGGCCCAAAGCCCAGCACAGCAGGGTCACCGCGAGCCCGAGCGCCAGCGATTTGGTCGAGGTCGAAGTGACGCCCTGGCGCGAGACGGTTCCAGCTAATCCGCCAAGATAGGCCGTCACGAACGGGAAGAAGTAGAAACCATAGCTCGCTCGCAACCACTCGCCGAATGCTGGCCAAGTGAGCAGCAAGACAACTCCCAGCAGGATGAGGCTGCTCGCAAGAATCATGAGCGATTTCGAGAGCGTCACTGCACCACCTCGTCACGCCGCTACAAGCATTCTAGAAGGAAAGTGAAAGGCGATGAGCCTAATCGTTTAGGGGACTGACCGTGCCGGAAACTACAACCTAAACCAGTTCGAGCACGACGCAATACAGAAGCCGTTTGTCCAGCGGCGATCGCAATACCTAACCTGTGTGACCCACTCGTACATCGTTTGACTGCTTACGATTGCGCATGTAGCGCCGAATACGACTGCCACAGTAATTCCGAGACTGGGGTTAATCAAGCCTGCGGCCGCAGTTGACCCTCCACCGATCGCCCAGCAGGCCACATTAACGTAGAACCAACCACTAGGAACATACGCCTCTCGAGTTTCAGTCCATGTGCCTTCACACGTGGGACCTCCGGGATCAACAACGTTTGGCGCTTCCGCTGGGGGCGTCGTGCTCGCATAAGCTAGAAGCAATGCTGACTCGATTGTCTGCTCCACGCAACTAGACTCGATTTGTGGAGCAGCATTGGCGATGGTGCTTGCAGCCAACAGTGCAACGAAGAGTGTAAGTAGCGACATGCGTACTCTTAGCCTACAAAGCAGTGCTCTCATTGCTGCCTCCCCAATGATGTGCGTTATGTACGCGTAATTCAATTAGAGACTGCGGTCAAGCGTATGAGATACCGAAGAAGTAGAATCTCATGAAGTTGCCACATCAGTTCGCAGCCTAGCTCATGAGACTCACTAATAGTGCCCTATAAGCCTCAAGTGTCGGCAGCAAAGCGGGAGCATAGCTCAGAGTTCTGCCGTCCTATGGTCTTCCTAAGGTCACGCGGTTCGCGCATGAAGCCATAGCCAAGTTTCGTCGCTCCAGAGCGGTATCCTTGGCTTATGACTGCTTGGACGCGGTTCAGAGACCACCTTTCGAGTGAGCTGGCCGCCGTCGCCGAGGCGGGCCTGACCAAACGCGAGCGCACCATCGTCTCGCAACAGGACGCCGAGATCACGGTCGTCACGCACGAGGGCGAGAGGCGCGCGCTCAACCTCTGCGCCAACAACTACCTAGGACTCGCCAACGACCCGCGGGTTATGGCTGCCGCCAAGGCAGGCATCGACGCCCGCGGGTTCGGCGTTGCATCGGTGCGCTTCATCTGCGGCACCCAAGACCTGCACACCGAGCTCGAGCGGCGCCTCAGCTCGTTCCTCGGCACCGACGACACGATCCTCTACACCTCGTGCTTCGACGCCAACGGCGGGCTGTTCGAGACGCTGCTGGGAGAGGACGACGCCGTCATCTCCGACTCGCTGAACCACGCGAGCATCATCGACGGCGTCCGCCTCTGCAAGGCCAAGCGCTACCGCTACGCCAACAACGACATGGCCGACCTGCGCAGGCAGCTCGAGGCGGCCTCGGACGCGCGCTTCAGGCTCATCGCGACCGACGGCGTCTTCTCGATGGACGGTGTGATAGCCGACCTCGCCGCCATCTGCGACCTGGCCGACGAGTACGACGCGCTGGTGATGGTCGATGACAGCCACGCGGTCGGCTTCGTCGGCGCGCGCGGGCGTGGCACGCACGAGGCCTGCGGTGTCATGGGCCGCGTCGACATCATCACCGGCACTCTCGGCAAGGCGCTCGGCGGCGCCTCCGGCGGCTACACGTCGGGTCGGCGCGAGATCGTCGACTGGCTCAGGCAGCGCAGCCGGCCGTACCTGTTCTCGAACAGCGTCGCTCCTGCCGTGGTCGCGGCCACGCTCGGGGTGCTGGATCTGCTCGAGGGGTCAGACGAGCTGCGCAGGCGGCTCGCGGACAACAGCGACTACTGGCGTCGCGGCCTCGAGCAGGCCGGCTTCGAGCTCGCCGGCGCCGGCCACCCGATAATCCCGGTGATGATCGGCGACGCCGCTCTGGCCGCCAAGATGGCGGACGAGCTGCTGGCCGAGGGCATCTATGTGGTCGGGTTCTCGTTCCCTGTCGTCCCACACGGCACGGCGCGGATACGCACACAGATGTCGGCGGCGCTCACGCGCGAGCAGCTCGGCAGGGCGCTCGCCGCGTTCACCACGGTCGGACGCCGCCTCGGCGTCATCGCCTGAGCGCGCTACTTAAGTGACGGCGTGGCTGGCCGTCGTCCTCGGCTTGGGGACGCTCGTGTTCGGAGCCGAGATCCTGGTGCGTGGCGGTAGCAGGCTCGCCGCCCGGCTAAGGATCCGGCCGATGGTCATCGGCTTGACTGTTGTGGCCTTCGGCACCAGCATCCCCGAGCTGGCCGTCGGCATCGAGGCGGTGCAGCGCGGCGCTGGGGCGTTGGCTGTCGGCAACATCGCGGGGACGAACATCGTCAACGTACTGTTGATCCTCGGCCTCGTCGCTCTGATCCGACCGCTGGAGATCCAAGGGCAGACGCTGCGCTTCGAGCTGCCGGTCATGGTCGCCGCGGCCGGGCTGTTACTGGTGATGGCACTGGATGGCGGGTTCTCCCGCTTGGATGGGCTCGCGCTTGTTGCGTACGGCGCTCTGTACACGTTCGCTGTCGCGCGGCTGTCGTTGCGCGAGACGGTGACCGAAGTCGGAGTCGCGGCTCGTGTCGGCGTCAGAGCTCAGGACCTGCTCGTCGACCTCGTGCTGCTGGCGGCAGGCATAGCTCTGACGATCCTCGGGGCAGACTGGCTCGTCGACGGCTCGGTCGGCCTCGCGCGATCGTTCGGCGTCTCCGATGCCGTGATCGGTCTGACCATAGTCGCTTTGGGAACTTCGGCGCCGGAACTGGTCACCGCGATCGTCTCGAGCATCAGGGGTGAGCGCGGTATCGCCATCGGCAACCTGATCGGCAGCAACGTCTACAACGTCGCCCTGGTCCTCGGTACCGCCGTGGTCGCGGCGCCCGGAACCGTGCCCGTGGCCAGCGACCTCGTCCGTATCGACCTACCGGCGATGTTCCTAGTCATGTTGGCGTGCGTGCCCGTGTTCGTGAGTCGCAGCCGTGTTTCGAGGCTGGAGGGTGGGATCTTCGTGTCTGCTTACGTCTTGTACATGGCCGCGCTGGCGGTGTTCAGAACGTGAGAAGATGTCGTGATGACCGCCGCCTGTGAGAGCCGCGCCTAGCATGCGGGCCTTGGCCAAACTCGAGCCCAGGGAGGGCATCTGGCGTATCGAAGCCGGCGTCCCTTCCCCAGGCCCGAACGACGTGCTGATCCGCATCAGCAAGACGAGTATCTGCGGCACCGACGTCCACATCTACAACTGGGACGAGTGGTCGAAGCGCACGGTGCCCGTAGGACTGATCATAGGTCACGAGTACGTCGGTGTCATCGAGGCAGTCGGCTCCGAGGTGACGGGTTTCGCCGTCGGTGACCGGGTCTCGGGCGAGGGGCACATCACCTGCGGACACTGCCGCAACTGCCGCGCCGGCCGCCGGCACCTGTGCCGCAACACGCTCGGTGTCGGCGTGCAGCGGCAGGGCGCCTTCGCTGACTACCTCGTACTGCCGGCCTTCAACGCGTTCAAGCTGCCCGACAGCATCCCTGACGACGTCGCCTCGATCCTCGACCCGCTGGGCAATGCCGTGCACACGGCGCTCACCTTCGATCTGGTCGGCGAGGACGTACTGATCACCGGCGCGGGCCCCATCGGCCTGATGTCAGCTGCGATCTGCCGCTTCGTCGGCGCGCGCCACATCGTCATCACCGACGTCAACCCCGACCGTCTGGCGCTGGCGTCGGCGCTGGGCGCCACGCGCGCCGTCAATGTCGCCGACCCCGCTTGCGACCTGCGCGACGTGATGGCCGACCTCGGCATGACCGAGGGCTTCGACGTCGTGCTAGAGATGTCGGGAGCCCCGGCCGCGTTCGGGCAACTCCTGGACACGGTCATCCACGGCGGCAAGGTGGCGCTGTTGGGGATCCCCAGCCGCGACATCGCCATCGACTGGAACAAGGTCATCTTCAAAGGCCTGACGCTGCAAGGCATCTACGGCCGACAGATGTTCGAGACCTGGTACAAGATGCGCAACCTGCTCGAGGCGGGTCTGGACGTGACGCCGGTGATAACACACCGCTTCCCGATGGCCGACTTCCAGCGCGGGTTCGACATCATGCGGTCGGGCAAATCGGGGAAGGTCATCCTCGACTGGGGTTGAGTCCCTACCTAGGCTAGGCAGTCGCCGGCTGAGTTCCGCATGGCTTGTGCGCGTACCCCTGTACTAGGCAGTTGCCCGCTGTGTTCCAAGTGGCTACTACGCATACTCCTGTACTAGGCAGATGCCTAGCATAGGGGTAGACGCATTCGGGTCTCACCCTCGATCTCCCGAGCCTAGCCCGCCTAGGCGATCGCCCGGCCGAACCAGCTTCACATCGACAGGTAAGCGCTCCTGACATCGGGATCAGCCAGCAGCGCCGCTCCCGTTCCCTCCTTGCGCACCTCGCCGTTCTCCAGCACGTAGGCGC
This sequence comes from uncultured bacterium, assembly GCA_964392895.1. Taxonomy (GTDB): domain Bacteria; phylum Deinococcota; class Deinococci; order Deinococcales; family Trueperaceae; genus CAYMRL01. The sequence goes on from CAYMRL010000002.1 coordinate 496,301, forward strand.
GGTCGGCGATGCGCAGGGAGCTGAGCACGTTCTGCTCGACGAGCAGCACGGTCACCCCGGTCTGACGGATCTGGCTCAGCGCCTTGAACACGGTGGCGGAGAGCGCGGGCGAGAGGCCGATGCTGGGCTCGTCGACGAGTAGCAGCCGCGGCTCGCTCATCAGGGCGCGGCCGATGGCGAGCATCTGGCCTTCGCCGCCGGACAGGGTGCCTGCCAACTGGCCGGCGCGCTCGGCCAAGCGCGGGAACAGCTCGAGCACGCGCTCGCGATTGCGCTTCGCGACGGCTCTCGCGTGGGGCAGGTAGTCGGCGCCGGAGTCGAGGTTCTCGCTCACGGTCATCAGCGGGAACAGCTGGCGGCCTTCCGGCACGTGCCCCACCCCGGCGCGCACCACGCGGGCGGACGACATCCCGGCGAGGTTCGTGCCGCCCAAGGCCCTGACTGAACCGGCGCGGAGCGGCAGCACCCCGCTGATGGCGCGCAGCAAGGTGGTCTTGCCGGCGCCGTTGGCGCCGATTATCGTCACCAGCTCGCCCTCCTCGACGTGGAGGTCGACGTCCCACAGGACGGTGATCTTGCCGTAGCCGACGCGTGCGCCGGCGACTTCGAGAGCGCGGCTCATGCTTCCTCCTCGCCCAGGTACGCCTCGATGACCTTCGGGTCGGAGGTGACCTCGGCGTAGGTGCCGCGAGCCAGCTCGCGGCCGTAGTCCATCACCAGCACGCGGTCGGCGAGGTCGCGCACGACCGGCATGACGTGCTCGATGAACACGACGGTCACACCGCCGTCGCGGACGCTTCTGACGAGCTCGACGGCGTCCTTGGCCTCGGCCGGACGAAGGCCCGCCATCACCTCGTCGAGCAGCAGCACGCGTGGGGCCGTCGCCAGCGCGCGCGCGATCTCGAGGCGCTTCTCCTGCAGGAGGTTCAGGTCTTCGACGGGCGCGTGACGCAGATCGCCGAGACCGGTGCGGTCGATCGCCTCGTCGGCGCGGCGCCGCGCTTCGGCTGTCGGCACCGCCGGCCCGCCGAACAGGGCGCCGACCATCACGTTCTCGTCGACGCTCATCTCTGGGAACGGCTGCACCACCTGGAACGCGCGGCCGAGCCCGAGGTGGGTGCGTTTGAAGGTCGGCAGGCTGGTGATGTCGGTGTCTCCGAGACGGATGGTGCCGCTACTCGGAGTGAGCAGTCCCGAGAGAAGGTTGAGGGTCGTCGTCTTGCCGGCGCCGTTGGGGCCGATAATCGCGAAGATCTCGCCCTTCTCGACCTCGAAGCCGAGGCCGCTGACGGCCGCCAGGCCACCGAAGCTGCGGCTCAGGGCGTTGACGGAGAGGATCGTCTCAGCCATGCGAGCCACCTGGGCCGCTCGGCTTGCTCTGGCGCCTGGTCAGGCGACGGAGCACACCTACCAGGCCGCGCGGCATGAACAGGATCGACACCACGAGGACCACCCCGTACGCGACGAGGTAGCCGTCGGACATGACGCGTTTGAGCGTCTCCTCGAGTCCGGACAGGACCAACGCCGCCAAGATGGGCCCGACCGTCGTGTAGAGCCCGCCGAAGATCGGCGTCACCAGGGCGAGGACCGTGGTGTGGACCGAGAACGTCGACTCAGGGTTGACGCTGCCGAACCTGTGCGCTTCGATCGCGCCGAGCATGCCGACGATGGCGCTGGAGACGACGAACGCGAAGAGCTTGGTGCGGGCCGCGTCGACCCCCATCACGCCGGCGACGAACTCGTTGGTGCGGATGGCGGTGAACGCGTGCTTGAGGCGCGAGTTCTGCATCAGGAGCGACACGAGTATCGTCACGGCGAGCAGGCCGACGTAGACGAGGAAGTAGCCCTGGTTGCGCAGGAAGGCGACCTCCCAGCGCTCCATCTCGCCCGGCACGAACACCGGCCTGAACAGCGGAGGCACGTTGGTGCCGACCGAGCCGCCCGTGATGCTGAACGGCATGTTGTGCACGAAGGTCTTGATCACCTCGGTGAAAGCGAGGGTGGCGATGGCGAAGTAGATGCCGTAGAGCCTGAGCGTGGCCGAGCCGAGGATCAGCGCGAGCATGCCGGCGACCAGCCCTGCCACGGGGATGCTCAGCCACAGCGGCGCATCGGTCAGCTTGAGGAGCACGGCGGCCGAGTAGCCGCCGGCGCCGTAGAAGGCGGCGTGAGCGAGCGAGAGCTGGCCGGTCCTCGCCACCAAGTCCCACGAGAGCGCCAACACGCCTAGGGCGACGGCGCGTATGCCCAAGGATAGGTAGCTGACGGAGGCCTGGCCGAACTGCGCGCGCAGCACGTTCGGCAGCAGCATCAGCAGCGCCACGAACGCCAGCGCCATGCCGAGCTCGAGCCAGACACCGCCGCGCCTCATACGCGCCTCCACGAGCGGTAGACGAGGGTCGCGAAGATGATCGCGAAGAACACCGCGTTGCGCAGGCCGTCGCCGTTCGGGATCAGCGTGGCGACCAGCGACTCGGCCAACGCGACGACCAGCGCCGCGCCTACGATGCCGCGGATGTTGCCGAGGCCGGCCAGCACGACTATCGCGAACGCCTTGAGCGTGAACGCCAAGCCGATGGTCGGCGTCGGCGACTGGATGACGGCGATCATCACTCCGCCGATGCCCGCCAGCAGGGCCGACAGCGCGAAGGCGACGAGGTAGACGCGGTTGACCTCGAGCCCGACCAGCCCCGCGGCCAGGCGGTTCTGAGCGACGGCGCGCATGGCGCGGCCGAGCGGGGTGCGCGCCAGCACGTAGTAGAGGCCGCCGACGAGCAGCACCGAGATGACGAAGCTGCCGAGCGGCACCAGCCCGATGCTGACGCCGGCCATCTGATAGCCGATGGCGCGGTAGGGCACGCCCGCGATGGAGCGCGGGTCGCCGCCCCAGATCATCAGCGCGAGGTTCTGCAGGATGATGCCGATGCCGAACGTCAGCAGCATCTGGTTGAGCTCCGGCGCCTTGAGCACGAAGCGGATCGAGGTGAGATAGATGATGCCGCCGATAACGGCAAGAGCCGGTGCGACGAACAAGATTGACAGCACTGGGTCGATGCCGAACGAGACGAACAGCTGGTACGCGAAGAACGCCCCGACCATGAAGAACTCGCCGTGCGCGAAGTTGACGATGCCGATGACGCCGATCGCCAACGCCAGGCCGACCGACACGAGTGCGTAGAGCCCGGCGGCGAGGACTCCGGAGACCAAGGCTTGAGGTAAGAGAGACAGTTCCATTCAGGACCTGGGGTGGGGAGTGTGCGCGCCAACGACGCGCACACTCCCGATCGCGGCTGGATCAGCCGCCGAGGACGGTTAGAAGCAGGATGCCAGCGGCGCGGTGGCGCGGTCGCCGGGCCAGACGATCTCGCGCACGCCGTTCTGGTACTGGAACACCAGCCACATCTCGGAGCCGAAGCCCTGGTGCTTGCCGACGATCGACGGTGAGAAGCTCCAGTCGCCCATCGGCGAGCGGAAGGTGCCGGTCTTCAGCTGCTCGATGACAGCGGCCTGGTCGGTGCTGCCGGCGGCGTTGATGGCGTCGGCGTAGCTCCAGAGCTGAGCGTAGGCGAGGGCCGACATGTAGTTGTCCGGGTCGGCGCCGTGCATGGCGCGGTAGGCGCCGGCGAAAGCGACGGCCTCGGAGTTGGGCAGGTTCGGCAGGTAGCCGATGAGGCCGGTGACGCACTGGGCCTCAGGGGCGGCACCGAACTCGGACGGCCAGCCGGGAGGGGCGCCGAAGATGTACGGCGGGGCGACGTTGAGCTCGCGCACCTGAGCGGTGAGTGGCTGCGCGTCGGAGTCGTAACCGATCCAGTAGAGCATGTCGGCGTTGGTCGCTCCGACCTTGCTGAGGGTCGCGCGGAAGTCGCCGGTGCCGCCCGTCAGGGTCGACTGGAACGCTTCGAGCAGCGCGACTTCGATGCCCATGCCCTGCAGGCCGAGCTGAAGGCCGGCGGCGCCCGGCGTGCCGAACGCGCCGTTCTCGTGCAGGATCGCGACGCTCTGTACGCCTAGGTCGGTGAGGTAGCCGAAGGTGGCTTCGACGTTCTGGTAGTCCCAGGGGTGGATGTGGAAGAACCACTCCTCTTGGCCAAGGAGCTCCTCGATGCCGTCGAAGTTGTCGTTGCCGATACCGGAGGCTGCGCCGCCGATCCAGCTCACGATCGGCTGGAAGGTGCGGAACGACTCGACCAGCGCGAGGGTGGCGCCCGACGCGAAGCCGCCGGCGATGAACTCGACGCCGTCTTCCGTCATCAGCTTCTCGAACGCGGCGACCGAGGTGGCGGCGTCGGCCTTGTCGTCCTCGATGATGATGCGCAGTGGCTGACCGAGCACGCCACCGGCGGCGTTGATCTCGGCGAGGGCAAGCTCGAAGCCGGCTTTCTGGGCCTGACCGGTTCCGGCGGCGCCGCCCGTGAGCGGCGACAGGATGCCGATGGTGACCTGGGCGGATGCCAGGCCGACAACGGCGGCGAACAGTACAGCGACCAACCTTCTCATGCTTCCTCCTCCTGAACGTGACGCGCTTCGAACTCCTGACGGATGTCGAACTTGAGGATCTTGCCCGCGCCGCTCTTCGGTAGAGCCGCGACGAAGCTGAAGTGTTTGGGCACCTTGTAGCGCGCGAGCTTGCCGGCGACGTGCGCCTTCAGCTCCTCGGCGCTGAGCTCGGCGCCAGGCTTGAGGCTCACGGCGGCGAGACCGACCTCGCCCCAGCGCTCGTCGGGTACCCCCACGACGGCGCACTCGCTCACTGCCCGGTGGCTGGCGATGGCGGCCTCCACCTCGGCGGGGAAGACGTTCTCGCCGCCGGAGATGAACATCTCCTTGCGGCGCGCCTTGATCGCGAAGAAGCCGTCCGCGTCGACGGTCGCCAGGTCGCCGGTCCACAGCCAGCCGTCTCTGAGCACGTCGGCGGTGGCCTCGGGCCGCTCGAAGTAGCCTGCGAAGACGTGCGGGCCTTTGAGCGTGAGCTCGCCGAGCTCGTCGGGGCCGCAGGGCGAGCCGTCGGGACGGCGCACCGCCGCTTCGGCGTGAAGCATCGGCTTGCCGATCGACCATGGACGCCTCGTCGCCTGCTCGTTGGTGATGCTGAAGCAGTTCACCCCGGCTTCGGTGAGGCCGTACCCCTGGCGCAGCGCGATGCCGCGGTCCTGTAGCGCGTGGACGACGCGTTCGGGGCACGACGCTCCGCCGTAGATCGCCCAGCGCACGCAGCTCAGGTCGGCATCCCTGAAGCGCGGATGCTCGATCAGCATCTGGAACATCGTCGGGACGGCGAACAGGACCGTCGGCCTATGACGCTCGACCAAGTCGAGGTACTCGCCGGGGTCGAAGGTGCGCTGGAGCACGACGCGCGCTCCGGCGTGCCAGAGGGGGACCGTGAACGCGTTGATCGCTGCGTGGAAGCTCGGGGTGGCCTGGATGACGCAGTCGTCCTGGCTGAGGCCCCAGCTGAGGACCGTGTTGGCGGCATTGAAGACGCCCTGGCGATAGGGGAGCATCGCGCCTTTGGGTAGGCCGGTGGTCCCGCCGGTTGGCAGGATCATCTGGATCGACTCCGGTGTCAGTGCTGGGCGCTGCCTGGCTTGCGCCGGGCCGGCGATGAAGTCTTCGTACTCGCCGAGGCGCAGTTGCGGTGTTCGGATGCCGGCGGCCTTGGCTGCATGGGCCTCGTCCACCAGCAGCAGCGCCGGTCGCAGCAGCGCCGTGTAGGCCTCCAGCTCGGAGGGCGCCAGGCGGACGTTGAGCGGCGCGTAGACGAAGCCGAGCTTGGCCGTCGCCAGCACGAGGTCGAAATGAGCGATGTCGTTGTGCGCGAGGATGGCGACGCGGTCGCCGTCGGCCACGCCGCGCCTAGCCAACGCGGTTGCGAGACGCTCGGCCCTGTCGTTGAGCGCGGCGTAGTCGTACCAGCGGCCCTGCCACGCCAACGCCCGGCGGTCAGGCGTCAGCTCGGCGCGGCGTCGGGCGAGGTCGATGAGCATCAGGCCGCCACCTCGACCGGGCCGGCCCACTCGAGGCACAGCGCGTTCCAGACGTAGCCGACGCCGGCTGCGACCAGTACCGCGATGTCGCCTTCAGAGAGCAGCCCTCTCTCATCGGCCAGCGCCAAGGAGAGCAGCTGATCGATCTGACCGAGATGGCCGTAGTCCTCGAGGTAGATCGAGCGCTCCTGCGGCACGCCGAGCCTGCCCAGCAGGTAGTCGTGCGCGCTGCGCTTGACGTGCAGCATGGCGAGGTAGTCGATGTCCGACGTCGACTTGCCAGACGCGGCCAGCGCCCTTTCGACGACGACGACGAAGTTGTCGAGGCTCAGGCTCTCGAGCCGCGCCTTCATGCCGGCCGGGTCGGTGACGCGCAGGCGGTAGTCACCAGCGTTCGCGGCAGTGATGGGCTCCTTGGTCCCGCCGACAGGAACCAGCACGTCGAGGGAGAAGCTTCCGTCGGTGACGATGCTCGAGCCCAGCAGCGCGTGTCCGCGCCCGCGCTGCAAGACGGCGGCGCCGCCACCCGCGCCGAGGTTGTACATGAACCGCACCTCGGGGTCCTTGAGGTCGATCAGGTCGGAGTTGCGGTAACCGCCGGCGACGAGGACGGTGTCGACGCTCTCGTCGGCCACGAGGAGGTCTCGCGCCTGCTTGAGGGCCAGGACCGTGGTGCCGCACTTCTGGCCGACATCGTACGCGTAGGCTCCACGCGCGCCGAGGTCGTAGGCAAGCTTGATCCCCGCCGTCCACAGCGGGTACTCCTTGTGCTCCTCGGTTATCGAGATGACGACGCCGACGTCCTCAGGGCTGATGCCTGCGCGCTTCAGGGCCTGCTCGGCGGCCCAGACGCCCATGGCTGTCGGGTGGTCGTCGGGGCCGGCGAGCACGCGCTGGCGGATGCCGAGCTTCTCGCGCACCACCCACTCCGGCAGGCCGGTCTCGGCCGCGAGGTCGGCCGCGCTCAGGCGGCCGGAGGGCACGTAGGTGCCGATGCCGACGATGCCGACCCCGCCGCCGCCGACCGTCACTCTTTCACCGCCAGGCCGTCGAAGAGCAGCTCGAAGGTCGTGTCGATGACCTTCTTGGTGGGCTGCGAATGCTGCCAGATCGCGTAACGCAGCCCCAGGAAGTGGGCAACGCCCATCAGAGCCCAGGCTTGGGCCTCTGGGTCACCGGGGCGGATCTCGCCTGCCGCCTGGGCTTTGGTGAGGTTGGCGGCGTAGCTGTCGGCGAGGGTCTGGTAGTACTCGCGGTAGATGCTCTCGTCGACGAACTGCGACTCCATGACGACGCGGTAGAGGTTCTGGTTCTCGCTCGCGAACCTCATGAACGCCTTGAAGCCGCGCTTCTCGATGTCGACGCGGCTCTTGGCTCCCTTGGTCGCCGCCGAGAGCGAGCGTCTGAGCCGCTTGCCCATGTCCCTGACGAGCTCGCGTAGCGCGTCGTCCTTGCTGGGGAAGTAGAGGTAGAACGTGCCTTGGCCGACACCGGCTCTTCTGGTGATGCCGGCGACCGACGTCCTGGCATAGCCCTTCTCGCCGATCTCGGCCTCGGCGGCCTCGAGCAGCTTGCGGCGCGTAGCTTCGCCGCGTGCCGTGGTTGGACGGGGCAGCTCCTTCAACGTGTCTCTCTCGTGCTCGTCAGCGTGTTCCGGCGGGCGAGCCGGGCGATCGCGTGGTGCTGCGGCGATGTGACGTGCCGTTCATCTGACGCCACGTTCACCTGACGAGCCGTTCAGGTTTGTTGGCTGAGGTTATGGCTGACGGGCCAGAACTGTCAAGAGGACGCGCGCGGTGATCAGGCGACGGGCGCTTCGGTGAGCGCTGTGCGCAGTCGCGCCACGCCTCTCTGCGACGAGCCTGCGCGCTGGCTCCACAGACCCTGCACCGAGCGCGCACCGTCGCTGCAGACGCCGGAGCGAAGCTTCTGTCGATGGCCGCCGGGCCAGCTAGCCGGCCGCCACGGAGACATGAAAGCTACAGGCATCGTCAAGACGGCTTCGAAGCGGCTACTCGTCACGGTCGCGCTCGCCCTGTTCGGTTTCGGAGCTCTCGCAGCGGCTCAGGGCGTCGTCAGCTTCGCGCTCGACGACTCGGCCGTCGACTACACGGAGCCGACCCTCGACGACGATCCGAACGGCTACATCCAGTTCGGCAGTGACGCGAGCGGGTTGGTCCTGACCCTCAGCACGACGAGTCTCGACGGCTCGTTGCCGCTCGTCTACCTGAACGTCCCTTACGGCGGGGTCGACCAGTTCGGGCACGTCAGGAGCGTCGACGTCACGGACTTAGGCGGGATCGAGCTCAGCGCTTACGGTGGCCGTTACAGCGCCCTGGCAGTGAGCCATCCGAGCGCGCAGGTCGGCGACGTGTTCGACGCCTACAGCGAAGCGCTCGGCTCGCTCGGTTTCCAGGCGAGCGTCGAGCAGCAGGGTGGGAACGTCTGGGTCGGGATCTTCCAGGGCGACGCCGGAGCGTTGAGGGCGGTCTTCCACCAGTCGGGCACGAGCGTGACGGTGAACATCTCGGCCACTTGACCGCCGTTCGCCCCGCTGAGCTGCGACAGGGCGGGCTCCACCCGGCGCGACGGGCCGGGAGAGCCCGCCAGCCTCGTGCCCTGAGCAGCGCTTACAATCGCCTCCATGCCGGCTCCCAAGACCAGAGCGCGCGCGAGAACGGCACCTGCCCGCAAGACTGTGGCCGGCCCTCGCAAAGACAGCGGCCAGGGTAAGTCGAGCTGGGAGCAGGTGGCCAACTGGTACGACGCCACCATCGGTATCAGGGGCAGCCCTCACCACCGCAAGGTGGCGATCCCGACGGTGATGCGCCTGGCAGATCCACGCCCCGGCGACCTGATACTCGACGTCGGTTGCGGCCAAGGGGTCTTGGCGCACCATGTGCTCAAAGCCGGAGCGCGATACCTGGGCGTAGACGCCAGCGCGGCGATGATCAGGCACGCGAGGAAGCGCAGGGAGGGCGTCAGCTTCGAGGTCGGCGACGCGCGCGACCTCGCCGGCACGACCTCCGTCGACCCGATTTCCTGCGCCGCCGTCGTATTCATGCTCAGCGTTCAGGACATGGACCCACTAGACCAGGTCGTGGCTTCGGCCGCCGACGTGCTGGCGCCAGGCGGCCGTCTCGTGCTGTTCATGGTGCATCCGGCCTTCCGCCCGCCGCGCGGCAGCGGGTGGGGCTTCGATCCTCAGCGCAAGCTGCCTTACCGACGCATCGAGCGCTACCTGACCCCGTCGGCGGTGCCGATGAAGGAGTACGCCGAGGTCGGTGCCGGGCCGCGCGGCGCGACCATCAGCTTCCACAGGCCGTTACAGGACTACTTCGCGGCGGTGACCGCGGCCGGCCTCGTTGTCGACGCGCTCGAGGAGTTCCCCGACCCCGTCGGCGAGGAGAAGGAGCGCGGCTCGGCCGAGATACCGCTGTTCCTCGCTGTGCGAGCACGTCGCTTGAAAGTTGGCCCTTAGCCCCGACTCTGCTCTACCATGCCGCCATGGTCGAGGGCCTGATCGCCAGGATCGCCCGCGTCGTCTTGGCGCTGTGCCTCGCCGCCGGCTGGCCCGGCGCGCCGGTGCGCGCTCAGGCCGACACCGGTCGAGTGGCCGAGCAGGCCACCGGCGCTCAGGTACTCGGTTGCGTGGTCGGTACCGCGCAGCCCATCGCGCCCGCCGTGGCCGCCGAGGGCGGCTTCGAGTTCGAGTATCAGGCGCTGGCGGGGACCGCGGCCGACGGCAGGGCCTGCACGGTCCATCGTCTCAGGAACGCGGCGGGTGCCCCACCGACGCCGGTCAGGTGGCGGGCCGGCTCCGTGCTGCTGGTCGAGCAGGCGCGACTGGGTCGCTGCGGCGACGAGCTGCCCTGTGCCTGGGTCGAGGTAGCCCGCTACTTCGACGGCGAGTTCGGCGTCAGCGGCAGCGTGCTCGGCTTCGGCGTCAACGCTGACACCTTCAGGCTGACGGCCGACAGCCTGGTGGCCGTCACCCGTCCCGACCTGGAGGCGGTCGCGGCGTCGATCGGAACCGAGGTGTCCGGCGCGGTGGGGCTGGCGGACGAGAGGCTGGTGCAGGTCGAGTTCATCGTGCGCTCGCGCCTGGTGCGCGATGGCGGAAGCCTCAGACTCGTCTACGAGCTGGAGACTGACATGCCCGAGCTTGGACGAGACGGCGACCTGGCCCTCGTGTGGGAGGCGATCGCCTACCGGGGCGCCGCGGGAGCCACCGCTTTGTCCGACACCGGCTCGCCGTTCCTGGTGCTCGAGCCGAGTTTCGAGGAGGTGGGCGAGGTCGTGAGCACCGGCGACAAGTACCTGATCGAGGTGCTGGTGGACGACTTCGAGTTCAGGCCGGAGCTGACGCTGAGCGTCGTCGCGCGCGAACGGCCCGATGAGCCGCTGTTGACGGTGCCCATGCCGGCTTTCCTGCCGGTGCGATGACGATGCGTCGACGACGAGATGACGACGAGATGACGACGAGATGACCGTGGCGAGGCGTAGGGCGAACGTTCTGGTGCGTCTCGGCAGCAGAGGCTACGACCTCATCAAGAAGTCGCTGGGCCTCTACGGCACGGCTGTCGCTCTGGTGCAGCTGTTGCCCGCCGTCGTCGCGCTGCTGGCCGTCGCGTTCACGCCGACGGCGCTGCTGTCACCGACCCTGCGACGCTGGCTGCTCATGGGCACGGCGCTCGGGTCGTTGGTGGGCATGGCCGTGTTCGCGTCGCGAGCCGGACTCAGGACGATCCACTTGGCGTTGCGCGGCTCGAGCGTCGAGGGTAAGACCGGGCTCGGTCGGTTGGCGCGCGCCGGTCTGGCGACGGCCTTGGCGGCGGCGGCGTTGCTCAGGCTCCATCTGGCCGTCGTGGACACGGCGTTCATCAGACAGGCGCCGTTCCTGACGCCCGTGTTCGACTTCTACCTGAGCGGTGGCGCCTTCTCGACGCTCCTGTTCAACGCCGGTGCGGCGTTGTTGGCGGGGGTCGCCATGGCCGGCGCCGTGGCTGGGGCGCCCGCGGCTCTGCTCGGCTGGCGCGAGGCGCACCGCAGCAGGGCGGCGGCTGCTGCCAAGGGAGGTCCGTTGGCGGAGGTCGAGAACGCCATCAAGGCGCTCGATCAGGCTGCGGCAGCGCTCAAGCGGGCGCGTGAGGAGCTGACGCTGGCCGCGGCCAAGCAAGCCGACGGCGAGACGACGGGCACGCGCCAAGCCTCCAACGACGGCTAGCCGGTCCCTGTCTGACCAGCGTGTTGTCGAGCTGGATCGGTTCTAGACGCCGGAGAGCTTGTAGTTCTTCTCGATGTACGAGGTCCACTCGCCCGGAACGTCGATCTCGGGGAAGATCGCGTCGACCGGGCATGCCGGCACGCAGGCGCCGCAGTCGATGCACTCCTCGGGGTGGATGTAGAACTGGTCGTCAGCTTCGTAGATGCACTCGACCGGACAGACATCGACGCAGGAGGCGTCCTTGGTGCCGATGCAGGGCTCAGTGATGATGTACGCCATCGTGGCCGTTCCTCCCGGAGACTCACGCGTCAAGCGCGCTCCTCGGATTTCTATCTACTAGGTTAGCGCGTCGGGAGGGCAGGTCAAGGGTGATAAGCACCCTAAGTGGGCTTTCGCCCGAGGGGTCTGGGCTTGGAACGGTTCCGAGCAGGCAACAAGAGAACAACCCCGCTGCCTTGTCTTGCTCAGTCGGTGCCGCTCGCGCTCTCGCGTCCATCGTGCCGGTACTGCTTTGGTCTTGCCGGCGAGCGGTTACTCGGTCGAGCCTCTAGTGGTCAGCTAGGGTTGCCCTCGCAAGAAGTGGTCTGTCTGAGCTATAACCTAGACCTCCTTCGCCTTAGATAGTAGGTCCTGACCAGTCAGAAAAGTAGGGTCGTGCGTCCTATTCTTCGGGTCTGAACAGACTTATCATCGGAAGTTGGGGACCAACCAAGGACAGCTCGTTGGAGATCGGGCGCCCGACCAGGAGCTAACGAGAGAGCCCGCTGCCGCGATCGGCAGCGGGCTCTCGACGTTCGATCGGACGCGTGACTCAGAACAGCAGCACGCCGCCGACGCTGGCGATCAGCCCCGCGAAGATCAGGGCGACGGTGTTGATCACCTTGATGAGCGGGTTGATGGAGGGGCCGGCGGTGTCCTTGTAGGGATCGCCGACGGTGTCGCCGACGACGCTGGCGGCGTGGGCCTCCGAACCCTTGCCGCCATGGTGGCCGTCCTCGATGTACTTCTTGGCGTTGTCCCAGGCGCCGCCGCCGTTGGACATCATCAGGGCCATCATCAGGCCGGAAGCGATGACGCCGATCAGCAGACCGCCCAAGGCGATGGGGCCGAAGAGCAGGCCGGTGACGAGCGGAGCGACGACGGCGATGATCCCGGGCAGGGCCATCTCCTTCAGCGCTGCGGCTGTGACGATGTCGACGGCGCGGCCGTAATCGGGCTTGGCCGTGCCGGCCATGATGCCGGGGATCTCGCGGAACTGGCGCCGCACCTCCTCGATGACCGAGCCGGCTGCCTTACCGACCGACTCCATCAGGTAGGAGCTGAACAGGAACGGCAGCATGGCGCCGATGAGGAGACCGACCAGCACGACCGGGTCGTTGAGGCGGAAGGCGCCGTCTCCGAAGAGAACGGGATCGACCAGCTTGAGGCGCTCGGAGAAGTCGGCGAACAGCACCAGCGCGGCGAGCGCGGCCGAGCCGACCGCGTAGCCCTTGGTGACGGCCTTGGTGGTGTTGCCGACCGCGTCGAGGGCGTCGGTGTTGACGCGCACGCTCTCGGGGAGCTCGGCCATCTCGGCGATGCCACCGGCGTTGTCGGTGATCGGGCCGTAGGTGTCCATCGCGACGACCATGCCGGTCACGGAGAGCATGGCGACGGCCGCGACGGCGATGCCGTAGAGGCCGGCGAGCTGGAAGGCTATGAAGCTGGCGAGGACCAGCAGGATGACCGGCCAGGCGGTCGACTGCATGCCGACGGCCAGGCCAGAGATGATGTTCGTCGCGCTACCGGTGACCGAGGCCTGCGCCACGCGCTTGACCGGCGCGAACCTGGTGCTGGTGTAGTACTCGGTGATGTACATGATCAGCACCACGACCGCGATGCCGACGACGCTGGCGAGGAACAGCGAGAACCAGCCGATGTCGCGGCCGAGGTTCGCTACGAAGTCGAAGTCGCGGAACATCGCCCACGACGCGACGAGAAAGCCGACGAGGCTGATGCCCGCGCTGGCGAAGACGCCGCGGTAGAGCGCGCCCATGATGTTGTTGTTGGCGGGCAGCTTGACGAACGGGACGCCGAGGATGCTGGCGACGATCGCGATCGCGCCGAGCACCAGCGGGAAGGTGACGAGGTTGGTCACGACACCGGTGGCGGGCAGCAGGTAGCCGAGGAACACGGCGCCGATGGCGGTGACCGCGTAGGTCTCGAACAGGTCGGCGCCCATGCCGGCGCAGTCGCCGACGTTGTCGCCGACGTTATCGGCGATCACAGCCGGGTTGCGAGGGTCGTCCTCGGGGATACCGGCCTCGACCTTGCCGACGAGGTCGGCGCCGACGTCGGCAGCCTTGGTGTAGATGCCGCCGCCGACGCGGGCGAACAGGCTGATGAGCGAGGCGCCGAACGCGAAGCCGATGAGCGGCTCGACGGGGTTGCTGAAGCCGAGCAGCACCTGGAACAACCAGAAGAAGCCCGCCACGCCGAGCAGCGCGAGACCGGCCACGGCGAGACCGGCGACGGCGCCGCCGTTGAAGGCGATCGTCAACGCGCCGCCGAGGCTCGTGCGGGCGGCCTGCGCGACGCGCACGTTGGCGCGCACGGCGACGTTCATGCCGACGTAGCCGCTGATGCCGGAGAACAGGGCGCCGACGAGGAAGCCGATCATCGACCACCACCAGGTGGTGCGGTCGTGGCCGGGCTCGCTGGTCAGGGCCACCACCGCGAAGATCGCGGCGATGATGGCGGCGACGATGGCGATGGTCCGGTACTGGCGGTTCATGTACGCCGCGGCGCCTTGGCGCACCGCGTCGGAGATCTCGACCATGCGAGCGTCTCCTGTCGGTGCGGCCATGATGCTGCGGGCCAGCAGCGCTGCGGCCACCAGGGCTGCGATGGCCGCCAGCGGGACTAGGGTGAGGGTGAGGTCCATGCTTCCTCCGTCGATCCTATGTTCGTCAGACTTCCGCGCGACCTCCGGGCGCTTCGCGCCACATCAGAAAGCGGCCCGGCCTGAGAGTGAGCAGCATCAGGCGTGCGGCCGCCGCGTGGTCCGACTAGCAGCGGCAAGTCTAGCATCAAGGCGCCGACCAGGACCGTCAAATCCGCACTCGGACGACCGTAGTATCCTGAGGCCATTCCTCGGCTAGGAGACCCGCCTTGAGCATCGACCCACAGGCAGGCAAGCCCGCTCCCTCGACCGCCAGGGTCGACGTGCCGCGACTCGTCTCCGCCTACTACACCGATAGACCGGACCCGAGCGTACCGGCGCAGCGGGTGGCGTTCGGCACCTCCGGGCACCGCGGCACCAGCGGCGACGTCAGCTTCAACGACGACCACATCGCCGCCGTATGCCAGGCGGTCTGTGACCACCGATTCTCCGCCGGCATCACGGGCCCGCTCTTCCTCGGGGCCGACACGCACGCCCTCTCCACGCCCGCCTGGTGCACGGCGGTCGAGGTGCTCGCCGCCAACGGCGTCGACGTCGTCGTCTCCCAGGGCCGCGCCCCCGTCCCGACCCCGGTGGTCTCGCACGCCATCCTCTCTCACAACCGCGTCCTTGGCGCCGCACAGGCCGATGGGATCGTCATAACGCCGTCGCACAACCCTCCCGCCGACGGTGGGTTCAAGTACAACCCGCCCCACGGCGGCCCGGCCGGCTCCGACGTGACGGCCGCCGTCGAGCGCGCCGCCAACGCCTATCTGGAGCGGAACCTCGCGGGGGTGAAGCGTCTGGGTCTGCGAGCGGCGCTGGCGTCCGGCCACGTGACTCAGCGCGACCTGATCGGGCCGTATGTCGACGACCTAGGCGCAGTGCTCGACTTAGGGGCGGTCGCCGCCGCCGACCTGAGGATCGGCGCCGACCCGCTGGGCGGCGCGGCCCTGCCGTACCTCGGGCGGATCGCCGAGCGCTGGCGGCTCGACATCAGCGTCGTCAACGACAGCCTCGACCCGGCGTTCATGTTCATGACGCTCGACCACGACGGCAAGATCCGTATGGACTGCTCCTCGCCCTACGCGATGGCGGGACTGGTGAAGCTCGCCGGCGATTTCGACATCGCGTTCGGCAACGACCCGGACGCCGACCGCCACGGCATCGTGACGCCCAGCGCCGGTCTGCTCAACCCCAACCACTACCTGAGCGTCGCCATCGAGTACCTGTTCCGCCACCGCCCAGGCTGGCCGGCGGCTGCGGGCATCGGCAAGACGCTGGTATCGAGCTCGATGATCGACCGCGTGGCGGGATCGTTGGGCCGGAGCGTGGTCGAGGTGCCCGTCGGCTTCAAGTGGTTCGTGCCCGGCCTGCACGGTGGCGCGCTCGGTTTCGGTGGCGAGGAGAGCGCTGGCGCCTCGTTCCTGAGGCGCGACGGCTTGGCCTGGACCACCGACAAGGACGGCATCCTGCTCGGGCTGCTCGCGGCCGAGATCACGGCCGTCACCGGCAAGGATCCGGGCGAGCATTACCGCTCGCAGGTCGAACGCTTCGGAGCCAGTGCTTACACGCGCATCGACGTGCCGGCCAGCGCGGCCGAGAAGAGCGTGCTGAAGGCTCTGGGACCCGCCGACATCAAGGCCGGGAGCCTGGCGGGTGAGCGGGTCGAGGCCGTGATGACCCGCGCCAGCGGCAACGACGAGGCCATCGGCGGGGTCAAGGTCGCCACCGCCAACGGCTGGTTCGCCGCCAGGCCCTCCGGCACCGAGAACCTGTACAAGATCTACGCCGAGAGCTTCGCGGGCGAAGCGCACCTTGCCGAGCTCGTGGCCGAGGCGCAGGCGCTGGTGGCAGGAGCTTTCGCGGGGCTGCCGCCGGCTGAGAGGTCGTAGGGCAGAGTCATGAACGCTACCGTGCGAAGCTGGTTGCCGGCCGTCCTGATAGGTCTCGGTATCGTCTCGCTGCTCGACAGGCTCGGCTGGGTAGGAGGTCGCGGCGGCTGGGTGTGGGGTCTGGTGCTCCTCATCGCCGGCGCCGTCTTCATCGCCGCTCACCTGCGAGGACCGAAGCTGTGGTGGGCGATCTTCCCTGGTCTCGGGTTCATCGCCGTCGCGACGGCCACCTTCGCGGGCAGCTGGGGCGGCTCGTTCTTGTTGCTGATCGTCGGCGCGGTGCTCCTCGCCTACTACCTGCGGCGTGGCGGCCAGTGGTGGTCGCTGGTCGGCGCGGGCGCGTTCCTGAGCCTGGCGCTGCTGTCGACGATCGAGCGCATCGCGCCGCGCTTCGAGACGAGCTGGCTGCTGTTCGCGGGGCTCGGCATCGCGCTGGCGGTGGTCTACTTCAGACGCGAGCAGGCGGCTCCCAGCTGGACGCTTACGGGAGCCGGCGGGTTCATCGCGATGGCGCTGGTGTCGCTGCTCGCCGGGCAGGCGGTCGGGATACTGATAGCCATCGGTCTGATGGTCGCCGGCGGGTTCGTCCTGTGGCGCCACAGGGCTATGCCGCCCGCGCTGCCGCCGGCCCCACCCCCGTCCGAGTAGTCGCCGCGGTCAGCCGGTGACGTGCGGCACGCTCAGCACCGGCACGGCGCTGGAGCGGATCAGCGCGTCGGCGCGGCTGCCGAACAGCAGACCCGCCGCCGCGCGGTGATGCCTCAACCCGATGACGATCAGGTCGGCCGAGACCTCGCGCGCCAGCGCGGGCAGCACCGTCGTCGGGTCGCCCTCGCGGATGAGTAGGCGTTCGGCCATGCCCTTGGAGGCGAGGTCGAGGGCGTCGGTCGCCGTGTGGATGTAGGTGGGGTCCTCCTGAACCCTCACGTCGTCGATCACGTGACAGAGCATCACCTTCACGCCCTTGCGGTGTAGCTTGCGCGCGAACTCGAGCGCGTTCTGCGACGCGTCGCCGAAGTCGGTGGCGACGATCACGCGCTTCACCTCCCTGGTCGTCGACTCCTCGCGCACCGTCACCACCGGCACGCGGCTGCGGCGCACGAAGCGGCCGGCCACTCCACCCAGGAAGAACGCATCGAGGCGGTTGGCGCCGTGGGCGCCCATCACCACCAGGTCGTAGGCGTCTTGCATGTCGAGCAGCTCACGCACGGGCTCGCCCCAGCGCAGCTCGGTGGTGCCGTCGGGGCTGGCCAGGTGGGTGAGCATCTCGCGCAGGCGCCTCACCTCCTCGCTGCGCTCCTCCTCCTGGCGCTGAGTGAGCTGCGGGTTGAGGCTGTCGAGGTGAGGTCTGACTGAGCGCGCCGCCGCCGACTCGAAGCGCTGCTGCACGTGGACCACGTGCAGCGAGCCGCCGAGCTTGGCGTGCAGATCGCGAGCCACGGCCAACGCGGCTTGAGAAGTCTGCGAGAAGTCGGTCGGATGTAGGAGCCGCATGAGGTGCCTCCAAGCCTTCGTCCAGCCGCTTCAATGATAGCGGTGACCTGCCGGGACACGCGACCCGGCGCCTGACGCTTAGCATTGGGTCATGGGAAGCCCGACTCGCCGCGCGCGGTGGCTGCGCGAGGCCGACCGGCAGGGCGACGCGGGCCCCGGTCACAGGAGGCGACCATGTACCAGAAGATCCTGATGCCGACCGACGGCAGCCCCACCTCCGACAAGGCGCTCGACCAGGGCCTCGAGCTGGCCCGCCTGATGGGCGCGGAGGTCACGTTCCTGCACGTGCTGGAGAACCCGCTCGCTGCCGGCTACTCGACGCCGGAGACGCTGCCTTACGCCGCTCAGCTCTACCAAGACCTGAAGGAGAGCGCCAAGGCGATCCTGGAGCGCGCCCTCGGCAAGGCTCAGGCGGCGGGCGTCAAGGCCGCCTCGCAGCTCGTCGAGAACCGCGATCCCGTGCAGGCGATAACCGACGCGGCCAAGGACTTCGACGCCGTGGTCATGGGCACGCACGGGCGCGCCGGCTTCAACCGCTGGATGTTCGGATCCGTGGCAGAGGGCGCGCTGCGGCGCTCCGACAAGCCGTTCCTGATGGTCAGAGGCGGTGTGGACGAGGAGAAGTAGGAGGGCTGCGGGCCTCTCAGCCGCGCCTGATGCGCCCCATCACCATCTCGCCGCGCCCGTGCAGCCCGACCACCTCGACCTCGACGCCGGTCTGACTGAGCCGCGCCCTGGTGTCATTGATCAGCATCAGCGACGAGAAGTCGACGCGCCCGATGCGGCTGACGTCGAGCACCACACGCTCGACGCCGCTCAGGTCGCCCTCGAGCCGGATCAGCGACTTCTCGAGCGCCTGCATCGAGCCGAACCAGAGCACGCCTTCTAGGTTGATGCGCACCTCGCTGCCGTCGCGGTCGATCCTGACGCCGAGCTGAGCCTCGCGGTAGAGGTGCGCGAGCAGCGCCAGCGAGATCCCGAGCACGACGGCGTAGTCGATGCGAGGAGCCAGGGCCAGGGTCAGCGCGAAGGTGACGAGCGCGGTCGTCGCCTGCAGCTTGGCGTAGCGCCATAGCTCGAACAGCTGCCTGAGCTGCAGCAGCGACGTCGAAGCTCCTATGACGATCCCGGCCAGGACGGCCAGCGGCAGGTCGGCCAGCACGAACGCGAACGGGAAGAAGGCGATCACGGCCAGGCCGGCGACCGCGCCGCTCAGCCGCGTGCGCGCGCCGGCGAGCTGGTTGACGGCCGACCGTGAGAAGCTGCCGCCGACCGGCATGCCGCGCATGAAGCCGCTGACGAGGTTGGCGGCGCCCTGGGCGAGCAGCTCACGGTCGGCGTTCCAGTACTTGCCGCGCGGCGTGAACGTCCTGGCGATGGCTGCCGGCTCGGCGAAGCCCACGATCGCGATCACGGCGGCGCCGAGCGCCAGACGGCCGGTGTGACCCCACGGCAGCGCCAGCGTCGGCACGGGGAAGTCGAGCGAGAAGGAGCCGATGACCGGCATCGGGTTGCCGAACAGCTTGGAGACGACGATGCCGAGCACGACGGCGAACAGCGCTCCGGGCAACAGCGGCGAGACCCGCCGGAGTCCCCTGACGAGCAGCAGCGTCGCGACCGTCATCGCGATCGCCGTCAGGTTCCACGAGCCCGGTGAGGTCAGAGTGTGCCACACCGCCCGCCACACGCTCAAGCCGCGCGCCTCGACGCCGAACGCCGCGGCGAGCTGCGAAGCGATGATCAGCAGCGCCGCGCCCGAGGTGAACCCGCGCAGCACGGGCAGGCTCATGAAGTACGCGATGCCGCCGATCCCGAAGATCCCGGCCAGGAACCTGACCACGCCGACGAGCACGGCCAGCAGCGCTGCCGCCTGTATGAAGGAGGGCGTGCCGGGCACGAACGAGCTGGCCAGCACACCCAGGGTCAGCAACGCGGTCAGCGCCGTCGGCCCCGTCTGCAGGATGGGGCTCGAGCCTAGCGCCGCCGCGGCGAGCAGCGGGAACATGGCGGCCACGAGGCCCGTAGCGGGCGGCAGCCCGGCCAGCGCCGCGTAGGCGACCGATTGCGGTACCAGCACCAGCGCGACGGTCAACCCGGCCACGACGTCGTCGAACGGCGGCTTGAAGCCGGTGACGCGTGGGGCGGGCGGACCCGGTGGTCCCGGGGGCACTGGGGGCACCTGGCGTGCCTCGTGGCTCTCTCCGCCACCGCGCTTGGCGGTCGCGGCCGTGGCGGTCGTGTCGGACATCACCTCACCGTAACGCTACGCGCGGGTCAACCCCCCGAGATGCTGCTCCACAGGTTGCCGCAGAAGCCGCCGAAACCCGTCTCCGGAGCGCCACCCCACAGCGCGTCGATCGTCGCCGACAAGATCACGTTGGTCCAGTTGGTCTCGGTGACCATGAGCGTGTTGATCGCGGTGTTGAGCTGCCCGCACACCAGGTTGAAGACGCAGCCGGCCAACTCCTCTGTCACGCCGCTCTCACCGCGCAACGGCATGGTCAGCGCGATGCCGAGGCACTGAGCCATCGAGGCGTACTGGTTGATCACCGTGCGCAGCTGCAAGATCACGGTCGTGACGACGTCGTACTCGGTCATCGCCTGACCCCAGCCGCGGTCGCCGACCGCGACGATGCTGCCGGTGACGGGATCGAAGCTCCAGAAGCCGACGGCGGCGGCGCCGGCAGACGGCACGACGACGAGCTGACCACGCGCCACCGAATCGAGCGCGCGCTGCCTGATGTCGCTCGGCAGCCCGGCCGAGGCGTCGTCGAGCGCAGCTTGCGAGTCGACGATCTGCCAAGCGCGGCCCGCCGCCAGGTCGGCCGCGAAAGCGTCGGCAACGGCGCTGACGGCGGCTTGAGCGCCGGTCTCTCGCGCGTACTGCTGCTGGAGCAGGGCCTCGAGGTTGGCGTCGAGCACGCCGGAAGCCAGCTCCGTCCTGCCACCGGAGCTGCTGAGAGGAGGGAAGACCAGGTCGAACGCGGAGTAGGGCGACAGGTCGAGGTCCAGAGCGCGGTGGAAGGTCGCGACGCCCAGACCGGCCTGAGCGGCGCCGTCGGCTCCCTGCTCCGCGGCGGCGCCACGCAGCAGCTCGAAGGTCTCGAGCGGTGTCACCAACGCGTTCATCTCGTTCTGGCGCGCCAACAGGAAGCTAGGGTCCGCGCTGCCTCCTGAGTGGTAGAGCTCCGCCCAGGCGTCGCGGCCGGCGAGCAGGCGGCCGGCCGAGCGGGCGCTCACTACCGATGGATGCAGTCCGGCGGGGTAGATGGAGATCTGCACCTCACCGGCCAGCGCCGCGGCGCGCGCGAGCCGGGCGGCTTCGTCGGCCTGGTAGCCGCTCACGCCCTGGGCTCTGGCGGCCTGCCCAAGCAGGTCGAACACGGCGCGCCTCTCGATGCGGTCAGGAGTGCCGGGCGTACGCAGCTCGAACTCGAGCCACACGGCCGTGAGCTCCCCGCCACTGCTGCCACCACCGCCGAAGCCGCCGCCGAACATCCCTCCGAGGCCGCCGCCCAGGGCGCCCGCCCCGCCACCGCTGGGCTCGGTTACGCTGCCGTCGTCCTTCACCGTCTTCTGGCCGTGCTGCGTGTCGCCGACGAGCAGGATCGCGCTCCACTCCGACGTGTCTAGCAGCGCCGCTCTTAGCGCGGCGGTAGGCTCGACGATCCCGAACAGGTCGAGACCTTCAGGCCACTCCTTGGGACTGGCGACGAACGACATGGGCCTGCCGATCAACTCGGCCGGGAGCAGCTCGACCGAGAACAGCTCCGCCTCGCTCAGCTCGCTGCCGTCCCAACGCTCGGCGTACGCCGAGACGACGATGCTGTGCAGACGCGCGCCGCAGGTGAGATCGCGGCAGCCGCCGTCGACGGCGGCGAGGTGGGAGAGCTGCGCCGGGCCGAACCGCGTCGTCGCGGGCATCACCGACTCGCCGACGGCAGCGTCGGGCAGGGTCGGGTCGAGGTCTACCCAGGCGCCGCCCCTCTGCACCTGCACCCACCAGTGGTCGGTCAGCAGGCCCGCGGGATCGGCCGCTGTCAGCGCTGGTCCCAGCAGGTCGGCGAGGGCGGCCGTCTGGGCGTCGGAGCGAGCCCAGAGGCGTGCCAGCAGCTCGCGCCGCGCCTCCTCCGCCTGCGTCAGGCGCTGAGCGGCCGCCGCCGCGTCGGCACCGAACTCGTCGGCGAGCCGTTGGGCCATGGCCACGCTCTGCTGCCCGCCTGCGGCCGCTGCGGCCGCAGGCGCGGGCCTTACGACCGCAGCCACGCTGGCCAGCGCGTCGGCGTCGAGCTGCGCCGTCGCGAGGACCGCCTGCTCTCCGGCGGCCAGCAGCAGCTCGCGCAGCAGCAGCGCCCTGTCGAGGCTGTTGCCGCTGCGGTCCATCAGCACACCGGCCGGACCCTTGAGCACCCCGCGGTACGGTGCGAGGCCGGTCTCGTCTCTGACCCAGGCGAACAGCAGGTCGGCGACCTCGCCGCCGCTCGCGGCGGCCGTCGCCTGCGCTTGGGCGACGACGGCGGACATGTCGAACCTGTCGCGCGGCAGCTCGGCCAACGAAGCTTCGACGGCGCCGAACAGCTGATCCGGGCTCGGGGTCGACTGGGCCGTGGCGGTGGCGCCGGCGAGCGCGAGCACGACCAGCAGCGCTCTCAGACCCACTCGCCACGGCCGAGCCGCGCTAGAGGTCGGACCTGACTTCTCCGACGCGTGAGATAGACGAGACATGCGAGAACGCCTCCTCGCGCCGTACCGGCCCGTGGCGGTTGCCTTCGAGCAGCAGCCGGCGCCTTACGAGCGGACACTCTACAGGTACAGGTGATACTTTGCCCGTCATGGATTTCATCTGTCTGGCGGCCGGGCACGGCACCAGGCTCGGACACTTGGGGCGCTACCTGCAGAAGTGCATGTACCCCGTCGGTCTCAGACCGTTCCTCGAGCACACGCTCGAGCAGCTACTCGCCTCTGGTATCTGCGACCCGTCTCGCGACCGACTGACGCTCGTCGTCGGCCACTTGGCGCAGCAGGTGCGCGACTACTTCGGCGGCGAGTTCCGAGGCTTGAGGATCGATTACGTCGAGCAGGTCGAGCGTCGCGGCACGGGGCACGCCTTGGCGCTGGCCTTCGAGGCGGCGCCGGAACCGCAGTCCGCGATCGTCTGGCAGGCCGACCTGTTCGTTCCAGCGGCGCTGTTCCGGGCCGTCAGCGCTCACCCGGTGCCGAACGTAGTCACCCTCGGCCCCGGCGAGTCTGGCGAGAGCGCCGCCATCATGGCCACCACTGCCGGCGGGCGCCTGCTCCGCTGCTGGGAGGGCGCGGGACCGCTCTACGACATCGGCCTGTGGCGCTTCTCGCCCGCGGTGCTCGCCACCATCGGCGAGGTGCGGGCCGGCACCGGCGAGGTTCGGGTGCTGGTGAACCTGCAGCGCAGCATCGACGCCGGCGTCGACGTGGGCTACATAGAAGCCGATGAGTGGTTGCACTTGGGCGGCACGTTGCCGACGGCCGAGGAGAACGTCAGATCGGTCGTGCGCAGGGTCCTCGAGTACGCTCCCGCGCCCGCTTCGGAGCGCGCTTGATCCATACCCGCACACCGCTGCGTCTCCCGCTCGCGGGTGGGCTCACCGACGTGAAGCGCTACGCGGCCGAGTTCGGTGGGCGCACCGTCAGCAGCACGATCCAACTCGGCGTCGACGTGCGCGTGGGTCCCAGCCCGAGCGGGGCGTTCGAAGTGGTCGCCGAAGGCGTGACGGGTAGCTACGCCCGGGCCGGCGACATCGAGAACGACCTCGTCAGAGAGGCGCTCGCGGCCGTCGACCCCGCCTTCCCGCCTCTGCGCTTCGAGATCGCGCTGGAGGCTTCGGGTCACAGCGGCCTCGGGGCCTCGGGCGCCATCTGCGTCGGCCTGCTCAACGCGTTGCGGCGGCTAGGCGGCGAGTGGGCCCGGCCGGCAGAGCTGGCGGAGCAAGCGGCCGAGATCGAGGTCGAGCGGCTCGGCGGAGCGTCCGGCTACCACGATCCGCACATCTGCGCGCGCGGCGGCCTGCTCGCCATCGAGTACCGGGGCGCCAACGTCACGGCGGAGCCGGTGAGCATGCCCGACGGCTTCTTCGAGGAGTTCCAAGGTTCGCTGATGATGTTCGCGACTGGCGTGCGGGCCAGCACCAAGAGCTCGCTGAGCAAGCTCAACGACGAGTACGACCGCTCGCTGCCGGTGCTGCACGAGATGCGGGCCTTGGCGGGAGCGCTCTCGGAGGCGTTCGCGCAGGGCGAGCTGGCGCGCGTGGCTTGGTGCATCGGCGAGCAGCAGCGGCTCAAGGAGCAGCTCCCCGGCGATTTCAGGAGCGAGCTCGTGGCCAGCGTCCGCGCGCGACTCGCCCCGCTCGGCGCCGCGGCGCAGTTCCCTGGCGGCAAGGTCGGCGGCTACTTCCACGTCTGCTGTCCCGACGCTCAGCACGACGCCGTCAGGCGCAGCCTCGCCGAGTTCGCCAACTTCGTCGAGGTCCCCATCGGGCTGACGTCGGTGGGGACCGCGGTGCTCGGCCGGTGACGGCCGAGGGTACGGACCGGCGGAACCTGCCGCCTCTGCTCCGATCGGACGCCGGTCTGCCCATTGCAGACGCGACGACCTGGGTCTCGCGGCGGCGTCCAGAGCTCTTGGAAGCGTTCAGAGCCAACGTCTACGGCCGCGCACCGTTAGGCAGACCGGACTCAAGGCATCTGTTCCTGTCGCACCAGGAAGTGGCATCTGACGTCGCGGCAACGAGGCGCATCGATGGCGAGGTCGGCTACGCCGGCCCCGGTGGCCAGGGCGCGATCACGGTGCGGCTCTACTTGCCGGCGGAGCCGACCGATCGCCAGCTTCCCGTCCTGGTGCTCGGCAGCAACCGCGACGCAACGAGCACGCTGCCTGGGCCGGTTCCCGGCTCGTTGGCGTCTGCCGTCCCTACAGAGTTCTGGCCTGTCGACACCATCACCGCTGCCGGCTTCGCCACGGCCGCCTTCCTGTTCTCGGACGTCGATCCCGACGTTCACGACGGCTTCACAGACGGTGTGCACGGCATCTTCGACGTCGGCGCGCGCGGTCCTGACGCCTGGGGCACCATCGCGGCCTGGGCTTGGGGGTTCAGTCGCGCCGCCGACCTTCTGGAGACGCTGCCGGAGCTCGCTGCTGCGCGCTTAGGAGTCGTCGGTCATTCGCGCGGCGGCAAGACCGCGCTGTGGGCGGCGGCCCAGGATGAACGCTTCGCCCTCGTCATGGCCAACGGGTCTGGCTCGACGGGCGCGGCGCTGGCGCGCGGCAAGTCGGGCGAGAGGATAGCCGACATCGTCACGCGCTTCCCGCACTGGTTCTGCTCGCGTTACGCCGAGTTCGCCGACCGTGAGGAGGAGCTGCCCGTCGACCAGCACATGCTGCTCGCCCTCAGCGCCCCGCGGCTGCTCTACCTGGGTAACGCCGAGGACGACGCTTGGGCCGACCCGCCGAGCGAGCGCGCGGCTCTGCGCGCCGCCGCCCCGGCGTGGTCCCTGCTTGGCGCCGGCGGGCTCGCGGGGGTCGAGCTACCTGAAGAGGTCGAGGCCGGGACCGTACTGCACGGTCCCAGCCTCGGCTATCACCTGCGCAGCGGTGAGCACGATCTCAGGCGCGAGGATTGGCTGCACCTGCTCGCGTTCGCGCTGCCGCGTCTCTGAGTCCTTGGCGGACCCAGCGACCGGTCAGTTACCGCTTCCCGACAAGCCCGCCAGCAGCTGCGCGAGCTGAACCTCGAGGTCGCCGACCTGAGTCAGCAGCGTCTCGACCTGGTTGCCGAGGGCGTCGAGCTCGTTCTCCTGCTCCTCGAGGTCGGAGACGTAACGGCGGTAGAGGCTCGAGTTGCGATCCAGGCTGCCCATGTTCGACCTGATGCGGTTCTGGTCGTTGTGGATCGTCGCGATGCGGCTCTCGACGCCGCGGCGCTCTGAGGTGAGCTGAGCGATGCGGCGCTGCAGGTCGAGCACGCGCTGCAAGGTGGCGCGGTCTTCGGCCGACAGCTCGACGTTCTCGAGGTAGAGCGCGATCGTGCCCTGGTCGACGTTGTTGAGAGCGATGCGGCGCACGACCACCTGTTCCAGCGTCACCACGAGGTCGCAGGCTTCGGTGTCGGCCGAGCACTCGAGCTGCACCGGCACGGCGTCGTCGCCCTCCAGGGCGCTCGCACCGTTGAGCGCCACGCCGAAGCGCATCGACGAGGCGGTCAGCACCGGGGCAGGGCTGGGAGACACGATCTCGTACCCGCCGCGACGCGGGATGTCCACGAGGAGCAGACGCGGCTCGTCGGTGCGCGGCGAGACGCTCACGGTCGTGGTTATGCGCTGACGGACGCTCGACTCGAGCACGCCTCCTACGATCTTGGCGGCGAACACCTGCTCGGGCTGGCTGGCGCCCCTCACGTCGACGGGCAGCTCGAGGTCGACGGCGTAGCTGAGCACGCGCGAGTCGCCGGGCACGACGTCGGAGAGCTGGGCGTTGCCGGCGAACCCGGAGCCGTCGTAGAGCGAGACGGTCCCGGCTGCGAGGTGCAGGCCGGTGTCGTTGGTGAGGCGCACACCCGCGAACGGGTAGTAGAGCCCGCTATCGGTGTCGAAGTGCGACACGCGCACGGCGGGCAGCGTCTGCTGAACGATGGGGATCATCACCGACTCGTGGCGACCCACCGTGACCGGCTGGCTGACGTTGTACGCGAAGGTCGCGCCGCTGCGCACGCCCTCCGCCTGCGCCGAGACGCCTGCGCCGCTAAGCGCCGGCGGCGCGGCTGCGATCGCGCCCGCGATCGCCATGTCGGCCGCCGATTCGAAACTGCGCGCAGCCGCCGGCATCGGCATCTGGCTGAGGATCTCGGAGTCGGCGTCCGGTACGAAGCCGGCGGAGTACTCGGCGGCGATGCGCGCGCGTGCGACGTAGATGGGATCGAACAGCGAGGTGATGAACGAGATCGGCTGGCCGGCCACGAACGATACGGAGACGTCCTCTAGGTCCATGTCGGTCGGGTTGTCGAAGATCGCCCAGCCCTGCATGTCGGCCGTGTCATCGCCGACGACGAGCCTGTAGCTGGTCTTCCACACCGGCATCTCGCGCACGTAACCGACGCGCACCTGCCGCTCGCCCTGCCCGTTGAACACCAGCGTCACCGTCTTGCTGTCGGTGGCGCGGTAGCGCGCGATGGCGTCGAGCGCGGCGGCGAGCTCGGCTCGCAACGCCTCGCTCTCGAAGCGCACGTCGCTGACCTCGTCGAGAGCGATGCGCTTGAGGCCGGTCGTGGTGGCCAGGTTGAGGAAGTAACGCGGCGCGGCGTCGGGCGCGTCGACGCGCTCGACGCTGACGACGACCCCTTCGAGCAGTTGGCTGGCCTGGACGCTGACCCTCTCGCCGCGCGCCTGGGTGAGCAGGTTGGCTAGGGTCGGGTTGCCTGAGAGATCGAGAGAGTAGCTGCCGAGGATGCGACCGAGCGGATCGCGCGCGTCGTAGCGAACCGGCGCGATGCTGCCGCCGCCGAAGTCTTGCAGCACCAGGCTCTGCAGCATGTCGTCCATCTGGTGAGGCTCGACCTGCAGCTCGAGCCGCTGGCTGCCGCTGACGGTGCCCGTGTGCTCGAAGTAGCCGACACCGTTGGTGAACAAGACGACGCGGGTGACGGGCAGGTTCGCGACCGGTAGGTCCGATGTCGACGACTGAGCTGAGGCCATGGAGAACAGTACCAAGGCGGCCAGAGCGGTTAGAAGCTGGGTGCGGCGGGGCGGCTGGGCTCGGTTCATGACGGAGATGTTAGGGCAGGAAGATGAGTACATGAGAGCGAAGTGTCATCTTCGGCCACGAATGTGCGTTTGCACCTCGCGACCGCACGTTCGTCCGTTAGCCTGGCAACGATCGGCCGTTAGTCCTGGCCGCCTGGAGAACTGCATGAAGCGCAAGCTCTTACCGTTGAGCCTCATGGCCCTCGTCGTGGTACTGGCGGCTTGTAAGCCCGAACCGATCGACCCGATCCCCGATCGGTTGTTCGAAGAGGCGCTCTCACTGCCTGCGGGCCTCAACGGTCACGGCATCACCGTCTCCGATCTCGACGAGGACGGTAACCTCGACCTGATAGTCATCTCGTCGGGTCAGAACGCCGTGATGCTGCTGATGGGTCTCGGCGACCGCGACTTCACGGCTGCCATCCCACTCGCGACCGGCCCGCAGCCGAAGCACTCGGTCGTGGGCGACTTCAACGGCGACGGCTTGCTCGACATCGCTGTCGCCAATCAGGATGGGCACGACACGCCCGCCATCGACGACGTCAGCGTCTTCTACCAGCAGGGTGGCGGCACCTTCGCGCCGGCAGTCAGCTTCGCGGCATGCCAGAGGCCCCATCAGATCGCTGCGGGGGACATGGACGGCGACGGGATCCTGGACCTGGCCGTCGCGTGTTGGGGCGAGGACGACTTCGCGATCCTGCCTGGCACCGACGAAGGTTTCGCCGACCCGCTGTTCCTCAGTTCCGGCGGCGGAGCGCCGCACGCCGTCGTGGTCGCCGACTTCGACCAGGATGGACTAGCCGACGTGGCGCTCGCGAACCTCGGCTCGAGCAGCATCACGATCCTGATCTCCGAAGGTGAGTTCGTCTTCGCCGAGGCCGAGCCGTACTGGGGCGGCTCCTCTCATCACGGACTGGAGGCCTTCGACCTCAACGGCGACGGCTACCCCGACTTGGTCAGCGCCAACAAGAACAGTCACGACGTCAGCGTCCTGCGCAACTTGGGCGCGATCGACCCGGGTGCGTTCGCTCCCGCCGTGATCTTCGAGATCGGCGACTCACGCTACCCAGTGGACGTGGCGATCGGCGACGTCGACGGCGACGGCCGCCCCGACATCGTCACCGCCAACAGCTGGCACAACCACCCCAATCCGCCCGGCGACCTCGTGCCGACGGACGTCAGCGTGATCTACGGCAGACCGGGCGGCAGCTTCACGGCGCCCGAGTTCTTCCCGGTCGAACGCACGCCGTTCGCAGTGGTGGTCGCTGACCTCGATAACGACGGGCTTCTCGATGTCGCCACGGCCAATTGGCACACGAACGACGTCGCGATCCTCTACAACACCGGCGCCGACCCTGAACCGGGAGCCATCCGGACCACCAGGTGACACCGGCAGCGATAGAGGCGGGGACTGAGGCCGATCCGCGGCAGCCTCAGGGCAGAGAGTTGGCGGTGGCGCTGCTGTTCGGCGCCGCCAACCTCTGGGGGATGTCGCTCGTCTACTTCGACCGCGAGATCCTAGCGACGATCGGTGACCTAGGGCTCTCCCCGCTGCTCCCATGGACGTTCTACGCGTCGCTCGGGTTGCTGATGGTCGGCTTCGCGCTGACCCTGAGGTCGGCGAAGCCCAGCTCCCTCCTCGCGGCGCTGCACGTCCTGCTCCTTATCGGCGTCCTGCACGCGACGCCCGCCATCCTCTACGAGACGCCGCGCTACCCGTTCAGCTACAAGCACATCGGCGTCGCCTCCTACGTACAGGAGCACGGCACCGTCGATCCCATGATCGACGCGTACTTCAACTGGCCGGGTTTCTTCGCACTGACCGCGTTCGTCAGCGAGACGGCGGGCGTCGAGTCCGCGTACGAGATGGCGGTGTGGGCGCCCGTGGCGATGAACGTGCTGCTCGCCCTCGGCGTGATGGCGGTGATGATCAGCCTCGGCGCCAGAGGCGCGGGTGCCTGGCTCGGAGTGTGGATCTTCCTGCTGGCCAACTGGGTTGGGCAGGACTACTTCGCTCCACAGGCGTTCGGTTACTACCTACACCTGGTGATGGTGGCGATCTACGTCGCGGTGTTCGGCGCCAGGACGCCTGCCTCGCCGATGCGCCTGACCAGCCGCGCCAGGGCGTTGGTGCTACTGCTCATCGCCCTGTGCTTCGCCGCGGTCGTCGCCGCGCACCAGTTGACCCCGTTCATGACGCTCACCGCCGTCATCGCCATGCTGGTGCTCGGCCGCACCAGGGCCCCGATGCTGTCGGTGGTGATGGCGTCGCTCCTGCTGCTCTGGTTCGCGTTCTCGGCTCACACCTACTTCGCCGGCCACCTCGGCTCGCTCGCCGCTCAGGTCGGGCGGCTGCTCGACAACCTCAGCGTCGCCTCCGAGCTGATAACTGTCGGCACCAGCGGCCTCGTCTCGGACGAGCGCTCGCTGGTGCTGTCGATAAGGCAGTGGCTGGCACTGTTCGTGCTGCTCCTGGCCGCTGTCGGCGGAGTCAGGTTGCTCGTCGGTCGCCGTGTGCCTTGGACAGGCGTGCTGCTGGCGCTGCTGCCGGGCGGCCTGGTCGCGCTGCAGTCGTACGGTGGCGAGATCCTGCTGCGCGTCTACATGTTCGCGCTGCCGTTCCTCGCCTACTTCGCCGCTGCCGCCTTCCTGCCCAGACTCCAGCCCCTGCCAGCTCGGGGCAGCGCGGCGGCACTCGCCGTGTGCACGATCCTGCTGGCCGGAGGTATCTCTTTCGCCTACTACGGCAACGAGAGCATGAACTACGTCGAACCGAGCGAGGTCGAGGCTCTCGAGGTCCTGTACGACACGGCCCCGCGCGGCGCGACGGTCGTCAACCAGACCGACAACGCGCCGATCCGTCACCGCCGCTACGAGCAGTTCGACTACACGCACCTGCAAGCGCTGCTCGAGACCGGTGGCCAGGTCGCCCCCAACGCTACCGACGCCATCGAGGTGCTGGCCGAGCTGCCCGCCGAGCACGTCTACGTGCTCTTGAGTCGCTCTCAGGAGAACAACGCCAAGCTGTTCGGCCGCTTGCACGGCGTCGACTGGGCGGAGCTCAGGCAACTGCTGGAGGCTTCTGACGACTACGAGACCGTGTTCGACTCCACGAGCTCGGTGCTGTTCAAACGCGTCGCTGCCGCGTCGGATGCTGCGGTGACGAGATGATGGCCCGCTACGAGGGCGCCATCTCGTGGGCGCTGCTCCTCATCGGTGGCCTGCTGTTGGCCGCGACTTCCGACCTCGTCACGCTGCCGGGCTGGGCGAGGACCTGCTGCGCGCTCGTGTTCCTCTCGTACGCCCCCGGACACGGTTGGGTGAAGGCCCTGAAACTGCCCGAGCCGTGGCTCGAGTTCGCGCTTGCCGTCGCCGTCAGCCTCGCCCTGACCCTCGGCGTCGCCATGGCGATGGTCAACCTATCGCTCTGGACGGTACCGGGTGGGCTCGCGCTGCTGCTGGTAGTCACCACGCTCGGTGTCTTCGTGCGGCGCTGGCGGGCAGCGGTCGTCGGGGTGGCGTCGTGAGCCGGCTCCTCGATGCGGTGACCCGGCTGAGCAGCGGTTTCGTCACCGTGCTCGACGTCGCCTCCGTGGCCTGGCTGATCGTCGCCACACTTCTGATGGTCCTCGGCGAGTTCGAGTCGCTGGCGGCGCGCAGGGCTCGCTGGGCGCTGGCGCCGCTGGCGCTGCTCCTAGGTGCCGCCTTCGCCGTCAAGCTACTGGGCCTGTTCGTGCCCATGCTCGGGTTCGGATCGGCCTGAGTCGCGGGTCGTGAGCAGGGTGATCGAGTCGGCCAAGGCGTGGCTGGGCGCCAACCGGGCGCTGCTCGCCAGCGGGATGTCGCTGCTGCTGAGCGCCGCGGCTACCTCGGGGCTCGGCTTCGCTTTCTGGATCGTGGCAGCCCGCCTGTTCGACGCCGACGTCGTCGGGGTAGCTTCCGCTGCCGTGGCCGCGATGCTGCTCCTCAGCACGCTCGGGGTCGTCGGCCTCGACGCGCTGGTCATAACCGAATCGGGACGCCTGCTCTCGTCAGGCGATGACAAGAAAGCCGCCGGCAGCGCCTCGGCGCTCGTCATCGCCGCCTTCGTCTTCTCCACCGCGCTCGCGCTCGTCTGCGGGCTGCTCGCACCACGGCTGGGCGGAGCGTGGTCGCTGTATTTCACCGGTTTCGGGAGCGTCGCGGTCTTCGCTCTCGGGGTGGGGCTGACCGGCGCCGCCTACGTTTTCGACCGTGCGACCATCGGCTTCCTCGCCGGCGGCTTACAGCTGGCGAGGAACATCTGGTTCTCCGTCATCAAGCTCCTCGCGCTGCCCGCGCTCCTGCTGCTGCCCGCTGGCGCCGAAGAGCCTCAGGCCATCTACGCCCTCTGGTCCGGTACTACGCTCGTCTCGTTCCTGCTCGTGCTGCCGAAGGTGCGCGGGCTCGTCGGCGCAGGCGGCCTCACCCCGCGCTGGTCGGCGTGGCGCAGGCTAGGACGCGACGCGCTCGACAACCACCTGCTCAACGTCGCCCAGCACGCGCCCGGCCTGCTGGTCCCGGTGATCGTCGCCGCGCGCTTCCCGCCCGCCACCAACGCCGCCTTCTACGTCACGTGGATGCTGGTCACGTTCCTGCAGTCCCTGCCTGTGCACCTGACCACGGCGCTGCACGCGGTCGGCATGCGCGACGGTCCCGAGCTGGCCGCGCGGCTCAGGTCGACGCTGCGCCTCGGCGTCGCCGTGGCGCTGGCCGCTGCGGCCGGCACCGCTCTCGTCGCCGGCCCGCTCCTCGCCCTGTTCGGGCAACACTACGCGGCGGAAGCCGCCTCCGCGCTCAGGATCCTCGGCCTGACCGCGCTGCCGATGATGATCAAGCTCCACTACTTCGCCGTGGCTCGCATCCAAGGTTGGACCGCTCGCGCCGGCGCTCTTGGGGTACTGCTCGGCGCCCTTGAAGTAGGTGCGGTCTCGTACGGAGCCGGCACAGGCTCGCTCGTCACGCTCAGCTGGTGTCTGTTCGGAGCCCTCGCCGTCGAGGCCGCCTTACTGCTCGTGCCGGTGCTGCGGCTCGCGCGGCTACCGCGCCCCGATCTCGGCTAACAGGTCCAGCACCACCTCGGTAGCGGCTTCGACGGTGAACGTCGCGCCGCGCCGCTTCAGCCTGTCGCGGTCGTGAGACCGTGACAGAGCGCGGCCGATGGCAGCGCCGAGAGCGGCGGCGTCACGCACAGGCACGAGCTCACCGAACTCGCCGTCAGCCAGGATCTCGCGCGGACCGGTCGGACAGTCGGTGCTGACCACCGGGCAGCCGCAGGCTAGCGCCTCGATCAGCACGGTAGGGAAGCCCTCGTAGATCGACGAGAGGCAGAACAGGTCGGCGTGCCCGAGGTAAGCAGCCGGTTTCGAGACATGACCTGGCAGCGCCACGCGCCCCGCCAACCCGAGGCTCGCCGCCGTCGCCTCCAGCCGCGGCCTGTCTTGGCCCTCGCCCAGGATGATGAGCTTGGCGTCATCGCGGCGAGATGCCGCGAACGCTGTCAGCAACGTGTCGAAGTCCTTCTGCTCGACCAACCGACCCACCCCCAGCAACACGGGGCCCGCACCGTCGAACCAGGGATGGTCGGGTTCGGCGGCGGCGTCGGCGAGCAGCGACGGCGAGACGACCGGGTTGTAGACGACCCGAACCAACTCGCTCGGCAGAGCGCAGCTGGACCGCAGGTCGGCGGCCAAGTCCTGGGAAACGGCGACCACGGCGTCCGCACGCGGATAGTTCCGCCTCACCAACGCCGGCAGCGGACGCTTCAACGGATGCGTGCGAGCGTTGACCGAGACCGGCACATGCTCGCTCAGGATCACCCTGGTGTCTACACCGGCACGCTCCTTGGCCCACAGCGCGAGCAGGTTGATCGTCGTGATGCCGGCGTAGATCGCGCGCGGTCTCGCTTCGCGCAGGTAGCGCACGAGCTTCGGCAGGGCGAGCAGGAAGGTCGCGTCCGAACGCGTCGGCGCGCGCAGGTCGATGGCGTTCACGCCGTCAGGAACCGTCACCTGACGAGGCTGCGGATCGTTCAGGAGGAGCAAGTCGACGGCCAGCCCGCGCGCGGCCAGGCCGCCGGCGAGGTTCGCGAAGACGCGCTCGACACCCCCGCCCGAGAGGGCTGGAAGCAAGAAGGTGACGTCGGGTCGGCTCACGCTGGCCTCAAGCTAACCCGTTGAGGGGTTTCCCACTTGAGGCGCATTTGAGGCCAAGTCCTCATATCACTCAGAGTAGCCGCGCTTAGCCTTGGAGCGTCCCGGTACGAACCGGGACTCGGAAGCTGTGATGTCCGGCCGGTAATTTGGGCGCCTAGGTCGGGCGGAGCGAGTGGCGCAACCGGCCGAGTGCTAGTTACGCCTGCTTCTCGCCAGTTGTCGCATCGCTCCTCGCAGGGAGGGCGATGCGATTGTCGTTCAGTAACGATAACTCCGGCCGCAGCGGCCATCTGAAGCACACGCGCAAGCTCGCGGTAGTCGCGGCGCTGATCGCGATCTGGCTCGCCGGTTGCAGTCGGCCCCTGGAGCCGCAAGGCCTCGGCGCGGTCCAACTGCAGGTCGAGACGACCGCAGGTGTCACACCCAGCCTCGAGCTGACGGCTCCGGACGGCTCCAAGAGCAAGCTGTCCGCCGCTGACCAACTGACCGGATTGCAGTACGGCGAGTATCGACTCGTCGCTCACGAGGTCCTTGTCGACGGCGTCAGGTACCTGCCTTACCCGCCCGAGCAGACGTTCACGCTTGACGAAGACGACGGGCTGATCGTGGTGACCGTCAGCGTGTCTTATCACCAGGAGGGTGAGGCGCCTCGGAAGCCGCCTACTGGGCCGGAGCCTGAGCCGCCTACGCCACCCGCCCCGCCTGAGCCGCCGGTGCCGCCTACGCCGCCTACGCCTCCGGCTCCACCGGCTCCGCCGACACCGCCGGCTCCGCCCACGCCTCCAGCTCCTCCGACGCCGCCGAACCCTGAGCCGCCGACGCCGCCGGACCCGGAACCGCCTGCGCCGGAGCCGCCTGCGCCGGAGCCGCCTGCGCCGGAGCCGCCTGCGCCGGAGCCGCCGGCACCTGAGCCGCCGGCACCCGAGCCGCCTACACCGCCTACGCCTCCGGCTCCGCCTACGCCACCCGCACCGCCTGAGCCACCTGCGCCTGAGCCGCCTCCGGCTACTGATCTGCCTGTGCGGCCGGGAGCTCGGATCTACTACTTGGATTGCCGGAACGGTAGTGACAGCAGTGCCGGTACCTCTACCGGTGCTGCCTGGCGCAACCTGTCGCGGCTCAACTCGGTCAGCCTCGCGCCGGGTGACAGGGTGCTGTTGCGGCGCGACTGCACCTGGCAAGGCCCGCTGCGGCTGCCGTTCAACGGCAACGCGGACTGGCCGATCGTGATCTCGTCGTACGGCGAGGGTGCCTTGCCGGTGATCCGCGACTCGAGCTCGAATCACGTCGACATCACCGGCTCATACATGGTCGTCGAGCAGCTCGCCGCCACGACGACCGCCGGCTCGGTATGGCGCGACCCGAACTGCCGCGACCAACCCGTCGCGTGGCGCACCGGCTTCACGCTTCAGGGCAGCGCCCATCACGTCACGATCCGGGACTCGCTCGCCTACGGGAACACCGCGGGCGTGCACATCACGCGCGATTCACGGCACAACAAGATCCTACGCAACGAGCTGCGCGACAACGTGATCATGAGCGTCAACAGCAACAACGGCGGCTGGGACGACTCCGGCGCCTGGGGCATCGTGCTCAACGGCTCCGACAACGAGATCGCCTACAACACCTTCAGCGGCAACAACGCGTGGTGCTCCTACGACTTCGGCCAGGAGGGCGCCTCGATCGAGGTGTACGAAGCGCAGCGCAACTTCATCCACCACAACGTCTCGATAAACGATTCGACGTTCACCGAGCTCGGCAGCTCCGGCAACCGCCGCGCCGAGAACAACACCTACGCTTACAACACCTACATCTCTACGCTGCCGGTGTCGGAGTTTCTCGTCGTGAGAGGTGGAGGCGACCACTTCGGTCCCACGCCGGGTACGAGAGCCTTCAACAACACCGTCTACCTGTCCAACAGCGACAGGAGCCAGGGCGTCGTGTGCCACGCCGGCTGCAGCAACTCGGTCCTGGAACTGCGCAACAACATCATCTGGGCCGAGTGGAAGGCGTTGTACGCCGACGGACCGTTCCTCGAGTCGAACAACATCTACTGGAACTCGCGCGGACAGCCGCTGACGCAGTTCTTCGGCGGGTCGCGGATGAGCTCGACGTCGATGTACGCCAACCCACGCTTCAGCGACGCGGGTAGCCGAGACCTGAGGTTGAGATCCGACAGCCCGGCCATCGACGCCGGGACTGACACGGGCCTGGCGTTGGACCGAGATGCTCTCGGAGTGCCGCTACCGCAAGGGGCCAGGCTCGACATCGGAGCGTACGAGTTCCGCAGGTGAGCCTAGCGATATAGAGAGGGTGCCGACTCGTCAGCGAGTCGGCACCCTCTTCCTCCCAAGTTCTGGACCGAGGAGCTCGGCCCAACGCGCTTAGGTGTGGACCGCGCGCGTGTCGCCCGAGTTCTGCTCGCGAGGCTTGCGAGCCAAGCGCTCGGCGAAGATCGTCTTGAGGACCCGCCAACCGTCGGGGAAGGTCCGGAGGTTGCTGTGGCCGTGGATGCGGTCGAACTCGAAGCTCGGCACCTCGACGATGCGAAGCTTCGCGCGCAGCGCGCGTATGTTCATCTGGGTCTCGATCTCGAAGCCGTCGCCGTCGAGCTGAAGCTCAGGCACGACACTGTTCCAGAAGGCGGCGTAGCCGTAGCAGAGATCCGAGTAGCGGCCGCCGAACAGCATGCGCACGGCGACGGTGAAGCCGAGGTTGCCGAGCTGCCGCAACCAGGAGATGTCCGAAGAGCCGGCTCCTTGTAGGAAGCGCGAGCCCTTGACGAAGTCGGCGCCCTCGCGCAGGTGACGCACGAACAGGCCGATCTCGGCCGGGTTCATCGAGCCGTCTGCATCCATCATCACGATGATGTCGCCCTTGGCGGCCTCGAAGCCGCTTCTGAGCGCGACGCCCTTGCCCTTGCGCTGCTCGAGCACGATCTTCACGTTCGGCAGCAGGCTCCGCGCCACCTCGACCGTGTCATCGGTGGAGCGTCCATCGACTATCACGACCTCGTCGATCCACAGCGGGAGATGAGGCAAGACCTGCTTGAGGTTCTCGGCCTCGTTGAGCGTTGGGATCACGACACTGACGCTCAGCTTGTTACCGGGACCTTGGCCTCTCTTGGAGTGCCGTCCGCGTGCCTCTGGCCATACCACCCTGCTGGAACTCATCGGAGAAGTCGCCTCCTTGGCCCACCTGGCAGGTGGACGAAGAACTTTGAAGTCGGAGAGAGCGTCGATCAGCAGTCGTGCCTGACTGGCTAGGTGTGCGTATCTCCTGACGCCCACACTAATCCCGACTCTCAAACGTCGCGGTGACGGATGTGCGTCGGCTACCTGTCGTTGAGGAAGCGCAGCAGTTCGATGTCGTACGTACCGTAGAAAGCACCGATGTAGACGAGGCCTTCCCGCGGTATCTCTCTTCCAAGCGCATCGTATCCGAAGTCGAGTTCGAAGTCGAAGTCGAACTCGAACTCGAGGTCGAGCGCCGTGCCTGCGCCGGCGGCGGGAGTGCCGAGCCCGAGCCGGTAGTCGCGCGCGTCTGTGTCCACGAAGCCGGGGTCGGCTATCAGCGACGTCGGGCTGATCCGCGACGAGTCGCCTAGGAACTGCAGCAACGGCCTACCGCGCGAGTTCCAGTAGATGTTGTGCGATTCGGTGAAGGGAGCGTCGGCGTACAGGGCCTTCCACTCGACCCAGATGACGTTGTTGCGCGCGTCGAGCAGCTCGGGGCCGCAACCGGCGTAGCAGACGACACCCTGGGTCTCCTGCTCGTGCGTCAGGTGGACGGTGTTGTGGTAGAGCCCGGTGCCGTGCGTGGGGCCGAAGTGGGCGTCGTCGCCGCGGATCACCATGAACTGCGAGACGGGGAGGTTCGAGGCGTAGACGTTGAAGGCGAACACGTTGTCACGCGCCGCGCGGCGCGACGAGCTGCCGATCTCCGAGAAGGTCGTGTCGTCGAGCGACACGTTGTGGTGTATCAGGTTGTTCACGCCCTCGTAGATCTCGATCGAAGCGCCCTCCTGACCGAAGTCGTAGGAGCACCAGGCGTTGTTGCCGCTGAAGGTGTTGTAGGCGATGACGTTGTCCGAACCGTTTATCAGCAGCCCCCACGCGCCAGAGTCGTCGAAGCCGCCGTCATTGGAGTTGACGCTCATGACGACGTTGTCGACGAGTTGGCTGTGCAGCAGCTTCACGCGTTGCGCGCCGCGTGTCAGGTGGACGCCCGCGGTGTTGCCGGTCGCGATCACGTACCGCAAGGTGATGTCGTGCGCCTCGTGCTGGACGGTGAAGCCGCTGCGCCACGCTACCGGCTGATCCCTGCATTCGGCGTCGAGCGGCAGTGAGAACGGCTCCGTCGCGGCCCAGACGTGCTCGACGACGATATGCGTGCCGTACACGTCGATGTTGTTCTGACGCGCCATGCTCACGACCGGCGGCGTTCCCTCGCCGTAAGCGCCGACTGTGATAGGCCACTCCTCGGTGCCGCTCCACCGAATCGTCAACGGCCCCTGCCACGCGCAACCGCGCCTGAGCAGCAGGCGGTCGCCCGGCCTCAGGCTGAGCTGGTTGACGCGCTCGAGGGTGAGGACAGCTTGCCCCGCGCTGAGGCCGCTGTAACCGTCGTTGCCGTCCAAGCAGTCGACGTGGAACGTGAACGAGCCCGTGCGCAAGACGTCGCCCGAGGGCGCGTAGATCTGCCGGTACTCGATGGCGTCGACGAAGGTGACCGGTACCGTCGCGTACATGCCGTCGACGAGCGTGACGCTGGTGGTGGGCGGCAAGGCGACGTAGAGGCGCCCGCTCAGCTCCACGTTCTCGGCCGTGACGATGTAGTCGCCAGGCTCCAGCTCTTCGAGCAACGCACTGCCGCTCAGCTCGATGCTCTCACCGTCGGGTCCGGTGAGCGTGACCCGAGGGATCGGCCCGTCTACCGGATCGACTCCCGCCGGCAGGTTGATGGTCACGTTCAGCGCCGGCGCGGCGACCTGCGCCTGTGAGCACGATGCGACGGCCGCGATAACGATCACGGCAGCCGTGCAGCGCGCCAGGCGACCCAGCGTCGAGAGAGGCGACGAGCGAGCTGGTTTCACGCCGTCTCGACCGACGGTGTCGCGGGTCTCCCGGCGGGCGCGAGCCGGCCGCGTATCCAACCGAAGCCCGTGGCGGCCGTGGCGGAGATGAGCACGCCCGCCCTGGCGAAGCCTCCGAGGTCGCCGCGGAGCACGGCGCCGAGATGCCGCAAGACGCCGAGCGGCAACGTCGTCAGGAGGTAGCGCGACTCGCTCGAAAGCGCCGCGCCGCCGGGCGCGAGCCTGCCGAGCACCGCTTTCGAGAGGCCCTCGGCGTAGCAGCGCCTGTGCAGGTAAGAGGTCGTCATGCGAGCGGCCGGAACCGTGTGATGAACGACGGACCGGGTCGCCAACCAGACGGAGTCTGGACCGTGCGCGGCGCTGAGCCTGATGCTGAGCTCCGTCTCCTCGCCGCCGACCGGGATCGTGCCGACGCGGCCGAGCGCGGTCGAGAACCCGCCGATGCTCAGCAGCGACTCGCGTCTAGCGATCATGCTCGCGCCGATGGCGTTCCTGACCCTGACCGCCTCGGGCACGCTCGCGAGCGAGTCGGGGAAAGTGCGGTCCTCGAGCTGCCCGGGATAGGAGCAACCGACGGCCCAGTCGAACTCCTGCGGCCACCAGCCGGGTCGGTCGTGCTCGAGCGCCGGCAGGACAGTGCCCCCGACCAGCTGCGCCGATCTCGACTCCAGCACCGCGACGAGCTGCGCGAGCCACTCGGGTTCAGCGGTGGCGTCGTCGTCGAGGAAGGCGACGAGCTCGGTGGTGGCGGCACTCACGCCGGAGTTCCTGGCGTCGGAGAGGCCCCTGACTCCGGAGTTGGGTATGGCGGTGACCGCAGAGACGGCGCTACCGTCTCCAACCGCGCCTGTAAGCTCGGCTTGCAGCTCCGCCTGCAGCTCGGCGTTGTGGTCGACGACGACGACGAGCTCCACCTCGACGCCGCGCTGGCCTTGTAAAGAGGCGACGGCGCGCCTCAGGTCAGCCAGGCGGGCATGGGTGTACGTGCATACGACAACGGCGACACGCTTCACTGACCCCAGCTCACCTCGCTGCTGGCAGGGATCCGGGCTCTTCGCCCGCGTAACGCAGCCGGACCATCTGGCCGCCCCAGACGTTGAGGAAGTAGAGCTCACCGTCGGGGCCGAAGCCGACGTAGACAGGGAACGGCACGGTCGCGAACGGCTCGAGTTCCGGCGATGGGCCGTCGAGGTCGAGGCGCACCGCGCGGATCCAGCCCTGGTAGTAGTCGGCGACGAGCAGGACGCCGTGGTAGCGGTCGGGCCAGGTGTCGCCGGTGTAGAAGCCGCCGGCGATGATGGCGCCACCGGTGCCCTGCCTGTCGTAGGCGAAGCTCGGCGCCTTCACCTCGCCGAACTCGCCCTCGTAGAGCGCCTGACACTCCTCGAAGCTACTGAAGGACGACTGCTGCAACAGTTCACCGTTGCCGCCCTCATAGCAGGGCCAGCCGAAGTTGTGCCCGCTGCCGACCTTGATCATCTCCCAGGTCGCCCAGCCGACCTCGCCCATCACCAGGTCGCCGGTCTCAGGATGGAAGGCGAAGCTGTAAGGGTTGCGGAGGCCGTAGTTGAGAACCTTCGAGCGGTTGCTGTCAGGATTACCGTCATAGAAGGGGTTGTCAGGCAGGCCTTGGCCGGTGAACGGATCTATCCTCAGCACCTTGCCGGCAAGGGAGTCGAGGTGCATGGCGCGCACGTGATAGGGCTGCGTCGAGTGGTAATCGGCTCCGTCGCCGCTGCCGACGTACAGAGCTCCGTCCGGTCCGAACCTGATGCGGCCGATGGTGTGCGAGTGCTCGTCTGCGGGCAGGCAGTCTTGCACGTAGGCACCGATGTTGCCGCACGACGGCTCGGCCGGGTTGCGGACACCCATGTCACCGATGTACGGGAGGTCGCTGTTGCGGCCCAGCAGTATCACCTCCGAGCCGGGTATGGCCGTCGAGTAGCCGGTCGCCGGGTCGGCCGTGACGCGGACCAGGCGCGAGGCGCGCGTGCCTTGCAGCACATCGATCCGCGGCCCCGGGACGTTGACCGACTCGGGCGGCTCGTAGACGTAGGAGATGTAGACGTGAGGCACTGCTGGGAAGCGCGGGTTCACTGCGACCCCGACCAGGCCGCGGTCGCCGAGCGCGTTGACCGTGTCGGTCATGTCGATGAACGGCCTGGCGAGCAGCTCGCCGCCGACGGCGACGCGCACCGAGCCGTCCTTCTGCGCGAAGAAGACGTGACCGTTCGGCGCGAAAGCGACGTCGACGGGGTTGCTCAGCCCCTCGTAGACGACCTCGTAGACGAAACCCGGCGGTAGCTCCGGTTCCTGTGCGAGGGCGGCAGGGGCCGCAACTAGTAAGAGGGCGCAAGCGAGAAGTAGTGAACGAATCGCTGAAGACGCCCCCCGAGGGCGCTGGCTGCGCGGGATCGCGCCTGCCGACGAAGGGAGTCGGCCATCTCTTGGCGAGGGTTGCATGCGGCGATTATAGTTTCGTCCCTGCCGTCTCCTCTGGGATAGTGCGCACACCCGACTGGCGATCAGGCGGGCTGTGACCTACCCGCCATCGGCACGGTCACCTCGAAGAGCGCGCCCCCGGCGTGGTTGGCGGCCCTGACGCTGCCGCCGTGCAGCTTCACCAGCGCATCGACTATCGCGAGCCCGAGCCCGCTGCCCGGTGCACCGGCCTGACGCAGGTCGCGGTCTTGGAAGAAGCGGTCGAACGCCTTGGCCAGCGCCTCCTCGCTGAGTCCTGGTCCGCTGTCCGACACTCCGATCACGGCGTCGGACCCGGCGCGCGCCAGCGTCACCTTGACGACCCCGGGCTCGTCGGTCACCTTGAGGGCGTTGTCGAGGAGGTTGCCTACGACCTGCGTCATCCGGTGGGAATCGACCTTGGCCGCTACGGCGAAGTCGGGGCTCTCGAACTCGAGCGTGACGCCCTTGGCCGAGAAGCGCGGCTCCTGGTCCTCGATCACACCTGCCAGCAGCTGCCGCAGGTCGGTGTCGCGCGGTAGCAGCTTCAGGCGCCCTGAGTCCGCCAGGGACAGGGTGCGCAGGTCCTCGATGAGCCTGGCGAGCAGGTCGGCGCCGCGGTTGAGGCTCGCGACCTCCTTGTCGTCGAGCGGCAGCAGTCCATCCTCCAGCGCTTGCAGTCGCAGCTTCATCGCGGTCAGCGGCGTTCTCAGCTCGTGGGCGATGTCCGCGATCATCGCCTTGCGCTCTGCCTCGTACCTCTCCAGCGAAGCGGCCATGCTGTTGAAGCTCTCGCTGAGCCGCTGCGTCTCGAGGCTCGAGCGCAGCTGCGCAGGTGTCGTAGGGACTCTGACTGCCAGATCGCCCTTCGCGAGGCGATCAGCGGCGCTCGAAACCACCGAGAGCGGCCTGGCGATCAGGCGCGACAGCCACAGCGCCAGTCCGAGTGTCACCAGCGAGGCTAGAGCGACACCGAGGTAGAACGACTCGTCCTGGAACTTGCGGAAGTCGGCGAAGATGTCGGCCGCCGCGCCACTGTCGACAGGACCAGGGCGCGGCCCCGGACCTCTCTGCGGCAGAACCTTGTCGAACGACACACCCAGCCACGACCTCGGAGGCGGCAGCGCGCTCCTCGCCTCCTCTGGCAGCGCCCAGTAGGAGCGGTACTCGGCCAGGCGCTGCGTGCCGGCGATGATCAGCAGCGACAGGACCATCGTGCCGACCATCGCAAGCCCCAACCTGACCGAGAGGCGCCTCATGCAGATCCCACCGGGCCGTCCACCAGGCGGTACCCGATGCCCCTGACGGTCTCGACGACCTCGCCGCCACCGCACTCGTCGAGCTTGTGGCGCAGGTTCTTGACGTGCGCGTCGACGGCGCGCTC
Organism: uncultured bacterium; assembly: GCA_964392895.1. GTDB lineage: Bacteria > Deinococcota > Deinococci > Deinococcales > Trueperaceae > CAYMRL01. The sequence goes on from CAYMRL010000002.1 coordinate 538,704, forward strand.
GAGGGCGTCGCCCTCGGGCAGCGCCTCCTCGGCCAGCTCCGCGCGCGAGACGGCCCGCCCCGGGGTGCGCGCAAGGTGCTCAAGGATCCTGAACTCAGTTGGCGTCAACTGCGCCGTCTTGCCAGCCACCGTCACGCGGACGCGGTACGAGTCGACGACGAGGTCGCCTATCCTCACCGGCGCGTCGATCTGGTTGGGCGCCGGTTGCGCGCGCCTGAGGGCGGCCTTGACGCGCGCCAGCAGCGTGCGCGGGTTGAACGGCTTGGTTATGTAGTCGTCGGCGCCGAGGTTGAGGCCGAGTAGCTCGTCGATCTCCTCGGCCCGGGCGGTCAGCATAAGCACCGGCACCTGGTGCCCGGTAGGGTCGGCGCGGATCCGACGCAGCACCTCGAGCCCGTCGACCTCCGGTAGACCAACGTCCAGGAGCACCAGGTCGGGGGAGGCCGCGCGCCACAGCTCCAGCGCGCGCCGACCGTCACGTGCCCACTCGGTGCGGTGACCGTCGGCTTTCAGGTAGAGCTCGACCATCTCGGCGATGTCGCGGTCGTCTTCGACTACCAGGACGGTACTCATGCGGTCGCTCCGTTCTTCTCTGGTCGCCAGCCTACTCGGCCGTGTGGACCCCGCGTCGTCGGTGATCCGGTGTTCGCGCGCAGCACGGCAGCCTCTCGCCTCACTGAGCGACCTCTCGCAGCGTGAGGTCGATCTCGAGCGTGATGTCGTCCGCCACGCTCAGCACCAGCGCCACGCGCGGCTTCGAGATGCCGAAGTCGGCGAAGGTGAAGGTGGTCGCGGCGCTGAGCCGCACCGCGTCGCCGTCGGGCGTGGCGACGCCCAGCCAGGTGACGGTGCGTGTCACGCCCCTCACCGTCAGCTCTCCGGTGATCGCGACCTCTACTGGGTCGGTACCCAACGGGAGCTCGAGCCCGGCGACGCTGGTCGGCACGAAGGTGACCGTCGGGTTGCTGCGCGTCTGAAGGAGGTTGTCGCGCACGAAGTTGTCGCGGCGGTTCTCGTCGCTGACGAGCCTGGTCACGTCGACGGTGACGACGGAACCTTCGAGCACCTCGCCGTCGGCGGCGAACGCGATGCTGCCTGACACGGACGACGTGACCCCGACGGCGTCGTTGGGGAAGCTGACCCCGGCGAGCTGCTCGCGCACCCGGTAGCGCGCCTCGCTCGCCGTGGCATCGACCTGGTACGTCTGCGCCGATGCGCTGCCCACGACGATGGCTACGGTGGCGGCGAGCGCGCAGATGGCGGCCTTGAGGTTCATGGTTCGTTCCATTCTCCTACCTCCTCGGTATCGGGGCAGGTATCGCTGCTCCCGCATGCACGCAGCTTGCCGCCGCAACGTGCAGCTAACGCCCGGAGCGTGTGTAGGTTCTGTGAAGTGGCTCGGTGCTCCCGCCGCGAAGGTGCTACCATCCTCGCCGGCAGCCGGGAGGTTCCCTCCGGCGTCATCTGGAACCGAGCATGCAGATTCACGGAGCCGCGCCTCACCACGACATCCTGATGCTGCTGATCCAGCTTGCGGTACTGCTGGTCGCTGCGCGGTTCTGCGGCTGGGTGGCGCAGCGTTTCGATCAGCCGGCCGTCGTCGGTGAGATCCTCGCCGGTGTCGCCCTCGGCCCCTCCCTGCTCAGCGGCGCGATTCCGTGGGTCGGTACCTGGATGCTGCCGCAGAACCCGGTGCAGGGCTACCTGTTGGAGTTCGTCGGGTTCCTGGGAGCCACGTTCCTCCTGGTCATCACCGGGCTCGAGATCGACCTTCCGCTTATCAGACGACACGCCCGCACGGCCGTCGGCATCGCGGCGGGCGGGATCGGCACCTCGTTCACCGCCGGCTTGATACTGGGCGCGCTACTGCCTGACTCACTGCTAGTTGACCCCACTCAGCGCACCGTGTTCGTGCTGTTCGTCGCGACTGGGCTGGCGGTCACCGCCATACCGGTCCTCGCCAAGGTGCTGATAGACCTGAGGCTGATGCGTCGCGACTTCGGCCAGACGATCATGGCGGTCGGGATGATCGAGGACGCGTTCGCGTGGATCCTCCTCTCGGTGATCCTCGGCCTCGCTGGTGGGGCGGCCCTGACGGCGGTCGGCGTCCTCGGCGCCGTTGGCAAGATCGTCCTGTTCATAGGTCTGTCGTTCACGGCCGGGCGTTGGGCGCTGTCCAAGGCGCTCGACTTCGTCCAGGACCGCATGTCGGGCCCAGACAGGCTCCTGAGTCTCGTGGTGGCGACAGCCTTGGCCTGGGGAGCCATCGCACAGTCCATCGGGATCGAAGCGGCGCTGGGGGCATTCATAGTCGGGGTGCTGTTCGGCACGATGCGGCGGTTGCCGGCGGCCGTCATCGAGAAGCTGCACAGCGTGTCGATGGCCGTGTTCGCCCCGATCTTCTTCGCGATCGCCGGTCTCAAGATCGACGTGCCCGCGCTGCTGACCCCGGCCCTGCTGCCCATCACTCTGGCGGTCATCCTGGTGGCCAACGGCGCGAAGATCGGCGGGGCCTACCTTGGCGCCAGGCTGCGAGGTCAGGGGCATTGGCGAGCGCTCGCGTTCGGCTCTGCTCTCAACGCGCGCGGAGCGGTCGGGCTGATCATCGCCACCATCGGCCTGTTCGCCGACATCCTCAGTCTCGATATGTACTCGATCATCGTGCTCGTTGCGGTCACCACCTCTGTCATCGCTCCGGTCATGCTGCGGGCGCTGGTTCCGAGGCTGACCCCTGACGCTGACGAGCGGGCGCGTCTCGAGCTGGAGGAACTGACCGCCGAGAGCCCCATGGCGCGCATGAGACGCGTGTTGCTGCCGCTGCGACTCCGACCGGGAGGCGATCCCAGCGGACACCGGGTCGAGGCCTTCGTGCTAGGGAGGATCGGCGGCGACCTGGCGGTGACGTTGATGACCGTGGCGGCCCCTGGCGAGAAGGTTGCAGGGCAGGCGTTCCTCAACGACATCGCCGAGGACTTCACCGAGCTCGAGCTGACCAAGCGGGTCGTCGAATCCACCACGCCGATCGAGGAGATACTCGAGGAGGCGTCGAAGGACTACGACCTGATCGTGCTAGGCGCCACCGAGGGAAACGGCCGCGACGTGCTGTTCAGCCCGCTCGTCGACTACGTGGTGCGCATGGGTGGGGTGCCGTCGGTGATCGTAAAGGGTCGCGAGCGCGCCGAGCGCTGGCCGCCCCGCAAGGTTCTGGTGCCTTCGAACGGCTCCTTCTCCTCGCGGCAGGCCGCCGAGCTGGCGTTCGCGCTCGCTAGCGGCGGCGAGTCGGTCGTGTTGGTTCACGTGCTGGAGCGGCTGGCTGACAGCCACAGGCTCGAGGCGGGCGAGCTACACGAACGTCAGCTCGAGAACGCCCGGACCAGTCTCGCGGCGCTTCAGGACGTCGGTCGCACGCTCGGGGTCGAAGCCGAGACGAGGCTCGACGAGGGCGCGTCGGTGGTCGAGGCGATACTGCGGGCGGCCGAGGACGAAGGAGCCGACCTCATCGTACTCGGTACCGAGGTGCGCTCCGGCACGGACAGGCTGTTCCTGGGCCCCCGCGTCGAGCGGGTACTCGGGGAGGCGCGCTGTCCCGTGCTGGTCGTCAACATCGGCTGAGCCCCCGGCTCTCACCCAATCGTCGCTCTCGCGGTGCACAATACCTAAGTATTTGAGGTATCCGGGAGGGGCAATGAACCGTGATCAGGTCCTCTACTACGTGCGCCTTGACCCAAGCGACCGCCGCTACTGGCACTGGTGGCTGGCGCGCCGCGACAGGCTCGACGTCTTCCACGAGGGGCGCTGGTACGCGCTGGTCGCGTGGAAGGAGCTGATCGGCGGTGAGCGTCCCTACCCGGTCGAGGCCACCCTCACCTCACGCCCGCTCACGTCACGCGCGCTCACGAACGACGCGCGTGGTGACGAGCAGCTGGCCGCAGTGCCGCTGAGCGTGCTCGGCGGCGTGGAACAGGAGCCCGTAGACGTTGGACGGCAGCTGCTTGCCACCGACCAAGCGCGCCTCGTAGAGCTTGCCGACGTCGGTGCCGCGCAACTGGTCGATGGCACTCGCCACCCGCGCCCTGACCAGCTCCACTAGCTCGGCGGTGGTGGCCTCGTCGCGCTCCGACCTCTCGCGCAGGGCCGCTTCCCGCTGAGCGTCCGAGATGCTCTCGCCGCGGGCCGTAGTGAACAGCCTGTCGATGACGCCGGCGATGTGCCGTAGGTGGAACGCCGCGTGCCCAAGGCCGGCGGGCCTCATCCACAGCAGCTCGTCGGGGAGGCCGGCCGTGAACCCCTCGACCTCCTCCTGCGTCTGGATAAGGGCCTGAGCGACGGCTTGCAGCTCGGTCGGCACACCGTCTACGGGACCGCGAAGCCAAGGTGGGATGTGAGCGGGGGCTGTTTGCTGCGAGGACATCGTTTCGTTACCTCCTCGGGTCGTGGCTGCCGGCCAGCCTAACAGTCTGGTGCGGGCGCGCCGTGCGCCATGGCGACCGGCCCCGCCCCGAATCGCTGTTCCAGCGGGCGCGTAGGGGTAGAACTATGGCGTGATCAGTTTCGGACCAGACATCGTGAACATCGCAGACCTACGCAGGCGAGCGAGAAGGCGCCTGCCCCGCATGGTGTTCGACTACATCGATGGCGGCGCCGAGGACGAGAGGACGATGCGCGCCAACGAGGACGCGTTCGTTGGCGTCACGCTCAGGCCTCACTCGGCCGTCGTCGTGCCGGGCGTCGACCTCAAGACCACGGTCCTCGGTCACGACCTGGCGCTGCCGTTCATCTTGGCGCCCGTCGGAAGCAGCCGCATGTTCTGGCCCCGCGGCGAGGCGGAGGCCGCGGCAGCGGCGGGTGCCGCGGGGACGCTCTACACGCTCTCGACGCTGTCAGGCACGCGCATGGAGGAGGTCAAGGCCGCTACCTCCGGCCCGGCCTGGTACCAGCTCTACCTGTGTGGCGGCAGGGACGTGGCGCTCGCGAGCATCGGTCGGGCGGCCGATGCTGGGTTCTCGGCGCTGGTCGTGACGATCGACACGCCGGTGGCAGGGATGCGGGAACGCGACGTGCGCAACGGCAGCAGCCAACTGATAAGCCGCAACCCGGTCGCCATGCTGCCTCACGTCTGGCAGGTGCTCGCCAAGCCCGGCTGGCTGCTCGACTTCCAGCGTGACGGCGGCATGATGTCGTTCCCCAACGTGATGCTGGCCGACGGCCCGATGAGCTACGGCGACATCGGCGCCCAGCTGGCCGCGGCCGCCACCTCCTGGTCCGATCTCGCCTGGATCAGGGAGGCGTGGCAGGGCGAGATCGTCGTCAAGGGCGTGCATACTGCAGACGACGCGCGCCAAGCTGTCGACAACGGCGCCTCGGCCGTCGTCGTCTCGAACCACGGCGGTCGTCAGCTTGACGGCGTGGCTCCGAGTCTGCATGCGCTGCCTGAGGTGCTGGCCGCTGCCGGAGGCGAGACCGAGGTGCTGCTCGACGGCGGCATCAGGCGCGGAGCCGACATCGCGAAGGCGCTGGCTCTCGGCGCCAAGGCCGTGCTGATCGGCCGCGCCTACGCCTACGGGCTCGCTGCCGGCGGCAGGCAGGGCGTCGCGCTCGCCATCGACATCCTCAGGTCCGAGCTCGAGCGCACCATGCGCCTGCTCGGCGTCGCCTCGGTGCGCGACTTGGGAGCCGAGCACATCGGCCCCGCCGACCCGGTGCTGGTCGGTTCGGCGGCCGTCGGGCGGCGGTAAGCTGAGTCATGTCCGAACCAAGCGCCAGCCTGACGCCCAGCCCATCCTCGGCCGCGCTGTCCTTCCTGCTCTCCGACCAGGCCGCCGGCTTCGTGCCGTTCGAACGCGCGCTGGCCGGGATCGACGCCGCGGCCTCTGTCACCCGGCCGGAAGGAAGCCCGTACAGCCCCGCCGAGGTGCTCGCCCACATGGTGTTCTGGCAGCAGCGCGTGCTCAAGGCGTTCGACGGTATCGACCCCGGCAAGGTCGAGCACGCCGCGCTGAGCTGGCCCAGCGTCACCGCCGACGAGTGGCCTGGCCTGGTCGAAACGTTCATGGCGGGTCTGGGCCGTTACCGCGCGCTGGCGCAGGACGATGCGCTGCTGCAGCGTCCGGTGCGCGAGGGTAGCAAGGTCTCCGTCGGGGCGCAGATCGCCGACATGTACATGCACGACGTGCACCACCTCGGCCAACTAATCCTGTTGAGGCGCATGCTCGGCGCGTGGCCGCCTCCCGGCGGCGGCGCCACCTGGTGACCGGCTAGAGCAGCGTGAGTAGTGTCAGCTGCAGCTCGACTGCGGCTCGGCGTTGAACGTCACGAGGGCGGCCGTCAGGCGCGACAGGACCGTGCTGGTCATGACGCTGCTGCCTAAGCAGTTGCGGTCAAGCTCCACCGAGGTCAACGCCGTCATCTCGAGCAGCGGGCTGATGTCGCGGATGCGGTTGCGCGACAGGTTGAGGGTGGTGAGCTCAGCGAGCCGCGCCAGCGCCTCGATGTCGCTGACCTGGTTGCGCGAGAGGTTGAGCGTCTGAAGCCGCGCGTGCGAGCCGAGGATCGCGACGTTCTCGACGGCGTTGCTCGTCAGGTTCAGGTCGGTCAGGCGCAGCAGGTTCGCCAACGGACCTACGCTTTGAAGCCCCACCGACTCTAGGCTGAGCCTGCTGAGCGAGCGCAGCTCGGCGATGGCCGAGTAGTCACCCGCGGCCGTGTAGCCGAGGTCGAGAACCTCCAGGGCCGTGAGCCCCGCCACGGGTGTGACGTCGGTGACCGGGTTCCTGTTCAGGTTCAGCTCGCGCAGCAGCGGCATGCCGGCGACGGCACCGATGTCGACGATCTCGTTGCGAGCGAGCGACAGCGTCTGCAGCTTGACCATCCCAGACAGCGCCGCGATGTCGACGATGGCGTTGCGCTCCAGGTCGAGCAGCTGCAGCTCGGTCAGACCGACGAGCGCTGTCGTGTCGCTGATCAGGTTGCGGCCAAGGCGCAGCGTCCTGAGCGCCCTGAGGTCCGCCAGCGGGGTCAGGTCGGCCAGCTGGTTCACGCGCAGGTCCAGGTCGTTCAGGCGCGTCATGCTCCTGACGAACCCTGCGTCCATGAGCTGGTTGTTGTTGAGGTTGAGCGTGCGCATGCCGGTCAGACCGCTGAGGGCGGACGCGTCGGTGAGCTGGTTGCGTTCGAGCGCCAGCGTCTCGAGCGATGTGAGCCCCGCCAGAGGCGTGACGTCGGTCAGCTGGTTGTAGCCGAGCATCAGGTGCTCGAGCCCTACGAACGTCGCCAGCAGCGCAACATCGGAGATCTCGTTGCGAGAGAGGTTGAGCCAAGTCAGGCTGGTGAGCGCGCTCAGCTGCTCGATGCTGCCGACCCTGTTGCTGGCGAGGTTGAGCCTCGTGATACGCGACTTGCCGGCCAAGGCGTGCAGGAACTGCACCTGGTTCGACTCGAGGTTGACGGTCCTGAGCGACTGCATCGCCGCCAGCGGCGAGATGTCGGTGAGCCCCATGAAGCCGAGGTCGATGTCGGTCATCGATGTCAGCAGCGCGATGGGCGAGATGTCGGTGACGGGGTTCCTGTTCAGGTGCAGCTCGGCGAGCTCCGGCATGCCGCGCACGACCGCGATGTCCGAGACCTGGTTGCGGTTGAGGTTCAGGTACTCGAGGCGTCGCAGGTTGCCGAGAGACCTGATCGACTCGACCTGGTTGCGCTCCAGATCCAGCGTCTCGAGCTGGGTCAGGTTGGCGAGGTAGTCGACGTTGCGTACCTGGTTGCGGCTGAGCCTGAGCGTGCGCAAGGTAGTCAAGCCACTCAGTGGGGAGACGTCGACGAGCTGGTTGCCGCGCAGGTCGAGGTTGTCGATGCTGAGGAGCGCGACGATGAAGCCGGCGCTGGCGATGGCGTTGTCCCTGAGAGATAAGTTGCGCAGGCGGTCGAGAGCGCCTAGCCCAGCGCCGGTCGTCAACCTGTTGAAGCCGAGGTCGACTTCTCTTAGGGCCGTGAGCCCGGCGAGAGGCGTGGCGTCTGCCACGAGGTTGTTGGTGAGCAGCAGGTACTGGAGCCCGGCGAGTGACCGCAGCGGGGCAAGGTCCTCGATCCGGTTCTCGCGGGCGTTCAGGTAGATGAGGCGCGGCAGCGCCGACAGGGGTGAGAGGTCCGAGACCTGGTTGCGAGGGACCTCGAGCCGATTGAGGCGCGGCAGGCCGGCCAGAGGCGATAGGTCGGCGACCTGGTTGCCCAGCAGGTCGAGGTGGGCCAAGCGCTCGAGCCGGGCCAGTGGCGCTAAGTCGGAGATCGAGTTGTTGCGGGCGTCGAGACGGGACAGCCGGGTCGCATGCTCGAGCCCGCGTAGATCGGCGACGCCGGTGGCGTTGACGTTCAGGGTCTCCAACCGGGCCAGGTCGGCACAGCTGAGCGCCGAGCCCGGCTCCTGTCCGAGCGCCGACCTGATCCCGGCAGCCAGGGCGGCGTCAGGGACAGGCGCCGGCGACTCGGGCGACGGGCAGCCGACCGGCTGTTGGGCGAAGGCGGCGGACGTGAGCCAGCCGGCGGCGAGGAGTACCGCCAACAGGCGGCGAGGGGCGCTCGTCGCTGTGAAGACCATGCGGTCATCCTAAGGACAACGCCGTTCGGTTGCCGTGTCACTCGCCCCGTGGTCAGTGCGCCGCCTTAACTCTGCCCTCATGAGCGCGCTGCAGGCACGAGCCGGCGGCGGCGGTGGCGACGGTACACTTCCCTGTGTCCGTGAGCCCGACCGCCCTGCAGGTAGTAGCTGCCATCCTGTTCGGCTTGGCGATAGTCCACACCTTCTCGGTCAAGGTGTTCGCGCGCTTGGAGCGGTCGAACCCGCGTCACAAGGGCCTCTGGCACCTCCTCGGCGAGGTCGAGGTCGTGTTCGGCTTCTGGGCGGCTGTGTTGATCGTGGCGATGTTCGCCCTCGACGGTTTCGAGGCCGCGGTTCACTACGTCGACTCGCGCAACTTCACAGAACCGATGTTCGTGTTCGCGATCATGGTCATCGCCGCGACGCGTCCGATCCTCCAGACGGTAATGGCGGGCGTGGCGTGGCTGGCGCGTAAGCTGCCCCTGCCTGGCAGCCTCGGTCTCTATCTGGTGACGTTGACCGTCGTGCCGCTGCTAGGATCCTTCATCACCGAGCCGGCGGCGATGACCCTCGCCGCGCTCGTCCTCGCCAACAGCCTGTTCTCGCGCGCGATCTCCGCGAAGCTTAAGTACGCCACCCTCGGCGTGCTGCTCGTCAACGTCTCGATCGGCGGGACCCTGACGCCGTTCGCGGCGCCGCCGGTGCTCATGGTCGCCGGCGCCTGGGGCTGGGACCTGCCGTTCATGCTCGGCACTTTCGGTTGGAAGGCGGCGCTGGCAGTGCTCGTCAACGCCGCCTTCGCGGCGCTGCTGTTCCGGCACGAGCTTGGACGCCTCGCTCCCGCCGTCGGTCCCGTGGGTGGTCGTGCACCAGCGGTGCTCGTGCTCGTGCATGTCGCGTTCCTGGTAGGCGTCGTCGTCTTCGCTCATCACGCTGCCCTGTTCATGGGGCTGTTCCTGCTGTTCCTCGGCGTGGCCACGGCCTACGAACGCCACCAGGACCGGCTCATCCTGCGCGAGGCGCTGCTGGTCGCGTTCTTCCTAGCGGGGCTCGTCGTGCTGGGAGGTCAGCAGACGTGGTGGCTGCAGCCCCTGCTCACGCGCATGAGCGCCGATCAGGTGTTCTTCGGGGCCACGATCCTGACCGCCTTCACCGATAACGCCGCGCTCACGTACCTCGGATCGCTGGTGGAAGGGCTCTCCGATGGCTTCAAGTACGCGTTGGTGGCCGGCGCTGTCACCGGGGGCGGGCTGACCATCATCGCCAACGCGCCCAACCCGGCCGGCATCTCGATCCTGAGGCGGCACTTCGATGGGGAGGCGGTCAGCCCGTTGGGGCTGGCGGCTGCGGCGTTGCTGCCGACGGTGGTGGCGGCGTTGGCGTTTCGGTTGTTGTGAGCCTAGCCGCGAGCCGTCTGGCCAAGTCTGCCACTCAACAGCAGAAGACCCATCGACACCAGCAGGAGCAGCGATACGCTCAGCCCTCGCCCGGAACCCGCAGTCAGCTCGTAGTGCGCGGAGCAAGACGCGTAGGTCGCGATGAGCAGGATCAGCGGCTGGTAGACGTGAGCGAAGCGGCCGAGGAAACGGTCCAACTCCGAGTTGCTGGCCTCGCCTGCCAAACGCCGACGACGCAGGACGAAGAACCCCACCAGGAAGGCGCTGCCAGAGATGCCTAACAGGGGCCACGGCCACGGCTGGACGCCGAATCCCGCGACCAGCATGAGGTAGACCGCTGCGTGCGCGACCAGGATCCCGAAGCTCGTCGACAGTCGCATCGTCTCGCCCCCTACTCATGGCATGTTACGGCCAGCGACTCGGGCGACCTGGTGCCGCAGTTACGCTGCGCTGGTGCCGATCCCCCTCTCTGTTCTGGACCTGGTACCAGTCCCTCGCGGTGCGATGGCGGCCGACGCGTTTCGCAACAGCACCGAGCTGGCGCGCCTAGCCGAGGAGCTGGGCTACCGCCGCGTGTGGGTCGCGGAGCACCACAACACCAGCGCGTTCGCGTCGATGGCCACCACTGTGCTGATCAACGTCCTGGCCCGCGAGACGCAGCGCATACGGGTCGGGGCCGGCGGGATCATGCTGCCCAACCACTCGCCGCTGAAGGTGGCCGAGGACTTCCTGACGCTCGAGGCGCTGCATCCGGGCCGTATCGACCTCGGTCTGGGCCGCGCCCCTGGCACCGATCAGGTCACCGCTCTGGCGCTCAGGCGCAGCACCGACCTACTAGCAGCCGACGACTTCCCGCAACAGGTGGAGATGCTGCGCGCGTACGCCGGCGAGTCGGAGTTCCTCGCCGACCACCCACTTGGGCGGGTCAGCGCCAAGTTGCCCGGCGTCAAGCTGCCGCCGCTGTGGATCCTGGGCTCGAGCACCTACGGGGCGCAGTACGCCGCCAGCACCGGCCGCGGCTACTCGTTCGCGTTCCACTTCAGCCCCGACTACGCCCCGGCCGCGCTCCGCGCCTACCGCGAGGGCTTCCAGGCTTCCGCGGAGCTCGCCGCGCCGTACGCGATCCTCGGCGTCGCGGTGATCACGGCCGAGACCGAGGAACGAGCCGAGGCGCTCGCGCGAGCTCACGACCTCCTGTGGTTGAGGATCAGACGCAACGAGCGCGGCTCGCTGCCGACCGCCGAGGAGGCCGCCGCTTACGACTTCTCGCCCGAGGAGGAGGCGCTGGCGGCGGCGTCGCGGCGGATGCTGGTGTGGGGCACCCCTGACAGCGTGCGCGAGCGGCTGCTGGAGTTGAAGGCTCAGCTCGAGGTCGACGAGTTCATTGTGACCAGCCACATCGCCGAGCATCGGGAGCGGTTGCTGTCGTACCGGCTGTTGGCGGAGGCGTTAGCTTGGGGACGGAGTTAGAATCGTCGCCCAGACTCTCGGCTGCTGCGGGAGGGAGCGATCCTGTGGCTGGAGCGAGCGGGAATCTAAGGGCTAAATGTCCGAGTGGCCGTTGAGCTGGCCGGAGTCTGTTAAGAGTTCAACTGGCTTTGGACTTCGTGAGCCAGCGATGCAAGCTGGTTGTCCAAGATATCTATGATGAGAGCGCGGTCAATCCTGAAATACTCATGTATGACGATGTTACGAAGGCCAGCTATGCTCGGCCACGGCGTGTCGGGTGACAACGCTTTGGTCTCTGATGGGAGTGTCCGAACGGCTTCTCCGATCACGGCAAGGTTACGCAAGACTGCGTCGTAGGCCATCGTAGCGATGGCGTCGTTCTGGTCGTCCAGGTGCGATCGATACTGACGGCAGCGGTTGATGGCGACGAGGATATCCTGCAGCCGCTCGGTTGCTTCACGGCTCATATGGCGACGAACACGGAGTGCGCCGACGCTGCTACAGGTTCCCTAAGCAACTCATCAGCAACGACATCGACCTTTATTCCGAGCAGCTGGCTCAGCTCCTCGCCGATGCCCGCGACGCGCAGCAAAGCGTTGCCGCCGCCCGGCTCGAGATCCACCAACAGATCTACGTCGCTGGTGAAAGTGGCATCGCCACGGGCGACCGATCCGAACACCCTCGGATTGCTTGCACCGTAACGGTGCAAGATTGCCAGCAGTTCGACGCGATGCTGACTGATCAGACGAAGCAACGCTTCAGCCGTCGTTGATCGACCGAAAGTCATGCGAGAAGACTACTCCACTCGCAATGTTTGGGGATGTCATTACACAAGTGGCAGGCCTGCGCGCGTCACGTCCCTGCGGTCGGCGCGTGCTGGAGCAGACGAGATTCGCCACGAGAACGACTACCAAGGCCCCGCGTAACCGAGAGTCTCGGCACCCATCTCCGAGGCCAGGTACTCGTAGTGCAGCCGCGTCAGCTGCCGTATGTGGATCAGGTCGTGCGCCAGCCACGAGCCCAACAGCTCCAGCGCGGTGATCTTGCCGCGGGGGTGGTCGTACTCGGCGTTTAGGCTGCGGCCGGCCAGGCCGTGCAGCCACTCGACGGACCTCGCCCGCTCGGTCAGGAAGTCGGCCAGCGACTCGCCCAGCTCGCGACGGTTGTAGCCACGCTCGCCGACCCAGCCCACCGGGTCGATCGGCGGCCAGCGCTCGCCGGGGCGGTTCAGCGTCAGGTCGAGCCGGGCGCGGAAGTCGAGGCGCTCCTCGTCTGCCAAGTGGTTGATGACCTCGAGCAACGACCACTTCTCAGGCGCCGGTTTCCAGCGGGCCTGCGGCTCGGCGACGCCGCTGAGCAGATGCTGGAACACCTGTGCGTTGGCGGCGAGACGTGCGGCTGCGGCTAACGGATCCATGGTGCTCCTGACCGAATGTGGGCAGTCTAGCCAAGTGGCGGGCGCGTCGGGCCGTCCTACCCTGAGACCCCCACATACTTCGCTCGCGGCCGTATCACCCTGTCAGAGGTGTACTGCTCCAGCACATGCGCGATGATCCCGGCCGTTCGCCCGATGGCGATCAGCCCATGGACCGCGTCCTGCGGCAGGCCGAGCACCGGCTCGGAGACCGCTAGCGCGAAGTCGATGCGCGGGTGCTCGTGTGAGGCGAGCTCGACGAGTCTGGCTGTCTCCAACAACAAGGGGTAGTGTCTCGTGTCGGCGAGGTTGTCCATCAGCGTCAGCACCCTCGGATCGGGCCCGGTGTAGAGGCGGCGATAGGGGTTGTGGACCCCGGGGATGTTGCCGCTGCGACGCAGGTAGCGCCTGATCACCATCTCCGGGTCGCCCGTGGCTATCACCTCGTTGAAGAAGACTTTGGCCTCCGACACCTGGCCGAAGAGGTGGCGGTAGCCTTGCAGAGAAGCAAGGCCGGCGATCAACGACTGATAGAGGGTGGCGCCGGCGCTGGCGGCGCAGCGCGCCGTGAAGGTGGCGATGTTCAGCTCATGGTCGGCGACCACGATCAGCAGCGTCTCCAGTCGCTTCGGATCGGCTCCCCAGGCGCTAGCCAGAGTCGAGCTGACGCTGCCCTGGTACTTGCGGCCGGTGCTCAGGTAGACCAGGTAGAGGATCAGCTCGATGGCGCTTGGCATCAGTAGCGCTGCCCTGGTGCCGTAAGCGTGTAGGTTGCGATGCTCGAGCGCCGGCAGGATGGTCTGCATGCGCTCGATCGGAGTGAGGCTGCCATCCAGGCGGTTGACGAGCTTCAGGTCGATGTCTCCGAGCCACTCGGCCCGCGGCGGAGGCAGCTCGTCGCCCAGCCGGTCGCCGGTCCATAGGAACTGCGCGACCTGCTCGAAGCTGAAGTTGTGTGACAGCTCTCGTGAGCTGATGCCCCGGTAGGAGTGCTCGGTCTCGGTGATCTGCGAGATCGCCGTCGTCAGGATCGGGATGCCGAACTCGATGACCTCGCTGGCTGCCTGCTCAGGGTCCTTGCGGAAGCTGGCGCGATGCTTGAGGGCCAACAACTCGCCCCTGTGATAGACGCGTTTGCGGCTTCTGGGCGAGAGGGCTCTCGAGGTCAACATGCCGCGGCTGACGTAGGAGTAGAGCGTCGCCTTGCTGACGCCGAGGAACTCGGCCGCCTCGTCTGCGCTCAGGCTGTCGTCGTTCATGGGCCAGGTTAACCGATTTCGCCCGTGATTACTTGATTGTCGATCAAGATTGACAGCACTTCTGGGCCGGTGCAATCCTCTCGCAACATGCAAGCCAAAACGCGGAAGACGGAACTGATGTTCGGTGCTCGTCGGCTGGCCAACGAGGTGACAGGCGTTGGACCAGGCGAGAGGGCGTTGGTGATCATCGACTCGGCGACCGACGAGAGCATCGCCGCGGCCCTGGAAGCGGCACTAGAGGAGGCCGGTGCCAAGGTCACCGTGTTGCGCACCGAGCGCGCCAAGACCGACTCCGGCGAACCGCCGCCGGAGATCGCTCGGGCGATGCTGACTGCCGACGTCGTCTTCCTTGCCGTGCAGGTGTCCCTGACCCACACCGAGGCGGTGAAGGCTGTCTGTGCCGCCGGTGGACGCGTGGCGGCCCTGACCCAGTGGGTGCCTGAGATGCTAGCGGGCGGTGGTATCGAGGCTGACTTCCACGCCATCGAGCCGACCGTCATGCGGATGGCAGCGATCTGGGACGCAGGCTCCACCGTGCGGGTGACCAGTGAGGCCGGCACCGACATGACGCTGGACATCCGGGGTCGGTTCGGTACGCCTCATGCCAAGACCGGCGTGGTCAGGCCCGGCACCTTCCACCCGATACCGGACATCGAGTCGCCGGTCTCGCCCGTCACAGGCGACGGCGTCATCGTCTGTGACGCGAGCATCCCCTATCTGGACATCGGGGTGCTGAAGGAGCCGGTGACCTTGACCGTGCGAGACGGCAGGGTAGTCGACATCTCCGGCGGCTGGGCGGCGGACCGCGTACGGGCCTCCTGGGAGGCGCTGGCCGACTCCAACGTCTACAACCTCGCCGAGATCGGTATCGGCATGAACCCGCACTGCCGGCTGACCGGGCGCATGTTGGAGGACGAGGGGGTGGCGACGACCTGCCACTTCGGCATAGGGACCAGCAACACCCTGGGTGGCACCGTCAAGGCCAAGTGCCACTACGATTTCATCGTCCAGAACCCCACCATCTCCGTTGACGGCCGCGTGGTGATGGATAAGGGCTCGCTGCTGGTGTGAGTGGATAGGAGGAGAGATGGCTCTGCCCCCAGCCGCCAACTTGAGTAGCGCGCGCGCCCGGTCTGCGGTCGGCGCGTCGCTGCGGCAGTTCGCCAGGAGCCGAACGGCGGTACTGGGGCTGGTCATCTTCGTCGTGATGGTGCTCGTCTCGGTCTTGGCGCCTTACATCGCTACACACTCGCCGCGCCAGATCGTGCCGGCCGAAAGGCTTCTGGCCCCTTCGAGAGAGCACCTGCTAGGAACCGACAACCTTGGCAGGGATGTGTTCAGCCGCGTCGTGTACGGCGGGCGCACCTCGCTGGCGATCGCTGCTGTCGTGGTGGTGATCACCGGCACCATCGGGACGGCGCTCGGCCTCGTCTCCGGCTTCTACCGGAGCATCGACAACGTGCTGATGAGGTTCATGGACGGCCTGATGGCGATCCCCACGCTGCTCTTGGCGATCGCTCTCATCGGCGTGCTCGGACCCAACTCGGTCAACCTCGTCATAGCGCTCAGCGTCGTGTACATCCCCCGAGTAGCGCGCATCGCCAGGGCCACCACCCTGCAAGTCAGGGGCCTCAGCTACGTCGAGGCGGCGCAGGCCCTTGGCAGCCTGGACGCTCGCCTGCTGTTCCGCCATATCGCCCCGAACGCGTTGGGGCCGATCAACGTCCAGCTGACCTTCGTCTTCGCCTACGCGGTCCTGTCCGAGGCCGCACTCAGCTTCCTGGGCGTCGGCGCGCCGCCGGAGACCCCGACCTGGGGGAACATCCTCAGCGAGGGCCGCGCGTACATGACCCTGGCCCCATGGATCTCGTTCTATCCCGGTGTGGCGATCATGCTCACCGTGCTCGGCCTGAACCTGATGGGCGACGGCCTGCGTGACCTCCTCGACCCGCGTCTCAAGCGCGGGACGGGAGGAGGTGCGGGCTGATGTGAGGCCTCATATTGCGTGCGGCTTCCAGCGGCCGAGCCGACGAGCGGGAATCCAAGGGAGTGCCGATGCCCGCATCCACGATGGGTCAACTCCGCGCTGCTACGACCACCTTAGCCAGCGACTTATAGGAACGAAGGGAAAGCGATGAGATCACTGTCTAGCCCACCCACAAGGTCTACGACGGCCAGCAGGCGGCCGAACCGGACCGTCCTAGCCACCCTCAGGCTCCTGATCGCGGTCTGCGCGTTTGCGCCCTGGGCTCTCGCACAGGTACCGCAACGGATCATCGACTACGCCGCGGCCGTCGGCGTTCACCCAGACGATTCCCGTATGCCTAACGGAGGCACGCCGCGCTTCGGCGGTGTCTTCACCTACGCGCACAACGAGACCTTGGCTTCGCTAGACAGCCACAAGAGCGCCGCGGCTACCACCACGCTTCAGAACAGCCACTTCGCCGAGGGCCTCTTCGCGCTCGATGCCAACGGGATGAGTCAGCCCGACCTGGTGGACAGCTACACCGTCAGCGCCGACGGCACCGTCTACACTCTCTCCTTGCGCCAGGGGGTTCCGTTCCACAACGGTGAGATCCTCGGCGCCGCCGACGTGGTCGCGTCGCTGCAGCGCTGGTTCGGGGGAACATTGGGCACTCAGGCGTCGCGTTACATCAGCGAGCTCAGCGTCGTGGATCAGTACACGGTCGAGATGGTGCTCACCGAGCCCTACCCCTTCGTCATCTACCAGCTCACCGTGCCTCAGACCAGCGGAGCGTACATCTACCCTAGCTCTCAGATCGAGGCGGTGGGCGATGGGACCATCATCACGCCGATCGGCACCGGGCCTTACTACGTGGCCGAGGTCCGCGAGGGCGACTCCGTACGCCTAGCGCGCTTCGACGACTACGTCGGGCGCGTCGAGCCCCCCTCCGGTTTCGCCGGCGGCCGGGTCGCCTATATGGACGAGATCGTCATCCAGTCGATCCCCGACGCCATCGTCCGCATGGCCGGTGTCGAGACGGGGCAGTTCGACAAGGCGCACAACGCTACTGTCGACATGTACCCGATCTACGCCAACCGTTCCGACATCAGACCCCGTTTCGCGTTGGTCAGCTTCGCCACCGCCCAGTTCAACAAGCGCCAAGGCCCGATGACGGACCAGCGCATACGTCAGGCGTTTAACTACGCCATCGACGTGCGCCAGATAGTAGCGGCGGCGGGCCCGCCGGAGTTCAGCGTCGCGAACTCCTCGTTGGCGCCCATGGACGATGCCTGGTACACCCCAGTCGGTGAGGAGACCTACCTCGCTTACGATCCCGATCGTGCCCGCGCCCTGCTGGCCGAGGCCGGCTACGACGGGCAGCCGATCAGATGGTTGGTCGATCCAGCATCGGCGTCCTACTACACCTCGGCGTTGGTGGCAGAACCGATGCTCGAGGCGGTCGGCTTCAACATCGAGCTGCTTCCGATGGACGCGGCCACGCTCCGCACCGTGCGCAACGACGAGACGGCCTACGAGGTCTACGCCCAGGCGCTAGGCTGGCGCGCCGATCCCGCGGGCTTGACGAACCTCTCAGACAGCAACCCTGGCTGGTGGGTCACGGAGGAGAAGACGCGCATCCTCGAGGCGATGAGGACAGAGCAGGACTTCGAGACGCGCTACGCCCTCTGGGAAGAGCTGCACGCTCACATGTACGACTACATGCCCGCCGTGAAGTTCGAGAGCTACGGAGTGCTCAGTCTGGAGCGCTCGTCCTACAGCGGGGCCTTCCAGGCTTGGGCGTACGTCTTCCTTCTGAACACCTGGCTCAACTGACACAGTCACGACCGTGCCCGCTCCCCAACCGGGGAGCGGGCACCTGGAGGGCCACTAAGATCAGATGAGCGTTTACTTGCTACGCCGCCTCGTGGCGCTGCTGCCGGTTCTGGCCGTGGTCGGCCTGGTCGGCTTCAGCCTGGTGCACCTGGCGCCGGGCGACCCCGCGGCGACGCTGGTCGGCGACGACGGTTCGGAAGAGGACCTGCGGAGGATGCGCGAGCGTCTCGGCCTCGACCGGCCGCTGCCTGTCCAGTTCGTCACGTGGGTGGGCAACGCCATCACGGGCGACCTGGGAACCTCCCTGTACAGCGGCCGTCCGGTCCTGCCGAGCATCATCTCGCGTCTCGAGCCGACGCTCATGCTCACTGGCATGAGCCTGCTGGTCGCCCTGACTTTCGGCGTGATCGCGGGCGTGGCCAGCGCCATCTATCGCAACTCACTGTTGGACCAGGCGGTCCTGGTGGTCTCGCTGTTCGCGGCTGCCATGCCGAACTTCTGGCTCGGCATCAACCTGATACTGCTCTTCTCTGTCAGCTTGAGGCTCTTTCCAGTAGCAGGCTATATCCCGCTCTCTCAGGGGCTGCTCGCCACAGTTCACTCCCTGGTGCTACCGGCACTGGCGCTCGGTCTGAGCCAAGCGGCGATCATCACCCGCATGACCCGCACCACCATGCTCGAAGTGCTCGGGCTCGACTTCGTGCGCACCGCGAAGGCCAAGGGACTCAGGCAGGGGTCGGTGATCTTCCGTCACGCCCTGCGCAACGCCATGGTCTCGATCATCACCGTGGTCGGCGTGGCGGTGACCGTGCTGCTCAGCGGCTCCATAGTGGTGGAGAGCGTGTTCAGCCTTCCCGGCCTCGGGCGCATGATGATCGAGGGCGTGCAGAGGCGCGACTACCCCGTCATCCAGGGGATGCTCGTCTTCGTCGCCGGGGTAAACGTGCTCGTGAACTTAGTCGTCGACATCCTCTACGTGTTCATAGATCCACGCATCGAGTACGCCTAGGCCCGCCAAGCCGCGTTCAGCGTGCCAAGAAGGAGAGTCACCAGATGAGCAGGATCCTGAGCTACTTCCAGGAGCGCCAAGGCGCACTGATCGACGGCCTGCGGCAGATGGTCGAGATCGAGTCGCCGACCCTCGACCCGCAGCGCGTCAACGCCATGGGAGACCATGTCCAGGAGAGGCTGCGCGCGCTGGGTGCCAGCGTTGAGGTCGACAAGCAGACCGAGCGCGGCGACCACGTGATCGGCAGGTTCGGAGATCCGTCCCTGGGCGACCCGGTCCTGATGATCGGACATACCGACACGGTGTGGAAGGCCGGAACCTTGGAGGAGCGGCCGTTCCGGGTGGAAGGTAACCGCGCCTTCGGGCCTGGGGCCGCGGACATGAAGTCGGGTCTGATCATCATGCTCGCCGTCCTCGAGGCCATCAACGACCTCCAACTCCCTATTTCGAGGCCCCTGACCCTGATCTTCAACTCGGACGAGGAGATGCAGAGCCTGTACTCGCGCGCGTTGATCGAGGACGAGGCCCGCAAGAGCTTCTGCTCGTTGGCCTTCGAAGGCACTCGTGACCTGAGCACCTTCACGACCAGCCGCAAGGCCTCTGGCCGTTTCGCGGTGCGGGCGAAGGGCAAGGCGGCGCACGCGGCCAGCGGGCTGCTAGAGGGAGTCAACGCCATCGAGGAGCTGGCCCGCCAGGTCATCAAGGTCCAGGCGATGACCGACTTCGGCAGCGGTACCACCATCAACGTCGGCACCATCGCAGGGGGAGACAGACCGAACATAATCCCGGACTGGGCGGAGATGGTGCTGAGCGTGCGCGCGTCGACCTTCGGGGAGATGGAGCGTATCGAGCGGGTGCTCAGGGGGCTCGAGCCGCACTTACCCGGTGCGGAGATCTCGGTCTCGGGCGGATTCCATCGACCGCCTCTCGAGGAGACCGAGGCCAGCATGCGGCTGCTCGATCGGCTGCGCGAGGCGGCCTCCGAGTACGGTATCGCCGCCACGGGCGGGCTAGGCGGAGGCGCCGGCGACGCGAACCTCACGTCAGCGGTCGGTTGCCCCTCGATCGACAGCCTCGGAGCGGTCGGGTTCGGCGCGCACAGCGTGGACGAGCACATCCTCATCGACGAGTTGCCGGTACGGGCGGCGGTCGCGACCCGGTTCGTCACCTCGCTGTGAGCTGACCTAGCGGCGCTTTCCGGCAGGCTGCGTCCGCCTAGGCGCTACCGCCCACCCTTCACGTACCGATCGAACCACTCCAGTTCCTCAGCCGCGACGTGCAGGACCGACTCGCGGGCGTGAAGGTAGTGGTTCTCGAAGGGCAGCAGGACCAGCTTCGATGTCTTGCCCAGGCCGCGCAGCGCGTGGAACATGGCCAGCGACTGCGCCGGTTTGCTGGTTTGGCTGTCGTCCTCCTGGCCGTGGACCATCAGCAGGGGAGCCCTGATCTTGTCGGCGTGGAAGAGCGGCGACACTGCCAAGTAGGTGTCTGTTGCCTCCCACAGGCTGCGACTCTCGCGCTGGAAACCCCAAGGGTTCAGGGTCCTGTTGTAGGCGCAACTGTGGGCGACCCCCGCCGCGAACAGGTCGGAATGCGCCAGCAGGTTGGCTGTCGAGAAGCCGCCGTAGCTGTGGCCGACCATGCCGACACGTGCTGGATCGATGATCCCCTGCTCGTCTAGGTGTCGGATCGCGGCGGCCGCGGAGGCGACGATCTGCTCGATGTAGGTGTCGTTGCGGGTCGCTCCCTTGCCTACGACCGGCACTTCGGCCATGTCCAAGACGGCGTAGCCCTGAGTCGAGAACAGCTGAGGCGCGGCGGCGCGGCGCGGCAGGCTGGGGTAGAAGTTGAAGCTTCGCGGAGCGATGCGCACCTGAGAGGCGATCTCCGGCTGCACGTAATCCGTCGGATAGGCCCAGATCACCAACGGCAGTCGTCGTCGGGAGCCAGCTTGGAACCCCTCGGGCAGGTAGAGGATCCCCGAGAGCTGGACGCCGTCGCCACGAGGGTAACGAACCAGCTGCCTGCTGACCTTCGGGAGCAGCGGCTGGGGACGCGGCGAGTGGGTCAAGCGGCGAGGTGGTGTGCCCGCTCCGCTGACCAAGTAGTAGTCCGGCTGCAGATCGGGACTCTCGCGGCTGATGACGAGCTCGTCCGCGTTGGGAGATGGCCGGCTGACGAACTCGTCGTGATGGTCCGGATCGGATCGGAACACCCTCTCTCGCTCGAGCGTGCCCGGGTTGAAGCGGTCGAGGAAGGGGCGGTCACCATCGTCGGAGCCTCCGGGGCCGGCGAGGTAGAGCCAGTCCTCATCCTGACGGACGACGAGCTCGCCTCTGCTGGTCCGGGTGGTGAGCGGCGTTCCGGGGTGGTCGTAACGGTCGACCTGGCTGCAACTGAAGACCCTTGTTTGGACTCCTTGGGAGACGTCGGCGAGTGAGACGTCGATCCACTCGTTCTCGCCATCCAGCTCGTACACGAGAGCGAAGCGAGGGTCGGCCAGCCACTTGATCTCCTGAACCGTCTTGCGTAGGCGCATCAGATTGGCGGGCGGTCCGTCGAACGGTGCGGCCAGCGCGACGATCCTGTCCCGGTACCGATCACCTTCAGCCGCCCCAGAGGCGCCTGCCGCGGCAGCTTCGGCCCAGACCAGGGTCGCGTCCTTGTGGGCCTGCCACTGAACCGCACGCGGACGAGGCGACGCCACCTTCTGTCTGCCCTCGGGCGCTTCGTCCTTCGCCGGGAACTCGGCGACCACGTGAGCCAGCGAGCCGTCCCTGCTCCAGACCTCGATCGAGCTAGCGAACTCCCGGTACGGCAGCCAGTAGGAGTACGGGCGTGTCACACGCTGGACGAGGATGTAGCGGCCATCGGGGGAGACGGCAGGCGGCTCGCAGAACAGGCCCGGCAGGCCCAAGGGACGCCGCTCACCCGTGAGGACGTCGATCTCGCAGAGCTGAGAGGTGCAGAGGTGCTCGAAGAGCAGCTCGTCGTGTGGCGAGGTGCTGAGATCCTCCCACCGATGCTCTCGTGAGAAGCGCCCGACCGTGACCATCTCGGTTGGACCTGTCGGGACCGTTGCCGGCTGGGGCGCCGGCCCTCGGCCCTCAGGGATGAGGTGAACTAGTATCCCCTGCGAGTCGGGCGTCCAGGAGGCGTTCAGCGCATGTTCCGCCTGGCGGTAGCCGGGGCTCAAGGTAGCGTTGACGACCGGACCTGTCAGATCGCGCACCTCGCCGGAGGCAGGGTCGGCCACCCACAGCTCGACTCCGCTCGCGGCGTAGCGTGGGAACGCGATCAGGCTGCCGTCATGAGCCCAGATCGGCAGACCGAGCCTCACGTCTTCGTCGAGCTGCAAGGCGACGGTCTTCCCGTCGAGCAGGTCCACGACCTGAGGCCGGCGGTAGAAGCGGGTCTTCACTTGGCTGTTGTCGTGGGGGAAGATCCGCATGCCCGCGACCTTGACCGTCGGCTGAGCCAGGTAAGCGATGTCGAACAGGTCTTCCAGCTCGGCGGTGAGCAGAAGCCGGCCGTCAGGGCTGACGAACCTGGCTCGCGGCTGCGGCGCGGTGACTATCTGGGCCACGGCCGCCGGAGGCAGACGGTAGCTTCTTCCCTCTTCTGGAACCGACGCGTCCGAGACGTCGTTGTGCGAGGTCATGCCGAGACGTACTCCGCCAGATGCTCACCGGTGAGCGTCGAGCGCTTCGCCACCAGCTCGGCCGGCGTGCCCTCGAACACGACCTTCCCGCCATCGTGCCCGGCACCGGGTCCGAGGTCGATGATCCAGTCGCCGTGCGCCATCACCGCCTGGTGGTGCTCGATGACGATCACCGACTTGCCGGAGTCGACGAGGCGGTCGAGGAGACCGAGCAGGTTCTCGACGTCGGCTAAGTGCAGACCTGTCGTCGGCTCATCTAGGACGTAGACACCGCCCTTGTTGGCCATGTGGGTGGCCAGCTTCAGACGTTGCCGCTCGCCGCCGGAGAGTGTGGTCAGGGGCTGGCCCAGGCTGACGTAACCGAGCCCTACGTCAGCTAACCGCTCCAGGATCGCGTGGGCGGCTGGGAGCTTGGCCTCGCCGGTGCCGAAGAACTCCTTGGCATCGGTCACGGGCATCGCCAGCACCTCGCTGATGTCCTTGCCGCCGAGCTTGTACTCGAGCACCGCCGCTTGGAACCGCTTCCCCTCGCACTCCTCGCAGGGGGTGGCGACGGTCTCCATGAACCCGAGCTCGGTGTAGATCATGCCGGCGCCGTTGCAGGCTGGGCACGCACCCTCGGAGTTGGCGCTGAACAGCGCGGGTTTGACGCCGTTGGCCTTGGCGAACGCCGTGCGGATCGGGTCGAGCAAGCTGGTGTAGGTGGCTGGGTTGCTGCGCCTCGACCCCTTGATGGCGGCCTGATCGACGGTGACCACGCCTTCGCGCGGCGAGACGGAGCCGTGGATCAGCGAGCTCTTGCCCGAGCCGGCCACGCCGGTGACGACGACGAGGATCCCGAGCGGGACGTCGACGTCGACGTTCTGCAGGTTGTGCGTGCTGGCGCCGCGCACCTCGAGCTTGCCCTTGGGCTTGCGCACCGACCCCTTCAGCGATGCCCTGTCGTCTAAGTGCCTGCCCGTCAGCGTGCCGCTGGCCCGTAGGCCGGCTAGGTCTCCCTCGAACACGATCTTGCCGCCGGCGCTGCCGGCTCCCGGACCCAGGTCGACGACGTGATCGGCGACCTCGATGACCTCGGGTTTGTGCTCGACGACCAGCACGGTGTTGCCCTTGTCGCGCAGACGCAGCAGCAGCTCGTTCATCCGCCGGATGTCGTGCGGGTGCAGCCCGGCGGTGGGCTCGTCGAAGACGTAGGTGACGTCGGTGAGCGAGGAGCCGAGGTGGCGGATCATCTTGGTGCGCTGCGCCTCGCCGCCCGAGAGCGTGCCGGCCGGCCGGTCGAGCGACAGGTACCCGAGGCCGATCTCGGCGAACGAGTCGAACAGGTGCTGCAGCCCGGCCAGCAGCGGCGCGACCGACGGCTCCTTCAGGCCGCGCACCCACTCGGCCAGGTCGCTGATCTGCATGGCGCAGGCGTCGGCGATGTTGATGCCACTGATCTTCGATGCCCTGGCGCCCTCGTTGAGCCGGGTGCCGCCGCAATCCGGGCAGGTCGTGAAGATGACGGCGCGCTCGACGAAGGCGCGGATGTGCGACTGCATCGCCTCGACGTCCTTGGAGAGCATCGACTTCTGGATGGCAGGGATCAGACCGCTGTAGGTCAGGTTGATACCCTCGACCTTGATCTTGGTCGGCTCCTTGTGCAGGAGGTCGTGCAACTCCTGCTTGCTGTACTTGGCGATGGGTTTGTCGGGGTCGAAGAAGCCGCTGCCACGGAAGATGCGGCCGTACCAGCCGTCCATGCTGTACCCGGGGATGGTGATGGCGCCATCGTTGAGCGACTTGCTCTCGTCGTACAGCGCGGCGAGGTTGAAGTCGCTGACCGACCCCATGCCCTCGCAGCGAGGACACATGCCGCCGAGCGAGACGAACGACTTCGAGGTCTTCTCGCCCTTGCCCTCGCCACGCTCGACGATGAGCGAGCCGCCGCCGCGGACGGTCGGGACGTTGAACGAGTACGCCTGCGGGCCACCGACGTGCGGATCGCCCAGGCGGCTGAAGAGGATCCTCAGCATGGCGTTGGCGTCGGTGGCGGTGCCGACCGTGGAACGGACGTTGGCGCCCATGCGCTCCTGGTCGACGATGATCGCGGTCGTCAAGCCCTCGAGCAGGTCGACGTCGGGTCTGGCGAGGGTCGGCATGAAGCCCTGCACGAAGGCGCTGTACGTCTCGTTGATCATCCGCTGCGACTCGGCGGCGATCGTGTCGAACACCAGCGAGCTCTTGCCAGAGCCCGAGACGCCGGTGAACACGGTCAAGCGGCGCTTCGGGATCTCGACGCTGACGTTCTTGAGGTTGTTCTCGCGCGCGCCTTGCACGCGGATCAGGTCGTGGCTGTCTGCCTGGTGCAGGCTGGCTGATGGCATGCTCAACATCCTGTCATCGAGAGTCGGGTGGCCGCTACTTCTCAGACCACGCCCGCCGAGTCAGCCGATACTGCCTGAAGCGGGCGTCGCCGTAACTGACCTCCCCGTCGGGCTCGAAGCCGAAGCGCGCGACGGCCCGGTCGGGACTGCGGCTGTACGGCAGCGCGATGATCACGACGTCGAAACCGAACCGAGCGAAGCCGACGTCGAGTGCCTGCCTGGCGATCGCCGCGCCGTGCCCCCAGAACTCGGGCAGCAGGACGAGGCCGAAGTCGGCGCCGTTCTCCTCGGCCTGGAAGCCGCACCAGCCGGCGAAGCTCCCGTCGACGAGCACCGCCCACGGACCGTAGCCGCTGGTCTGCCACTGACCATCCTTTGCCGCTACCCAAGCTGCCGCCTCGTCGTGCGAGAAGGTCCCGGCAAGGGGCATGTGCCGCGAGTTGCGCGGCTCGTTCAGCAAGGCGGCCACGGTCTCTAACTCGATCTCGGTGAGGCGGACGAAGTCGATCCTCGGACTCATCGCAATGAGTCTAGGCGACGCCGTGTCTCCTCTAGCTAAGAGCCTTCTTCAACAGCACGGCGATCTGCTTCTCGACAGCCGGCGTCAGTTTCTTGATGGCGAAGGAGGTCGGCCACATGTCGCCATCGTCGAGTTTCGCCGGGTCCTCGAAGACGAGCGCGGCATAGCGCGTGTCCCACTTCGACGCAGCCTGGAAGAAGCAGACGGACTTGCCCGCCTCGTTGGCGTAGGCAGGCATGCCGTACATCGTCTTGGGGGTGAGGTGTGGGGCTTGTTCGGTCACGAGGGCGTGGATCCGCTCGGCGATGGCGCGGTCGGCGGCCGGCATCTCCGCCACCTTGGAGAGCAGTTCCTTCTCGCCCTTCGCCCTGTCCTTGCCGCGCTTGGCCTCCTGCTTGAGCTCGGCCGCGCGCTCCTTCATGGCGGCCTTCTCGGCGTCCGAGAAGCCGGACTTGCTCTTGGTCTCGGCGTCCTTCACGTTAGTCCACCTCATTGATGCGGATGAGGTTGCCCGCGGGGTCGCGGATGGCGGCGTCGCGCCGGCCGTAGGGCTGGTCGGTCGGCTCCTGAACGATATCGACGTTGGCGGCGGCGAGCTTCTCGAACAGCGCATCGAGATCGCTGGTGGCGAGGTTGATGCTGGCGTAGGTGCCCTTGGCCATCATCTCGGAGATGGTGCGAGCCTCCTCCTCGGTGACGCCCGGATCCGCCGCCGGCGGGTAGAGCACGATCGAGGTGCCAGGCTGGCCGACGGGACCGACCGTGATCCAGTGCATGCCTTGGTAGCCGACGTCGTTGCGGACCTCGAAGCCGAGGGTGTCGCGGTAGAAGGACAGTGAGGCTTCCTTGTCGGTGTGGGGTAGGAAAGCTTCGAAGATGGTTATGTCCATGCCCGCAATGGTAGCGGCAGGGTCTATGAGTTCGCTTCTCGATTCCTGATCGGCCGCGTGACGCGCTTGGCGACGCACGGGGTCATGCCCTCCGCCTCGTGCGCGTGCTCGCGCCGGTAGACGCTCGGCGGCATGCCGACCAGCTCGGCGAAGCGCGTGCTGAACGTGCCCAACGAGGAGCATCCGACCTCGAAGCAGGCGTCGGTGACGCTGACGTCGCCGCGCCGGAGCAGGGCCATCGCGCGCTCGATGCGGCGCGTCATCAGGTAGCTGTAGGGCGACTCGCCGTAGGCGCGCTTGAACTCGCGGCTGAGATGGCCGGCCGACATGCCCGCGGCGCGCGCCAGCGTCTCGACGTTGAGGGGTTGCGCGTAATCCCGGTCGATGCGGTCGCGGACTCGCCGCAGCCTGCGCAGCTCGCCTAGATCCTGGCTCCTTCGGCGATTCTAGCGGGCCTCGGACGCCCGCTGGTCGCTTCGCGAACCGCTAAGCCTCGCTCACGACTCCTCGCGCATCCGCGGCATCACCTCTAGGAGAGTGGCGTGGATGTAGTCGAGCTCCGGGGTCGGCTCCCACGTGCCTTCCTCCTCGACCCAGACCTGCAGTAGCGACGGGATGAAAGGCCAACCCGGCTTGCGGTCGGCGACTACCACCGTCGACCCACCGATCTCCAGCGCGGAGTGCAGCACCAGCCCGTCTGGGTCGTTGGTGCGCGCGTCGGTGTGCTCGACGCCGCCGAACACATCAGCCAGGAAGCGGAAAATGCCCTCTGCGTCGCGCGTGATGATGAAGGGGTTGATCGTCGAGAAGCCGGGGTGCGCCTTGGGAGTTGACATCGGTGATCCCTCGCTTTCGATGCCTATTCGACCGCAAGCCCTGGTCGCCGGTCTTGAACGAGAACGACATCTGCCGGTATCGCTACATCGAGGCATGGCACGATTGACAAAGCCAGCAAACGTGAACTACAGTTCACGCATGTTCGAGATTCGGCAAACTGTCGAATTTCGTGACTGGCTTCGCAGCCTCAGGGACATCGAGGCAGCCGAGCGAATCGCCCAAAGACTCGTGCGTCTCCAAGCCGGCTCGTTCGGGGACGCCAAGTTCTTCGAGGGTATCGGCGAGCTACGTGTCGATTACGGCCCCGGGTCTACTTCTTGAAGCGCGGTAGCACTCTCGTCATCCTGCTCTGCGGCGGCGATAAGCGCACGCAGAAGCGTGACATACGGCGAGCTATCGAGATAGCGAAGGAGGTCTGACATGACTATCGAAACCGTTCCGTTCGACGCCTCCGAGTTCTTGGAGAGCCCAGAGAGCCAAGCGGCGCTTCTAGCCGATGCGTTCGAGACAGGTGATTCCTCTTACATAACGAACGCGCTTGGAGTGGTCGCGCGTGCACGCGGGATGTCGAGTATCGCCCGAGATGCAGGCGTAACCCGCGAGGCACTCTACAAAGCCCTGAGCGAGAGAGGCGATCCGAAGCTGACAACACTACTGGGTGTGATGCGCGCGCTGGGACTGCAGCTATCCGCGAAGCCTGCGCAGGTCGCGGCGGTAGAAGGCGGCTAAGCGCCGCGCCGCCGTGCCGCCGCGATGACGGCCGCCGGCGTCTGACCGCGGATCATCCTCAGCGCGCGCGCGTGAAGTGCGCCTGGTCGGCGAAGCCGGCCTCGAAGGCGGCTTCCGCAGGTGTGCTGCCGGACTGCAGCAGGAGGTAGCCGTTCTCGACGCGCCTGAGCTGCTCTATCTGCTGGCTGGTGAGGCCCACGTTGCTCCGGAAGCGTCGCTGCCAGGTTCGTTGCGAGGCTCCGCTGCGCCTCTCGCCGACCAGCGCACGCCGGACGTCCTCGTAGACGACCAGCCCGCCTTCAGCGACGAGCGCGTCGACCCACGGCTCCAGGTCGTGCCAGTAAGGGAAGGGCCAGCGACGACCGGCGAGTTCGACGGTCCCAGTGCCAACGGGGAGCTCTACGGTCTCGCCTAAGATCGCGCGCTTGGAGACACCAGGGATCGCGACGTGCGCGGCAAGCTCGACGCCCCAATACTCCTCGCCGACGATCCCATCGACCATGTGTGCGTTCAGGTTAGGCCCATCGAGAACTGCCGCGAGCTCACCCGCAGGTCGGCGGATGAAGGACAGTCCCCAGTACTCGCTGCCGGAGACCGAGTAGCTGCCCGACGTCTCGACGACAGCGCGCCACACGGTGCGCACCAACGGCGACGCGCCAGGACGGTCCTCCCACACGCGAGAAGTCTAGCCGGTCATCGAGCGGCCAGGTACCCAGCCCTACCGCGAGCTCATCCTGAACCGCCGCTCGACGAGGTTGGTCAGCAAGATCAGCGTCGTCGAGAGGACGATCATGATCACGCCGATCGTCGCCACCCTGCCCCAGAGGGCGTCGTGGACAGCGCGGTACATCAGCACCGACAGCACCTCGGTGCCGGGGCGGGCGAGGATGACCGAGAGGTCGAGCTCGCGGATGAACATGACCGCCATCAGGGTCCAGCCGGAGATGATGCCGGGCAGCGCCAGCGGTGCGACGATGCGGCGCAGCGTGCGCAGGAAGCCGGCCCCGCTGATGAACGACGCCTCCTCGAGGTCCTTGCCGATCTGGATGAAGGTGCTGGTCAGCGGTCTGATGCCGAAGGGCAGGTAGGTCGCGACGTAGGAGATCAGCAGCGCCCAGATGGTGCCGTAGAAGCCGGTGCGCACGAACACCCACATGAAACCGATGGCGAGGACGATCCCCGGGAACGCGAACGAAGCGAACGCCAGCGTCTCGAGCACCACGCTGCCGCGGTTGCGCACGCGCACGATCACGTAGGACGCGAACGTCGAGAGCAGCACGCCGATGGTCGCTCCGGCCAGAGCCAGGAACACGCTGTTCTGGAAGGCGCGGCCGATGAGCCTGTCGCCGAGGACGCTCTGCCAATGGTTCAGGCTGAGCATCGAGAGCGCCTGCTGACCGGGAGCCATCATGTACGGGATCAGCGACACGTAAGCCAGCACCAGCACCGGGATGACGACGAGCACGCCGCCGACGAGCAGCGTGGTGATGCCCAACGGCAGGCGCCAGATGCCGAGCTTGACGCGCTGCGGGCGGTAGCCGCGGCCGCCTATCGTCACGAAGCGCTCGCCCGCCGCCGTGTAGTGGCGGTAAACGAACACCAGCGCGATGGCGAGGGCCAGCACGCTGATGCCGACGGCGGCCGCGCGCCCGTAATCGGGTAGGAAGCCTGTCGTGACGATGCCGTAGATGTAGGTCGTCAGCACGTTGACGCGTCCGGGCATGCCGAGGACCGACGGTATGGCGAACGCGCCGAGGGCGCGGATGATTACCAGCGTCAGGGCCGCCAGCAGGGCGGGTTGCAGCATCGGCAAGATGATCTTCAGCATCGTGCGGCGGGTGGAGCCGCCACTGATCCACGACGCCTCCTCGAGCGCCGTGTCGAAAGACCTCATGGCCGCCGCGATGACCAGGTACGCCACCGGCAGCTCCAACAGCCCCTCGGTGAACACCATGCCGGCCAGCGAGTAGATGTTGATGACGCCGACGCCGAGCGTGTCGCGCAGGAACACGTTGAAGATGCCGTTGGTGGGGTTGAGCAGGATCGCCCAGCTGGTGCCGAAGGCGAGGTGAGGCACCATCATCGACAGGATCGGGAGCAGGTGCAGCAGCCCGCGGAACGGCGCGTTGGTGCGGAAGTTGAGGTAGGCGAGGCCGAACGCCATGCCGGTGGCGATGATGGCGGAGCCGAGCGTGAAGACGATCGTGTTGATGATGACCCGGTAGAGGCGCGGGTCGGAGTAGACGCGTATGTACTTGTCGAACGTGAAGTCCCCGAACGCGCCGAGACCCTGGGTGAAGCTGCCGACGATGAGCATGACCGCGGGGGCCAGCGTCAGTATGCCGACGATCACCACGAGGAACAGCGTCAAGAAGGCTGTCTTGGAAGAGTGCATGCTTTACGCCGTGATGAAGCGGCAGCCTGACGGCTCGAACCGCAGCTCGACGCTGGCGCCGAGCGCGAGCGGCGACATCGCCGGCTGGCGCAGGTGCAGCCTCGTCTCGCCCGCCAGCAGATCGACCTCGCGGTACTCGCCGAGGAACATCTCGCTGGCGACGGTCGCTGTGACGTGGTTGGCGGGTAGGTCGGACGAGCCGGCGTCGCCGATCACCTGAAGGAACTCCATGCGCACCGCGACCTGGCCCTCCTGACCGGCTTTCAGGTCCGCGCGCCGCTCGCATAAGAGCGGTCCGACATCGGTCTGCGCCAGCAGGTAACCGCTGGCGTGCTCCGGCTCGACGACCTTGGCCCTTAAGAAGTTCGCCTTGCCCATGAAGTCCATGACGAAGTGGGTGTTCGAGCGGAAGTACACCTCGTCGGGCGAGCCGCGCTGGACGATGTTGCCGCTCTGCATCACCACGACGTCGTCAGAGAGGGCGAGCGCCTCGAAGCGGTCGTGGGTGACGTAGAGCGAGGTGATGCCCAGGCGCGTCAGCAGCTCGCGCAGCTCGGCGCGGGTCTCCTCGCGCAGCTTGGCGTCGAGGTTGCTCAAAGGCTCGTCGAAGAGGATCACGCGCGGCTCGGAGACGATGGCACGCGCCAGCGAGACCCGCTGCTGCTGCCCGCCGCTCAGCGCGGTGGCGGGACGCTTCTCGTAGCCGGCGAGCTGCACGAACTTGAGCGCCTGCGCGACGCGCGCGGGCACCTCGGCGCGGGGAACGCCCTGCGACTGCAGCGGGTACGCGACGTTCTCGAACACCGTCATGTGTGGCCAGATGGCGTAGGTCTGGAAGACCATGCCGATGCCGCGCTTGTCCGGGGTCACCGAGGTGGTGCGGGTACCGTCAGACTGCCACACGACCGCGTCGCCGATGCGGATGGTGCCGGAGTCTGGCGTCTCGAGCCCGGCGATGCAACGCAGCAGCGTCGTCTTGCCGCAGCCGCTGGGGCCGAGCAGGGTGGTGACGGTGCCGTCGGGGACGGTGAGGTCGACATCGTTGAGCGCCGTCACGACCGTACCCTCCGACGTCTGGAACGTCTTACGCAGCTTCTCGACTCGGATCTCCATCAAGCCTTCGCTTTCATAGTCTCGTCTTCAAGATAGTGGCGGTGCCCGCCCCGACGCCTTGCGGCTGTCTGGAGCGGGCACCGATGAGCCTAGGTTGCTAGCCGGCGCTTAGCGGAAGATCTCCGCGAAGCGCTCGCCCCACTCGGAGATCTCCTCGTCGGTCATGCTCGCCAGCGGCAGCACTGTCGCGTCGTCGATGCCGTCGATGGGCGGGTAGATGCCGGGCGCGAGCACGTACTCGCCGACATCCTGGGCGAGGATGGTGTTCGACTCGGCGCCGAGCCAGTAGTCGATGAACAGCTTGCCGGCGTTCGGTGCCGGGGCGCCGGCCGCGAGAGCGATGCCGCGCGGCGTGCCGAACATCGGCTCTGAGACGCGCGCCCAGTCGAGCGGGGCCGGGGCGAGGGTCACGATGTACTTGGGCATCGAGATGCCGATGTGCATCTCACCCGAGGAGATCGGGCCGGGCGTGGGGCCGAACGAGCCGACCAGCATCGGGCGGTTGGCGGCGAGGCCCCGCACGAACTCCCACCAGGCGTCCTCGGAGCCGAACACGTTGTGGTCGCGCAGGCCGACGAGCCACTGGATCGTCGTGGCGTGCGAGGCCGGGTTGGCCATCACGATCTTACCGGCCCACTTCGGGTCGGTGAGGTCCATGTACGACGTCGGGACGTCCTCGGCCGCCACCAGCTCGGTGTTGTAGATGAGCGCAACGTACTCGATGCCGAACTGCTGGATCATGCCGTCGGGGTCGCGGCTCCACTCGGGGTAGCCGGCGGCGACCGGTGACTCGTACGGCTGCAGCAGGCCGAACTCCTTGAGGATTTCGAGCAGAGGCAGCGCCCCCTGCAGCACCGAGGCGACCTGCCGGCCCGCCTGGAACTCTGTTAGGAGCGTGGCGGCGAAGCCTTCAGTGGAGATTCGGGTGTAGTTGGCTGCGACGCCGTACTCTTCCGCGAAGGCGGCGAGCACCGGGTCGACCGCGGTGATGTTGGCGTAGTACTCGAGCGAGCCTTCGGCTTGTGCGGCGGCGACGAGGGCGGCGTCTTGCGCCGTGGCGCTCGTTGCGAGCAGCACCGCGAGGGCGGCTAGCAGGGCCTGGACCTGTTTACGCATCAGTTCTCCTCCTAAGTGTCGTTGAGCCGGACGCGGAGCCAAGGTTCGAACCGCGGTTCTTGAGTTGTGCCTGAGCGAGTATACGGGATGGCTCGCGCGCGTCCGAGGCTCGAGACCTACCCATAAGGCACGCGCGGGAGTACGGATTGCGACTGTGTGGCTCGCGTGCCGCTGCTAGCATCGACGCGCTTTGGTTCAGCCACCAGGAGGATTGATGAAGGGTGTCGTGGCGTCAGCGTTCGCGGCCTTGCTCTCGATGGTTTTCTGCGCGGCGAGCGCCCAGGAGCTACGCGGCACGCTCCGTGCCGACGATGTCTGGGGCTTCGTCGTGATCGCCTGCTACTTCGACCCTGTCATCGAGGACTGCGACGTAGAGCGCAGCGACGTCCAAGCCGTGGCGCAGACAGGCGACTCGGCGGCGTACTCCTTCGCGGGGTTGCAGCCCGGCTACTACCTCGTGATCGCCTGGAAGGACACCGATGGCGACGGCGAGATGGATCTAGATGGCGAGGACGAGGTCGCCTTCCACATGGACGCCGCCGGCGACCCCTTGCTGGTGACTCCACCCTCGCTCGGCGTCGACCTCGTGACCGACTCTTACGCCGCGCGCGCAGCCGGCGTGGGCGCCACGACCATCGTCGGCACGCTGTACGCACCAGAGGTGAACGGCTTCTCGATCATCGCCTGCGCCATAGATGCGGTGGCTCAGGACTGCGACACCAGCCGCGTCGTCACACACGAGATCGCGCATGGCGGCGTCTCCGCGGCGTTCCGCCTCGAGCTACCCGATGCGTCTGACTACCTGCTCATCGCGTGGCAGGACGTGAACGCCAACGGGGCGCTCGAGGAGGGCGGGCCGGACCTCATCGCCTACTGGCGCGACGCGGCCGGCGAGATCGCCTTCGTGTCGCCTCCGGCCGACGACCTGGTCTTGCGAGTCGGCGCGGCCGCGTCGCCCGTCTCTCCTGGCGCGATCGTCGGCACCTGGTCCTCGGCTCACGGCTCGGCGGTCGCGTACTTCGACGCCGCCACAGGCAGCTACATGCCCGCGACCGGCAGCGGTGTCGAGTTCACGTTCAACTCCGACGGCACTTATGAGCGCTTCGGCCTGATCTCCAACAGCTTCTTCAGCACCAACAACACGATCCTCGTGTACGAGAAGGGCACCTACCGCTTCGACGGCTCGACGCTGCGGCTAGAAGGCCTCAGTGACACGACCTACTACCGAAACGGTGTGTTCGACAGGGAGACCAAGGGCGTGGCGATGGAGTGGGAGTACGCCTTCGCCTTCATCGATGTCGATACCGTGCTGTTCAACGAGTCGAGCACGCTGTCTCGGGTGAGGTAGGGCTCGTTGCCCCGAGGCTCCGCGGTCCTCGCGCTAAGCGCGCTCAACGAGATCCGACCTGCTGGGGAGGTGTCGCGGGTCGCCACTACCCTCGCGAGGGATTCAGGGTTAACGTTGTACGGCGGAAGGGCGCCCTATGCCGACCGAAGGAACAGCTGAAGCCGATGGTTACCTAGCAGGCGTGACGGAACTGCTGCGCGAGACCGTCGCCAGCCAGCGTAGCAACCTCGCCGAGTTCGCGCGCCTGTGGGCTGAGGCCATAGCTGCCGGCAACCTCTTGTACGCGTTCGGCAGCGGCCACTCGCGCTTCATCGCGGGAGAGCTCTACTGGCGCGCCGGTGGGCTCGCTCCCGTGAACATGATCGAGGACCCGACCGATGGCGCAGCCGAACGAGTCGAGGGGTACGCCGTCACCTTCGCCGAGCAGTACGACGTGCAAGCCGGCGACATCGTCCTGGTGATCTCCAACTCCGGCATCAACGCCGTTCCCATCGAGGTCGCGCTGTTCGCCAAGAGCAGGGGCGCAGCGGTCGTGGCGCTCACCAGCGTCGCTCATTCGAGGAGCGTCGCCTCGCGCCACTCCTCTGGCAAGAAGCTCTTCGAGGTCGCCGACCTCGTCATCGACTCGCACGTGCCGCCTGGCGACGCCATCCGCGACCTGGCGCCTGCGAGCCTGCGGGCCGGACCCGTCTCCACCGTCATCAGCACGGCTCTGCTGAACGCTGTCGTGGTTCAGACCGCGCGGAACATCCTAGATGCGGGCGGTGAACCGCCGGTGCTCGTCAGCGCCAACGTCGCCGTGGGCGACGATCACAACAAGCGGCTCGCCGAACGTTACTGGCGTCGGCTCGCCAAGTTCCCGCGGCTCGGACAGTTCTGACGAGCCTGCCCCCGCGCACGTTCCCAGGCTGGCGCATCGTCGGCAACTCGATGGCGCTGCAGGCGCTGCAGGCCATGCTGTTCTTCCAGGCGTTCGGAGTCTACGCGCCGTTCTGGATGGCCGACTTCGGTTGGAGCCGCACGACGATCTCGCTGATCCACTCGATGCACCGCACCGAGTCAGGGCTGCTCGGCCCGATCCACGGCTGGCTGTTGAACCGCTACTCGCCGCGCAGTGTGGTCATCGCCGGCATGTTGCTGCTCGGTGGGGGCTTCGTCGTCCTCGGCTTCGTGCAGGGGCTCGCTCAGTTCGTGGTCGTGTTCCTCGTCATGTCGATCGGCGCGAGCCTGTGCGGCTTCCTCTCGCTGATGACTGTCGTCGTCAACTGGTTCGCGCGCTTCCGCTCGCGCGCCATGGCGCTGATCGGGCTCGGCATGAGCATCGGCGGCCTGCTGGTTCCTTTGCTGGCGTGGCTGCTCGTCAGCTACGGCTGGCGGCCGGTCGCCATCGGCTCAGGGATCGTCTACCTGCTGCTGGCATGGCCGCTGAGCAAGACCTTGATAACCGATCCGGAGTCGGTCGGGTTGCTGCCGGACGGAAGACAGCCGGCCGACGAGGTCTCGTCGGCTGCCAACGCGCCGGCTACGGGGGAGACGCCGCTCAGCGCTCGCGAGGCGCTGCGCTCGTCCGAGTTCTGGTTGCTCTCGATCGGCCACTCGAACGCGCTGGCGATAGTCGGGGCGGTGTCGGTTCACTTCGTGATCTACGTCAGGGACACGCTGGGTCTCGGTGTGACCATCGCCGCGAGCCTGTTCACGCTGATAACCGTCTGCCAGATCGCTGGGCAAACAGTCGGCGGGTTCCTCGGAGACAGGTTCGACAAGCGCTGGCTGGCTGCCGGCGGGATGGCGATGCACGTCGCGGCCATGGCGATCCTCATCTGGGCCGGCTCCGTCGCTACTGTCGTGGCGGCTGCGGTGCTGCACGGCTTCGCGTGGGGTCTGAGAGGCCCGCTGATGAGCGCGATGCGCGCCGATTACTTCGGGCGCAAGGCGTTCGCGATGGTGATGGGCTACTCCTCGCTGATACTGATGGTGGGGTCGGTCATAGGGCCGCTGCTGATAGGGATCGTGGCCGACTCGACCGGGGCCTACGGGTTGGCGTTCGCTCTGCTGGCCGGGATCGGGGCGATCGGTGGTCTGGCGTTCCTGGTGTTGCCGAAGCCAGGACGGTGGCTGCGCGGGGCGCTGTGACGCCGCTCCCTACCTGCCGATGATCTCGTTCAGTCCCTCAAGGACCCTGACTAGCTCCTCCGGTGGCGCGCGTCCGATAAGGCTCCCGATCCGCTGGGTAGACAGAGTCTGAGCCTGCGCGATCTTCACCCATGATCTCCTTGGTAGTCCCGTGGCATGAGACTCCAGGGACAAGGGGAAGCCCGCACGAGGCTCTCTGCCGGTCAACGGCAGCGCGATGACGGTGCCGGACCGTTCATTGAAGACGTCCTGGCTTATCACCAGCACGGGGCGATGCCTCTCCTGCTCGCTTCCTAGACCTTGAGGGAGGGAGGCCCAGCGGACTTCACCTCTCAGTATTCCGGCCATATCTCTATCGCCGCTTCTACGCCTTCCTCGGCGAAGGCGGCCTCCTCGAGCGGGTCGACGTCCTTCAAGGCGTCGATGAGCCGTGACCGCTTGACCTGCTGCAGTGTTTCGACCACTGCGGCCTCGACTGCCTGGCTGCGGTTGGCGAAGCGCTTCTCTTCGACCAGTTGATCGAGCTGGCTGAGCACGGTGCGGTCCAGCGTGATGGCGATCTTCGCCTTGGCCATGTCGAACCTCGGGGTATTACCATCCATCATACCGCACGCCGTGTCAACCGCGTCCGCACCACCATCGCCACGACGAACAAGAACGCCTGCGACAGGATGATAGTGCTCCCGGTCGGCGCGTCGATGACGAATGAGAGCGCGATGCCCACGATCGTCGTCACCACACCGATGACCATCGCCTTGACCGTGGCGCCGATGAGCGTCAACGACAGCAACCGCGCCGTGGCGGCCGGGATCACCAGGTAGGCAGCCATCAGCACGATCCCGACGACTACCGAGCTCACCGCGACCACGGCGGCAGCCACAGCGAACAGCACGTACTCGAGCCGCAGCACGTGGACGCCGTCGGTGCGGGCTAGCTCCTCGTCGAAGGTCGCGTAGGCGAGCTTGCCCCACACGGTCACCAGGATCAGGCACGCCAAGGCTGCCGTGAAAGCGATGAACGCCAGCTCGGCCGGCCTGACGGCGAGGATGCTGCCGAACAGCAGGTCCATGACGTCGAAGCCGAGCGGAGTGTCTGGTGGGATGCGCGAGAAGAACAGCACCCCGACAGCCACCGAGACGGCGAAGAAGACGCCGGTGGTGGTGTCGGAGGAGAGGTCGGTGCGCTGCTTGACGTAGGCGATGGCCAGGCCGACCAGCAGCGAGATCGGCAGCGCGATCCACATCGGGTTGCGCAGCAGCGCTCCGCCAGTCGCCAGCAGCCCGCTGGCGACGATGACGAAGGCACCGATGCCCATGCCGCCGAACGCTGCGTGTGCGAGTCCGTCGCCGAGGAACGAGAGGCGACGCTGCACCATGAAGGTGCCGAGCAGTCCCGCGGTGAGCGCGATCAGCACGCCCGCCAGGAATGCCCGCTGCATGAAGGCGTACGCGAACAGCTCGGTCATGGCGAGAGTGAGCCTACCGCAGCGCCTCCGACACGGTCCGCGCGTTGTACCTCATCAGGTCCTGGTACGTCTCGCGGCCTGGAAACCCGCCCTTCGGGTCGATCTCGTAGAGCGCCACGCCGGCCTCCGCCGCGACCACCTCGGCCGGCCTTCGGCTGAGCTGCGGCTCGGTGAAGATGGCGGTGGCCCCGCTCGACCTCACGAGGCTCAGAGCCTCACGCAGGTAGGCGGGGCTCGGCTCGCGGCCGGGGAAGGGCTCTATCTCGACGACGAGGTTCAGGTGGTAGCGGGCGGCGAAGTAGCGCCACGCGTCGTGGAAAGGCACGAAGGCGGCGCCGGCAACCGGTGCGAGGACCTGGGCCAGCTCCTGGTCGAGCGCCCGCAGGTCGGCGACGAGCGCTGCGCCGCGGCGCTGGTACGCGCTCGCGTTGGCCGGATCGACCTCGGAGAGCGCGGTCGCGATGGCGGGCACTGCCGCCGCAGCGGCGACAGGGTCGGGCAGGACGTGCGGGTTGAAGCCGACAGCCGCGCCCGCCGCATCTACGGGAACCAGATCGGGGAACGACTCCTTCAGCACGTCGACGACCGCAGCGAGAGCGATCACCTCCACGACGCGGGCCGTGCTGCCGCTCGCCGCGATCAGGTTGTGCAACCAGATGTCGAGGCCGCCGTTGAGCACGACCAGGTCGGCTTGCGCTACCCGGATCACGTCCCGCGGCGTCGGATCGAAGGTGTGCGGCGACGCGCCGACGGGCAGCAGGCGCACCACGTCGGCGTCGTCGCCGGCGACCTGTCTGACCAGGTCGTAGAGCGGGTGGATGGAGACGACGACGCTGACGCGCGCTTGCGCGACGCCGCCGAGCAGCGCAGCCAGGCACAGGAGCGCGGCGAGGAGCCGCGCCGAGCGCGGCCCCTTCGCACGCCAGAGGGTCGGGGTCGAAGCGAGGGTCAATGCGCCACCGCTCCAGGGATCGCCATCAGCGCGACCCCCGACGGCATGAACGTCAGGTGGAAGTGACGCTCCTCCTCGAAGTGCTCGAGGTCGATCTCGCGCACCACGTAGGTGACCGGATCGGTGACGTAGGCCGAAGAGCCGAAGACGGTGAGCGTCGGCCGCTGCGAGCCTTGGGCGGAGCTGTCGCCGGAGACGGCGACGATCGCGAGCACCTCGCCGGTGGCCGGGTCGATGCTGCGCAGGTTCCCGTCGACGCCGAGGTGGACGTAGAGCTCGCCATGCTCGTAGATCCTGCCGGCGATCTGGCTCGTAGGCAGGGCGTGGGTAGTGATCGTGAGCGCCACCGGGTCGATGACCGCGATGCCTTGGCCGAAGTTACCGACCAGGACGGCGGAGTCGTCGTCGGAGGTGAGGGTGCTGACGCGCGCGCCCTCGGGACTGCGCGGCGGGTTGGCGAGCTTGTGCGCGGTGAAGAGCCCAGCGCCGACCGAGCGGATGACGATGACGCCGTCGCTGCAGCCGAACGTGACCGTGTCTGAGAGCGCCGCCTGACCGTGCAGGCCGGGGCAGCCCGAGAAGTGCGCCACCGAGCGGCCGTCACGGGTGTAGACGTCGACCCCGCCGTCGGGGAGGCCGACGACCATGTGTCCGCCTAGGACCGCCATGGCGCCGTGGCCAGGCTCGCGCGCGACGATCTCGGCGTAGTCGAGGCTGATGCCGAGCAGCCTGGCGTCGAGCCAGGCCACGGTGCCGTCCTGGTCGCTGAAGAAAGCCAGGTCGGTGCCGCGCGCGAAGACGTGGGTCGGCTGCCTGCCGACGTTGAGGGTGGCGAGAACGTGAGGGTTGCCCAGCAGCAGGTCGGCGTGGTCGCCGTGGTCGACGGCCGTCAGGCCCGAGTGGATGATCGAGACGCGGTTATCAGCTCTGTGCACGGCGACCGCGTAACGCGGGTCGGGGAGCTGGTAGATGGAGGACGGGCCGGGGGCGGTGAAGTGCGCGATCACCTCGCCGCTGTCCAAGTCGAGGACGTAGAGCTGCGCGGTGCCGGCCTCGCCGATGAGGAGGCGCGCGCCTACCAGCTCGTCGTGATCATGGTCGTCTGCTTCGGTGTGGTCGGGGTCGTGGGCTGTGGCTTGCGCGCCCTGGGCAGCCGCGACCTGCAGGGCGCAGAGCGACGCGAGGATCACGCCCAACAACAAAGACTTTCGGAACATGCTCGTATCTCCTGGTTCGGCGCAGAGCCGATGGTCGAAGTTTGGGTGCTGCCGGCTGCCCAACCCCGGCATTCTATTGAGAATGGATTCTCAATAGCAAGAGGGGGTAGTGGCCCAAGTGGCCGTGACTACGCCCTCACCAGATCGACCCGAAGGCCGACCGCCCGGCGAGCGCCTTGAACTCGAACGCTTCGTCGGACAGCACGAGGTAGCGGATACCCTCGATGAC
Organism: uncultured bacterium; assembly: GCA_964392895.1. Classification (GTDB taxonomy): domain Bacteria; phylum Deinococcota; class Deinococci; order Deinococcales; family Trueperaceae; genus CAYMRL01. Next base: position 578,592 of record CAYMRL010000002.1, read on the forward strand.
GCCGATGGCGGACGGGATGAACGTCCAGGAGAAGACCAGGTAGATCAGCCCCCAGCCCCAGGCACCCAGGTAGAACTTGTGGATGCCGACCCCGCCGAGGAGTATGGCGAGGATCGCGGCCGCGAAGCGGTTCTTGCCGCTGTGAGCGTGGGACTGAGTCGGCGCCATGAACGGCGTGAAGGTCGGCGGCGGCTGGTAGTCGGGCTCGACCTCGACCCCGATCGGCAGGGGATTGTTGTAGACGGCGACAGCCACACCGTCCCTGACGTCGAAGTCGACTCGCGAGCCCCTTAGCGGGAACGAGCTGTCGCGCCACTCGGTGCCGGCGAACTCGTAGCGGTTGCCGTCGTCGGCGGTGATGACACCGACGCCTGCTTGAACCGAGTAGTCGAGGACGTAACCTTGCACGCTGCCTCTCATGATGCCAGTTGCGGCCGTTGTCGGGCGCGGCAAGCGCTACACCCGCGTCAGACGGCGTTAGGAGGACCAAGCTCCGATGCGGACGTGCTCTATGGCGCAACCGGGTGAGAGCTCCCGTAACGACATCGCCAGCGCCTCGCCCGCCGCCTCGAGCTCCGTCTCGGTCATCGGGTCAAGGGCGTCGAAGAGGAAGTACGCGCTGGTCGTGGCTTCGGTCAGGCGGGTGCGCACACCTTGGCGCCAGTTCCAGGCGCGGCAGGTGACGCCTGCAACGTCTGCCCACACCACTTCGCCGGGAGCGGGGTTGCCGACGAACGGCTCGCCGTCCTTGAGCGTGTCGAAGCCTTCCGAGCCGTCGGCGAACCTGAGGGTGACGGCGCCAACCACCTTGTCCAGGTCCTCGCCACCGCACGGCACCACGAAGCGCACGCTGACCGCGTTGTAAGCGTCGACGAGCCGGTTCACCGGCGGTAGCTCGCCACCCTTGAGAAGGCGCGAGATCAGCGCCTCCGCCGAGTTGAGCATGCGCTGCGGCTTGACCCCGAAGGCGCGGAACGCCTCGCGCCAGGCGGCTATGTGCGGGTGCTCGGACGGCTGGGAGTTGGCGAACCGCTCGCGGGCGTGCTCCTCGGCTTGCCGGAGTAGGGCGCGGCTGCGCTCATCGCTGGGGCCGTTGCTGAGGCCGGTGGCGAACAGCACGAGCCCGCGGTAGGTCGGGAAGCGCTCGGTGATGGTGGGGGAGATGTGCAGCCGTGATGTCATCGCGCAAACAATAAGGCGAGAGGTGCGATCTCGTGAGATCAGGTCATCGAGGGAAGTAGATGCAAGATTCCGAGGCAGGGCACTACAAGATTACGAGGGCAAGACAGAGCGTTTGCGACCCGGTTGCACCGAGCTGGTTACGAGACCTTGCACCTTGATAGCCGACCACTTGGCTCAGCCTACTTATGACAACCTATACCTAGCTTCAGGTATAGGTCCGCCTATCTTGCCGTATCTAACCTGCTGAACCAGGAGCCAGACAGGTGGGACAATCGGTGCAATGTGGGTAGCTGATGATTGAGCAGCCGACCCAAGGAGGGCTCCAAGCTACGACCGAAACACCACGTCGTTGTGCCACTCCAAGAAGTCAGTGCGCGGTCTGTCGGTCGACTGCACCGGCAAGACTCTGAGCGCGCTCGCGTTGAACCGGTAGTAGTCGACGCCATTGTTGAACTCTGTCTTTAGCCTTGACGAGACATGGAACTTCATGTCTCGGCCGACGGTCACGTATCCAAGGTCAAAGAGCCGGTGGATGTCGGCACGTAGTGACAGCCCGTTCGAGACAATGTTTGGGCCTTGCAGTGCGAACGGTTTGATGTGAGCCGCTTCGAGTACGGGTTGAACCCTCTCGCCTGTGACCGCGCACCGAAGTTGGTACGCATCAAGGACGCTTAGACGGAATGCTCCCTGACCTAGTCGAGCAGTCGTAAGGTACGGCGCACCCCGCCTTGCGCTGAGGCCTTCATCTTGCATCAGTGCCGAACGCTGCGAGAAAGCAGGGCCAGTGACCGCGCGAGGATCTGCCAGGGCTGCAACGACTCCGTCCCACAACTCCGCCCCGGGACCACTTTCGGTCGCATAGAGCTTGCCGCGTACGATGTTTCTCTGCCAGTCATGTGGTGTAGGTACCCAGAGATCCTGGGGGAAGAAGAACGGTTCGTTGAGAAGGACACAGCCTATCGGTGGGTCGACGACTTGACTCCCTGAGCGGTACCTACTGATTCGATCGAAGAAGCTGTTGAAGTCGGGTGCGCCATTCTTGTCACCAAAAGCCTGCCACGCCAATGAGGCGGGAGCCCTGACGTACCGAACGAAGTGGCCTCCTCCTATGACAGCGTTGAAGGGCGCCTTGGCTTTGAAGAGGAGAGGTTCGCCAGGCTTGAGCGCAGCGAATCCTGTGTCTCCACTCGGAAACCAGAAGTTCACTTCGTCTGGCGCGATGCCCCGAAGGAACTCGTACCAAGCGTGGTCGGTGTTCGCTAAGAAGAGGTTCATCTGCGGTAAGTGCGTCAATAGTAGAGCATCCATGTCGCCGAGGGCTCGCAGTGAACGAAGCCCATGGGACACTCTCGGACATGCCCATCGTGGTCTGTTCGCTACGACTCAGCGGCTGGTATCGGGCCAATGTAACGCGGAAGAGAGGCGAGCAGGACGCTGCCTACTCCGTAGGGACTCCAACGCCACGGCCGGCGAGCAGGTTGGAAGCGAACTCATGTATGTCCAATCGGAGGTGAGGGTAGGAGCGTGTGTCAGGAGTCTCCACCTCGCAGGCTTCCAGCACCGACTGTAAGACCCCATCGATCAGCGCCTTCGCGTCGTTCACTTCCCAAGCCTCGCATTCTGCCACCAAGTGGGATCGGGTCAATGCCGCATGCTGGTACTCGCCCGCTACCGCCATCGCCATCTCTCCGGCGTTCCGTTGGTGTGCCTGAGGAACCAGGTCGTACGCCGGCGCGAGGTTCACCGAGCCGTCCGGGTGGTGGATCAATGACACGTTCTTGGTGTGCATGTCCAGGTTTCCGATCGCGACAGAGAGCGTCAGCATCTTGAGCAAGCGAACCGCGTCGCCCTCGGCTCCGAACTCGGTCAACAACTTGGCGATCCGCGCCAGACTCACCTTGCCGCCGATCCGTTGGTACTTCTCGTCGCGGGTTGCGCCCAGCGCCTGATTGAAGTCCTCTTGATGCAGGCGGCCCAGCGGCGCAGAGGAGGTCCGGTCGTAGCGCTCGACGACAAATGCGGGCACATCGGAGAAGTCCTCGATCCAAGCCGGTGGTGTCTCGAGACCTGCGTGCCGCGCCAACCGCGCGCCGTACTCCTCGTCGAAGATGACAGTGGGTAGCCCAGGCGGAGCGGGTTTGAGGATGTGGGTGGAGGGGTAGCCGTCGAGAACTTGGTTCCAACCTTCCTCCGTGCGGGCTAAGACGATCTTGTCTTGCGCCCCAGCGAGCGAGCTCTTCCCCCGGTGGGTCGATTCCCGAGCGGGAAGTCTTGTGTGTTCGTGAGTAGTCTGGCGACCTCTTCATCCCCGAGAGGCTTGAGCCAAGGCTCCTTTGGCTCGCCGGGTGAGTCGGGATCCCAGATCTGAAGGGCGCCCGCCACGTCTCGCCCGAAACGCCTCAATAGGCCGATCGCGTCACCGGTTGAGACGCGGGCCATCTGGGCCAGCTGCGTCAGCATCCTGCCTTCGGGAAGGAGCTCGATGAAGAAGTTCCTCCTCCTCGCCCTATTCGTGCGCGGCGGTACGATGCTCAGCGGCACGGTCACTGACAGAATCTGGCTGTCGAGTCCGAACCTGGCCACGGCGCCCGGTTCCGTCACGAAGTCGAAGGATGGCGTGTCTCCAACCAGTGTGCCGATGCGCACCCCATAGAGTTCGACGACGAGGTCACCCACCTGCGTCCGGCCCGCTGATCGTGGCGGCTAGCTCCACCCCAGTTTCGCGCATCAGCGCGAAGAGTCGATTCATGAAGATCGACGGCTTCCCTGCCTCGATCTCCCAGATGTAGCGCTGGCTGGTACCCAGGCGATCCGCCAGCTGACGCTGTGTGAGTCCGTTGACGAGACGGGCTTGCTGGAGGATCCTGCCTAGAGATTCCGGGCTAGTGACCTTGCCTGTGTACTACACGCATCCTCCTGACTACTAAAGTGTAGTCAGGACATCAGACTACCTTTTCGTAGTCAATGGTTTCGACTACGAAAAGGTAGTGATGCGTAGGCGGCGCGTGCTTAGACCAACGTGATGACGAGCTCCTCCAACCGATCCCAAGTCTGCGTAACACCCTCGAGCATGCCCATGTCGAGCACCGTCTTGAGCGCTTCTGCTGACACGTAGGTGGCGGTGCTGATCACCTTGGTGCGGCCGCCTAAGTCGATGTACTCGTTCACCGCGTTGGTGGCGGGCAGGTCGGGGTTGATCTCGCCGTTTGAGTCGCAGAAGTAGTCGGTGTACTCGTAACGCTCCGGAGCCTGGATCGCGCCGTAGACGGCCTTGCCCCACGACTCCATGCCGAACCACTCACCTGCGTTCTCGTCGACGCACTTCATGCAGTAGAGCCAGGAGCCGCCCTCGCGGAAGTCCATGCGACACACGGGCAGGTCCCAGCCGCGCGGTCCCCACCAGTGCTTGAGGTGCTTACAGTCCGTGAACGCGGCGAAGACCTTCTCACGCGGAGCCTCGAACGTGCGTTCCAGGACGAGGGTGTTGCCTTCGATGCGGGTGAACATCTTCTGGTCAGACATCTGCTTCCTCCTTGAGTGTGCTCAGGTAGCCGTCGAGCCTGTCGAAGCGCTCGACCGTTGCGGTCTCCATGCGCTCGAGCCACACCTCGAGCGACTCGAACGGCTCCGGCCTGAGAGCGTGGATCCGGCGGTTGGCCTCGGCTCTGACCTCCAGGATCCCCGCTTCGGCGAGGACCTTGAGGTGCTTCGAGGCTTGAGGCTGCCGCAGCCGCAGTTTGGTGGCGACCTCCCCGACAGTAAGAGGGCCGGTGCGCAACAGGTCGACGATGCGCAGCCTGTTCGGCTCCGCCAGCGCGCTCAGCGTCCTGAGCTGCGCGGTCGGGTCGGGCGGCTGGGCGCCGGTTGCTGGTATCGCTGCCCTCACGATCTCGATAATGCACTATCGAGAATATTCCTGTCAAGGGATGGAGCGAGGCTGGTGGTAGTTGTGGCACCATGTGCGCATGGCTAACGGTGGTGGCGCCAGCGAGCTGTACCTAGTCCTCCTCGAGGAGTCGTTCGTCGGCTCCGACAAGGGTGGGAACTACTACCTCGACACAGGTACCGGCTGGTTCCCGACGCTGGCGAAGGTGAGCGCTGAAGCGGCGTCCCGGAGCTTGACGCCCGGCGGCACGACCATCGCCGCGCACGTCTTCCACACGACCTTCTACCTGAACGTGATGATCGACATCCTGCTCGGTAAGCCGGAGGTCCGCATCGACTGGCGTCAGAGCTGGGTGGTATCCAGCGTCGAGGAGGCTCGCTGGGAGGAACTCCGATCGGGTCTGAGGGGCGCTTATGACGAGCTGGTGCGGCTGCTGCGGTCGGCCGAGGCCTGGGGCGAAGGGGAGACCGAGGTCGCGATGTGCTGCATAACCCACTCGGCCTATCACCTCGGGGCGGTCAGACAGTTCCTCACCGTTCCAAGCTAGGAGGCGACATGAGCGATGGTAGTGTTCCGGCTCAGCTGGTCAGGTCGGTTCTGAAGAGCCAGTATCGAGCCGGCCTCGCGATGCTGCGCGAAGCCGTCGAGCTCTGTCCGGACGGCGAGTGGGAGAGGCACCTGCATGTGAACGCGTTCTGGCAGATCGCGTACCACAGCCTCTACTTCACCCATCTCTACCTGCAGCCGACTCCTGAGGACTTCCGGCCCTGGCCCGGTCATCAGGGTGATGTGCAGAACGAGGACGGTATCGGCGGACCGCCCGACCCTGATAGCAGCCTGCCTGTCGTGCCCGACCCGTACTCCAAGGGTAAGGTGCTTGGGTACGCGTCGTACCTGAGCGAGCGGGTCGATGCCTTCGTGGACGCGCTAGATCTGGCCAGTCTTGAGAGCGGTTTCCAGTGGTACAGGGTGTCCAAGCTCGAGCACCAGTTGATCAACGTCAGGCACCTGCATCATCACGTCGCGCAGTTGGCGGATCGGGTGCGGGCGGCGACCGGGCAGGGAGTCAGGTGGGTGGGTGCCGGCCATGCGGACCGCTAGGGTGCTCGGAACGGGTTGACTATCGTGAGTGACCCCTCGCGCTGACCCCCTGAGAGGTCTTCTGTCCACAACTCATCGCAGCCTGCCTGTAGAGCTGCGGCTACGATCGCCGAGTCCCAGATCGACCAGTGACGACGCTGGCTGAGCTCGATGGCCTGGCGCATCAAGTCGCGCGTGGTCTCGATGACCGGGAACCTGCTCCAAGCTTCTACCAGCCCGGCTGCTGCCTGAGGACTGATGGCACCTCGCCTAGAAGAGCGTGTGGCCTGGGCGTAGAACTCCTGGAGCACTTGGGTGGACAGCACGTTCTCTGGCGAATCGAGCGCTTGTAGGGCGAGGTCCCGCTTCCCCTGTTCGTGCGGCTCGTCCGAGATCCGGTACAAGAGCACGTTCGTGTCCAGGAACCGGGTCATCCGCGCCTCTCGTGGATCTCGTCGCGGCCCAGCCGGTCGGATGCGCTGAACCCGACGACGGTTGCGGCTATCTCGCGTTCTTGCCGAGCCAAGCGTTCGAACTCGCTCTCTGAGGCAGCTAGCTCGCGCAGGAAGTCGCCGACGAGCTTCGACACCGAAGTATCCAGTTCAGCAGCCCTGACGCGGGCTCGCCTATAGGTATCGTCGTCAACTGAGACTGTGATATTGCGCATGACCCCACAGTAACACAGTGAGCCGGCGACGCTGTACTTCCTCTGGGCCTTCATCTCAGCTCTATCTCACTCTCTCGGCTAACGCGTCAGCCAACCGCTCGAAGTCCGCCAGCGCCACGTAAGCCTGCACGGAGACGCGAGCATGAAGCAATCCGCCTACCGAAGTGATGGCGATCTCGACGCCGTCCTCGCGCAACTCGTTGGTGAGCCTCCCTGCATCCTTGTCGCTGCCGGGCCGCTCGAGGCTGAGCGCGCGCAACGGCAGTCCGTTCGACGAGGGTGACTCGAGGCCGAGGCGGGCCGCCAGAAGCTTCAAGCCGGCGTCCAGCAACCGCGTGTTCCTCGCGAGCAGCTCGGGGAACGTCATGCCCAGATGCTCACGTGGGAAGGCGAGTGACGCAGGCAGTGCGAGGAAAGCCGTTGGATCCTGAGTGCCGAGGTAGCTGAACGAGCGCGGGAAGCCGGCCGAGGCGCCGGCGCTGGCCACCAGCGGTTGCACGCGGTCCCGGAAGCCCGGCCCTACCACCAACGCCGCGGCGGTGCGCGCCGCGAAAGCCCACTTGTGCAGGTTGCCGAGCCAGAACGCCGCCTTCGCCGGTACCGGCTGCCGGATGACCCCGGGTGCGTGAGCGGCGTCGATCAGGATGGGCACCTGGTCGCCGAACACCTCGCACACCTCGTGCACGCCCAGGAGCAGCGCGGAGGCCGACGTGATCTGGTCCAGGACCAGCAACCTCGTACGCTCGTTGAGCGCGGGTGCGAGCGCGGCCACCAGCTCCGCGCCGGAGACGTCGGGAGACTGGTGCGTAGGGTCAGTCACTCCTGGGCGCGGCGCCGGCAGCGGCACGCAACGCGCCACTGCGCCGGTCCTCGCGCACGCCCTGTTGATTGCAGCTATGACCCAGCCGTAGGCGTGGTCGGTGTACACGATCTCGGAGTCCGGCTCCAGACCGACGGCGTCGAGAGCGACCTGTACGGCTTCCGTGGCGTTCTCGACCAGGGCGAGGCCGTCCGGATCGGTTCCAAGGAAGTCGGCGACCTCGGTGCGCACCGCTTCGATAGCTGGCGCTAGATCGCCTCGATAGAAACGCTCAGGGCTGCGCTCGATCGCCTCCGACGCGCGGCGTTGAGCCTCTAGAACAGGAATGGGAACCGCTCCGAACGAGCCGTGGTTCAGGTGCGTGACGTTTCCGTCGAGCAGGAACAGGTCGGGGCGGAGTCTCTCGGTCATGTGCGTAGAGAGTACGACTTAGGTAGGGACGCTACGCAGCTGGAATTGGTCATTGCCGAGGTCGTCTAGGCTAGGTGGTAACGGGACGGGCCATCACCGCGGATGTCGCTGCGTGCGCGCGCACAGCGACGTCGACGAGCTCGACACGCCGTATGCCTTCCACCTCAGCAAGCCCGATCCACGCGACCTGATCGGTGGAGCCGTCAGGCTCCGGCCGCAAGCTGCCGCCGATGCGCTTGGCGGTGTAGATGATCCGCAAGGACAGCAGCGCTCGGCGGCGGTCGACCTCTTCCAGCCTGTCTTCGGGCGGCACCGTGAAGCTGTCCACCGCCAGCAACCCGGTGAGCTCGACGTCGAGGCCGGTCTCCTCGCGCAGCTCGCGCACCGCCGCCTGTTCGGGTGTCTCGTGGGGTTCCAGGCCACCGCCGGGCAGAGTCCACTCGTCGTTCTCGAACAGCTCGACCCTGAGGTGAGCCAACAGGATCGAACCGCGCTCGACCAGCACGCAGTAGGCGCCGACGCGTGTGTCGAAGCCGGCGCGAGTCGCGAAGTCGGCGGCCGGTACAGGCTCGGTTGCCATCCGAGTAGGTTATCAGGGTTAACCAGGTGCCCGCCGACCAACCAGAGCGGGGCCACCAGCTACGCATGCTGCGACGTTGCAGCGAGTACATTGCTGCGAGTCAGGCACGAACCCCCAAGGAGACGGCATGCGTCCTTTCGGCATCTTCACGCGTCTTGCTTCGGCGATAGTCGCTCCGGCACTTCTCATCGCGGCCTGCGGGGGTGGCGCTGGGGGCCCGCCTGCCACCTTCATCGACGTCAGTCCCGGTTTCCTAGCGTTCGATGGCACCAGTGAAGCAACGTTGACCGTCACCGCCGACGGCGTCTGGACGGTGTCGTCCGACTCCAACTGGCTCAGGACCAACCGCACCTCGGGTCAGTCGGGCACTTCGACTCTGACCGTGACGGTGAACCGCGGCGGTCTGGCGGTCGGGAGCTACGCCGGTGCGCTGACCTTCAGGGGGTCGAGCCCGATCAGCGCGGTCAACGTCGGCATGCGCTTCCCGCGCGTCACCGGCGTCATAACCGACTCGGATGGACGGATCGGCGTCGGCTCGGTCGGTGACCCGACGCTGCTCGAGCGTGCGGCCAGCGCATCCGCGGCCGACCTGGCTCGCGAGGAGATCATCCCCGGCGAGTACATCGTGATGCTGAACGCTGAGGTGGCGCGAGCACTCGAGGCGGGCGTGTCGGGCATGATCGCGCCCGAGCTCGTGGCCAGCGCGGCGACCTACCACTCGATGACAGCGGGTCTCGCCGCCGACTACGGCTTCACGATCGCGGCGCAACTGGTCAGCGCCGACTTCCCGATGCTCGTCGTCAGGTCAGGAAGCGGTCTCGACTTGGCGGCCATGGCGCGCGACGGCCGCGTCGCCAGCGTCGAACCGAACCTGCGCTGGACGTTGCCCAAGCCGCAAGGCGACTACCGACTCGCTGCTTACGACTTCGGTCTCCAATGGCACTACGAAGACATCAACCTCGAGGAGGCCTGGGATGTCACCGAGGGCACGTCGTCGGTCGTGGTGGCTGTCATCGACGGCGGCTTCGCGCTGGGGCACGGCGACCTCGTCGGCAACCTCCTCCCCGGCTACGACTTCGCCGGCAACGACTCGAACCCTGGCCTCAACCCTGGGAACAACATGGCCTGCGCCGGTCACGGCACGCACGTCGCCGGCACCGTCGCTGCTACCTGGAACGCGACGTACAACGTCGTCGGCGTCGCCCCTGACGTCAGGATCAGGCCGGTGCGCATCGGTTCCGAGGCGGGCGCGGACGGCTGCACGCTCACGACTGCCCGGATAGTCAACGCCATCCTCTGGTCGGCCGGGCAGAGCGTCGGAGCGGCACCGGTGTTACCGGCTGTCGACGTCATCAACCTGAGCCTGGGCGGCTACGGCGAGACGCCCGCGCTTGAAGCCGCCGTAGCGGCGGCGCTAGCGGCCGGGGTGAGCGTCGTGGCGGCCGCTGGGAACGACGCAACCGCCACCGTGGCCAACCCCGCTGCCTACGATGGCGTCATCGGTGTCTCGGCCACCAACTACCTCGAACAGTTGGCGTACTACAGCAACGTCGGCCAGGAGATCGATGTCGCAGCCCCGGGTGGCGACATACGCTACGACCGCAACGACGACGGCTACTTCGACGGAGTGTTGAGCCTGGCTTGGGACCCTGCGACGAGCTCGCAGTACTACCAGTTCATGCAGGGTACGAGCATGGCCTCACCCCACGTGGCGGGGGTCGTTGCACTGATGAAGAGCGTCAACCCGAGCCTGACGCCGGCCCAGGTGGTGTCGGTGCTGCGCAACACGGCTCGCGACATCGGCATCGCCGGTCCCGACACCTTCTACGGCTGGGGCATGGTCGACGCCGGTGCAGCCGTTGAGATGGCGTCCGCGGGCGTGTTCAGCCAGGTCGAGGTGCGGCTGCTCAGTGGCGACACCATAGTCGCGTCCGGTATGGCGAGCCCGTCTGGAACGTTCGATCTCGGTCAGGTCTCGGCAGGCAGCTACACGATCCGAGCGGGTACCGACAAGGACGGCGACGGCGCCATCAACGACCCCGGCGAGTACTTCGGCAGCGTGCCGGTGACCGTGTCTTACAGCGGCGATGCCTACCGAGCTGTCGACGTGAATCCGAGGTAGGGGTTCTAGGTCTCGCTCGACCAGCGTCGCTTCGTCTCGGCGACGCAGTTGGTCGCCAACTGCTCCAACACCGCAAGATCCAAGTCGGATAACCGCTTGAAGTAGAGGCACGCCTTCGTCATCCTGTGCTTGCCGAGCTTGGCGAGCAACGCTTGCTGCTCAGGGCTCTCGGCGTAGATGTACGCGACCAGCTCGCGCCCGCGGATCGCGAACCCGGCCAGAGGCGCCTCGCCAGAGTGCCCGCTCTCGTACGCGTAGCGGTAGGTGCCGAACCCGACGATGCTCGGTCCGAACATGCTCGGCTCGTGACCAGTGACCCTCGAGAACAGCGCCATCAGCTGCTGGCAGTCGGCCTTCTGCTGCTCGTTGGCTCTGAACGCGATGTACTCGTCGACGCTGGCGCTGGTGAACTTGGTCTTTGTCTCGGCCATAGGTGTGTTCAGAATCTACTGCATCGCGGATGTCATCTCTCAGGAGATAGGAAACGGGCTGAACCTATGGTTCGGCTCGTTTCCA